>NZ_NIRR01000030.1 GCF_002204745.1 Hymenobacter amundsenii
GCGCACAACGGCCAGCCATGCCGCGTGGCTGCTGGTCGCCAACTTGACCATGACTTTACGCCGAGCTACAGCCCACTAATTCCCAAACATGCTCTTAGTGGTTCACGCTGTCTATTCCGGCCTGCTCTTTTGCGAGACGAGTGCTGCCCCACCTTACCCGCTAGTTAAGGCTTGTACCTGGCCCCTCACGGTTGCTCTCTAAGGAGGGGAGTTGGGCCATTGTTTTACACTGAATGGCCCTGCGAGATACTCGCAATAAGATTCTGGCCTGGCCCCTTAGCTATTTCTTTCCCGGTCCGGGGCTCCACAACTCAGGGATAGCTCCTGATTGTTCCCGGCAAGCTGCTCAGCAGCCCTCTGCTAAAGGATTCGATATCCATCAGAAGCCAACCTGTACCACCATGAAAACCATTTTCCACACCTTATCTGCCTTTCTGACGCTACAGTTTTCTGACACGGCTCGGCGGGCCTTGACCCTGTTAACCGCGTTGATTTTGCTTAACTCCCCAGCCTTCGCGCAATCAGTGCCTGCGGGGGTAGCGCCGGTACCCATTCCAGCTCCCACCCGAACCGGCACGACGGGCTTTGCTATTGACGGCGACTTAATTGCCTACTTCCCTTCCATTGGTGCTTCCATCTTTGGGGCCGCCGGGGACTGGTTACCTGCCGCGGACGGAAAAGGCGGCGTGCTCACCGCCAGCGGGGGAGTGCCTACCACCGCCGATCCGACCCGCGTTTTTCACTCCATCGATGCCTATGATAAAACCGACAAAAATTTCGCCGGTGGCAGCAAGATTGATTCCAATCCGAATGGGGTGGGGTGGGTAACGGGCGGCACCACCCCGTCCAAGGACGACATCAACAATGTCCTAGTCTATATTTCGGAAGCTACTAACGGAGACATCTGGGCTATCATGGGCGCGGACCGTAAAACGAAGGAGGGTAATAGCTTTATTGCCTTTCAGTTCCTGCAGAAAACCTTGACCCGCAACACGACCGGCAATACGGCCAAAGTGGGGTTCACCAGCGCAGGGGTTAATGGGGGACGTACGGTAGGTGATATTCAGGTTACTGCTGAATTTGTCAATGGGGGCACCACCCCCAACCTGTATTATGAGGAGTGGAAGCAGGTGGGCGTGAACGCCTACGACTGGGTTTCCATTAGCAACCCACCCGACGGCGCGGCATTTGGTCGCACCAATGGCGTCACCCTCACGGGACTGCCCTACGATGCCTTCAACGGCACTTCATATGAGCCCAACCTGTTTGCCGAGGTGGCCGTCAACATCACGGAAGTCTATAAAAATGTGGAGACTACCTGCGTGGGGAAGATCTCGACCTTGTGGGTCGTAACCAAATCCTCGCAGTCCTCCTCGGCCAACATGACCGATTTTGTGGACCCCATTCAGCTGGACCTTAAGCTTAATGTGACGGCGGACGCCGGGTTGGACAAAGCCATCTGTCAGGGTGGGTCCACCCAAATCGGGCCGGAAGTTGATGACGGTGCCGACTACACGTATTCCTGGTCCCCCGCTACGGGCTTGTCCTCGACCAGCGTGGCTCAGCCTACCGCCAGCCCCACCACGACCACTACCTATACTGTGAGCGTTACCAAAAAGGGGACTAGCTGCACGCAAACAGATGCGGTGAAGGTGACGGTAAACCCGAACCCGCTGGCCCCGGGCGTCGCCAATAAGACGGTCTGTGCCACGGCCGGCAGCTCCACCACCCTGGCGGCCCAGGTAACCCTGTCCGCTAATGCGAGTCTGGTGTTTACCGATGTCAATGGGGTTGTCCTAACCTCCCAGCCGACCACGCAGAGCACGGCCATAGCCGGCAAGTTCGTCTATTACGTGCGCCAGCAGCTCGGGGAATGCCTGAGCCCCGTCGCCAGCTTTTTCATTGAGGTAAATGCGACTCCCGATGCCCCGCAGGTAGCCAATGTTTCCTACTGCCAGAATGAGGCGGCCGTGGCGCTGACTGCCACAGGTACGGGGTTGAAGTGGTACACTTATAACGGCACCAGCTACACGCTACTGGGTGGTGCACCCACGCCCAGCACCAGCACAGTGGGAACCATCAGCTACTACGTCAGCCAGACGACCACGGGATGCGAAGGCCCCCGGGCCAAAATTGATGTAATCGTCAATGCCCTGCCCGCAGCGCCGGGCGTTGCCAACGTGACCTATTGCCAGAATGAGGCGGCCGTGGCGCTGACCGCCACAGGTACGGGGTTGAAGTGGTACACCTTGAGTGGTAGCACCTATACGCTACTGGAGGGCGGAGCGCCCACGCCCAGCACCAGCACAGTGGGAACCATCAGCTACTACGTCAGCCAGACGACCACGGGATGCGAAGGCCCCCGGGCCAAAATCGATGTAATCGTCAATGCCCTGCCCGCTGCTCCCCAGGTCCAGATTCTGCGGCCCGATCTGTGTACTACCTTGACTAGCTCGTTGGCCTTGGTGGTTACCAATGCAGAGAACGGGGTTACTTACACCTTAACGCAGCCCAACCTTTCGCCTCCTGCCACACCTCTGGAAGTAAAGGTTCCTTTGACGGGAACTCCCGAAGTGATCTTCCGGAATTTGGTGGCTGGTGGGGGCTACCACGTAACGGCCACGAAAGGCACCTGCACGTCTGGGGAGGCCAATTGCCCCGCGGCGCGCACCGCCGGGGAGTCCGTGAAGGCTGCTCAGACGTCGGCGGACCAACTGAGCAGCCTGCAGACGGCAGTGTATCCTAACCCCACGGGGCGGGAGGCGACGATCAACTTCCGCGTACCCAGTAGCGGGCGGGTAGTGATTCAGGTCTATAATTCCCTGGGCATGGTAGTAGATACTCTCTATGATGGTGTGGCACAAGCCGGGGAAAACCATTCCGTCGTATTTAACGGCAGCGCGTTGCCCAGTGGTACCTATATATATCGAGTCATCACCAGCGGTAAGACCCTGACAAATCGCATTAGCCTCTCCAAATAAGTCGGACCAGCCCGTAGTACCCCATTCCTGCTTTTTGCCAGGGAAGGGGTACTACGATGATTGGGTACGAGAACGTTGATCCCGAGCGGAGATGAAGTCAGAAGGAGGGACAGAAGAAGCCACTGGGAGTTTCTTAGCCAGTTAGATGAGGTGGTCTAGAGATGAGGGACAGAAGGAATACACGTCCTTATTCTGTCCCTCATCTCTAGGCCACCTCAGTTATTGCCCGTACCTGTATGCTTCCCGATTCGGAAGGCCAGTGAAAAGCAAAGAACATAACACACTAGCCTATTAAAGCGCCAGTCGAAAATGGGGCCCGGACCATTTATACCCCTGAGCTTCGCCCCGGCTGCTCCCTCACTTCCACAAAAAATCCCCAAACGATACCTGCTCGTACGCCTGCCCGAAGCGCAACTGCCGCCGGGAAACGGCCGAATCCTGCTCGATGACGCTGCGGGCCACGTTGTCGTAGGTGACGGTGCCGGCGGGCGTGGCGACGCCGAAGCCGTCGGTGAAGGAGTAGAAGGCCGCGCCGCCGGGCCAGGCGGGCGGGGCGGGGGCCAGCAGGTCGCGACTCCAGGGGAAGTTGGTGGCGGGTAGGTTCAACTGATGCAGGAGCGTGGCGGCCACGTCGGTCTGGGAGCCGTAGGTAAGCACCTGGCGGCCCTGGGCGGCGGGGGACAGGGCGCCGCCGGTGAGCAGGAGCGGAATCCGGAACTTGGCCGGGTCGTGGTTGGGCGAGTCGCCGGGCTGGGGGTGGCCGTGGTCGGCTACCAGCACCACTAGTGTGTTGGCCCACCAGGGCTGCTGGCGGGCCTGCTGCAGGAACTGGCCCAACACGTGGTCGGTATAGTACACCGAGTTGCGGAAGCGGCTGGCCTCGTCGGGGCCCGGGAAGCGGGGGCGCATGGGTACCTCGAAGGGCTCGTGGGAGCTGAGGGTGAAGGCCGTGACGAGGAACGGGGCCGGCTGCCGGGGCAACTCCTGGAGCATGCGCTGGAACAGCACGTGGTCGTGGGCGCCCCACTTGGCGTTCTGGTCCTGGGCCCGGAAGTCGGCCCGCTCGGTGAAGCGCTGGTAGCCGGCCGTGACGAGGTAGCTTTTCATGTTGGCGAAGGCCAGCTCGCCGCCGTGGTAGTAGGCCGTGGCGTAGCCCTGCCCGCGCAGTACCCGCGCCAGGTGGGACAGCTGCTCGGTTTTGCGCGGGTACTTGATAATGCTGGTGGTGGGCTGATTGGGGTAGCCCGAAAGCAGCGCCACGAGGCCCTTCTGGCTCCGGTCGCCGGCCGCGAATACGTTGCGGAAGGCCACGCCGGTCCGGCTCAGGCTGTCGAGGGTGGGCGTAACGCCCGGCTCGCCGCCCAAACGGCCCACCAACTTGCCGGTGAAGCTCTCCAGAATGATAAAAAGCACGTTGGGCTGGCGCAGCCCCGGGCGCAGCAGCCGAACTGTATCGGGGCCGCCCTTTTGGTAGAGGCTGGCGGTGAGGAGGGCGGCGGTGGTGTCGGGCAGAAACTGGTAGGGGTTTTTCGTGCTGGTTTCCAAGAAAAGCGAGTTGAGTACGTTCCAGGGCACATTTACGGCCGCGTGGTTGGCGTAGGGCACCCCCGAAAAGTATACGTCGCCCTGGTTGATGGGAATCTGCTGCAGGCCCCCCGCAAGGGCACCACCAGCAACGCCAGATACAGCAGCCCCACCAGCGCCGCCCGGCCCCGCCCGAAGGCCGGCGGCAACGCCGGCAGCCGGCCCACCAATCCTTTATAGAGGCCCCAGCCCACGCCCATCAGCCCCAGCCACAGGCCCAGCAGCAACCCCAGCACGCCCGATGAGGCCGAAGCCGCCGCCTCGCCGGGCGTGCTGAGGTATTGGAGCGGTGTGGCATCGAGCCGGAAGCCCCAGGGGCCGTAGAGGGCTAGGTCGGCCACCGTGAGCAGGGCCACCAAGGCCACCAACGCGCCGGTCAGGTAGCGCAGGGCTTTATCGAGCCCAAACCGGGGGCCAGCCAGGCTGCCCAGCCCGAATAACAGGAACGGGGCCAGACACAGGTAAGCGGCGGCCGAGGCATCGAGCCGTAGCCCGTAGCCGAAGATGCGCGGTATCGTGCCAGCCGGCAGCGCCAGGGTGCGCGGCAGGTAGTAAAGCAGAAACAGGGCCCGGGCCACCCCGAAATAAATCAGCCAGAACAAAAAGTAGCGCGGCTGAAACGCGAAGCGGTTTCTCACGGAGGCAAAGGTAGAAGCCCCGCCCCGAATAGCCGCCCGCACGGCCTGCGGCCTATGCTGCCATATTCAGATAGCAGGTGTAAAATTAAGGGGTACTCAACTTGGTTTTTATCATGATTTCGAATAACGAGGGCCCTGATAGAGTAGGTAAGGCGGGTAAAAGCACCTGTTTGTCGAAAAGCGGGTGTCAGATTGAAAGGGTCAAACGCATAATCCTGTTTTTGCTGCGTACCTTTGACCCATTAGTCACCCTTACTGTTTTCAACCCCTTCCTTTATATAATGGCCATCCTTCGTTTCAAAGCCCTTGAGCAGGTCGATCTGCGCCAGCCCCTGACGGTGGTAAACACCGGCGAGCGTCGTTCCGACAGCTTTGGCAAGAACGTGTTCAACCTCGACGCCATGCGCTCCAACATGCCCGGCGAGTATTTCAAAAAACTCCAGGCGGCCGTCAAGCAGGGCAACCCCGTGGAGCGTAATGTGGCCGACGCCGTGGCTTCGGCCATGAAAACCTGGGCCATGGCCAAGGGCGCCACCCACTATACCCACTGGTTCCAGCCCCTGACCGGCGCGACGGCCGAAAAGCACGACTCCTTCTTCGACCTCAACTCCGATGGTCGGCCGATTGAAAACTTCAAGGGTTCGGCCCTGGTGCAGCAGGAGCCCGACGCGTCGAGCTTCCCCAACGGCGGCATCCGCAACACCTTCGAGGCCCGCGGCTACACCGCCTGGGACCCCACGTCGCCCGCCTTCATCATTGAAACCGGCGGAGCCAAAACCCTATGCATTCCCACGATTTTCGTAGCCTACACCGGCGAGGCCCTCGACTACAAGGCCCCGTTGCTCAAGTCGCTGGGCGTGCTCGAAAAGGCCGCGCTCGACGTGTGTCACTTCTTCGATAAGGACGTGAGCCGGGTGAGCACCACGCTGGGCATCGAGCAGGAGTATTTCCTGGTTGACAAGGCCCTGTATGCCGCCCGCCCCGACCTGATGATGACCGGCCGCACCCTGTTCGGGCACTCCCCGGCCAAGGGCCAGCAGCTCGACGACCACTATTTCGGCTCCATTCCGGCCCGGGTCCATGCCTATATGCTCGACTACGAGGAGGAGGCTAACAAGCTCGGCATTCCGCTGCGCACCCGCCACAACGAGGTAGCGCCCCACCAGTTCGAGTGCGCCCCCACTTTCGAAGATGCCAACCTGGCCGTTGACCACAACCAGCTGCTCATGGACATCATGGCGCGGGTGGCCGACAAGCACAACTTCAAGGTGCTGCTCCACGAGAAGCCCTTCGCGGGCGTGAATGGCTCGGGCAAGCACAACAACTGGGCCCTGAGCACCGATACCGGCGTGAACCTGCTCGCTCCCGGCCGCCGGCCTAAGGAGAACCTGCAGTTCCTGACCTTTTTCATCACCACTATTAAAGCGGTACACCGCTACGCCGATTTGCTGCGTTCCAGCATCGCCTCGGCCAGCAACGACCACCGCCTCGGGGCCAACGAGGCCCCGCCGGCCATCATGTCGGTGTTCGTGGGTTCGATGCTCGATTCGGTGATGGACGAGCTGGAGCGCACCGCCAAGGTGCCGCTCGACAAGGGCGACAACATCTACCTCAAGCTGGGCATTGATAAGATTCCGGCCATTCTGCTCGACAACACCGACCGCAACCGTACCTCGCCCTTCGCCTTCACCGGCAACAAGTTCGAGTTCCGGGCCGTGGGCTCGTCGGCCAACTCCTCGTCGGCCATGACCACGCTCAACACCATCGTGGCCGATCAGCTCATCGACTTCAAGCAGTCGGTCGACCAGTTGATTGCCGATGGCAAGAAGAAGGAAGTGGCCATCGTGGACGTGCTGCGCG
The DNA here is from genome assembly GCF_002204745.1 of Hymenobacter amundsenii. Classification (GTDB taxonomy): domain Bacteria; phylum Bacteroidota; class Bacteroidia; order Cytophagales; family Hymenobacteraceae; genus Hymenobacter; species Hymenobacter amundsenii. The sequence goes on from NZ_NIRR01000030.1 coordinate 7,064, forward strand.
ACTACGTTATCAGCTCGAAAGCCATCCGCTTCGAGGGCAACGGCTACTCCGACGAGTGGAAGCAGGAGGCCGAGCGCCGGGGCCTGAGCAACATCCCCACCACGCCCCAGGCCCTCGACGCGCTGGTCGCCGACGATGCGGCTGCCCTCTTCGAGCGTCACCACATCTACTCGCACGTCGAGTTGCATGCCCGCCACGAGATTCTGCTGGAGGATTACGTCAAGAAAATCCAGATTGAAGGCCGGGTAATGGGCGATTTGGCCGTCAACCACATCATCCCGACGGCCATTGCCTACCAGACCAAGCTCATCAACAACGTGCGCGGCCTGCGCGAGCTGGGCCTCGACGACGAGCACACCAACGTCACGGTCGACACTATTAAATCCATTTCGCGCCACGTGGCCATCATCAAGACCCAGGTGGAGGAGATGATTAATGCCCGCAAAGTGGCCAACAAAATCGACGGTACCCGCGAGCAGGCCCTGGCCTACTGCGACACCGTAAAAGTGCATTTCGACACCATTCGCCGCTCGGTAGATAAGCTGGAGCTGATGGTGGACGATGAGGACTGGCCCCTGGTAAAGTACCGCGAACTGTTGTTCCTGCACTAGTCCAGGGCCGGAGTCGGGCCGGAGTTGGGTGGGAATTTTTCTCCGCGCCCCGATCTTAGAAAAGCCGCATCCGGGTGGGTGCGGCTTTTTTGTGCCTGTGGGTAGTGCGTGTGGCGATTAAGGGTTCTTTTAGCAAAAAAAACCTTGTACTACTGCCGAATAAAATGGAAGAGAGTAATCGTATAACCGTCACTTTGAGCGGATGGTCTTGTATCTTGTAAAATCAGATCAGTTCCAGTCAATTTTATGATTTTTTGGCTGAACGGAATGTTAAAAGTGCTATTGGTAGGATACAGTGTTAATAACTCACCGTTCAGTTTGTAGTCGTAGGTATAAGTGATTAGGTCACGTATGACAAGGCTGGATGAAGTGAATACATAAAGCACTAAGTTGGTAACCGGGCGAAGACCGCTCTTGGAATTCTCGGTGCCATCCGCATCGTATTCATTGGTTTCCACATGTTTTTTCACCCAAGTTCCTGTTAAACCAACAGGAGGTTCCGGGTTATGCTTTTCACTGCAAGCTGTAAAAACTGTTAGCGATAATATGGCCAATAGCGCGTAGAAAGACCTAATCATGAGTGGAAGAATCAAGTGTAATTACGGCCTGCTTATTTCTTATCGCTCTGCGCCTGCCGCAGCCAGGCCGTGGCCTCTTCCAAATCCCCGAACATCTTCATCTGGAGCCGGTCGCCGATGCCGATGTGCATGGCCTCAGCCGAAATAGCGGCCAGCGACTCGGGGCTGACGACGTGAGCGAAGTGAGTAAGGCCCTGAGCTGAAGCCCGTGGGGCCCAGTCAGTAACAATCCACTCCACGGCATGGTCCCAGGGGCCGACGACCTGACGGTTATCGTTGAGTAGGTGGGGGCAGGCGTAGTCACGCAGGGGCGCGAGGCAGGTGTCGGCTCCGGCCACGATGCCGGCGTAGGTCTGGTAGCCGATCCAGTTATTGTACACCCACTCGTTGGCCGCATCGTAGGCGATGGTGAGGTAGACTTTGCCGAAGCCGTTGGTAAGTTCTTGGGTCATGAGGCGGGGAGGAGCGGGAGCTGGGGAAGGCGCAGCCGCTCAAAAATGCGGAAATAGTAGCAGCCCGCCAAACCCGCGCCGCTAAAGCAGCAGCAGAACCACCGTCACGATCCAGAGCAGGCCGCTGACCACGGCCGTGTTGAGGCGGGTTTCGGGCGCGAAGGGCAGCATTAGACCCACCCCGGCCACCACGAACAAGGCCAACGGAAATGCCGCCAGCGCCGAGCCATAGAGCCCGCCGCCGTAGGGGGCGAAGGGTGTGCGGCCCGCTACCACATCGGGGGCTTTGATGAAGCGCACCCGCCCCAGCAGCGGCGTTTGCCACACCGTGAGGCGGCGGGCGTTCTGCACCCGGTCGATGAACTGCGGGCGAATGCGGAAGCGAGTGTGGGGCGTGGTGATACGATACGCCATTTGGGGGTTGGCGAGCGTGCCACCCGCTGCTATGGGTTCCTGGCGCAGCAGCGGCTCGTCGCGGAACTCGCGGGCGGGCAGGGCCCAGTCGAGGCCCAGCACCAGGCAGAATACCACGGCCGCCCGGTTCAGCCAGCGTAGCCGGTGGGCGAGGCGGGCCAGCTGCGCCGCGCGTTCCTGCTGCCGCAGCCGGGCCAGCAGGCGCGGGTCGTGGTTCATGGGAGCGTAATGGTTAGGATTCAGTGGTCAATAATATACTGTCATTCTTCGACTGCGGCTGCTCCTTCGCTCAGAATGACGTTCTTCCCTAATCCCTAATCCCTAATCCCTAATCCCTAATCCATCACGCGAACGGAACCAGGGCGGCCAGCAGGGTGGTGGTGATGCGGTGCCACTGCGGGTAGGGCCAGAGGGCGCCGGGGGCGGTGCCGGCGTGGCCGATTTCGCGGCGGGCAGTGCTTACCCAACCCAGCAGCACGGCGCGGGTTGGCAGGGCCTGGGCCGAGTGCAGCGCGGCGGGCCAGTCGTAGAGCGGCCACGACTCCAGCAGGTATTCGGCCTGGTCGGCGATGCGCGCCAGGCGAGCGGGGGCGTAGGGGTCGGAGGAAGGCAAGTGGCGAACGGCCCGATACAGCTCACGCAGGGCCGTGCGGGCCGGTGGGAAGCGCGTAGGTTCGTTCGGGACCAGAGCAGAAGGTTGTTCCATGTGGGCCGACGTACGACCCGCTTTCCGGGCTCGGATTGCCTTTGGAGGCATAAAAAAAGTAAATAGTGAATAAAGGTTGAAGCGGGAATTTTCTCCCTTAAAACTGGGTTTAGAGCCCGTTTAGGCCGAAAGCTGCGGGGGGAGCGAGGTATCGTCGGGCAGCACTTCGGCCCCGGTGCCGTGGTCGGGAGCCAGGCGCTTCCAGGTAGCGGCTCGCAGCTCGTCGAGGCGTTGAAGCGTGTCCTGAACGGTGGCGTGCTGGCTGACTTTCTCGAACAGGCCCGACTTGTGGCCCGCTTTCAACAGTTGCTCTACCACCAGGGGCAGAATCCAGCCGACTACGTTGGAAGCCAGCGCCCCGCGTAGCCCTAAGCGTAACAATAACCGGGCCGCCATACGCTCCAGTAGCAGCGCCCGGGCCACGGGCAGGGCTTTGCCCACCACAAACTCGCGCACCAGCTCACCGTTGCCCTGCACCACCTCGGCCCGCAGCACGTCCTGCACCGCATCGAGGGCCGACTGGGCGGCTTTGCGGAACAGGCGGCCGGTCTGCCAGGCGGCGAGCTTGCTGGTTTGCCCGGCCGAGCGCAGAAAATTTGGCAGGCGAATAGGGTTTTTCATGGACACTGAAAGGCGAAAGGCGAGGCCGGGGGGTGGACGGATTAGGCTACCAGGCTCCGTCCGAGGCCTCACCGTACCCAAAGGGGCTGTTTGCTCGTAAAGCCCAGCTTACGTTCACCCGGGGCGGTGGTTGCCGGCCCCACCTTCGGTACTGCCATGAAAGCCATTGTTATCCGCCAGGCCGGCGGCCCCGACGTCCTCGATTACCGCACCCTGACCCGCCCCGAACCCGCCGCCCACCAGGTGCTGCTGCGCGTGGGCGCGGCCGGCGTTAATAGGCCCGATGTGCTGCTGCGGGCCGGTAGGTATGGCGGCGGCGGCGACGTGGCCGGGCTGGTACCGGGCCTCGAAGTGGCCGGCCACGTCGTGAGCTGTGGAGCCGAGGTAACGCGCTGGCACCCCGGCGACGCCGTGTGCGCCCTGCTCGCCGAGGGTGGCTACGCCGAATACGCCGTGGTGGATGCCCGCCATTGCCTGCCGGTGCCCGCGGGCCTGAGTTTGGTAGAAGCCGCCAGCCTGCCCGAAACAGCCTTTACGGTCTGGCATAACGTGTTTCAGCGGGGCGGCCTGCAACCCGGCGAAACGCTGCTGGTGCACGGAGGCAGCAGCGGTATCGGGGTACTGGCCGTGCAGCTGGCCCACGCCCTGGGTAGCCGGGTGGCCACCACGGCGGGCTCGGCTGACAAGTGCGCCGCCGTCGCCCGCCTCGGGGCCGATATCGTGGTCAACTACAAGGAGCAGGACTTTGAGGCCGTGTTGGCCGAAGCCGGTGGGGCCGACGTTATCCTGGACATGGTGGGGGGCGACTACACGCCCAAAAACCTGCGCCTGCTGCGCGACGACGGCCGACTGGTGTTCATCAACGCAATGCAAGGTGCCCAGGCCGAATTCAACGCCCTCGATGTGATGCGCCGCCGCCTTACCATCAGCGGCAGCACGCTACGGCCCCGCTCGGCCGAATTCAAGGCGGCGCTGGCCCTGGAAGTGGAGCGCCACATCTGGCCCGTAGTGGCCGCCGGCCAGCTCCAACCGGTGCTGGAGCGTACCTTCCCGCTGGCCGAAGCCGCCGCCGCCCATCGGCTGCTGGAAACCAGTACCCACATCGGGAAAATCGTGCTCACCGTGGCGTGAGGCTAAGCGGGACCGAACTGGCCCAACGAAAGCCGCACGGCCTCGTTAGCCTACTGGCTTATCCACGGTTGAGCTTTATTCCGCCGACTTTTTAACCTGCCCTATTCCATGTCCACCGCACTCCTGATCGGGGCCACTGGCCTCGTGGGCGACTACCTGCTGCGGCAGCTGTTGCTCGACGACCAATTCACCCACCTGAAAGTATTTACCCGCCGCCCCACCGGCTACCAGAATCCCAAGCTGGAAGAGCATATAGTTGATTTCGATCAACCCCGCGACTGGAACGAGGAACTGCGCGGCGACGTGCTGTTTTCCAGCCTCGGCACCACCCTGAGCCAGGCCGGCAGCCAGGATGCCCAGTACACCGTCGATTACACCTACCAGTTTCAGGCGGCGCAGGCAGCGGCCGAAAACGGGGTGCCCACCTACGTGCTGGTATCGTCGGCGGGGGCCGATGCTGAGTCGCTGATGTTCTACAGCCGCATGAAGGGCGAGCTGGAGCGCGACATCAAGCGGTTGCCGTTCCAGCGCATCCGCCTCATCCAGCCCGGTATTCTGGCCGGTCCCCGCACCAAGCAGCGGCTGGGCGAAAAAGTGGGCCTCTGGCTGGCCACGGCCGCCAGCACCATGCCCCTGCTGCACAGCTACCGCCCCATTCACGCCCGCACCGTAGCCCGCGCCATGCGCCACGCCGCTCTCGACGAAACCCCCGGCGTGCAGACCGACTCGCTCGAACAGGTTTTCACCCGCGCCGGAAAGGAGTGAGTGTTAAATGTAAACTGAACTTTCACCTCACCGAACCAAAAAATCGGGCACTACTCGCAGGCATACCGGCTTGGGTACCGAGGTAGCGTTGCCGGTCGCCGTAAGCAAACCGGTTTGCGGATCGACGAAGTACGTGACGATGGAATTGGAGTTCTGATTGGCCACCAGCAGTAGGCGGCCGTTGGGGCTGAGGGCGAAGTTGCGGGGCGTCTGGCCCTGGCTGCTCACGGTTTGCAGCAACGTCAGGTGGCCATTGCCGGGGGCTACGCCGAACACGGCGATGCTGTTGTGGCCGCGGTTGGAACTGTACACGAACCGGCCGTTGGGGGCCACGTGAATATCGGCAGCAGTGTTGGGAGCGGTGAAATCGGCCGGTAGCGCCGACAGCGTGTTGATTTCGGCGAACGTGCCGGCCAGGGCTTCGTAGCGCAGGGCCGTTACGGTCGAAGTCAGTTCGTTGGCCAGGTAGGCCCAGCGGCCGTTGGGGTGGAAGGCGAGGTGGCGCGGCCCCGCCCCAGGCTGGGCTGTGAAGGCTGGGGCGGCCAGCGGTTCCAACTGCCCCCGGGCCGCGTCGAGTCGGTAGCCCACCACTTGGTCGGTGCCCAAATCAACGGCGAAGGCAAACCGGCGGCCGGGTCGGGGATGATGCAATGGGCGTGGGGCTTTTCCTGCCGTTCCCGGTTCGGACCCGCGCCCCGGTGCGCATCGGTGGCGGTGGCCGGGCCCAGTTGCCCATCGGGGGCCAAGGGCAACAGAGCTACGCTGCCGCCGGTGTAGTTGGCCACCAGCGCGGCCCGGTTATCGGGGCTCAGGCTGACGTAGCAGGGGTCAGCCCCACCCGAGGCCTGGCGGCCCTGGGGCGTCAGTTGGCCCGTTTGCTGATTGATGCTGAAGGTGCTGACGAAACCGCTGGCCGCCCCCTCAAACTGGCCCACCTCGTTGGCGGCGTACAAGTGTTGGTGGCGGGCATCGAGGGTAATAAACGACGGATTGACCCCGGCCTTTTCGGCCCGCAGCTGGGTCAGGGTTCCGTCGGTACCCAGGCGGTAGAGGAAAATACTTTCGGCCTCCGCTTCGGCATAGGTGCTCACATACACCAGGCAATCGGGCCGGGAGGTGCTGGATGGGCGGCCCGCGCCGCAGCCGGCCAGCCAGGGCAAGCCAGCCAGGGCCAGGGTAACGAGTTGCAGGAAACGGCGGCGGGAGAAACCGGTAAGGGGCATAGAGCGAGCAGGAAAAGAAGCGAAATGGTGGTCAAGGTAAGTAGCCGGCCTCCGAAACAGGAAGTGGGGTCGGGAAAAGGGCCGGGTTTCCAGGGGCTCGTTGGCAGTTGCCAGCCGCTTGGCCGCTGCCCGGCAGCGCGTACCTTTGCCGCGTTGCGCAACTTTCGCCTTCCGCCCCCGGTTTTCTGTATATGAACACGACGTATTGCCCCAGCCTGACCGAATACAAGCGCCGCCTGAGCCGCGAGGTGAAGATTGGCGACCTGCCCATGGGCGGCCTTAACCCGATTCGGGTCCAGAGCATGACCACCGTCGACACCATGGATACGCTCGGCTCGGTGGAGCAGACGCTGCGCATGGTGGAAGCTGGCTGCGAGTACGTGCGCATCACGGCCCCCAGCGTAAAGGAGGCCCAGAACCTGCTCGAAATAAAAAAGGAACTGCGTAAGCGCGGCTGCACGGTGCCCCTGATTGCCGACATCCACTTCACGCCTAACGCCGCCGAGCTGGCCGCCCGCATCGTGGAGAAAGTGCGCGTGAACCCCGGCAACTACGCCGACAAGAAGAAATTCGACCTTATCGAGTACACTGACGCCAGCTACGCGGCCGAGGTAGACCGCATCCGCGAGCGGTTCCGGCCGTTGGTGCAAATCTGCAAGCAGTACGGCACGGCTATGCGCATCGGCACCAACCACGGCTCGCTCTCCGACCGGATTCTGAGCCGTTACGGCGATACGCCGCTGGGCATGGTGGAGTCGGCGCTGGAGTTTTTGCGCCTCTGCGAGGAGGAAAACTACTACAATGTGGTGCTGAGCATGAAGGCCAGCAACACCCAGGTAATGGTGCAGGCCTACCGCCTGCTGGTGCAGAAGCTCGACGCCGAAGGCCTGCAGCCCTACCCGCTGCACCTGGGCGTAACGGAAGCCGGCGAGGCCGAAGACGGCCGCATCAAGTCGGCCGTGGGCATCGGTACGTTGCTCGAAGACGGCCTCGGCGACACCGTGCGCGTGAGCCTCACCGAAGCCCCCGAAGCCGAAGCCCCGGTAGCCAAAGCCCTGATTGACCGCTACACCCATCGCGCCGAGCAAGCGGATCCTATTCCTGATTTAGCTGTTAGCTCAGAGCTGTTAGCTGATAGCTCTGAGCAAAACGAAGCTGATAGCCCAAATAGGAACGAAGCTAATAGCTCAAAAAATAGCCCAATCAATCCCTTCCAGTATCACCGCCGCGTAACGCGGGAGGTGCTCAACTTTGGGGGGCTGAACGTACCGCGGGTGGTGGTAGACTTCTCGCGTTTGCCGGGGCTGGAGTACGCCGATTTGCGGGCCGCCGGCCACCTGTATTCGGCGTTTCTGGATAAGTTTCAGATGAGTGATTTGGGGGCCGACTACCTGTACTCGGGCCAGCGCCCGGTGCCGTTTATGCTGCCCAACGGCCTGCGCGAACTAGTGGATTACAGCGCCTGGCTCGATGCCGGCCAGCGCCCCGAGCACTACCCCGTGCTCACGCAGGACGAATACGCCGCCGCCGGAGCCCGCCACCCCACGCTGAACTTCGTGTTTCAGAACCTGGCCTCGCTCACGCCGCCCACGCTGGCGCAGTTGCGCCAGGATGCCACGGCCGTTATCATCCTCTACACCGATAACGCCCACGCCATGCCCGAAATCCGCCGGGCTTTCTTCGAGTTGCTGAACCACGACGTGCCCAACCCGGTAGTCGTCAACCGCCAGTACCCGGCCCTCACGCCCGAACAAACCCAGCTCTACGCTGCCACCGACGTGGGCGGCCTGCTGCTCGACGGCCTTGGCGACGGCGTGGTGCTGAGCACCGAGCTGCTGCCCGAGCGCCCGAAAGCGGAGTGGCTCACGGTGCTCGACCAGCTCAATCAGCTCAGCTTCGGTATCCTCCAGGCGGCCCGCACGCGCATGAGCAAAACCGAATACATCAGCTGCCCCAGCTGCGGCCGCACCCTGTTCGATTTGCAGGAAACCACCGCCATGATCCGCCAGCGCACCGACCACCTCAAGGGTGTCAAAATCGGTATCATGGGCTGCATCGTGAACGGCCCCGGTGAAATGGCCGACGCCGACTACGGCTATGTGGGCGTGGGCAAGGGCAAAATCGCCCTCTATCGCGGCCAGGAAGTTATCAAGAAATCGGTGCCCGAAGCCCAGGCCGTCGACCAGCTCATCGACCTCATGCGCGAAGACGGCCGCTGGGTGGAAAAGGAGTTTCTGGAGGAGCCGGTAGCGGGGTAGGAGGTGATGAATATACCAATAATGGATGCCGAGAGCATGCGGCAGTCTTTGGCAGTGGCTGCCATCAATGTGCGTCAGCACTTCGAGCCACTGCGAAATGAGAATATAGAACTGCTCCACCGGGTCGGTTTATCAGAAGAAGCGCTACAGTTTTTCGAAGAGTTTTCCTTTGATAGGGATTTGGAAGTAGGCGAACTGCATTACGACCAAGCAAATTGCTTCAAGAAAAACCTAGATTGGGAAGATGCCTTTCAGCGGGCCCTGCGCACGGAATTACTGCTGGTAGGTAGTGGACCAAGTGGCGACCCAATTGCGGTAGATCTGCATGACTATCAGGTCGGCTACCTATTCCATGACTATTTCTGGGACGAAGAAAACGAAGAGCCGAGAAAGTTTTTCATCAAGATGAACTGCTCTTTAGGTCAGCTTTTCATGAACGCAATAACCATAGAAGGATATCCTATTGATGCATATGAAGCGGCTGCCTATACGGGGTCGGAATTCACAGGATATTGGAGCCCGGAGAATACAGACTAGCTAAACTGAAGTGAATCAGCCCTAAATCATTCTCGCCCCTCATCCGTCCCCTTACCCCATGAAACTACGCGTAATCATCACTGGGGCGACGGGCATGGTAGGAGAGGGCGTACTGCTGGAGTGCCTGAACAACCCCAATGTGGAGCAGGTGCTGTCCATCAGCCGCCGGCCCAGCGGGCATACCCACCCCAAGCTGCGGGAAATTCTGCACGAGAACTTCCTCGACCTCACGCCCATTGCCGACCAGCTGACGGGCTACAACGCCTGCTTCTTCTGCCTCGGCGTGTCGTCGGTGGGGCTGCAGGAGCCTGAGTACCGCCGCCTCACCTACGACCTCACCCTGCACTTCGCCCAAACGCTACTGGCCCGCAACGGCCCCGACCTCAAGTTTTGCTACGTGTCGGGCGCGGGTACCGATTCTTCGGAGCAAGGCCGCCAGATGTGGGCCCGGGTGAAGGGCGCAACCGAAAATGCGCTGCTGGCGCTGGGTTTTCGGGCGGCTTTCATGTTCCGGCCCGGCTTCTTGAAGCCCACGCCCGGCCAGCAACACGTGCTTTCGTATTACAAGTACCTGGGCTGGCTGTATCCGGTGGTGCGGGGGCTGGCGCCCCGCTACGCTTCTACGCTGGCCGAGCTGGGGCAGGCCATGCTGCACGTAACGCAACGCGGCTACGTGCGGCCGGTGCTGGAAGTGCCGGACATAGTGGCGGCGGCCAACGGATAAGGGCCCCGGCTGCAGCCAGCCCGCACTACTTACACTTGTCCTTGCGGCGGGTATCGATAACGTGGGCAATGCGCCAGCCGGCGGCCAGCTTCACCAGCTGAAACGAGTTGTAGCCGCAGTGGCTGAAGGTGGTGCCCCGGTAGAACTCGTAGGGCGTCCAGACGCTGGCCAGGTTGGCGTCAATCAACACCTGTTCGAACCGAATGCGCTCATCCCAAACCTCTTGGTGCGGCGTGCCCACGGCCCGCAAAAAGGCCGCCGGGCTCTCGGGGTGCACCGCGGGCGGGCCGGGGCCGTTGGTAATGGTGTGGAAAATGGCGCCCGGGGCCAGTGTAGCCCCCACGGCGGCGCTGTCGGCACGGCGCATACCGTCGAAGAACGCGCGGATGGTAGCCTGCACGGCGGCCGTTTCGGTGGACGGCGGGGGCGTGGTAGTCTGGGCCCGGGCTGCGAAAGTGGGAGCGAGCAGGGGGAGCAGCAGCAGCAGCAGCAGTTTCATGGCAGGGTGAGCAGGGGTTGGTAGGAGCGGGGGCGTGTGCTTTGGTTGGCGAAGTAAGGGTTCTTATTTCGGACTTCTACGGAACGGCTGGAGCTTCGCTTCGCTGTCGTGCGGTTTGTGCTATAGCCGTTCTGCATAAATCCTGTTATTATAGACGTAATTGCGCTGTTACGTTTTTCGGCTGCCGCTTGGCCTAGCCGCCTCGCAGTTCCCGATTCCGCCCGCCATTCACCATCCCACCCCGCATGACTCCCACCCGCACGTTCGATTTGCTTACCCGCCTGGTCGGTAATATGCCCGAGGCCGACCTGCTGGTGGAGAAAAAAGCCGGCCGCTGGCAACCGCTCAGCACCAGCCGGGTGCAGGAGCTGAGCAACCACGTAACGCTGGGCCTGCGCGCCCTCGGCCTCGGCCACGGCGACAAAATCGCCATCATTTCTCACAACTGTCCCGAGTGGGTGGTGGCCGATCTGGGCATTGCCCAGCTCGGGGCCGTGAGCGTGCCCATGTACCCCACCATCACGGTGGAAGACTATCGACACATTTTCCAGGATGCCGGGGTGCGGGCCGTGCTGGTGGCCGACGCCGACCTGCTGGTGCGGGTGCGGGCCGCCATGGAGGGCCTCGATCCGGCTCCCGAGTACGTGTTTTCCTTCGGTGAAGCACCGGGCGCCCGCTCGTTTCAGGAACTGCTCGATGCCGGGGCCGCCGCCGACCCGGCCCCGCTGGCCGACCTGCGGGCAGCCGTGCGCCCCGACGACTTGTTCACGCTCATCTATACGTCTGGCACCACCGGCCGGCCCAAGGGCGTGATGCTCAGCCACCGCAACATCGTGTTCAACTGCCAGAACCTAACCGGCCACCTGCCGCTGCCTCCCGGCCAGCGGGCCCTCAGCTTTCTGCCCTTGAGCCACATTTTCGAGCGCGTGGCCACCCACCTGTATATACAGCAGGGCTTCAGCATCTGGTACGCCGAAAGTGTGGAGCGCATTGCCGACAACCTGCGCGAGGTGCAGCCCCAAGTGTTCACGACCGTACCCCGCCTGCTCGAAAAAATCTATGATAAGATTGTGGCCACGGGCAATGAGCTGACCGGCGCGAAGCGAAAACTGTTCCTCTGGGCCCTGGACCTGGGCCTGCGCTACGACACCCAGCAGGACCAGGGGTTCCTATACAACGCCCAATTGAAGCTGGCCAACCGGCTCGTGTTTAGTAAGTGGCGGGCGGCGCTGGGTGGGCAAATACGCTACATTATCTGCGGCGGGGCAGCCCTACAGCCCCGGCTGGCGCGGGTGTTCTGGTCGGCCGGCGTGCGCGTGATGGAGGGCTACGGCATGACCGAAACCTCCCCCGTTATTGCGGCCTGCGAGCCGGTGCCTTCGGGCAACCTCATCGGGACGGTGGGGCCGGTGCTGCCGGGCGTGGAAGTCAAAATCGCGGCCGATGGTGAAATCCTGACCCGCTCGCCCTCCGTGATGCAGGGCTACTACAACCGCCCCGACCTCACGGCCGAGGCCATCGACGCCGAGGGCTGGCTGCACACCGGCGACATCGGGGAGATGGTGCAGGGGCGCTTTCTCAAAATCACGGACCGCAAGAAGGAGATGTTCAAGAACTCCAACGGCAAGTACGTGGCCCCCCAGCCGCTCGAATCGAAGCTCTCCGAATCGACGTTGGTGGAGCAGGTGATGGTGGTGGGCGAGGGCGAAAAGTACACGGCCGCGCTGGTGGTGCCGGCCTTCGGGCCCCTGCGGGCCTGGGCCGCCACCGAGGGCCTGCCCGCCGACCTCTCCGACGAGGATTTGGCCGCCCACCCCCAGGTGCAGGCGCTCTACGAAAAAGTAGTGGCCGACACCAACCCGAACTTTGCCAACTGGGAGCAGATCAAGAAAGTAGGCCTCGTGCCTTCGCTCTGGAGCGTAGAATCGGGCGAACTCACGCCCACGCTCAAGCTCAAACGCAAGGTTATCCGCGAGCACAACCAGCAGCGCCTCGAAGCCCTGTACCGGGGCTAACATACAAGCGGGCCGGCTTTTATCTGGTTTTAGCAAATCATTTTCCGGGGGCGGGTGTTATATTACCGAACCCGCAATTCCTTTTTCGCCATGCGCAAAGACCTGTTTAATCTCGGCCCCGTTTTCGGTTACTTCTTCCGCAAGCCCGACCCCAACCGGCCCGCCAACTTCAACCTGCGGACCATGCACTTCATCAATAAGCTGAGCCTGGCCATGTTTCTGGTTGGCTTTATGGTTCTGCTCTACCGCTGGTTTATCCGGTAGTTTTTGGCCGAAGTACCCTTCAAGCCCCAACGGGGCGACACGAACCGTTCGACTGGTGGTGTCGCCCCGTTGGGGTTTTATATTGTTACCCTTGCCAGGTTGCTCCCAAACTACCGCCCCTGCGGGACTGCCGGAAAGCTGGGAGCCTAGGGGCGCTCTGGTTACCTTCGCCTGACAACCGACAACTGAACCCATGCACATCGAAGAGTTCCGCGACTACTGCCTGCTGAAAGCCGGGGTAACCGAAGAAACGCCTTTCGGTCCCGATACATTGGTATTCAAGGTAAGTGGGAAGATTTTCGCCCTGACCAGCATCGAAACCTTTGCCAGCATCAACCTCAAGTGCGACCCCGAACGGGCCACAGAGTTGCGCGAGCAGCACGAGTACATATTACCCGGTTTCCATATGAACAAGCGGCACTGGAACACAATACTCATCGGCACGGGCATCCCCAGCGGGCAGCTGCGGCAGTTGATTGACCACTCCTACGAACTCGTGCGGGCCGCCTTGCCCCGGGCCACGCGGGCCGCGCTGGCGGCGCAGGAAGAGCCGGAGATATAACCCCCGACCGGGGTGGGCGTACACGGAGCATATCTTTTTAGCCTCCCTGCTTTCCGCTTATGCGCCTTACCAGCTCCCACGACGACATTGCTGCCAACATTAAAACCCTCGAAACCTACCTGCACGGCAACGATGCCGAGGCTCGGGAACTGGCCGTGGGGCTGCTCGAACGGGGCACCTATTTTATCGTGGCCGAGCTGAACGGAGCCATGCGCTTCTACCCCAGTTCCTTCGTGGGTTTCCAGGAGAATTCGGCCAAAAAACACCTCAAGAATGCCGGTAGCGGGGTGCGGGCCACCACTGGGGCCCTCGAAAAAACCATGCGGGCGCTACCCTTCGCCAGCGCCAAACTCAATGCGCTGTACCTGGAATACGCCCGCTCGGTGGGCATCGAGAACCCCAAGGAAAAACCGCCTTACGCCAAGGCCCGCCGCTTCTGGCTCACGCCTGGCAACAGCCTCAACCTAAGCCTGAGCGACTTCCCGAACGCGGCCAACGACCACCCGTATTTCCCGGAAGGCAACGCCGCCGCCCGCCTGCACCACCACCTCGACCGCCGCCGCAAAGCCACCGAGGCATCCCGCCACGCCTTCATTCACGAGCACGGCCACCTGTATTGCCAGGTCTGCAGCTTCGATTTTGAGAAAACCTACGGCACCACTGGCATCGATTACATCGAGTTTCACCACACCGTGCCACCGGCTGAAACCACCGATTCCTACAAGCCCAAAGCCGAGGAGTACGTCCTCGTCTGCGCCAACTGCCACCGCATGCTGGAGCGCCACCGCCCCTGGCTGACGCTGCCGGAGGTGAAGCAGGTGCTGGGCTAACGACGTAGGGGCGGGGCTTGACCCCGCCCGCCATTGAACGGTGTGGTTGGGCTGCACCGAACCAAACGTCATCGTTCAACGGCGGGCGGGGTCAAGCCCCGCCCCTACAGCGTTCTACTATTACACCACGATATTCACCATTCGGCCGGGCACTACGATGATCTTTTTGGCGGGCTTGCCTTCGGCGAAGCGCTCCAAAATGTCGGTAGCACGCACGGCGGCCTCGATTTCCTGGGGCGTGGTGGCGGCCGGGAACTGCAGCTGCTCGCGTACCTTGCCGTTGATGGCCACCGGGTAGTTCACCACGTCCTCGACCAGGAATTCCTCGCGGAACTCGGGGTAGGGGGCGTGGCTGATGGAGCCGGCCGCGTGGCCCAGCTGCTGCCAGAGCTCCTCGGCCAAATGGGGCGCGTAGGGTGAAATAAGCACCACCAGCGGCTCCAGAATGGCGCGCTTGTGGCAGTCGAGGGCCGTGAGCTCGTTCACCGTAATCATCAGGGCGCTGACGGTGGTGTTGAACGAGAACCGCTCAATGTCCTCTTCCACCTTGCGGATGGCCTTGTGCAGGGCCTTAAGCTCGGCGGGGGCGGCCGGTTCGTCGGTTACGGCGAAAGCGCCATCCTGCGGGTGGTAGAGACGCCAGAGCTTTTTCAGGAAGCCCGCCACGCCGCTCATGCCGTTGGTGTTCCAGGGCTTGAACTGCTCCAGCGGCCCCAGGAACATCTCGTACATCCGCAACGCATCGGCCCCGTAGCGCTCAATCAGCGTGTCGGGGTTCACCACGTTGTACTTCGACTTCGACATCTTCTCAACCTCCACGCCGACAGTATACGTGCCGTTGTCTTCGAGGATGAACTCAGCATTGGCGTACTCCTCGCGCCAGTTTTTGAAGGCTTCGATATCGAGCACGTCATTCTCCACGATGTTCACATCGACGTGGAGAGGGGTGACTGCTTGAACACCACTGGGCCCAATTTCTACAAGTGGATTTCTTCGATTAAAATCGGAAGCATAATTATCAATGAAATCCCTGATTTTGCTGATGGCTGCTTCATCAGCTGCTTCATATGCATCAAATGTATTCTTAGAGACAAAAATCACGGGAGGGAAATTCTTAGCAAGGTCGTGTCCTTCCTGTGCCTTTACTATCCAAGTGATGCTCATCCGATACACGAAGTTCGAGCGGCCCAGAATCATCCCCTGGTTGATGAGCTTCTGGAACGGTTCATTGGCCGTCACCAGCCCTAAATCTTTGAGGAACAAGTGCCAGAAGCGGGAGTAGAGCAGGTGGCCCGTAGCGTGCTCTGCACCACCAAGATATAGGTCCACATTCTGCCAGTAGGCTTCGGCTTCCTCGCTCACGAACCGCTCGGCGTTGTGCGGGTCCATGTAGCGCAGGTAGTACCAGCTGGAGCCGGCCCAGCCGGGCATGGTGCTCAGCTCGTAGGGGTACTTCCCCTTGTAAAGCCAGTCTTGAGCGCGGGCCAGGGGCGGCTCGCCGGTTTCGGTGGGCTTGTACTCGTCGATTTCCGGCAGCACCAGCGGCAAGTCGGCTTCGGCCACGCCGTAGGCTACGCCGTCCTTGTAGTAAATTGGGATGGGCTCGCCCCAGTAGCGCTGGCGGCCGAAGATGGCGTCGCGGATGCGGTACGTGATTTTGGGCTCGCCCACGCGGTTGGCCCGCAGGCGCAGGCGCAACTGTTCGGTGGCCTCATCGTAGGTGAGGCCCGTGATGAAGCCCGAGTTGATGTAGCGGCCCTCCTTGGTGGGGTCAGCCTGCTGGTCGAGGTGCTGCTGGCCGTCCAGAATCTGACGGATGGGCAGGCCGAAGTGGGTGGCGAAGAGCCAGTCGCGCTGGTCGCCGCTGGGCACGCCCATCACGGCACCGGTGCCGTAGCCGGCCAGCACGTAGTCGGCAGTCCAGACGGGCAGGAACTCCTGGGTGAACGGGTTCTGCACGTAGCAGCCCGTGGCCACGCCGCTGACAGATTTCACATCGGTCTGCCGCTCGCGCTCGGAGCGGTTGGTGGCCGTTTTCACGTAGGCCTGCAACTCGGAGTAGGTCTGCGACGCCTCGGGGGAGTAGTCGGCCTGGGCGGCGGCCCGCTCGCCCATGGCCAGCGTCAAGTCCAGCTCGGGGGCCAGCACCAGGAAGGTCACCCCGAAAATCGTATCCACGCGGGTTGTGAAGACCTCGATTTCCTCGGCCTGGGGCTTCATTTCGCCGTCAGCCGTCCGCAGGTACACCGGGAACCGTACGCTGGCCCCAATACTCTTGCCAATCCAGTTGCGCTGCATTTCCTTCACCGCGTCGGGCCAGTCGAGCGAGTCAAGGCCGCGCAGCAGGCGGTCGGCGTAGGCCGTGATGCGCAGATTCCACTGGGGCATCAGGCGGCGCTCCACGGGGAAGCCGCCGCGCTCCGAGAGGCCATCTTTTACTTCATCATTGGAGAGCACCGTGCCCAAACCGGGGCACCAGTTCACGTAAGTGTCTTGCTGGTAAGCCAGCCGGTAGGGATGCACGGCCTGCAAACGCTGTTTTTCGCTGAAGCTCTGCCACTGTCCGGCCGTAAAGTCGTGGCGTTCCTGCTCGTCGCCGGCCGCCCGGATGCCCGCGCTGCCGTTGCTGGCAAACTTGTCGAGCAACGTTTTCAGCGGCTCGGCGCGGTCAGTATCGAGGTTGTACCAGCTGTTGAACAGCTTAAGGAAAATCCACTGCGTCCACTTGTAGTAGGCCGGGTCGGAGGTGCGGATTTCGCGGCTCCAATCGTAGCTGAACCCCAGGGCCGAGAGCTGGCGGATGTAGGTGCTGATGTTCTGCTCGGTGGTGATGGCCGGGTGCTGGCCGGTCTGGATGGCGTACTGCTCGGCGGGCAGCCCGAACGAGTCGAAGCCCATGGGATGCAGCACGTTAAAGCCCCGCAGGCGCTTGTAGCGGGCCACGATATCGGAGGCAATGTAGCCTAGCGGGTGGCCCACGTGCAGCCCCGCCCCGCTGGGGTAAGGGAACATGTCGAGGGCGTAATATTTGGGCTTGTCGGAGGCGTTATCGGCCTGGAAAGTCTGGTGGTCTTTCCAGAAGTCTTGCCACTTCTTCTCAATATCCTGGGGATGGTAGCCGGGCATGGGCAGTCGGGGTACAGTGTAGAGGAACGGGCGAAATTACAGAAAAAGCCGCGGGAACAGACGATTTGGCCCCTCTACAAGCGGCAGTGAAGGCGGCCAAGAATAGTCGGGGTGCCGGTACGCACTTTAGGGTGTCATGCTGAGCGCAGCCGAAGCATCTCTGCCGCTTAGGCTGAGCCGTTGCTATGAAGCGGCAGAGATACTTCGGCTGCGCTCAGCATGACCGTTTCCACCTACGCTAAACTCCCAGCCCGTCCCAAACCCCCTCGGTACCCAGCACCCGGAACCGGGCGAACATTTCCTCCGCGTACCAGTCTTCCTGGCGCGTGAGGCGGATAACCTCCTTGTGCTTTTCGCTGCGGTAGGCGTACTCCTGCATGGCCTGGGCCGAATCCCAGAGGCTGACGGTGGCTTGGCGCACCACCGGCAACTCGCCCAGCCCGATGGCCGCCCGCACGCCTGGTGCGTCGGCAATGGTGGCACTTACCGGCGCCACGTAGCGCCAGAAGCGGGGCGTTTTCCGCAGCCGGATGGAAGCCCGGGTGAGCACCAGCACCGGCTCCCCGTCGGGAGCGGCGGTTTCGGTGGGTTCGGAGGCGTAATCGAATGGGTTCACGCCGTCCCAGAGGCCGTGGGCCTTGATGGGGGCCAGCCGGGCCGTCCAGATGGCGCTGGTGCGCTGCCGGTACTGCTGCCAGAGCGGGTGGGTGCCGAAGAAAGCTTCGGCTGCTTCCTCCGACTCCCAGACGGCCATGAAGCCGTAGCGGCGCAGGTTGGGCAAGGCCCCGAACCCACCCGCGCCGCTGCCCAGCAGCTTCTGGAACCGCAGCCCCGGCACTTGCTGCAAGGGCCGCTGGGCCGTAGCCATTTGGGCAAACCCCCAGCGCCGCTGGTCGGGCAAAAGCGTAATAATGGAGAGGGTCGTGAGCAAGGGCGGAGCGAACAGGAGGGAGGCGACAGCTAAAAACTAGAAAGCTAGTTCCCCTCCTTGGAAAGGAGGGGCTAGGGGTGGTTGAGGCTGCCAGAACGATAACCGAATTAGGGGTGGAAGTGCCGTTCAACGATTATCAACTACCCCTAGCTAGTCCTTATCCAAGGATAGGGAATACCTTTCTAGCCCTAGTTGCCACGCCAAAACAACAAAAAAGGGCCGGAACTGCTTCCGGCCCTTTCCTGAAAATAACGCAGCGCTTACTTCACATCTACTTTGGCGTGCTCGTTTACGTCGTCGGCGTCGCTCTTCTGGCCCGTGGCCACGGCCCGCACGTAGGCGTAAGCGCGGCTGAGCAGGCCGCTGGGCGAATCCCAGTACTCGCCTTTCTCGATGTCAACTTTCAGAATCATGATGCTCGGATCTTCCTTACCGTCGGGGAACCAGGCTTTCATGTCCTCGCTCCAGAGCTCGTTGATTTTGGCCTGGTCGCGGTAGGCGTTGCAACGGCCCGAAATGGACACGTACAGGTCGTCGGAAGGCGAGGAGAAGGCCAGGTTTACGTGGCTGTCTTTTTTCACCTCGTACACCTTAGCTGATTCCTTATCAGTAAGGAATAGCAATGAGCCGTCGGCTTCGGGCTTCTGGGTGGCCATCGGGCGGCTGCGCAACGACTGGTCCTCGTCGGCCGTGGTCGTGAGCATGCAGATATGGATGTCTTTTATTTTTTCGAGCAGTTTCTGGACGTCGTGGGTTACGGGCGTTTGGTTAGCCATGATAGGTCAGGGTTTGGGTAAACGATAGGGCAGGAGCGCCCTCACAGTGGCCAGAGTGGCCGTGGGCGCTGCAGTAAGTACGGCCGGGCCGGAGCCGGGGTTGTGCGGGGCGGGTGGGTTTCGCCGTACCTTCCGGCCGCTTCCGCTTCGCTGCTATGAACTTCCTGGCCCACCTGCTGCTCTCCGGCTCGCCCGCCGCTACCCCCAACTACGCCGATATCGTGGTGGGCAACTTCGCGGCCGAAGCCGTGCGGGGCCGGGCCGGCCTGCTGGCTTACCCCGAGGCCGTGCAGCGCGGTATTCGCCTGCACCGCTTCATCGACTCGTTTACCGATGCTCACCCGGTAGTGCGCCGCACCACCGCCCGCCTGCGGGCAGCCGGCCTGGGCAAGTGGGCCGGCGTGGTGTCCGATATGGGCTACGACCACCTGCTGGCCCGCGACTTCGCCCGCCACCATCCCGCCGAGCCGCTCCCGCAGTTTGCGCAGCGCCAGTACCAGTTGCTCCACCAGCGTCGCGCCGAGCTGCCCGAGCGCCTGCAGCACCTGCTGCATTACATGCGCCAGGGCGACTGGCTCAGCGGCTACGCCCACCCCGAAGGCCTGGAACAGGCTCTATTGGGCCTCAGCCGCCGTGTACCCGCCGGCGCCATCATGGCCACCGGCGCGGCCGCATTTCTGGCCGAATTGCCCGCGTACGAGGCCGATTTCGCGGAGTTCTGGCCGGAGTTGCGGGCGGGGGTGGAGGGAATCTAATGAGTGCCCTTCACTTTATAGGGAAGCCTACAAGCAAACCCCCGCCCAATTCTTCGCCCGAGTTCCTATCTTCAGCCCGCAGTAAACTTGTTTATCACCTCCCCGCCTGAACTGTCCGGTCTTTTGGGGATACTATAAAGGGCATTTTACTTCCTTAGCTATGAATAAGATACCATTTTGGGGTGTGGCGCTGTGCCTATTAGTGAGCTGCAAGAAAGAAGGCGTTGATTTACTACCGAAAGCCACCCAGGAGGGCAAAAACACGGCGGGCTTTCTGGCCGATGGCAAAGCCTTCACCCCGAATAAGGGCGGTGGGTTTGTGTCGGGGACAAATCCGGTGAATGGCTACCGCGAGAAAACTAAAATAGGAACCGTACTAGCTGTATCCTTTTCGGATCGTCGCGGTCAGCGGCAAGAGGGGCTGGGCATTCGTCTGCTAAACGTACGTCAGCCGGGTACATACGTGCTTGAGGAGCAACAGACCATTATTTTGGCCAACCAATCGCCTGGTTATCTGGTGTATTACAGTGACTTGATTGACCGGGAGGCCGTCTTCTATTCCGGGCCCGGTGATCCGGCGACGGTCACGATTACCCGGCTCGATACGATCAACAACATCGTTTCCGGCACCTTCGAGGCAGTTCCGCGCGAGAATGGCGGCTCCCGCACGGTGCAGATCACGAAGGGTCGGTTCGATGTAAAATACGACCGCAAATAATCCTGAATTTTTCCACGTCGTAATTTATCCCTGGCAAAGGGAGTAGATATTTTGAGCACATCACCCATCCAGTGCTCAAGCCGAAGTTTCATCTGCGGCACTAAGCAGCCTCCAGAATAAATTCAGCTGGGATATGCAGCGTCTGGTAGATCTTCTTTGCCAGCTTCATATTCAGGCTGGTTTTGCCGTTGAGCAGGTCGCTGAAGCGGCTGGCCGGGATGTCGAGTTTACCTTACCATACTCAGCATAATTGCCGGTAAACAGCAGATGAGAAATCCTGACCTTATCAGCCCGCCAAACACGCCGTCAGCTCGCCCGAATACGTGAGCGTGAGCTCGTGCATGGCCCGGGTGCAGGCCACGTAGAGCATGCTTTTATCGACTTCCGTTTTATAGTGGTGGGCGGAGGCGAAGGGCACGATAACCGCATCGAATTCCAGCCCCTTTGCTAAGTGGGCCGTGGTGATGATGGCGCCTTCCTTGAAGACCGTGGATTCCTCCGTGAGCAGGTACACATCCGGGGCTTGCAGTGCCTGGTACACCGCCTCGGCCTGCCGCAGGGTTTTGCAGATGATGCCCAGCGACTGATTACCGGAGCTATTGAACGCGGCCAGCAACTCCCCGATTTTGGCCAGCTCCTCGGTTTGGTTGGCGCAACGTAGCACGGCGGGGGCGGGGCCGTGCCGCTCCAGCGGAATGATGTGGGGATTGGGCGTGATGCGCTGGGCGAAGGCGGTAATCTCGACGGTGGAGCGGTAGCTGCGGTAGAGCTTCACGATGTCGGCCTGCGGGAAAACCCGCTCGATGGTTTCGGCCGACGAGGCGCTGTAGGGGTTCACCGTCTGGCTGACGTCGCCGAGGATAGTTTTGCGGCCCGGAAACAGGCGCGAGAGCACGGCGTACTGCACGGGCGTGTAGTCCTGCATTTCGTCCACCAGCAGGTGCTTCACGTGGTCGTAGGTGCTGATGCCCTCCAGGCGCAGGCGCAGGTAAATCAGGGCAAACACATCGGCATACTCTAGGTGCAGGCTGTGGTCGAGGCGCAATAGCTCGGGCCGCCCGATCCAGCAGTAGAAGTCTCGGTAGAGGTCGGCCACGTTGTTGAACCGGAACAGGCGGTTTAGCGCCTCCCCGACGGTGGATTTCTCCCGCCCGCTCAGCTTGCGGCCGGTGGCGTTGCGCACGTGGGCCCGTACGTCGTCGGCTACCAGCGCAAACCGCTTCAGCAGCGGCACCCGATGGTAGGCCCGGAGCTTGGTCTGCACGAAAGCGGCCGGTACCACGGTGGAGCCAATTCGCAGGTCCGAGAAGGTGAGGTAGTTGTTCTCGACGTGCAGCAGGTACTTGTTGAGCTGGCTGAGAAACTCGAACGACGATTTAAAGCGGATGCGCTCAATAAAGGCCGCGTCGTGCGCGTCGAGCAAGGCCGATACCTGCTCGAAGAAGGTCTGGAACGAGTATCGGCTGTCGAGCAAATCAGCCGCCAGTTCCTCCATGCCCAGCTCCGGAATGTGCTCCTCGCCCAGCTCGGGCAGCACGTTGGAGATGTAGTCGGCAAATACCTTGTTGGGCGAGATGATGAGAATGTCGTTGGCCCGGATGGTTTCGCGGTAGCGGTAGAGCAGAAAGGCAATCCGGTGCAGGGCAATCGACGTTTTGCCCGAGCCGGCTACCCCCTGAATCACCATCACCGAGGCCGTTTCGTTGCGGATAACGGCGTTCTGGTCGCGCTGAATGGTGGCGACGATGTTCTTGAGCTTGTCGTCCGACGACTTGGCCAGCTCCCGTTGCAGCACGTCGTCGTGGATGTTCACGTCGCTGTCGAGCATGAACTCCAGGCGGCCGTCGCGGATTTTATACTGCCGCTTGAGTTCAATCGCGCCTTGCTGCGGGCCGGCCGGGGTGGTGTAGGAGGCGGCTCCCAGCTCGAAATCGTAGAACATGGAGGCGATGGGCGCCCGCCAGTCGAAGATCAGGTTGCGGCGGCGCTGTTCATCGAAAAACGAATGCACCCCAATGTATATCGGAGCGGCGGCCTGCTTACGGGCCGCGAAATCGATGCGGCCAAAGTAGGGCGACTGGCCCAGCTTGAACAGCCGGCGCTTGCGGCCCACGGCGGCTTCGCCCGTAAAGGCCATCCGGTTAATGGACTGCCCGGCGGCCACCATATCGGCCTCATCCATGCCCGACTGGTGCTCGTGGATGTACTCCTTCTTCTCCCGCAACTCGTCGGAAAACTGCCGCACCGAATCATCGACCCGCCGAATGGCCAGCGTGAGCTGCTCTTTAATTTCTTCCAGGTACTCTTTTTCTTCTTGCAGCGTGGCGTTCATGGCGGGCAGTAGGTCGGGCATCATTAGCCCCAAAGGTCCGCGCAAATTCTGGCTTCCCGAAACGTGGGGGTGGTTATGGCGCGCGCCGGTCTGCGGCCTGTCGTGTGTCCGCCGGAATTGAGCTGGCGGTCGTGTTCTACTACTAGCGGTAGCTGACAATTATCTACTGGGGAAATGCTGGCTGCTGTTGCCACAAAATTTCTGGTGCAAATGATCGAATGGTGAGAGTAATATGAGGGGTAATTCTAGCAAGGGAGAGCAATGAAGTGAGTCTGATGGGTGACGTAATTCCCATACCGGATCTTGGAATAAGATTTATAGATATATGACCTACGAAGTGCTTATGGCAACGACCAATTGTTCATTCAGCCGATAAATCATAGTTTAGCATCATGAAAGTATATGAACATATGGAAATGTATTTGGGTAAAATCGCTCAAGGATGGAAACCAGAAGCAAGTACAATGGGCATTCAGGCTTCTATGTTCTTAGACACTCCCCATGATGAAGTCAATACCTATTCTACTTTAGGAATGAGCGACTTTAAACTTGATATAGGTGGAAAATATGTGAGGCAGGAATTGATTTTTGGTGCTAACAGATCAGTGCCAGCTGATGGTATAGTTTCCTTTTTAACAAGTTTTGCAGAAGGGGTAGTTAAAAGCAAAAGAGGCTTACTACGTGGTGAAGTAGTTTCCGGAAAAAAACTATTTACTGGCACCGAATGCACGGGAGTTTATTGCAGTAACCCAGTGTTTTGGGAAGACGAATTATCCTCTTTCGAGTTTTCAAATCCCCCGACTGTTTTTGTATGGCTTATGCCTATTTTGGAAAAGGAGGCTAATTATATAAATAAAAAAGGGTGGAGTGATTTTGAAGATTTACTTGAAAGTGTCGAATGTGATTTTTGGGATTTAAATAGAAAAAGCTGTGTTTAGGTTCGCAATTATATCGGTTTCACCCAACCCAGACCATTTAAAAATAAAGATTATCCTCAAAAATAAAAAGCGGGGCCGTAAGGCCCCGCTTCTCGTTTTCTGACAACTGACAAATAATTAGTGCTGGTGGCCACCTTCGCCGTGGACGTGGCCGTGGTCCGTTTCCTCAGCCGTGGCTTCGCGGACTTCGGCTACGGTGCCGTCGAAGTGCATGATCATGCCGGCCAGGGGGTGGTTGAAGTCCATTTTCACGGCCGAGTCGCCGATTTCGAGCACTTTGCCCTGCATGTGGTGACCCTGGTTGTCGGCCATGGGCAGGAAGTTGCCTACCTGCAGCATCTCGGCATCCAGCTGGCCGTCGATTTCGAAGACGTTCTTGGGGATTTCGACTACCGCCTGCTCGTCGTATTCGCCGTAGGCCTGCTCGGGGGTGAGGCTGAAGCTGAACGCGTCGCCGGCGTTTTTGCCGTCGAGCTGGCGTTCGAACTCCTCGGGCAACCCGCTCTGGCCGAACAGAAACACCATGGGCGCCTCGGTATCGGTCGATTCTACGAGTACTTTTTCCTGGTTTTCGTCGGTTACGCTCAGGTCGTAAGTGATGGTAACGACTTTATTGGGGCTGATCTGCGTCATGGAATTTCGGGGAAGAATGAAGGGCAAAAGTACTAATTGCTAGTTACGGAAATACTGGCAAAAAAGTGTCCAAAAGGGGGAAACAGACTCGCAAACCCGCTATTGCCACTCTGCAAAATTTGGGGATTTAAGGAAATTTACCAAGCTCCACTATAACCAAATACATTTTAATCTAGTTTTAATGGCTGTATAATTCAACTGATTCATTACATGTTATCTTGCTTTTCTAATACTTCTCCGGCAGTTACTTTTCGCTCCCTGCTTTGCGCCGGAGCCCTATGCGCCCTCACCACTTTTTCGGCCCAGGCCCAGCGTCGCGCCCGGCCCGCCGCCGATAATATGGGCACGACGCCCGTAAATACGGCTACCGCGCCACCCGCCCAAACTGGCCTCAACTACCGCAACCCCGCCGCCGACGACCGGATTCCGATGGAAGCCGCCAAGCGCGACGCCGTAGCGAAGGAAATGGAGGCTACGGTGGTGGAGCTGCTCGAACTCTACCACGATGCCAAGCAAAGCCACTGAAACCTGCGCGGCCCGCTCTACTACCAGCTCCACGAGGCCCTGCAGGGCTACGCCGAAACCTACCTGCACTACACCGATATCCTGGCCGAACGGTCCCTGCAAGTCGGCCGCCCCATTGATGGGCGCACGCCCGTGGTGGCCAGCCAGGCCAACCTGGACGCTTTTCCCGGCGGTTTCCTCGAAGACCGCCAGGTGCTCGACCTGATGAGCACCCGCGTAGACATCGTGGCCAAGCGGGTCCGCGAGCGGATTGAGCGGGTGGGTAAAATCGACGAAACGACGTCGAACCTGCTGCAGGAGTTGAGCTATGCCCTCGATAAGCAGGCGTGGCAGCTGCGGGCAACCCAGCAATAATTACTGTTGGCTAACGCAAAAAGAACGTCATGCCAAAGTTTGGCATGACGTTCTTTTTGCGGTGCATTTTGTTCGTTTCTTCTTCCTTTCTTTTACAGACTTCTTTATGAAACACCTGCTGCCCCTGGCGCTGAGTGCCGCCGCGCTGCTGGCCGGCTGCCAGTCGAACACCAACCCGGCCGAAACGGCCACCACGCCGCCGCCGACCGATACCACGGCCGCTGCCCCGGCCGATACCATGGGCGTGCCCGCCGGTTCCATCCCAACCATCGGGAGCCCGCAGCTGCTGTTCACGCTGCCCGACACCCACAACACCCCCGACGGCTTGGCCCTGGGCCCCGGTGGGCGCATTCTGCTCTCGGTGCCCAACATCGCCAACAACAGCTATCCGGCCTCTATCGTGGAAATCGTGGGCAACGAGTACAAGCCCTTCGCCAGCAACCTGCCCGTGGAGCCCACGACTAAAAAGGCCGCCCCGATGGACCTGGCGTTCGGACCCGACGGCCACGTGTACTACGCCGAAAATCAGTACGAAAACAGCAAGAAATACGTGTCGCGCCTCATGCGCATCAATATGCAGGGCGGGCGGCCAGGCAAAATTGAAACCGTGGTGGATAGCTTTGCGCTGGCCAACGGGGTGGTCTGGAAGGGCAACTTGCTCTACGTCACCGACAGCCAATGGGACCTGCCCGGCAACAATAAGGGCTCGGCCGTGCTGCGTTTCACGCTCGAGGAGCTCAAAGCAACCGGCGGGCCGCTGCACCTTCAGCCCAAAACCCGCGACCCGCACGTGCTGGCCATGTTCACGACCAACGTGAACGAAACCGGCGTGGATAACGGGGCCGACGGCATCGACTACGACAGCCAGGGTAACCTGTACACCGGCTCGTTCGGCGACGGGACGTTCTACAAAATGACCCTTAAGCCCGACGGCACCCTGGGCCGCCAGGAAGCCATGGCCCTGACCGGCGACAAAATTACCTGCATCGACGGCTTCGTGATTGACCGCGCCACCGACAAGGCCTACGTGACGGGTGCCCGCCAGAACGCCATTTTCGTGGTCGATCTGAAGACTAATAATGTTACGATCCTGGCCCAGAACCCCGATACCGACGGCGCGGGCGGCAAAATTGACCAGCCGGCCGAGGTACTGCTCAAGGGCAACCGGCTCTACATCAGCAACTACGACAACCCGGTGAAGCACTTCGTCAATACAAAGTCAGACGCGCCGCACACGGAATCGTATGTTGATTTGCAATAGGGGCATGTGGAGGCGCAAAATGCTCAGAACAAGTGGTGCTTCCGCTCAACTTATTGGTATGGTGCAGCGGCAGCTGAGCTTATTAACATGATGATAATGAAACTGCTGGTGAGTGTTTTGTCCGCTATCATCTGCTCCGTATCGGAGTTTTCCTTCCTTTTCACCCTTTCACTGTTACCCTGAATTATGGCTAAGTCTCCGCCGAAGTTCGAGACTCCGAACACCCCCCAGCCCGCCGACCTGACCACCGGCGACAAAATCACGACCGCCGCCGGCCGCCCCCTGTCCGACATCGAAAACTCGGTGACGGCCGGACCGCGCGGGCCGGTGTTGCAGGAAGATTATGTAGGCTTTGAGCGCCTGGCTCACTTCAACCGCGAGCGGGTGCCCGAGCGCGTAGTACACGCCAAAGGCGTGGGAGCCGAAGGTAAATTCACGGTTACCCACGACATTACGCAGTATACCCGCGCCAAGCTGTTCAGCAAAGTGGGCAATACCTGCGACATGATTTCGCGCTTCAGCACCGTGGCCGGCCACCAAGGCTCGCCCGATACCAACCGCGACCCGCGGGGCTTCTCGCTCAAGTTTTACACCGAGGACGGCAACTGGGACATGGTGGGCAACAACACGCCAGTGTTCTTTGTGAAGGACGGGCAGAAATTCCCCGACTTCATTCACTCGCAGAAGCGCGACCCGCACACCAACATGCGCAGCAAAACCGCCATGTGGGACTTCTGGAGCCTGATGCCCGAGAGCCTGCACCAAGTGCTGATTCTGATGAGCGACCGGGGCACGCCTTACGGCATCCGCCACATGCACGGCTACAGTTCGCACACGTATTCCATGATCAACAAGGATAACGTGCGCACGTGGGTGAAAATGCACTTTATCACCCAGCAGGGCATCAAGAACTTCACCGACGCCGAGGCGACGGAAATGGCTGGTCTGGACCCCGATTTCTCGGCCAACGACCTGATTAACGCCATTACGCAGGGCAACTTCCCGAAGTGGAAGATGTTCATCCAAACCATGCCCGAGGAGCAGGCCGCAACCTACAAGTGGAACTCGTTCGACGTGACCAAGGTGTGGCCCCACGCCGATTTCCCGCTCCAGGAAGTGGGGGAGTTTGAGTTGAACCGGGTGGCCGATAACTACTTCGCCTCCGTCGAGCAGGCCGCCTACTCGCCTTCCAACGTGGTAGACGGCATTAGCTGGTCGCCCGATAAGATGCTGCAAACCCGCATCCTGTCCTACGCCGACGCCCATCGCTACCGCATTGGGGCGAATTACGAGCAGCTGGAAGTGAACCGGCCCCGCTGCCCGTTCAATAACTACCAGCGCGACGGCCACATGGCCCAGGGCAAGAACGGCGGCCAGGGGCCGAACTACTTCCCCAACTCGTTCAGTGGCCCCACCGAAGACAAGAGCGTGAGTGAGTACGCCTATCCGATTGAGGCTACCAAAGCCGCCCGCTACGACCGCAACGCCCCCGGCGACGACGACCACTACACCCAGCCCGGCGACTTGTTCCGCCTCATGACGGAGAAGGCCCAAACCAACACCATCAAGAATACCGTGACCCACATGAGCGGCGTCGAGGGTCCGATGAAGGACGAAATCCTGCGTCGTCAAATCGGGCTCTGGTACAAGGTGGACAAGAAGCTCGGAGCCGGCATTGCCGCTGGTTTGGGCATAAAGATGGACGGCCTCGACGACGGCTACGATGCCAAGGAGTTCAAGCGCATGCACGACCTGTACGCCCCGCCCAAGCCCGTGGACAAGGAGCCGCACGGCGCGGAGTAACTTGTTAAAAGTGAACGTAAAAAGGTCCTTCCAGCACTGCTGGAAGGACCTTTTTTTGTGTTCTCGGGGTGAGGCGCACGCGGGCCCCTACTACTCCTCCAACTCCCAGGCCGTACGGTAGGCCCCGATGCTTTCCACGTACTCCAAAAAGGCCTTGTAGAACGGGTGGGCGCCCAAAGTGCTGGAGTCGCCGACGAGCAGGAGCTTGCGGCGGGCCCGGGTCATGCCCACGTTCATGCGGCGCACGTCCGAGAGGAAGCCGATTTCGGCCTGGGTGTTGCTGCGGGTGAGGCTAATGGCGATAATGTCGCGCTCCTGGCCCTGGAACGAGTCGACGGTGCCCACGCTCAGCATGCGGTGCTCCATGAGACCCACCAGCTCGTCGTTTTCCTCGATGGCGTCCTTGAGGTAGTTGATCTGGGCGCGATAGGGGGCAATTACGCCGATGGTGAGCAGATCGCCCTCATGGTCGGCGGGGTCGTAGGGTTCCAGCAGCTGGGCTAAGCGCCGGAGCAGCAGATCGGCTTCCTCGGGGTTGGCGGTGGATCGGCTTTCGGCAATCGTGAGCTCCTGGAAGCCGAAGCCGGCCGTGTCGAGGAACTCCACGGCCAGATCGGGGGCGAAGCGTGGGTCGTAGGCTGGCAGGTCGGCGTGGGCCACGGCGGGAGCAGCCACCAGGCGGCCCTCGTAGAACTGTTGGGAGCTGAACTCCATAATCAGCTCGTGCATGCGGTACTGCACTTCCAGCATCCGGGCCGTGTCGGGCTGGCGCTTGATGCACTTCTCGAACAGCGTTTCGCGCAGGCCGTCGCGGGCTGCTTTTTCACTTTTCACGGTGGGCGGCAGCTGCTGGTGGTCGCCGGCCAGCACGACGCGGTTGGCCTTGGAAATCGGAATCCAGGAGCCCGGCTCCAGGGCCTGGGCGGCCTCGTCGATGAACACGGTTTCGTAGGTGAGGTGGCGGATGGCGCGGTTGCTGGCGCCCACCAGCGTGCAGGTAATTACCTGCACTTGCTCCAGCAAGTCCTCGGTAATATAGCGCTCCAGCTGGTCCGATTCCTGGAGTAACTCGTGGGCCTGCTGTTTGAGCAACCGGCGCTGCTCACGCTCCTCCCAGCCGAAGTGTTTCTTGAACTTGCCGGCCGCTTCGCGGTACTGTTCAGCCGTTTGACGCAGGCTACGCAGCTCGGCGTAGCTCTTGTGACTCATGATCTGAGCATCGAGCGTGTGCTGGAGCAGCAGATCGGACACCCGCGACGGGTTGCCCATCCGAATGACGTTCACGCCGCGCTCGGCCAGCTTTTCGGTGAGCAGGTCCACGGCCGTATTGCTCGGGGCGCACACCAGCACCCGCCGCTCGCGCCGGATGGTTTCCAGGATGGCCTGCACCAGGGTGGTGGTTTTGCCGGTGCCGGGCGGGCCGTGGATAATGGCCACATCCTGGGCCGCCAGCACGTGGCGCACGGCGGCCAGCTGGCTCTCATTGAGGGGCGAAGGGTAGTAGAGCGTGGCCTCGGCTTCGGGCCGGAAGCGGGCCGGCCGGGCCCCCAGCAGCACGTCGCGCAGCTCGGCCAGGCGCGAGTCGTAGGCACCCATTACCTTGCCCAGGGCGTACTCCATCTCGCGGTAGCTTACCTCGTCGAAGGTCAGGTCAACACCCAGCTTGCCGTCTTCCACCCAGTCGGGTAGGTCCTCTTTGGTGGTGGCGAGCAGGATTTTGTTGCGCTTGACGCTGGTAACTACGCCGCTCAGCGTGGGCCGGTCGGAGCCCGAGCGGCCGGGAATATTGCCGAACAGCGCCGCGTTCTTGCCTACCTGAAACAGGTGTAACGCCCCCTGGCCACCCTGGCGTTCGAGCTCAATGACGAGCTTGCCGCCGAAGCCGATGTCTTCCTTCGTGATTTTAACCGGGTACCAGGTCAGGCCCCGCTTCTGGCGCTCGGCAATACTGGCTTGGGCGCTCTTAATTTTGAATTGCTCGTAGTCCTCCTGCTGCTCGAGCTTCATGAGGGCCTGCACCTTGCGCAGCTCCTTTTCGAGGGCGTAGGGTTCGGTATAAGTAGGTTGTTCAGCCAACAGATTCAGTTTTTGGGGTTCGTAGATAACAACGAAACCGGGCAAAAGGTGGCCGCAAGTTCGGGAGGAATTTAGGAAAGCGGCACCGTAGGCCGGTCAGTTGTAGCTGATGAGCTGAGTATAACACCGCTGGATTCTTCCGTCGGCCCCAAATATAAATAGGTAAGCAAAAGATCGGTCAAACGTGGAAAAGATGTTACGTAAGCCCGGCCCGC
Organism: Hymenobacter amundsenii; assembly: GCF_002204745.1. Taxonomy (GTDB): domain Bacteria; phylum Bacteroidota; class Bacteroidia; order Cytophagales; family Hymenobacteraceae; genus Hymenobacter; species Hymenobacter amundsenii. The sequence continues at coordinate 37,697 of NZ_NIRR01000030.1, forward strand.
CGTCTTGATTGTCACTTACTTCGGCCAGCAGCATATTATTGTCCAGCCGCGAAAACACGATTACCGTGCAACCCTTTGCAGAACCACGATTTGTAGTTAAGCGGGCCGTTAAGGGTGAGAAGTAGGGTTTGTGAAAATGAGAAGTAGGGTTTGTGAAAAGTTGCTATTCCTAATTGGTACAAAGAATCCACTAACCGTCCCTCTTTTTGATAACCCTTGTAACCCCATAATGCCCCAAGGTCTTGGTTAAACCAAGTCAAATCCTTATGAACAATGCTATCAAATACGGCTACGTCTCGAAGATTAAATTCCATCCGGCAATGCTTACGGTCGCGCTTGATGTAGTTGAAAGCTGTTTCGTAAGCTTTTTTGGGAACCGGTAGATACTGGCTGCTACTCAGCAAGGGCATCATTGCCAGAAGGGAAAGCAGAAGTAGTCGCATAGTCGTAATCTGAACACTAACTGACGGGGTAAACTTCCGGGATGGGGTAATGAATGGCACCGTAAGACCCCACCAGCGTAGTCAGCACGTCCAGTTCATTAACTCCATCGTGCCGAGCCGTAGCCCCGAAGAGTTGTTCGATGCGGGGCGAGGCCGCCCGATAATCGGTTTCGGTGCGGAGGAATTTGCTGGTATTCGTATGGTGGCCACGCTGGTGTTGTCTGGTCCGGCAGGGGTACCGCCAGCGTAGTGCGGCCGAGAAAGTAGGTAAATTTACGCGAAGGACATCCTCACTGCTCGCTACCACCAACCAATGCCCTACCTCCCCAATCCCGCCCGCTACGCCGAAATGCCTTACCGCCGCTGCGGCCGCAGCGGGCTGAAATTGCCGGCCGTTTCGCTCGGCCTCTGGCACAACTTCGGCGACGTGGACGTGCTCGAGAACTTCCGCGCCATCCTGCACCGGGCCTTCGACAGCGGCGTGACGCATTTCGACTTGGCCAACAACTACGGCCCACCGCCCGGCTCGGCCGAAACCAACTTCGGGCGCATCCTAAAAGAGGATTTCCGCGGCTACCGCGACGAGCTGGTGATTTCGACCAAGGCCGGCTACGACATGTGGGCGGCCCCTACGGCGAGTGGGGCTCGCGCAAATACCTGCTCTCCAGCCTCGACCAGAGCCTGAAACGGATGCGCCTGGAGTACGTCGACATCTTCTACTCGCACCGTTTCGACCCCGATACGCCCCTCGAAGAAACGATGGGCGCGCTGGCCCAGGCCGTGCGCCAGGGCAAGGCGCTGTACGTGGGCATCAGCAACTACGAGCCCGCCGAAGCCGCCGAGGCCATCCGGTTGCTGCGCGAGTTGGGCACGCCCTGCCTGATTCATCAGCCTCGGTACTCGCTGTTCGAGCTCACCCCCGAAAACGGCCTGCTCGACCTGTTGGGTGCGGAAGGTGTGGGCTGCATTCCGTATTCGCCGCTGGCTCAGGGCCTGCTTACGGGCAAGTACCTGCATGGTATCCCCGACGATTCGCGGGTGGCCAAGGGAGTGGGTTTCCTCACTGAAGACAACCTCACTGAGGAGCGCCTGACCCAAGTTCGGGCGCTGAATGAACTGGCCCAGGAGCGCGGCCAGAGCCTGGCCCAGATGGCCCTGGCCTGGGTGCTGCGCGATGAGCGGGTAACCTCGGTGCTCATCGGGGCCAGCAAACCCGAGCAATTGACGGACTCGTTGCGCTGCCTGGAGCAGTTGGCGTTTAGCACGGACGAATTGGCGCGGATTGAGCAGGTGCTGAAGTAATTGGTTTTCTGCCGTAAAGGCCCGACGGTGGCTCCTGGCCCCGCTCCACTCCAGACTGGAGTGGAGCGGGGCCAGGAGCTGCTCGAAACCGAAGCGTGAGGCAACTGACCGGCCGGGTAGTGGATTTCCGTTTCTACCTTACCGCCGTGATCCACCCTTCAGCCATTTCCTGCGCATGCTAAAACGCTACTCGTTGCTGCTGAGCCTACTGCTGGTGCTTGTCCCCGGCCTGCGGGCCCAGACGCTGGCCGAAAAAACCAAAGGCTTCCAAAAAACGGCCGGTTTCTTTCCGTTTTACTGGGATGAGCAAGGGGGGCGGATTCTGCTCGAAATCGATAAGCTCGACCAGGAAATTCTCTACGTCAGCAGCCTGCCCAACGGGGTCGGCTCCAATGATATGGGCCTCGACCGGGGCCAGATCGGGCAGACGCGCATCGTGAAATTCGTGCGCAGCGGCCCTAAAATCCTGCTGCTCCAGCCCAACTACGACTACCGGGCCGTGAGCCCTAACCCCGACGAGCGCCAGTCGGTGGAGCAGGCCTTTGCCCAGTCGGTTATATGGGGTTTCAAGGCCGAGGCCCGCGAAGGCAACCGCGTGCTCATCGACCTGACGCCCTTTTTGCTGCGCGACTCCCATCAGCTCGGTGATAAGTTGGAGGAGCTCAAGCAGGGCAGCTACAAGGCCGAGGAAAGCCGTTCGGCCGTGTTTTTGCCCCATACCAAGGGCTTCCCGCAAAACTCCGAGTTCGAGGCCATCGTGACGCTGGTGGGTAAGGCCAAGGGTCGCGAAATCAGTTCGGTTACGCCCGACCCCAGCGCCCTGACGGTGCACCTGCATCACTCCTTTATTCAGTTGCCCGACGCCGGCTACCGGCCCCGCGCCTTCGACCCCCGGGCCGGCTACTATGCCAACGAGTTCCTCGACTACGCCACGCCCATCGATCAGCCCCTGGTGCAGCGCCAGCTCATGCGCCACCGCCTGCGCAAAAAAGACCCCGCGGCGGCCAGCAGCGAGGCTGTGGAGCCCATCGTGTACTACCTCGACCGGGGCGCGCCCGAGCCCGTGCGCGCGGCCCTGCTGGAAGGCGCCGCCTGGTGGAACCAGGCCTTTGAGGTCGCCGGCTACCGCAACGCGTTCCAGGTGAAGCTGTTGCCCGAGGGGGCTGACCCCATGGACATCCGCTACAACCTGATTCAGTGGGTGCATCGCTCCACCCGGGGCTGGTCGTACGGGGCCAGCATCGCCGACCCGCGCACCGGCGAAATCATCAAGGGCCAGGTGTCGCTGGGTTCGTTGCGGGTGCGCCAGGATTTCCTCATCGCCGAAGGCCTGCTCCAACCCTACGAGCCGGGGCAGCCCGTTAGCCCCGCCATGCTGCAGATGGCCGTGGCCCGCCTGCGCCAGCTGGCCGCCCATGAGGTGGGCCACACCCTGGGCCTCTACCACAATTACGCCGCCAGCACCCAGGAACGGGCTTCGGTGATGGATTACCCCATGCCCCGGATTCTACTCGGGGCCGATGGCCGCGTGGACCTAAGCCAAGCCTACGCCACCGGCATCGGCAGCTGGGACAAGCGGGCCATTCTCTACGGCTACCAGGATTTCGGGCCCGCCACCGATGAGGCGGCCGCCCTGCAGAGCATCATGCGCCAGACCCTGACCGAGGGCCACGCCTTTATGTCGGATGCCGATGCGCGGGCGCCTGGGGGCGCGCACCCTGCGGCCCACCTCTGGGATGATGGCCCCAACGCCGCCCGCGAGCTTAACCGGCTGATGGACGTGCGCCGCACGCTGCTCGATGGTTTCTCCGAAAAAGCCCTGGCCCCGGGGCGGCCCCTGGCCCAGCTCGAAGAGGTGCTGGTGCCCATCTACCTGCTGCAGCGCTACCAGGTAGAGGCGGCGGCCAAGCAAATCGGGGGGCTCTACTACACCTACGCCCTGAAGGGCGACGGGCAGACCATCACCCGGCTGTTGGAGCCGGCCGAGCAGTGGCAGGCTGTGGAGGCGCTGCTGCGCACGATTTCGCCCCAGGAGCTGGCGCTTTCGGAGGCGCTGCTGGCTAAGATTCCGCCCCGGCCCGTGAACTACGGCCGCAGCCGCGAAACCTTCCCGGCACGCACCGGCCTCACCTTCGACCCATTGGCCGCCGCCGAAACCGCGGCAACCACTACGCTGGAGTTTCTGCTGCACCCCGAACGGGCCGCCCGCCTCGAGCAGTACCACGCCCGCCACGCCGAGCAGCCCGGCCTGAGCGCGGTGCTCGATAAGCTGCTGGCTGCCACCTGGCGCGCCCGCCCCGAAACCGGCCCCGCGGGCGAGTTGCAGCGCCTTGTGCAGCAACTCGCGCTGCGGCAGCTGCTCACGCTGGCCGCCACCCCCACGGCTTCGATGGGCGTGCGGGCTATGGCCGCTTTGAAAGTGGAGGAGCTGAAAGACCAGCTGCAAAAGAGCCAGAAATCAGCCAAAAACGAAAGCCAGTGCGCTACGGCCCTATTCGCCCTACGCACTATCGGGGAGTTCGAGGAAAACCCCGAGAAGTTTCAGCCCGTGCCCGCCCTAACCATGCCCGACGGTGCCCCCATCGGCTCCGATGACTGCGGGGTTTGGTAGCGTGGCTGGCTGAAAAAACGGTATACCTTGCTAAGCATGCGGCTCCGTTATGTTGGTCTGACAATCTCGACTACTCAAGGCTCGTACACCGGCACCGAAAACGTAAAACACGCTCCCTGTCCCTGGGTGCTGCTCACGGTCAACTCACCGCCGTGCAGCTCCACGATTTTGCGGGCAATAGCCAGCCCCAGCCCCGACCCACCCCGCGACTTGCGGCGCACCTGGTCGGAGTGGTAGAACCGGTCGAAGAGGCGGGGTAGGTCGGGAGCGGCAATGCCTGGGCCGGTATCGCGCACCTGCAACGCGAGGCGGCCGGCGGTGGGGGTTACCTGTACGCTCACTGCGCCGCCGGCGGGGGTGTAGCGCAGGGCGTTGTCGAGCAGGTTTTGCAGCACCCGTTCGAGTAAGCCCACGTCGGCGTAGGCGAAGGGCAGGGCGGCGGGGGTGGGGTCAACCCGCAAGGTAACGGCTTGGGTTTGGGCACTGGGTTTGAGCTGCTGCACCACGTCGTGGACTAGCTCGGGGAGCGAAAAGGGCTCGGGCTGGGGCACCGTCTGGTGGGCTTCGAGCTTCGAGAGTTCAAAGAGCTCGGAGATCAAACGCTTAAGGCTGTGGGTGTTTTTGAGGATGGTTTCCAGGTACTGCTGCTGCTCGGCGGGGGCTAGCAAGTGCTGGCGGAGCAAGATGGTTTCGGTGTAGCCCTCAATGCTGGCCAGCGGGGTGCGCAAGTCGTGGGAAATGTTGGCCACCAGCTCGCGGCGCAGGGCATCGGTAGTGCGCAGCTCGTCGAGGGCCTGCTCGGTGCGGACCGACATGGCGTTGAAGGCCGTGGCCAGCTCGCTCAGTTCGTCGTTGGCCCCAATGCCGCGGGCCCGGGCCGAGTAGTCGCCGGCTTGCAGGCGGCGCACCACCGCCACTAGCCGCTGCACATCGCGGGTGAGAAGCGAAATCAGCAGTAGCCCCACCACCAGCACGCCCGCACCGGCCACCAGCAGCGTGCGCAGCAACACGCCCAGCAAGTGGTTCTGGCGCAGCGCAGCTGGTTCGGAAGAAGCGGCGGCGGGCCCGTCGAGGGTGATGTAGAGGTAGCAGTGCACCCCGCCGCCCCTATTGTGCAGCGGGGCCACCGAAAAGGGCCGGGGCCGGGCGGGATGGCGGGGGTCGGTGCCGTAGAGGGGCAGAGGCTGGCGGCCGGCCAGTAGGTCGTGCACCGGAGCCATGGCCACGGTGCGGGTCTGGATTTCGTTGGGCTGGGCGGAGGCGGCCAGCAGGTGCCCGTCAAGCCCAATGAGGTAGAGCTTGATGTTGGGGTTGATGACCATGGCCGCATGGAAGGTTTCGGCAATGGCGGTGGGCGCAATTTCGTTGGTGGCCGAGTCGATGCTGAGCACGTTGGCTATCGAGGCCGCCAAATCCAGGTTGCGGCGCTGCATGTTTTCGGCCAGGTAGTCATCGGCATTGCGCGAGATTAGCAGCAGATACACCCCGCTCACAGCCACCAGCAGGACCACGAACAGCAGCGAGAGGCGCAGCTGCAAGCTCCGGGGGCGGGGCCAGCTCAGCATACGGGCGCTTCGTCGGTGAGCTTATAGCCCACGCCCCACACGGTCAGCACGTAGGTGGGTTGGGCGGGGTCGGGCTCAATTTTGAGTCGCAGGCGGTTGATATGCGAGTTCACCGTGTGCTCGTAGCCCGAATAGGAGTAGCCCCACACCTGATCCAGCAACTCGGTGCGCGAGTAGGTGCGGCCGGGGTGGCGCATGAACTGGGCCAACAGCGCGAATTCCTTGGCCGTTAGCTCCACTGGCCGGCCGGCCACACTCACGCGGTGCAACTCGGTATCGAGCTCCAGCGCCCCGCAACGGAAGCGGATGGGCGCGGCGGCCCCGGCAAATCCGGGCTCTTTGTCGGGGGCCGAGCGGCGCAGGCGGGCTTTCACCCGGGCCAGCAGTTCGCGCACACTGAACGGCTTGGTCAGGTAGTCGTCGGCCCCCAGGTCCAGGGCCAGCACTTTATCAATTTCCTCGGCCTTGCTCGTGAGCATGAGAATGGGCGTGCTCACGCGCTGCTCCCGGATGCGGCGGCACACCTCAATGCCACTCAAACCGGGCAGCATAATATCGAGAATAATCACGTCAAACTCTCCCTCTGTGGCTTGGCGCAGCCCTTCCAGCCCATTGGTAGCCACCGTTGCACCACAGTCGATGTCGCGCAGATTCACCGCTACCAGCGCGGCAATGTCGGCGTCGTCCTCCACAATCAGGGCGTGTTTGGTGGGCATTTTTTTGAGCTGATAGCTAGTAGCTGTTGGCTATTAGCTCTTGGGGTAAAGTAACGTGGGGAAGCTGTTTGGAAAGTCAAAAAGAACACCATGCTGAGCGAAGTCGAAGCATCCCTACCGCTTCGTTGCAGTCACGGTTCAACGGAGCGGTAGAGATACTTCGACTGCGCTCAGCATGATGTTCTTTTCAACTTTCCAAACAGCTTCTATCAGAGTAACGAACATACGCAGGATAACCCGTAAGACGCAGTTCAAAACCTACTTCCACTCCCAGGCTACGCCCACCGTGAACTGGCTGCCGGCGTACACGTTGCGCAGCTTGCCGAAGCCGGTGGCCCAGTCGGCCGTAAGCCAAAGGTGGTCGATGGCGGCGTAGTTGGCCCCCAACGCGGCCGTGGAGTAAGCCACGCCCTCGCCAATGCCGATGCTGGCCAGCCGACCGGAACGCGGCGTTTGCACGTTGGCCAGCGTCCGAACCGTGCCTGTCAGCCAGATTTTGCGCAGCAGTAAATAACCCACTTGGGCGCTGTAGCTATACTGATTGGTGAAGCCTTTAGTGCGGGCGTTAAAACCCACATTTACGGTGCCATAAAGCTGCTCGAAGAAGCTGTGCGACAGGGCGGCGTGGGTCCAGACGTTAAACTCGCCGTCGCCAGTAGGTAGGACAATTACTATTTGCGAGTTGCTGGTGTTAGTGCCGCGGGCATCAGGGTTGCCGGTGGGCAGCTCGGCGGTTACGCTTACGGCCAGCGGCCAGGCCCCACGCAGCACCCCGTAGCGCAGCCCCAACTGCGCATCGCCGATGCCCTGCGTGGCCGTGGAGGCGCTGAACCTGGCCCGCCGGTAAGCCGGAAAATTCAGCACCGCTTCCAGATGATGGCCCAACCCCACTTCGGCGTATAGGCTGGCCACCTGCTGGGTGAAACGATTGGTGGTAATCTCCTGGCCCGCGAGCGTGTAATATTTGTTTGTATTGACGCTGGTGAGGCCGATTTTGGCGTAGGCCCCACCGGCGGGCCGAATCCAGCCACCACCAGCGTGAGCGGTGCCGCCCATACCCAGCAGCCCGCCCGCCAGCAGCAGCCCCACGCCAGTCCTGACAGCCGCCCGCACTATTTCAGCGGGGCCGCCCCGAAGTTAATGGAGGCAGTTTCGCAGTAGAACACCACGGTGGAGAACGACTCCAGCCCGCCCCGGTCGATGAGGAAAACCTGCCGGCCGTTCTTATTCACCAAGGCTACCACCTTCACGTTGGTAGCATCGGCCCGGCGCTGGGCTCCGATATTGGTGGCGTCTTTGGCTAAGTAAATGGTAACGGTGCCCGTGTGAAAGTCCGATACAAAATTATCGGCCAGCTGCACGAATTCGCGGTTGTCGGCGTCGCGCACGATGGTGAGCATCCCGGTGGTAGGCGTGCCGCTCTGGGGCGCAATGGTGCCGGTTTTAAGCGTGGTAAGGTTGCCGTTGGGCGTAACCGTGCCGGTGGTGGGGGTCTGCGGAGCCGGGTCGTTGTCGTTGCTGCTGGAGCAAGACGACAGTAGGCTAGGCGTACCCAGCAGGGCCACTAGTAAAAGGGGAAACAGTAGCTTTTTCATGCGTTCGGAGGAAATGGATGAGCAATGAGCTAAAGTTCGCCTCTACATCTCACGAAAGTATCACGAATGTGCTATATATCTGTGTTCTCTGCTTTCGGGAACTCCCTGGGCCAAGCCGCTAAATCCTCTCCTTGGAAAGGAGAGGATTTAGCCCTGGTTGCTGGTCTGCAACTTGATTTAGCTACTACTCGAAGAAGTCGGTGGGGTCGGCCTGGGCCAGATACTTGCTCAGAGCCCCCAAATCGGCAAACACGGGCTGCACCAGCGCCAGCAGCCGCGCCGTGGCGGCCGGCCCATCGGTGTAGGCCCGGAAAATCTCACCCGCTCCGGCCAGCTCCACATGGTCGAGCAGCTCGGGGTCGTGTTCCTCCAGAATGGTTTCGATGTGCTCGGCCCAGCTGGCCCCGCCGCCTCCAAACCCATACCGCTCGAACACCACGTAGTAATCGTCCATGTCCGAGAGGTCGACCAGCAGGCGCTGCTGCCGCTCGGGCGTCATCAGTTCCGGCGAAACCTGGGTGAGGATGAAGGGGTGAGTGTCGGGGGGCGTCGTGGGCATAGGGCCGCAAGGTACGGCGGGCAGGGTAGAGAGAGGCTTGTGGCAGTTTCGCAACCTGGTCCACCGTTTGCGAAACCACTATAGCTCCGCTCAATCTATACAGAAGTGTGTCAGTTTTTTTATGAAGGTAATCATCTGTTTTTCAATTGACAATAGAATTAATAACCTGAATGTGCTGCTGCTATGGCAACATTAAACAATTATGCCGTAAATATACGACATATCATGACGTATATTTACGACATAGTCATTCGCTTCTCTCTATGACCTACGCCAAAACCGCCGCTTTTACCGCCGACCAGCAGCAGCTGGCCCGCGTAGCCAAAGCCCTGGCCCACCCGGCGCGGGTGGCCATCATTCAGCTGCTGGCCAGCAAGCACACCTGCATCTCGGGCGATATTGCCGCCGAGCTGCCACTCTCGCGCACCACCGTTTTCCAGCACTTGCAGGAACTCAAAGCCCTGGACCTGATTCGTGGCGAAATTGACGGGCTCACGGTCTGCTACTGCCTCAATACCGAGCTGCTACTCCAGGTACAGCAGCAGTTCACCAGCTTCTTCACGGCCGCCACTACCGGCGCGGCCTGCGGCCCGGACGATGGCTGCGCATGTTAAGCATTGAGCTGATAGCTATTAGACTTCCTGTTCAATAACAGGTAGTTGCCTTAAAGAATACTGTAACAGACACTCAGCTTTTCAACCCCCTCAACCATGAATATTTCTGAAATGAAGCAGGCCCTGACGGGGCTCAGCGCGGTGAGTTTCCGCCTGCCCACCGGTGAGCAGTTGCCCCCGCACTTCCACGTCACGGAAGTGGGCCTGGTCAGCAAGCACTTTGTTGATTGCGGCGGGGTGGAGCGTCGCGAAACGGTGGCCAACTTCCAGCTCTGGGAAGCCGGCGACTACGACCACCGGCTGGCTCCCCAGAAATTCCTGCACATCCTCAACCTGTCGGACAAGATTCTGGGCAGTGAGGATTTAGCCATCGAAGTGGAGTATCAGCAGGCGACCATCGGCAAGTTCGGCCTCACCTTCGACGGCACCGATTTCTTGCTTACGGCCAAGCAAACCGCCTGCCTGGCCCAGGACGCCTGCGGCATCCCCGACGCTCAGCAAATAGCCCTGCCACAGCTGCAAATGGCTGCCTGCACGCCCAGCGGCGGGTGCTGCTAAGGCTGGCGTATTCGCTGTAGAGACGCGCCCCACTGCGGTTTGTCGTTGAACGATTACCGGCCAACGGGCAGCCGCGATAGGTCGCGGCGATACAGCCTATTCATTGCCGTAGAAATTCCTGCGACTTACTCTTCCTGCTTCATCTCGTCTTGCTTCATCTCGTCTTGACTTCGCACCCATCCACCCGGCCCGCCCCGGCCCCCGCCGTGCTGGCCGAAAAAAAGCTCTCGGGTCTTGACCGGGGCCTTACGCTCTGGATATTTCTGGCCATGCTGCTGGGCGTGGGCCTGGGATACTTCGTGCCCGGCTTCAACGACGCGGTAAACTACTTTTCGGTGGGCACCTTGAACGTACCGCTGGCCATTGGGCTGGTGCTGATGATGTACCCGCCACTGGCCAAAGTGAAGTACGAGCAGCTGCCCACCGTCTTCCGCAACACGCGCATTATCGGGCTCTCGCTGGTGCTGAACTGGGTGGTGGGGCCAGTGCTCATGTTCGGGTTGGCCATCTGGCTACTGCCCGATAAGCCCGAGTACATGATGGGCCTGATACTTATCGGAATTGCCCGCTGCATTGCCATGGTGCTGGTCTGGAACGACTTGGCCGACGGCAGCCGCGAGTACGCCGCCGGGCTGGTGGCGCTCAACTCCATCTTCCAGGTGCTGTTTTATGCGGTGCTGGCTTGGCTGTTTATCACGGTGCTGCCGCCGTATTTCGGGCTGCAGGGCTACGCCGTGAACATCGGCATCTGGGACATTGCCCAGAGCGTGCTAGTGTACCTGGGCATTCCGTTTGCGGCCGGGTTTCTGTCGCGCCTGGTGTTGCGCTGGCTTAAAGGCGACGCCTGGTACGAGCAGGTCTATATCCCGGCCATCAGCCCGATTACGCTGGTGGCCTTGCTGCTGACGATTGTAGTCATGTTCAGCCTCAAGGGCGAAACCATTGTGCAGGTGCCGCTGGATGTGCTGCGCATTGCCCTGCCGCTGGCGCTGTATTTCGGCATCATGTTCGTGGTCAGCTTTGCGGCCGGCAAGTGGCTGGGGGCCGGTTACGCCGAAAATGCCAGCATTGCCTTCACGGCCACCGGCAACAACTTCGAGCTGGCCATTGCCGTGGCCATCGGGGTGTTCGGCCTGAACTCGGGCCAGGCTTTCGCCGGCGTCATCGGCCCGCTGATTGAGGTGCCGGCCCTGATTGCGCTGGTTAACGTGGCTTTCTGGTTCCGCCGCCGCTGGTACGGTGGCAAAACGGCGGCGTAAGCAGTTCCCTTTAGGTTTACGCAGAACGGCTGTAGTGCGAAGATTCAGCTTGGCGTATCATTGAACAGAATTGTCCGGAAGTCAGCAACGACCCGCGAAGCCGGAGCTTAGCTTCGCTGTACTTCAGTTCGCGCTACAGCTTTTCACTTCTCATCTACCGCTTCTCACCATTGCTTATGGAAAGCAAGAAAAACGTACTGGTGCTCTGTACCGGCAACTCCTGCCGAAGCCAGCTGCTGCACGGCTACCTCGAACAAATTTTGGGCGAGCGGGCTGCCGTGTACAGCGCCGGCGTGGAAGTGCATGGCCTCAACCCCCGTGCCGTGCGCGTAATGGCCGAGGACGGCCTGGACATCAGCCACCACACCAGCAACCACGTGGACGAGTACGCGGCCGTGCCCTTCGACCACGTGCTGACCGTATGCGACCACGCCCAGGAGGTGTGCCCGGTGTTCCCATCCATGGCCCAGAAACGCCACCACAACTTCCCCGACCCTGCCAAAGCCACTGGCACCGAAGAAGAAATCAGCCAGCAGTTTCGCCAGGTGCGCGACCAGGTGAAGGCCTATGCCCACAATTTCGCGCGGACCGAATTCCCAACTGCCTAACGCCTATGGCCACCGTTTCTGCTGACTTTACCACCGATGTGCTCGTTATCGGGGCTGGCCAGAGCGGGCTGGCCGTGGGCTACTATTTGCGGCGGGCGGGCCTGAATTTCGTACTGCTCGACGACCAGGCGGCTCCCGGCGGGGCCTGGCCCCACGGCTGGAACTCGCTCCGGCTGTTCTCGCCGGCCGATGCCAGCTCCCTGCCCGGCTGGCTCATGCCCCGGCCATCCGCCAACGACAGCGGCTTCCCCACCCGCGACGCGGTAATTGACTACCTCACGCAGTACGAGCAGCGCTACGAACTACCGGTGCGCCGCCCCGTGCGCGTGGCCGCTGTGCGCCGGTCATCGTCGTTGTCGGGCAGTGTGGGCAGCTTCGTGGTAGAAACCGATGCCGGTACGTACCAGGCGCGGGCCGTGGTATGCGCAACGGGCAGTTGGCGCAACCCCATTGTGCCGCAATTCCCCGGCCAGGCCGATTTCGGCGGTGTGCAGCTGCACTCGGCCCAGTACAAGCAGGCGGCACCGTTTGCCGGGCAGCGGGTGCTGGTGGTGGGCAGCGGCAACTCCGGGGCCCAGGTGCTGGCCGAAGTCTCCCAGGTAGCCCGCACTACCTGGGTCACCCAGGAAGAACCCCGCTTCCTGCCCGACGACGTGGATGGCCGGGTACTCTTCACCCAGGCCACTCAGCGCTACAATGCCCAGGCCGGCGCGGCGGCAGCTCCGCCAGCCACGCTCGGCCACATCGTGATGGTGCCGCCCGTGAAGGAAGCCCGCGGCCGAGGCATGCTGGGGAGTGTACGGCCGTTCGTGCGGTTCACACAAACGGGTGTTGTGTGGGCGGATGGGCGCGAGGAAGCCGTGGATGCGGTTATCTGGTGCACCGGTTTCCGGCCTGCACTATCGTTTCTGGCCGGCCTGGGCGTACTGCATCCCAATGGCCGGGTGGCTACCGCAGGTGCCCGCGCCACCGCCGTGCCCGGCTTGTGGTTGGTAGGTTACGGCACCTGGACGGGTTTTGCCTCGGCCACACTCATCGGTGTGGGCCGCTCGGCCCGCGCTGCCGCCGACGAAATCAAGGCGTTCCTAGAGGCTGTTATGGTCTAGTAGTGTAATTTGGGGTATGGCACAGCAAAGAGGATACCCCAGCGACGTATTGGATGCGGAATGGACGTTTGTAGCACCCTATTTGGCCCTGGTGCGGGAAGAGGCGCCGCAACGCGAGCATGCGCTGCGCGACGTGTTCAAC
>NZ_NIRR01000031.1 GCF_002204745.1 Hymenobacter amundsenii
ACAGGCCAAACAGTATATCAACTCAAGCAAGGCTTACTCGACGACTATTTGCGCCGCGAACTAGCCCAGCCCACGCTTCGTTTTGCGTAAGTCCTAATAATCTCAATGCCAGCGGCATTATCAGGTACCCACAACACCTCTACTACATTACTGATGTAGCATTTGATGTTACGCTTCTGGCAAAGTATGAAGAAGCCGGAGATGAGGATTTTGCGATAGTAAACAGAGCCGAATATTACGCTACCGACGAGGCTCAGCTATATGAGGTATTACAGCAACTTAAAGTAGTATCAACTGCTTTTGATGCGCCTTGGCACGTCGCGCACCCCCTTCTATAAAGGCACTAATCCCTTAGCCCTACCTTTGTAGCATAGCCTTCCACCCAACCACCTAAAAACCACCCGTTCTATGGCCAACGCCTTTTTCAACGTTCCGCTGCCGATTAATGAGCCCGTGAAGGGTTATGCCCCCGATTCGCCCGAGCGGATTGAGTTGCTCAAGACCCTCAAGGAATTCAAGCAGCAGGAGCGCGATATTCCCATGCATATTGGTGGCCAGGAAGTGCGCACGGGCAACACGGTCCGCATGAGCCCGCCCCACGACCATAAGCACACGCTGGGCCATTTCCACCGCGGCGACGCCTCGCACGTGCAGAAGGCCATCGACGCCGCGCTGGCCGCCCGCACCGAATGGGCTGAGCTGCCCTGGGAGCAGCGCGCCGCCATCTTCCTGAAAGCCGCCGATTTGCTGGCCGGCCCCTACCGCGCCCGCCTCAACGCGGCCACTATGCTGGGCCAGAGCAAAAACGCTTTCCAGGCTGAAATTGACGCTGCCTGCGAATTCATCGACTTCCTGCGCTTCAATGTTCACTATATGAGCGAGTTGTACAAGCAGCAGCCCGCCTCATCGCCCGGCATGTGGAACCGACTGGAGCACCGCCCCTTGGAGGGCTTCATCTTCGCCCTCACGCCTTTCAACTTTACGGCCATTGCCGGCAACCTGCCTACTTCGGCGGCCATGCTCGGCAACGTTACCGTCTGGAAGCCCGCCGACACCCAGATCTACTCGGCCCAGGTACTAATGGAGTTGTTTAAGGAGGCCGGCGTACCCGATGGCGTGATCAACCTAGTGTACGTGGATGGCCCGACGGCCGGCAACGTCATTTTCCAGCACCCCGACTTTGCGGGCATCCACTTCACGGGCTCGACCGGTGTATTCCAGCACATCTGGAAAACGATTGGCGAGAACATCAGCAAGTACAAAACCTACCCGCGCATTGTGGGCGAAACTGGCGGCAAGGACTTCATCGTGGCCCATAAGTCGGCTAATGCGAAGGCCGTGGCCGTGGGTATTTCGCGCGGTGCCTTCGAGTACCAGGGCCAGAAGTGCTCGGCGGCTTCGCGGGTGTATCTGCCCTCGAACCTGGCCGACGAGATTCTGGGCTACGTGAAGGAAGACCTCGCCACCTTCAAGATGGGCGACGTGGAGGACCTCTCCAACTTCATTAATGCCGTGATTGATGAGAAGTCGTTCGATAAGCTGGCCAAGTACCTCGATGCCGCCAAGGCCGACAGCAGCGTGGAAATTATTGCCGGCGGCGGTTACAGCAAGAGCAAGGGCTACTTCATCGAACCCACCGTCATCGTAACAAAGGACCCCAAGTACGTAACCATGTGCGAGGAACTGTTCGGGCCGGTGGTAACGGTGTATGTGTACGATGCCGACAAGTACGAGGAAACCCTGGAGGTAGTCGACCAGACCTCGCCCTACGCCCTTACCGGCGCCGTATTCTCGCAAGACCGCTACGCCATCGACCTGGCCACGCGCAAGCTGGTGCAGGCCGCCGGCAACTTCTACATCAACGACAAGCCTACCGGTGCCGTGGTGGGCCAGCAGCCCTTCGGCGGCGCCCGCGCTTCCGGCACCAACGACAAGGCCGGCTCCATTTTGAACCTGCTCCGTTGGGTGTCGCCGCGCACCATCAAGGAAACCTTCGTGCCCGTGGTAGACTACCGCTACCCGTTTTTGGGAGCTGCCCCGGCCGAGGATCTGAACCGGGATAAGGGCATCTAAACGAAGCGTTGCTTCTCAGTCTGAATAGACAAACAAAACGCGCCCCAGTTGGGGCGGCCGTTTTGTTTGTCTATTCAGCAACGTATTTGTTGCCACTCAGACGACCAACCAATGTTAATTACCAACCAGTCGCGCCCCGGTCCGCTTTCATCTTTGTTCCCAACTGCGAAGGGCCTACCTTTGCCTCCCATGCCGTCGAAAAACGGCCTTTTACCCGTTGCTGCCATGCTGCTCGCCGTTCCCGTTCAATACCAGCCCCAGGATTTTCTGCCCATCATCGTGCAATTCGTGCTGGCCATTGCTTTTGTGGCTTTTGCCATGATTGTTTCCCACCTCGTAGGCCCGCGCCGCAAGAGCGTGGTGAAAGACGAGGCCTTCGAGTGCGGTATCGAGTCGGTGGGCAATGCCCGCACCCCGATTTCGGTGAAATACTTCCTCACAGCCATCCTGTTCGTGCTCTTCGACGTCGAAGTCATCTTCATGTACCCCTGGGCCGTGAACTTCCGCGCCTTGGGCACCACCGGCTTTTACCAGATGCTCGTGTTCCTGACCCTGCTGATGGCAGGCTTCGCTTACGTCATCAAGAAGGGCGTTCTGCGCTGGAACGAAAGCGCTTAGGCCAAACTTTTGCCGGCCAGCCCCTGTTGGCTATAAGTGGATTCAGTCCACTTTTTCTCCTCTGATTTTCTGTTGCTATGGATACCCGGGTTCCTGAAATTAAAACGGTAGATGCCCCCGACGGCCTCGAAGGCGCGGGTTTCTTCGCTACTTCGATGGAAAAGGTCGTGGGCATGGCCCGCGCCAACTCGCTCTGGCCTTTGCCCTTTGCCACCTCCTGCTGCGGCATCGAGTTCATGGCGACCATGGGCTCGCGCTACGACATCTCGCGCTTCGGCTCCGAGCGCCCCTCCTTCTCGCCCCGGCAGGCCGACCTGCTGATGGTGATGGGCACCATCGCCAAGAAAATGGCCCCCATTGTGAAGCAGGTGTACGAGCAGATGGCCGAGCCCCGCTGGGTATTGGCCATGGGTGCCTGCGCCTCCTCGGGCGGCATTTTCGATACCTACTCGGTACTCCAGGGCATCGACCGCATCATTCCCGTTGATGTGTACGTGCCCGGCTGCCCGCCCCGCCCCGAGCAGGTAATCGACGGCCTGATGCGTATCCAGGACCTGGCCCGCAACGAATCCATCCGCCGCCGCAACTCGCCCGAGTATCAGGCCTTGCTGGCATCGTACAACATTAAATAAGCTGTTAGCTGTCAGCTATTAGCTGTTAGCTTCCGTTGGGAGGCTCAGCACAAAAGCTAACAGCTAACAGCCAACAGCTAATAGCTTAAAACATGGCTGACCAGAACAAATCCATCCCGGCGCAGGAACAAGCCGCCGCCCAGGACCCGGCCGCGCAGCAGAACGCGCAACTGCTGGTCCTGCTGCACCGCTTGTTCGGCGAGGCCGCCTTCACCGATGTGGAGGAGTCGTATGGCATACTGACGGCTACCACGACCCGGGAGCAGATTCACGGCATTATTGCGGGCCTGCAGCAGGATCAGGAGTTGCAACTCAACTTCCTGACTACCATGTGCGGTATCCACTGGCCCGAGCAGGAAGGCCGCGAGTTGGGCATTGTCTATCATCTGCACAGCCTCACGCGCAACATCCGGCTACGCCTGAAGATTTTCTTCCCCATCGCCGACCCGGTGGCGCCGACCCTGACCGACCTTTATTCGGCCGCCAACTGGATGGAGCGCGAGGCCTTCGATTTCTACGGCATCATCTTCCCCGGCCACCCCAACCTCATGCGCATCCTCAACGTGGAGGACATGGACTACCACCCGATGCGCAAAGAGTACGCCCTTGAAGACGGTACCCGCGAAGACAAAACCGACCTGTTCTTCGGCCGGTAATCTGGTTGTCATGCTGACGAAGGAAGCATCTTATCACGGATGCCTTCGCCAGAGTTAGTAACCCCAGCAGGACGGACGTGATAAGTTCCTTCGCTGCGCTCAGGATGACAGTATAATGGCAGTAAACGACACGCTGGAAGGCACCCATAAAATCATCGAGTCGGCGCGGGAGCAGCAGCCCAACCTGAACCCGCTGGCGCCCACCGTCAACGACTTCAACCAGGAACTGACGACCCTTAACCTGGGTCCGACGCACCCGGCGACGCACGGTATTTTCCAGAACATTCTGCAAATGGATGGCGAGCGGATAATATCCGGCGTGCCTACCATTGGCTACATCCATCGCGCCTTCGAGAAGATTGCCGAGCGCCGGCCTTTTTACCAGATTACCACCCTCACGGACCGGATGAACTACTGTTCATCGCCCATCAACAACATGGGCTGGCACATGACGGTGGAGAAGCTGCTGGGCGTGGAAGTGCCTAAGCGCGCCCAGTACATCCGGGTTATCCTGATGGAACTGGCCCGCATTACCGACCACCTCATCTGTAACGGCATCCTGGGCGTGGACACGGGTGCGTTTACCGGCTTCCTCTACCTGATGGATGAGCGGGAGAAGGTGTACGAGATTTACGAGGAAGTAAGCGGCGCCCGCCTGACCACCAATATGGGCCGGGTGGGTGGCATGGAGCGCGACTTCTCCGACATTGCCATTGCCAAGCTCCGCGCCTGGCTGAAAACTTTCCCGGGCGTAATGCGCGAGTTCGAACTGATGTTCAACCGCAACCGCATCTTCATGGACCGGATTGTAGACGTGGGGGCCATTTCGGCCGAGCGCGCCCTCAACTACGGCTTCACCGGCCCCAACCTGCGGGCCGCCGGCGTCGATTACGACGTACGGGTAATGAACCCCTACTCCAGCTACCAGGACTTCGATTTCGAAATTCCGGTGGGCACTAAGGGCGACACCTATGACCGGTTCATGGTGCGCAACGAGGAAATCTGGCAGAGCCTGCGCATCATCGAGCAGGCGCTGGAAAACCTGCCCGCCGGCCCCTACCACGCCGATGCGCCCCACTTCTACCTGCCCCCCAAGCAGGCCGTGTACCAGAATATGGAGGCCCTCATTTATCACTTCAAAATCGTGATGGGCGAGATTGACGCGCCCGTGGGCGAAGTCTACCACTCGGTGGAAGGCGGCAACGGCGAGTTGGGCTTTTACCTCGTGTCCGACGGCGGCCGCACGCCTTACCGCCTGCACTTCCGCCGACCCTGCTTTATCTACTACCAGGCTTACACCGAAATGGTGGTGGGCCAGACCCTCTCCGACGCCATCGTGACGCTGAGTTCGATGAACGTAATTGCCGGGGAACTCGACGCGTAGTTTTTTGCTGAATACAACTGATATGGAATCGACTGCCACCGCTGCTAAACCGCAATTTTCAGAAGCCGCCCAGGCCGAGATTGAGCGCATCTGCAAGCAATACCCCGACGACCGCCGCAAGTCGGCCATGCTGCCGGTGCTGCACATTGCCCAGGCCGAGTTCGGTGGCTGGGTGAGCCCCGAAGTGCAGGACTTGGTGGCCGAAGTGCTGGGCGTGAAGCCGATTGAAGTGTACGAGGTGTCGTCGTTCTACACTATGTTCAACCTCAAGCCGGTAGGCAAGCACGTGCTGGAAATCTGCCGCACGGGCCCCTGCATGCTGCGCGGCTCCGACGAGCTGACCGCCCACCTGGAGCGCATCACGGGCGCCAAAGTAGGCGGCCCGGCTTCTGAAGATGGTCTGTTTACCTTAAAAGAAGTGGAGTGCCTGGCTGCCTGCGGCTTCGCCCCCATCGTGCAGGTACGCGAGCAGTACTACGAGCAGCTCGATACCCCGGAAGCCGTGGATGCTATGCTCACCGAGCTACGCAACCAGGTGCATCGCCCCGCCTTGCCCTGGGAAGAAACCGGCCTCCCGAACGCCGTAGCCAACAATTAAGCTATTGGCTATTAGCTGCTCGCTGATAGCCGCCCCGGAAGAGAACATGGTTCATCAGGATATTCCTGGTTGCCTAATTACTTAGCTAACAGCTACCGGCTAACAGCTAACAGCTTAGAACAAGATGGGACGCAAACTGCTCACCGAACATATCAACGTTGAAGGCATAGAGACGCTGGACGTGTACCGCAAACACGGCGGCTACCGCTCGGTGGAAAAGGCCCTCAAGACCATGACGCCCGAGGAAGTAGTGGAGGAAGTCAAGAAGTCGGGCCTGCGTGGGCGCGGCGGCGCGGGCTTCCCGACGGGCCTCAAGTGGAGCTTCCTGGCCAAGCCCGAGGGTGTGCCGCGCCACTTGGTCTGCAACGCCGACGAATCGGAGCCGGGCACCTTCAAGGACCGGCAGCTGATGTCGAAATTGCCCCACCTGCTGATTGAGGGCATGATTACGGGCTCGTACGCGCTGGGCGCAAACACCTCGTACATCTACATTCGCGGCGAGTTGCTCTACGTGCTGCGCATCCTCGAAAAGGCCATTGCCGAAGCTTACGCGGCTGGTTTCCTGGGCAAGAACATCCTGGGTTCGGGCTACGACCTCGACCTGTATGTGCATCCGGGCGGCGGCGCTTACATCTGCGGCGAGGAAACCGCTTTGCTGGAAAGCCTGGAGGGCAAGCGCGGCAACCCGCGTAACAAGCCGCCCTTCCCGGCCGTGCAGGGCCTGTGGGCCCGCCCTACGGTGGTCAACAACGTGGAATCCATTGCCGCAGTGCCGGTGATTGTGAATGAGGGCGGCGACGAGTACGCCAAAATCGGGGTCGGCAAAAGTACCGGCACCAAGCTAATTTCGGCCTGCGGCCACCTCAAGCAGCCTGGTATCTACGAAATCGAGTTGGGTCTGCCCGTCGAGGAATTCATTTACTCCGATGAGTACTGCGGTGGCATTTGGAAGGGCCGCGAGCTGAAGGCCGTGGTGGCTGGCGGCTCGTCGGTGCCCATTCTACCTAAGGAGCTCATTCTGAAAACTGCGGCCGGCGAAAACCGCCTGATGACTTACGAGTCGCTGAGCGACGGCGGCTTCGTGACGGGCACCATGCTCGGCTCGGGTGGCTTCATTGCCATGGACGAAACGACCTGCATCGTGCGCAACACCTGGAACTTCTCGCGCTTCTACCACCACGAAAGCTGCGGGCAGTGCTCGCCCTGCCGCGAGGGTACGGGCTGGATGGAAAAGGTGCTGCACCGCCTCGAACACGGCCACGGCCGTATGGAGGACATCGACCTGCTGGTAAGCGTAGCCAAGCAAATCGAGGGTAACACCATTTGCCCCCTCGGTGAAGCCGCAGCCTGGCCCGTGGCCGCCGCCGTGCGCCACTTCCGCGACGAGTTCGAATGGCATGTAACCCACTCCCAGCAGGCCGCCCAGCCCGGCGCGGTGTACCCCGGCGCGTTGGTAACAGTTTAATAAGAACGTCATACCTCATCTGGCGTCCGCGTAGCCGAAGCATCTCTACCGCTTCGTTGCACTGCAAATTAATACCCCCGGTAGAGATGCTTCGGCAAGCTCAGCATGACGTTCTTGTTGTGCGGAACAGTCGGAATTCAATGCTTCAACTTCAATGGCTAAAATAACCTTCGACGGCATCGAGATAGAAGTTCCGGATGGCACGACCATTCTGAACGCGGCCCGCCAGATTGGTGGCTCCATCGTGCCCCCGGCCATGTGCTACTACACCCCCCTGAAAGGCTCGGGTGGCAAGTGCCGCGCCTGCCTCGTAAAAGTGGCGGCTGGCTCGACCAAAGACCCGCGCCCCATGCCCAAGCTGGTAGCCTCGTGCATCACGACGGTGCAGGACGGCATGGTGGTGGAAAACACAATCAACGACAGCGTGCTCGACGTCCGTAAGGGCATCGTGGAGATGCTGCTCATCAACCACCCACTCGATTGCCCGGTCTGCGACCAGGCCGGCGAGTGCGACCTGCAGAACTTCGCCTTCGAGCACGGCGTAAGCACGACCCGCTACCAGGAAGAGCGCCGCACCTTCGAGAAAATCGACATCGGGCCGCTGATTCAGCTGCACATGACGCGCTGCATTCTGTGCTACCGCTGCGTGTACACCGCCGACCAGATTGCCAAGGGCGACCGGGTGCACGGCGTACTGGGTCGTGGCGATGCCGCCGAAATCGGCACCTACATCGAGAATATTATCGACAACGACTTCTCGGGCAACGTCATCGACGTGTGCCCGGTAGGCGCGCTGACCGACAAAACCTGGCGTTTCAAGTCGCGGGTGTGGTTCACGAAGCCCGTGAACGCCCACCGCGACTGCCCCAAGTGTGCGGGCAACGTGGTGCTCTGGTACAAGGGCAACGAGGTATTGCGCACCACGGCCCGCAAAGACCAGTACGGCGAGGTAAAAGAGTGGATTTGCAACGAGTGCCGCTTCGAAAAAAAGGAAACCAGCGACTGGACCATCGAAGGACCAGCCCACATCGACCGTTCTTCCGTAATTTCGGCCAACCACTACGAGCTGCCTGTGCTGAATCAGTCCGTCATCGACGACCTGCCCGCCAGCACCCAGCGCGAACTGGAACAGAATCCGCCGCTCAAACTAGGCAGTTGATTTGAGCTGTTAGTTAATAGCTATTAGCTGTTAGCTTTCCGTGCTTTCTTACTGAACATCAGCTAACGGCTAACAGCTAATAGCTATCAGCTAAAAAAATGCTAGAACTACCCGCCCTCGGCTGGCAATCCATCGTCATCTTCGTCGTTTTCGCGCTTTCGCTGCTGATTGCGACTTACTGCACCTACGCCGAGCGCGTGATTGCCGCCTTTTTGCAAGACCGGGTGGGGCCCGACCGGGCCGGACCTTACGGCCTGCTCCAGCCGCTGGCCGACGCCGTGAAGATGTTCACGAAGGAAGAATTCTTCCCCGGCGGGGCCAACAAGGTGCTGTTCGTAGTCGGCCCATGCCTGGCCATGATTACGGCACTGATGTCGTCGGCCGTGATTCCGTTTGGCAACACGATGAGCTTCGGCAACAACGCCTTTTTCCTGCAGGGAATTGAGGTGAACATCGGGATGCTGTGGATTTTCGGCGTGGTGTCGTTGGGCGTTTATGGGGTGATGATTGGCGGCTGGGCCTCCAACAATAAGTTCTCGCTGCTCGGGGCCATCCGGGCTGCTTCCCAGAACATCAGTTACGAGCTAGCCATGGGCATGTCGCTGATTGCGGTGCTCATGATTTCGGGTACGCTGAGTTTGCGCGAAATTACGCTGCAACAGTCGGTGGCCGGCGAGTGGCACGCCTGGAATATCGTGAAGCAACCGTTGGGCTTTATCATCTTTTTGGTCTGTGCCTTTGCTGAGACCAACCGCACACCCTTCGATTTGCCCGAGTGCGAAACCGAGCTGGTAGGCGGCTACCACACCGAGTATTCATCAATGAAGCTGGGCCTGTACCTGTTCTCGGAGTACGTGAACATCTTCGTAGTGTCGGCCGTGATGAGCGTGCTGTATTTCGGCGGCTTCAACTTTCCCTTCCAGTACGAGCTGCGCGACTGGTTTATCAACAGCCAGGGTTGGGAGCTGAATTCGGCCCAGAACCTGATTACGCTGCTGGGCACCGTAGGCCTGTTCCTGAAGATTTTCGCCTTCATCTTCTTCTTCATGTGGATTCGCTGGACCCTGCCACGCTTCCGCTACGACCAACTCATGCGTCTGGGCTGGACCATTCTCATCCCGCTGGCCGTGTTCAATATCGTGCTCACCGGCGCCCTCATCCTGTTTGGGGTGATTTAAGTAACTTCAACAACTAACCGTCATGCTAAGCTTGCCGAAGCATCTCTACCGCCAGGGTAATCATATACTATTGTGGCAGAGATGCTTCGGCAAGCTCAGCATGACGGCCGACAGTTTTCGTAACTGATATTATGCAACTCACCAACCGAGCCAAGGTATTAGAAAAGAAGCCCATGACGCTGGCTGAGCGGGCCTACCTGCCGGCCATATTCCAGGGCTTAAGCATCACGATGCGCCACTTCTTCATGAAGAAGGCCACCGTGCGCTACCCCGAGGAGGTGCGACCGTTCTCGGCCTTCTTCCGGGGCCTGCATGTGCTCAAGCGCGACGAGCAGGGCCGGGAGCGGTGCACTGCCTGCGGCCTGTGTGCCGTGTCGTGCCCAGCCGAAGCCATTACGATGGTGGCCGGAGAGCGGAAAAAGGGCGAGGAAGGCCTCTACCGCGAGGAGAAGTACGCCATCAGCTACGAAATCAACATGCTGCGGTGCATTTTCTGCGGCCTCTGCGAAGAAGCCTGCCCCAAAGCGGCAATCTACTTGCAGGCCGACAAAATGGCCCCACCGCGCTATGAGCGCGACGAGTTCATCTATGGCAAAGACCGCCTCGTGGAGCCCGTGTCGCCCGACGAGCGGAGTGTGCGCGGTATCCAGCTCACGCCCGATCAGGCCGCTACATTGCGGGAGCGTATTGTATAGTTGTTCGTTTTTAGTTGTCAGCTCATTTGGGCTACGCCTGGCTGCTACCGCTTCACCAACAACTTACAACCAACAACTGACAACTCCTTCTCATGCATCCATTATTCCTCTTCCTCTCATTCGTGGCGCTGCTAAGCGCGCTGGGTGTGGTGTTCGCCAAGAATCCGGTGCACAGCGTGCTGTTCCTGATTCTGACGTTCTTCTCGCTCTCGGGCCACTACCTGCTGCTGAACGCACAGTTTCTGGCGGCCGTGAACATCATCGTGTACGCGGGCGCCATTATGGTACTGTTCCTGTTCGTGATTATGTTTCTGAACCTGAACGTCGACACCGAGCCCCACAAGCCGGCAATGGCTAAAGTGGCCGCCGCCGTGGCCGGGGGCTCCCTCCTGCTCATTCTGGTGGCTGCCCTCAAAGACGTAGTGCCTACCGGCGCAGTTATCAACTCCGAATTCAACTCTCAAATCGGCATGGTCGACCAGCTCGGCCTCAAGCTTTACACTGATTTCCTGCTGCCCTTCGAGCT
The DNA here is from genome assembly GCF_002204745.1 of Hymenobacter amundsenii. Taxonomy (GTDB): domain Bacteria; phylum Bacteroidota; class Bacteroidia; order Cytophagales; family Hymenobacteraceae; genus Hymenobacter; species Hymenobacter amundsenii. The sequence continues at coordinate 10,985 of NZ_NIRR01000031.1, forward strand.
GGCCTCCGTGCTGTTCTTGGTGGCGATGGTGGGCGCCGTAATGCTCGGCAAGCGCGAAGCCGGGGAGCGGAACTTCTAGTGTTAAGCTGCTGGTTCCGGCAGAAACCAAACGCGGCGGCTGATTCCTCAGTCGCCGCGTTTTTTTATATTTATACCTATGTCTTTCGAATATACGGAGACTTGTCGGCAGCATTACGAAGAATACTTTGGCCAGCTGGGCCGAAAAATCATTTGGAGCAAAGGACCAGTTGGAAAACTGCATCCTTACTTCTATGTGATAGAATTTGCACCATCCGAGGCTCATGAAACGTGGCGGTACTGTACGGTAGGAATGTCACTGGACCAGCCTAAATACGCTGCCATTGAGCTCTTCGTGCTTTCGCCATATCAGGATGAATCTATTGCTGAGTTACTGGTGGCATGCGCATCGTTCCATCGTAACGATGCTATTCTAGACCTGAACCACACCGTGAATATTGGGCGGCCGTGGCTGTCTGATTCTATCTGCGACCATGCTTTTGTCTCGCTGCCTTACTTACATGGCGAAGCGCTTGAGTTGCTGTATTTGGGGGATGACCTTACCCACTACTACTGGCTGATTCCAATAACTGAAGCTGAACGAGACTTCAAGATCAACCACGGCACTGAGGCATTAGAACAACTATTCGAGGATGAAGGGCTTGATTACCTCAACCCGATGCGCAACAGCTTAGTCATGTAAAAGCAGCAGCGGCACCTGATTCCTCAAGTGCCGCTGGTACTTTGGGGTTATACCGAAGCCGACTGATCCGATTCCGAAGGGCGGCGGCGCATCCAGGCGGGCGGACCGGTACAGATACCTTCCATTTTCTGGCGGAATTTCTCCTTTTCTTCGGGCGAGAGGCAGTCCAAGCGGGATTCCACCTGCTGCTTCCACTGGCGACGGTGGCGGGCCCACTTGGCGCGGCCGCCCCGGCCGCCCCACCCCCCGAACAGGATGCGCGAGAGCACCAGCAGCCCCAGCGCCTGCCAGATACTGATAAGCGGCAGCCGGAACAACTCGGGTAGCAGCCAGTTCCAGAGGCGCATGGTTACGTAGCTGGCCAACACCACGAATAGCAAGCCGAAGAGGAGGATTTTAAGGCCGCGCAGCAGCCATAAGGAGCGGTTCATTTGGGGTGGTTTTTGGTTTTTGGTTTTTGGTTCTTGGTTGATGGCACCTGAAGCCAAAAACCAGGAACCAGCTCCCATCAACTAGTCAGTAAACAGCTCTGTGTAAAGCGTACGCAGGCGCTTGCGCAGGTGCTGCACGGCGTAGTGCTTGCGCGAAATCAGGGTTTTGAGCGGGACACCGGTTTCTTCGGCCATTTCGCGGAAGGTCTTGTCTTCCAACTCGTGCCAGATGAATACCTGGCGCTGGGCGGCGGGCAGCTCGGCCAACGCCTCGGTGAGGGCTTCCATGAGGGTTTCGCGCAGCAGCCGGTTTTCGGGGGCGTCGTCGGGGGCGGGCAGCAGGTCGGCCAGCAGCAGCGAGCTTTCCTCGCCGTCGGGGGCGTAGGTGGCCAGTTCGCGTTCAAGCGAAACGGGCTTTTTGCGGCGGTAGAGGTCAGTTATTTTGTTGCGGGCCACGCGGAAGAGCCACGCGGCGGCCTGCTCCACGGGCCGCAGCATCCGGTAGCTTTCTACCAGCTCGGCAAACACGTCTTGGAGCACGTCTTCGGCTTCCTCCTCGTTGGGGATGCGGCGACGGATAAAGGCCAGCAGACGCTTGCGCTGGGTGCGGACGGCTTCCTGTATCTGAAGGTCCTGGTGGCCGGCCGTCATCCGCGCAGCGTCGTCGAGTGAGAGAGCAAAAGTTTCCATTCTGAGCAGGCAGACGAAAACGAGGGCCAAATACTTTACCGGCCAGCAAAATTTGTTAGGGCTGGCAAGGCAACCCGGCACCCGCCGTTGCACGGATCAGCGGATTGTGTTCAACGGCGGGCGCGGGCAAGCCCCGCACCCTACTTACCGCCGAGTAATTCGCTGCTAAAGAAAGTGGTACAGAAACGTGATGACGCCGGTATATGCGGGCTTTTTACTGCCTTCAATTTCCATTTTTACGCCGATATTGGCTTTGGCAATACCGCGCAAATCTTTCACCTCCAGCAATTTGGCATGTAGCCTAACGGGCGTATCGACGAGCACAGCCTGGTTGAAGCGAAAATCCGTGATTTCGTAGTTCACCTGCATTTTCAGGTTCTCGACCTGCACCAGCTGGTTCCAGAAGTAAGGCAACAACGAGAGCGTGAGGTAGCCGTGAGCAATGGTACCACCGAAGGGCGACTCCGCTACGGCCCGCGCCGGGTCGGTATGGATCCACTGAAAGTCGAGGGTGGCAGCGGCAAACTGGTTGATTTGCTCCTGCGTGATGGTGTGCCAGGCCGTGATGCCCAACTCCTGGCCGTCGTACTGTTGCAGCTCGGCCAAGCTGCCAATGGTAATACTCATGAAAAAAAGGAAAAGAAGAAGAGAGGCCCGAAGATACAGCTTAGCGCCGGAAGGTATTTCGTGATTTTCGGATGGCGCTTGCCGGCTCTTGGTTTAGGCCAGCAGCTGCGCCTTGCTCGCAGGCATTAGCAAGGGCAGGCAGGCCACGGCGGGGTAATAGCGCCGGGTCCAAACAGGCCGGTTTACCATCCGCCTCCCTTTGGCGAAGGCAGACGCGCGCCCAGCCAGGTGAATCGGAAGCGAGGCAAACCAGCAAACGAACCCAGTTAAACAATGGCGTTTTCCGATTTTCAGGATACCTTTGCCCTCCATTGCCCCTGCCGGCCCAGCCGCCAGAGGATTTGCTTAGCCGTTAGCCCTCCCGCATGGACCAGAACATACCGCAGGTTATCCAAACGGTTCCCCTTGAATACTACGTTTTCTTCGCCGCTACGCTCTTCAGCATCGGCGTGCTTGGCGTACTCACCCGGCGCAATGCCATCATTATCTTCATGTGCGTCGAGCTGATGCTCAATGCCGTGAACGTGCTGCTGACCGCCTTCTCGGCCTTCCGCGCCGACCCCAACGGGCAGGTGTTCGTGTTCTTCATCATGGCCGTAGCCGCGGCCGAAGTAGCGGTGGGGCTGGCCATCATTGTGATGATCTACCGTAACCTGCAAAGCACCGACGTTAACCTGTTGAATCGTTTGAAATTTTAACCCCTCCCCAACCCCCGCCGCTAGCTTAGCGGAATCCAAAAGGGAGGGGTTGGGGAGGGGTCACCCGACCCCACGACATGCAAGACTCTGTCATCCCTGCTGCCGGCGCACCGTTTTCAACGTTTCTGTACGTGCTGATTCCGCTGCTGCCGTTTTTGGGTTTTCTACTCAACGGGCTGCTCAACCGGAAGCTGTCGGCTACGGTGGCTGGGGCCATCAGCAGCCTCGCGGTGCTGGGCTCGTTCCTGATTTCGGTGATGCTGTTCTGGGAATTCCTGCACCCCTCGGCCCAGTGGATTGCCCCCGGCGCCACGGCCCACCAAGCCTACACCGTCCAGCTGTTCGATTGGATTTCGGTGGGCTCAATGCAGATTCCCTTCTCCTACCAGATCGACCAGCTCAGCCTGATTATGCTGCTGCTGGTAACGGGCGTGGGCTTCCTGATTCACATCTACAGCATCGGCTACATGGCCCACGACGAGAACGTGGGCAAGTTTTTCAGCTTCCTGAACCTATTCGTGTTCTCAATGCTGGTGCTGGTGCTGGGCTCCAACTTCCTGATTCTGTTTATCGGCTGGGAAGGCGTGGGGCTGTGCTCCTACCTGCTCATCGGCTTCTGGAACACGAACACCAGCTACAACAACGCCGCTAAAAAGGCCTTCATCATCAACCGCGTCGGTGACCTGGGCTTCCTGCTCGGCATCTTCCTGATTTACCTCACCTTTAATTCGGTGCAGTTCGGCGAGGTATTCCAGAAGGCCTCGCTCGGCCAGTTCGGCCCCTACGGCGTGGGCGTGGTCACGTTTATTACGCTGCTGCTGTTCGTGGGCGCCACCGGCAAATCGGCCCAGCTGCCACTATACACTTGGCTGCCCGATGCCATGGCCGGCCCCACCCCCGTTTCGGCCCTCATCCACGCCGCGACGATGGTCACGGCGGGCATCTACATGATTCTGCGGGCCAACGTACTCTTCACGCTGGCTCCCCACACGCTGGAGGTTATTGCCATCATCGGTGCGGCCACGGCCCTGTTCGCGGCCACCATCGGCTTGGCCCAGAACGATATCAAGAAGGTGCTGGCCTACTCCACCGTGTCGCAACTGGGCTACATGTTCCTGGCGCTGGGCGTGATGGGCTACAGCACGTCGCTGTTCCACGTACTTACTCACGCCTTCTTCAAGGCCCTGATGTTCCTGGGCGCGGGCTCCGTGATTCATGCCATGAGCAACGAGCAGGACATGCGCCGTATGGGCGGTTTGCGTAAGGCCCTGCCCATTACGTTCATCACCTTCCTGGTCGGCTGTTTAGCCATTGCCGGCATCCCGCCCTTCGCGGGCTTCTTCTCCAAGGATGAGATTCTGCTCCACGCCTTCGAGCACAGCAAAGTGCTGTACGCGGTGGGTTTGTTCACGGCCTTCCTGACGGCCTTCTACATGTTCCGCCTGCTGTTCCTGACCTTCTTCGGCGAGTTCCGGGGCACCGAGGAACAGAAGCACCACCTGCACGAGTCGCCCGCTTCCATGACCCTGCCGCTCATCGTGCTGGCCATTCTGGCGGCCGTGGGTGGCTTTATGAACGCACCCTTCTTCTTAGGTGAGGAAAACGCCTACCTGTCCAACTACCTCGCCCCTATCTTCACGTACTCGCAGAAGCTCAACCCGGCCGCGTTTGGCGCGGAGGTTGACCACGGCACCGAGCTCATGCTCATCGGACTTTCGGTGGGCGCGGGCGTGCTGGGCATCATCTTCGCCTACGTGATGTACGTGAGTCGTGGAGTACGCCCGGCCGAAGAAGGCGCGCCCCGCGGCTTCCTCGACAACCTGGTGTACCACAAGTACTACATCGACGAGCTGTACAACGCCCTACTGGTGCGACCCATCATGTGGCTGTCGCGCGGCCTCTACCGCTTCGTCGAAAACGGCATCATCGACCCCATCGTCAACGGTTTCGGCCGCGTAACGCTCGGCGGCGGCCAGCTACTCCGCGCCGTGCAAACCGGCTCCGTCGAAACCTACCTCATCCTCATGGTCGTCAGCATCGTGCTGATTATGGCGCTGAACTTCGGGAAGTTTTAGTTAACAACTATGCTGAGCACGCTTCTTCTATCTGGTGGAGAACATGACCCTATCATGTTTGTCGCATGGATATTTCCGATGCTCGGCTTGTTCTATTATTTCATTCCTACTCTGGTTGGGCGAAGTAAACCTCAAAGCCAATCCATATTTCTGATCAACCTTCTGTTGGGTTGGACAATCATTGGATGGGCTTATGCGCTGATCTTGGCTTTACAAAATTCGTCTTCACACTCACGGCTCTAGTTTCTGAGCACCTCCAGAACAACCTGCTTAGTTAATGCTGACTGTCCTTCTTCTACTCTGGCCCGTGGTGGCCGCCCTGCTGCTGCACTTCTTCAAGGGGAAGGCGGCGCGGGTAGCGGCATTTGGCGCGGCCCTCGTTGAGTTCCTGCTGGCTGCCTACGCGGCCCTGCTTTTCAACGCCAATAACTCCGGCCAATTCAGCTTCAACTACGCCTGGGTAGCCTCGGCCGGCATCAACTTCCACCTCGGCATGGACGGGCTCAGTTTGTCGCTGGTGCTGCTGACGACGCTGCTGGTGCCTATTATTCTGCTCAGCGCCTTCCGCCGCAACTTCGAGAACGAGTCGGTGTTCTACGCGCTGGTGCTGTTCATGCAAACCGGCCTGATTGGCGTATTCACGGCCCAGGATGCCTTCCTGTTCTACTTCATGTGGGAGGTGGCCCTGATTCCAATTTACTTCCTGGCCGGCGTCTGGGGCGGCACTGAGCGGGCGCGGGTCACGTTCAAGTTCTTCCTCTACACCATCATCGGTTCGCTGTTCATGCTGGCCGGCTTCGTGTACCTCTACTTCCAGACCGGCCCCTCGCCCGACGGCCTCTCGGCCCACAATTCGGCCCTGACCTCGTTCTACAACATCAACCTGCCCGTCGAAACCCAACTGTGGGTGTTCTGGCTGATTTTCGCGGCCTTCGCCGTGAAGATGCCCATCTTCCCCTTCCACACCTGGCAGCCCGACACCTACACCGAGTCGCCCGCCCCGGCGAGTATGCTGCTGGCCGGCATCATGCTGAAAATGGGCATCTATGGCTGCATGCGCTGGCTGCTGCCCGTTGTGCCCCTGGGCGTTGACTACTGGCAGAACCTGGTGCTCATTCTGGCCGTCATCGGCATTATTTACGGGGCCATCATCGCCATCCGCCAGCACGATGTGAAGCGGCTCATCGCCTACTCCTCGCTCTCGCACGTGGGCCTGATGATTGCCGGCGTGTTCTCGCTCACCCAGCTTGGTATGCAGGGCGCCAGCATTCAGATGCTGGCCCACGGCATCAACGTAGTGGGCCTGTTCTTCATTGCTGATGCTATTGAGCGCCGCACCGGAACCCGCAACATCGCCGATCTGGGCGGCCTTACCCGAAAGGCGCCGGCCCTCACGGTGTGCTTCCTGGTGCTGCTGCTGGGTACGGTGGCGCTGCCGCTCACCAACGGTTTCGTGGGCGAGTTCCTACTGCTGGCCGGCGTATACGAGCACAACGCCTGGCTAGGCGCGGTGGCCGGCATCACCATCATCCTGAGCGCCGTGTACCTGCTGCGTATGTTCCAGCGCGTTATGCTCGGTCCCGATTCCGCCTACTCGGCCACCTTCACCGACCTCACTAGCGGCGAAATAGCCGTGCTGGTGCCGCTCATCGTGCTGGTGTTCTGGATTGGCATCTTCCCCAATTTCTTCCTGCACCTGTCGGAAGGCAGCGTGCTGGGAATTCTGGGCGAAGTAGTGAAACGGTAATCCCACCCCAACCCCTCCCCAAAAGATGCCGCGTATCGAGCGGGGAAGGCGCTAATTTTTAGCATTCTAGCTTCTAGTCTGTAGTCCAAAAAAGAGCCCCTATCTATTCGTCTGGTTCCCCTCCCTTTTGGGCCGGGGGCCGGGGGGAGGGGTCCCGACGATATGAATTCAATCATTCTGCTTTCCGTACTGGGCCTGGGCAACCTGTTTCTGGGGTTCCGCCGTTCCAACCGGCTGCTGCTGCCCATCATGATGCTCATTCTGGGCCTCGTGCTGACGGTGAACTTCCTGGACTGGAACACCGGCGCGGTGCAGCTCATCCGATTCCCGATGCTGACCACCGACAACTTCTCGGTGGCCTTCACGGGCATTATCGTGCTCACGGCCCTACTGCTCGTGCCGTTCTCGCAGCGCTACGTGCTCGACGAGGAGGCCAACCTAGCCGAGTATTACTCGCTGCTGCTGTTCTCGCTGGTGGGGGCCATTATGCTGGTCAGCTACAACCACCTGCTGATGCTGTTTCTGGGCATCGAGACGCTGAGCATCGCCATGTACGTGCTGGCGGGCTCCGACAAGCGCAACCTGCGCTCCAACGAAGCGGCCCTCAAGTACTTCCTGATGGGCGCGTTCTTCACCGGCATCCTGCTCTTCGGAATGGCGCTGGTGTACGGGGCTACGGGTACGTTCGAGCTCAACCAAATCAGCTTCGCAGTCCAGAACCCGGTTAACGCCTCGCTGCGGCCGATGCTCTACATTGGCATGCTGCTGATGCTGATCGGCATGTCGTTTAAGGTAGGTGCCGCGCCCTTCCACTTCTGGACGCCCGACGTGTATGAGGGCACGCCCACCTTCTTCACAGCCTTCATGAGCACGGTAGTAAAAGTAGCGGGCATTGCCGCGCTGCTGAAACTGCTGGTACAGGTGTTTCCGGCCGCTTCGGCCCAGGGCGTGTGGTTGCCCACGCTCACGGCCATCTGCGTGCTCACGCTGCTCATCGGCAATGTGGGGGCCGTCGTCCAGACCAGCCTCAAGCGGATGCTGGCCTATTCCAGCATCTCCCACGCCGGCTACCTGCTCATTGCGCTGGTGGCCTACAATGGCGCCCTCGAAGGCCCGTCGGCCAACGCCGTGCTGTTCTATTCGCTGGCTTACTCGGTGGCTACGGTGGCCGCCTTCGGGGTGCTGAAACTGGTAGCCGACGCCCGCCAGCGTGAGGACTATAACGGCCTCAACGGCTTGGCCAAAACCAACCCGCTGCTGGCCTTCTGCCTCACGGTATCCATGTTGAGCCTAGCCGGTATTCCGCTCACTGGCGGTTTCTTCGGCAAGTTCTTCGTGTTCGCGGCCGCCGTCGAAAACGGCTACATCGGCCTTGTCATCTTCGCCCTACTAATGTCGATGGTAAGCATCTACTACTACCTGCGCCCCATTATCGCCATGTACATGCGCGACGCCGACGACGATACGGCCGCGGCCGTGCCCGTCAGCACTTTCCAGTCGGGTGCCCTGCTGCTGCTGGCCCTGCTGACGGTATTGTTGGGCGTGCTTCCCGGTTTGGTGGCCGGGGTGCTATAAGCTGAGGAGCCCCTTTGCCACCGCGCAAACCGACAACGCCCCCGCCGCCTGGTGGGGGCGTTTTGCGTTCGGGCCACTTGTATCTTATCGGCTAAAAAGCAGACTGCTGCTGCCGGGTTTTATCATTTCTGGGGTCAAATAGGACGAATGTAGCGTGAAGCCCCAGCTTCGCGTTTCGTTGAACGACGTCGATTGGCAGTCAGCAACAACGCGCGAAGCTGGCGCTTCGCGCTACCTCTTACGGGCGCAAGTCCACCTGGCCAACTACAAGGCCCTGCGCCAGCCCGGCGGCTACGGCCGGTTTGGCCCACCCCAAGCCCTCTACATAACGCCCGCCGCCAGCCCGCGCTTCCTTGGCCCGCTCGTGCTACTCACTTCCGACCAGACTGCCAGCGCCGCCGAAGACCTAACGATTTCCCTGGCTCAACGCCCCGAAGTGACGCTTGTGGGCACGGCAACTAAGGGCATGTTCTCCGATATGTACAGCGTGCACTTGCCCAACGGCCTCAACGTCACGCTTTCCAACCAGCGCTACACCACCCCCACCGGCCAGGTGCTGGAAGACGTAGGTGTGGCCCCGGATGTGCCCATCGAGAACACGCCCACCACCCTGCAACAGGGCCAGGATCCGGTGCTGCAAAAGGCGCTGGAAGTGGCCCGGCAGAAGGTTCGTCCCTGATCGTCCGGATTTTCCAGAACTTCAACTCTGGGGAACTCCGCAAAACCGCTACTTTTTCAGCACCCGGATACTGATGCGGCGGTTGAGGGCGCGGCCTTCGTCAGTAGTGTTGGATGTGATAAAGTACTTGCCGCCATAGCCCTTGGCCTGCACCCGATTGATGTCCACACCCATGCCCGCAATGGCCAGCATGGCCGTTTTGGCGCGCTCCTCGCTGAGCTGGAAGTTCTTCAGCGCCGCGCCCGTGCTGTCGGTGTATCCCCCAATTTTCACCACCGAGCCGGGGAAGGTGTTGAGGATGCTGGCCACGTTGCGCAGCTGCATAAACGATTCGTCGGTGAGCGTGGTGGCACCGGGTTCGAAGTACACCCGGTCGAAGTTGATCCAGCCCTTGGTGCGGTTCACCGAATCAACCTGTCGGGCAGGGTCGGCCAGGAAGATGTAGAGGCGGTTTTCCGTGGAGTTGGCCCCGACTTTCTGGGTAGTGCCGTCGGCTAATCGCAGAATCAGGGGCTGGCCCGTATCGTAGATGTAGTTGCCACTGGCATCGTCGTAGCGGCCGGTGGAGCCGGCAGGGCTGGTAGTAGCTGCTGTGGCCCGAGCCGTCAGGGGCTCGGCCACCGAGGCTGACGTAGCCGCTAAGCTTAGCGCGGAGGCGGGCGGCGTTTCGCGCTGGTTACCGAAGATATAGCCCAGTGCTACTGCCAGCAGCAGTAGCAGTCCCCAGGGCCACCGCGCTGAACCGCTGCCCGTTTCGGGATTCTTCGGTGTGTACGTATGGCCGCCACCCACCGGGGCCCAAGTGCCGGCCGCCGCATTCGGCAAGGGTAGCGCGGGCACCGCCACCGGCGCGGGCTTACCCTGCAGAATAGCCGGCGCAGCCACCGGACGGGCAGTCTCGGACGGCAACTCAGGCAGCTCCCCACCTTCCCGGATCAGCCAGGTAGCCAGTGCCGCCGCGCCGAAGTTCTGCTCCTGGCTATGCTCCCCAATAACGCCCAGCGTAGCCACGGCCGCCGCGCTCAACACCCGCTCGGCCGCCGACACCGCCACGCCGCCGGCCGTAGCCAACCGGAGCGCCGTGAAGTGGTAGGAATCGCCCAGCAGCCCCTGCATCAACGACTCGCCGCGCCGGGCCCAGGCCTGCTTGTTTTCGGGGGTGGTGGGCTCCAGTACGCTGGCTCCGTACGCCTCCCGGCTCAGCTTCCAGACGGCTTCCGGTCCTTCGGGGCCGCTGGCCCTGCCGCTGAGGGCCTGCACTACCACCGGAATGGCCCGCTGAAACGTGAGTCGCAACGCCATTATGTCTTCGTGGGTTTCCTGCGCCAGCTGCTCCAGCGTTTCATCGCGAAAAGCGACCTGAATGCTGTTTGCTAAGGTGTATTCCATGATTTCTTCCCGCTTATATCCAACATAAATAAAACTACATTTTTTATTTGAATAATTAATATAAAAACCCTAATAAGAAGCCTGTCCCTCAGTAGAGAAGCCGGCAGAACGTATTCGGGTGTTTGCCGCAGCGGACCACTTCGAAAACTGGCTCAAGTGCGGCGGAGCACCACGGTTTCTTCGTTGGCATACACCACGGCCTCGTCGGGAAAGGGTTCGTCGCCCCGGAATTTCTGGAGCAGGCGGGCGGTGGTGATGATGTCTTTTTGGCAGTAACGGGCAATGCGGGGCAAATCGTTTTCCTCGTAGTACACCCGGGCCACATCCTTACCCTGAATGTCGTCTTTGGGCGTGGGGATGCCGAACATGGCCGCCAGCAGACTCAGGGACGTGAACGACTTCCGGTCGCCGAACTTCCAGAGTTCCATCGTATCGAGGTGGGGCACTTCCCAGGGCTTTTTGCCAGCCGTATCGAGGTGAGGCGGCAGGGGCAGGCCGTTGATGAGCAGGCGGCGCGAGAGGTAGGGAAAGTCGAACTCCTTGCCGTTGTGCCCGCAGAGCCGAAACTGCGGCCGGTGGCTGATGACGGCGCTGAATTCGCGCAGCAGTTCCCGTTCGTCGTGCCCGAAAAACGACTTCACGCTGAAGCGTAGCGCCCCGTCGGCGGCGTACCGGAACCGCCCCACCGAAATACACACCACCCGCCCGAACTCGGCGTAGATGCCGGCCTGCTCGAACAGGGCCGAGGCGTGCAGGGTATCGGGCAGGGGCGCGATGTGACCGTGGTGCGAAATCCAGCCTTTCTCGCGGCGCAGCGCGTGGCACTTATGCTCCCAAAGCTCCTTGAGCATCTCGTGCAGGTCGTCGTGGCAGCCCACGCAGGGCACGGTTTCGATGTCGAGCACGAATATCTCGTCGAGTTTCAGGTCGCGGAGCAGGCGCATAACGGGCAGCATTAAAATGGGGCGGATAGTGGAATATAGGGGTTTTACGGGCGATAGGCGAAGCATTACTTCTGTAAGTATCCGCTCAACAGGGTTAGCAGGCCAGTTGCTGCCAGGCTACCGGAAAGGCCTTCTCCCGGTGGTTCCGGCAAAGAAGGCAGCCTACTTCACTGGTGAAGCATCTGCCGGAATCCGTTTATTTGCGCCGTTAATCCTCTATTCCAGCTTCCTTAAGCAGCCTGTATCACATGTTTCTGAAAACTACTTCGCTCCTGCCGCGCGTCTTGTTGGCCGGTTCACTGTTGCTGAGCAACTGTTCTTCTGCTCCCGATGATAAGGTAGAGCGGGCCGGTGAGCCGACCATCTACAACGTGGAAGCGGAAGACCCCGAAATGCAAATGGCCATGAAGCAGGGCAAGGCGACCTTCCCGCAGTTCATGGCCGCCATTGCCCAACCTGATTCCACCATTACCAATCCCGCCATCAAAGTTCCATACGAGCAGGACGGGCAAACTGAGTTTTTGTGGCTCACCGACCCGACCATCGAGCATGGTACCCTCTACGGCATTATAGGCAACAAGCCGGAATACACGAATCAAGTCAAGGAAGGCGACAAAGTAGTCATCGATACGACCCTGATGGCCGACTGGAACTATGTCCAGCACAATCGGCTCATTGGTGGCTACACGGTGAAGCTGCTACGCAACCGCATGTCGGCCGAGGAGCGGGCAGACTTTGACGAAAGCACCGGCTGGGACTTTGGCCAATAAACCGCAACGGCGGCCCCTGATTCTTCAGAGGCCGCCGTTGTATTTCAAGAAAGGAAGTGCTACTTATTTCGTCACTACATCCGTTTTAATACTCAGTTCCTTCAGCTGCGCACCCGAAATCTGCGAGGGCGAGTCAATCATCACGTCGCGGCCAGAGTTGTTTTTGGGGAAGGCGATGAAGTCGCGGATGGAGTCGGCGCCGCCGAAGAGGCTGCAGAGGCGGTCGAAACCGAAGGCAATGCCGCCGTGGGGAGGCGCGCCGTACTCGAAGGCATCGAGCAGGAAGCCGAACTGGGCTTTGGCTTCTTCATCACTAAAGCCGAGCAGACTGAACATGCGGGCCTGCACCGTGCGGTCGTGGATACGGATGGACCCGCCGCCCACTTCCACGCCGTTAATCACCATATCGTAGGCGTTAGCGCGAGCCTGGCCGATGGTGTCGGGGTTGTCGAGCAGGGCCATGTCCTCGGGTTTGGGCGAGGTGAAAGGGTGGTGCATGGCAAAGTAGCGACCTTCCTCTTCCAGGTATTCGAGCAGCGGAAAATCGACCACCCACAGCGCCGAGAAGGTGTCCTTGTCGCGCAGGCCGAGGAGCTGGCCCATTTCCAGGCGCAGTTCCGAGAGGGCCTTGCGGGTTTTGTCGGCCGGACCGGCCAGCACCAGCAGCAAGTCGCCGGGCTGGGCGTTGAAGGCGGCTTTCCACTGTTGCAGGGCCTTCTGGTCGTAGAACTTATCGACCGACGACTTCACCGAGCCGTCGGCCTCCACGCGGGCGTACACGAGGCCGGTGGCCCCGATCTGAGGGCGCTTCACGTAGTCGGTCAGCTCGTCGAGCTGCTTGCGGGTGTAGCTGGCCGCGCCCGTAGCACAGATGCCCACCACCAGCTCGGCAGCTTCGAATACCGGGAAGTTGTGGCCTTTTGCCACATCATTCAGTTCGGTGAACTTCATTTCGAAGCGCGTATCGGGCTTGTCGTTGCCGTAGAAGCGCATGGCATCCTGGTAGGTCATGCGGGGCAGCGTCCCGATTTCCAGGTTCTTCACCTCCCGGAATAGGTACTGCACCAGCCCCTCGAAGGTGTTAAGGATGTCCTCCTGCTCCACAAACGACATTTCGCAGTCGATCTGGGTGAATTCGGGCTGGCGGTCGGCGCGCAGGTCTTCGTCGCGAAAGCACTTCACGATCTGGAAGTAGCGGTCGAAGCCCGACACCATCAGCAGCTGCTTGAAGGTTTGGGGGCTCTGGGGCAGGGCGTAGAACTCACCGGGGTTCATGCGGGAGGGCACCACGAAGTCGCGGGCCCCTTCGGGCGTGCTCTTGATGAGCACCGGCGTTTCGACTTCGATGAACTCCTGGCCGTCGAGGAACCGGCGGGTGGCCTGGGCCACGCGGTGGCGCAGCATCAGGTTCTGGCGCACCGGGTTGCGGCGCAAATCGAGGTAGCGGTACTTCATCCGCAGGTCGTCGCCGCCGTCGGTGTCGTCCTCAATCAGAAAGGGCGGCAGCTTGGCGGGGTTGAGCACGTCGAGTTTCTCCACCCGGATTTCTATGCCGCCGGTGGGCATTTTGTCGTTTTTGGAGTGGCGCTCGGCCACGGTGCCGGTCACGCAGAGCACGAACTCGCGGCCCAGCTGGCGGGCCTGTTCGCGCACTTCGGCGGTTTCCACGCCTTCTTCCAGGGCCAGCTGCGTCAGGCCGTACCGGTCGCGCAGATCCACCCACAGAATGCCGCCCTTGTCGCGGGTGCGCTGCACCCAGCCGCAGAGCGTAACGGTTTGGCCAATATGTTCGGGGCGCAGTTCGCCGCAGGTGTGGGTTCGGAGCATAGGTCTATATTTTGAGCGAAGATACTTTATTGAGATATGAGTAGGGAGAAGGAAGAGGCGAGATATTTTCTGATGGGTTTTCTCGCGGAGGTTCGCGAAGAAGTGAGTGCAGGTTGAAAAGAACCCCTCTCTCCTACCGTCGCGCATTTCTTTGCGGAAAAACTTTCCTCCTCGTGTAATACGAATGCCCAACCAACGATACACCCTTCGTCGGCGCGTTGGCCCCCAGCCAGGGCCGGTTGGTTGAAAAGCGTCGGCGGCCTATGCAGGTTTTCCTATGTTTGTTGGCACCCTTTCTACTCGCACCAATCATCTGCCTCTCATCCTTCTTGTATGGAACTTCGCATTGAGCACCTCTCGAAAACCTACGCCAACGGCACCCAGGCCCTGCGCGACGTTACGCTTACTATCCCGACTGGCATGTTCGGGCTGCTGGGACCCAACGGGGCTGGTAAATCGAGCTTGATGCGCACCATTGCCACCTTGCAGGAGGCCGACAGCGGCAGCATTCAGTTGGGCGACCTGGACGTGCTGCAAAACAAGGACGCCGTGCGCCGGGTGCTGGGCTACCTGCCCCAGGAGTTTGGGGTGTACCCCAAAATTTCGGCCGAGGAGCTGCTCGACCATTTCGCCGTGCTCAAGGGCATCAGCGACAGCAAGCAGCGCCGCGACATTGTATCGGGGCTGCTGCACCGAACCAATCTCTACGAAGTGCGCAAGAAGAATTTGGGCGGCTACTCGGGCGGCATGAAGCAGCGCTTCGGCATCGCCCAGGCCCTGCTGGGCAACCCCCGCCTGATTATCGTGGATGAGCCCACCGCCGGCCTCGACCCGGCCGAGCGCAACCGTTTCCACAACCTGCTGGCCGAAATCGGGGAGAACATCATCGTGATTCTGAGCACCCACATCGTGGGCGACGTGAGTGACTTGTGCCGCAACATGGCCATCATAAATAAGGGCCAGGTGCTGCTCACCGGCGACCCGCTGGTGGTGATGCAGGAGCTGCGGGGCCAGGTGTGGCGGCGCGAAATTGACAAGGAGCAGCTACCCGCGCTCCAGCAGGAGCAGCAGGTAATTTCCACCCGCCTGTTTGCCGGCCGCACCATCGTGCACGTGGTAGCCGGCAGCCAGCCCGGCCCGGAGTACGACGGCGTGGAGCCAACGCTGGAAGACGTGTACTTCGCCCGCATCAAGCAGGCGGAAATGGTGAATGCAGTAGCGGTAGAAAGCTAGAAACTAGCTCCCCTCCTTGGAAAGGAGGGGCTGGGGGTGGTTGATTTCCTCAGAACGATTCTTCGCTCTAAAGCTAGTTTTTAGCCGAAGTTCAAGCGTCATCAACCACCCTCAACCCCTCCTTTCCAAGGAGGGGAGCTATGCTCTTCTTTCCTCCCCCTCCTAACTCCCTCAGCTCCTCACTCCTGCTCCCATGTTTCTACAGATATTCAAATTTGAGCTTTGGTACCGGCTGCGGCGGCCGGCTACGTACATTTATTTCGGCATTCTGCTGGTGCTCTCCTTGCTGATGGCCCTCGTGACGGGGGGCTTCTTTGAGAGCCTGACGGCGGTGGTGGGCAGCGGTAAGGTGCACTTGAACTCGCCCTTTACCATCAACGGCCTGACCAGCGCCCTGACACTGGTGCCGGGGATTCTGCTGGTGTCGGCCATGTTCGGGCCGGCGGTATTGCGCGACTTCGACTCCCAGATGCACCCGCTGCTCTTCACCACGCCCATCAGCAAGTGGGGCTACCTGGGCGGGCGGTTTTTTGGCACCCTCGTGATTACCGTGCTCATGATGGGCGGTATCGGGCTGGGGCTGCTAATCGGGGCGCTGTTTCCGGGCATTCCGGCCGACCGACTGGGGGAGTTCCACCTCAGCTACTACCTGGTTCCTTACTTGACCTTCGTGCTGCCAAACGTACTGCTGACGGGGGCCATTTTCTTTGCCCTGGCCACCCTCACGCGTCAGGCTTTGAGCACCTACGTGGGCAGCATCGTGTTTCTGGTGCTCTACTTCGTGGCCCAGGCCCAGCTCTCCGACCTCGATAACCAGACCGTAGCTTCCCTGCTCGACCCCATGGGCAGCGGGGCCATGGCTTTGCTGACCAAGTACTGGACGCCCGTTGAGAAAAACGCCCGCCTGATTCTACCCACCGGGCTACTGGGCCTCAACCGGTTGCTGTGGCTGCTTGTGGGGCTGTTATTGTTCGCCTTCTGCTACCTGCGCTTCCGCTTCGAGCAGGGCGCTACCGGCAGCGCTAAGCGCAGCCGGCCCCAGACCGCGCCCGGCGTGGTGGTGGCCCCGACCGCCCCGGTGCTGCTGCCGCCCGTGGAGCAGCATTTCGGCTTCGCCCAGTACTTCCGCCAGTACCTGCGCCTGACCTGGCTGGGCCTGCGCGACGTGTTACGCAGCCCTTACTTTATTGCCATTGTGGCGGCCGGCCTGGCGTTTTTGCTGGCGGCGGCGTTGCAAATCGGGAAGATTTTCGACACCACTACCTACCCCGTTACGGCCCAGGTGATTGAGATTTTGTCGGGCTCGTTCTCGCTGTTCGTGCTGGCCATCGTCACGTTTTACGCCGGCGAGCTGGTGTGGAAGGAGCGCGACGCCCGCCTCAACCAGATGCACGACGCGCTGCCCATTCCCAACTGGGTGCCGTTTGCCAGCAAGCTCACGGCCCTGCTGCTGGTGCCGGTAGTGCTGCTGCTCATTGTCATGGTGTTCGGCATCGGCACTCAGCTAGTGTCGGGCTACACCCACCTCGAAATCGGGCTGTACCTGCGCTGGCTGTTCGGGCTGAAGCTGGTGGATTACTGGCTGGTGGTGGTGCTGGCCGTGGTGGTGCACGTGGTGGTGAACAACAAGTACCTGGGCCACTTCGTGATGGTGCTCTACTACGTGTTCACGATTTTTGCCGGGCAAATGGGGCTGGAGCACAACCTGCTGCTCTTTGGCGCCGACTCGGGTATCCGCTACTCCGACATGAACGGGTTCGGCCACTTCGTGGGACCCTACCTGTGGTTCAAACTCTATTGGGGCCTGCTGGCCGTGGCCCTGGCCATCGTGGCCAACCTGCTATGGGTGCGCGGCTCCGAAACCGACTGGGATACCCGCCGCGAGCTGGCCGCCCGCCGTTTTACCGGCCCGGCCCGGGCGGCGCTGGCCTTGGCGCTGCTGGGCTTCGTGGCCGTGGGCAGCTGGATTTTCTACAACACCAACGTGCTCAATACCTACCGCGGCAGCAAGGCCCGCCAGCAGCTCACCGTGAAGTACGAGCAGCAGTACGGCCGCTACCGCCGCACGCCCCAGCCCCGCATTGTGGCCGTGGATGTGCAGGTAGACCTGTTTCCGGAGCGGCAGGAAGCCCGGGTGCAGGGCCAGTACTGGCTGCGCAACAAAACCGCCGCCGCCCTCGACACCGTGATTCTGAACCTGCCCGAAGACGTGCGCATCCGCAAGATGCAGCTTGGGGCGGGCGGGGCCACCGCCGTGGTGGCCGATTCCGTGCTAGGCTTCTACGTGCAACGCCTGCCCCGGCCCCTGGCTCCCGGCGACTCGCTGGCCCTCACCTTCGATTTGTACTACGATTCCCCCGGCTTCGAGCAGCAAACCCAGCGCACGGGCATTGTGGCCAACGGCACGTTCGTCAACAACGGCACCCTGCCCCACATCGGCTACAACGCTGATGCGGAAATAGGCGAGGAAAGCGCCCGCAAGAAGTTCGGCCTCAAGCCCAAGCTGCGCATGGCCCGCCTCGAAGACACCGCCGCCCGCGCCAACACCTACATTGCCTCCGACGCCGACTGGGTGCGCTTTGCCGCCACCGTGAGCACCGTGCCCGACCAGCTGGCCCTGGCTCCCGGCTACCTGCAAAAGGAGTGGACCGCCAACGGCCGCCGCTACTTCCGCTACACCATGGACGCGCCCATCTTGGATTTCTACTCGTTCCAGTCGGCCCGCTACGCCGAACGCCACGCCAAATGGCGCGACGTGGACATCACGATTTACTACCAGCCCGGCCACGAGTACAACCTGGACCGCATGGTGCGCGGCGTGCAGGACGCCCTTGCCTACTACACCAAAAACTTCGGCCCCTACCAGCACCGGCAGGTACGCATCGTGGAGTTTCCGGGCTACTCGGCCTTCGCCCAGTCGTTCCCGAACACCATTCCGTTTTCGGAGAACATCGGCTTCATTGCCAAAGTGGACACCGCCAACCCCAAGGACGTGGACTACCCCTACTACGTGACGGCCCATGAGGTGGCGCACCAGTGGTGGGCCCACCAGGTTATCGGGGCGGCGGCCCAGGGCGGTACGCTGTTGTCGGAAACCCTCTCGCAGTACTCGGCCCTGATGGTGATGAAGCAGAAGTACGGACCCGAGCGCATGCGCAAGTTCCTCAAGTACGAGCTCGACACTTACCTGCGCGGCCGCAGCACCGAGCGCGTGGCCGAACAGCCCCTCTACCGCGTCGAAAACCAACAGTACATCCATTACCGCAAGGGCTCGGTGGTGATGTACGCCCTGGCCGACTACCTCGGCGAAGACAAGGTGAACCAGCGCTTTCGGCTTACCTGAACAAGGTGAAGTTCCAGCAGCCGCCCTACACGACCTCGCTGGACCTGCTGCGCGAGTTCCGCCAGGTAACGCCCGACTCGTTGCAATACCTGCTCACGGATATGTTCGAGCGCATCGCGCTGTATGAGAACAAGGCCGATTCCGTAACGGCCCGCAAGCTGCCCGACGGCCGCTACCGCGTGGACATGGTGCTCAACGCTAAAAAGGTATACGCCGACAGCCTGGGCAACGAAACCCCGGCCCGGCGAATGAACGACCTGATTGACGTGGCCGTACTGGCCCGCCGGAAAATCAACGGCCAGTGGCAGGATGTGCCGTTGTATCGCCAGAAGCGCCGCTTCCGACCTGGTGTTACCCGCCTGAGCGTCATCGTGCCCGAAAAGCCCGAAAAAGCAGGCATCGACCCCTACAACCTGCTCATCGACCGCACCCCGGACGATAACCTGAAAACGGTAACGATGGAGAAGTAGCGGGGAGGCGAACAGGAATCTGTAAGCGGTAAAAAGACCTTCATGCAGAGCATCGTGAAAAACGAATATTTACCTGCATGTTCATGGCATGAGTTTACCCTTGCTCCCTTGATATACAAGTATCAGGGGCGGCATTGGGTCAGACTTCAGGGTATGTAGTAGACGGATTCTCCAGCTTCCCAACTCGAAACAACCGGTTTCACTCATCCGCCCATTTCACTATCTTGCCGGGGTCTGGCCCAATAGTTCGGGGCGGGTGATTAGGATAACTGAATGGATTCTTACGCTCCCGGCCTGCATATTCTGGCCACGTTTACGGCACCGACGCCGGCCCTGCGGGATATGGCTGCCTGCCGGGCTTTCTTTGAGGGCCAGATTGCCGGGCAGGGCCTGACGGCCGTAGGCAGTGCCTACCATGCCTTCGAGGACGGCGGCTTTACGGCCGTGGTGGCCCTCACCGAGTCGCACCTGAGCATTCATACCTGGCCCGAGCACGGCCTGGCCACGTTCGACGTGTTTCTGAGCAACTTCCGCCGCGACAATGCCGACCGGGCCCGCAGCCTGTACGCGGCCACCCTGGACTTCTTCGGGGCCGTTGAGCAGAGCAAAACCGAAGTGCGCCGATGAATCCGTCCGTTTCGTTTGCCCCGGCCGCCATCCATTGCCCGCACTGCGCCCACGAGGTCTGTTACTACGATGCCCTCCAAAGCGCCTTTTTCGGGTGCCCCGAATGCGGGACGTTTTTTGAGTACCCCGAGGTGGGCAAGCCTAAGCAGCTACGCCGCTTCAAGGAGCAACCGCCCCACGCCCGGCCGCTGGCGCTGGGCACCACGGGCCAGCTGGACGGCGAAACCTACCGCATCACAGGCTACCAGTGGCGTTGCGAGGCCAAGGGGCCGAACTACCGCTGGGAGGAGTTCCAGCTCCGCCACGAAACCACCGGGGCCAACCGCCAGTTGGCCGTATTCCAGGGCCACTGGCTGCTGATTGAGCCCACCAACGAGCAATACCGCTCCTCCACGGGCGGCACCGTAGTAACGGATGACGCTGATTTTCAGCTCTACAACCGCTACTCGCCCCGGGTGCTGTACGCCGAGGGCGAGTTCGATTGGAACGTGCTAAGTGATGAGAGCCTGACCGTTTCGGAGTTCATCAGTCCGCCCCAAATGCTGGTGCGTGAACGGCAGAACAAAAACAATGACCACTGGTTTCTGGCCCGCTACTTGGAGCCCCGGGAAGTAGCCGCAGCTTTTGGGGTGACCATGAGCCGGTTGCCCTACCGCAGCGGCACCGGGGCGGCCCAGCCCGCCCCGGGCCACGCCAATTGGCCCCAGCTGTTCACGTTTTCCCTGCTCATGGTCCTGGCCGTGGTTTTGACGCACGTTTTTCTGATGCTTTGGGGCAACGAAACCGTGTTTAACCGCGAGTTTGTGACCGTCCCTCTGCCCCCGCAGCCCATCACAGATTCGCTGGGCCAGTTGGTAACGCCTAACGGCTCCGAGCGGCAGGTTTTGGTGTCGCCGTCGTTCACGGTGCCCGGCACCGGGGCCCTTACGGTGAAGCTATGGGCCAGCCTCAACAACAACTGGGTGGAGCTGCCCTACGCGCTGGTGAACGAGCAAACCGGCCAGCAGTTCGCGGCTACCGGCAATCTGGAGTCGTATTCGGGCGTGGAAGACGGCGAGAGTTGGCACGAGGGCAACCAAGACGCGGAAGCCCTGCTCAGCCAGGTACCAGCCGGGCCCTATCACCTTAACTTCTACCCCGTAGCCGACCTCGGCAAGCCGGAAGCTATTCAGTTTCGGGCCACCGTGCAGGCCCGGGCCACGGCCGGCTCCAACGCCGTGCTGGCCCTGGTGCTGCTGCTGCTCTACCCGGGCATCCTGTACGCACTGCGGGCCTCCCACGAATCCTCGCGCTGGGAAAACAGTGACTTCAGCCCCTATTCCTGACCTTCTGCCCCCCGCTATGGACTGGCTCCGCTCCCTCTGGAAAATCCGCTTTTACGCCCTGTTTGCCGTGCTGGTGTATGGCGGCTTCGTGTGGGCCGGCCTCTCGGGCCTGCGCCTGCTCGGCGACGATAACGAGGCCGAACCCAACCTCAACGGCACCGGCCGCGCCCACGGCTCCGGCGGCCGCGCTTTGTATTTTCATAAATGAGGAGCTAGGAATGAGGAGCTAGGAGACAGAATTCGTTTATTCTGCTCGTTGCTGATTAGCGTTTTCGCTTTCTTATCCCCTTCAACACAACCTTCTGTCTCCTAGCTCCTAACTCCTTTCTTCTAGCTCCTAACTCCTCCTCATGGAATACCTCAACTTCAAGCTTATTATTTCGTCGGTGGTGTACTCGGTGCTGGGCATCGTGATACTGGTGGGCAGCTTTATCGTGATTGAAAAGCTCACGCCGCGCATGCTCTGGAAGGAAATTATTGAGGAGCACAATACGGCCCTGGCCATCATGGGGGCCGCTTTCATGATTGCCGTGGCCCTGATTATCAGCTCTGCCATTCATGGATAAAGTGCCCGTGCGCCGGGCGCGGCGGGTGGCCTCCGAGGACGCCCTGGCCGCCGCCAGGCCCGATTACCGCCCGGCCCTCCTGCTGGGCTCCGTGTTTGTTATTGCCACCTGCGGACTGATTTACGAGCTGATTGCGGGCACCCTGGCCAGCTACCTGCTCGGCGACTCGGTGATGCAGTTTTCCACCATCATCGGGGCCTACCTATTCTCGATGGGCATCGGTTCCTGGCTCTCGCGCTACCTGGGCGGCTCGTTGCTACGCTGGTTTATCCGCCTCGAAATTCTGGTGGGGCTGGTGGGCGGCTTCTCGGCGCCCTTGCTGTTCGTGCTGTTTGAGTACGTGAGCTCGTTCCGGCTGATGCTCTACGCCCTGGTAGGCCTCACGGGCGTGCTGGTGGGCCTGGAAATTCCGCTGCTGATGCGGATTCTGGAAAACCGCTTCGAGTTCAAGGACCTCGTTTCGCGGGTGTTCACCTTCGATTACATCGGGGCGCTGCTGGCTTCGCTGGTGTTTCCGCTGGTGCTGGTGCCCCAGCTGGGGCTGATTCGCACGTCGCTGCTGTGCGGGGCCCTGAACGTGGTGGTGGCCGGGGTGGCCCTCTACCGCTTCCCCGAAACCCGCCCCTTCCGCCGCTCCCTCACCGGGGCGCTGGTGGCGTCCCTGCTGGCCCTGGCCGTGGGTTTCGGCTACGCCGAGCGGTTGCAGACCTACACCGAGGGCCTGGCATTTCAGGACCAGGTTATCTACTCCAAAACCACCCCCTACCAGCGGCTGGTGCTCACCAAGAACCAGCGGGAATTGCGCCTGTTCCTCAACGGCAACCTGCAGTTCAGCTCCGCCGATGAGTACCGCTACCACGAGGCCCTAGTGCACCCCGCCATGCAGGCGCTGCCCCGGGCCCGCCGGGTGCTGGTGCTGGGCGGCGGCGACGGGCTGGCGGTGCGCGAGCTGCTCAAGTATCCGCAGCTGGAAAGCATTCGCCTCGTGGACCTCGACGCGGGCATGACCCACCTGTTTCAGCACAACCAGATGCTACTGGAACTCAACCACCGCGCCCTGCTCCACCCCAAAGTCCAGGTCATCAACGGCGACGCCTACCAATGGGTGC
Organism: Hymenobacter amundsenii; assembly: GCF_002204745.1. Lineage (GTDB taxonomy): Bacteria > Bacteroidota > Bacteroidia > Cytophagales > Hymenobacteraceae > Hymenobacter > Hymenobacter amundsenii. The sequence continues at coordinate 33,831 of NZ_NIRR01000031.1, forward strand.
GCCAGGATACCACCCGCTACGACTGCATCATCGTCGATTTTCCCGACCCCGGCAACTACTCCATCGGTAAGCTCTACTCGGCCGCATTTTACCGGGAGCTGGAGCGGCGGCTGGCGCCCGGCGGCTGGGTGGTAGTCCAGAGCACCTCGCCCTACGTGGCCCGCCGCACGTTCTGGTGCGTGGCCCACACCCTAGAGGCGGCCGGTTTCACCACCCTACCCTACCACTGCTACGTGCCCTCGTTCGGGGAGTGGGGTTTCGTGCTGGCCGGCCGCAACCGCCACTGGCGCCCCGATGCCGGCCCCCTACCCGCCGGCCTGCGCTATGTCACGCCCGCCACCATCCGCGATATGCGCTTCTTCCCCCCCGACATGAGCGAAATCCCCACCGACATCAACCAACTCAACAACCAGGCCCTCGTGCGCTACTTCGAAGAAGACTGGGGGCCATATGTGCATTAGGGTTGAATGGGTGGATGGTTGGATTATTGAGTACTCAGGATGACAGTTCTTTTCAGCCGTTCACCCATGCACCCATTCAACAATCCAGCAGTTCACCCATTCAACAGTCCACCCACCATGCCCTCCCGCCGTCATTTTTTGCAACGAACTGCCCTGGGGGGCGCGGGGCTACTGCTGGCGCCGCTGGCGGGGCTGCATTCTTGTGCGCCAGGCACCGGGCGCGGCCACATTCGCGGGAGTCTGCACGGGGCCAACCATGCCACTGGCCACCTGCTGCGCGCCCCGGCCCGGATGCCCGCGCCCACTCGCACCGAGCAGGTGGAGGTGCTGATTGTGGGCGGGGGCGTGGCCGGCCTCGCGGCCCGGCGGGAGCTGGAGCGGCAGGGACTGGACCCGGCCCAGATTCTGCTGGTGGAGCTCGATGAGCAGCCCGGCGGAAACTCCCGGGCCGGCCGCAACGGCGTTTCGGCCTACCCCTGGGGTGCCCACTACCTGCCCGTGCCCGACGTGCGCAACCGCGCCCTGCTGGATTTTCTGCGCGAAGCGGGCGTCATTACCGGCTTCGACGCCGCCTCGGGTCTGCCCGTCTACAACGAGTACCACCTCTGCCACGACCCCGAGGAACGACTTTTCATCCAGGGTTACTGGCAGACCGGGCTGGTACCGGAGCTGGGCGTGCCCCCCGAAGAAAAGGCCCAGATTGCCCGCTTCTTCCGCCTGATTGACGAGCTGCGCCAAGCCGTGGGCCAGGACGGCCGCGACGCCTTCCGCATCCCGGTCCGGGAATCATCCCGCGACGCGCAGTTCCGCCGCCTCGATGACGTGACTTTCGCGGCCTACCTTGATGAGCAGGGCTTCACCAGCCCCTACCTACGCTGGTACCTCGACTATAGCTGCCGCGACGATTACGGTGCGTCCGCCGCCCAAGTGTCGGCCTGGGCGGGGCTGCATTACTTCGCCAGCCGCAAGGGCCACGCCCACAACGCCGACAGCTCCGACGTGCTCACCTGGCCCCAGGGCAACGGCTTCCTGGCCGAAGCCCTGCGCCACCAAGCCCGCTCCGCCCTCCGCCCCGACACGGTGGCCTTCGCCCTCCACGACACGCCCACCGGCCTGGCCGTGGACTGCTACGACGTGCGCACCCGGCTGACCACCCGCGTTGAGGCCCGCCGGGTGATTATGGCCACGCCTCTCTTCATTACCGAGCGGCTTCTGGCCACCCTGCCCCCCGACGCCCACCGTGCCCTGCCCTGCCGCCGCGCCCCCTGGGTGGTGGTCAACCTCACCGTACAGGGCCTGCCCCAGGGCCCCGGCCAGCCCCTGAGCTGGGACAACGTGCTCTACGGGGCCGAGTCGGTGGGCTACGTGGATGCCGGGCACCAGCGTCTGAGCCTCTCCGATATCGGCTCCCGGGTTATCACCTGGTACCGCCCCCTAGCCGCCCCCGACCCCATCGCCGCCCGCCGCCAGGCCTACCAAACCAGCTACGACGAGTGGGTGCGCCAGGCCCTGGCCGAGCTGGAAACCGCCCACCCCGGGCTCACCCCCCTGGTCCAGCGCGCCGACGTGTGGGTCTGGGGGCACGGCATGGTGGCTCCCACTCCCGGCTTCGTGTGGGGCGCGGCCCGGGCCGCCGCCGCCCGGCCCTGGCAGCAGAAGCTATTCCTGGCTCACACTGACCTGAGCGGCATCTCCATCTTCGAGGAAGGCTTCTACCAGGGCCTGCGGGCCGCCCAGCAGGTACTGGCAGCCCGGAAGCCTGCTGCTTCATAACCGGTTAGCTTTTGGATTCAGCAGTAACTTCAGCCACTATGCTCCCTCCTGCCCCGCCGCCCCATCTAGCCCCAGACCGCCAGCCCTGGATTCGTTCGGCCGGCTTCGATGGGCTCTGGATTCTGGCCCCGCCGTTTCTGGCCCTACTGGCCGTAGCGGCCCTGCCCCCAGCCATGCGCACCGGCCCCCAAATGCCTCTGTGGGCCTGGGTATGCCTGATAGTCCTCATCGACGTGGCCCATGTCTACAGTACCCTGTTCCGCACCTACTTCGACCGCGCCCGGCGGCGGCGGTTCCGGACCCTGCTCTGGGCCGTGCCCCTAGCCTGCTACGCGGCCGGGGTTGCCCTGCACGGACTGGGCGGCGGGCTCTGGTTCTGGCGGGTACTAGCCTACGCGGCCGTATTCCACTTTATCCGCCAGCAATACGGTTTCCTGCGCCTCTACAGCCGCCAAGAAATGGCCCCTCCATTCAGCCGCCGCCTCGATATGGTCCTGATTTACGCCGCCACCCTCTATCCCCTGCTCTGGTGGCACCTCTCCCCGCCCCGGCACTTCAACTGGTTCATCGAGGGCGACTTTGTGCAGCGCGACTGGCCGGCGGGCCGGCTTGGGCTCACAGTGCTATACGGCGGGCTGCTGCTGGGCTACCTGGTGAAAGAAATCCGGCAGGTCCGGCGCACGGGCCGGCTAAACTGGCCGCGCAACCTACTGCTGCTGGGCACGGCCGCCTCTTGGTACGTGGGCATCGTGCTGCTTAACGGCGACCTAACCTTCACCCTGCTCAACGTGGTGGCCCACGGCATCCCTTACCTGGCCCTGATCTGGACTACCAGCCAGCCGGCGTCGGCAACTTCTGCCCCAACGGCCCGGGCTTGGTGGCAAGGGCGCTACGGGGTACTGCTGTTTCTGGGGGTGCTGTTTGGGCTGGCGCTGCTGGAAGAAGGCCTCTGGGACGGGCTGGTGTGGCGGGAGCACTCGGCCGTATTCGGCTGGTTCCAGCAACTGCCCGCCGTATCCGATTCGGCCCTACTGACGCTGCTCGTGCCCCTACTGGCCCTGCCTCAGGCCACCCACTATGTCCTCGACGGCTTCATCTGGCGGCGTGGGGCCTGAGTAGTCACATAAGAGTAATAATAAATTCCTGGCACTCAAATCATTGATCTACTCGCACGAGATGGGGGCCGACTTCGCACTGAGTGACCTGTTTCTTCATATTTACCAGCCACATTGCGCCGGACTCGCCTTTTTCGGGCCGGTCAACATATTTGGCCTGACTTCTGTAAAGGGAAGGTCAGCACTGCCTTTTCCCTGACTTTCTGCCTTCTCTTTTCGATATGAAACGCTCCATTCTACTCGCCCTTTCCGCCACGCTGCTTACTTTCTCGGCCGCCCAGGCCCAGACCAAAATCAAGACCAAGACCAAAGCCGCCGATGGCACCGCGGTAAAAACCAAAGCCGACGTGGAGCCTATCGTACTCAACGGCCCCATCAAGCGCGTGGAAACGCTATCAGGCATTGATGTATTTCCGGCTTCGGGGGGCAAGAGCATCCTGCTCAGCTTCACCCAGCAGTTCACCAAGCCCGGCACGCTCACCGTTACCAACTATAAAAAGCAGGCGGTGTACAGCACCGAGCTGGACCCACAGAGCAACACCGGTGAGCCGGTAGACCTTGGCCGCATTCCGGCCGGCACCTACTTGGTAGAGGCCAAAACCGGCAACTACGTGTACTGGAAGAAAGTGATGATCAAATACCCTCCGGTAGCTACCACCACCCGCAAAAGACGGCGCTAACCCAGCCACTCACCCGGCGCTTCGGCGCGGCTTTTCGGGCCGGTGGTCCGGCTTTCGGCTCCGAAGTCGTCCTGACTTCGGAGCTTTGTGTTTTCCGCCGGCTGCTTTTCGGGCCGGCGTCGTTTCCTGTTTTCCCTGCCATGTCCGCTACTTTTCGCCTGTTCCGCTTCGCCCCGCTCCTGCTGTTGCTGGCCGGGTTGGTTGCCTTCGCCGGCCCTAAACTCAAAAAAACTACCATCACCAAAAACCTGACGATTGGCGTGCCAACCGACTTCGCGGCCCTGCCCGACGACGGAATTGCGGCCAAGTACCCCGCCCAGCGCCGGCCGCTGGCCGTCTTCAGCAGCCCCAACGGCCGGGTGGGCATGAGCGTGGCCCAGAACCCGACCACGTTCAGCAACCGCGACTATGCCCTGCTGCTAAAGATTTACAAGGCCAGCATCCAGAACATGTACGGCAAGGTGCAGTTTCTGCAGGAAGACATCCGCACGGTGAACAAGCGCGACTTCGTGCTGCTGGAATTTGTTTCGACGGTGGCCGATACCCGCCGTACCGGCACGCTGGCGCCTATCCGCAAGTACCAGCTAGTGCAATACGCCATCGAGGGCGACCAGCTTTACGTGTTCACCTTCGACGCCCCCGCCCAGGAGCAGGCTCAGTGGCAACCCGTTGCGCGGGATATCATGAGCAGTGTAGTGATGAAGTAACAAACTTGTAGGGGCGGGGCTTGCCTCCGCCCCTACCTATAATCACACTACCAATGACTCTTTCCCTGTATTCCGACGAGCAGTATATGCAGGAGGCGCTTAAGCAGGCACGGTACGCGTTTGAGGAAGACGAAATTCCGATTGGGGCCGTAGTCGTGCTGGACAAGCGCATTATCGCCCGGGCCTACAACCAGACCGAGAAGCTCCAGGACGTGACGGCCCACGCCGAGATGCTGGCCCTCACGGCTGCCGCCAACCACCTCGGCAACAAATACCTGCACGACTGCACCCTTTATGTAACCGTGGAGCCCTGCGTGATGTGCGCCGGAGCCAGCGCCTGGGCCCAGGTGCGACGGGTGGTGTATGGGGCCGCCGAGCCGAAATTCGGCTATCGCCGCCACGGCCGGCTGCTCCACCCCAAGGCCGAGGTAGTGAGCGGGATTCTGGCCCCCGAGAGTGAGGAGCTGATGCGGGAATTCTTCGCCCAGAAGCGGAAATAGGCTACTTTTGGCCAGCTACCGTAACCCTGCACCGGTTGCGGCGGTTGTATATAGTCGGGAGGCCTGAGGCTTACCGACGCCCTTTCTCTCTCCCTCATCCACCACTAACCCCTGCTACTATGGCTTTCGAACTGCCCAAACTACCCTACGACTACTCCGCCCTGGAACCGCACATCGATGCCCAGACCATGGAGATTCACCATAGCAAACACCATCAGGCCTACGTTACCAACCTCAATAATGCCGTAGCCGGCACCGAGCTGGAAGGCAAGAGCCTCGAAGACCTGATGCAGAACATTGCCGCGGCTCCGGCCGCAGTGCGCAACAACGGCGGCGGCCACTTCAACCACTCCCTGTTCTGGACGGTACTCGGCCCCAAGGGCGGCGGGGAGCCCACCGGGGCCGTGGGCGAAGCTATTACCAAGGCTTTCGGCAGCTACGAGAAGTTCAAGGAAGAATTCACGAAGGCCGCCAGCACCCGCTTTGGTTCGGGCTGGGCTTGGCTGTGCAAGCACGCCGATGGCTCGGTGCAGATTTGCTCCACGCCCAACCAGGACAACCCACTAATGCCCGATTCTGGCTGCAAAGGCACCCCCGTACTGGGCCTCGACGTGTGGGAGCACGCCTACTACCTTAAGTACCAGAACAAGCGCCCCGACTACATCGCGGCCTTCTATAACCTCATCAACTGGGATGAAGTAAATAAGCGCTTCCAGGCCGCCTAACCCGCCGCCCAGCCAGCGCCAAAAAGCCTCCACCTGAATCAGGTGGAGGCTTTTTTACTTTTCGGCCTTTACCCAGTAGCTGTGTGTGGATACACGAATTAAAACCTTTCGCCGGGATGGAGAGTTTAACCCCATTCGTGTATCTACACTGAATTAAACTAAATCCGACTCATGGCTGATAAGCTGCTTTCGCCCGCCCAACTGGGCTCCCTTACCCTCCGCAACCACCTCGCCATGGCGCCCATGACGCGCGCCCGCTCGCTGGCCAACGTGCCCGGCCCCTTGGTGGCCGAGTACTATGCTCAGCGGGCCACGGCTGGTCTCATTATCACCGAAGGCACTTCGCCCTCGGCCAACGGCCTGGGCTACGCCCGCATTCCTGGCCTGTTTAATGAGGAACAGGTGGCTGGTTGGAAGCTGGTAACCGACGCCGTGCACGCCCAGGAAGGCCGGATTTTCGTGCAGTTTATGCACACCGGCCGGGTATCGCACCCCCTGAATATGCCCGAAGGCACCGAAATGGTGGCCCCCTCGGCCATTGCCGCCGCCGGCGACATGTGGACCGACCAGCAGCAAATGCAGCCCCAGCCCACGCCCCGGGCCCTGACCACCGCTGAAGTAAAGGCGCTGGTCCAGGATTTCGTGCAGGCTGCCAAGCTGGCCATCGAGGCTGGCTTTGATGGCGTGGAGTTGCACGCTGCCAATGGCTACCTGCTGGAGCAGTTCCTGAATCCTCACACCAACCAACGCACCGACGAGTACGGGGGCAGCCTCGAAAACCGCGCCCGCTTCGTGCTGGAAGTAGCCGAAGCCACGGCCGCTGCCATCGGGGCCGAGCGCACCGGTATCCGCCTCTCGCCCTGGAGCACGTTCAACGACATGGCCCTCTATGGCGATATCGACGCGCTGTACGAGCACTTGGCCACTGAACTACAAAAGCTCGATCTGGTGTACCTGCACCTCATCAATCAGCAAAGCCCGGAAGTAGCCGCCAAGTGCGTCGCTACTATCGACCGCCTGCGCACCAAGTTCACCAACACGCTTATACTGTGCGGCGAATACGACGCCGAGCAGGCCCAGGCCGAGTTGCAGAGCGGCCGCGCCGACCTCGTAGCGTTCGGCCGCGACTACATCAGCAACCCCGACTTAGCGGCTCGTTTCGAGCAGCAGGCCCCGCTGGCCAAAGGCGACGAAAGCACGTTCTACGCGCCCGGTCCCGAGGGTTTCCACCAGGGCTACACCGACTACCCAGCCCTAGCCGAAGCCACGACGCAGGCTTAACCCGAGTACGCGCTCATCTACTTTTGAAGCCCCCTGGCCTACCGGTCGGGGGGCTTCGATGTTTGGGGCAAGCCGCTTTCCGACTTTATACATCCCCTTTTTCCGCCTTCGCCCGGCGAGATACAGTGGCGGTTGGCCGTACCCGATTTTAGTTATCTTTGAAGGCCCAACCCGGCTCCGGGCTCCCCAACGCCCCGTTCCGGTAGTTTCTGCTTCTTCTTTCGGCCTTTTCCCACCCCCTTTCAACTCCCGGTCCCATGAGTATCAAGCTGCGTCTCATCCTGATGAGTTTCCTTCAGTTTTTTATCTGGGGCTCCTGGCTGATAACGATTGGCGCCTACTGGTTTCAAACTAAACAATGGTCGGGGGCCGAGTTTGGGGCCATTTTCTCCACGATGGGCATTGCCTCCATCTTCATGCCCTCCCTCATGGGCATCGTGGCCGATAAGTACATCAACGCCGAAAAGCTCTACGGCGTCCTGCACCTGCTGGGCGGCATCGTACTCTGCACCATCCCGCTGGTCAACGACCCGAGCACCTTCTTCTGGGTGATTCTGCTGAATATGGTGTTCTATATGCCCACGCTGGCCCTCTCGATTGCCGTATCGTATTCGGCCCTCAAAAACGGCGGCGGCGACGTGGTGAAGGACTACCCGCCCATCCGGGTATGGGGTACCATTGGCTTTATCGTGGCGCTGTGGGTAGTGAGTTTGCTGCACATCGAAACGTCGGCCAGCCAGTTCTACGTGGCGGCCTCCGCGGCCTTCGTGCTGGGTTTCTACTCGTTCACGCTCCCTCCCTGCCCGCCCCAGCTCGGCCGGGCCAAAGAAAAGAGCCTCTCCGACGCGCTGGGCCTGCAGTCTTTCGCCCTGCTGAAAGATCGTAAAATGGCCATCTTCTTCGTATTCGCCATGTTGCTCGGGGCCGCCTTGCAGCTCACCAACGCCTACGGCGACACCTTCCTGCACGATTTTGCTACTGTGGAAGTGTTCAAAGACTCGATTGCCGTGAAGTACCCGGCCATCATCATGTCGATTTCCCAGATTTCGGAAACCCTCTTTATTTTGGCCATTCCGTTCTTCCTGCGTCGCTTCGGCATCAAGCAGGTGATGGTTATCAGCATGATTGCCTGGGTGCTGCGCTTCGGCCTGTTTGCCTACGGCGACCCAGGGGCGGGGCTCTGGATGATTGTACTCTCGTGCATCGTGTATGGCATGGCCTTCGACTTCTTCAACATCTCGGGCTCGCTGTTCGTCGAAACCCAGACCGCGCCCGCCATCCGGGCCAGTGCCCAGGGCCTGTTTATGATGATGACCAACGGCTTTGGGGCTGTGCTCGGCAGCTCGCTCAGCGGCATCATCATCCAGGAGTTCTTCACCAACGCCAACGGTACCAAAGACTGGCACAACATCTGGCTAACCTTTGCCCTCTATGCCCTGGTTATCGCGCTGCTGTTCATGGTACTTTTCAAGCACAAGCACAACCCCGAGGTTATCGGTGACGCCCACGGCCATGGCCACCCTGCTCCCCTGGTAGCCGCTGGCGAAGTCTAGCGCGCCCTGGTACCTCAGGGCACAAAAAAAACGCCCGGCATTGCGCCGGGCGTTTTTTTGTGCTTGAGGTACCAGGGTTTCAGCGGTTGGGAAGGCGGAGTGGCAGTATACCTGCTCCGTTTTCAACAGCCGTTTAATCCGCTGAAATCAGTGCTTAGGCGAAGTAGAACTCACCTTCGAGCTGGGCGTTTTCGTTGGAGTCGGAGCCATGAACGGCATTGGCTTCAATGCTCTTGGCGTATTTCTTCCGGATGGTACCTTCGGCGGCCTGGGCCGGGTTGGTAGCGCCAATCAGGGTGCGGAAGTCGGCCACGGCGTTGTCTTTCTCCAGGATAGCGGCTACGATCGGGCCCGACGACATGTACTTCACCAGATCCTGGTAGAAGGGACGCTCCTTGTGTACTTCGTAGAACTGGCCAGCCCGCTCGGGGGTCAGCAGCACTTTCTTCATCTCTACAATGCGGAAGCCAGCCTCTTCAATCATGCTCAGAATACCACCAATGTGGTTTTCCTGAACGGCGTCGGGCTTAATCATCGTAAACGTGCGGTTCGTGGCCATAAGGCAATATGTTTTGGTTGAAATGAAATGCGGGTTTGCGGGCGCAAAAGTACGGGTAATTGCGGGAAGTAGGTGTTGGTGGCTGACTGTCGGTGCCAGTTATGAGTTGCCAGTTGCTAGTAGGAACGTCATGCAGAGCGGAGCGAAGCATCTCGCGTGTTATCGTTGCACAACCTTAACAACGTCAGCACGCGAGATGCTTCGCTCCGCTCTGCATGACGTTCCTATTGGCAACTGGCAACTCATAACGCTACATTGCCGTACTTGCGCACCTTTCCAGAAGGCGTTTTGTTGGAGAGCGGAATATTTCCGAATTTTGCCGCCCTTGTACCCGGTTCAACCGGCCCACTTTCAGTCACCTACCCCGTAGGCAATGTCCACAATAGCTGAGCTAAAGGAGCTGCTGGCGCAGCCCCGGCAGATTTTTATTACCACCCATCACAAGCCCGACGCCGACGCACTGGGCTCGTCGCTGGGCCTGGCGGGCTACCTGCGCAAGAAGGGCCACCACGTCACGGTGGTTACGCCGTCCGACTACCCCGATTTTCTGGCCTGGATGCCGGGCAACGAGGGGGTCGTGGTGTACGACCCGCGCCGCAACGACGCCCAGGTCCGCGCCATCATCAACGAGGCCGAGGTACTTTTCTGCCTCGATTTCTCCTGCCTTAACCGCATCAGCGAGCTGGGCGAGTACGTGCGGGCCGCGGCCGGCACCAAAGTGCTGGTCGACCACCACCAGGAGCCCGAGGACTTTGCCCAGCTCGATTTCTCGAACCCCAAGGCCGCTGCTACTGCCGAGCTGATTTTCGAAATCATCCGCGATTTGGGCGACCAGGACCTGATCGACACCGGTATCGGCGAGTGCCTCTACGCGGGCATCATGACCGATACGGGCTCGTTCCGCCACCCCAGCACCTCACGCAACGTCCATCTTATTATAGCCGAGCTGCTCAGCGCCGGCATCAACCTCTCCGATGTGCACCGCCGCATCTACGACTCGCATTCGGAGGAACGCCTGCGCTTCCTGGGCTTCGTGCTGAAGGATAAGCTCACGGTGCTGCGCGAATACAACACGGCTTACATTGCCATTACGGCCGATGAGCTGCGCCAGTACCACTCTAAAACGGGCGATACCGAAGGCTTGGTAAATTTTGCGCTCAGCATCGAGGGTATCGTGTTTGCCGCTATTCTCATCGACCGCAAACAGGCTATTAAAATCTCCTTCCGCTCGGTGGGCGGCTTTTCGGTGAGCGAGTTCTCGCGCCGTCATTTCAGCGGCGGCGGCCACCACAATGCCGCCGGTGGCATCAGCCACGAGCCGCTGGACAAGACGGTTACGCGGTTTTTGGAGCTCCTGCCCGAGTACCAGTCGCAGCTCGTGGCGGCCCCGCTGGCGGCCGCGCACCCGGCAGCCTGATTTGAGTGTAACTTGCCCCGTTTTCAACCAATGTGAGACACGTGCCTGATGTGAAAATGTGTTGAGTTTATAACCTAAGCTGCTCGCATGACCCACACTCCCGCATTGCTCCACATTTTCCATTTCCAAAACCATTCAACCCCTTCATGTTTCTCAAACGCAACTTTCTGAGCCTGGCCCTGGTGGCCGGCATCCTGAGCCTGGCCTCCTGCAACAAAAGCGGCGAATTCAGCAAGACGCCATCGGGGATTGAGTATAAGGTATTCAAGAGCACTGGCGCTGGTAAGTACGACGCCCGCGACGTAAGTGCCGACGGCGACGCAACTTACAAGGACCGCCTCGGCAAAATCATGGCCCTGCACGTGGAGTACCGGACCGGCAAGGACTCGGTGCTTTTCAACTCGCGCAAGCAGCAGATGGGCTTCCCGGTGCGCGTACCGCTCGATACGGTGCGTAAAGCCCAGCGCGGTGGCCTCGAAGAAGCCATCAGCCTGCTTCAGCCCGGCGACTCGGCCGTGTTCCGCTTTAACGTGGATACCATTTTCGCCAAGTCGTTCCGCCAGCCGGTGCCGCCATTCATGAGCAAGGCCGGCAAAACCATGACCATGTTCGTGAAGGTGGACAAGATCCAGACCCGCGAGGAGGCCATGGCCGATGTGCAGAAGATGCAGGTGGAGCAGCAGAGCAAAATGGCGGCTCACGCCAAAGATCAGCTGCAGAAAGATGATGCTGCCCTGCAGGCCTACGTGCAGAAAAACAACCTGAAGGTGCAGAAAGACACCTCGGGCGTGTACTACGCCATCACCAGCGCCGGTTCGAGCCTCAAACCCAAGGCGGGCCAGATTGTATCGGTGCTTTACAAAGGCTCGTTGCTGGAAAACGGCAAGGTGTTCGACTCGTCGGAGAAGATGGGCAATAAGCCGTTTGATTTCGCTTTGGGCCAAGGCCAGGTAATTCCGGGTTGGGATGCGGGTATTTCCCACTTCACGAAGGGCTCGAAAGGCATTCTGCTGGTGCCATCGTCGCTGGCCTACGGGCAGCGCGGCGCCGGCGCCGACATTCCGGCCGATGCCATCCTGCGTTTCGACGTGGAGCTGGTAGACGTGAAGAATGCCCCGGCCGCCCAGCCCGCCGCTGGTGGCCAGATGGACGAAGCTGAAATGCGTCGTCAGATTGAAGCTATGCAGCAGCAGCAGGGCAAGTAACCCCTGCGGCGGCCTCGCGCAACAAGCAAAGCCCCCGGTCTGGTGCAACCTAGCCGGGGGCTTTTGTATCTTCGGGGTATTCCACGTTTTATTGTTGGCTTTTTTTTCCTGTATGCGTTCTTTCCTTTCTCGTTTCCGGCAGCCTACGTGGCTGGCCACGCTCTGCTTCCTGATGGTTACGGCCCTGCTTTCGGCCTGCCAGAAGGAAGACACCACCGATTATACTGAGCGTGATGAAGCCCTGATTACGGCTTACATCAAAGACAACAACCTGACGGGCTTCCAGCGCCAGCCCTCGGGCCTGTACGTGGCCATCACGCAGCCCGGTACCGGTGCCAATGCTCAAACCGGGCAAGCGGTATCGGCCCTGTACACGGGTCAGACCTTCGACGGCAAAGTGTTCGACTCGAGCAGCAACAACAACAACACGCCTATTTCCTTCGTGCTGGGCCAGGGCCAGGTAATTGCGGGCTGGGACCAGGGGTTCGCCCTGCTCAATAAGGGCAGCAAAGCCATCCTGCTGATTCCGTCGGAACTGGCGTACAAAGGCGCCAGCCCCAGCAGCTCCATTCCCGCCCACGCCGTGCTGCGCTTCGATGTGGAAGTGACCAACATTAAATAGTTTTTCTCTTTTGCTTTTCTGTGATGAAACGTCAATTGCCCCTCTTTTTGCTGTTGCTGCTTGCGTTGCTGAGCGCCTGCAAAAAGGAAGAAAAAGACACCACCGACTATGCCGCCCGCGACGAGGCCCTGATTACGGCCTATATCCAGGCCAATAACCTGACGGGTTTTGAGCGCAAAGAAAAAGGCTTGTACCTGGCCGTTACCCAGCCCGGCACCGGCCCGGTAGCCACCGCGGGCAAAACGGTGAAAGTGAAGTACAAAGGCACCACCCTCGACGGTAATATGTTCGACCAGAGCAACCCGGCTTCCATCGGTTTTCCGTTTGTACTGGGTGCCGGCAATGTTATTGAGGGTTGGGACGTTGCCTTTGCCCTGCTCAACAAGGGCAGCAAGGCCATCCTGCTGATTCCGTCGGAACTGGCTTATAAAGGCACCAGCCCCAGTGCTTCAATTCCCGCCCACGCGGTGCTGCGCTTCGATGTGGAGGTAGTAGATATCCAGTAATTTTGCGGGCAACCCGTCCTGCTTTTTAAGTCATGATGAAAAAATTCCCTTTACTCCTGTCGTTGTTGGGCCTGTTGGTAGCCTCCACGCCCGTGCTCACCGGTTGCAGCAAAGAACCCGACTTCATCACCGTGAGCCGGGAAGCCGTTGATGCCCAGAAGAAGGTAGACGACGAGGCCATTCAGGCCTATCTCACCCGCAACGCCAAAACCAACTTCCAGCGGCTCGAATCGGGCATTTATCTGGTTCCCATTACGGATGGCCCGGCAACCAACCCGTTCATCAAGCCGGCCAGAAGGTCACCGTTAACTACGTGGGTCGCTTTATTGGAGCCACCAACGAAAGCCAAGTGTTCGATGCTTCGAACACCAACCGCACCGACTGCGGCTGTTTTAGCTTCATCAATGGCAGCACGGGGGTGATACCGGGCTGGAGCCAGGCGACAGTAGAGATGCGTAAGGGCGACCGAAAGCTGATCATCATCCCTTCGTACCTAGCCTACGGCATGGGCACTTCGGGGTCCATTCCGGCCAATACGCCGCTACTCTTCGACATCGAAATTCTCAACGTAGAATAAGCCTTATGAAGTGGCGGGTACTATTTGGAGGAACGTTTATCGTGCTGAGCAGCCTGGCGCCGCTTGCTGCCCGAGCCCAGCGCACGCTCAGCACGGTTCCCCCCATTGCCACCGCCGATAGCCTGCTGAACCGCGCCACCACCACGGCCTCGGGGCTGCGCTACGTGATACGCCAGCCCGGGCCGGGCCGGCCGGCAGTGCCCGGCAGCCGGGTAGTGGTACACTACACCGGCTTCCTGGCCACCGACGGGCGTCTTTTCGACACTTCGGTGCAGCAAGGCGGGCCGCTGAAAGTGCGCGCCGGCCGCCAGCAAGTCATTGCCGGCTTCGATGAGGCCCTGTTGCTACTACCCGAGGGCAGCCGGGCCAGGGTCTGGATTCCGGCCGCCCTGGCCTACGGAGCCAAAGGCCAACCCGACCCCGACGACGAAACCGGCCGGCGTTACCTCATCCCACCCAACTCCGATTTGATTTTCGAGTTGGAGATAGTGAAGGTGCGGTGAGCCATGTACAATGAGAAATAGAACGACGGTTATTCTTCTTCAGGAGGATGACCGTTTTTTATTTCTTCTTTGTATTAAAGCTATTCAGAAAGCCAAAATGAACGTCATGCTGAGCTTGCCGAAGCATCTCTACCGCGCCGTTGCATTCGTCCAACGGCGAGGTAGAG
>NZ_NIRR01000032.1 GCF_002204745.1 Hymenobacter amundsenii
ACGGCCGGGTCGCTGTTTGGCTTACGCAAGCCCGCAGCCAGTCAGGGCCAACCTGGCCCGCATAAAAGCGCCCCTCCCATAGCTGGAAGGGGCGCTTTGAGGTGGGCTAGTTCAGCTGGACAGAATAGAGTGGTATCATTCCTTCATCGTGAACGAGACACCTAAACCAGACAAACGCCGCAAGTACGACGCGGCCTTCCGCGCCTAAGCCTTACTCTTGGCCCAGCAAAGCTGCTCGACCCAGGCGTCAGCGCGGGCGCTCAAAATCGACCCAAAACGCCTCTACCAGTGGCAAAAGCCGCCTAAACGCCGGTGGCGGCCGCTTTGGGAGCTGCCTTGGACCCGGCCACGGCACTTCAATAAAAAGCCCCGTCTACTCTTGATAGAGTGGGCGGGGCTTTTGATTGATGATAATAAGTGATGCTTTACTGTTTCGGGCCGGATACTACTTCAATCATTGCATCTGGTGAGAGGTACTCTTGGGCAAGGTGCTGGAGGGTGGTTGAATCAACGGCCTGTATTTGGGCTACGAAGTCAGTATAATAATCAGGCGTAAGGTTATAGAAGATGAGGTTCCTATACTTATCACCTTGTTCAAAAACAGTACTGAGCTCGTTGGCAAATTTGCCGCTCATGTAGTTCTTCACCGTTTGCAGTTCGGTTAGCGGAATCGGCTCTTCTTGGAGACGGCGCAGTTCGCGGTGTATTTCCGTGATGGCTGCGGGGGCATTGGTGGCATTCACATCGGAACCGATGATGAAGCTAGTGGCGTGTTCGCGGGGGCTCACGCTGGCGTAGATACCGTAGGTTAAGCCTTTGTCTTCACGGATGTTCTTCATGAGCCGGGAGCCGAAATAGCCACCCAGTACCTTAACCAGTACTTGGAGTTCGTGAGTCTGTGGATGACTCAGACTGGGCCAGAGGCGCCCGATACGTAGGGATGCCTGCAAACTTCCATTGACGGTCACGTAATCTTGGGGAGCCAGTGTAGCTGAAACATTATCACTACCTGAATTGGTAACGAGGCCGCTTGGTATTGAGCCCAATAATTGGGTCAGTTGAGCAGTGTGCTCACTGGCAACATCACCACAGAGGAAGATTTCAGCTTCAGCAAAATGGTAGTGCTGTTGGAAAAAGCTTCGTACCTGCTCCGAGGTGATGTCCTGAAAGATGCTTTCGTCGAACGTTATGCCGTAGGGGTAAGTGGGGCCGAAAAGGTTGCGCGAGAAGCTTTCGGAGGCGAGGTAGCTGGTTTTCTGACGCTCAACCCGCACGTTCTGAATGGTGCGGGTTTTTACCAACGCCAATTCGGTTTCGGGGAAGGTAGGTTCAGTCAGTACATCCTGCACCAGCGGTAATAGCGCGGGCAGATGGCGGCTCAGGCAATAGAGCGTGAGGGTGGTGCGGTCGAAACCCTGCTCGCATTCGAGCGAAGCCCCATAGAAGGCTACTTCGTCGGCAATCTGGCGGGCGGTGCGGGTACGGGTACCTTCGAGCAGCATGCGGGCCGCGAGAAGCGACACGCCAGCTGAGGGGTCGTACCACTTGCCGGCTTTGAAAGTTACTTGCAGGCGCACAACCGGCTGAGCTGCGTTGTGCAGTACATGCAGGCGGGCACCATTAGGGAGCGAAAACACGTCAGCCGCTGGCAGCGTTATGCGGGCCAGCGGCTGAACAGGAGGAGCGACGGTACGGTCGAGCATCGAAGGGAAATGTGGTGAATGCGGGGAACGTGCGGGAAGTGGAAATATAGCAGCCCGGCAGATAGCAAATCTGCATCAGCGCAACACACTGCATTTTCACTTTCCGGGTAGCTACCGGATCAAAAAATTAGTTAGCGGGGCCGAAGGCCTCGCTGAGTTCATTCAAGTTAAAGTGCAACGATACCCGTAATGTTTGGGAAAGCGGGTTAGCCTTGGAGTTGGGTACCAAGTACGTGCCATCGACTCCGAAGACCTGGTAGCGTACGCCCGCGCCGAAGCTCAAGTACTGCCGGTCACCCTTCATCGGGTTTTCGTAGAAGTAGCCGGCCCGCACCATCAGCAGGTCGTTGTACATGTATTCGAGGCCGGCCGAAAGGTTGATTTCTTTCATCTCCTCGCTGAAGCCCCCCGGCGCGTCACTGAAAGAGCTGGTAATTCCTTGCACGATGCCGTAGCGCCGGCGTTTGAGGTTTTCAGCGGCTACTGCTGGGTCGTTGGGAGCGGCACCCTCAACGTAGTAAGGGCTGGGTACTAGTAACTTGTTGGCATCAACCGTGAAGGTGAGCTTATTGTAGGGGTCGAGCTCCTTGGTGATGGCCGTGCCGAGCTTGAGGTTGGTGGGCAGGAAGTCGGCGTTTTGGGGGTCGGTGTAAGTGATTTTGTTGCCGATGTTCGACACGTCGGCTCCGAAAGCTAGGTTGTAGTCTCCGGCCCCAATGCTGACGTCGGTGGTGTAGTAGGCCCCCAAGTCGACGGCCACGGCGTTGCCAGGCTTCGAGTCGGTGATGGTGCTACCGGTGAGGTTGGAGCGGATGTAGCGCACGTTCAGGCCTACCCCGAAATTGTCGCTCAGTTTCTGGCCGTAACCTACCGTGAAGGCATATTCCTTGGGGTTGAACTCGCCGTTAGACGCGCCGGTCGGCGTGCGGTACTCAATCTTACCCAAATCGAAGTACATCAGGTTAGCCGAGAGCGTTGCCCGGTCGTTGAGCTTGGTCGTGCCACTCACGTAGGCCAAACCCATGTCGTTGGTAATGCTAGCCAGCCAGGGCGTGTACGAGAGCGAAACGCTGTGCTGGTAGCGCACGAAGCCCAGCTTGCCGGGGTTGTAAAAACCGGCGTTGGCGTCGGGACTGATGGCTACGCCCGCTTCGCCCAGAGCCGCAGAACGCGAATCGGGGCTGATGGTGAGGATGGGCACGGCAGTCGTGATGGCGCTGACCCGCTGGGCCTGGGCGCTGACCGCAGTAAGACCCAACAAACCCGGCAACAACATGGTACGCAGGGATATTTTCGGCAGTGTCATAAAAAAGAGGTGGGGGAGTGAAGGCGAAAATTAGGCGAAAAGGCCGGACTTCAGCTTAATTGAGTAAAACCAGCTTTTCGTATTTGGAGGCTGTAGATGTGCCAGAACTGTCGCCCGATTGGGCGCGCACCACTACGCGGTACACGTACACGCCCCGGGCCAGCTGATCCTGGTACTCGTCGCGGCCGTCCCAACTGATGGCGGACACGTGCGAGCCACTGCCCAGGGCCGAACCCTGGAGCGTGCGGACCAAGCGGCCAGCTACCGTGAAAATTTGCACCTGAATTTCGAGGTCCTGGCCGTTGCGGTTATGGTCGAAGTGGAAGGTAGTAGTGTTCGAGAATGGGTTGGGGTAGTTGAGTACGTGCTGGAGCGCCAGTTTTTCGGTAGGGGCGGCAATGAACTCGATGCGTTGTTCGGCCGAGTTGTTCCAAGTGTCCCAGGCCTTAAGGCGCAACTCGTGGGGCCCGGCGGTCAAGTCCTTGAACTTATACTCAACCCGGCCCACCTGGAAGCTGTCGGTTTTGGCAGTGTAGAACGAGTTGAGCACCGTGACTTTACTGGCGTCGCCATCGAGGGTGGCCGTGAGGTCATGGCCAATACCGGTGCCGGCCGTATTGATGCCGCTGGCGTCGCGCAGGGTGGCCAGTAGCGTCGTGGTCAGGCCCGTCAGGCCCCCGAACACAAACTGCTCGCTGTCCATGTACAGCCGGATGCGGGGCGGGATGGTGTCGCGGGAGGCCAGGGGAGCGGCATCGCCAACCGGCACCAGGCGCTGGCCCTGCGCATCGGTGCGGCGCGTGAGGTCGGCGGCGTAGAGGCTGATTTTGCCCAGACCCACGCTGTAGTTGATATCCTTGGGCACCACGAACTGCAGGCTGAACTTGCCGGCTCGCACACTAGCCGGACCATCGTAGAGGACGTTTTCGCGCAGCTGAATCGGCACCGTGCTATCCGAAGGCTCGTTGCCCAGGGTGGTTACAGTCGATTTTTTCTCGAACACCTGCACGTTGGCCGTGCCCGTGAAGTCGGCGCTGAGCTGGCCACTGCGGCGAACCTCCCCCTTGAGCGTAATCTGCTGCAGGGCCTTGAGCGTGTCGGTGAGGATGGCCGTGGCGGCTTTACCGTTGATTTGAGTGACTACGACTTCCTGCTCAGGATAAGCCAGCCGCATGCTGGGGTCGCCGAGCAAGGCGTAGTTGCGGTTGTTGTCGCCAAATATGGCGGAGTTCTTGGCCGTCTGGCAAACGTCGCCAATACGGGGCATGGTGCCGTCGGGACGGCGCTTGAACAGGTCGTTGAAGAACTCGACAGCCAACGCCTGGTTACGGTCGGCGTACACGACGCGGGTGGTGGTCAGCAGCCCGATAGCTCCCCCGCTGACATCGGTCAGCGACTGTTCGCCGGCCGAGGTAAATTCGGGGTTGTCGTAGGTACTAAAGTCGCAGGTGCCGGTAAACAGGAAGGTTGGCCGGGTAGCGTTCTTCAGATTAAGGACCGAGGCATTGGTGAAAATCTGCTCGTCGGCCCACGATTTGGGTCCGCCGTGGCCAATGTAGTTGATCAGTAAAGACCCTTGCTCGAAGGCCTCATCAATGGCTTTCTCGGCGGCTGGGGAGCGTTGGCCCGCTGCCACGATATTTTGTGGGAACAGGTCGAGGTAGAGCTTGTACACGTTGTAGCCCCGGGTGGCGGCCAGCGTATCGAGCGGGTTATTGAGCTGCTCGCTATAATAAGTGAACAAGTTGCCGTCGCCGTCGTCGGAAACAAACGAGAGACGGTTGCGCCACTTGCCGAAGGCCGCTGGGCTGTCGTAATCAATGAATTTCTGCGTGACCAGCTCGGCCTGGGCCACGGTGCGCACCGGCAAGCGACCAATGGCAATATCGAGCATCTCGTAGCCGGTGTTGGGCAGCCAGGCGCCTTCCGAGTCGTCGAGCAGGCCGTAGTAATCGTCGGACGAGTAGGTTAGGCCCTGGCCGTTGGGGCGTCTGCCCTCCACCAGGTCGAAGGCCTCCTGCGACTCGTACACTGGCACGAAGTTCTGGTTGATCTTATTGGCGTTGCTAGGCAGGCGGTTGGCCCACCAGTCGGGAAGTTTGCTTACGTCGTTGGTCGGGTCGGCCTTGTAGTCATAGGAAGCATCGCCGAACAGCAGCAGGTACTGGCGGCGGCCGCTAGGGTTGCGGTCGTACACCATTTTCATCAGGTCGCGGATGGCCGTCACGTCCTGCCCGCCGGAGCCGAACTCGTTGTAGATCTGCAGCACGTTCACCACCTGCACATTCAGCCCGTCGTGGGTGGTGCGGTGGGCGGCCAGCTTGTTGGCGGCGGCCAAGAAGCTCGGGTGCGCCACAATCACCAAGTCAAGCTTACCATCGAGATTGAGGGCGTGCAGGTTCTGGTTGCCGACTCGGCCAAATCCGCGGGGGGCCGGGAAGTCGGCGCCGCTGAAGGCCACGAACTCCCGGAGCGTATCGGTGCGAGCCAGAAACACGCCGTTGCTGGCCGCTATGGCCGCCGGGCGGCGCGGGTTGGTTACGTCCCAGATGGTAGCGCCAGTGGCGTTGGCCAGCTCAAACTGGCTGACGGCCCCGGGCAGAATATTATCGAGGGCCCGAAACTGGAGTAAGCTTCCGCTCAAGCGCAGCTGGCGGCGGGCATTCACTTCGAGGTAGTCGAGGTAGCCTTTGGCCCCGGGGTCAGACCCACTATTGTAGCTAAGGCTGATTTTGAGCTCCGTGGGTGCGGTGGCCGGCACCGGGAACTGCAACACGCTCAAGTTGGTATTGGCCACTTCGGGGTAGCAGCCGAAGCCGCCGGTGCAGTTAAAGCCCGGCACTACCTGCGAGGCCAGGCTCTGCCCGTTTACGGCGCTCTGAAACGTGGTAGCTGAAGCCGAGGCCGCCACCACCGACGACGTAATCTGAGCAATCGAACCCGCAACCAAATCGGTCACGGGGAGCGTGAACGTGCGCATCTGCTGGCTACTGCTCGAAAAATCCTCTCCTACCCACACCCGGCCCGATTTGGCGATGTTGAGCAAATCGTGCTCATAGAACTGGCGGTCAGTAAAAGTACTGATGCGGGCTCCGGGCGTGCCCGTTACGGTGGGCGCGGCGGCTACGCGGCGGCCCACGGCGGGGCCCACGGTCAGGAAATAGTAGGCCGTATCGGTGTAGGGGTTGAGCTGGTGGCGGAAGCGGGTGGTGTTGCCCTCGCGGCTCCAGGTATGGGGGCCGGGGGCATAGAAAAGGAAATACTCGCTGTCTTCGAGCGTGGTATTGGCGTCGCCTACGAATTGCAGGTTGTTCTCCACCAAGTCGTCGGGGCGGTAGGTGCTGTTGGGCTGGGGCAGCGTGCCCATGGCGTTGCCAAACAGGCGCAGGCGGCTGGGGTCGAGGCCCGCCGGTAGCCCCAGGGCTGTCAGAGTGGCTTTGTTGAGCTTGTAGATGCCGCTGGCGGGGACCCCAATTTTAAACCACTCGCCCTGGCTCAGCACCGAAGTGCGGGTGTAGGTGCGGGTAGCCTGGGGGCGGTTGGCGGCAGTCGTGTAGGTGTAGGCGAAGGATACGAGGCGCTCAGCCTGGCCGGTCTGGGGGTTGCGGCGCACGGGCTGCACGGCCAGCGTGGTTACATGTTGGTGGGCAGCGAGGCCGGCAGTCAGGCGCAGGGGCGGGGTAGAGGGGAGTGTGCCCAGGTCGAGCTGGCGGGCGTCGGCGGCGGGTACAGGCTCGTACTGGGTTTCGCTGAGGCGGCCCTCGGCTACGTGGCCCGGCAAACTCAGGAGCAAGGTGCCCACTTGCTGGCCGGCTTCAAATGCCGCGCCCCGAAACGAGGGCACGAGCCGTTTCTGGCCCTTGATTGCTACGGGTTCGGTGCCCGCCCAGCTCAGGCGGTGGCGAACCGTCCGCTCGCCCGATTGGGCCCGGGCCGTTGCGCCACCAAAGCACAGCCACAGCACCGCCAACAACCAGAACGTAGAATAGCGCATACGCAAAAACTCAAAAAAGCCGATAGGAGAGAGAAACTACGAGCAGCAACAGGCTGGTGAGCAACACAGTTCAGCCCCGGAAGGTAAACTCAGCGGAGCCGGTTTTATTGCGGCTAACCGGACAAAATCCGCCCCAATTCCCACCCAAGTAAACGCAACTGCCTGCCGGGGCGGATTGCCTTACCTCCCTGGCTACGCTGCCACCGACGTAGGTTCGGACGGGCTCAGAACCGAAAGTAGCACGTAGAGCAGGATAATGGGCGGTACGGCCACTGGCCCCAACGCCACGAGCAGGATGATGCTCAACAGTAAAAATACGATCCGCAACTTGTTATCCTGCCAGCGAAGGCTCTTAAACTTGAGGGCGAACAGCGGTAGCTCGGCCACCAGTAGCCCCGAGAGCACCACCGTAAGCCCGAGCAAAACCCAGGGGTTGAGCAGCAAGGGGCTGAGAGAAAACCGGTCGTCGGCCAGAATCAGGGGTAACGAGGCCACCACCAAGGTGCAGGCAGGCGTAGGCAGGCCGATGAAGGAGTCGGACTGACGGGTGTCGTTGTTGAATTTGGCCAGCCGCAGCGCCGAAAACACCGTCAGAATGAAACCCGCGTAAGGCAACCAGTCGGGCAGATCGGTGCCAGCCTGGCGCAGCAGCGCAAAGAGCATCGCCCCCGGCACCACCCCAAACGACACCACATCGGCCAGCGAATCGAGGTCCTTGCCAATCGGCGACGATACGTGTAGGGCCCGGGCCACCAACCCATCGAAAAAGTCGAATACCGCCGATAAGGCCACGAAGTAGGCGGCCAGCACCAGGTTGTCGGCAAATACGGCGCACAGCGCCAGGCAACCCGAAAACAGGTTCAGGCAGGTAATAGCGTTGGGAATGGATTTTTTCAAAGTAAGGACTTGGAGAGCGTAGAACCTGAATATTGACGGGGCCGGGCTTAGGTACTCATGCAACGTTCGACCTGCTGTTCTGGCTTCAAACGTCATCCAAGTTCCTGCGCTCCTGCGTTTCGTTATTGCAGAAATGGGTTGGTGCGGCGCTCCTGCCCAACGGTAGTCGCCGGGCCATGGCCGGGGTATACAGTGGTATCGTCGGGCAGCGTCAGGAGCTGGCTTTTGATGCTGCTGATGAGCGTGGCGTGGTCGCCACCGGGCAGGTCGGTGCGCCCGATGCTGCCCTGAAACAGCACGTCGCCCCCGATAACGGTGGCGGTGGGGTCATGGTAGAACACGACGTGGCCGGGCGCGTGACCGGGCGCGAAACGCACTTCCAGCTCCGTATTGCCAAATTTTACCGGCGTGCCGGCCGTCAGCGTTCCGGTAGGCTCGGCCGGGTTGTACTGCGGAAATCCGTAGTTGGCGGCGTACGTCGGCACAGCCCGTAGCGTGGGCAGGTCGGCCTCGTGGAGTAGAAACGGCACCTTATAAGTGTCGAGCACGAACTGGTTGCCCAGCACGTGGTCGATGTGGGCGTGGGTGTTAACCAGCAGGACCACCTTCAGGCCCTCATCCTCGATGAACTGGCGCAAGGCCTGCTGCTCGGCTGGCTCGTAGCAGCCGGGGTCTACTATCACGCACTCGTTGGTGGCATCGTGGAGCAGGTAGGTATTCTCGGAAAACGGGTTGAACGTGAAGCCAGAAACGGTCATGGGCAGGAAAAACGAAGCGGCGGAATTTGAATTGGCAAGGTAAGGTTTGTTGAGGATTGAATGATCAGCTGGCGGAACAGGGCTATGCTTTAGCTGGTGGCCGTGCAACGGGGCAGAGGCGAAGCATATCTTCCGGGTAGTTGTAGTACTGTAATCAAACCACAGGGTTCCGCGGTAGTAGGGTTACTTCGGCTGCGCAGACGCCAGATAGAGCCTGATGCCACGTTGTCGGCTCCTGTTCGGGCAACCTCCCAAGACCCCAACAAACCTTACCTTGCCAGCCATGACCCAGGTTGATTATTTGATAATAGGCTACGGTATTGCCGGGGCCACGCTGGCGGCCGAGCTGCGCGGCCGCGGCCGCACCGTGGTGGTGCTCGACGCGCCCCGGCCCGATTCGGCCTCGCGGGTGGCGGCGGGCCTGATGAACCCGGTAGCGGGCAAACGATTCGCCTTGGCCTGGCGGGCCGACGAACTGCTGACGGCCGCCGCCACGTTTTACCGGGCTCAGGAACAACGGCTGGGCCGGCCGTTTTTTCAGGAACTGCCCATCGTCAAGCTCTTCTCGTCGGTGGCCGAGCAGAACACGCTGCTGGCCCGCAGCGCCGACCGGCCCGCCTGGCTCGATTTCGTAGAAAACCCCACTGGCGAGCTACCCGCACTGCCGGGCGTGGAGCCCGAATTTGGGGGCTTGCTGATCCGGCGCGGGGGCTTCGTGCTGGTCGAGGAACTCCTTACCGCCCTCACGGCCGAAGGGCTAGCCGCAGGCTGGCTGCAACACGAAACTTTTGACTGGGCCGCGCTTGTTGCCCAACCGGCCGGCGGCTTCCGCTACGCGGGCCGGGTGGAGGCCCGGCACGTCATCAGCTGCGAAGGCGCGGCCACCTGCCAGAATCCATTTTTCCAGTGGCTGCCCCTCACCCCCAACCAGGGGGAGGTGCTGACGGTGGAGTGCCCCGGCTTGCCGGCAGGCACGGTGCTCAACAAGGGCGCTTACGTGGTGCCGCTCGGGGCCGACCGGCTGCGGGTGGGCGCCACGTACCGCTGGCCACCCTTCGCGGCGGGCACCACGCCCGAGGCCCGTGAGGAGCTCAGCCAGCGCCTGCGCGACATCACCGCGCAACCCTTCCGGGTAGTTGGGCAGCGGGCCGGGGTGCGGCCGGCCGTCCGCGACCGGAAGCCGCTGCTGGGTACCCACCCGGAAACGCCGGGGCTGCACGTATTCAATGGCCTGGGCTCGAAGGGGGTGATGATGGCCCCCCGGCTGGCTCAGGTAATGGCCGACTGGCTGGAAAATGACGTAGCGCCCTGGCCCGAAGTCAATATCCGGCGGTATCTTCCGTTATATTCTGCCGCGCCGGCTACCGCCGCGCCCGGTTCCGCTTCCTAGTTTCTAGCTCCTGGTTTTTCGATATGAAGCACTTATCCTTCTCTCTGCGGCCGCTGGTGCAGCCGGCTGGCCCGGCCCTATTGCTACTCGGACTGCTGGCCGCAAGTAATCCGGCCCGGGCGCAGTCGGCCCAGGAACCCTTTGGGCGGGTCCGTCTTCAATACAAGGAATTTGACTGGTTGCAATTCAGCACCCAGAACTTCACGATTTACTACTACGCCGGGGGCGAGGCCAACGCCCGCCACGCGGCCGAGTACGCCGAAAAAGAGTTGCAGCGCATCACGGGGCTGATTGGATACTACCCGTACTCCAAAACCACAATCATGCTCTTCAACTCCATCGGCGACTTGCGCCAGAGCAACGTCGGCCTCTCGCCCGAAAAGTACACTACCGGCGGCGAAACCGCGCTGACCCGCTCCACGAAGGTCCAGATTGCCTTCCAGGGCGAGCAGACCCGTTTCAAGCAAGAGCTTAGTAGCCGCATTACGGAAGTGCTGCTGAACGACATGATGTACGGCGGCTCGCTCAAGGAGGTAATCCAGAGCAGCTACCTGCTGCAGCTGCCCGACTGGTTTATCAGCGGGGCCTCGGCCTACGCCGCCCAGGGCTGGAGCGTGGAAATGGACGACTACATGCGCACCATGACCCACGAGAACGAGGGCAACCGTGCCGCCCCGTTCTTTCTGCGCAACCCCGAGCTGGCCGGCCAGAGCGTGTGGAACTACATTGCCGAGCGCTACGGCTACACCAGCATCCAGAACATTCTCAACCTCACCCGCATCACCCGCGACGTGGAAGTAGGCATCAGCTCCTCGCTGAACGTGCCTTATAAGGTGTTTCTCAAGGATTGGCTGACTTATTACCGCCAGCTCAACGCCCGCCCGCTCACGGCTTTCCAGGAGCTGGACGATAAGAACAGCCTGGGCCGGCTTAACCGCCGGGGCACCATTTACAGCCAGCCGGTGCTCAGCCCCAACGGCCAGCGCCTGGCCTACGTGCAGAACGACCAGGGCCGCTACCGGGTGCTGGTGGTGAACAAGAACGGCAAGGGCCGCGACGTGATTCATCGGGGCGGCTACAAAACGCCCGACCAGGAGGTAGAAACCCGCCTGCCGGTGCTGGCCTGGCGCGGCAACGACCAAGTGGCGGTAGCCGAAGAGCAGCGCGGCCAACTGGCGTTGGAGCTGCGCCCGGCCAATGGCGGCTTCGGCGGCTTGGCTGCCCGCCTGAAAGGGCTGCTGCCCACATTCGGCCGACGCACATCTATTTTCTCACCCTTCTCGCAGGTAACCAGCCTAAGCTACTCGGCCGATGGCAAGTCGTTGGCCTTTAGCGGGGTGCGCAATGGGCAGAACGATCTGTACCTGCTGCGGGCCGGTAACCGGGCGCCCGAGCGGCTCACCAACGACGTGTTCGACGATGTGGAGCCCACTTTTCTGCCCGGCGGGCAGGGCCTTGTGTTTAGCTCCAACCGCTGGCTCGACTCGGCTGGCACAGCCAAGGGCAGCTTTGGGGCAGTTGTGAACAACTACGACCTCTACCTCTACCACCTCGATGGCCGGACCCAGCCAGTGGAAGTGCTGGTGAACACCATCTCCAACGAGGGGCGGCCCCGGGCCATCTCCGACGACCAAGTGCTATTCGTGGGCGAGGAAAGCGGCGTGCGCAGCCTCTACCGTTATTCGCTGACTACCCGCAGCTACCAGCCCGTCACGAGTTTCATCGCCGGAATTCAGGATTTCGACTACAGCGCCACCACCAACACGCTGGGGCTGGTAGCGGCGGCCGATGGGCGCAGCAACGTGTACCTCTACCCCAACTACGCCTTGCCCGAAAGCCTGACGCTCGCCAAAACGGCCCGCCAGGAAATTCTCGAAGACCGTTCCCGGCCAGCCAAAGCCGCCGTGCCGGCTGCTAACCGGCCCGGCCCTACGGTAGCCAACGCCGCGCAACGCCCGGCGGCCGCGCCCACCGGTACCACTACCGATCCGGAACCAGCCGCTGTGCCCGCTACGCCAGCTAAGCCGGCCGATAGCCGCGTAAACACTAGTAATTACGAATTCGACGAGGACATTCCGGCTTCCCGGGTGCCTTCGTCGGGGGGGCAGCCGGCGCCACGGCGGCGGGCAGCCACGGTGGTAGCATTGCCCCAAGCCGCGCCGGCCGAAGTGGCTACGCTGGCCGGCCCCTTCCGCTACGGTACCCAATTCAGCATCGATAATGTTGTTTCGACGCTCCAGGCCGATAACCTGCTGGGCATTGGCTTCTCGGCCCAGGTGAATATGTCGGACCTGATGGAAGACCACCGGATTCAGGCCGGCATCTTCGCCCTCACCGACCTGCGCACCAGCAATATCTTCGCTGAGTACACCAACCTCAAGCACCGCTACGACTGGAGCATCCGCTACCAGAAGCAGGCCTACTTCCCCGAAATCGGGGACGGTACCCGGGTGCGCTACGGCCGCCACGAAATCGCGCCTACCATCGCCTACCCGCTCACCCACAACCTGAGCGTGCGCCTGGGCCCGCGATTCGTGAACGTGAGCCGCCGCCAGTACAGCGACC
This sequence comes from Hymenobacter amundsenii, assembly GCF_002204745.1. GTDB lineage: Bacteria > Bacteroidota > Bacteroidia > Cytophagales > Hymenobacteraceae > Hymenobacter > Hymenobacter amundsenii. Next base: position 12,614 of record NZ_NIRR01000032.1, read on the forward strand.
TGGCCAACGCCAACGATGTGAACACCAACTACCTCGGCGGCGAGGGCGAACTGGTATTTGATAACTCGGTGGTTACGGGTATCAATATGCTGCAGGGCACCCGCATGAAGGCCGGCATTACCAAGCTTCAGGATCTCGACGGCCGCAATACCAGCTTCACCAAGCTGTTCATCGATTTGCGCCATTACCAGAAGCTGCACCGCCAGCTGATCTGGGCCAACCGGGCCAGCTTCGGCCAGTACATTGGTGGTGGCTCGGCCCAACCCTTCTTCCGCCTCGGCGGCATGGATAACTGGCTGAATTCCGGTTACAACGACGACCAGTACATCGCCGGCAACGGGGCCCCGGTGAGCAATGCCACCCAGCTCGACCCCACCCAGATGTTCTACCAGCAGTTCGTAACCAACCTGCGGGGCTTCGACTACAGCAAGCGGGTAGGGCAGAAATACGTGCTCTTCAACACCGAGCTGCGCCTGCCCATCGTGCAGTATTTCTCGCACCGCCCCATCGAGTCGGGCTTCTTCCGCAACCTCCAACTCACGGCCTTCGGCGACGTGGGTACCACGTATTCGGGCGCTAATCCGTTCAGCGTCAATAACTCCAACAACACGCGGGTAGTGTCGGAGGGGGCTTTCACGACTACGGTCATCAACTTCACCAATCCACTGCTCTACGGCTACGGTACCGGTATCCGGACCACTATGCTCGGCTTTTATGTGAAGGGCGACGTTGCTTGGGGTCGGGAGCAGTACAACACCAAGGGCCCGAAAACTACGCTACGTTGGGCTACGACTTCTAACGCCCGGCGCGGCCTGGGCTGCCAACCTGCTAATCGCGTTTCCTCGCGGGAAAACCGGCCGATTGTCGTTTAAATTGGGTTGGAGGTTACGGGCCGGGGTATTGTGGGGCGACAGGCGGGTATTCCGGGGGTTGGGTTGTATCTTTGCGGTCCTTTTACCAGCCGGGTTGCCGTGACGCTATTAAGCGAGATTTGGGTATTGATGCAGAAGGACTTCCGGCTGGAGTGGCGCCAGCGGGCGGCCCTTAACGGCATGTTGCTCTACGTGAGTAGCACGGTGTTCGTCTGCTACCTGAGCTTCTCGTCGCGCGGTGGCCAACTGCCCGCCCCGGCCTGGAATGCCCTGTTCTGGATTGTGTTACTGTTTTCGGCCGTGAATGCCGTGGCCAAGGGCTTCCTGCAGGAAAGCCGGGGCCGGATGCTCTACTACTACACCGTGGTGCGGCCCCAGGCCGTGATTCTGGCCAAAATGGCCTACAACGCCGTGCTGCTACTGGGCTTGGCGCTGGTGGCGTTCGGGCTCTACGCGGTAGTGCTGGGCAACCCGGTCCAGAACGTACCGCTGTTCGTGGGCAATGTGCTGCTCGGAGCCGTGGGCTTTGCCAGCACACTCACGCTCGTGTCGGGCATTGCGGCCAAAGCCACCAACAGCAGCACCCTGATGGCCGTGCTCGGCTTCCCGCTGATGGTGCCCATGCTGCTGCTGCTCATCAAAGTTTCCAAAAATGCCCTCGATGGTCTCGAATTCGAAGCCAGTCGCAGCTCCCTGCTCACGCTGGTAGCCTTGAACATGATTGTGGGCGCCGTATCGTACCTGCTGTTCCCCTTTCTATGGAGAAGCTAAAAAAGAAGCTTTTAGCTGTCAGCTGTTAGCTAACAGCTGACCTTCCGAGAGCCTCTTCTGTTATAATTTCACAACTTCAAAAAGCTAACAGCCAACAGCTAGTAGCTAACAGCTCATGAAAAAGAACTGGTGGAAAGCCCTGAGTGTGGTGTTGCTGCTGTATGTAGCGGCGGCGGGCCTGCTGCTGCCGGTGCCGCGGCTGGCCATTCTCAACGAAACCATTCGTAACCTGTACTTCCACGTGCCGATGTGGTTTGGCATGACCTTCATTCTGGCGGCCTCGGTGTACTACTCGGTGCGCTACCTACGCACCCCCACGCCCGAACTTGATATTAAAGCCCACGAAGCCGCCCGCACCGGCATTCTGATGGGCTTTGTGGGGCTGGCTACCGGCAGCATCTGGGCCCGCTTTACCTGGGGCCAGTGGTGGACCAACGACCCCAAGCTCAACGGGGCGGCCATTGCCATGCTCATCTACGGGGCCTACCTGGTGTTGCGTTCCTCCTTCACCGACGACCAGCAGCGGGCCCGGATTTCGGCCATCTACAACGTGTTTGCCTTTGCCGTGGCCATGCCGCTGTTCTATATTCTGCCCCGCCTCACGGATTCGCTCCACCCCGGCGCGGGTGCAACCCGGCCTTCGCCAAGTACGACCTGGATAGCAACATGCGCCTCGTGTTCTACCCGGCCGTTATCGGCTGGACGCTGCTGGCCTTTTGGCTGGCCCAGCTCGCCAGCCGCGTTTCTCTGCTCAAACTGAAACTGTATGAAAAGCAAATTGCCTGATTGGAGGGTTAAGGGTTTAGGAGCCCGGAGCCGTGGATTCGTTGGTCGCGCGGGCTTGCTGCTGCTGGCCCTGCTGCTGCCGGTGCTGCACGCGGCGGCCCAAACGGCCGCCGGGCAGCCCGAAATGGCCGATACCCTGCGCCAGAGCGGCAAGATCTACGTGGTGGTGGCCGTCATTGTGGTGGTGCTGGCCGGGTTGCTGTTCTTCCTGATTTCCCTGGACCGCAAACTTTCCCGCCTGGAAAAAGAAGTGAATCTGTAAGTTGGCAGGACACTGAGCTGAGGCTAGTCGGGCGGAGAGCCCGGTTTGGATTGCCGGCAATGCTGCTTCCATCGCATCACCTCATTATCTCGCCTTTTTACGGACCTTTGTAACCTGTTTTGCTGTTCTGATTCCGATTTCTGACTCCAGCCGGAGCCGCTTATTGCTTGCATTGACATGAAAAAAACGCACATTTTCATCATGGCTATCATTGCCGTGGCCATTGCCATCATCACTAGCACCGCCGGCGACGCCAGCGTGTACGTGTCGTTTAAGGAAGCCCGGGAGCGGGCCGCCGATGGCAACCTGACCAAAGTGCACGTGGTAGGCCGCCTGCCCCGCGACGGCGGCCAGAACATCATGGGCCTGGAATACAACCCCACCCTCGATCCTAACTATTTCGCTTTCACGCTGGTTGATACCAACCGTATCGCCCAGCGCGTGGTCTATTTCAACCCCCAGCCCCAGGATTTCGACAAGTCGGAGCAGGTGGTAATTACCGGGGCCATGCGCAACGACATCTTCGTGGCGGACAAAATCCTGCTCAAGTGTCCTTCCAAGTACGTGGAGAAGGATATTGAGGGCGCCACCGCTTCGCGCTAGTTCGTTCGCTTTGTCGGGCAGGCTATTGGTCCTTGGCACCTATCACCTGGAGTCAGGCACGTTGCTGATCAGGCTGCTTGCTCCTTCGCTTTTTCAACGCAGTAACCCATGCTGAACCCTTTCATCGGCAATGCCGGGCACATAAGTGTCATTCTGGCATTTGTGGCGGCCACGGTGGCGGCGTACTCCTACTATATGGCCGCCCGCGGCCGGGCCCTCGGCGACACCGACGCCGGCTGGATGCGCCTGGGCCGGGGAGCCTTCCTGGTGCATGCATTAGCCGTGATTTCTGTGATTGTGTGCCTGTTCGGCATCATCCACGGCCACCGCTACGAGTACTACTACGCCTGGAGCCACAGTAGCAACCACCTGCCGGTATACTACATGATTTCCTGCTTCTGGGAAGGGCAGGAAGGTAGTTTTCTGCTCTGGATTTTCTGGCATGTGTGTCTGGGCCTGATTCTGATGCGCTCGGCCAAACGCTGGGAAGCCCCAGTAATGACCATTTTCGCCGGCGTACAGCTCTTCCTCACCTCCATGATTTTGGGTGTAGTGCTGGGCGACCTCAAGATCGGCTCCTCGCCCTTCATCCTGCTGCGCGACTTTATGCCCGACCTGCCGGTCTGGAAAACCAACCCCAACTTCGTGCCCGCCGACGGCACCGGCCTGAATGCCCTGCTCCAGAACTACTGGATGGTGATTCATCCGCCCACGCTGTTTCTGGGCTTCGCCCTCACGCTGGTGCCCTTTGCCTATGCCATTGCCGGGCTCTGGAAGGGTGAGTATACCAAGTGGGTGCGCCCAGCCATGCGCTGGACCCTCTGGGGCGGTATGATCTTGGGCGTGGGCATCGTGATGGGCGCCTACTGGGCCTACGAAACGCTCAACTTCGGCGGCTACTGGAACTGGGACCCCGTGGAAAACGCGGTGTACATTCCGTGGCTGGTACTGGTGGCCTCCCTGCACGGGCTGGTGCTCTGGCAGCGGAGCCGGATTGCGTTGCGCACCTCGTTCGCACTGGTTATCGCCACCTTCCTACTCATTCTCTACGCTACCTTCCTCACCCGTTCGGGTGTGCTGGGTAATGCGTCTGTCCACTCGTTCACCGATTTGGGCCTCTCGGGTCAGCTCATTATTTATCTGGCCGTTTTTGCCGTGCTGAGCATCGCATTGCTGGTGGTTCGCTGGAAGAATATCCCGGTTTCTGAAAAGGAGCTGACCACCTACAACCCCGAGCTGTGGGTATTCGTGGGGGCTACCGTGTTGTGCCTGGGTGCATTCCAGGTGCTATTCACGACCAGCATTCCGGTGTACAACGCCTTCCTGGGCTTTATGGGCATCAAGTCGAACCTGGCTTTGCCGGCCGACCAGATTGCTCACTACACCAAGTTCCAGCTCTGGATGGGCGTGGGCGTAGCCTTCTGCTCGGGTTTGGCCCAGGTGATGTGGTGGCAGAAAAACGACAAGGCCAGCCTCACTAACACCCTCACGGTACCGGCGCTGCTCTCGTTACTGGGCGCGGCCCTCGTAATTCTGCTCGTGCAGTACTACGGCCACAAAATGGACCTGGCCTACATCGTGCTCCTGACCACCGCCCTGTTCGCGGTGTTAGCTAACCTGAGCATGGTCCTGACGCTGATCCGGCGCAAGGTTAGCCTGTCGGGTGGTGGCATCGCCCACATCGGCATTGCATTAATGCTGCTGGGCGTATTGGCTTCAGCCGGTTATTCCAACATCATCAGCCAGAACACCTCCGGGTTGCTCTACTCCCGCGAGTTCGACCAGACCACCAACCAGGACAACGTGCTGCTCTGGCGCAACGACCCCGCCCCGATGGGCAAGTACGACGTGCGCTACACCGGCCAGTATTTCGACGTGCCCGGCGTGCCCGGCTACGTAGATAAGCAGCTGCTCTACCGCACCGCCGACGAGTACAAGGCCTTGGCCCGCGCCGATATCAAGCGCGGCGCCCAGGTGTACTACAAGGCTGGCGACACGCTCGAAATCCTGCCCGAAAACACGTATTACCGCGTTGAATACAAGGACCGCAAGACCGAGGAGAAATTCGTGCTCTACCCGCGCGCACAGGTAAACGAGCAGATGGGCGGCCTGCTGGCCTCGCCCGATATCAAGAAGTTCGCCGACCACGACATTTACTCCCACATCAGCGCCGTGCCGCCGATTGACAAGGAGAAGGATTGGAGCGAAGTGAAAGAGCATGTGCTGAGCGTGGGCGACACCATCTTCCTCAACGACTACTTCGCCGTGTTCCGGGCCGTGGAGCCCGCCCATCAAACCGCCGGCCTGGGCCTGACCAAGGACGACCTAGCCATTCAGGGCGACTTCCTGGTGTACGGTGAGAAGCGCCAGTACCACGTGCATCCGATGTTCGTGGTCCGCAACAAGCTTATCGGCCGCGTGCCCGACGAAATCGAGGACCTGGGCCTGCGCCTGTCCTTCCTGAACGTTGACCCCCAAAAGGGCAAGTTCACCTTCGGCGTGAGTACGACTCAGAAGGACTATATTATCCTCAAGGCCGTCGAGAAGCCCTTCATCAACCTGCTCTGGAGCGGTACGCTGCTCATGGCCGTAGGCTTCGGCATGGCCCTCTACAAGCGCCGCCGCGAAACCGAAGCGCCGGCTGTACCTGCCCTCGAAACTGGTGCCCGGCCCCGCCCGGTAGTCACCCGGCCCAAGCCGCGGCAGGTGGCGTAAACGCGTCGTTCAACTCCCTGCTATCAAAGCGCCCTCAATGTGAGTTGGGGGCGCTTTGTCGTTTATAGCAAATACAGGGTTGATGGAACTGCCACAGGCCAGCAATATGCCGGCTGGTGACAGAGGGAAAGTGGCTGACGGTAGCAGGGGCAGCGAATCATGGCAGCAAACCGAAGAGGCCACACGTAGGGGTAGTTGTCACCAGCCGGCGTATTGATGGCCTGTGCCAGTGTAGACCTGCTTCGGCAAACTAGCGGAGTGAAAGCATATCGTGCAACGGATACTGGTAACCGGAGCGACAAGATGCCTTGTGCGTCGGCCTCTGGCTGGGGTAGGTATGCCTGACGGCTGGCTGCTGCCATCAAGTTTAACCAAAAAAAGGGGGCAGCCAATTGGCTGCCCCCTTTTCGGGTAGGAAAAACAAAGTGGGCCGAATTACTTCTGCACCGACACGTTGCGCACCATGTAGTCGTTGCCGTTACGCACTTTCACCACGTACATGCCGTTGGCGAGGCCGGAAAGGTCGATCTGGCTGGTCACGTTGTCGCGCACGGTGGCGGTGTGTACGCGCTGGCCGAGCATGTTGGTTACTTCTACCTGCAGGCCGTTCTTGGCGTTGGCTCCGCGTACCTCAAGGGTGAGCTTGCCGGCAGTGGGGTTAGGGTAGAGGTTGATGGCCTGCTGCAGGGCGGAGGAAGTACCGGTAACCACCGAAGAGGTGATGTTCAGGTCATCGACGGCGAGTACGTACTTGTCACGGTCGCTGTAGGCGTGGAAACCAATGTAGTAGTTGCCCGAAACGGTTGGCGTGATAGCCATAACGGCCGGCGACGTACCCGTGCCCGTGGTCAAGTAAGCAGTGGAATTGGTGATGTTGTCGTTGTTCCAGATGGTGGTCGTCTGGCCGGCGGGAGTATCGGTGCTACCGAACTTCACCTCCAGTTTCTCGGCGTAAGCAGCGTTGAAGGTGCGGTACTTGAACGAGAGCTGGTATTTGTTACCGGCCTTCAGGGCCAGGGCGGGGGTGAAGAACCAGTCGTCGGCAGGAGCCGCGCTGTTGAACTCGTAAATCAGGGCGTTGGGAGCCGAACTGGCCACCGGAGTAGCTACGCCGTTGTTGTTGAACGACGAAGCCACGCGCCAAGTCTTGGCATCGGTGTTCACGTTGAGCAGCTTAATACCGCAGGGCGCAAGATTAGCGGAGGCCGCGATGCCGTCAAAATTCTCGGCGTAGGGGAAGGCATTGACGATGGGCGGCTCACAGAGCGCACGGAACGATACCGGACCCGTTAGCAGGCTCCGGTCGGTGGCACCGCAATTGGCCTGCACATACACGTCGTATTCGGTAAAGTTGGTCAGGCCCGTAAGCGTGAAGGGCGAAGCCGGGGCCGTTACAGTCGTACCGCCCGTGGCCGGGTTGAAGCCCTTTGGTCCGTAAATGACGGCGTAAGTGGTGCCGTTAGCGGGGCCGGTAAACGTAATGACGGCCGAAGTGGTCTTGATATCGCTCACGGCCAGTTCTGTTGGAGCGGGGCAGGCAGGCACGGGGGCCAGAACGGCGTCAACGGCAAAGCGGGTCGGGATGCCGGCAAAGGTGGTCAGCGACCGCCAAGTGGCTCCGCTAGACAACTGCACGTAGAAGGTGTTATTCCGGATTGGATCCTCGATCTGGTAGCCCAGGGCAACTCCGCCCGATGTTTCCCGAATAGCCAGGTAAAAGTCTCCCTGAACAATGGGCAAGGGCAACGCGATGGTTACTGTGCTTGCTGCCGCGAGGCGGTTCTGAACGGGGGATGTGTAAACAACCGTACCGGGCGTTCCATTTGCACCATCGGCTCTCAGCACCTGCAGAATATAGGTGGAGGTACTACCGGCCGAAGCCGGAAAACCAACCTTTACCTGGGAAATGCTGGTTGGCTGGCTGTTCTTATACTTTACGGCAAACGCGCCGCCTGCAGCATCCGGGTTGATACTGAAAGCTCCTGCCAAGCCTTGGGCCGGGTTAATGTAGGCTACATCGGTAGCCGTGATCTGCTGCGTGTAAGGCAGCGAGTTGTTGGAGTTGTTGTTGTCGGCGGGTACGCTAACGGTGAGCGTATTGGTACCCAGTACAAAAGTGGTGGGGTAGGCGTCGAACGTAACTACCTGAGTGGCGCCGGGAGCTAATGTCTCTACCGTTTTGGTACTCGTGAAGGTGTTGGCTCCGGCAACCGTGAGCGTTACGGGAACGTTGGCCAGCGCCGCGAATCCGTTGTTACTCACTACGGCCGAAACGGTATGGGGCAACGAGTTAGGAACCGCCAGCTTACCCATCGTATAAATAGTAGCAACGGCCGCGTCATTAGCCTGGATGGGCTGAAACTGATACGTGCGGCCAGCATCCGGCGGAGCTATCCGGCGGAAGTTGTGCGAGTTAACGGTCGTCCCGTAACCGGCGTTGCTGTTAACGAAGGATGTTCCCGACCATGCTTGGGTAGATCCTTTGGTGCCCAGCACAACCTGACCGGCGGCGGCGCCACTACCCTTAATACCAACAGCGGCAGCATGAAAAGCATCGGCGCCAACCGTAGTGACCACCGGGGCGTTGTACACAAACTCTACAACGTTCGAATTTTCGTAAAGCTTCACTTGGAAATCAAACGAAGCATACTGCTTGGCCAGCCCGCCAAGTGCTTTGTCGCTGACGCCTTTCCACTGAATAACGCAGACCCGCGAACCGGCAGCGCCGGTTGTAGAGTAGCTGTACTCAGCCGTAGCAGTTCCACTTTCCAGGTCGTAGTTGAAAGGAAGCAGTAAATTGTTCTGGCCAGCAGCGGCTACTGGTCCGCCGGTGCCATCCTGGGGCCCGGCCGGAAAATAAGGGGCCGCTGGGGCAGTGGTTCCCAATGCCAGGTAGCCATTGGTATTCAGGACGAAATTCGTGAAATCCTGCCCGTTGAAATTGAAGGTGAAGCCAATAGGAGTAGCCGCCGAGTTAGCGTCATCCGTGTTGGGAGTGGTAATGGCTGTGCCGGCGGCTCCTAAATCGGTGTAAGCGGTGGTGCCATTAAACGTATTCGATACGTTATAGTTAAGCGCCTGCGCGTGCGCCACGCCGCCGGTAACCAGTCCCAGCAAGCCAACCAACGCCAGCTTGCGCCAGGGAGTGGTGGCGCGGGTTTTAGAGTAGTTTTGAGTCATGCAAAAGGAAAATAAAAGTGGGAAAGGAGATGGGGAAACAGAACCTGCAAAGGGGTTTCGACTGGCTGACAATTTTGGGAACAATAGGCCAAAATTCAGTCAGCAGTTCAATATTAGCCATATAAGTTCATAAATTCCGCATTCAATCTCAAAAAAGCTTACTAAGTTTATTTCTTCACCTGTGCAGAATATTGAACCACTGGTGCGCCCGCGTATCGTGCTGCTGGGAGCCGGGCGGGTAGCCGCCCACCTCGGGCCCGCGCTGGCAGCTGCCGGCCATCCGCCGGTGGCAATCTGGAGCCGCACAGCGGCCTCGGGGGTAGCCCTGGCGGCCCGGCTACCGGCCGGCACCGCCATTGCCCCCAACCTGCATGAGCTGCCGCCGGCCGAGGTGTACTTGCTGGCGCTGCCCGATGCCGTGGTGCCCGAAGTGCTGGCGGCAGCCCGGTTCGCGGCCGGCGCCCTGGTGGCCCACACGGCCGGCGCCCTGCCACTGTCGGTATTCACTCCTTATAGTAACCAGATTCGGGGCGGCGTCTTCTACCCGCTTCAGACCTTCGGGCCGGGCCGCGTTATCGATTGGGCGACCGTGCCGCTGTGCCTGGAAGCGGCCGACGCGGCTGGTTTGGTTACGCTGCACGCACTGGCCGCTGCTCTTAGCTCCGATGTGCGCGAGGTTAGCTCGGCGCAACGCCTGCAGCTGCACGTGGCGGCGGTGTGGGCCAGCAACTTCCCCAATCACCTGCTGGGCATCGGGCGCGAACTGCTCGAACAAGCCGGCCTGCCCTGGGAACTGCTCCACCCACTTATCCGCGAAACCGTGGACAAGGCCCTCAATCAGCCGCCCTTCGGGGCCCAGACCGGCCCGGCTGTGCGCCACGATGCGGCCACGCTAACCCGCCACGACGCCGCTTTAGCTACCCACCCCCGTTGGCAGATGCTGTACCGGGAGCTCACGGCCAGTATTCAGGCCACCGCCCGCCACGAGTTGGGGGCGGGCACTGCTGCCGTGGCCGGGGCAGCAAACAATCAGCCCGACCCGCAGCTTTGATTCGGGAAGGGGCGTCCGTACCTTTGCCCCTTCATTTTTGCCTCGCTTACCCTAGCATTTCGCCGTGAAAGCCGTAAATATCACCTTCAAATTTCAGGACGGCCAGCCCGACCAGACGCACGTGGCCGCCGAGGGCGAATCGGTGCTGGATGTGGCCCTCAACAACGATATTCAGCTCCAGCACAACTGTGGGGGCGTGTGCGGGTGCAGCACCTGCCACGTGTACATTGAACAGGGCGAAGCCGACCTGCCCGAAATTTCGGATGCCGAGGAAGACTTCATCGACCGGGCCGAAAACCCGCGCATCAGTTCCCGTCTGGGCTGCCAGTGCGTGGTGCAGGGCAACGCCGATTTGGTCGTGCGCATCCCGACGCAGCACTTCCTGGGCCACTAGTTTTTTAATGTGAAAAACGTGAAAAATGGGCGTGATGCGCTACATCGTTAGCCGCCTCACCCTTTTCACATTCACCACATTTCTCACACTCAGCATATTTCCCCTATGAACCATTTCGAGCCCCCGATTCAGTGGAGCGACCACGAGGACATTGCCATTGCACTTTACGAGAAATTCGGTGCCGAATTCACCGAGGCTAAAATCTACCGCATTCGCTTCACTGAGCTCCTCGATTGGGTGATGAGCCTGCCCAACTTTGAGGGAACCCGTGAGCAGGCAAATGAAGGCCACCTCGAACAGGTGCAGGCCAAGTGGGTGTACGAATGGCGCGATAATCAATAAGCAGCAACCCATTTTCTGCTTCGATAACCTGCCTACTTTACTTGTCCAAACGGCTTTCATGACTACTCTACCCGCCGCCGACCTATCGGCCATTAAAGTGTTTATTCTTGACGTGGACGGGGTGCTGACCGACGGTACGCTGCTAGCGCTCAATTCGGGCGAGCAGGCCCGCGCCTTCCACATCCGCGACGGTTACGCCGTGCGCCACGCCCTGCGCCAGGGGTACCGGGTGGCCGTTATCTCGGGCCGCGAGGAGGAGGGAGTGCGCAGGCGCCTGGAGTCGCTCGACGTGCGCGATGTGTACCTGGGAGTAGATGACAAGATGAAAATTTTCAACAACTACCTCAACACCTACCGCCTTTCGCCCGAGCATATTGCCTACATGGGCGACGATATGCCCGACCTGGAGGTGATGCGCCGTTGCGCCGTGGCCGCCTGCCCCGCCGATGCTGCCTCCGATGTGCGGGCCATCAGCAACTACGTGGCCCAACTGCCCGGCGGCCACGGAGCCGTACGCGAGTTGATTGAAGCCGTTATGAAAACCCAGAAAACCTGGTAGCGGATTAGGAACGGTTCGGTAAGTCGTTAGCCATCAGGCAAAGCGGCCGTTCGGGGGAGGTGCGTAATAGGCGAAGGGCTTTGGGGAAATCCCTCTATATTTACCCCATTCTCCACCATCTCCCTTCTCCCTTTTCCATGAAAACAGGAACCGTAAAATTCTATAACGAGTCGAAAGGCTACGGCTTCATTACAGAAGATGATACGAAAGAAGATTTCTTCGTGCACGTAACCGGCCTGAACGGCGGCCAGGTGCAACAAGACGACCGGGTGGAGTTCGATACCCAGGAAGGCCGTAAGGGGGTTAACGCCGTAAATATTAAGCGGTTGTAAGCAATGTCGGCCGCCGGCTGGCGGCTTCACCGGAAAGCCTCTCCCCAAGTTGGGAGAGGCTTTTTTGTGGGTGTCCGCCAGGGGTGGTGCATCTTTGCAGACATCTTCCGTTAGCTCAACCGTAACCCATGCTTTTTAGCTCCTCCCCGTCTGCCGTGCCTACCCCCAGGGGCGAAGCTGGTCCGGAGCCAACAGCCGGCACCGGCCGGCACCTGGCCCGCCTCATCCGGTTGCCCAACCTGCTGATAATGGCCCTGTGCCTGCTGCTGGTGCGGGCCTGCCTGCTGCTGCCCGAGGCGCCCTGGCGGCAGGTGCTGGCCCCCGGTTTCGGGCTGCTGGTCCTGGCCGCCCTCAGCATCGGGGCGGCGGGCTACATCATCAACGACTACTACGACGTTAAGATTGATGCCATCAACCGGCCGGGCCGGCTGGTGGTGGGCCGGGCCGTAAACCGCCGCCACGCCATGCTGGCCCACCTGCTGCTCTCGGGCCTGGGCGTAGGCCTGAGCGGCCTGCTTTCGCCCTTACTCGGGCTCGTAAATCTGGGTTCGGCGCTGCTGCTATGGGGGTACTCGGTGCGGTTTAAGCGGGTGGCGCTGGTGGGCAACGTGAGCATCGCCACGCTCACGGCGGCGCTGGTGCTGCTGCCCGAGCTACAGGCCAGTACTGGCCGTTCGGCGGTGTGGGGCTACGCGCTGGCGGCGTTTCTGCTCACTATTGTGCGCGAAATAGTGAAAGACGTGGAGGATATGCGCGGCGATGCCCAGCACGACTGCCACACGCTGCCGCTGGTGTGGGGCGTGCGGCGTACCAAGTGGGTGACGGGTTTCTTCCTGGCTTGCCTGGTGTTGCTGGTGGCTGGGGCGGTGTTCAACTGCCTGCTCCTGAGCCAGCGCTACGGGCTGGGGAGCTGGCTGTTGGTGCTGGTGCTGGGGCCGCTGCTGGCGCTGGCCGCCGGGCTGCGCCGGGCCGACCAGCGCCAGCACTTTGCCCGGCTCAGCACTTGGTGCAAAGCCATTATGTTGAGCGGCGTGCTCTCGATGCTCTGGCTGGCCTGAAACCCCCGGCAACCGCCACTGTTATAGTTGCGTTAGCAGGAGCTATGACCCCGGCAACTGCGCAGTAGTTTTATCGACCGCAGTTTGGGGTTACCCCGCTTCGTTTATTCACTTTGACCTTGGCCATCTAGTATGCGCTTTATTTACCCGTTGCTGGCGCTAAGCGTGCTGGCTACTCCGGCTGCCCTGGCGCAGTCGACCACTCCCGAAGCTGCCGCGCCGCTGCTGGCCTCGGCCGAGCTGCCCGCCCAACCCGCCACCGACGAGCCGACTACCGGAGCCCCCTTGGGCCTGAACCGGGCTTTGGCCCCGACCACCACGGCCAAGGCCAAGCTCACCCCCGACGACCCTGATAAACCCAGTTTTATTCCGGTGCCCATTGCCTTTTACCAGCAGGAAACCGGCTTTGCCGGCGGCGTAGCCATCCTGCCGGTCTGGCGCTTTGGTACTGATACCACGGTGCGTAAGTCGAACGCCCGGCTGATTGCCTGGATTTCGCAGAAGAAGCAAACCACTGTGCAGCTTACGCACACCATCTTCACCAAGGATGAGAAGTTCTTTTTCTCGGGTGAGTTGAGTTATTTCGATCTGGCATTCCAGTACTTCGGCCGGGGTAACGACACCGACAAGGACGTTTACTCCAACATCCAGTACCCGCTCTGGGTGTTCGATGAAAAGGCGCTGGTGAAGGTGAAGCCCAACCTGTTCGTTGGTTTGCGCTACCGCCTCACCGATCTGGGGACCGTGAAGCTCAAGGACGGCGACGAGGATAGTACGCCTGGCTCTTACGAATCCATTCCGGCCGAGCAGCGGGCGGGTTATACCACCTCCGGCGTTGGTCCAGCCATTCTGTACGACGGCCGCGACAACGTACTGGCTACTTACCGGGGAAACTTCGTGGATGCCCACGTGCTGTTCGCCGGCAAGGGCCTGGGTAGCGACTACAACTTCACCCGCTACATGGTGGATGCCCGGCACTTCAACCCGCTCTTCGGCTCCAACAATACCATTCTGGCTTTGCAGTTTCTGGGCCAGTACCACACCGGCGACGTGCCGTTCCGTGAGTGGGGCGGTATGGGGGCCACGTTGGGCGGCTCGCTCTACAACAACGCATACCTGATGCGCGGCATCTATGAGGGCCGCTACCGCGACCGTCAGTTCACCACAGCTCAGGCCGAAATCCGCCAGAAACTGTTCTGGCGCATTGATGGCGCGTTGTTCGGCGCCGTAGGCGAAGTAGCTCCCAATATCGACGACTATACCTTCGACGGCCTGCGGTACGCCGGGGGCGGCGGAATCCGCTTCCGTTTCAACCGCCGCGACCGGCTCAACATTCGCCTCGACTACGGCGTGGGGTCGGGCGGCAACTCGGGTATCATTTTCGCCGTGGGCGAAGCGTTTTAACAGACAGTTGTTTATACCAGCAGAAAGCCCCGTCGTCCACTCAGGACGACGGGGCTTTCTGCTGGTATAAACAACGCCTCGCTAGGCATTGAAAAGCGCTTCATAAGCTCATCAGTAGGGTTTTTATTGATTTTAAGGCCAACTGGTGAAGGTGACTGCCGTAGAAAGCAGCGCATGGAACACCCCTCGCCGCACCACTTTCAGTCGGCCCACCCCCATAATGCCGCCCTACCTGCTTCACTCTGGAGCCATTTGCCGCCGCCCGTAGCCAAGTTGCGGGCCACGGTCATCATCCCGGCCAAAGATGAGGCGGCGGCCCTGCCTACCACCCTGGCGGCCCTGGCGGCCCAGACCGATGCTGCTGGCCGCGCATTGCCGGCCGGCACCTTCGAGGTACTAGTGCTGGCCAACAACTGCACCGATGGCACGGCCGCTACCGTGCGGGCCTACGCGGCGTCGCATCCGGCCCTGGCCCTGCACGTGGCCGAAGTGACGCTGCCGCCCGCCGAGGCCCACGTAGGTCAGGCCCGCCGCCTGCTCATGGACGAAGCCGCCCGCCGCCTGGAACTGGCTGGCCACCCCGGAGCCCTTATTATCAGTACTGACGCCGATACCCGCGTGGCTCCCGATTGGCTGGCCGCCACCTTCGCCGAACTGGCTACTGGTGCCGACGCCATTGCCGGCCGTATTCTGATGGACGAAACCGACCGGAACTGCCCGGTGCGCCGCTGCCAGCTCCAGGATGCCGCCTACCACCTGCTCCGGGTGCAGCTCGAAACCCACCTCGACCCCCAAGCCCACGACCCCTGGCCCCGCCACCACCAGCATTTCGGGGCCAGCCTGGCCGTTACCGTGGCCGCTTACCGGCAGGTAGGCGGTTTGCCGGTTGTGCCCTTTCTGGAAGATGAAGCCCTGTACCAGGCCTTACTGCGCCACGATTTGCGGGTACGCCATAGTCCGGCCGTACGCGTGTTTACCTCGGGCCGGCAGCAGGGGCGGGTGGCCGTAGGTCTCTCGTGGCAGCTGCGCGAATGGGCGCTGCTGGGCCAGCAACAGCCGTTGGTACCCGATCCGGCCGCGCTGGTAGCCGAACTACGGGTGCGGAACAAGTTGCGGCAGCAGTGGCAGGCGGCCCGCGCCAGCCAGAACCCCACCGTAGTTTTGAGAAGTGGAGGCGGTTTAGTGAATGATTTGCTGCCCGCTGTGGCTCAGGCCCTTGCCTCTTGCGCAACTTTCGGGGAGTTTTGGGAATGGGCCCGGCCGCTGGTACTGCCTGCCGTGCCGACTGCGTCGGTACCGCTAAGTCTGGCCATTACTGCTCTACGAACCGAACTGGCGCAACAGCAACGGCGCTTACAGCCGCTGGTTGCCACCGTGTTGGGCTAGCGTCGTTCTAATACATCGAGCCGGTAGTTTTCGTGGCGTTGGCCGTGCAGATGGCGCAGGGGCCCAGCGGGCTGGGCTTTCTCCAAGAAGAATTCGTGGACGGCGTCGCCAGTGAGCGGGTAGTCGTGGACCGGGGGCGTCCAGTGCACCAGCACGAGCTGGCCGCCGGGTTGCAGGGCGGCCACGAGCTGATCGGCGGCCCGCGCCAAATCGGCGGGGCTCCAGTAGTAGCCCACCTCCGATACCAGAATCAAATCGAACTGCCCTTGGGGAAACTGCTCGGGGACCCGCAACTGGCGCAGGTCAACCTGCGGCAGGTTAGCACAGCGCTTACGGGCCTGGGCAAGGGCGGCTTCGGCCACATCTACGGCCAGCAAATAGCCGCAATGTGGGGCCAGCTGGGCCGTGAGGATACCCAGGGAACACCCGATTTCAAAGGCTCGCTTGTAGTGCGTGCAAGGCAGGGCCGCCAACGTAGCCGCGTACTTTTCCCGCTCGTAGGGGCTGGTCTCGAAGTTCCAGGGGTCCTGGTTGGCCTCGTACACCTTATCGAAATAGGTTGGTGGCAGGGTATGGGGTTGCTTGGGGTTGGGTTCCATCGGGAAAGAGCGTTAACCAGTTGTTTTGCGGGGCCGCTGCTCCTCGGCAACTTCCAGGTACACCTCTACCGGCCGCTCAAAGTGGGCCAGCATGGAAGGAGCGAGCGTAAAGCCGGCGGGGTCGTCGTCGATGCAGGAGCCCGGGAGCTGGGAGGCGTGCGCGGCAATGGCACGTTGCTTTGCATCGAGCACGGAGCTGATATCGAGTTGCCAGCCCGTTACTTCGCCGGGGCGGGGCAGGTCGGCAGGAATAGCCCGCTCCCAGGCCCAAACCACGTATTCGAGCAGGTGGGGCGGGTGGGGCAGTTGGGCCAAAGTAGCTTGCACGAGCTGGCTGGTGGCCCAGTGGTCGGGGTGGGGGTCGCGCCGCCAGGGGCAGAGGATGGTGGCGGGCTGCTGTTGGCGCAGCAACTGCGTGAGTTGCTGCACTGCCGCCGCGCCGGCAGCGGTATCCGGGCCGGGCACGTGGCTGTCGGGTAGGTTTAGCGCCAGGAGGTTATGCGGGTTGAGCCCTAGCTCGGTTAGCGCCAGCCGCAACTCGGTTTCGCGCAGGGCCTGCCGGGCCGGGGGCGGGTACTTGGCCGAAGACGGGTGCGACATCGTCCCGTCGCTCACCAGCACGCACCAGACTGGCTGCCCGGCTTGGGCCAATAGGGCCAGCAGCCCGCCGCAGCCCAGGCTTTCGTCGTCGGGGTGGGGCGCTATTACTACTGTGGGACCCAGCGTGGCCGCGTAGTTGGCTGGGCGGAGGGGCAGGGCGCTGAAATCAAACGTAGCGGGCTCAGTCATGCCAGAGGCGGTAGGCGGGGCGGGGGTGGTCGAGGGCGTAGCGGCCGGCATCGGCCAGGGCGGCATCGGGGGCGGGCTGGCGCAGGTAGTGGGTCAGGTCGCGGTGGAGGCGCTCGAAGGGCTCGGGGCGCAGCAGGCCGCGCGCGCCCACGCACCGCTCGGCCAGGGGCAACACTCGTAGGCAGATGTCCTCGATGGCCGAGCGCACCAAGTTTGCGTGGGCCACCAGGGTTTCGGCGTCGGGGCCAGGGCGAGCAGCCAGCTCGGCGGCGGCGTGTAGCCAGTGCTGGCCGCTGGCCACCAAAATGCTCAGTTGGCCTAGGCGCTGGCGCTGGTAGGGGTCGTCGGTGCGGTGCAGGGCCCGCAGAAACCGGCGGGTTTCGTCGAACACGGCCTCGGCCCCGCCCAATTGCACGGCCGCGAACCGAATGGCTCCGCCGCTGAACCCGGGCTGGTGGTAATAGTCGCCGGGTTCGCCCAACAGCTCTTCGGACCCAATTTCGAGGCCCGTGAAATCAACCCGAAAACTGGCCGAGGCCCGCATGCCCAGGGGCCGCCAGAACCGGGCGTCGTACTCCGGTATTTGGGTGTCGGCGGGTAGTACCAGCATCTGCCAGCCACCGTCGGGCAGGGCGGCCGTGAGCAGCGGGCGGGTGAGGTGGCCGGCCCCCGAGCCGAAGGTTTTGCTGCCGCTGAGCCGGAAGCGGCCGGAGGGAAGCGGCGCCAGTTTCACCCCGTCGTGAGCCTCCGTGTTCCAGACGCCGAACAAGTGGCCAGCCACCGCATCGGCGGCCCACCGCTCAAGTTGTTCGGGCCGGCCGAAGCGCGTAATCAGCTGCAAGGCGTTGGCGTGGCCCTCATACACGCGCCCCACGGCCAGGTTGCCGCGCCCGATGTGGCGCAGGGCACTCAGCAGCTCCTGGGTGTGGGCCGGCTCGTTGAGCCCGCTGCCGTTTAACTTAGTGGGTAGCGGAGCAGCCAGGAGTCCGGCTTCGCGGAGCCAGTCAAATTCCTGGGTTGGAAAGCCGCCTTCGACATCTGATGCGGCAGCCTGGGCCAGCAGGCGCGGGGCCAGCGTGGCGGCAGCGGCGGCGGCCAGCGCCGGGGTAGGCGGAGCGGAGATGGTAAAGAGTTCGGGCATGAAGGCGAAACGGAGCCAGTGGGGAGTTTCAGGAGTTTACGAATAAGCGCCCGGTTTGGCTGCCACGGTCGAGCTGGCGGCGGAAGTGCTGTCTTGCTCCCGGTTGGGGAATATGGCCGCTTTGTGCTTCTAAAATCAGCTGGAGGTGAAGTGCGGCTTTGGTCTTGGTAACAATTTGGTAACGGCGGCCCGCGCCGGGCTGCCTACCTTCGCGGCACGTTTCACCCCTTCGCTAACTCCCCGTCGCCATGTCGCAGCCCATTCGCTCCGCCCTCGTTTCCGTGTATTACAAGGACCGCCTCGAACCACTCGTGGCCCTGCTCAAGCAGCACGGCGTCACGATTTACTCGACCGGTGGTACCCAGCAGTTCATTGAGGAGCAGGGCGCGGCCGTAACGGCCGTGGAAACACTGACCGGCTTTCCGGCCGTGTTTGGCGGGCGGGTGAAAACGCTGCACCCCACCGTGTTCGGTGGTATTCTGCACCGCCGCCACGAGGCCAGCGACTTGGCCGAAGCCGCGCAGCACCAGATTCCGCCCATCGACCTGGTGGTCGTGGACCTGTATCCGTTCGAGGAAACCGTGGCTTCAGGCGCGCCCGAAGCCGATGCAATTGAGAAAATCGACATCGGCGGCATTTCGCTGCTCCGGGCCGCCGCCAAAAATTTCCGCGACGTGCTCGTGGTCAGCAGCCGCGACCAGTACGCGGCCGTGACGGAGCTGCTCACCCAAAAAGGCTGCACCACCGACCTGGAGGACCGCCGCCACTACGCCGCCGCCGCCTTCGAGGCCACGTCGAACTACGACACCCATATCTTCAACTACCTGAACTCTTCCATTAAAGACGAAGATTCGAAAATCAAAAATGCCCGCATTGCCATTGCTGGAGAACAAACCAACAACCAACAATCAGCAACCAGCACCCAAACTCCCCTGCGCTACGGCGAGAACCCCCACCAGGCCGGCACGTTCTCCGGCGACCTGGATGCGCTCTTCGATCAGCTTCACGGCAAGCAGCTCAGCTACAACAACCTGGTCGATGTGGATGCGGCCGTGCTGCTGATGCGCGAGTTCGATGCCGCCGGGCCGGCGGCCTGTGCTATTCTCAAGCACACCAACGCCTGCGGCGTGGCCCAGGCCGATACGTTGCACCAGGCCTACCTGAATGCCCTCAGCTGCGACCCGGTTTCGGCCTTCGGGGGCGTAATCATCGTGAACAAGCCCGTAGACGCGTCCACCGCCCAAGAGCTGAACAAGCTGTTTTTTGAGGTATTGATTGCCCCAGCATTTGAAGCCGAGGCCTTGCCCATTCTGCAAAGCAAGAAAAACCGCATCCTGCTCCGCCAGAAGCCCGTGGATTTTCCCACCAAGCAGGTGAAAACCTTGCTCAACGGCACCATCGAGCAGGATTTTGACCAGGCCATGGAAGGCGCGGCTGATTTCAAAACCGTCACCGAATCGGCCCCAACGCCTGACGAGGTAGCGGCCCTGGAATTCGCCCTCAAAATCTGCAAGCACACCAAGAGTAACACCATTGTACTGGCTCGCGCCGGCCAATTGCTGGCCTCGGGCGTCGGCCAGACCTCCCGCGTCGATGCGCTGCGCCAGGCCATTGAGAAGGCTAACTCCTTCGGCTTCGATCTGAACGGAGCCGTTATGGCCTCCGATGCCTTCTTCCCCTTCCCCGACTGCGTGGAAATTGCCGCTGAGGCCGGTATCCGGGCCGTGGTGCAGCCCGGGGGCTCCATCAAGGACCAGGATAGCATCGATACCTGTAACCGCTTGGGCGTGGCCATGGTGCTGACCGGCGTCCGCCACTTCAAGCACTAGTTTTCGCTGGTTGCTCAGAGCTGCGGCCCGAGCCATGTTCGTCAACACGATGCGACGAGCATGGTCCGGGCTGCGGCTGGGGCTACAATATGCCTACTGCGCTACGGAACAATGGTAACGGGCTTGCTCGTGCTAGTCGACTTACCATCGGCCTTAGCTATGAGCTTGAGCGTGAAGTTGCCGGCGGCGTTGTACTTGTGCTTGGCCTTGATGCCGGTGTCGCTGGCGCCATCACCCCATTCCCAGACAAAACTGTCCGCATCGGAACTGCAGCCAGCATTTACCTCTACCTCGTCGTTGACTTTAGAGCTGGGAATCCCTTTCTCAATGGTGAAACAGGCTTCGGGTTTTTTGCTGCAACTCGTCAGCCATAAGCTGCTTAGGAGCAAGGCCGCGCACAGCCGGGTAAAGTGGGTCTTCATGAAAAAATCATATTGATGGTAGATAGATGCAAGCTATAGAATTTGCGACTAGCATAGGGCCCGTACCGGAAAGTTTCGCGTGTGGTCACGTCGGCTGGATTGACTGGCAGCAATAAGTGCCAGCAAGAAGGGTGTAGGACCGGACAACCCGACTGCTATGGCCCCACTTAAATCCTGCGTACTTTTGCCCCCACTTTTGACGGGCACAAGCTGCCCGTTGTCATCTACTTGCCGTTACTCAATGGGTTTCTTTAATTTCTTCACCAGCGACATTGCCATTGACCTGGGCACGGCCAACACGCTCATCATTCACAACGATGTTATCGTGGTGGATGAGCCGAGCATCATCGCGAAAGACCGCACGACCAATAAAGTAATTGCCGTGGGCCGGCAAGCGCAGCAGATGCACGAAAAGACCCACGACAACATCAAAACCATTCGGCCCCTCAAAGACGGCGTAATTGCCGACTTCCACGCCGCCGAGGAAATGATTAAGGGGTTGATCAAGATGATTGATACCCGCAACCGCCTGTTTCAACCTTCCCACCGCATGGTGATCTGCATTCCGTCGGGCATTACGGAGGTGGAGAAGCGCGCCGTCCGTGACTCCGCCGAACACGCCGGGGCCAAGGAAGTCTGGATGATTCAGGAGCCGATGGCTGCTGCCATTGGCATCGGCATCGACGTGGAGCAGCCCATCGGTTCGATGATCATCGACATTGGGGGTGGCACCACCGAAATTGCCGTGATTGCCCTTTCGGGCATCGTCTGCGACCAGAGCATCAAAACGGCCGGCGACGTATTCAACCAGGATATTCTGGATTACATGCGCCGCCAGCACAACCTGCTGATTGGCGAGCGGAGCGCCGAGCGCATCAAAATTGAAGTGGGCGCGGCCCTGACGGAGCTGGAAGTAACGCCCCCCGATTTCGAGGTGCGCGGCCGCGACCTGATGACCGGTATTCCAAAGGTGATCAAGGTTACGTCGTCGGAAATTGCCATTGCCCTCGATAAGTCGGTGGCTAAAATCGAGGAAGCCGTGCTCAAGGCGCTGGAAATCAGCCCGCCCGAGCTGTCGGCCGACATTTACGAGAACGGCATTCACCTGACCGGCGGCGGCGCGTTGCTGCGCGGCCTCGACAAGCGCCTGGCCGCCAAAACCAAGCTGCCCATCCACATTGCCGAAGACCCATTGCGGGCCGTCGTGCGCGGCACCGGCAAGGCCATCAAGAATATCCAGGGCTTCCGGGGCGTATTGCTTACCTAGAAGTGAACTGGTGAGAAGTGAGAAGTGAGACTGACGAACTGCTGTTAAGCCCGTCAGTCTCACTTCTCACTTCTCACCAGCTCATATCTCACCAACCCATGAATAACCTGTTCGCCTTTCTGTTTCGCTTCCGGGGCATCCTGGTATTTGCGATACTGGAAGTGCTGAGCGTGTTTTTACTGGTGCGCAACAGTACCTATCAGCGGGCCGCGTTTTTTAATTCGGCCAACACGTACGCGGGGCAGGTGCTCGATTGGCGCAACCAGGTGCAGGATTACTTTCGGCTGGCCGATATCAACCAGGAGTTGATGCGCGAAAACGCCCGTTTGCGCCAGCAGTTCTACCAGCCCGATTTGAGCGACCGAACCGCCGATTCGTTGCCAGTGCGCCAGGACAGCACCACCCGGGCCCGCCTGGCCGTGCTGGGCCGCCCCGACTCGCTGCTGCTGGGCCTGCGCCCCCTCGCCGCCCACGACCCCGACTATCCGCTCATCCCGGCTCGGGTCGTGAGCAGCACCCAGCGCCTCGTGGATAACTACCTGACCCTGAACGTGGGCCGCGTCGACGGCGTGCGCGACGGCATGGGCGTGGTATCGGCGGCCGGGGTAGTAGGCCGGGTAAAGGTATTTTCGGAGCACTACGCCACCATCACGTCGGTACTACACTCGCAGAGCCGCGTGTCGGCCCGCATCCAGCGCGACGGTACCATTGGCACCGTGCGCTGGCTCGGCGACGACCCCCGCCATGTGCTGCTCGATAATATTCCGCGCCAGAACCAGCTGGTAAGGGGCGACACGGTGGTGACGTCGGGCTACAACGCCGTGTTCCCGGAAGGGGTGCTGGTGGGCACCGTCGATTCGTTCGTGAAGGAACCCGACAAGAACTTCTGGACCGTGCGGGTGCGATTGGCCACCGATTTTTCGCGCCTTACCTACGTGTACCTCGTCACGAGCCGGCCCCAGGCCGAGCGCGACACGCTGGAGCGGCAGGCCGGCATCAAACCCGAAACCAAACGACCATGAGGGGCGGCATACTCGAAATCCTTTTGCAGGGGGTGCGCGGGGTGTTTTACCTGGCCCTGTACGTGCTGCTGATCAGCGGCACCGATTTCGTACTGTTTGATCTGGCCTGGTGCTTTATTTATCTGGGCTTTCTGCTGTTTTTGCCCATCGGGACGCCCATTGTGGTGCAGCTGATTCTGGGCTTCGTTACGGGCATTTCGCTGGATCTGGTGTTCGATACCGGCGGCGTGTACGCCGTGGCCGCCGTGTTGCTCATGTACGTGCGGCCCTGGGTGTTGCGCCTGCTCACGCCCCGCGATGGCTACGACGCCCAGGATTCGGTCAACATCCACCAGATGGGCTGGCAGTGGATGGTGGTGTATCTGACGCTGCTGGTGGCCGTTCACCATGTCGCCTTTTTCCTGCTGGAGCTGGGTTCCCTGCGTTTCGTGGGCCTCACGCTGGTCAAAATCGTGCTCAGTACGCTTTATACGGCGCTGGCTTTGCTCATCGTTCAGTTGGTGTTCTTCCCTACGAAACGGCGGAAGCGGTAAGTTGGTGAGGTGACGTCTCTTTTCCTCTGGTCGCCACACTCCTTCAAACTCAAATGCACTTTTTCCCCACTGTCGGGGTTATCTTTGCGCTTCCGCCGGTTGCGGCGGAACCTCTTTCCTTTCAGATTCTTCTGCTTTGCAATACCTCGAAGGCCGCAAGTACATCGTCCAGGCGATTTTCCTGGCCGTGGCGTTGGTTTTTGCGACGCGCCTCTTCTACATCCAGGTTCTGGACGGCAGCTACAAGCTGGCCGCCGACCGCAACACGCTCCAGCGCATTGTGCAGCCGCCCTACCGGGGCCTGATTTACGACCGCAAGGGCCAGATTCTGGTGCAGAATACGCCGGTGTACGACCTGATGGTGGTGCCCCGCGAGGTGAAGCAGCTCGACACGCTGCGTTTCAGTGAGCTGCTGCAGCTGCCCCTAGCCGACGTGCGCGAGGCCCTGCAGACGGCCCGCAATTTCAGCCGCGTGAAAGCCTCGCCGCTGGTGCAAAACCTGAGCACCCGGGAGCTGGCCGCCATCCAAGACAACCTGATTGACTTTCCGGGCTTCAGCGTGAAGGCGCGCATGGCCCGTTCCTATAGCACCCATAACATGGCCCACGCCCTGGGCTACGTGGGTTCGATTACGCCCAAGCTGCTCGAACGGCCCCAGTACAGCAAGTACCAGCCAGGCGAGTTCCTGGGTATTACGGGCCTGGAGTCGTTCTACGAAAAGCAGCTCATGGGCCGCCGCGGGGTGCAGTACCGCATGGTGAACGTCCGCGGCATCGAGAAGGGCGCCTTCCGGGGCGGCGAGTACGATACGCTCTCGGTGGCTGGCCAGGATCTGCACCTGAGCCTCGACTCGGACCTGCAGGCCTACGCCGAAAAGCTCATGGCCGGCAAGCGGGGCTCGGTGGTGGCCCTCGACCCCAAAACGGGCGAAATTCTGGTCTTCGTGTCGGCCCCCATGTTCGACCCCGAAATGCTGTCGGGCAATGGCATGGGCAACCGCTACATGGAACTGCTCAACAACCCCGAGCAGCCGCTGTTCAACCGTCCCCTGATGGCCACGTATCCGCCGGGCTCCACCTTCAAGCTGATAAACGAGCTGGTGGCCTTACAGGCGGGCGTAGTAACACCCCAGACCGGATTTCCGTGTAACTGGAAGCTGGTGCGCTGCACCCACCGCCACGAGAACCCGACCAACGTGGGCATTGCCATCAAGCAAAGCTGCAACCCGTACTTTTACCAGGTGATGCGCGCCACCGTGTTGCGGGGCCGCTCCAGCAACCGCTTCGAGGATGCCCGCCTGGGCCTGGGCGAGTGGCGGCGCAAGGTGATGGATTTCGGGCTGGGCGAGAAGCTGGGCGTGGATATGGGCCAGGAAAAAAAAGGTCTGATTCCGTCGCCCGAATTCTACGACAAGCGCAACGGCCACCACCGCTGGACCTTCCGCACGGTATACTCGCTGAGCATTGGCCAGGGCGAAATCGGGATTACGGGCCTGCAAATGGCCAACGTGATGGCCACCATTGCCAACCGCGGGTGGTACTACACGCCCCATTTCGTGCGTAGCGTGGGCCAGAGCGGGCCACTGCCGGAGTACAAAATTCAGCACACGGTGGGCGTCGACCCCATTCATTTCGAGGAGATTATTCCCGGCATGCAGAGCGTGGTGGATGGCAGAGGCGGCACCGGCTCCAACGCCAGTCTGCTCGATATGGGTATTTCGGTAGCCGGTAAAACCGGTACCGTGCAAAACCCCCACGGCGAAGACCATGCTACCTTCGCCGCTTTCGCCCCGGCCCAGGACCCTAAAATCGCCATCGTCGTGTTCATCGAAAATGGCGGTTTTGGCGGCAGCTCGGCCGCTCCGCTGGCGTCCCTCGTCATGGAGAAATACCTACGCGGCCAGGTAGCCCCCTGGCGCCACCATTGGGAGGAGTGGCTTCCCGGCTCCGCCGACCGGTTTATTGTCCGCCGGAGACATTAAAAGAATTAAG
Source organism: Hymenobacter amundsenii (assembly GCF_002204745.1). Classification (GTDB taxonomy): domain Bacteria; phylum Bacteroidota; class Bacteroidia; order Cytophagales; family Hymenobacteraceae; genus Hymenobacter; species Hymenobacter amundsenii. Next base: position 37,922 of record NZ_NIRR01000032.1, read on the forward strand.
AATTAAGAATTAAGAATTAAGAATTAAGAATTAAGAATTAAGAATTAAGAATTAAGAATTAAGAATTAAGAATTAAGAACATCCTTTGGAAGCCCTGAAAACTGTACACGCGAATTAAGACAACTGATTTGATGCTAGAGCATGTCAGCCAAAAATTCTTAATTCTTAATTCTTAATTCTTAATTGAACACGCCCGCCCGCTATAACCGCAGCATCGACTGGGTCACGGTCCTGCTCTACCTGCTACTGGTGGGGGTGGGCTGGCTGAACGTGTACGCGGCCAGCTACTCGCCCGATGCGCCCGCAAATCCGCTGAGCACGCTGAGCTTCGGCCAGCTCATGGACTTCAACTGGTTCAAGCAAATTGTCTGGATCGGCACAGCCCTGATCCTTATCATGGTGCTGCTCGTCATCGACCCAAAAGCCTACGATACGTTTGCGTTTGGGCTTTATGGGGTGATGATCGTGCTGCTGATTGTCACGCCCTTTATCGCCCGGCCTATTGCGGGCTCACGCTCCTGGCTGGAGCTGGGGCCAGTGCGCTTACAGCCCGCCGAATTTGCCAAGTTCATTACCGCGCTGGCTGCCTCGCGCTACTTGGCCTCTATCAACCTGCGTCAGCAGAGCTTCCGCGACCAGCTGGTGCTGGCCGGCCTTACGCTGCTGCCCCCGCTGCTCATCATCGCGGCCAACGAAACGGGGCAGGCGCTGGTGTTCGGGGCATTTCTGCTGGCCTACTTCCGGGAGGGCATGTCGCCCCTGATTTTGCTGCTGCTGGCCGCCGGTGGCGTTATTCTGCTACTGGCGCTGCTCGTGCCCAAGCTGTGGCTGGTGGCCGCGTTTACGGTTATCCTGCTCATCGTGCTGTTCGCTAACCGCCGGGCGCTGCTGCACCACCTGCCGCTGGCCATTGGCACGTGGGTGGTGGTGATTGGAATGGTGTTCGGGGTGGATTTTTTCTTTAACAGCGTGTTGCAGGATCACCAGCGCAAGCGCATCGAAATCCTGCTCAATCCCTCTTCCGACCCCCTGGGCGTGGGCTGGAACGTTACGCAGTCGAAAATTGCCATTGGCTCGGGCGGGTTGGCGGGCAAGGGCTTTTTGCAGGGCACCCAAACCAAGTTCGATTTCGTGCCGGAGCAGAGCACCGACTTCATTTTCTGCACCGTGGGCGAAGAGTGGGGCTGGGTCGGCACCCTGGCTACCATCGTGCTGTTTATGGTGCTGCTGATGCGGGTGGTATACGTGGCCGAGCGGCAGAAATCGGTGTTCGGCCGCACTTACGGCTACTGCGTAGCCAGTATCATCTTCTTCCACTTCTGCGTCAACATCGGCATGACCATCGGGCTAGCCCCGGTCGTAGGCATCCCGCTGCCCTTCTTCAGCTATGGCGGCTCCTCGCTCTGGTCGTTCACCACGCTGCTCTTCATTCTGCTGGCCATTGATGCCGCCCGCAAGCAGGATTTGGAGCGGTATTAAGTATATAGATTAATCTGTGAATTCATGATAAAAATATATAGTAATTCGTTGTTTATAATAAAAATCCAATCACTATATATACTATAGATATGATGCAGGTTAATTTTGTGATTTTTAGGTAATTAATATTATTATTATTTTTTCTGATGAGTCTCGTATAAGTCAATATAGTGATAGGTGTCATAAAGCCTATTTGAATGATATTAAGGATCAAGATATTTCTGTTCATATTGTTGCGATACAATAATGAGAATAATGGTGTTAGAAGCAATATCAATTCAATAAATAAAAGAACGTATTTAGAAGTAGAATATCTTAAACGAGTGGGAAGAGAAAACACGAATAATAATATCCATGGAAAATTTATATAAGCAAAAGCAAGTAAATATCTATTTAAATATGGCAGATTAAATGGTCCTAAATTTTCGTCACTATAAATATAAAAAACAATTATATTGGAATACACAATAGAAAACGAAAAAATTGCGATTGCTGCCCAGAAAAACTTCATGAATATGCTATTTTTAAGCTGATATAAAGAAGAAAATATCTGTTTTATATCGGTCGGATTCTAGCGCTTGATTTGAATAAAAGATTACGGCTGATAATCAATGCAAAAGCCACCGCGAAAACCGGGGCCGACAAGTAGCCCATGCGGCCCAGGTCGCCGGAGAGTAGCATATGGCCGGCTATGATAACCAGCAGCCACGCGCCCGACCAGCCCACAGCGGGCAGCCAAACTAAGCGGGCCATCTGGTTGCGCAAACCCACTAACACGGCGAGGCTGAAGAAGCCGAAGATGCTGAAGATTTCGCCCGCGCCCTTCACCGAAAACAGCCGCCCAAGCGAGTAGCTTATGTTTTCGAGATGGCCCAGCGCGTTGTTCATGCTATCGGCCGGGGCAGCTCCCGCGCGCTGGTCAATCCAGAGGCGCAAAGCCAGCCAAGCGGCTCCGCCCAGGGCCAGCCAAGCGAGTTGATACGGCCAGGCCAACGCCCGCCGCCCGAACCAGAGCAGCCAGGGCACCAGCAGCAGCCCCGATTCTTTGGCTGGCAGCGCCAGCAGTAGCACCGCCACCACTGCCCCCGCCGAGCCCGCGCGCACGGCGTAGAAGGCCAGCGCGAATACCAGCAGATATAGGCTATCGACAAGGGGCAGGCCAGCCAGGTACACGGTCCAGCGGCTCGTGAGCACGGCCGCCAGAGCTAGCGCCGCCGCCAGCGGAGAGGCCCCGCACAGGCGGCAGGTCTGGAACATAACCAGGCCCGCGCCCGCCAGCAGTAGGCAGTTCACCACGTAAAAGCCCAGCCGCAACGGCCACTCACTTCCCGGCCGCTGGGGCCAGATGCGGGCGTACACCTGCTCCAGGGGCCAGGCTACAGCAGCGGCGGCGGCCGGCACCAGCACCCGGTAGCGCCGCGTGATGCTCACGCCATCAAACTCGCCCCTGGCTACGCTCAGGTAGCTGAGCGTATCGCGGGAGTGCGAGAAATCGTAGTGCCGGTACATCGGGTAGGCCGGGCCCGCCACCAGCCCCAGGGCCAGCAGGTATACCAGCAGCCATTGGGGCCAATGCAACGAAACGGCGTAAGTATCGGGCATGTAAGAAGCTCAATCTGGACTGGGGCCGTTGGGCTGTACCGTAGCCCAGCAGAAGAATCAGGCGCTGAATTTCCGGTCGATGAGCTTGAGCAGCTTGCTCACGTGCTCGTCTTTACGGACCCACTGCTGCTCGGCGGCCAGGTTTTCGGTTACGTAGCGCTTGGCAGTATCTGCGTCGGGCAGCGCGTCCAGGTGCTGGATAGCGGCGTGGTACTGCATGTTTTCGCCCGCGAACAGCTCGTTGATGAAGCTGAAACGCTGATTTATGGAAATGGCCTCTCGCAACGACTCTACTTGCGGCGCCTTATCGCCCAGCGTGGCGGCGCGGTCGGGGCGTAGGGTTTCGCTCAGCGACGGCGTGCCGGCGTGCTCGGCCTTCAGCTTGGCGTATAGCGGCACACTGGCAGCCGGCGCAGTAGCTGCGGCCGGCTCCGGGGCTTGCTTGGCTACCGTTACGGGGGCCGGGTGCGGAGCTTCGGCCGGCGCGGTTGGAGTTGGCTGAGCAACTGGCTGCGGGGCTTCGGCTGGCGGGGCCGGGGCCGGCTGAGGAGCCGGCGGCGGGGTTGGAGCCTGGGCCAGAGCGGGCGCAGCAGCAGCAGCAGCCGGACCGGACTCGCGGAGGTCGTCCTCGCTTAAAGCCAGTAGCTCATCGAATTGCCCGACCAGCGCAGCCACGGGTTCTACGGTAGCGGCTTCCTGGTGCTGGCGGAAGCGGCTTAGCAGGTAGTCGCGGGTTTGCTCCTGGTCGGCGGGCAATGCGTCAACGAAACTCTCGAACAGGGCCTTATTGGTGTCGAGGTAGCGCAGGCCCTCGCGCAGCTGGGCGGGCGTACGGACGGTGGCCTCGCCCAAGAGCTTGCCGGTGAGGGTGGCGGTCGGGTCGAGGGCGCCGGCCAGCGTATCGGTGATGGCCTGGGCCAGCAGGGGTTCGTAGGTGGGCCTACTGAGCTTGATGCGCCGCGACAGCACGTTCATGAATTGCGTGAGGGCTTGGCGCACGTCGGCATCTTCGAAATCGAAGTAGGCACTACGCAACTGGGCCATTTCGGCGGTCCATTTGCCCAGCAGCGCCTGCACCACAAACAGGTTTACCTGCCTGATGGGGGTGAAGCGGAGCACCGCCGGGCCGTCGAGCGTGGCCGTGGGGCGGGCCCCGAAATGCTGGTCGCAGAGCAGCGCCGCCAGTAGGCGGCCGTATTGTTCACGCTGGGCGTGGCTATATTTGGTATTCATCGAAAGCCTGGGTTCAGGGAGCAATTTAAGGAAAGATGCCCACTCTGATTATCGAAAATTTGGCCAGCACGGCCATAACAGTACCCGCCGGAGCCACATTGCTGGCCGCCATCCAGGCCGCGGGCCACGACTGGCCCCACGCCTGCGGGGGCCGGGGCCGGTGCGTAACGTGCCGGGTGCGGGTGTGCGCCGGCCCCGAGCACCTCTCGCCGCCTACTGCCCCTGAACTGCGCTACCGCGCCGCCGGCCGCCTCCGCCCCGACGAGCGCCTGACCTGCCAGACCCGCCTGCCCACCGGCCAGGTAACCGCCCGCATCCCCCGCGCCACCCAACTCCCCCACGTGGCTTACAGTGAATGAATTGGAACATCTGTCATCCTGAGCTTGCGAAGGACCTGGGAAGAGGTACTCGACGGCAAATGCACTTCTTACCAGGTCCTTCGCAAGCTCAGGATGACAGACGTCGGGATAGCCGTTATCTTTGAGCCTACCGGCTCCCTCATTCACCGAGTCACTCATTCCCTCATTCGCTGCTTGTGTTTATTGAACCCCGCGTTGGTACGGGTCCTTCGGGCATTGCCCGCCGGGGCTGGATTGAAGTCGTCTGCGGCTCGATGTTTTCGGGCAAGACCGAGGAACTGATCCGGCGGCTGAAGCGGGCCGAAATTGCCCGCCAGCGGGTCGAAATTTTCAAGCCCGCCCTCGATACCCGCTACCACGCCGAAGACGTGGTATCGCACAACCAGAACAGCATCCGCTCGACGCCCGTGCCGGTGGCCCAGGAAATCCTGCTGCTGGCCACCAACTGCGACGTGGTGGGCATCGACGAGGCCCAGTTCTTCGATGAGTCGCTGGTGGAGGTGTGCGTGCAGCTCGCCAACCGGGGCACCCGCGTTATCGTGGCTGGTCTCGACATGGATTTCCTGGGCCAGCCCTTCGGCCCCATGCCCGCCCTGATGGCCGTGGCCGAATTCGTGACCAAAGTGCACGCCATCTGCGTGCGTTGCGGCGAGCTGGCTTCCTACTCGTTCCGCGTCACGGCCGCCGAAGACAAAATTCTGCTCGGCGAAACCGATGCCTACGAAGCCCGCTGCCGGGTCTGTTTCCAGGAAGGGCTAAAGGGCAAGAAGGAGCGGGGCGGAATGAGTGAATGAGTGACTTCGTGAATCAGGGAAAGGGGGCTCATTCATTGGTTCACCGAGTCACTCATTCACTCATTCACCGTTAGCACTAAAGCCCGGCCGGGGGCGTTATCTTGCCAGTCTATTCGCCGCGCCCTTATTCCTCGCCGATGATTCAAGTATTACGCCTGCCCACGGTTGCGCTGCTGACTTTTTTACTGTTCTTGGCGACTACTGCCACTGTTCAGGCCCAATCGGCGGTTGGCTACGGCGACTGGCAGTTGCACCTGCCCACCAACCAAGCCAAGGCCCTGGCTGAAACCAGCGACCGGGTGTACGTGGCTACCCAGGATGCTTTCTTCTACTTCGATAAGCAGCTCAGTACCACGCGCCTGCTCTCCCGCCGCGACGGCCTGAACGATGTGGGCGTAAGCACGCTGGCCTACGACTCGGTGGGCCAGCAGTTGGTGGTGGTTTACCAAAACGCCAATCTCGACGTACTGCGCGGCCGCGACGGCCGCATTGTCAACCTCAACGATATTGCCCGCAAGGAAATCAACGGCACCAAAACCGTTAATCAGATTCAGATCAGCGGGCGGCGGGCCTACCTGGCCGCCAGCTTCGGCATCGTGGTCCTCGACCTCGACAAGCTGGAGATCCGCGATTCGTACATTAACATCGGCCCCGGGGGTTCGGTATTGCAGGTGTATGCCACGGCCGTAGCCAACGGTACGCTCTTCGCTGCGACTTCCAACGGCCTGATGCGTACGGCCCTGGCCGGCAACCCCCTCGACTACCGCAACTGGATTACCGACTTGCCCGCGCTGTCCAACGACCCCTACCGCACGCTGGCCGTGCAGGATGGCCGGGTAGTGGCTGGCCGCAACGGCGACCGGCTCTACGTCTACGCGGCTGGCAGTGGTTGGCAGCCGCTGGCCGGCTCCCCCACGGGCGTCGAGTTTCGCCAGCTGGCGACTTCGCGGGTGGGGCTGCTCGTGACCACGCCCACCCAGGTAACGGTGCTCAATGTGAGTACCGGGGCGGTTCGCCAGACGTTACGCCCGGCGCTGCTGCGCGATTCCCGCGCCGCGCTGCGGGGCCGGGAAGGCGTTTTTTACGTGGCCGATTTTACGAACGGGCTGCTGCGGATTTCGGCCGACGGCCAGCAGGCCGAGCAGTTCCTGACCAACGCCCCCGCCGGGGCGCCGGCTTTTAGCGTACTGGCCGATGCCCGCACCAACAAAGTAGATGTTTTCACCGGTGGTTACTCTGACCGCTACAACCAGCGCGAATTTTACCGGGGCTTTTACGAGTACGACCAGGGCCAGTGGACCAACATCACGCCCACTACGGTGCCCAACCGCACCCAGTACCCAAACCCGAAAGATCTTACCCACGGCGTGCGTACGCCCGATGGCACGCTCTACGTGGGCAGCTACGGCAACGGGCTGCTGGAATGGAAGGGCCCCGGCGAGTTCCGCCTCTTCAATGCCACCAGCAACCAGCCTAACCCGTTGCGCATCGCCAACGGTGCCCCCAACAACCCCGACTTCGTGCGCGTAACCGACTTGGCCACCGACGCCGAGGGCCATGTCTGGGTCGTGAACCGCCACCAGATTACCGGGCAGTCGGGCCTGTTTGTATTCGACCCGACCAACAACAGCTGGCGTATTATCGATTATTTCGCGGGCAGTGAAAACCTCGACCGCATCGCCCTCGATAACGCCGGGGGCGTGTGGGTGTCGCAGGCCCGGCTGGGCGGCCGGGGCATGGTGGCCCACAACCCCGAAACCCGCCAGACCCGCTACTACACCCAGGCCCTCGGGGCCGAGGGTCTTGTGGTCGATATCGGGGAGATTTACGACGTGGTGCGCGACCGGCTGGGCGACATCTGGGTGGCTTCCATCAAGGGGCCGGCCTATTTCTCCGACCCCAGCGGGGCCTTCGAACCCACCCTCGACCTCAGTTTCCGGGTGCCCTACGTGCGCCGGGGTGCCGGTATGGGTTTCGCTACGCTCCGCGACGAGAAGGTAAGCGCCATTGCCATTGACGGCGGCAACCGCAAGTGGTTCGGTACCGACCGGGGCCTGTGGCTGTTCAACGAGGATGCCTCGGAGGAGCTGCTGCACTTCACCACCGACAACAGCCCGCTACCCTCCAACCGCATCGTGGACATCGATGTGAACGACAAAACCGGCGAGGTATTCGTCGTGACCGATGCTGGCGTAGTGAGCTACCGCGGCGACGCCACCGTAACGGAGGCTAAGCCCAGCTGCGCCAAGGTGTTCCCGAATCCCGTGCGCCCCGACTTCGCGGGTCCGGTGGGCATCGGCGGCCTTGTTAACAATGCCAACGTCAAAATCACCGATGCCGCCGGTCGGCTCGTGTATCAGACCCGCGCCAACGGTGGCACCGTTACTTGGAACCTGCGCGACTACGACGGCCGCCGGGTCAGCTCAGGCGTGTACCTGGTCCTCTCCTCCGACGCCGATGGCAAAAATGGCTGCGTGAGTAAGATTGCCGTAATGGGAAACTGAGAAAGAGTCATGATGTTAGCTTCCTGCCAGATCCTTTGCAGGCTCAGGATGACAGCCGTTTAACCGCTCACCCTTCACCGCTCACCCATGCTCATCAAAACTCGGGGCATCGTGCTCAGCCACATCCGCTACCGCGAAACCAGCATTATCGCGCGGGTGTACACCGAGCGGCTGGGTCTGCAGAGCTACCTCGTGAATGGGGTGCGCAAGGCTAAGCCGCCCGGCCGGATTGCCCTGTTTCAGCCCCTCACGCTGCTCGAACTGGTGGCCTACACTTCCCGCAACGGGGGGCTCACCCGCCTCTCGGAGTTCCGCTGCGCCGAACCGTTCCGCACCCTGCCCTACGACGTGCGCAAAAGCAGCATCGGGCTGCTGCTGTCGGAAATTGTGAGTCGGGTGCTGCTGGAGGAGGAGGAAAATGAGCCGCTGTTCACGTTCCTGCACGACTCCATCCTGGCCTTCGACCGGCAGGCCGCGGGCTTCGAGAACTTCGCGCTGGTGTTTCTGCTCCAACTAAGCCACTACCTGGGTTTCGGACCCGAAAAAGGCTCGGAGGTTACCTCGCAGGTGGCCTTCGCTACCGATGTGCCCGGGGCCGCCTCGGCTCCCACGGTCCTGCGCTTCCGCGAGTTCGATGCATACTTCGATGCCCTGATGCGTACGCCGGACACGGCTGTGCTGCCCAACGGCCGCGTCCGCCGCGAACTACTGGGCGTGCTCATCCGCTACTACCAACTCCACGTCGAGCGCCTCGGTGATATCCGCTCCCTGGCCGTGCTATCGGAAGTGCTGGCGGAACTGTAGGAAGGAGAGGTGAGAAGTCAGAAGGAAGAAAAAGGACGTCCTTTTTGCGTCCGACCCGCGTACCGTTTCTCACTTCACATCCACCAACTCCACGTCGAATAGCAGGACGCTGTTGGCGGGGATGGATTCGCCGGGGCTACGGGGGCCGTAGGCTAGGGCCGAGGGGATGAGCAGGGTGGCTTTGGCCCCTTTGGAAAGTTGGGCGATGCCCTCATCCCAGCCGGCAATAACGCGGCCCTGGCCGAGCGGAAACTCGATGGGCACGTTGCCGTGGCTGGCCGAGGAGTCGAACTCCTGGCCGCTGAGCAGCTGGCCCCGGTAGCGCACGGCCACCGTCTGGCCCCGCTGGGCTTTGGCCCCGGAGCCGGGGCTGGTAATCACGTAATACACACCTTTAGGCGTTTTCAGGGCGCTGAGCTGGTGGTCTTTGGCGTAGGCCAGAATAAGCGCCTCATCCTGTTTGGCTTGCCGGGCTTCCCGCTCCTGGGCCAGGGCCTGCTGGCGAGCGGCGTCCTGCCGCATCTGAGCCTCTACTTCGGCCGGGGTCTGGATTTTGTCCACCTTGGCCAGCACCAGTAACGTGGGCCCTGCTTTGCGGATAAAACCGGGTACGGGCTGCTGAAACGATTTGCGGAATACGGTGTCGAGATTGAGGCGGAACACGCCCGAATCGCCGGGCTGGAGCAGGGCCATAGCCTCCTCTACCGCGCCGCGCTGCTGGGGCCGGATGGTGTCGAGGGGCACGCGCACGGGCTGGTTCTGGTTTTGCTGGCGCGAGTGCATGAGCACCGAATCCTGGGCCGTTCGGAACTGCAGGTGCAGGCTCATGATGCGGCCGAGACGGGCGGCGTAGGTGGGGTCGCCGGTGGGCGGCAGGGCCGGCCGCAACACGTAGCGGCCCTTGGCATCAGGGCGGTAAATACGGTATTCGAGGCCCGATTTCAACCGGTTAAACGGCACGGGCTTGCCCTGAAACGACCATAGCCCAGCCGCCAGCAACAGGCTCAGGAGGGGAATAAAAAAACGTAACCGGGCAGCAGAGCGCATGGCAGCAGAAAAACTTAGCAGAAAAGGAGAAGAGACGAAAAAGACGGAACAGGGGGCATAGCCAATGAAGTTATTTAGAAAGTCGCGCAAATCTAATAGAACATCATGCTGAGCTTGCCGAAGCATCTCTACCGCCAATTTCAAGGAAACTGTGGAGCTTCACGACGTCAATGGTCAGGTCGTGCAACGGGCCGAATTTCGGACCAATACGTTTGGCTCCTTCCACGGCTCT
>NZ_NIRR01000033.1 GCF_002204745.1 Hymenobacter amundsenii
TAGCCGTCAACCATGATGCGAATCGGAGCCTAGGAACTCCTACCGCAACTTACTGGCTCGTTTCTTTTCGCCCTACCTAATTCCCAAACACGCTCTAAGTCATTGGCCAGGCGGCAGGAGCACGAAATGGTGCAGGGAAAAGCCTGACAGGTATAGTAAAAAGGGGCCACCACGGGCACCTTATGCAGAGGAGACAGATGGACAACTATCCATCGCCTTGGATGATAACTCCTTGGCTCACCAGCTCGGTGCGGGATGTGCAGCGTAGGTGAGGCCCTGTAGCAATGACCTCATGAAGATAAACCTTTTCCCAATATTTATAGATATTCATATTTATATTTATTATTTAAATAATCTCATCAGATTGCACAAAACACTTATAAAGCAATAGCATCAGAGTAAATTGGTGATGAGGGTGTCCAACCCTACATGTGCTCACTATGCTTTCAATACTATCCTACAGTGTAGACTTCCCCACAAGGGGTGCCAGCCAAGAGTAGAGATTACTGCACTTGTGCTCCAAACCTAACACGTCACTGCCGGAAGCTTGCCGCTTCCGCCGTATCTTTGCGGCCTTGCTTATGGAAATGGAAACCAAGAAAGTCGCCTTTTACACGTTGGGCTGCAAGCTCAATTTCTCCGAGACGTCGGCCATCGGGCGGCAGTTTGAGGAGGCGGGATTCGTGAAAACCGCCTTCGAGGACGCGGCCGACATTTACGTCATCAACACCTGCTCCGTCACCGACCACGCCGACCGCAAGTGCCGGAAGGTGGTGAAGCAGGCCCTCAAGCACAATCCCGAGGCCCTGGTGGCCATCGTGGGCTGCTACGCCCAGCTCAAGCCCCAGGAAATTGCCGAGATACCCGGCGTACACGCCGTGCTGGGGGCGGCCGAGAAATTCCAGCTCGTCGAAACGCTGGCGGGCTTCACGAAACCCGCCGCCGGCCAGCCCGGCCGGGTGTTCGCCTCGCCGATTTCGGAGACTACCGAATTCCACGCCGCCCACTCCTACGGCGACCGGACCCGCACCTTTTTAAAGGTGCAGGACGGCTGCGACTACTCCTGCTCATTCTGCACCATTCCGCTGGCCCGGGGCGCGAGCCGCTCAGGCTCGGTGCAGAGCGTGGTGGAGCGGGTAGAAAAGCTGGCCGAGTCCGGCGTGAAGGAAATCGTGCTCACCGGCGTCAACCTCGGCGACTTTGGGGTGCAGGGTTCCGAGCGCGAACGGCTGGAGGATTTCTACGACCTCGTGCAGGCGCTTGATGAGGTGGAAGGCATCGAGCGGTTCCGCATCAGCAGTTGCGAGCCGAACCTGCTTTCCGATGATATTATCCGCTTCGTGGCCCAATCGAAGCGGTTTATGCCCCACTTCCACATTCCGCTGCAATCGGGCTCGAATAAGATTCTGGGCCTGATGCGCCGCCGCTACCGCCGCGAGCTGTACCAAGAGCGCGTGGCCCTGATCAAACAGGTAATGCCCCATGCCTGCATTGGCGTAGACGTGATTGTGGGCTTCCCCGGCGAAACCGAGGCCGATTTTCTGGAAACCTACCAGTTCCTCAACGAGCTCGACGTGAGCTACCTGCACGTGTTCCCCTATTCGGAGCGCGACAACACGCTGGCCCCCACCCTGCCTGGCCGCGTGCAGGACCGCCACCGCCACGAGCGTACCACCCAACTGCGCGGCCTCTCGGAGAAGAAGAAGCGCTTTTTCTACGAGCAGCACGTGGGCCTCGAAACGCAGGTGTTGTTCGAGGACGACGTGACCAACGGCCAGATGGAGGGTTTCACGCCCAACTACATTCGGGTAGCGGCCAAATACGACCCGCTGCTGGTGGGCGAGCTGAAACCACTACGCTTGACCGCCGTTACCCCCCAAAACCTGATGGAAGCCGAGGAAATGGGCGTGGAGATGTTCCAGCACTAGCACAGTTCGCGCTACAACCGTTCCGTCCACAGTTCAAAGTCCTGATAAGCAAGAAGCCCCTAACGACCGTGTTGTCGTTAGGGGCTTCTCGCTTATCCGGGCGGCAGTGTATTTTTCCGCCACCGTGGGCCGCTAGGCCAGTTGGCGCTGTATCAGGTCCATCATCTGCTGCATCATGCGCTGCTGGTCGAGCAGGTGCTGGTTGCGCATTTCGGCCATGGCCAGCTGGTGGGCCATCTGCTGGGTATAGAGGGCCGTTTGCCAGCTCAGGTCTGCGGCGACGGGCGCGGGCGCCACGGCAGGCGCAGGAGCGGCAACGGGTGGGGCCGGGGCTACTGGCTGCGGGGCGGGCGGTGGCACGGCCGCAGCAGGCATCGGTTCTGGGGCCGGAGCCGGGGCCACAACGGGCTCAGTAAGCGGAGCGGTTACGAGTTCGGGAGCCGCTACCGGTACGGCCACCGCGGCAGCTACCGGCGTACTCGTTGGCGCGGCAGTAGCGGCCGCCTCAACGAGTTGCGCCGCCGATTGCAGCACGGGCGGCGGGGTGGTGGCATCCTCCGTGGCATCAGTCAGCATGGGGCCTTCTCCCTGCAACAACCAATCCTTAGATACATTTGGATACACTTCAAATACCTTGCACAAAAGGTCAAATCCTGGTTTATTGCGCTCATCTACCAAGTGCTGAATAACGGTGGCTGTCTTTTCTAACGACACAGCAAAAGCATTTTTTGATAACTCCAAATGGTTTATTAACTGGGTAAACCGTTGTCCAACCGTGGTTTCTACTACCATATTCAAATGATTTAACTGCTGTTTATGGCGCAATATACTACCAAATGAATAATCATCAACAATTACTCGAAAACCTCTCATTCTGTAGTAATCAGTGCCGGGTCCGCGCCTTTCTCAAATGCTGCCAGGTAGGTTGCAGCCGGATTCGCTCAAACGGGAACGTTTACTTTTCATCGGGCAGGACAGGAAAGGAATAGTTGCGCGGCTCATCCCTATCGGATGGAATAAGAGCAGTGCCCGGGGTGTCACGGCCAATTCAGCGTAATCATACCATTTGCCACTGTCGGCGGCCGCAGGATTAGCGGCGGAGTCATGAGTGGCCATAACACTCCTGTAGTTACCGAGGCCATACAATTGGGCGACGTACTCAATGGTTGCGGAGTCCCCCGTAGGTGGCCACGACGTTAGCCAACTCATCGCGCAGGCGACGGCCGATTGCCGCATCAAATCGGCGGCCCAATTCTGCGGGCGGGTAGGCTACAAAGTCGGCGAGCGAGAGTTGGCGGCCGGTGCGCAAATCAAACGTGAGATGGTGGGTCTCCAACTCAGAAAGGCCCTGATAGTCGTTCTCAAACTCTATCGACAGCAGGAAATTCTGATTGAGAAGCACAGTATAGGCCCTGCCAGTGAGGCCATCACCAGCGGCATACCACTGCTGCTCCTGCGCATCATAGCAACATTCGCGCGCCATCCGGTAGAGCTGTTGGCGGGGACTGGCCGTCGAATCACCTAGATTAGTAGATTGGCTGGTGACGTAGCGAAGCAGTTGCCAGTTGATGCTCCGGGCAGCTGCCGCGTTGGGCAGTTGCCCAACGCGGCAGCTGCCCTTGGGAAACCTGAAATCGGGCGTACTGCCCGCTCGTTGCCACGGCGGATACTTGCGCGCGGCTGCCCGCCGCCTGCCCGTGCGCCCCGGCCCTTGAAGCAGTCAGCAGCCCAAGTGCCAGTCAGAATTTAGCCCACCGCTTCATGCGCCTACTCCGATAAGAACGCTTCCCTCCTACTCCTCTCTACTCGAAGCGCAGGCTCTCGATGGGGTCGAGGGCGGCGGCTTTGCTCGCCGGGTAATAGCCTGAAGCCAGGCCCACCGACACGCAAATCACGAGCCCGATGCCCATCCAGAGCCAGGGAATGATGAAGCCGCCGCTGCCTACGAACAGCATCACGCCGTTGCCCATGGCCACGCCCAGCACAATGCCCAGCACCCCACCCATGGCGCAGATGACGATGGCCTCGATGAGGAATTGCTGCCGAATCTGGAGGGCGGTGGCACCCATGGCCTTGCGCACCCCGATTTCGCGGGTGCGCTCGGTGACTGAGACCAGCATGATATTCATCAGGGCAATGCTGGCCCCGAGCAGCGTGATGAAGCCCACCAAAAAACCTCCAATGCGCAGGTTATCGGACAGCGAATCGAGCTTGCCGGCCAGCGAGTCGGAGCGCTCCACCTCAAAGCTGTCCTCCTGCCCCAGCGCGTCGTGGCGCACGGCGCGCATGATGCCGGTGGCCTCACCGGTGAGGTAAGGAAGCTGAGTGGGGTCGAGGGTGGCCGTTTTTACGTCATAGGTGAGGGCCCGCTGCCGGGGCAGCTGGTTGCCCGTTTCCAGGGGCACGAGCATGAGCCGGTCGGCCCCGCCGCCGCCCATGGTGCTGCCGCTTTTCTCCAGCTCGCCCACCACCTGAAACCGCTGCCCCAGCATGTAGATGTACTGGTTGACCGGGCTCTGGCTGGGAAAAAGCTTATCCTTGATTTCGGAGCCCACAATCACCACGTTGGTACCGCTTTCGAGCTCGGCCGGCGAGAAGCCCCGCCCGCTTTTAAGGTTGTAGCTCTGGATGAGCAGGTAGTTTTCGTCGCCGGCCACGACCTGCATGTTGGGGTTGGTTTTCTCACCGTTGGCTTTCACCTCGGTAGCCCCGGCAACAAAGGCCGACACGCCTACCTTGGCCTGCTCGCCCACCTGTTCCTTGTACTGGCGGGCCTGCAGATACGTCAGGGCAGGGTAGGTTTTCGCCTGCACGCCGCCCCGGCGGCCGCGGTTGTTGTAGCCTTTGGCCTTGATTTCAAAGGAGTTGGCCCCAAGGCTGGCGAAGGTGGAATTGAGCGAAGCTTTGATGGCATCGATGGCCGTGAGGATGCCCACGAGCGACATAATGCCGATGCTTACAATCAGGGCCGTCAGAATCGTGCGCAACAGGTTGCTGTTGATGGAACGAAACGCCTCTTTGATGTTTTCCAGAAGGTGCATAACGGCGGCAACGAACGAGTGCTATTAAAACTTCTTTTAACCACCTTTTGGCTGGCACAAAGGCCTTTATCCAGTTCGACGGGTCGTGCAAGGTAAGGGGTTTCGGGCGTAACTCCCACCCTAAATTGTTACCTTTCGAAATGGGCATTCCGGTTCCCGGGCCCGCTTGCTACCGTCTTTTTCCAGCCTTTTTTTCTGGCTTCGATATGAAATTTTCCTCCCGTTTGCTGAGCCTGCTGCTGGTGCTGGCCACTGGTTTAGCCTGGCCACTGGCCACCCGGGCCAACCACCTCCTCATCCCGATGGACAAAACCCAGAAGGAACACCTGAAAGCCTACGGCGTGGCCTACTGGCTGCTGGGCAAGCAGGTGGAAGTAGACTGGCTGCTCAACTACCGGGGCGGCGCTTTCGCCTTCGACGTGGTGCCGGGAGCCGAAAACGAGCTGGCTATCCGGGGGGTAAGCTACCAGGTGATTTCGGAGGCCCAGTACACCAGCGTGCTGTCGGAAATAGCCGACCCCAACGCCAACATGGACCTCATGAAACTGGAGAAGGTGCCTAAAATTGCGGTCTATACCCCCAAGGGCAAGCAGCCCTGGGACGATGCCGTGACCATGGTGCTCGCCTACGCCGAAATCCCCTTCACCCAGATCTACGACGACGAAGTGCTGCGCGGCGACCTGCCCAAGTACGACTGGCTGCACCTGCACCACGAGGATTTCACGGGCGAGTACGGTAAATTCTACGCCTCCTACCGCAGCCGCCCCTGGTACCAGCAGCAGCAGCGCGACGCCGAGGCGGCCGCCAAGCGCAACGGCTTCGCCAAAGTGAGCCAGATGAAAGGCGCGGTGACCGTGAAAATGCAGGAATTTATTGCCGGTGGCGGCTTTTTGTTCGCCATGTGCTCGGCCACCGACTCCTACGACATTGCCTTGGCCGGCCTGGGATTGGATATGGTGGAAACCATGTACGACGGCGACCCGGCCGACCCCCAGGCCCAGAGCAAGCTCAACTTCAACCGCACGCTGGCCTTCCAGAACTTCCAGCTGCGCATGAACCCCTACGAGTACGAGTACTCCAACATCGACATGGACCCGCGCGAGCGGGGGGTGTACGAGGACAACGACTACTTCGCCCTCTTCAACTTCTCGGCCAAGTACGACCCGGTGCCCACCATGCTCACCCAGAACCACGAGCGCACCATCAAGGGCTTCATGGGCCAGACGACGGCCTTCCGCAAGACCCTCATTAAGCCCGACGTGGTGGTGATGGGCGAAAACAAGGCTTCAGGCGAAGTGCGCTACATGCACGGCACGCTGGGCAAGGGCACCTGGACGTTCTATGGCGGCCACGACCCCGAGGACTACCAGCACTTGGTAGAAGAAGAGCCCACCGACCTGAGCCTGCACCCCAACTCGCCCGGCTACCGGCTCATCCTCAACAACATCCTGTTTCCGGCCGCCAAAAAGAAGAAGCAGAAGACCTGATGGTGAGAAGTTAGAAACGGTACGAGCCCTCGGGCAGGAAGCTGTTCAGCCAGTTGGGCTGCCGATATAAAACGCCTCACGGTGTCTTTATATCGGCAGCCCAACTGGCTGAACAGCGTCAAGGGTAGCGGCGGCGCGGCCACTTATTTTTCCAGGTGCATAATCTGCTGGGCCACGCCGGGCAGATCGGCGGTTTTTTCGGGATCCAGGGGCAGGGTCATGTCCACCAGAACGGCCTGGCCCTGCACTACCCCGCACACGATGTACTGGTAGGCCATGCCGCCGGTTTCGGTGGCATAGCTCAGGCGCGTGCCCTGGACTGGCAGCCCGCCGCGCAGGGTGCAGGTGAACGGGGCGGATTCCGCGCCCTTATGCTTCTTTTTGGCCAGCCGAATGTACTCGGGCGGATAGGCTTTCATCACCCCGTAATCGAGGTACATCCACGAGAGTTGGTAGGCCGGCCCGGTTATTTCGGAGCCCGAAACGGCCGTATAACCGCTTTCCAGGGGCAGGTTGAGGCCGCAGAAATTGGGCGTGGGGGCAGCCGGTGCTTGGGCCTGACCAAGACGTGGCAGAGCCAGCAACAAGCCTAACAACGAGAGTAGTAGCAGATTCTTCATGGACGGATGAAATAGCAATCAGGGCGTAAGCTACGTCGCGGCGGCCCTAGGGTGCAACTTTCCCGCTCAACTATTACCGCTGCCACTCCAAATGCTAGTGCATCCGGTCGTCGCGCACGGGCAGGCTCGTCACGATTTCGCCTTCAATCTTGAGTAGCTCCTGCAGCCGCGTTTCCACCTCCTGAGGGTCGGCGTACTCCTTGGCCAGGTCCACGTAGCTCACGAAGTGGCCCGCTTCGGAAACCATCAGCTCGTAGTAGAACTGGCTCAGGCCGGGGTCGGGAATGTGCTGCCAGAGCAGCTTGAACCGCTCGCAGCTGCGGGCCTCAATCAGGGCCGATACCAGCAGCTGGTCCATGAGCTGCCGCTCGCGGGCGCCCCCCTTGCGCACGTGGGTCAGCAGCTGCACCACGTATTCGTCGCGGCGGGGGCGGCCCAGCGCGAAGCCCCGCTGCCGCAGCTCCTCCATTACCCGACCGAAGTGTTCCCACTCCTCGGCCACCAGGGCCGTGAGCTCCTCCACGAGCCGGGCTTTTTCGGGGTATTTGAGAATTAATGAGATGCCAGTGCTGGCCGCCTTCTGCTCGCAGTAGGCGTGGTCAACCAGAATATCTTCAATATTCTTGCTGGCAATATCCACCCACCGCGGGTCGGTATTGAGCTTAAGCTTGAGAATGGTTTTCTCTTTCATGGGGCTGAGATCTTAGGGAGGTAGCGCGAAGCACTGGCTTCGCGTATCGTTGCTGACGGCCGGCGCTGGAGCACATCGTTCAACGATACTCCAAGCTGGAGTTTCGCACTACACCCCTAATTAAAGAACTGCCAGCGCAGGCCGAATTCGAGGCGGCGGGGCAGGCCGGCGTAAAAGGGAGCAGTGTAGTAGCCGTTCTGGGGCACAAACTGGTTCACGTAGGCCATCTTGAAGAACACGCCCACCGTTTTAATATCGGCATTCACAAACACGTCGACCACCGGCGTATTGCGGATGGTGAAGTGGTCTTGCACGAAAAACTGCTGGGTACTGGGGCTGTAGTCGTAGGCTTTCCAGCGCGACTGAAAGTAGGCCTGCACGCCCACCTGCCCAAACAGGGCATTTTTGAACACCTTGCCCTGGTAGTAGAGCCGCGACTCGCCCACCAGCGTCGGAATGCGCAGGGCCTCGTTGTCGGGCCCGGCGCCCACCGTATAAGTGGCTTGGTTCTCGAAGTTCAGGTGCCCAATCGTGACGTGGTAGCGGGCCATGAGGCTGGTGAACTGGAAGGCACCGGCCTGGCGGGGGCCGCCCAGGTGCTGCCCGTCGGCGGCCGCGCCATAGTAAATGTAGTTGACCACGTTGGCCACCGTGCCCACGGCTTCCAGCTGATGGATGCCCACCTGCCGGGCGGCCCGCACCCGAAACTGCTGCACCTGCACGTTGTCGAAGTTGGTATTCCAGACGAAGTGGTTGCCCGAAAACTGCTGCTCCGTGAGCGTGGGGGCCACGCTGGTCAGCAGCACCTCGCCGCTAAACAGGCCCAGCCGCGTCCGGCCGCTAAGCCAGTACTCGGTCTGGGTTGGGTCTTTGAGGTCGGGCTTGATTTCGCCGGCCGTTTCGACGGCGAACTGACGGTACTGAAACGCCGCCGTACCGCCAAAAAAGTATTGCGAGCTGCTGCGCCCGTCAATGGTGTCGCGCACCACGGCCGGCACGCCAATGGCCGCCTTGGTTTCGAGCGAATAAATGCGCTGGCGGGCATAGATGCGGTACTGCACCGCCGCCGACTGCCCCATCACGCCCACCGTATTTTCGAGCTGCCGGAACTCGGCCCGGTCGTCGGTGGCGGCCGTGCTCAGGCGGACCGAGGCCGGATAAAACGGGTTCACGACGCCGCTGGCCAGCACGGGCTTGGTGTCGGTGTATTTATTGAGCTGCCGGCTCCAGTCGAATACGTGAAACGCGGTCAGGCCCCGGCCCAGCAGGCGGTAGCTGTGCAGCAGGTGCACCCGGTCGCGGTCGTCGCGGTTTTTGGCCGTGGTCAGGTTCACCACCTCGCGCTGGTAATCAAAGAGCTGGGTCAGGTCTACCTGGCCGCTATCGGTCGTATCGGCGACTTGGGGCACGATGCCCCCCTGCTCGGCCGCCGTGTGGCGGGCGGTGCTGAAGTTGCCCATGGCCCGGTAGCGGTTGTTGGGCGACTCGTAACGGGCAAACAGCAAAAAGTTGCTGTGCTCCGTCTGGCCCGACCTCGTGCTAGTGGCCGCCACCGATTTGTAGGAGCCGAACCGCTCGTAGTTGAAGCCCACGTTGAGCCGCCGTTTCAGGCTGCGGGTGTAGCCCAGCTCGAACACCTGCTCGTAGGGGTTGCCCTGGAAGAAGCGAAAAAACGTGTAGGGCGAGCGGGTATCGTAGTAATTTATGTCGGCCGCGTCGCGGGCGTACTGGTCGAAGGCGTGGCGGCCCAGGCGGGCACCCAGCTGGCGGTTAGGCTCCCAGAGCAGCGGCCGCGAGGCCGTGCCGAAGTTGCCCAGGTTCTGCTGAAACGTGGTGTCGTGGGTCCAGTAGCGCTGTTGGGGCAGGCGCGTCAGGGTCGTGTCAATCATCCGGCCCACGGTGTCTTCGCGCAAAAGGTTACGCTCTTTCAGAATGAAGGTGGTGCGGGCCCCGTAACGGTTTTGGGTCGAGTCGTCGAGAATCTGGGCCCGGACGCCGGCGGGGCGCAGGCCCAGGCTTAGCAACAGTACCGCCAGCAGCAGCCGGGCGGGCATTTTAAACAGCGCAGGCAACGAAAAATCAGACAACGGCGGGGGGCGGAAAATACGGGTCGAGCAGCGCGGCCAGCTGGGTTTGGCCATCGGCCAGGAAGCGCACGGTAATCGGGATGTAAAATACGGGCAAATTGGCCACACTTGCCGCCAACGCGGGCTCCTGTAGGCGGGCCGCGTCCTTCTGGGTAGTCAGAACGCACTGGCCCGGCTGACATTGCGCGGCCAGCTCCCCAATTTCGCGGGGCGTGAAAGCGTGGTGGTCGGGGTAGCGGGCGTGGTGCATCACCTGGTAGCCGGCCGCTGCCAGGTGGGCCAGCAGCGGCCCGGGCTGGGCAATGCCAGTCAGCAGCACTACCTCGCGGCCGGGCACAGGCCCGGCCGCCGCCCCCGTACCGGGTACGGGCACCGGCAAGCCGTAATCATAGGCCGAAAACAGTACCGGCACGCCGGGGCGGGCGTATCGCCGGACCCGGGCCGTAATGGCGGCGCGGGTCGCCGCGCTCAGGTCGGGGGCACACTTCGTGATAATGACCGCATCGGCTCGTTGCGCCCCGGCCCGGCTCTCGCGCAGGCGGCCGGCCGGCAGCACAGAATCAGTGTAAAACGGCCGTTGCTGCTCCGTAAGCAGGATATTAACTGCCGGCCGCACCCGGCGGTGCTGGTAGGCATCGTCGAGCACCACGGCCGTCGTGGCGGGCTCCTCGCCTAGCAACCGCCCAATGCCGGCCACCCGGTCCTCGCTCACGACCACCGGCACGCGGCCGCCAAACTGCCCGAACTGCTGCCAGGGCTCGTCGCCGATGGTGGCAGCCGAATCGAGGGGGTTGGCGCGGCGGTAGCCCCGGGTGCGGCGACCGTAGCCCCGACTCAGGAGCGCCGGCCGCTGCCCGCGCTCTTCCAGCCAGGCCACCAGCCAGGCCACGTGGGGCGTTTTGCCAGTGCCCCCCACCCGCAGGTTACCCACGCTGAGCACCGGCACCTCATCGAAGGCCGTGCTGGCCTTCCAGCCCCGGTCGTAGAGCCAGTTGCGCCCCGCCAGCACGGCGGCGTACAGCCAGCTCAGGGGCAGCAACAGCAGTTTAAGGGGGGAAATCAATGGTCAGGCGTAAGAATCGGGCAGTAGGGCAAAGCGCCGCTTCACTTTTGCAACGGGAGTCGCCGACATGCGCCGGCCGCCGCAAAAGTAGCGGGTTGGGGCGGGTTGGCCGATTATTCCCGGCAGTTTTCAAAAAGGCAGCTTTTTGAACGTCATTCACCGGAATTCTGCCCAAATGCCCACCTTTGCCGGGCCGGGGCCGCCGCCCTTGCTGTTTCCTTGGCTACGGCAGTAGCCCGGGCGGCCCGGCCCCCTGGGTACGATGCAACTATACCAGCTCCTGAAACGCGGAGCCTACCACCCCGAATTTTGCGAAGATTTCAGCCTGGCCGAGCCGCTGGGCTCCCGCCTGGTACTGGCCGTGATGGACGGCTGCACGATGGGCCGGGAAAGTCATTTCGCCTCCGCCTTGGTAGCCAAAGTGCTCCGCAAAGTCATCAAGGAATACCCCTACCGCCGGCACCACAACAGCCTGCCCCCCACGCCCACGCTGGCCGATGAGCTGCGGGAGTTGCTGGCCGCCGTTTTTGCCGATCTGGACCAGCTCAAAAACCAATTACTGCTGGAAACTAACGAGTTGCTCACCACCCTGGTCATCGCCCTGCTCGATCCGACTACGGGGGCCGTGGAAATCCTGGTGCTGGGCGACGCCACCGTGGCCCTGAACGGCCAGCTCACCCGCTTCGAGCAAAACAACCGCCCCGACTACCTGGCCTACCACCTCGCCCGCCCCTTCGCCGACTGGTACGGCCAGCAAACCCAGCGCCTGAGTGCTTCGGACTGCCGCGACCTGAGCCTAGCCACCGACGGCATCGACAGCTTTGAGCCCGCTACCCCCACTGCCCCCGACGACCTGCCCAACATACCCGCCCTGCTGCTGCTCGACACCCAACTAGCCGAGCGCCCGGAGATGTTGAACATAAAGGTTAGGCGGTTGGAAACGAGCTTTTCTTTGCTGCCTACCGATGACGTAGCCATCATCCGAGTTATCCGCTGAGGCGTTGCTGGGTTGAGCAGGAAGGGAATAACTATTAGGTTTACATTACTCGCCTACCCGATATTTTGCCCAAGGCGAGGCACCGCCTCGCCCTACTATCCGGCCATTTTCAACTTCTAATTCTAAATTCCCAACTCCACCGATGCCCCAGCTCCTCGACCTGATGCGCGTGCTCGAAGCCGCTGCCCCGCTGGCTTACCAGGAAAGCTACGACAACGCCGGTCTGCAATGTGGCGACCCGCAAATGGAAATCCGGGGCGTGCTCATAGCCCTCGACTGTACCCCGGCCGTGGTGGACGAGGCCATCCGGCGGGGCTGCAACGTGGTAGTGGCTCACCACCCGCTCATCTTCAAGCCCCTCCAGCGCCTGACCGGGGCCAACGAGGTGGAGCAGACGCTGCTCAAAGCCATTAAGCACGATGTGGCCCTCTACGCCGCCCATACCAACCTCGACAACGTGGCCCACGGCGTGAATCGCAAGCTGGCCGACAAGCTGGGGCTGGTAAATCCGCGCATCCTCGACCCCAAGCCCGGACTGCTAGCCAAGCTGATTACCTACGTGCCGCCCGCCCACACCGAAGCCGTACTGGCGGCCCTGTACGCGGCCGGCGCGGGCCAGATCGGGCAGTATTCGGAATGCAGCTTCCGCTCCGAAGGCACGTTCACCTTCACGCCAGGGGCCGGCACCAACCCGTTTGCGGGCTCGCCCGGCCAGCCCCACGCCGGCCCCGAAGACCGGGTGGAAGTGCTACTGCCTTTACACACCCAGCGGGCCGCGTTGGCGGCGTTGCGGGCGGCCCACCCCTACGAGGAAGTGGCCTATGAGGTCGTAAAGCTCGAAAACACCCACCAAGATGTGGGTTCGGGCATGGTGGGCGAGCTGCCCGAACCGCTCAGCCCCGCCGAGTTCCGGCAGCGGCTGCGTACGGCGCTGGGCGTACCAGTAGTAAAGCACACCGATTTTGCGCGGCCCATTAAAACTGTGGCGTTGTGCGGCGGGGCAGGAAGTTTCCTGATCGGGAAAGCCCGCGCTACCGGGGCCGACGCCTACGTAACCGGCGACCTCAAGTACCACGAATACTTCGGGGCCGAGGGCCAGCTCATGCTCTGCGATGTGGGCCATTTCGAGAGCGAACAATTCACGGGCGAAATCTTCCGGAATTTGCTTGCCGACAACTTTGGAAGTACTTTTGCGGTCTTAATCGCAGAGACCCTCACCAACCCCGTCCGATATGATTTCTAACCCGTCCACGGAAACTACCGTTGCCAGCAAGCTGGAAGCCCTGTTGCACTTGCAGCAAATCGACTCGCAGCTGGATGAAATCCGGCGTGTGCGCGGCGACTTGCCCGAAGAAGTGCAGGACCTGGAGGACGAAATTGCGGGCTACGAGGTACGCGTGAGCAAGTTCGACGAGGAAATCGCCGGCCTCAACGACCAGATCAAGCAGCGCAAGCAGGCTGGCAAGGACGCCGATGGCCTCATCAAGCGCTACGAGGAGCAGCAGCAGAACGTACGCAACAACCGCGAGTACGAGGCCATTGCCAAGGAAATCGAGTTGCAGAAGCTGGAAATCCAGATTGCCGACAAGAAGATCCGGGAAGCCCAGTACCAGATCGAGCAGAAAAACAACGACATCAGCGGGACCAAGCAGCGCCTCGAAGAGCGCAAGAAGGACCTCGACAACAAGAAGGGCGAGCTGGAAACCATCGTGGGCGAAAGCGAGGCCGACGAGAAGAAGCTCATGGACCAGCGCGCCAAGTCGGTGAAGCCCATCGAGCCCCGGTTGCTGACCGCCTACACCCGCATCCGCGGCAACGTCCGCAACGGCTTGGCCGTGGTGGAAGTGAAGCGCGACGCCTGCGGGGGCTGCTTCAACACGGTGCCCCCCCAGCGCCAGGCCGACATCATCTCGCACAAGAAAATCATCGTGTGTGAGCACTGCGGCCGCATTTTCGCCGACGTAGAGGTTCGGGGCGAGTAATCGTTTTCTTCAGTAGTTTGAAAGAACGGCCTCTTTTCGGGGGCCGTTCTTTTTTTGTCTATGATGATTTTGCTCGCAGCGGTACGCGCAGGAATGGGTGCAGGTAACGGGAGGCTGTTTTGGCTGCTGGCTGCGGCCTTCCTCTGCACGTCCTTCCGACCTGCGCTGCGAGAAAAGCCCTCAGAACTCACCCCCACCCAAGCTCGCGCTTACGCCGAGGTGCTGAACATGCGCCCCGCGGCCGCCCGCGCCCTGCTCGGTAACGGCCAAGATGCCGGCACGCTGCTGGTCGAGGACTGCCTGGGCATTACGGAACTGCTCATCAGCCAGGACGCCGCCCGCTACGAAGCCACCGTGGACGCTCAGGACGAGCGCCTCGATGCGCTGGAGGACCAGACCGGGCCGCTGGCCGAGTACGCGGCGGCCGAAATCCGTCTGCATCAGGCCGCGGCCCAGGTTGTGTTCGGCCACGAGGTGCAGGGCGCCTGGAGTTTGCGCCGCAGCTTCGGGGCCATGCAGCGCGTGACCGAGCGCTACCCCAATTACCTGCCGGCCCGCAAAACGCTCGGGATGCTGCAGTTTTTTATCGGTTCGCTGCCCGAGGGCTACCACTGGTTTCTGAAGCTGCTGGGTTTGCCTGGTTCAGTGGAAGGCGGCTTGCGCAACCTGCGCCGGGCCGCCACCCAGCCCAACGACTTCCAGCTCGAAGCCCGCCTCGTGCTGGCGCTGCTGGAAGAAACCTACTACAAAAAGCCCGAGGCCGCCCTGCAACTGGTGCAGACCCTGCACCGCCAGCAGCCCGAAAACCAGCTGCTCACGTTTCTGCTCATCAGCCAGCTCAAAAAGCAGCATCGCACCGACGAGGCCCTGGCCACCTACCACGCCCGCCCCACCGGCCCGGGCTACCTGCCGCTGCCCTACCTGCACCACCTGGCCGCCGACCTGCTGCTTTACCAAGGCCACTACCCGGCGGCCCGCCGCGCCAACCAGCTGTTTTTGCAGGACTACGCCGGCCAGCACTACCGCAAAGACGCCTACTTCAAGCTCTACCTGGCCGCCTGGCTGGGCGGCGATGCAGTGGCTGCCACCCGGTACCGCAGCCGCATCGGGGCCAGCGGGCGTACCGTGCTGGAAGAAGACACCTACGCCCAACGCTACTTCGAGGACCGCCAGCCCCTGAACGCCACTCTCACCCGGGCCCGCTTGCAAATCGATGGCGGCTACTATCGCTCTGCCCTGGCCACGCTGGGCCAGTTCCGGGCCAGTGCCGCCACACCCCTGCGCGACCAGCTGGAGAACACCTACCGCCGCGCCCGGGCCCTGCACCTACTCGGCGAGCTGGATTCGGCGCGCATCCTTTACGCCCGCACCATCACCCGAGCCGGCACCGCGCCCTATTACTACGCGCCTCAGTCGGCCCTGCAACTCGGCTACCTCGCCCAGGCCGGGGGCCAGCCCAACGCGGCCAAAACATACTTCCGTAAGGCCTTGAGCTACCCGAAGCACGAGTACAAGAACAGCACCGACACCAAAGCCAAACTGGCCCTCCAGGAGCTGGAATAACCTGCGGGTTTCGCCGTTTCTTCCCCTTGGTTCCAGCGGTGCTCATTCCCCGCACTGTACTTTTACCCCGTGCTGTCCGTTCCGCTTGTCCACCTGCCGCCCGATTTCCGCACCCGCGCCCTGCGCTGGGCAGCCGGTTTCGCCCACTGCGCCCTTTTCGAATCAAATGAGCTGGCCTACCCCCAGGGCCCGTTCCGGCGGGTGCTGGCCGTAGCCGAAGTGGCCCCCGACGCCCCCCGCACGCTGGCTGAACTGCGCATCTGGCTGGCAGACAGCGGCGAGTCGACGGCCCCGGCCTGCGGCTTTCTTACCTATGAAGTAAAGGATGAAGTAGAGGCGTTGAGCAGCTCCAACCCTAGTGGGTTAGCCTGGCCAAACTTGCATTTCTTTCGGCCTCAAACCTGGCTGATCTGGCAGGCCGACAAGCTGGAAATCCACGGGGCCACGGCCGGGGTGCGGGCCGCCATCGAAGCCACGCCCCTACCCCCGCTGCCGCCACCGAACGTGCCGACGCTGTGGGCCCGCCTGCCCCGGACCGACTACCTGCGGGCCGTAGAGGCGGTGCAGGAAGACATTCTCAACGGCGAAGTCTACGAGCTTAACCTCTGCCAGGAATTCACGGCCGACGAGGTACGCCTGGACCCGGCCGACGTGTTTGAACGCCTGAATGCGGCCTCGCCGGCTCCGTTCGCAGGCTTCCTGCGCCACGAAAACCACTTCCTGCTCTGCGCCTCCCCCGAGCGGTTTGTGCGCCGTACTGGTTCGGAGCTGCTGTCCCAGCCCATCAAGGGCACCATCCGGCGCGGGGCCACACCGGCCGAGGACGAGCAACAGCGCCAGACGCTGCTACAAGACGAAAAGGAACGGGCCGAGAACCTGATGATTGTGGACCTGGTCCGCAACGACTTGGCCCGCGTGGCCCAGACCGGCACCGTGCAGGTACCCGAGCTGTTCGGCCTCTACCCTTTCCGCCACGTCTGGCAGATGATTTCCAGCGTCACGGCCCAGGCCCGCCCCGAAACCGATGTGGTAGACTTGCTGCGGGCCGCCTTCCCGATGGGCTCCATGACCGGGGCCCCAAAAATACGGGCCATGCAGCTCATCGAGCAATACGAGCGGAGCCGCCGCGGCCTCTACAGCGGCAGCATCGGCCTCATCTGGCCCAGCGGCGACTTCGATTTCAACGTCGTCATCCGCAGCCTGCAATACCGCGCCGATACCGGCCACCTCAGCTTCCAGGTTGGGTCGGCCATCACCTACGATTCGGTACCCGAGCGCGAGTACGACGAGTGCCTGTTGAAGGCCAAGGCTATTTTGAATGTGCTGGGGGCGGTGGTGAGTGACTCGGGGAGTGATTAAGGGAAGAGCGGTATCATGCTAAGCATGTGGCGCATAGAGCCAGGTTCGGAGCGGAGTCGAAGTATCTCTAACCCAAGTTGCGGAGTGGGTTATCTACCGCAGTGGAATCCTGTCGACTGGAACCCCCTAGCCTTTTTCGGAGTGGGAGCCGGGGGGTGAGGCGTACCGTTGCAACGAAGCGGTAGAGATGCTTCGGCTGCGCTCAGCATGACACTGTTCTTTTCGTCCGTCCTCCCTAACTCACTCATTCACCGATTCACTCATTCCTCGCCTGCCATTCTGTCATTTTCACCCTAAACCTACTACCTTTGCCGTTCTCTGAACCGTGAAGCTGCTGCCTGTTGTCAGGCGTTCCCCATGTCCCAACCGCTGATTACCCTCGATTTCCTCGATACGCCCACCCTGCCCACGCCTTCCGTAGACGCCGCCACCCACGAGCACGAGCCCTCGGGTGAGGTGCGCGTGAACCCGGCCACCCGCACCGGCCGCTCGCGCAAGCTCTACCTGGAGAGCTACGGCTGCCAGATGAACTTCTCGGACTCCGAAATCGTGTCGAGCATCCTGTTCGACGAAGGGTTTGATACGACGGATTCGCTGGACCAGGCTGACCTGGTGCTGCTCAATACCTGCTCCATCCGCGAGAAGGCCGAGCAGACCGTGCGTATGCGCCTCTCCCAGATCAACAGCTACAAAAAGCGCAAGCCCGGCATGCTGGTAGGCGTACTCGGTTGCATGGCTGAGCGTCTGAAAACCCGTTTTCTGGAGGAAGAGAAGCTCGTGGACCTCGTAGTTGGTCCCGACGCCTACCGCGACCTGCCCCAGCTTATTGCCCAGGTCGATGGCGGCCAGAAGGCCGTGAACGTGCTGCTGAGCCGTGAGGAAACCTATGCCGACATCACGCCGGTGCGCCTGAACAGCAACGGCATTACGGCCTTCATCAGCATCATGCGCGGCTGCGACAACATGTGCTCCTTCTGCGTAGTACCCTTCACTAGGGGCCGCGAGCGGAGCCGCGACGCCCACAGCATCGTGCGCGAGGCCCGCGAGTTGGTGGCGGCCGGCTACAAGGAAGTAACCCTGCTGGGCCAGAACGTGGACTCCTATAAGTGGGCTTCCGAGGATGGCACCGAGCACGTCAACTTTGCCCAGCTGCTGGAGCAGGTGGCCCTGGTGAGCCCCGAGCTGCGGGTGCGCTTCTCCACCTCCCACCCCAAGGACATCACCGACGAGGTGCTGCACACCATGGCCCGGCACGAGAACATCTGCAAATACATCCATCTGCCGGCCCAGAGCGGCAATTCGCGGGTGCTGGCCCTCATGAACCGCACCTACGACCGGCCCTGGTACGAGGAGCGCGTACAGGCCATCCGCCGCATCTTAGGCGACGACTGTGCCATCAGCTCTGACATGATTTCGGGCTTCTGCTCCGAAACCGAACAGGAGCACCAGGACACGCTCAGCCTGATGGAATACGTGCGCTACGACATGTCCTACATGTTCTTCTACTCGGAGCGCCCCGGCACGCTAGCCGCCCGCAAGCTCGCCGACGACGTACCCCTGGACGTGAAAAAGCGCCGCCTCGCCGAAGTCATTGCCCTGCAACGACAGCACAGCCAGGAGCGCGGGGCCCGCGGCGTAGGCCAAGTGCATCGCGTGCTGGCCGAGAACTTCTCCAAGCGCAGCGACGAGCACCTCAGCGGCCGCAACAGCCAGAACCAAGTCGTCATCTTCCCCAAGAAACACTATAAAAAGGGCGACTACGTTGACGTACTCGTACATGAGTCCACCACGAATACGCTGCTGGGTGAAGCAGTGGAGTAGTTGTCAGTTGCTGTCTTGGCGGTAAATATATCACTCCTTCGCTCCGTTTATGCAGCAATATCCTCCTTTTCGCTCTCTGTTTATCGATGAAAGTCTGCGGTTAACTTTTGATAAACTTCAGGCATTTTTAGGTGTCGTATTCAATCAGGAAGAAATTGAGCAGGTATTTTTTGATGCTGAGCACGACCTGGTTTCCTTCAAATACTACACTTTCTATACAGCCAATGGTGTCTTATTTCCTAAATGGGAAGTAACAGGTGCAGTTGGTGAATATGAGCCAGAAACTCTATTTCTACAGAGCTCTGGCGGATTTGGTAAACGAAAGCACTTTGAGCAATTTTTCTCCGACCGTACGAATACCTGATAACTTATCAAATAAACTACCCTAGCCCTTCGTCTACCCTACGAGAACCCACCGACCTTGACACCATCAGAGATTCAGAGTATAAAGCAGCGCTTCGGTATCATTGGTAATGCTCCCTCGCTGAATTACGCCATTCAGGTGGCGGCGCAGGTGGCCCCAACCGATATGACGGTGCTGATAACGGGCGAAAGCGGCTCCGGCAAGGAGTCGTTTTCCAAGATTATCCACGCCCTCTCGCCCCGCAAGCACGGGCAGTTCATTGCCATCAATTGCGGAGCCATTCCCGAGGGCACCATCGACTCGGAGCTATTTGGCCACGAGAAGGGCTCATTTACCGGTGCCCAGGAGGCTCGCAAAGGCTACTTCGAGGTAACCAACGGCGGCACTATCTTCCTCGACGAAATCGGAGAAATGCCGCTCGGCACCCAGGCCCGCCTGCTGCGGGTGCTCGAAAATGGCGAGTTTATCCGCGTGGGTTCGAGCAAGGTGCAGAAGACCGACGTACGCGTGGTGGCCGCCACCAACGTGAATCTGCTCGACGCCGTGCGCGAAGGTCGCTTCCGCGAAGACCTGTACTACCGCCTCAACACGGTGCCCATCACGGTTCCACCATTACGTGACAGAGGCGATGATATCTACCTACTGTTCAGGAAGTTTTCCACTGATTTTTCCGACCGATATCGGGTCAAGCCCATCAGCCTGACACCCGAGGCGGTCCAGGAATTGCAGCGGTTCCGCTTCCCCGGCAACATCCGCCAACTTAAGAACGTGGCCGAGCAGATGTCGGTGCTGGAGACGGACCGCGAGGTGGATGCCCGCCGCCTGCGTGGCTACCTGCCCGCCGACCAGGCCAGTCGCCTGCCCATGCTGGTGCACGCCGCTGGCACGGCCACCGACGGGGCCGGCAATAACTACTCCGAGCGCGACCTGCTCTACAAGGTGCTCTTCGACATGCGCCGCGACATGACCGACCTCAAAAAGCTGGTCTTGGACCTGGCAGGCGGGCAGCGCCCCACCGAAACCCAGGAACTGCTGCGCCAGAACAGCCATCTGTTCAGCGGCAACAGCATGGCCGTGGCCCCCTACGAGGGCCCAAATGGCCGGACTATGCGAACTGAGGGCGGCAGCAACGACTACATTCTCCACTCCCGTGACCTGCATGCGGAGGATACCACCGACTATGAGGAAGAGCCGCAGCGGGTGGAAGACATTCCGCACGAAACGGAGGAAGAAACCCTGAGCCTGGAGGCCAAAGAGAAGGAAATGATTATCAAGGCCCTCAAAAAGCACAACAACAAGCGCAAGTACGCCGCCCACGACCTGGGTATTTCCGAGCGCACTCTCTACCGCAAACTCAAGCAGTATGACCTGGAACAAGCCTGATTTTCAGCTATTAGCGGCTAGCTATTGGCTATTAGCTTTTTGCTGGAGAAGCCTGCAGCAGCTCACATCTACCGCCCAAAAGCTATTAACTGGCGGCTCTCAGTTAGCAGCTTCATCCAGAAAAACCATAGCTATCAGCTGTCAGCTACTAGCTATCAGCTCATTTACTGGCTGCAGCGTGTACTCGTTCAGCGGCACCAACATCGATCCGGCGGTCAAGACCATTTCCATTTCCACCTTCGCCAATAATGCCAACAACGGCCCTTCGTTTCTGGCGCAGCGGTTCACGGAGAATTTCAAGGATTATTTCCAGCGCAATACCAGCCTCAAACTGGTACCCCGCGATGGTGACTTGCAGTTTGAGGGCCAGATTATTGCCTACGATTTTGCGCCGGCCGCCATTCAGCAGACCAACGGTATCGACCAGGCCGGGGCCAACCAGCTCACAATTCAGGTGCGGGTGAAATTCACGAATACCAAAGACCCCAAGCAGGATTTCGAGCAGACCCTGCAAACGGCCCGGCCCTTCCCCGCTACCCTCGACATCACGAGCATCAACAACGACCCCACGGCCCTCAATGAGTTGTTTCGCAACCTCATTACCGACGCCTTCAACAAATCGGTGGCCAACTGGTAATTGGCTTCAGCGTGTGGTTTAATGCCTAAATTGGCGTATTGTTGCACCCTGCGGGCTCTGCCACAGCCCGGCCTTTTTGCTTATCCGCTCCGCTACCAGCCGTGGCCTCGGAGCTGCTCCTTAGTCTTCATCGCATGACCCGCGCGTCGCTCTTACACATTCTGGATCACGCCAACGGCATGGCAGAAGCCGAGGTTCGGGAGTTGGAACAGTTAGCCGCCGCGTTTCCGTACTGCCAGACCGCGCATTTACTGCTGGCCAAAGTGGCCCACGATCAGGGTAGTATGCTGGCTGGCCAGCGTCTGCGCCGGGCCGCCACCTACGCCGCCGACCGCGAACTGCTGCGCCGGCTCTTGGAGTACCCCATAGCCCCGTCGCCTGCCGCTCCAGCTGAAACCACGCTGCCAGACGCGGCCCAGCCAGACGCGGCTCCCGAGCCCGATGCTTTTGCGGTAGCACTTGCCCCTGCGGCTCCCCAAGCTCAGCCCGAATCAGCCGAAGCTGCCACCGAAGTAGCAGCCATTGAGCCGGCCACCACTGAATCGGCTGCGGCTTCCGATACTCAGGACCCCGCAAGATTTCCTGAAACCGAACCAGGCCCGGCAGTGGCTAATTGGCCGGAACCTGCGCCGGAACGACCAGAAAATGAGGTTCCTGAGACGGCCGAAGAACTAGGTGACATATCCGCTGGCGAATTTTCTTCGTCGGCTGATGAGCCCGTAGTGTTGTTGGTGGCTACCCCGGATAAAGCTGTGGCTGCCGCTAACAACGACCTGCTGCCGGCTCTGCCCCCCCCCATCCGGCCGCCGGCGGAAGCGGGTATTTCTCGGTTTGAGTTTGGGCTGGCCGATTCGCGCTTGCCCACTCCCTCTAGCTACCGCCTGCCGGGGCTTGACGAGGAGGAGGAATTGCCAGGTGAAGCGGAACCTGCCGAGCAGCCACCCCTCATCACGGCTCCCTTCCGGGCCGATGCTGAGTTGGGCTACGCCCTCGGGGCTGGGAGCCGGCTTGGGTACGATCTGCGGTCCCGCACCGACGGTTTCACGCTTGACTTACCGTTGGAGGCCTTTTTTGAGCCCGACGCGTTACTGCTGGCCCACGCCCGCGCCCACCAACCCCGGCCCAAATTCTCGTCGCTCGACCTGATCAACCGTTTTCTTAAGGTGCAGCCCCGCATCAAAACGCCCAGTGGCGTGCCGCTACCGGCGACCGAGCAGGCCGATTTGGCGGTGCGCAGCAACAATGCGGCCCCGGCCCTGGCCTCCGAGAGTCTGGCCAAAATCATGGTCAAGCAGGGTAAAACCGCGAAAGCCATTGAAATTTACGAACGTCTGATGGTGCGGCAGCCCGAAAAAAAGGCGTACTTTGCCGAGCAAATCCAACAACTGCAACAACCCCCCGAGTAAATGTACTACGCTCTCATTGGCCTGATTCTTCTCGTTTGCCTGCTCCTCTCCTTGGTTGTGCTGGCCCAAAACCCCAAAGGCGGCGGCATTTCCAGCCAGTTTGGCGCGGGCGGAGCTACCCAGATGATGGGGGTAAAGCGCACCGGCGACCTGCTCGAAAAGCTCACCTGGGGCTTCGCCATCGGCCTAATGGTGCTCAGCCTGGGCTCTTACGTTATCGGCGGACAGGCCCCAACTGGCCCCGTACGCAGCATCAACCAGCAGAAGGCGCTCGAAACCCGCCTGCCAGCCCAGCCAGCGCCGGCCGCCGCACCGGTTACCCCGGGAGCTACCACTCCAATGGGTGCGCCGGCGGCACCGGCTCCAGCCAACTAGTTTTCGCCTTTTTCGGCGTGAAAGCCGGTGGTTTCCTCCTAGAGGAAGCCACCGGCTTTTTGGCGTTTTTAACCGAGTGAGGCTCTCGTACAGAATTTAATCTTTATCACTCTACACTTGGGCTACGGGCTGAAGTCCGTGCCACATCCGTGCTGTTTGGGGCTTTGTTCTGCCACGGCTGACACGTTTGGGGGGCAAAACTGACTGAGGATGCGCCGAAATCGTCCATTCTGTCAGGTTTGGGCGGGCTGGCATAGAAGGTGTAGCAGGGCTGACACCACCTAGTTTTCTAGTTTCATTCAACCTTTCAACCAAAACGTACAATATGTCGCTTAGCATCAAACCGCTGGCTGACCGCGTTATTATCGCGCCTGCCGCCGCCGAGGAAAAAACCAAATCGGGTATCATCATTCCCGACACGGCCAAAGAGAAGCCCCAGCGTGGCGAAGTCGTAGCCGTAGGCGAAGGCAAAGTGGCCGACAACGGCACGACCATCAAGCCGCAGGTGA
Source organism: Hymenobacter amundsenii (assembly GCF_002204745.1). GTDB lineage: Bacteria > Bacteroidota > Bacteroidia > Cytophagales > Hymenobacteraceae > Hymenobacter > Hymenobacter amundsenii. Next base: position 23,314 of record NZ_NIRR01000033.1, read on the forward strand.
AAGTTGGCGACCAGGTACTTTACGGCAAATACGCCGGCACCGAAATCACTGTTGATGGGCAGGATTTGCTCATTATGAAGGAGTCGGACATTTTTGCTGTCCTGTAAGCCCCGCTCCCCGAGCAGGCTTTTTTCTTTCTCTGAATTCTAAATAATACCCGAAAATAAGATGGCTAAGAACATCCAATTCGATACCGAAGGCCGCGACAAGCTGAAACGCGGCGTAGACAAACTGGCGAATGCCGTGAAAGTAACCCTCGGCCCAAAAGGCCGCAACGTGGTTATCGACAAGAAATTTGGCGCCCCGAGCATCACCAAGGACGGTGTGACCGTGGCCAAGGAAATTGAGCTGAGCGACCCTGTGGAGAACATGGGCGCCCAACTCGTGAAAGAAGTAGCCAGCAAAACGGCCGACCAGGCCGGCGACGGCACCACCACGGCTACTGTACTGGCCCAGGCCATCTACGCGGCCGGCTCGAAGAACGTAGCCGCCGGTGCCAACCCCATGGACCTGAAGCGTGGCATCGACAAGGCTGTACAGGCCGTTGTTGCCAACCTGAAGGCTCAGTCGAAGAAGATTGAGAACTCCTCGGAAATTGCCCAAGTAGGAGCTATTTCGGCCAACAACGACATGGAAATCGGGCAGATGATTGCCGATGCCATGGACAAAGTAGGCAAGGAAGGCGTGATTACCGTGGAAGAAGCCCGCGGCACCGAAACCGAAGTAAAAACGGTGGAAGGCATGCAGTTCGACCGTGGTTACCTCTCCCCTTACTTCGTGACCAACCCGGAGAAGATGGAGGCCGAGTTCGAGAACCCGTACGTGCTCATCTACGACAAGAAGGTGAGCACCATGAAGGAGCTGCTGCCCGTGCTGGAGCAGGTTGTTCAGACCGGCAAAGCCCTAGTTATCATTTCCGAAGATGTAGACGGTGAGGCTTTGGCCACGCTGGTTGTAAACAAGCTGCGCGGCTCGCTGAAAATCGCGGCCGTCAAGGCTCCCGGTTTCGGTGACCGTCGTAAGGCGATGCTCGAAGACATTGCCGTACTGACCGGCGGTACCGTGATTTCGGAAGAGCGTGGCTACAAGCTCGACGCTGCTACTTTGGAATACCTCGGCCAGGCTGAGAAAATCATCATTGACAAGGACAACACCACGATTGTCAATGGTAAGGGTGAGAAGGCCACCATCACGGCCCGCATCAACGAGATTAAGGCCCAGATCGGTACCACGACGTCCGATTACGACAAGGAGAAGCTCCAGGAGCGCCTTGCCAAGTTGTCGGGTGGTGTGGCCATCCTCTACATTGGTGCTTCTACGGAAGTAGAGATGAAGGAGAAGAAGGACCGCGTAGACGATGCCCTGCACGCCACCCGCGCCGCCGTTGAGGAAGGCGTGGTACCCGGCGGCGGTGTTGCCCTGGTGCGTGCCCTCGATTCGCTGGACGCAGTTGATACGCTCAACGGCGATGAGCGCACCGGCGTGAACATCATCCGCACGGCCCTGGAGGCTCCTTTGCGTACCATCGTGCAGAACGCCGGTGGCGAAGGCTCGGTAGTTGTGCAGAAAGTGCGCGAAGGCAAAGGCGACTACGGCTATAACGCCCGCGAAGACAAGTACGAAAACCTGATGTCGGCTGGTATTCTGGACCCGACCAAGGTAACGCGCTTGGCCTTGGAGAATGCCGCTTCGATTGCCGGCCTGCTCCTGACCACCGAATGCGTAATTTCTGATGAGCCCGAGGACGACAAAGGCGGCGCAGCTGCCGGCGGCATGGGCGGCATGGGTGGCGGCATGGGCGGCATGATGTAAATCACTGATTGGCGCTGATTTTTGCGCTGATTAGGCTGATTCAGACGTCATCCGTTCTGATGCTTTAAGTACAAAAGCCCCGCTGGATTTCGGTCCGGCGGGGCTTTTTGTGCGTTGAAAGCGTCATTATTTTAAAGCTTAGGCGAAAGGAGGCCGTAAGCTTGTAGCGCGAAGCTCCAGCTTCACGTATTGTTGAACATAATCGTTCAGAAGTCAGCAACGACGCGCGAAGCTGGAGCTTCGCGCTACAACCCTTTTGCGTGAATCCTAAATCGATAAAAATGGACAAGAACATCACCAATATTGCCGGAACGTGGCCGCTGGCCAACGGCGTAGAAATACCCTATCTGGGGCTGGGCGTGTGGCAGGCCGAAGACGGCGCGGAAGTGCAGCAGGCCGTAAAATGGGCCTTGGAGGCCGGGTATCGCCATATCGACACCGCTTCCATCTATAAAAATGAGGAAGGCGTTGGGCAGGCCGTGCGGGAGAGTGGCGTGCCCCGCGAAGAGGTGTTTATCACCAGTAAAGTCTGGAATGAGGACCAGGGCTACGACGCCACGTTGCGGGCCTTCGACGCCAGCCTGGACCGCCTCGGCCTAGAAACGCTCGACCTGTACCTGATTCATTGGCCCGTGGCCGGTAAGTCGCAGGATACCTGGCGGGCGCTGGAGCAACTGTACGCCGACGGTCGGGTGCGCGCCATTGGGGTCAGCAATTTCCTGCAACACCACTTGGAGGAGTTGCTGCCGACGGCCACCGTGAAGCCGATGGTGAACCAGCTGGAGTTTCATCCATGGCTGGTGCAGCCCGAGTTGCAGGCCTATTGCCGGCAGCACAGCATTCAGTACCAAGCCTGGTCGCCGCTGATGCAGGGGAAGGTGTTCGAGCAGGATGTGGTAAACGACTTGGCCAAAAAGTACGGCAAGTCGCCGGCTCAGATTCTGGTGCGCTGGGATTTGCAGCGCGGGGTAGTCACGATTCCAAAATCGGTGAAACAGTCGCACATCATCAGCAACGCCGCCGTGTTCGATTTCGAACTGACCGAGGCTGAGCTGGCCTACATCGATGGCCTGGACCGCCACGAGCGCCTTGGCCCCGACCCGGACGTTTTCCCGAAGTAGAACTCAGGCGAAAAGCATCTGTAGCGCGAAGCTGGAGTTTCGCGCATCGGTGAACGTAATCATCTACCCATCAGCAACGACACGCGAGGCTGGAGCTTCGCGTTAAAGCTGCTTTGCGTAAATCATCATAGAGTCATTCAACCAAAAAACCCCGCCGGATCAACGTCCGGCGGGGGCTTTTTGTTGAATGACTCTATGCTGTCATTATGCGGCGGCAACTACCGGCTCGGCCATCATCTGGGTGAGCTTGCGGTAGATGAGGAACAGCACCAACGACGCGGCGGCCGACAGGAATACGAAAATCATGAAGAACTCGTACAGGCCCGTGATTTCAAAGCCCACGAAGCTGGGCGCGGGCTTGCCGGGCTCGGGGTAGAGCGCACTCAGTACGCCGGCGAACTTGTTGCCGGCGGCTGTGGCCAGGAACCACACGGCCATCAGTAAAGAGGCGAAGCGCAGCGGGGCCAGCTTGTTTACCAGGGCTAGGCCAATCGGCGACAGGCACAGCTCGCCGAAGGTGTGCATCAGGTACATCGTGATGAGCCAGAACATGCTCACTTTGGTGCTGGCATCGACGCCTTTCACGCCGAAGGCGATGATGAGGTAGCCGATGGCCAGGAACATGAGTCCGATAGACATTTTGAGCGGCGACGAAGGCTCGATGCCGCGCTTGCCCATCAGCGTCCAGATCAGGGCGAATACTGGGGCGAACAGGATGATGAACAAGGCGTTAGCCGACTGGAAGTAGGAGGCCGGCACGGTGTAGGAGCCCAGTTGCCGGTCGGTCTGCTCGTCGGCGAAGAAGGTCAGCGAAGCGCCGGCCTGCTCGAAAGCGCCCCAGAAGAAAATTACGAAGAAGCTCAGAATCAGAATCACGTAAATTTTCTGCCGCTCGCGGGGCGTGATGGAATTGTCGGCCAATACGGCTACCGGCGTCACGATCATGGCCGCGAACACGAACGCGCCCACCCAGTCGTAGCTCATGAGCCAGGCAATAAGCGCGTACACGACCACGAACAGGCCGATGAGCATGGGCAGCTTGCTGGCGAAGCTTTTGCCGGCCGGCTGATCAATGGTTTCGGCCCGCACCGGGGCATCGGTGCCTACTGGCACGACGGGCGAGTGGGCCACGGCCTGCTCGGGCTTGGCGCCAAGGGCTTCGCCGGTGGCCGTGATGACGTACTTATTCTTGAACAGCTCGAAGGTGAGCGAGCCGATCAGCATACCGATGCCGGCGGCCAGGAAGCCCCACTTGAAGTCTTCGGGGTTGCCGGTGTTGCCCAACGTACCGCACACCAGGGGCGAGAAAAACGCGCCCAAATTGATGCCCATGTAGAAAATGGTGTAGGCCGAGTCGATGCGGTTGTCGCCGACGGGGTAGAGCGAGCCTACCATCGAGGAGATGTTGGGCTTGAAAAAGCCGTTACCAAAAATCAGCAGGCCCAGGCCCAGCATGAACAGCAGCAGTTGCGTTTGCGGCGCAGTAGCCTGCCCGGCCGTGTACATGGAGGCCGAGAAAAACAGGGCAAACTGCCCCAGGGCCATCATCAGGCCACCCACCAGAATCGAGCGGCGGTTGCCCCAGTAGCGGTCGGCTACGTAGCCGCCGAGCAGCGGCGTGAGGTACACCAGGCTCGTATAGTTACCGTAGATAAGGGAGGAATACTCCTTGTCGAACACCAGTGCCTGCGTCATGTACAGAATGAGCAGGGCCCGCATGCCGTAGTAGCTGAACCGCTCCCACATTTCGGTGGCGAAGAGGACGTATAGCCCCTTGGGGTGCGACGACGAGGTTGACACGGGCTGCTGGGCAGCGGAGGGTGAGTGCATGAAAGGTGATTAAAGGATGGAACAGGGAATTGCGGCGGCTGCAACCGACGAGGGTTGGTAAAACTACAAAAGATTCGCAATCTGCCCGAAACCCGTTCTTAGGAGTCAATTTCAAAAGTCGTTAGCGGTGAATCTATAGCGAATTTTCGCTATAATTTTGTCAATTACCGGTTTTCGTCAGCTTTTTCGCTATTTTTGCATCCAGATTCCCTCGTATTTCCCACCCAAACCCCCACCCGTTTTCGGCCATTTATGCTAGATTCTGCCGCCAACGCTCGCCTCGCCCCCCTCGGCATTTCCCGCGCTGCCCAGGTTCACCTCAACCTTTCGCCTGCCGCCCTCGTGGAGGAAGCCCTTCGCCGCAACGAAGCACCCTCACCGACAATGGGGCCCTGATGGCCGATACCGGCGTCTTTACCGGCCGCTCGCCCAAAGACCGCTTCGTGGTGAAAGACGCCAACACCGCCGACAGCGTGTGGTGGGGCGACATCAACATTCCCTTCGAGGCCGACAAGTTCGACCAGTTGCACGCCAAAATGGTGAAGTACCTGGAAGACAAGGAAATATACGTGCGCGACGCCTACGCCGGGGCCAACCCCGACTACGAGCTGAAGCTGCGCGTGGTAAACGAGTTGGCCTGGCACAACTTGTTCTGCTACAACATGTTCCTGCGCCCCGCCGAGGGTGCCGACACCAGCTGGACGCCCGATTTCAGCATCATCTGCGCCCCTGGCTTTGAGGCCGACCCGGCCGTGGACGGTACCCGCCAGAAGAACTTCGCCATCCTCAACTTCACCAAGAAGATGATTCTGATTGGCGGCACCGGCTACGCCGGCGAGATGAAGAAGGGTATTTTCGGCGTCCTCAACTACCTGCTCCCCCACCAGCACAACACCCTGAGCATGCACTGCTCGGCCAACGTGGGCGCCGACGGCGACACGGCCGTATTCTTCGGCCTTTCGGGCACGGGCAAAACAACACTTTCGGCCGACCCCAACCGCGGCCTGATCGGCGACGACGAGCACGGCTGGACGCCCGATGCCGGCATTTTCAACTTTGAGGGCGGCTGCTACGCCAAGGTTATCGATCTGAGCCGCGAGAAGGAGCCCCAAATCTGGGATGCCATCCGCTTCGGCTCCATTGTGGAGAACACGCGCTTTATTGAGGGCACCCACACGGTGGACTACGCCAACAACTCGGTAACCGAGAACACCCGCACGGCCTACCCGATCAACTACATCGACAACGCCATCGAACCTTCGGTGGCCGACGCGCCCAAGAACATCTTCTTCCTGACGGCCGATGCCTTCGGGGTGTTGCCCCCCATCAGCAAGCTCGATAAGAGCCACGCCATGTACCACTTTATGTCGGGTTACACGGCCAAGGTTGCAGGCACCGAAATGGGCGTTACCGAGCCCCAAACCACATTCTCGGCCTGCTTCGGCGCCGTGTTCCTGCCCCTGCACCCCACCAAGTACGCCGAGATGCTGGGCCAGAAGATGGACGAGAACCCCGACGTGAACGTGTGGCTCATCAACACGGGCTGGACGGGTGGTTCCTACGGCACGGGTTCGCGCATGAAGCTGCCCTACACCCGGGCCATGATTACGGCTGCCCTCAACGGCGAGCTGACCGACGTGGAGTTCACCAAGCACCCCATTTTTGGGGTAGAGGTACCCGCCAGCGTACCCGGCGTGCCCACCGAAATCCTGGACCCGCGCAACACCTGGAGCAACCCCGAGGAGTACGACCGCACGGCCAATTCGCTGGCCGAGAAGTTCGTGAAGAACTTCGGCAAGTACGCCGAGTACGCCAACGAAGAAATTCTGGCCGGTGCTCCCAAAGCCGAAGTGGCCGCCGGCGCATAAGCGCAGGTGCTTTAGCCTTATCACCTGAAAACACCCCGCTGGTTTTGTACCGGCGGGGTGTTTTTTCGATTTTAAAGGAGGTTGCAGGCATTGTTGCCTTTACCTGCCGTTTCTTCCCCTAATTTTACGTCTTCATCCGACTTCTCCACTCTCCTACATGCGCCAACGCCTGCTTCCGCTTCTGTTTTTGCTTTTGTCGCCGCTCAGCCTGTGGGCCTGGGGCGTCGATGGCCACCGGGCCATTGGTAAAATTGCCGAGCACCACCTTACCCGCCAGGCCCGCGAGCGGGTGCAGCAACTGCTGGGCACCGAGAGCCTGGCCTTGGTCAGCACCTGGCCCGACGAAGTTCGCTACTACCCCGAGGGCAAGGAATCGGCCCCGTGGCACTATGTAAACACGGCCAGTGGCCTCAACCACGAGCAGTACCTTGGTGCCCTTGCGGCCCAGACCGGTCCGAACGCCTACAACGCCCTGCAAACCCAGCTGGCCGTGCTGGCCGACAAGAGCAAGCCCCAGGCCCAGCGCCTCGAAGCCCTCAAGTATGTGGTGCACATCGTGGGCGACATCCACCAGCCCCTGCATGCGGGCCACGCCGAAGACAAGGGCGGCAACGACGTGAAACTCAAGTACCGGGGCCGCGACACTAACCTGCACAGCCTTTGGGATAGCGGCCTGATCGAGTACCAGGGCCTGAGCTACACCGAAATGGCCCGCCAGTACGACTGTGCGGTGCGCCGGCCTGAAGTGCGCCGCCTCCAGGCCACGCCGCCCGCCGAGTGGCTCTGGGAATCGTACCAGGCCGCCGACCAGATCTACCGCGAAGCCCCCGACGGCACCGACGTCAACTATAATTACTTTCCCGCCCACGCCGTGCTCATGCGCCAGCGCATCGAGGATGCGGGCGTACGCCTGGCGGGCCTGCTGAACGGCATCTTCGGGTAACCCTTCTGCCACCGGCGAGCAGTCTTTCACGCTGCTATAAAGCCCCAACGACCCGTCCGGCAATTGCCAGACGGGCGTTGCTTTATAGCAGCGTATTGTGGTGCTTATTTTTTGCCGTTTCCCTGATTACCAGTAGCCTTTTTGGGCGCGGCGCCAGTTGTTGGCCCGTTCTTCTGGCCGGAAGTGGCAGCGGCCGCGGCTGGCTGGTTGCCGGAGCCAGTTGCTTTGCTGGTGGCAGCTGTTTCGGACGTGGCCTTGGCCGAGCCGGCGCGGGGGTCGCGGCCGGCACCGTTGGCGCCTTTCCCAGTGTCTTCCACGCCGTTTTTACTGGTCGATTTGGCCTTGTTGAGGCCCGTTACGACGGCGGCTACCGCCAAACCAGCGCCGGCCACGATGGCGGCAGTGGTGCCGGGATTGAGCTTGGCTTTAGTGTAGGTGCTTACCTCGCGGGTGCGGCCGGGGTAGTTGCCGCGCTCCTTCAGTTCGCCGGCGCCTTCGTAGAGGCCGCTTTTCTTGTTACGGTGGTCGTCTTCATCGGACTTCGACATGGGCGCGAAAGCCTTCTCCATGAACTTGTCGAGCAACGCGGGTGTCCACTGCTCCATGCCTTTGAACAGTTTGCCGGCCCCGCCCACCAACACGTTGCGTTCGGGCTGGGTGGCACACTTGAGAATGGCATTGGCTACCGTTTCGGGGGCGTATGCGGGTGGCGCATGCTGGGGCACCTTGTCCAGGTAGTTCTTGGCGTGCAGCGGGTAGGGCGTATCGATGGCGGCCGGCTGGATCAGGGTGACCGAAACGGGGGCTTCCACCATCTCCAACTCGGTGCGCAGGCCGTCGGTGAAGCCTTTCACGGCGTGCTTGCTGGCGCTGTACATCGTTTGCAGGATGGCCGTCACGTCGGAGAGCACGCTGCCCACGTTGATGAGGGCCCCGCCGCGGTGCTTGAGGTGCTGGGTGGCTTCGAGCGAGCCATAGACGACGCCCCAGAAGTTGGTTTCGAACAGCTGGCGCATATCGTCAATCGATTCGTCGACCACCTGGCCGTACATCGACACGCCGGCGTTGTTGACCCACGTATCGAAGCTGCCGAACTTCTTTTTAGCTTCCTGGGCGATGCGCTTCACATCGTCCTGCTTGCTGACGTCGGCCACTACGTAGATGGCTTCGCAACCCTGGTTGCTGAGTTCTTGGGTGAGCTGGCGCAGGGCATTTTCGCTGCGGGCGGCCAGCACGAGCTTGGCCCCGGCTTTGGCGGCTTGGCGGGCCGTTACCAGGCCGATGCCCGACGAAGCGCCGGTAATGACAATAGTCTGTTCGGAAAGTTTTTTGAGCTTGGTTTTCATAAGAGTACAAGAGTAACAGGGCCCGCGGGCCCGTAAGATGAATGTCCTCTTTCTTACGGGCAGAGCCGGCCAGGCGTTATGCCGAGCTTACGATGCCGCCTGCGGGGCCACTTTCGCACCGCTCGGTTTCCGCCTACCTTTGCGCCATGCCCCATACTTTTTTTGCCCCCGACCTCACGGCCGAAACCAGCACCCATACCCTGCCCGAAGACGAAAGCAAGCACGCCGTGCGGGTGCTGCGCTTGAGCGCTGGCGACGCGGTAGTGCTGGTGAATGGGCGCGGCGGCGTATTTGAGGCCGAAGTAACGGAGGCCCACCCCAAGCGCTGCCAACTGCGGATCACGCAGCATGAGCAAGTACCGCCCCGCCCCGCCCCCATCCATCTGGCCGTAGCTCCCACCAAAAATCTTGACCGCATGGAGTGGCTAGTCGAGAAGGCTGTTGAAATCGGGGTGGATAGGATTACGTTCCTGCGCTGCGCCCGCTCCGAGCGCCGCGACTTGAAGCTGGAGCGTCTGGAGAAAATTGCCGTCAGCGCCCTCAAGCAGTCGAGTCAGGCTTGGCTGCCGCAGATGGACGAGATGCAGGATTTTAAGGCATTTGTGACGGGCGTTGTCCCCGAAACCACTTTCATCGCTCACCTGGAAGAAGGTGAGCGCACAGCGCTGGCACAGGTGGTGGACGCTGAGGCCGGTTGCTGCGTGCTGATTGGGCCGGAGGGAGATTTCACGCCCGATGAAATTGGGGCGGCCTTCACCCTGGGTATCCGGCCCGTGACGCTGGGCAGTTCGCGCCTGCGCACCGAAACGGCGGCGCTGGCCGCCGTGCACACGGTGCACGTGGCGCGGGAGCTGGGCGGGCGTTAGCCTTCCGCCAGCGCCGAGGTGTCGGCCTGCCCATCTTCGGCAGCGAGCCGGGCGGCTTCCTTGGCCAGCTTCTTCTTCCGCCAGGGCGCATCCTGCTCCCAGTCGCCGGCCATAATACAGCCGTAGGGCCGGATTTCGTCGATAACGGTTGCGAGGTCGAAGTCCACGATCTGCCGCTGCACGTCGTCGGCGTTCTTGTAGGCGCTGGGCAGCTCGGAAATATCAATCTGGTTGAAGAAGAAGCGGGCATCGATACCGCGGGTTTCTTCCGCGAAGAGCGCCTCTTTGGTTTGGCCCACCTTGCTGAACTTGTGGCGGGTCCGGCTCAGGTTCCGGCCGGCCCCGTGGGGCGCGAAACCCAGGTTGGTTTCGGTCGTGGTGCCTTCCACAATAAGAATGGGCTCGGCCATGTTGAGCGGAATGATGCGCGGCCCGGTAATATCGGGCATGAACTTGGGGTCCAGCGGGGTGGCCCCTTTAGCGTGGTAGTACAGGTCGCCGTCGCGGAACACGAAGTTGTGCTCGTTCCAGTACCGCTGCTGCACCACTGCTTCCAACTGCCCGGCAATGGCTTCGTGCAGGCACAGGTGGTTTTGCTTGGTCCACTTCCGAATGGTTTGCAGCGCAGCCCAGTACTGCTGGCCTTCTTCCGACTCGCTGGGAATCCAGGCGTTGTGAGGGTCGGTTTCGGGCGAAATAGCTTGGCGGAACCGTTCGGCCACCTTCATGCCCTGCTTATAGAGCATTGCCCCCGGCCCCCGCGAGCCGTGGTGCGTCACGAGCATGGTGTCGCCGGTGTTGCGCGAAACCCCCACGTACAGGAAGTGGTTGCCGTCGCCCTGGGTGCCGAGCTGTTCATGGGCGGAGTTCAGGCTGCGCCGGGAGTTCAGAAACGGGTTGTCGCGGAATTCCGCCTCTATGTCGGCGGGCAGCGCGAACTGCTGCTCGGGCGGGCGTCCGCCGGGACCGAAGTGGGTGAGCTGCTGGGCCACGTCGAGCACTCGCTTGGGATCTACCTGGCCCAGGTTGGTCAGCATCACTGAGCAGCAGATATCGGCGCTGTGCATGCCGGGGTGAATGGCGTTGCGGGCTACCACGATGCCTCCGACCGGGATGGTCCCCAGCGGTCCGGCCGGACAGGCATCGGGCATAATGGCCCCCGCCACCACCGTCGGCGTGCGCATCAGCAGCTGCATCGACTGCCGGACGTAGTCGATATTGGCTTGCTCGACCGGCGTATCGGCGCGGATATTCTCGTGGAACGATACGGGCTGCGCCAGCAGCGGAATTGTCGGCGCGGGCTTTATCGCGTCGAGGTAGTCCTCCAGCGCCGCCCCTTCCAGGTTGTGTGTGTTGATGTGCTCCAGCGCGTCTTTGAACCACTTTCCGGGCTTCAGCCCTCTGTCAATTAACTCCTTGCCCGTTATCATCGTCGGTAGCTACTATAAATTTGGTTGGCAAGAAAGGAAATTTGACGCTGATACCGACCAGACCTCGGCGGCCAATTCTGGTAGAACGGATGCCCATCCAGGCGCCGCTATGTAGGTCGCAAGCTCAGTCTTCGTAGTAGCGAATTTCGATTGGGTCGTCCTCGTGCTTAAAGTAGAACACCTCAAAAGCCAGCCTCATAAATACATAGAGCACGGCGTCAGCATCGTTGCCGACAATAAAGGGTAGTTGCAGTAAAAACTCGTCTTCTGCGTCGCTGTAGCTGAAACCCAAAGCGCGTAATTGCGCGCGCTGCTTTTTTACCAACGCACCGTTCTGGCGCAGTTGTCGCACCTGCGGCAGGCTCAACTCAACCGTTCGGCGACTGACTCGCACACAACAGCGCAGCAGGGGCTCCTGGCAAAACACCACGCTGAACGCCGGAATTTGTCGTAGCAGCAGCTTAAGCAGCGTATCGCGCAGAACAGTAGTTCGCTGGATGGGTCTTTCCGCTCGCTGGCTTTCCAGAAGCTGTAACCTGGCCTCTTGGTCGGCTATTGCTTCCTCATAAAAAGCTGCGCCCAAATCGTCCTCATCTGCTATGGCCACAGCTTTGAGATGTTGGATCAGAGAGCGGCAATGCTGCTTCTCGTCGTAAAGTCGGTCAGTGAGGCCCGATAAGTTTCGAAGTTGGGTGTCTGCTAACTTCAGCCCTTGAGCAATTTTGTGGGCCATTTGATACTCCTGCTCCGCCAGAAAGCCATCTAATTGCTTTTGCAGATCATGCCGCTCTGCTTCATAATGGGCTATCAGTGCCATCAGCCTACTATCCATACTAGTAATAATGATTGAACAGGATTGAATATAGCCGGTAAAATTGTAGAAACGTGTAAAAAGCAGCTAATATTTACTAAAATAAATAGTCTTTATTCTGCCAAAGTTGCCGTAGCGCCGCCAAGTGCGCCAGCAGCACAACGGGCACCACGAAAGCGGGCAGCCACAGGTAGGGAAAGTGCGCCAGCGCCACGTTGGGCTGCTCAAAGGAGAACTGCTGGAACGGCCCCGGCGCGGACAGCAACCCCAGCCGCACGATGTTGCCCAGCAACCCCAGCCCCACCGCATGCCAGATGAGCAGCCCACCCCGCCCCAGCGCCTGGCGGCGATAAGCCAGATAATACACCAGCGGCGCCGTGAGGCCCATCAGAATATCCCAGTTACGGCCCTCGAAAGTCATGAGCCGGGGCACCGCCTGATGGTGGTAAAGCCCGAACAGTACCAGCTCAACGGGTACCCGCACCACGTGCAACAGCATCAGGCGGTCGGGACGCAGGGCGTCGAGGAAGCAGCGGCCCCGGGCCATGGCCAGCAGCCCCGCCAGCACCAGCAGCGGCGGTCCAACCACCAGCGCAAACCGGGGCGGCAGGGTGTTGGTGACGGTATAGAAGCCGCTGCCGGCCAGCAATGCCTGACCCAGCAGCCACAGCAGCAGCACCGCCAGCAGCAACCGGCTGCGGGCCCCGGCCCACAACAGCAGGCCGAGCGTCAGGGCGTTAATCAGAATGAAGGCCAGGTCGAGCGCGAGGGGAACCGGGGGCATAGTTGGTATAGTAAATAGCGGGCGGGCCGGGGGTAGTGCTTACCTTGCGGCAGAAGCCGAACTTTCCTGGCCGATGCGTAATTATAGGTAAATACCACTTGCCCAAGCTGCTGCCTTGATGCCCAAAATATTCGTTCTTGCCCTGCTCCTATTATTCTCCCTCACGGCGGCCGCGCCAATAGCGGCCCCTAGCTTCCGCATTGCCAAGCTGCACTACGGCGGCGGCGGCGACTGGTACGCCAACAAGACCAGCCTGCCCAACCTCATTCGCTTCTGCAACCAGACGCTGAGCACCAACATCGCCCCCAACGAGGCCACCGTGGAGCTCGATTCGCCCGAACTGCTCAGCTACCCCTTCGTGCACATGACCGGCCACGGCAACGTCACGTTCTCCGACACCGACGCCCGCAACCTGCGCCGCTACCTGATGGGCGGCGGTTTCCTGCACATCGACGATAACTACGGCCTCGACAAGTTTATCCGGCCCGAGATGAAGAAGGTGTTTCCGGAGCTCGAATTTGTGGAGTTGCCCTTCACCCATCCCATTTACCACCAGAAATTCCAGTTCCCGCGGGGCCTGCCCAAAATCCATGAGCACGACGGCAAGCGGCCCCAGGGCTTCGGCCTGCTCTACAAGGGCCGGCTGGTGTGCTTTTATAGCTTCGAATGCGACCTGGGCAACGGCTGGGAAGACATGGGCACCTACCCCGAAGACACCCCCGCCACCCACGAAGCAGCCCTGAAAATGGGCGCCAACCTGGTCACGTACGCCCTGACGCAGGATTAATAACAAGCCAAGTCAGGTAAAACAGGTTCCCAGCAAAAAGCCCTTCGACTGCCCTTACAGGGAATGTCGAAGGGCTTTCGCTCTTTGATTTTGTTGAATTGCTGAGGGTTTGTTTAGAACCGCCGCTGTAAAATCTCGCTTAGCACGAAGGCGGCGCGGATGTCGGCCGGGTTGCGGAGCAGGTCGTTGACGGTGCGGCGGGTTTGCTCGGGCGTGGCCGGTTTGGGCTGGCTCCAGTAATCTTCCTGGCCATGCTGGGTGCTGGTGCGGGGCATGGTATCGGCCCGGCGCGCGGCCCGCTTAGGGGCTTCCAGGGAGCGGGCCTCGGGGGTAGGCAACTCCAGGGAATGGATTTCGACCTCAATTTTTTCCTGGCTGCGAGCATAGCGGCCCATCGGTTCTACCGAGGCCGGCCGCGTTTCGGCAACGGGCTCCGGGGCGGGCTCCGGCAGGCTTTCCTCCGCGCGGTTCTGGCGCTGCATCTGGGCCAGCAGCTCTTCAAACGACGAGCTAGGCACTGGGGGCACCGGTTTCGGGGTGGGTTTGGCCGTACCGAAGTCCTGCCGCGCCGTGCGCCGCTGCTCCTTCTGTTCGGCGGCCTCGGCTTGGCTTTTGATTTTCTGCACCATCTGCCAGATGAATACCCCGACGGCCAGCAGCACCCAGATAATACTTTTGAAATCTTCCATCAGCAGTAAACAATAAAGCGGAACCGCTTTCCCGGCTGGGAATGAGCCGGCCTATTGGTCTAACGTACGCCTTTTTCGGGGAACCGGCCGGTTTTGGTACGATAGAAGTCCTTGATTTCCTCCAGGTCCTTTTCGTAGTCGCCGGTGGGCCAGAAGGCCGGGCCCACGCCGGCTTCCTTGTTCTTGTAGTCGAGGTAGCCGAGCAGAATGGGCACGCCGGCGGCCATGGCCGTATGGTAGAAACCCTTGCGCCACTTGGGCTGGTAGCCGCGGGTGCCCTCAGGAGTAATCATAATCACCAGTTCGTCGCGCTCCTTAAACAGTCCTACCATCGCGTCGACGAGGCTGTTGTTGCGGCTACGGTCGACGCCCAGCCCGCCCAGGCTGCGCACCAGCGGCCCGAGCACCGGAATCGTGGTCCAACTCTTCTTGATGGTAACCTTCAGGTCCACGTCCATCAGAAAAAAGGCCGCCCGGGCATACATGAAATCCCAGTTGCTGGTGTGCGGGGCGGCAATCATGACGCTCTTTTTGATATCGGGCGGCACCACCGGCCCCAGCCGCCAGCCAGTCATCCAGAACCAGAATTTCGAAAACAGATACCAGAAAGTAGAGGTGCGACGCGCCATGAGTGGGAATGGGTGGAGACGAGGAGGCCCGGCTCCGAAAAGGGGTTACCGGGCCTTAAAGCTAGATAATTTGCGGCGGAAGCGTCGGCTCGCCGTCCTAAATAATCGGCCACCTACTCGCGGAGTACCAGCCGCTGGCACTACTGTGGAGTCGCCCATCGGTCTGGGGCCAACTGCGCTCAGCGGGGGTCGGGCAGCTCGTTTTTCAGCAGCGCCCGCAGCTGCGCGGCCTGCGCCAAGGTGTAGCGGTACCCGATGTCGAAGATTTCGGGGGCCTGGCGGAAGCTCATGGTGCGGTACTGCCCCAGCGCGGGCGGCTCCAGCAGCAGGTGGCAGCGCTGCTTGCTGAGCACCGTGTTGCCGGCAATGGCCAGGTTAAGCGTGCGCTCCACTAGGCCGCGGATGTTATTAACCTGGGCCGCCGCGTTGGGCGGGTTGCAGTGCACGCCCACCACCCGCAGGCCGGGGTGCTCGGCTTCGAGCAGCGCCTCCACGGGCAGGTTATTTAGCAGGCCACCATCCACTAGCTGCCGCCCCTTATATACCACCGGCCGGTACAGAATGGGTACCGCCGACGATGCCAGCAGCGGCGGCACCAGCAGCCCGCTGGAAAACCGCACTGACTCGCCCGCCTCAATATCGGTAGCCACCAGCGTCAGCGGCAACCGCAGCTGCTCGAACGTGGCCCCTACCCCCAAATGCTGCTCAAACAGCCGCCCCACGGCATCCATGTGCAGCAGGCCGTAGCGGCTCAGCGCCACCCGCGTCAGGCGCGGGATGCTCACGCCTTGCAACAGGCGCATAATTTCGCGGGGCGGCACCCCGGCGGCGTAAAACGTGGCCGCAATAGCCCCCGACGACACCCCCGCCAGCCGCACCACCGGCAGTTCCAACTCATCGAGCGCCGCTAGCACACCCAAATGGGCAATGCCCCGTGCCCCACCCCCGGAAAATGCCAGTCCTAACATTTTTTTAGAAGTGAGAGGGGAGTACAAAGAAGTGATATGAACGTCATCATGAGCAGCAAAAAAAGCCTTGCTTGGAGTCATTACAGCGGTAACCTAACATCAACAAGTGGGATTCTTCCCACGAATTAAAATGACGTTCACCTCACTTCTCACCTCTCTGTACTCACTTCTCCTCTACAACTCCGCCAAGCGGAACCGCTCGGCTACTTTGATGCCGCGCTCGGTTTGCTCGACTGTAATGCACTCGGTCTGGTGGTCGTGTTCGAGGATCAGCACCCAGTTCTCGTCGGCGGCCTGCTGGAGAATACGGGCTTTTTCGTCCATCGTCACCAGCGGGCGCACGTCGTAGCTCATCACGTAGGGCAGGCCTACGTGGTGGGCGCTGGGCAGCAGGTCGGCGGCAAACACCAGCGTGCGGCCCTGGTAGCGGAACTGCGGCAGCATCATTTTCTCGGTGTGCCCGTCCACGAACAGCAGGTTCTGGAGGGCGGGTAACGCCTTCGGTATTCCCCCCTGCGGGTCGATGAAGCGGAGCTGACCACTTTCCTGGATGGGCAAAATGTTTTCTTTCAGAAAGCTGGCCTTCTCGCGGGGGTTGGGCGCGGTAGCCCAGTTCCAGTGGGCCTCATTGCTCCAGTAGGTGGCGTTGGCGAAGGCCGGCTGCAGCTTACCGGCCGCAGTGCGTTCCACGGCCCCGCCGCAGTGGTCGAAGTGCAGGTGGGTCAGCAATACATCCGTGATATCGGCGGCGGTGTAGCCTAGGCGGCGCAACGATTTTTCCAGCGTATCGTCGCCGTGCAAATAGAAGTGGGCCCGGAACTTGTCGTCCTGCTTGTCGCCGATACCGGTATCGACCAGCATCAGCCGGCCGGCGTCCTCCACCAGCAGGCAGCGCAAGGCCCAGGTGCACATATTGTGCTCGTCGGCGGGGTTGAGCTTCTGCCAGATACTCTTGGGCACCACCCCAAACATGGCCCCGCCATCAAGCTTGAACAAACCGGTATCGAGCGTATGAATTTTCATGTTTTTAAGCGGTTAGCTAGTGGCGGTTAACAGTTAGCTTTCCATCTGGCGGTAGCTACCAGCTAACAGCCACAAGCTAACCGCTCAAACATTTACTCCAGTACCACGCCCATGTCGGCGAACTTGTCGATGCGCTGGCTGATGCGCTCGGCGGGCGAAAGCGCTTCGAGCTCGTCGAGGGTTTGGAGGATGGTGCTTTTCAGGGTTTCAATCATGGTGGGCACGTCGGTGTGGGCGCCGCCGAGGGGCTCGGCCACGATGCCGTCGACGAGTTTGTTGCCCAGCATGTCGGTGGCCGTGAGCTTGAGGGCTTCGGCGGCCTGCTCCTTGAAATCCCAGCTGCGCCAGAGGATACTGCTGCACGACTCGGGTGAAATCACGGAGTACCAGGTGTTTTCCAGCATCAGCACCCGGTCGCCGATGGCAATGCCCAGGGCCCCGCCCGAAGCACCCTCGCCGATAATGATGCAGATGACGGGCACCTTGAGCAGGAACATCTCCTTGAGGTTGCGGGCAATGGCCTCGCCCTGCCCCCGCTCCTCGGCCTCCAGGCCCGGAAACGCGCCGGGCGTATCGATGAGCGTGATGATGGGCTTGCCGAACTTCTCGGCCAGTTTCATCAGGCGCAGGGCCTTGCGGTAGCCCTCGGGATTCGGCATACCGAAGTTGCGGAACTGCCGCTGCTTGGTGTTGCGCCCCTTCTGCTGGCCGATGAGCATCACGGTCCGGCCATCGATTTCGGCAAAACCGCCCACCATGGCCTTATCATCGCGCACCGTCCGGTCGCCATGCAACTCCACAAACTTCTGGGTCATGCCCAGAAT
This sequence comes from Hymenobacter amundsenii, assembly GCF_002204745.1. Classification (GTDB taxonomy): domain Bacteria; phylum Bacteroidota; class Bacteroidia; order Cytophagales; family Hymenobacteraceae; genus Hymenobacter; species Hymenobacter amundsenii. The sequence goes on from NZ_NIRR01000033.1 coordinate 41,045, forward strand.
ATAGTCGAAGGTGTAGGGGCGGTCGGGGTGGCGCGAGAGCTGCACGCGCTGCCAACGGGTAAGGTTGGCGTACGTTTCCTGCTTGAGAGCGTTGATTTTGGCTTCGAGCGCCACTACCGCGTCCGATACGTCTACCTGGCTGTCGAGGGCCAGTTGTTGCATTTCGCGGAGCTTGCCTTCGAGAGCGGCAATAGGTTGTTCAAAATCGAGGAGCATGGCCACGGCGGAGGCGGGTTTTGAAGGTACAAGGGGGGAAAGCGAAGAAAGCAAAGGTAAGGGCCCGCGCCGATTCGACCCACCGCCCCACCCAACCAATTTCCCGGAAAAACTTTGTAACTGATAAACAGGCTCCCACAAAGTTTTTAACTCGTTTTTGGAAGTATTTTAGGGGGCCCGCTTGCGCACCTCAGTCCGGCACCCTACTTTTGCACCACTTCAACACTCCCTGAGCAGCGAAGTAGAACGACCTGGTTCGGTAGTTCAGTTGGTTAGAATGCCGCCCTGTCACGGCGGAGGTCGCGGGTTCGAGTCCCGTCCGGACCGCAAAGGCCCTTCAGCAAACGCTGAAGGGCCTTTTGCTTTTTCAATTTACCCCATTCCCCCGAGCTACATTTTTTGCCCTTATTCATGCCTGAGCCAGCTGAAGCTGCGGCGCGCCCTCAGCACCGGATTTGCTAGGTATTGAGCCGCCAGCGTGGGGGAATCACAATTATTTTTCAATTATTTTTTGAAGCTATTCTATTTACTGACAGAGCTATATCTCGCCCAAAAAGGCGCTTACAGCCTGTTACGGCAGTTTTTTCTGGCGCCGGACTTGCCAGAGTCAGATCCAACCCGCTATATTTGCATCATCAAAACGGAAAGGCCACCCGGCCCGCCCAGGTTTGATATCCGGTTCGGTAGTTCAGTTGGTTAGAATGCCGCCCTGTCACGGCGGAGGTCGCGGGTTCGAGTCCCGTCCGGACCGCAAAGGCCCTTCAGCAGATGCTGAAGGGCCTTTTGCTTTTTCAGCCCGCCCTGCGTAGGTTCGGCCTGCTTAGCGGCCCGGCACCATTGCCGATGCCGCGGACTTTGGTAATGGGGCGCTACGAAAAAGGACTATTAGGTTTACTCTTTGGGACTGTTGTTTGGCAGTGTTTCCCGGGCGCAGACGTACAATTCGGCCTTTTTTTGCTGTTGTACCTGTTGATTGGGTCGTATCTGGCGGGCGGCTATTGGCTTTTTCAGTCGGCTCCCTTATCGGCACCGGTTCGCGTGCTGAGCGGAGTGGGGCTGGCCGTTTCGCTGCTGGTACTCCCACCAGCTATCCAATTGCGCCTCGCTTCTGTTCACTCGTTGTTGCCCATTGGCAGCGGGCTGGTAATAGTTGCGCTGATAGCTCTGATGCGGTTCCGCCACCCGAGCTGGCCGGCTCTGTGGCCGCTGCTGCTACGAGCCATTGCGGTGTTTGGTATCAGTGCCGGCTTTGCCTACCTGCCCGTCACATTCAGTCCTTACCGGCACACGCTGCTGCTGCTCAACCATGGCCAGCCGGCCCGTACCGCCAACCTGCGGATGCACGGATTCGGGGCCCGGTACCGGGAGGCATACGCCCGGCAGGACTGCGCTAGCGCCATCAAATTTGCCTGGCAAGCCCGGCAGGCGGGGCAGCAGTGGCTGGGCAACGACTCTTCGGCCGCACAACAGGAGAAAATCAGCGGCATCTACGAGTTGCTTTTCGATGCCTATACCTGCACGGCCGACCAGCAGTACGCACGGCAACACTACGCCCAGGCCCTCCGCTCCTACCGCTTGGCCAACCGCGCCAACCGGCAACTGCTGCTGTACGCCCAAGACACCATTTTCTGGCGCGGAAAACAGGTTTGGGGACTAAACAACATCGCCTATTGCTACAATTATCTTCAGCAGTTCACCCAAAGCGACGCGTACTTTCTACGGGCCGCGCAAACTCACCGGCGGGTGTGGCCCGACTCAACGACCGAACTCGCCCTACTGGTGGGCAACCTGGGCTGGTCGCAGAGCCGGCAGCAGAACTATCCCCTCTCCACCTCCTTATACCGGCAGGCGAATCAGTTGCTGAGCACCGATACCACGCAACGGGGCCGGGTTCGACGCACCTCGCACGCGCTGGCCATGGTGCTGAACTACATGCGGCAGGACAGCGTGACGACGGCACTGGCTCAACTGCATACCCTGCGAATTCCGACCGCCGATACCAGCCACTACTACCGCGCCCTGCTCTACGAAGGCATCTGTCGCTTTAAGCAGAACCGCTATTCGGCCGCTGCTCAACAACTCCAGCGCGCCCGGCGTTACTATCAGAAGGCTGAAACTGACGCGCCGGAAAAACTATTTATAGCAGAAAGCTTCCTAGCCTATACCTATCTGGCGCAGGCCCGCTACCCAGCCGCCGATACCCTGGCCGCCAGCCTGCAAGCTCGACTTAAGGCCCAGGGCAACGCTGCAGCCAGCCACTACTATCAGTGCCTGATTTTGCGGGGAGCCATCAAGGAGGCCCAAGGACATTACGAACCGGCGTCCGACTATTATGCCCAGGCACTACGCTTTTTTGAGAAGCAGCCCGCTACCGCCGAGCGGCCTTTTCCAGGCTTGTACGCCCAGCTCGCTACGCTGCATGTTACGCTGGATAACTTGCCGGCGGCTCGCGCCTACGCGGCCCGCATATCCCTCACGCCGGTGGCTACCCTCAGCCAAACTCCATTATTGCTGGCTGCCGCGCGGGTCGAGTGCGCGTCCGGCAACTATGGGGCGGCCCGCTCCTATTACCAGAAGGCACAGCGCATCAACCAAACCTACGACCGGCATGGCGCGAACTACGCGCAGGCTTTGAACGGGCTGGGGCTGGTGGCACTGGCGGAAAACAGGCTTAATGAAGCCGATTCGCTTTTTGCGGGTTCACTGCGGTTGTACCGCCAGCTTTTTCCGGGGCCGCATCCGGTCACGGCCGCCGTTTACCTCAACTACGGGCAACTGCGTATCCGCCAACGGCAGCCTAGGCGGGCGCAACCTCTCCTGCGGGAAGCAGAGGCCTTGGGCCAGGCTACTTTACTCCCTGACCATGACTTCTTCGGCGACCTAGCCCTGGCGCAAGGGGAATTGGCTCAGCTAGAAAAACAGCATGCAACGCCATTTTTTGAGCGGGCTTTGACTATTTACCAGCGTAAATTCGGGGCCAACCATTGGAAAACCAAGTTGGCATTATCCCGGGTCCGGTGAGCGCCGATACTATTTCAGCAGAGGCCTAATGGTTTATTTGTTTTCAGCTTACCCCTTCTCCCCTAGCTGCCTCGGCGCTCAGGACCTCGATATCGGCACGGCGGGCCAGCACAGCCAACCATGCGGGCGGAATGGCGGCCTCGCCGTAGTGCAGCCCGGCCAGGCCGCCGGTTACGGCCCCGGTGGTATCGGTATCGTCGCCGAGGTTGACGGCGGCCAGCACGGTTTCGGCGTAGGTTTCGTGGCGCAGCAGGCACCAGAGGGCGGCTTCCAGCGTGTGCATCACGTAGCCGCCGCTGTCGATGGCAGTTACGGCCACGTCAGGCAGGCGGCCGCTGAGGATGCGCTCGAATTTATCGACTTCGGGGGCCGGAATATTCAGCTCGTAGAGTTGGGCCGGAGCCCGTTGGCACATGGCGGCGTAGGCTTCGGCGGGCGACTGGCCGGCCCGAAGGTGGCGGGCCATTTCCAGGTACAGCAAGCACGCCACCGCCGAGCGAATGTGGCCGTGGGTAATGGCCGATACGTCGCGGATGAGTTGAAACCGCTCCGCTAACGGCGCATCTTGCTGATAGAAAGCCAGCGGCAGAATGCGCATCAGGGCCCCGTTGCCGTTGCTGTACTCGTCGGTGCCACCAGCCAGGATGAGGTCGTCATCGGCCTGCAGCCGGCTTAGGGCCTCGCGGGTTGTAATACCGATATCGAACACAGAGCCGTGGGGCGTCCAGAAGTTTTCGTAGTAACAGCGGCGGCTGTATTCGGCCACAATGCCCACAGAGAATCCATCTGCCAGGGCCTGCGACAGACAAAACGTAAGGGAGGCATCGTCGGACCAGGTGCCGGCAGGCTGGTGGTGAGTACCGTAGGCGCGCATAGTCACCACGGGATCGAGGCGGCGGGCGGCGCGGCTCTGGAACTCAACGGGCACGCCCAGCGCGTCGCCCACGGCTAAGCCTAGTAGGGCGGCGCGGAGTTGGGGTTCGGGGGAAGTAGCTGGCATAGCTGTAAAGGGAGTGTTCGGTAGCAAAGTAAAGCAAGAGCAGGAAACCGGCGTATTGCTACGATCTGTCCTCCCAGGACCAGTACTCAAGATTCCTCGCAAGCGCGAAACGACAGGCTGGTTTTGGTGATTATCCGCCGGAATACGTTGGTGAGGAAGCTTCGCTGACCGGGGATGCTATGCCCGCAGGATCGGGATGGAGGGTAATACTAGAGCCTGTTATGGACTAGTGGCTCGGAAAACGCCTTTTGCCAGCAAGAGTGTCGCAAAGGCCAGGAAGTGAAATTGCTGCATGGTCAGGGCTAGGC
>NZ_NIRR01000034.1 GCF_002204745.1 Hymenobacter amundsenii
AGGGCGAGTAGCAGCGTAACTTTTTTCATGTTGGATAGCGAATGAAATGGTTGTTGAATCGAGGGCGCAAGTAGTGAATAATCCTATTGCTCCCCAAATCCCCCCTCAACCAAGCTTCCACTCCCCTACCCCATGAAAATCCTTATCCTTAATGGCCCCAACCTGAACCTGCTGGGGCGGCGCGAGCCGGGCATCTATGGCACCCGCTCGTTCGACGACTACCTGCCCGAGCTGGTGGAGGCCTTTCCGCAGTTCGAGCTGGAGTATTTTCAGAGCAACCACGAGGGCGTCCTCCTCGATAAGCTCCACGAAGTAGGCTTTAGCTACCACGGCATCGTGCTCAACGCCGGCGGCTTCACCCATACCAGCGTGGCGCTGGCCGACGCCGTGGCCGCCATTGGGGCGCCCGTGGTGGAGGTACACCTGAGCAACCTGCATGCCCGCGAGGAGTTTCGCCAGCGCAGCCTGCTGGGCCGCAACTGCGTGGGCAGCATCAGCGGCTTCAAACTCGACAGCTACAAGCTGGCCCTGCACTACTTCGACGGCCAGCGCCCCAAGCGCATGGGCTTCCGGGTATGAGAAAGTGAGGTGAACCCATTTCAGACCGTGCGAATAACTGGCTGGAAGTAACGTCAATCAGAGTATTCCGCGCATCAAGCGGTAGCTGGTCCCCCAAACGAGTTTCTGTTGCTCTAGGGCGTGAGGTTGCCGAGGCTGCGGTTGAGCGTGGGCACGCTCTGGATGGCCTCGCGGCCCAGGTAAAAGGCCTGCCCGTTTTTGTCGGCCGAAAACGGGTCGCTCTGGTTGCCCACCACGGTTACTTCGCCCAAGGCCGTAGCGGCGGCTACCAGCCTAAAGGTCTGGCGGGCCACTTTGCCCAGGTTCGGGTACAGCCCTGCCTGGGTTTGGGTAGTGTAGCCTACAAACCTCATCTGCAAGGCGTAAGGACCGATGGGGCGCAGCTTGTTGAGCAGAAACTTACCGCTGGCATCGGTCTGGGTACCGGTGGGCACGCGGGTAAGCACGATAATGGTGCCCGAAATAGCTGACCCGGCCGGATCGGCCACGAAGCCCTCGAATGCGCTGGTGGTCATCCGGGCCTGCTCAGCTAAAAACAACAGGCAGAGCCATAGTAGTAAGTAGTGTTTAAAGATACACGATTAGGCAAGCAGGTTATACCTGCTGGTAGGAGGGAACGTATAAGTGGGAGGAACAGCATGGCGTAAGCTGCCCGAAACGCAACAAACGGCCGACGTACGGACTGTAAAATCAGCCGGATTTAGCGGCGGATCAATTCCCCGAATCTGTCACCGGGGGTGTCTTCATCGCATGGGCGCCGCTAAGGTAGGCGGCAGACCAGATACGTGGTGCATTCCGGCTTTCAGGCCAAGGAAAACCGGCCCGCCAGCCTTCCCATTCCCCATTTCCTACCTTTGTAGCTCCACCCCTAATCTTTCTATTGATGTATACTTTCAATCCCGGACCATCGCAGGTGTACCCCCAGGTACGTCAATATTTGCAGGACGCTTTTGACGAGGGCTGGCTCTCGGCGCCTCACCGTGGCGAGCGGTTTGTACAGCTTGTGCGCCAGACCGTGCAGGAGCTTAAAACCAAGCTCAACATTCCGCAGGACTATACCGTGTTCTTCATGAGCTCGGCCACCGAGAGCTGGGAAGTGCTGGCCCAGAGCCTAACACCCACCAAGAGCTTCCACCTCTACAACGGCGCCTTTGGCCAGAAGTGGTACGAGGCTGCTAAGTCCCTGCGCCCGGCCTCCGTGGGCCATAAGTTCGGCATCGATGAGGTGCCCGACGTGGATAAGCTGCCCGGCCTCGACGACCAGACCGACTTGGTCTGCATCACCCAAAACGAAACCGGCACCACCACCCAGCTGCGCGACGGTGTGGTGCTCAACATGTATAACCGCTTGCCCAGCCGGGCCTTGCTGGCCGTCGATGCCACGTCCTCGATGGCTGGCATCCAGCTCAAATTCATTAAGGGCGACATCTGGTTTTCGTCGGTGCAGAAGTGCTTCGGGCTGCCCGCGGGCCTCTCGGTAATGGTGCTCTCGCCGAGGGCCGTGGAGCGGCTGCGCAAAATCAATGAGCGCAGCCACTACAACTCGCTGCCCGACCAGTACGACAAGATGCTCAACTTCCAGACCACCCACACGCCCAACGTGCTGGGCATCTACCTGCTGAGCCGCTCCATCCACGACAACCCACCGATCAAAACCACCCACCAGCACGTAGTCGAGCGGGCTACCAAGCTCTACGATTACTTCGACCAGGCCACCCAGCTCCGGCCGCTGGTAACCAACCCCGAGACTCGCTCGCACACCGTAATTGGCCTGAAAGGCACACCCGCCCTCATCGATGAAGTGAAGCGCCGGGCCCTGGCTCAAGATCTGTTTATCGGCAGTGGCTACGGCGACCTGAAGCCCACCAGCGTGCGCATCGCCAACTTCCCCGCCATCCCCGATGCCGCCTTCGAACAGCTCGTGCAGTTCTTCGCCCGCGAGTTCTCCTAAATCACAGATGTTGCTGATGTTGCTGATGGCACAGATTCGTTCTAGTAGCGGATTCGTTCTGGCGGCGGATCTGTTCAATCGGCCCCATCACCCACTCATCAGAACGAATCCACCACCCGAACGGATCTGCCGCCAGAACGGATCTGCGCTATCAGCAACATCAGCAACATTTGTGATTCATGTTTAGCCTCAAAGAAATAGCCTCCGTCACGCTTACGCTGTTTGCCATCATCGATATTCTGGGCTCAGTGCCCATTATTATTCAGATTCGGCAGCGGGAAGGGGGCGTGAATGCCGAGAAAGCTACGCTGGTGGCCGGCATCCTCATGGTGAGCTTTTTGTTCGTGGGCCAGAGCATTCTCTCGCTCTTTGGAGTTGATTTCCAATCTTTTGCCCTAGCCGGCGCCATTATCATCTTCCTCATCGGCATGGAGATGATTCTGGGCATCGAGCTGTTCCGCCACGACCCGGCGGCCGGCACGGGCTCCATCGTGCCGCTAGCCTTCCCGCTTATCGTGGGGGCCGGCACCATGACCACCCTGCTTTCGTTGCGGGCCGCTTACGAGCTGCCCAACGTGCTGGCCGGTGTGCTCGTGAACCTGGTGTTCGTGTACCTGGTCATCAAAAGCTCGGCCTGGATCGAGCGCAAGCTTGGCAAGGCCGGCGAAGACATCCTGCGCCGCGTGTTCGGCGTCATCCTGCTGGCCATCGCCATCAAGCTGTTCAAAACGAATTTTTAGAAGTGAGATAAGTGAGATAGTAGAAGTGAGAGGGGAGACTTTCATGCTGACGCCCAATTCATTTAGGCTGGCAGCACGAAGGTCTCCCCTCTCACTTCTACTATCTCACTTATCTCACTTCTAAAAACTCAGTATTCCCCTATTTCCGGCTCCTCGCGGCTCATGAGCAGGCCAACCATCATGAGTACGCCGGTGAGCAGGATAACCAGGAAAAGGATATTTTCGGAGACTTCGCCGATGAGGTGTTTTTGCGGAATACTATAGAAAAGCAATACCGTAATCAGGCCTTTGGGGGCGATAAACAGCTCGGGGATGAGGTCGGTTTTGGCGATGTAGCGCAGGTAGAAGTAGCGGATGGCCGTGAGGGCTGACACAATGAGCACACCCTGAATCAGGAGCTGGGGGCTGAGCAACTTGCCCAGCGTGATGCTGAAACCGAACAGCAGAAAGAAAAACGTGCGAATCAGGAAGGCCGACTCGGCCGTGATGCTGCGCAACTGGTGCAGCTCCTCGGTGAGGCGTTCGGGGTTGAACCACCGTTTCAGGGGCCCCACCATGAACTGATCGGCATTATTGACGGCCAGCCCGAACACGAGCACCAGAATCAGGGAGGAGAGGTGCAGGTTTTTGGCCACGCTGTAAAGCAGAATCAAGAAGGCCAGGATCAGGAAGAACTTGACGTGCAGCCGAATCCGGTCGAGCAGAAACACCAGGGCCGCCGTGCTGACCACGGCCACCAGCAACACCGATACCACATCGACCCCGAAGGTAACGACTGACATGCCCTGGGCGAAGTTGTCCTGGAGGGCGAAGTTGAAGAGCATGATGCCCAGAATGTCGGAAAATGTACTCTCGTAGATGATGAATTCCTGCTTTTCGCCCGTCAGGCCGGCCACGCTCGGGATGGCAATGGCCGAACTGATAACGGCCAGCGGAATAGCATTGACGAGGCAACTCTGAAAGTTAACGTGCAGCCAGAAGTGCAGAATCAGGGCAATAACCACCGACTGCACCACTAGCATGAGCACCGCCGCAAAGAAGGAACGCCGGATAAGGGGAGCTTTTTCGCGGGTTATCTTGAGGTCGAGTGCCCCTTCCAACACAATCATAATCAGACCAATAATACCGAATATTTCCAGTATTACTTTGGGTGTAGTGAAGGTAAAGTCGAAGTAGTCGGCCCCCTGACGCAAGGCAATGCCTGAGAGTAGCAACATCAGCACCGACGGCACTTTGGTGGCGCGGGCAATCAGGTCGAAGAGGTAAGACAGAATCACGGCCAGGCTCAGGCCGATGAGGATGGAATAAGAACCCATAGAAACAGTAGAAGGTAGCCCGGTTGTGGCCTCGGCTATACGCGCCGCAACGGCGGATAGCTGAGACCCGGGGAAGGCGAAGATACAGTTTCGGCGGGCTTGGAGCGGAATTAGGGCAGCTTTGGCGGAAAAACTGGGGCTGGCCGGTGCGGGGCCGTACCTTTGCCCGATGCATAATTCGTTGGGTTTTGAGGTGGCCGTGGTGGGCGGCGGGCCAGCCGGGCTACTGGCTGCCCAGCGTCTGGCCGAAGCCGGCTGCCGGGTGCGCCTCTACGAGGCCCAGGCCACGGTGGGCCGCAAGTTTCTGGTGGCCGGGCACGGGGGCTTCAACCTAAGCAACGCCGAAGACGCGGCCCCTTTTGCGGCCCGATACGCCGCCCGCCAGCCCGAATTCGCCCGCTACCTGGCCCACTTCTCCCCCACCGAGCTGCGGACTTGGGCCACCGACCTGGGCATTGGCACCTTCGTGGGTACCAGCGGCCGGGTGTTTCCTGAGCCCCAGCACAAACCCGCCGAACTGCTCCGGGCCTGGGTGGCCCGGCTGCGGGCGCTAGGCGTAGAGCTGCACCTGCGCCACCGTTGGCTGGGCTTTGCCGCCAACGGTGGCCTGCGCCTGCGCGACGAAGCCACCGGCCAGGAAATGAGCACCCGGCCCGCCGCCACGCTGCTGGCGTTGGGCGGGGCCAGCTGGGCCAAAACCGGCTCCGACGGCCGCTGGCTGCCCGAGTTGGTGCGGGCGGGCGTACCCGTTGAGCCCTTCGCACCCAGCAACTGCGGGGCCGAGGTGGCATGGTCGTCGTTTTTCCGCGAGAAAGTGGGCCGGCAGCCGCTCAAGAATGTGGCCTTGAGCTGCGGCCCGGTTACGGTGCGGGGCGAAATCATGCTCACCGATTACGGCCTCGAAGGCACGCCCGTGTATGCCCTCACGCCCCAGCTGCGGGAAGCGCTGGCCAGCGGCGGCCCGGCCCTGCTCCACCTCCACCTCAAGCCCGACCTCAGCCCCAGCCAGCTGCTGGCCAAGCTCGGGCGCCGCCGCCCGGGCAAATCGGTGGCCTCGTTTCTGGCGGACGCCCTGCGCCTAACGGCCCCGGTGCCTACGCTGCTTCGGGAGCTGCCCCCCCTCAGTTTTCCAGTCGAACCAGCCGCCGCAGTAGCCCTGCTTAGTGCCCTGCCCATTCCCGTTAGCGGTCTGCGGCCTCTCGACGAAGCCATCAGTACGGCCGGTGGGGTGGCTTGGGCGGGCCTCGATGAGCACCTGATGCTACGCGCCCACCCCGGCACGTTCGTGGCCGGCGAAATGCTCGATTGGGAAGCGCCTACCGGCGGCTACCTGCTGCAAGGCTGCCTGAGCACCGGCGCCTGGGCCGCCCACGGGATGTTGCAATGGCTGTCCGCAAAAAGGTGAGCGAGTGGATGGTTCACTCACTCACCGAGTCGCTCATTCACGGCCCGTTCGGCGGCTTCGGCTTCGGCGAGCAGGGTTTTGGCCTCGTTGAGCAGGCGCTGGCCATGGTCGAGCTGCTGGCGCAGGATGAGGGCAAACAGGATGAAGTAAGAAACAATGGGCAGCAGGAAGCCCAGCGCGAACCAAAGCCAGAACGAGCGGCCATAGCTATAAGCGCAGTAACCCGTCGTGAACGGCAGCAGCGAAATGGCAAACAGGCCAGCTATAACTAAATCGACGAACATGACGCGGGGGCTGAACGGAAATCTTGCGGAAGATACACCAGCGGGGGCGGGTGCGCAAATGTGAGGGACTGGGGACTGCTGCTTATAACCCCTGGCCCGGCCCAAGGTTGGCCCCGAGGCGCATTATGTGCCCGGGGGCTTCGCCTTTCGGCGAAGTTTTTGCGTACCTCTCCCTTTCCGCCCTCCTCATCCTGCCCTCCACGCTCTGCCTGCCGCCCCTATGTGGGAAAACCAAAGCCTGTTCCGCGTATCCGTCCAGCTTTTTGCTGATGGCGTTTTTAACCTGCTCGACCGGGCCTTAAAACCGGAAGTATTCCTGTTGGGCGTGGCCTCGGCCCGCGAAACCGACGAACCCGAGGCCGTGGTCGTGGAGCCCCAGTCGCACCGTTACGGGCCCGCCGATTTTGCGGCCGTTAAGATGCATGCTGCCGCCCTCGAACCCGATGGCCCCCGCGAAGTGGTGTACCACCTTCACCCGCTCGACCACGACCGTTACGAAAAGCAGCATTGGTACGAGCTGTTGCGCCGGGCCACCGAACAGACGTTGCAGGAATTGGTCAGCCAGCGCCAGGAAGACCGCGTGAGCTTCTGCTCCCTGCCCATCGGCACGGGCGGTTACCAGGTTATCGTGGTGCTTCAGCTTTGTGGCGAGGCTTACCAGAACTACTATGCCCTGCCCGGCGCCGACGAGCCTAACCGGCCGCCCTCGCTACTGGCCGCCACCGTGCAGGAGTTCCTGCAGGATGCTGCCCGGGCTCTGCGCGAATCGGACCACGACGACGACGACCGGCTGGTGCTCAACCGCGACTATAACGAGGTGCTGCGTGCCGCTGGCCGCCGCTTCATGTTGCGGGCCGCCGCCGGAACCCACGGCCTCTACGATGCCTGCAACGGCGTGGCCGCCCTGCGCCACGAGGGCGACGAGGGCGTGGGCACGATGCTGGTTTCGCGCCGCCACCACCCGGCCGTAGTACCTGTCCTCACCCTCGAATCGCCGATTCCGTTGCGCGACCACCGCCGCGTCCGGAAGTTGCTGGAGCTGAGTGAGGGCCGCAACGCCCTTATAACGGATGCCACCGACGTATTTGGATTGGGCTACCTCGTGGAGCCCGACAATGCCCAGTACGAGCCCGTATTCACGGTGCATTTCACCAAGCACTACAGCTGGGAGCTGAGCCACGACGCGCATCTGATGATGAAAGTGGTATCGAACACGCCGCGCCTGCCCCAGGGCACCATCGACGAGGACAACTTCACGCGGGCTGTGAATCGAGTGTTTCCGGCCGTTGATGGTGCCGGAGTGGCCTACCTCTGGGAGCTTACGCTCAAGGCCACCAAACAAACCCACGGCACTATTCTGGTTATTTCGGAAGGCGCGGCCCAGGAAGCAGCCCGCCTCACCCGGCAGTGTTTCCGGGTGGCCCCGCGCCTGATGACGCCCTCCGTGCTCCGCTTGGTCACGAACATCGACGGGGCCGTGCTCATCGACCCGGCCGGCGTCTGCCACGCCATCGGAGCCATCCTCGACGGTTTGGCTACCGAAAAAGGCGATTCCAGCCGCGGCTCGCGCTACAACTCGGCCCTGCGTTACGTGGAAAGCAGCCGCTACCCCGTGCTGGCCATCGTCGTCAGCGAAGACGGCTGGATTGATTTGCTCCCGCCGGTACGGCGGTAGGTTAGTGAGGTTTTTCAGGTTTTAAGACTGCGTAAAAAAGAAACGTCATGCTGAGCCGGAGTCGAAGCATCGCTACCGCAATAGTAATCCTGACGTTGGATTTACCATTGCGGTAGCGATGCTTCGATTCCGGCTCAGCATGACGTTCTTTCCCTAATTTCCCTAAAACCTACCCATTCACGCTCTTCATCATGGCTTCGGGGTAGCGTGAGCCGGCGGCGGCGTGCCGGGGGGCTATTTCGTCGATGCGGGCCAAGTCCTGGGGCGTGAGGAGGAGGTCGGCGGCGGCCACGTTTTCTTCGAGGTAGCTTACGCGCTTGGTGCCAGGAATGGGCACGATATCGTCGCCCTGAGCCAGTACCCAGGCCAGGGCCAGCTGGCCGGGGGTGCAGTCTTTCTCAGTGGCTATTTCCTTGATGCGGGCTACCAAATCGAGGTTTTTCTGGAAGTTCCCGCCTTGGAAACGGGGCGTATGGCGGCGGTAGTCGTCGGCGTCGAGATCTTCGAATTTCTTGATCTGCCCCGTGAGGAAGCCCCGGCCCAGGGGCGAGTAGGGCACGAAGCCAATGCCCAGCTCGCGGCAGGTAGGCAGAATTTCGTCTTCGGGCTCGCGGCTCCAAAGCGAGTACTCAGTTTGCAACGCCGTAATCGGGTGGACCTCGCAGGCCCGGCGCAAGGTATCGGGGGCGGCTTCGCTCAGGCCCAGGAAACGCACCTTGCCTTCTTCCACCAGCCGGCTCATGGCCCCCACCGTTTCCTCAATGGGCGTACTAGGGTCGACGCGATGTTGGTAGTACAGGTCGATGTGGTCGGTGCCAAGGCGCTTAAGGCTGGCCTCGCAGGCCGAGCGCACGTACTCGGGCCGGCCATTGATACCGCGCTTCTCGGGATTATCGGGGTCGCGCTGGATGCCGAATTTGGTGGCGATGATGGCCTCCTTACGGCGGCCTTTCAGGGCCCGGCCCAGTAATTCTTCGTTGGTGAAGGGGCCGTACATGTCGGCCGTATCGAAGAACGTAACGCCCAGCTCCAGCGCCCGGTGCAGGGTGCGGATACTCTGCTCGTCGTCGCGCTGACCGTAAAAATCGGACATGCCCATGCAGCCTAAGCCCAGGGCGGAAACGGAAAGGCCGGCGCGGCCTAGTTGGCGAGTTTTCATAGTGCGGTATGGTTTAGGTGAGGGGATGAATAGCCAGAACGGCCCCGGCGGCCAGAAGTTTGCCCGCCGCCCCAACCTCCAGGTTTCCCCTGCGTTTCTTCGCTGAAACCCTTTTCCTGCCTCCCCCATGCCCACTCCAACTCCAACTTTCGACCAAGACAACCGCCTGCTGTGGGTGGAACGCATTTCACGCCTGCTCGACAGCCAGTTCAAAGTACCCGGCACCACCTGGCGCTTCGGCCTCGACCCCATTATGGGCCTGATTCCGGTGGTCGGCGGCCTGCCTTCGCTGGCTATTTCCGGTATCCTGATCATGACCATGTTGCGCCACGGGGCCAGCGGCAGCCTGGTGGTCCGGATGGTGTTCAATGTCGTGCTCGATGCCCTGATCGGGGCTATTCCGATAGTGGGCAGCATCTTCGACTTCGCCTACAAAGCCAACGACCGCAACGTGGCGCTGCTGCGCGCCCACTACGCCGAGGGCAAGTACCAGGGCAGCGGCAAGGGCCTGTTGCTGTTTATCATCCTGACGCTGCTGGTATTCGGTGGCCTACTGGCTTGGGGCACCTGGACGCTGGGCGCATTGCTCTGGCACTGGGCCACGGCCGGGCACAACCCGGGCTGATAAGGGCTGAATAGGCTGGTAACAGCTGCTGGCGGGGGCATCACGGCACGTTAGTCTACACCGGGCGCTCATCTTCCGTGCGTACCTTTGCCCCATGAAAATGCTCCGATTGACGCCGTTGCTACTGCTGCTGGCGGCCTGCCAGGCCCAGCCTGATGCCGAGCACAGGTGGCTACCGCCGAAAAAACCGTGCTGGCCCACCACGACTCGCTCATGGCCCAGATGGACCAGCTGTACGAGTTGCGCCAGCAGCTAACCAAACTACCGGCCGCCGATACCGCCGCCACCGGCCGTAGTCGCCGGGCGCTGCTGGGGGCCGAAAACGGGATGATGTTCTGGATGCACAACTACCGTCGGCCAGCCGACTCGGCCACTGCCGCCCGCCGCCTCGCCTACTATGCCGGCCAACAGGAACGCATCGATTCGGTGAGTCGTTTGTTTCTAAGCAGCCAGGACTCGGCCCGCCAGCTGGTAGGAGCCGCCCCGGCCGCCAATCCATCATCTGCTCAATAATGACGACTTTGTTTTCGAACCGCTTCGGCCATTTGCTGGCTGCTACCGTTACCGGCCTGGGCCTGCTGCTCGGCGGCTGCTCGCCTTCCGCCTCCGATAACGCGGCTACCCAACCCGACCGCCTGCCCGTGCTGGGTTTTAAAACGGCCGAGCCTACTTCCCCCGCCGACACCCTGCCCGACCGCATCCCGGCCTTTCGCCTCACCAACCAGGACAACCAGGTAATTACCAACCAGACGTTTGCCGGCAAGGTCTACGTCACGGATTTCTTCTTCGCCACCTGCCCCAGCATCTGCCCCAAAATGCAGAGCGAGTTGCTGCGGGTGTACAAGGCCTTCGACCAGAACCCCAACGTGCTGTTCCTGAGCCACACCATCGACCCGGCCCACGACTCCATTCCGGTGCTGCGCGACTACGCCGAGCGGCTGGGCATTCAGGATGCCGCGCGCTGGCACTTCGCCACGGCTCCCCACGACACCATTTTCGCCCTGGCCCGAGCCTATATGACCGGGGCCGAAGTCGACCGCACTGTGCAGGGCGGGTTTGCCCACAGCGGCACGTTCGCTCTCGTAGATTCCCAGCGCCGGGTGCGGGGCGTGTACGATGGTATGGTGCCGGCCGAAGTAGACCGCCTCATCCAGGATATTCCGGTGCTGCTGAAGGAAGAAGCGGCCGGCCGCCAAACCGCTACCCGCTAATGCGGGCGGCCAGTATTTTGCGGGCAGCAGCAGTGGGGGCAGCGCTGCTCACGGTGGGCCTGAGCGGGTGCTTTACGGAGCGCCAGAACGAGGGCGCCAAGCTCTACGCCAACCACTGCGCCAGCTGCCACGGCGACCAGGGCCAGGGCCTGGAGCGCCTGATTCCGGGCGTAGCCGCCGCCGACTACGTGGCCCTGCACCGGGCCGAGCTACCCTGCCTTGTACGCAAGGGCATGAAAGGTCCGCTGGTGGTCAACGGCATCGAGTACAACCAAGTGATGCCCGGCCACGAGGACCTGACCGACTCGCAGATTACCAACCTGCTCAACTTCGTGCAAACCACCTGGGGCAACCACAACCAGCCCTACACCATCCGCGAAACCTCGGAGCTGCTCGGCCGCTGCAACGGCTCGGACGGGCAGTAAAGAGGTGAAGGAAGCCGCCGATGTGCGTGATTGAGCCTGCTGGGTGAGCTGCTTATCGGGCGGCCGGGCGGCGGCTATGAGTAGTAACCGGGTCGTTCGCTGACCCATTGGGAAAGCAGGTCCGGAGAGATTGGTCGCATATTTTGGTGTGCATCTTCGCCCAAACCTGCTTAGCTTGCACTTTCATCTCTTTGTTTTGATATGGGTCTGTTTGACTTTCTGAAAAAGAAGCCCGAAGACGGCGCTTCAGCTCCTACCCCCGCTGCTCCCTCCTCCCCTGCCGCCGACTCCGGCGCAGCGGCCCAACCCACTGCCCCGGCCGAGCTTACCGGCCCGCGCTACAAGGGCGCCAACTACACCATGCCGGCCGAAGAAGCACCGGCGCCAATGCCCTTCATTCCGCCTGCCCCGCCCATTCCGATGCCCGGCAACCAGGGCGGGATGATGCCGGAGCAAGTTGATTTCCAACCCCTCAACATTCTGGAGCATCTGCTGATGCAGGCCGCCCAGGACCCGCAGTTCCGGACGCCTTTTTACCAGGCACTGCTAGGCGAAGAAATTGTGGTAGTGATGGCCGCCAAAGAAGGTCAGGAGCCCGGCGAAATCACCCCTAGTGAAGGCATGGAAATTCAGCTCCAGGCCCTGCACGATGGCAAAATCGCCGTGTTCACGGCCGTAGAGCGCCTTTTCGATAACGGAGCCGTACCCGAAGGCAGCGTAACCTATATGCGCCTGCGGGGCCACGACTTCTTCACGATGGTCCAGGACGCCGACTGCGCCCTCAACCCCTTCTCGGCAGTAGGCAAGCTGCTGCCAGCCGACGAAATTAAGGCCCTGATGGCCGGCCAGCTCTTCGAAGCCGCCCCGCCCCAGGACGTGCAGGTTTCGCTGCACCAGCCCGACCCCGAGCCGACTGAGTTGCTGGCCGGGCTGCGCGAGTACTGCGCCACCCAGCCTGCCATCAACAAGGTGTACCTCACGGAGATGCGCATGCAGAACGCTCCCGACCAGTCGCGGCTGCTCGTAGCCTTCGATAGCGAAGAAAAAGATCCGGCTTTCCTGCAGGATCTGGGGCCCGTCATTCAAGGCAAAATCAACGAGGCCCAATTCGTGGACCTGATGTTGATAGACCCCGCTTCCGAAGAACCCCTGAATCAGTACCTGCTCACGACCGAGCCGATTTATAGCCGGGCTTAGGCTCTTAGTGCTTAGAGAAAGGAACGTCATCCCGAGCGAAGGGAAGAATTTGGCGTGCTAATCGTTGAACTAATCCTCAACGACGGCACGCGCTATTCTTCCCTTCGCTTGGGATGACGTTCCTTTTTTCAAGCCCCTAATTGCCGGAGCTTTATTCCTGGCGACTCATCGCCCGCCGCAGCACTGGCCGCAGCGTGAAGTAGAGCACTGGTCCCAATACCAGGAACGCGCCGGCCCAGAGCAGCAGCGCCCCCAGAATAGCATGCCAAAGCAGGCCCAGGGCGGCCAGCCAGTCGTGGCTGAACAGGAAGCGGAGCTTTTCCAGTGTCAGTTCGGGGGTGTAGCCGCCCCAGAGCCGGGCGCCCTGCCGCAGCATGGGAATAATGACCAGCAACTGCACCGGGCTCCAGAGGTGGGCAACGAGCAGAGTAGCCGCCACATTCAGGCGCAGGCGCACTGCCCCGAACGTAGCCAGCAGCGAAGTCACGCCCAGCATCGGAATCAGGCCGCAGGCCGAGCCCAGGGCCACCGTAAGGGCCAGCTGATGCGGCGTGAGGCCCTGCTGCAAAAGGTTCAGCAACGGCTGCAGCACGCGCCGCCGCCACCAGCTGGCGGGCGGGACCGGGGTGGGCGAAGCAGAATCGGGAGCGACAGCGTCGTGCATGAGGGCGGGAGAAAGAAGCGAAGACTTCGCGGCGCGGTAAGGGGCAAAAGCCGCATTCGGTTAAGTGGCCCTGGCCACGAAATTGCGGTAATTTTCCGGGCTACGGAAAAACCACCGGGTTCGGTGGCCGGGTAGTACCTTCGCCCTCCGCAGCCGTGCTGGTTACATTGCCCCGATCCGCCTGTTTTTTCCATGCCCTACGTATCTGCGCTTAGCCGCGCCCGCCGCCCCTTCACCGCCTTTCTGCTGCTGCTGAAACGGGCAGCTCGCGAATTTGGGGCCCAGGACCCGCTGCGGCTGGGGGCGGCCACGGCCTTCTTCACCACGTTTGCGCTGCCGCCCATCGTCATCATCCTCATTCAGGGGCTGGGTTCGCTATATTCGGCCTCGCAGGTGCGGGTGCTGCTGCTCACCAAACTTTCCCACCTGCTGGGCGCCTCGGCGGCCGGGCTGGTCGAGCAGATCCTGCGCAACGTCACCGATATCGAACGCAGCCGGCTCGTGACGTGGCTGGGCTTCGGGTTTCTGCTCTTCATTGCTACCACCCTGTTCGGCGTCATCCAGCACTCGCTCAACCAGATCTGGCAGGTGCGGGTGCGGCGCAGCAACGGCCGGCTGCGCACCGTGCTTAAGGAGCGGGCCCGCTCGCTGGGCCTGCTGCTGGCCACCGGGCTGCTCTCGATGCTGGCTTTTCTCTTCGATGCAGCGCTGGGATTTGTGGCCCACTACGCCGATTTTTTCGACGCTACCATCAGCGCCTTCGTATTGGAAACGAGCAATCTGGTGTTTTCGCTGCTGATTCTGGTGGGCTGGTGCGGGGTCACGTTCCGCAACCTGAGCAGCGCTAAAGTGCCCCGCAAAGCGGCCTGGCGCGGGGCTTTGCTGACGGGCGGGCTTATCAGTCTGGGCGAAAATGTGCTGAGCCTGCTGCTAGTACCGCGCAACCTGGGCCCCATTTATGGGCCGGCTTCGAGCATCGTGTTGGTGCTACTGTTCGTATT
This sequence comes from Hymenobacter amundsenii, assembly GCF_002204745.1. Lineage (GTDB taxonomy): Bacteria > Bacteroidota > Bacteroidia > Cytophagales > Hymenobacteraceae > Hymenobacter > Hymenobacter amundsenii. The sequence continues at coordinate 14,233 of NZ_NIRR01000034.1, forward strand.
CTACTCGGCCATGATTTTCTACTTCGGGGCCTGCTTCACCAAAGTCTACGCCCACCACGTGGGCCTCGATATCCGGCCCAAGAAATCGGCCGTGCGCTACCGGCTGGTTGATGTGGTGGAGCAGGAAGTTGAGGAGAGGTGAGAAAGGGTAGGGGAACCGAACGCAGACAGAACGTCATTCTGAGCGAAGCCGGAGGCGTAGTCGAAGAATCTCTACCGCTTCGTTGAACTGCTAAGCCAACGAAGCAGCAGAGATTCTTCGACTACGCCTCCGGCTTCGCTCAGAATGACGTTCCCCTTTCTCACTTATAATCTTTCCCTGTTCCCCTTCAACAAAGCGTTACCTTTGCGGATTGAACCCGCGTTTATGACTCCGACTACCCCGTCTACTTTCGCCGACCTCGGCCTTGCTCCCGAACTGCTCCAAGCCCTGGAAGAACTTCAGTTCTCTGTTCCCACCCCCGTGCAGGAGCAAGTGGTGCCCATGGCCCTGGCTGGCCAGGACGTAGCCGGGCAAGCGCCCACCGGCTCGGGTAAAACTGCTGCTTATGGCCTATCAGTGCTGCAACTGCTCGATCTGAAGCAGGACGCCGTGCAGGTGATTGTGCTGGTGCCGGCCCGCGAGCTGGCCCTGCAGGTGCGCGACGCGCTCAAGAAGCTAGGCAAGTACCTGCCCAACCTACGGGTAGCGGCCTTCTACGGCGGCCATGCCTTCCGCGAAGAAACCGCCTCCCTCACCCAGGCGCCCCACATCGTGGTGGCCACCCCCGGCCGCCTGCTCGACCACTTTGAGCGGCGCAGCATTATCCCGAATCAGCTCAAAACCCTGATTCTCGACGAGGCCGACAAGCTGCTGGAACTGGGTTTTCAGGACGAGCTGGTGGAGATTATCAAGCGCCTGCCCCGCCGCCGCCAGACCTTGCTGTTCTCGGCCACGATGTCGGACAAGGTGCTGGACCTGATCCGCAAGAACCTGACACGCCCCCGGGTGGTGAATGCCGGCGGCGACACCGACGAGCTGCCCGAGAGCCTGACATTGCTCGGCCACTTCGGCCCCGTTGAGAAAAAGCCGGCCGCCCTGCTGCACCTGTTGCAGCAGCCCGAAACCGGCCGCGCCCTCATCTTCTGCAACACCCGCGACCGGTGCATGGAGCTGACCCGCTTCCTGGTAGGCCGGGGCGTGGCGGCCGAGGTGCTCCACGGCAAAATGCCCCAGCCCGAGCGCGACAAAGCCCTGCTCAAGCTCCGCAACGGCTCCAGCCAAGTGCTGGTAGCCACCGACGTAGCCGCCCGCGGCATCGACGTGACCCAACTCGATACGGTGGTGCAGTACGACGCCCCCGACAAGGCCGACGGCTTCCAGCACCGGGCCGGCCGCACGGCCCGGGCCGGGGCCGAGGGTACGGCCCACATTCTGGCCACCGAGAAGGAGCAGGCCCACGTGCAGAAGTGGCCGGTGGCGGCCTCCATCCAATGGAAGCCCATGCACGCGCCCAAGCTCCCCCCCGCCGCGCCCAAGGCTCCCCGCCCCGAGAACATCACCCTGCACGTATCGGCCGGTAAGAAGGACAAAGTGAGCGCCCACGACCTAGTGGGAGCCTTCGTGAACGTGGGCGGCGTGGCCCGCGACGAAGTAGGCCACATTGAGGTATTCGATTACTACAGCTACGTGGCCGTACCTCGCGAGCAGGCCCAGCAGGTCGCCGACCGTTTGGCTGGCACCAAGGTAAAGGGTCGCAAAGTGCGCGTTTCCATCGTGGCGTAACCACTGCCGCGCCATGTTTTGGCGCGGAGCCTGATAAGGACAACCGTTTTCATTCCCGGGATTGGCTTCGCACTGCGCGGCCAATCCCGGGTTTTTTCGTTGTTTCTTATCCGGCCGACTGGTCGGGAGCGGCTTCGCGTCAACCGAATCAGGGGCTGAGAGCGAAAGGTATAGGGTGTGCGGTAAGCGTATAGGCGGCAATTAACCCCGCCTAGGACCTTGTCAAGCATCTTTTTTTCCGTCGGGCAGGAGTCTATATTTGATTGTCTGAACCAGTCGGTAGCGGGCCGAGAACGGTGTGAGCGGGATTATAGCCGGTGCTGGCTTAGCCAAAACAACGGTTGGCCGATGCTGCAAAACCACCTAAGGCAACCATCCGGTCAGAATCGATTACTTTGGTTGGAAGAGCCGGTTTACCGGCCGCCCTTCACCCTACCAATTATCCTCCCTCCTTACTCTCATCATGGCCGCTCCCATTTCTGCCACCCCCCTCCGTGCTGCTCCCACTGCCCCCGGCGCGGAAACCCCCAACTACACGCCCGCCCTGGCCTCGCTTACGGTATTGTTCTTTATGATGGGTTTCATCACCTGCCTGAACGACATCCTGATTCCGTACCTGAAAGCCATTTTCAGCCTCAGTTACACCCAGGCCAACCTCATTAACCTGTGCTTTTTCGGGGCCTACTTCGTGATGGGCATTCCGGCCGGGCGGCTGGTGCAGCGCATTGGCTACAAGGGCGGCATGCTGACCGGCTTCCTGATTGCGGCCCTCGGCGCGTTCCTGTTCTACCCGGCCGCCGACAGCCGCAGCTACGGCCTGTTTCTGGGGGCGTTGTTCGTGCTGGCTACCGGCGTGGTGCTGTTGCAGGTGGCAGGCAACCCCTACGTAGCTATTCTCGGCCCGCCCCAGTCGGCCCCGGCCCGCCTCACGCTCACCCAGGCCTTCAACTCGCTGGGTACCACCGTGGCCCCGCTGCTGGGCTCGGCCCTCATCCTCAAGAACCTGCCCGACCTCGACACCGCCGCCTCGGCCGCCGCTATCGACGTGAAGGCCGTCCAGACGCCCTACCTAGCCATCGGGGTCGTGCTCATCATCATCAGCGGCCTGCTGGCGATGCTGAAGCTGCCCAAAATCGCGCACGTTGAGTCGGAGAACGAAGACCTGACCCGCCGCGCCTACCACTACCGCCACTTAGTGTTCGGAGTGCTGGGCATTTTTGCCTACGTAGGCGGCGAGGTGGCTATTGGCTCACACATCGTGAGCTACCTCCACCTGCCCGATGTGATGAGCCTGACGCCCAAAGTAGCCGGCGACAAAGTGGCCTGGTACTGGGGTGGCGCCATGGTGGGCCGCTTTTTGGGCGCTTACCTGCTCAACAAGTTCAACCCCGGCCGTTTGCTGGCCTTCAACGCTTTGGGTGCCGTTATTCTGGTGCTGATTTCGGTAAGCTCGACCGGGGAAGTGGCCATGTGGAGCTTGCTGGCCGTGGGCCTGATGAACTCCATCATGTTCGCCACCATTTTCACGCTGGCCGTGCGCGACCTGGGCCGCAACACCGAGGAAGCCTCGGGCTTGTTGAACGTGGGCATTGTGGGCGGGGCCATCATTCCGTTGCTGTTCGGTTTCATTGCCGATGCCAGCTCCCTGCGCTGGGCCTTCATTCTGCCTGTGCTCTGCTACGCCTACATCATGTGGTACGGCCTGAAAGGCCACCGGCCCGTTGCGGCCACGGCGGCCGCCTAATCGACCGCCGGTTTCGGCCACGCCTTTTCTACTCTGCTAAATCAGCCGTTTTCACAGTCCGAGAGCCCGGATTGCCGGCTACTGCCTTGCCTTTTCGCCCGCCCACTTATGCCTTTTTCTGCCCGTTTATTCCGGCCTGTAGTCCTGCTCCTGACGCTTGGTTGGAGCGCGGGCTGCCAGCGCCCGGCGGCGGAGCAGGCAGGCGCAGCAGCCGTGCAGTTCTGGCTCACCAACCCCGATAAATCGGCCCTGTTCCAGCCCCAGCCAGCCCCAGTATGGACCGCGGGGGCAGCTCCCGCCGATGCTGATGAGCCGGTGCTGGAAGTCGACGACCGGCAGACGTTCCAGACCATGGACGGGTTCGGGTACTGCCTGACGGGCGGTAGCGCCGCGTTGCTGCACGCCATGAGCCCGGCGGCCCGGGCGGCGCTACTGCGGGAGCTGTTCAGCCCCGAGGGCGCGGGCATTGGGGTGAGCTACCTGCGCCTGAGCATCGGGGCCTCCGACCTCGATGCGGCCGTGTTCAGCTACGACGACCTGCCCGCGGGCCAGACCGACCCGGAGTTAGCTCACTTCAGTCTGGCCCCCGACCGCGTGCACTTGCTGCCGGTGCTGCGCGAAATTCTGGCCATCAACCCCGATATCAAGCTGATGGCCTCGCCCTGGTCGCCGCCGCCCTGGATGAAAACCAACGGCAGCTCCAAGGGCGGCTCGCTGCGGCCCGAGTTCTACCCCGTTTACGCGCAGTACTTCGTGAAGTACGTGCAGCAGATGCGGGCCGAGGGCGTGCGGATTGACGCCGTGACGGTCCAGAATGAGCCCCTACACCCCGGCAACAACCCCAGCCTGCTCATGCCGGCCCCCGAGCAGGCCGCATTTGTGCGCCACCTCGGACCCGCTTTTGAAAAGGCTGGGCTCGCCACCAAAATCATCATCTACGACCACAACGCCGACCGGCCCGACTACCCACTGACCGTGCTGCAGGATTCCGTGGCCCGTCGATACATCGATGGCACCGCATTTCACCTCTACGCCGGCCTTATTGAGGCCCTGAGCCAGGTCCACGATGCTTACCCCGACAAAAACGTGTACTTCACCGAGCAGTGGGTGGGTTCGAAGAGCGCCTTTGCCGGCAACCTGCCCTGGCACGTGCGCACGCTCCTGATCGGGGCCACCCGCAATTGGGCCCGCACCGTGCTGGAGTGGAATCTGGCCGCCGACCCCCAGCAGAACCCACACACGCCCGGCGGCTGCACCGAGTGCCGCGGCGCCCTCACCCTGGCCGGCGACACCGTAACCCGCGAAGACGCCTACTACATTATCGCCCACGCCAGCAAGTTCGTGCGCCCCGGCTCGGTCCGAATTGCCTCCACGGCCTCGGCCACGCTGCCCAACGTAGCCTTCCGTACGCCAACGGGCCAGCGGGTGGTCATCGTGCAGAACAACTCGCCCACCGTGCGGGCCTTTGCTCTGCGCTACCAGGGCCGGGCGTTCCGCTCCACGCTGCCGGCCGGGGCGGCCGCCACCTATGTGTGGTAGGCCGGCCGGAGTGGCGGCGAATAGCCGGGCAGCCTGTACGGGTCGCCGGAACTTGGTGCCTTTTCACCGTCTGCTCCCCACCGCTATGAAAACGACTACTACCATGCTCTTCCCTTCTTCGACTCAGCGTTGGGGTGGATTGCTGCTGCTGGTGCTGCTGCTATCAGGGTTTAGTCCGGCGGCAGTGGGGCAAAGTATGCTGCGGGCCCGGGGGCCCAAAATCGTGAATGCCAGCGGGCAAGAAGTGGTGCTGAACGGGGTGAACCTGGGCGGCTGGCTCCTGCAGGAAGGCTACATCATCAAGCCGGGCTGGCCGGGCATCGACGGCAAGCAGACCCAGGGCACCGTCAAGAAAACCCTCTACAACGCCGGCCTCTCCGATGCCCAGGTGGAGGCGTTTTACCAGAACTACCGCGACAATTTCATCACCCGGCCCGACATCGACTACCTGGCTTCCCTGGGGTTCAACTGCCTGCGCCTGCCCCTGCACTACGACCTGTTCCTGACCCCGGCCCAGCGGGCGGTGCGCAACGGCGTCATCCGGGGCACGGTGCCGTATGCATCCTACCTGACGTCGCTGCAAAGCTGGTACGACGCCGACGAGCTGTTCCGCGACCCGGCCCGGCTGGAGGCAGTCCGGCTCATTGACAGCACCCTGACCTGGGCGGCGGCCAACAAGATGTACGTGGTGTTCGACCTGCACGCCGCCCCCGGCTCCCAGGGCACCGACGCCAACATTGCTGACGCGTTGCAGCCCCTCGATTTCTGGTACCAGCCCATCTACCAGGACATGACCGTGCGGCTGTGGGCCACCCTGGCCCGGCGCTACAAGAACGACGCCCGGGTGGCCATGTACGACCTGCTCAACGAGCCCAACCACGTTCCCACCAACCAGCAGATTCACGCCGTCATGCAGCGGCTCATCAGCGCCGTGCGGGCCGAGGGCGACAATCACCTGCTGCTGCTAGAGGGCAACGGCTACGGCAACGACTTCAACTACCTGGAGCCGTTTACCTTCACCGATGCTAGCAACCTGGTTTACAACTCCCACCGCTACAGTGGTACCGGTTACCTGCTCGATAACGGGGTGAACTCCACTGAGCCGGGGGCCAACAACCTGCGCTTCATTGGCAACCTGCGCAACTTCCGCACCCGCTACAGCGTGCCCATCTGGGTGGGCGAAACCGGCGAAAACACCGACGCCTGGATGGGCGAGGCCGGCCGCAACCTCAACTCCGTAGGCATCGGCTGGTGCCACTGGACCTACAAGCGCTTCGAGGACGGCAACAACGCGGCCCTGCTTCGCATCCCGTCGCCCTACATCGTGGATGGGCCGGGCGGGCTGCCCCAGGTGCTGGAAAACATCCGCTTCCGCCGGGGCGTGTCCAACACTGCGGTCGGGGCCATTTCGCCCAACAAAAACGGCATCATCAACTACCCCGGCGGCGGCAACTACGACGGCCTGGTAACGCCCTACGCCGGCCCACCGGCCGGGCGACGCTACCAGATTACGGCCCGGCACAGCGGTAAGGTGCTGGGCATTCAGGGCGCTTCGCTCGACAACGCCGGCCGCCTGCAGCAGCAGATGCCCACCACTGCCGCCGCCCATCAGCAGTGGGAGCTACGCCTGACCGCCGACGGCGGTTTCGTGCGCCTGATTAACGTGAACAGCCGCCGCAACCTTGATATCGTGGGGCCTTCGGTGGAAAACGGAGTGCTGGTGTACCAGTACGAGCTGCTGAACCAGGACAGCCAGTACTGGCAGGTGCTGTCCAATTTTGATGGTACCTACCGCATCGTAAATAAGTACAGCCTAAAGGCCCTCGACGTGCTCGACCAGTCCACCGCCGACGGGGCCCTGATTCAGCAGTACGCCTTCGGGGGCGGCACCAACCAGCGCTGGCAGTTCACCGACCTGGGTCCGGCCAGCGGCCCCCTAGCCACGGCCAATGCCGCCACCGAAGCCCGTTTGCAGGTTTACCCCACCGTGGCCGATGCCGAGCTCCGCCTCTACTACACCGCCCCCGCCTCCCAGCACCTCACGCTCAGCCTCCTCGACCTCACCGGCCGGGTGGTGGCTCGCCAGCCAGACCTGATGGTTCGGCCCGGCGAAAACCCGCTGACGCTGCCTGTGGCTGCTGTACGCTCCGGCGTGTATCTGCTGCGTTTGGCAACGCCCACCGGCACCCTGCTGCGCCGCGTGGTCGTCGCCCATGAATGACTTAACCCGCCCGGGCCTGCGCCGGGACGTCTTTTGCCGGGCGCGTGGAACGCTATTGCCGCGTTCCGGCTTGACGCAGGACCGCGACCCTGCTTTGTAACCTCTTCTTCCTCATCCCACCCCGCCTACCTATCAACTGACCATTATGCAGAAGTTTCTCTTTGCCGGGCTGCTCACCCTGGGCCTCAGTTCGGCCGGGCTGGCGCAGAAAGCTGCCCAACCTGCCCCTTACTCGGCGGCCGGCCGCAAGGTGACGGTGTACACCACGGCCCAGGGCACCAAGCAGCGGCTAACCGCCAGCCCTACCGCCCTTACGTTTCAGGCCCAGGCCCAGCCCCTGGAAACCCAGCCCACCGTCTTCGTTGACCCCACCCATGCCTTCCAGACGATGATAGGCATTGGCGGGGCCATGACGGATGCCGCCGCCGAAACCTTCGCCAAGATGCCCAAAGCGCAGCAGCAAGAGTTTCTGAAGGCCTACTTCAGCCCCACCGACGGCATTGGCTACACCCTGGCCCGCACCACCATCCACAGCTCCGACTTCTCCACCGGCTCCTACACCTACATCACCGACGGGGACAGTAAGCTGAAGAGCTTCAGCATCGACCACGACCGGAAGTACCGCCTGCCCTTCATCAAGCAGTGCCTGGCCGCGGCCGGGGGCCAGCTCACGATGCACGTGAGCCCCTGGAGCCCGCCGGCCTGGATGAAAACCAACAACTCGATGCTGCAAGGCGGCCAGCTCAAGCCCGAGTTCCGCCAGCCCTGGGCCGATTACTACGTCAAGTTCATTCAGGCCTATGAGCAGGAAGGCGTGCCCATCTGGGGCCTCACCACTCAGAACGAACCGATGGCCAAGCAGAAGTGGGAATCCTGCCTCTACACGGCCGAGGACGAGCGCGACTTCGTGAAGAACTTCCTCGGCCCGACCCTGAAAAAGGCCGGAATGGGCGACAAAAAGCTCATCGGCTGGGACCACAACCGCGACCTGGCCTTCCAGCGCGCCACCACCCTCTTCGACGACCCCGAGGCCAGTAAATACTTCTGGGGTCTGGGCTTTCACTGGTACGAAACCTGGACCGGCAGCACCATGCAGTTCGACAACATCCGCCGGGTGAAGGAAACCTACCCCGACAAGCACCTGATTTTCACCGAAGGCTGCGTGGAGAACTTCCAGTTCTCGGGCATCAACGACTGGCGGCTGGGCGAGCGGTACGGCTACTCGATGATCAACGATTTCAACGCCGGCACCGAAGCCTGGACCGACTGGAACATCCTGCTCGATGAAACCGGCGGACCCAACCACGTGGGCAACTTCTGCTACGCCCCCATCCACGGCGACACCCGCTCGGGCCAGCTGCTCTACACCAACAGCTACTACTACATCGGCCACTTCTCCAAGTTCATCCGCCCCGGCGCGAAGCGCGTGGCCACCGCCAGCAGCCGCGACATCCTGCAAACCACCGCCTTCCAGAACCCCGATGGTTCCGTGGCCGTGGTAGTAATGAACACGACCGCCAAACCCCTGGATTTCCAGCTATGGGTGCAAGGACAGGCCGCCCCCACCACCAGCCCCGCCCACTCCATCATGACCATGATTGTTAAGTAAGGGCCAGGCAGACAGTCCGCTCATCGGCCCACGCCCTCACACCAAAAGAGGCGACGCAGCTCCTGCAGCGTCGCCTCTTTCATTTTCGGCTCCTGTAATGGACCTACGGTTCCCAAAACCGCTGTAGATTTAGTTAGCGGCCAGTTTAAACGAAGCCGTTTGCACGTCGCGGGAATTACCGCCCACGAATACCTGGAAGTCGCCGGGTTCGGCTACGAACTTGAGGTCGTTGTTGTAGAACTTGAGGTCTTCGGGGGTGAGGCGGAAGGTGAGCGTGCGGGATTCCCCCTTTTTCAGCATCACTTTCTGGAAGCCTTTCAGCTCCTTAACGGGGCGGGAGATGGAGCCGACCATGTCGCGGATATAGAGCTGGGCCACTTCCTCGCCGTCGTAATTACCGGTGTTCTGTACCGTTACCTTCACTTCCAGTGTGCCGTTCATGGCCAGGCTGGTGGTGCTCAGCTCGGGCTTGCCGTACTGGAAAGTGGTGTAGCTCAGGCCGAAACCAAACGGGTAGAGTGGGTCGTTGCTGACGTCCATGTAGCGCGACTTGTACTTGTCGAGCGCCACGCCCTGGTAAGGCCGGCCGGTCATTTTGTGGTTATAGTACAACGGAATCTGGCCCACCGACTGCGGGAAGGTGGCCGTGAGCTTGCCCGAGGGGTTGTAGCTACCGAAGAGCACGTCGGCAATGGCATTGCCGGCCTGGGAGCCCGCGAACCAGGTTTCGAGGATGGCATCGGCGTTCTGGTCTTCCCAAGGCAGCGTGAGCGGCCGGCCGTTCATGAGCACGAGTACCAGCGGCTTGCCGGTAGCCTTGAGGGCCTTGAGCAGCTCCAGCTGCCGGCCGGGCAACCCGATATCGGCGCGGCTGGCCGCCTCCCCCGTCATGCCCTGCGACTCGCCCACGGCGGCCACAATCACATCGGCACTCTGGGCCACCTGCACGGCTTCCCGAATCATTTCCTCCGCGCTGCGCGGGTCCACGTTCAGCTCGCCGCCGTGCTCGTTGAGGCGGGCAATCATCTGGGCGTCGTCGGTGAAATTAGCGCCCTGGGCCGTCACGATTTTCACGCTATTGCCCACGGCGTTCTTGATGCCCTGCTCCAGCGAAACGGCCTGTTTCCAGTCGCCGGCCCCGCTCCAGGAGCCAATCATGTCGCGCTGGCGGGTGGCCAGCGGGCCGATGAGGGCGATGGTGCCGGTTTTTTTGAGCGGCAGCGCGTTGTTGCTGTTTTTGAGCAGCACTAGGCTTTTGCGGGCGATGGCGCGGGCGTCAACCACGAACTCGGGCTTCATCATCGTCTGTTTGGCCCGCTTCTCGTTGGTGTAGCGGTAGGGGTCCTGGAACAAACCCAGCTTCCACTTGGCCTCCAGAATTCGGCGGCAGGCCACGTCAATCTGCTCCTGCGTAACGGTGCCGTCCTTGAGGTTCTGGGCCAGGTTCTTGAGGAAAATTTCTCCCACCATGTCTTGGTCGATGCCCGCGTTCAGGGCCAGGGCCGACACCTTGGCGTCGTCGCCCATGCCGTGGGCGGTCATTTCGTTGATGGCTGTGTAGTCAGTGGCCACGAAGCCCGTGAAGCCCCACTGGTTGCGCAACAAGTCGGTCATGAGCCACTTATTGCCGGTAGCGGGCACCCCGTTGATGTCGTTGAACGAGGACATCATGGAGCCCGCGCCGGCATCGATGGCGGCCTTGTAGGGCGGCAGGTACTCGTTGTACATGCGCACCAGGCTCATGTCGGTGGTGTTGTAGTCGCGGCCGGCCTCGGCGGCTCCGTAGAGGGCGAAGTGCTTCACGCAGGCCATCACGGTGTTGTTTTTCATCAGGTCGTCGCCCTGGTAGCCGCGCACCATCACGCGGGCAATCTGCGAGCCCAGGTAAGGGTCTTCGCCCGCCCCTTCCGAGATGCGACCCCAGCGCGGGTCGCGGGCAATATCCACCATCGGCGAGTACACCCAGTTAATACCGTCGGCCGACGATTCCTCGGCCGCAATGCGGGCGCTGCGCTCTATGGCGGCCAAATCCCAGCTCGCCGAGAGCCCCAGGGCAATCGGAAAAATGGTGCGGTGGCCGTGAATAACGTCGTAGCCAAAGATGAGCGGAATTTTGAGGCGGGTCTGCTTCACGGCCAGCTCCTGGAGCTTGCGGGCGGCCTGGGGCGTGAAGGTATTGAGCACCGCCCCCACCGCGCCGCGCTTGATGCTGGCGTCCACGTCCTTGCTCACGACGGGGCCGGTCACGTCGAAGCCCACGGTAATCAGATTCAGCTGGCCGATTTTTTCGTCCAGGTTCATCTTCTGCATCAGCTCAGAAATAAACTTGTCCATCCGGTCCTTATCATCGGCAGGAGCCGACACGGGAGCCGGGGCAGCAGTTGATTTTGGGGTTTCGAGCAGGGGCGCGAGCAGGCCCAGGCCCAGCAGCAGGGCATTGCGGAACGGATGTTTCATAGGGAGAAATTGGAGGTAAGGTAAAAGACCAGACAGCCGGGCAGCTATAACAGCCAGGACCGGTATCCAGACTGGCCAGCCGGCTAAAGGTCTTATTATTTCTTTAGCTGTGGGCTTTCAAACCCAAGCTTGGTGAGGCCGCGCTGCACGTCGGGGCTGCTCATGAACAGCTTCCAGAGCAGGCCGGTGCGGTGGTTCTCAATCATACCCACGATGGGGCCCTGGTCGATGGCCAGGTAGGATTTGGCCTGCCAGTTATGCTCCTCACTGAAGGCGTCCACGAAGCCGTATTCGCCCCAGATGTTGTCGCCCAGGTCGTTGTAAAAGTGGCGCAGGGCCTGCATCGAAAACTCCGGGGCGTAGGGCATGGCCGAGAGGGCGGCGGTGGGCGAAATCACGCCCAGGTCCTCGGTGGGCGAATGCGCGGCGTAGCCTTTGTAGCTGTCGGAGGCGGTGAGGCCCCAGGTGTCGGCCCCGTAACCCTTGTAGTGCTTGGGGTTGTCGATGCAGTAGGCGCGGTTGATGAGCGTGTGGGCCTGGTTTTGCTGCATGTAGTCGGCGTACTGGTCTTTGAGGCCGCGCGGATCGATGCCTAGAAACGAGTAGTGCGAGAAGAACAACGGCCCGCCGTAGTCGAAGCCCAGCGGGAGCTTGGTTTTGTAGAACTCCTTGCCATTTTTAAAGTAGTTGCCGGTGGCCCAGCCCTGGTCGTACACGGCCTTGTCGATGGCGTACTTGGGCGACGATGCGGCCAGCACGTAGGTCACCAAGCACTCGTTCCAGCCATGAATCTGGTGGTTCATACTCCAGCCGTTGTTAGGGCTCCAGTGCCAATAGAGCACGTTCTGGCCGCCCTGCTGGTGCCAGTTCCACTCCACGCCTTCCCACATCCAGAGAATTTTGTTGCGCAGGGCGCTTTCGGCGGGTGTGTCGCGCGTGTAGTACTGGCGGGCGCAAATCAGGCCCTCGAACAGGAAGGAGGTTTCTACCAGGTCGCCGCCGTCGTCTTTGGGGCTGAAGCGGATGGTTTTGCCGGTGGCCCCGTTGAGCCAGTGCGGAAACACGCCGTGGTACATATCGGCCTTCCAAAGGAAGTTCACGATTTTGAGTGTCCGCTCGGCCGCCTGCTCGCGGGTGATCCAGCCACGCTCGGCGGCCACAATTATGGCCATGAGCCCGAAACCGGTGCCGCCGGTAGTCACCACCTCGTCGCCGTAATCGAAGCTCACGTTGCTCCTCTCCCGGGCCATGCCCGAGACGGGGTGGCCGAAGTCCCAGAAGTAGCGAAACGTCTGGCGCTGCACCAGGTCCAGAAGCTGCTCGTCGGAGAGGTTGCGGGGGCGCTTAGGGCCGCTGCCGGCGGGCGTCAGGCCCACGGCTGTCGGGGCAGCGGCGGGCTTTTTGACCGGGACTTTCTGCTGGGCTCCGGCCAGGCCGGGAAATAGTAGGGCGAGTGATAGAAGAAGAAAACTTTGTTTCATAAATACAGGCATCTCATCCCCTGCCCGCTGCCTGAGCGGGCTTTCTGCTTAAGATAAGCAGCATGGGGAGTGGTGGGAAGATGAGAGAACAGTTTTGAAAGACCGTCATGCTGAGCGCAGCCGGAGGCAGAGTCGAAGCATCTCTACCGCTTCGTAGCAATGAGCAATCAACTTCAAGAAGCAAGAGGCTTCGTGGCCTCAGCATGACAATAGCATTGCAGTAGAGATGCTTCGACTCCGCCTCCGGCTGCGCTCAGCATGACGGTCTTTTATACACCCCTAGTACCCCGGGTTCTGGGTCAGGGCGCCGGCGCTCAGGTCAATCTGCTGCTGCGGGATGGGGAACAGCTCGTTTTTGCCCTTGGTGAACGTTTTGCCCTGGGCGGCAAACAGCGGCACGATGCGGCCGGGCTGGATACTTTCCTGGCGCACCAGGTCGAAGAACCGGTCATGTTCCAACGCCAGCTCCACCCGGCGCTCCTGCCAGATCTGGGCCAGCGTGAGGCCAGTTCGTGGGGCTAGGCCGGCGCGGGCCCTGACGAGGTTGATGGCCGTGGTAGCGCCCGCCACGTTGCCCAGCTGAAAGGCCGCCTCGGCGTTGATCAGCAGCACCTCGGCATAGCGCAACACCCGGATATTCTTGGGCAGGTAGTCGTTGTTGCCGCAGCTTGTCTCCTTGGTGCGGCTGTGGTAGGCCTTGTAGCTGTAGCGGAAGTTTTCCACCGAATCCTTGCTCGGAATCCGGAACCCGTCCCAGAGCACGGTACCGGTTTTGGCTGTTGTGATGAAGATGATGCTGGCCGCCCGGCGCTTGTCGCCGGCTTCGTAGGCGTCGGCCAGCTGCTGGGTGGGGTTATTGAAGCCGAAGCCTAGGTCGGCCCAGCCGCCCTTGCCGCCGGCCCGCGGCCCCTGGCTGACCACATACAGGTTCACGGCCGAGTTGTTGCAGGCCGCATTAATGCCCGTCTGCACCTCAAACACCGATTCCTCGCTGTTGGCCCCCACTTCGCGCCAGATGTTCTCATAGCTCGGAGCCAGCCCGTAATTGCCCGACTTGCCCGTGATGATTTCGTTGGTCAGGTCGAAGGCCTTCTGGTAGTTTTTCTGGTAGAGGTACACCTTGGCCAGCATTCCCTGGGCAGCGGCCTTGGTGGCGCGCCCGGTTTCGGTAGCACCCTTCAGCGGTAGGTTATCTACCCCAAACTGCAGGTCGCTGATGATGAGGTCATAAATTTCCTGAGCCGTGGCACGCTTCTGCAGGTTCGGGTCGTTGATTTCCGAGGCCAGCGGTACCCGATCCAGCTTAGGTACGCCCCCAAAAAAGCGCACCATATTAAAGTAGAAGTAGCCGCGCAGAAAGCGCACCTCCCCGATAAGGCGGTTGCGGGTGGCTTCCGGGGCCGGGCTCAGCGGAATCTTATCCAAGGCCTGGTTGGCCCGGTTGATGCCCTGGAAGTAGCCCTGCCAGGTGTTATTAACGATGCCGTTGGTGGAGTTGAGCGTGAAGTTATCGACCTCCAGGGCCGGGCCGTAGTCCTGGGGCGAGCTGCCCTTATCGGCGTCGTCGGAGGCCACGTCCGTCAGCATCACGTACTGCAGGCCGTGGATGTCGGCCCCGAAGCCGCCGAGGTACATCACGTTGTACACGCCATCGACCAGCTTTTGGGCAGCCGAGGGGTCGGTTTTGATCTGATCTTCGGTGAGCAGCCCCTGCGGAGCTACATCGAGAAAGTCTTTGCAGCTCACCGCGCCGGCCGTGAGCACGAGCCCGAGGGCAGCTAGGCGGAGGGGGCGGGAAATATGAGTAAGGTGGGTTTTCATGGGTGGGGCAGACTAAAAGTTGACGTTCAGACCCAGCGCGAGCGTGCGGCTGGTGGGGTACGTGGTGGCTTCGATACCCGAATCAAGCGGACCACCCGGCAGCTCGGGCGTGAAGCCCGAGTAGTTGGTAATCGTGAACAGGTTCTGGGCCGTGGCGAACACCCGCAGCGACGAGAGGTGCGCCCGCTCGATCAGGCCGGTGGGAATAGTGTAGCCGAGCACCAGGTTGTTGAGCCGGATGTAGCTGCCCGACTCAATGAAATAGGTGGAGTTGGGCGTGTTGTTGCGGATAGCAAACGGGTTGGTCGTCGAGGGGTTGGTAACCGTCCAGCGGTTGGCGGCGAAATCGGCCTCCACGTTGTCAGTCACCTGCCCGGTTGCCTGCTTTTTGCGGTTGTACACATCGTTATTCACGTTGCCGCTGAACACGAACGAGAGGTCGACGCCGCTGAAAGTGAGCCCGCCGTTGATACCGAAGTACATGGGTGGCTGGTAGGAGCCGGCATTCACCCGGTCGCGCAAATCAATGGTGCCGTCGCCATTGGTGTCGGCGTACTTCAGGTCGCCGGGCTGGGGCGTGAAGAAGGTGTACTTGGGGTAGGCGTCGATTTCGGCCTGGTTCTGGAACACGCCCACGGCCTTGAGCACGTAGAACGAGCCGGCCGCTACGCCGTTGTCGGAACGCGTGACGTTGTTGGCGCCCCCGAACAACGCCTGGCCGCCGTTGAGCTTCTCGATGCGGTTTTTGTTGAAGGTGGCATTCACGCCGAAGTTGTAGCTGAACCGCTCCCCCACATTGGCCCGCCAGTTCAAGGCCGCTTCCACGCCCCGGTTGCTGATGTCGGCGGCGTTGGTGATGTACTGGTTGTCGGGGTCGCCGAACAGGGCCGGAATGTTCACCGGAATCAGCGCGTCGGTGGTGCGCTTGTCGTAGTAGGTCAGCTCGCCGGTCAGCTTGTTGTCGAGCACCCCAAATTCAACGGCCGCATCGTACTCGCGGGTTACTTCCCAGCGCACGTTACGGTCCTTTATCTGGCTGATAACGGCCCCGAGCACCGGCTGGTTGTTGAACACGTACGGGATGTTGATGTCGGCCGTCGTGATATAGGAGTTGGGGTCGATCTGGTCGTTACCCAATTGGCCGTAGCTGGCCCGCAGCTTGAGGAAGCTCAGCACGTTCTGGTCCTTAAGGAAGCCCTCCTCGGTCACGATCCAGCCCAAACCTACCGATGGAAACAGGCCCCAGCGCTGGCTGGAGTTGAATTTTGAGGTACCGTCGTAGCGCAGGCTGCTAGTGAACAGATATTTGCCGGCGTAGGCGTAGTTGATTCGGCCCAGTCCCGAGAGGCGGCGGTCTTTACCCAGCACTGGCGAGCTGTTGACAGCCGTATTGGGGTCACCGGTATTCAGGTACCACTGGTTGGGGTCGGCGGGCACGTTAAAGCGCGACCCGGCCAGCGAATTACTCTGGCCTTCCTCCGTCACAGTGCCCAGCAACAGCGTTAGGTTGTGCAGTTCGCCGAGCTGGCGCTGGTAGGTGGCCGTGTTTTCCCACAGGTAGCGGGTGCTGTTGATTTGCGTCACGTTCAGGGCGCTCCGGTTGTTGCGCTGGTTGCCGCCGGCCGTCAGAAACGTAACCTCGTCGTTGAGGTACTGGTAATCGTAGACCCGGCGGTTGTTGTAGTTCAGGTCTACGTTGAAGGCCGAGCGCAACGTGAGGCCCTCAATGGGCGTCAGGTTGAGGGCGACGTTGCCCTGCAAACGGTTTTCGAGCGACTTATTATCGTTCTTCTCGATGTCGAGCACCGGGTTGCCCACGTTGCCGAAAGCCGACGTGTTACCGTAACGCCCGTCGCGCTTGGCCGCGATGGTGGGGGCGGCGCGGTAGGCGTTCTGGAAGGCCGTGCCGAAGTTCACATCCCGGGTATCGGCCCGGCTAAACGAGGCCTGGGAGCTAATGCTCACTTTGGAGGACAGAATGAACTCGGTGTTCGAGCGCACCGTCAGGCGGCTGAAGCGGTTGGTAATGGCCAGCCCGTCGTCTTGGAGCAGGTTGCCACTGAAGTAGTAGCGCACGCTCTCGTTGGCGCCCGACACGGCCAGATTATGGTTCTGGTAGGTGGCGGTGCGCAGAATCTGGTCGTACCAGTCGGTGCTGCCCGAGTAGTCGGGCACCGTAATATCGGGGGCCGTATCCTTTAGGTAGCGCACATACTGGCCGGCATCGGCCATTTTCACCAGGTGGGCAGCCTGCTTGAAGCCTACGGTGGCATTGTAGCTGAGTACGGGCTTACCGAACTTGCCCTTCTTGGTGGTCACGATAATCACGCCGTTAGCCCCGCGCACGCCGTAAATAGCGGCCGCCGAAGCATCCTTGAGCACGTCAATCGTCTCGATGTCGGAGTTGCTCAGGTTGCGGATATCGGTCGTCTGCACCCCATCAACCACGTAAAGCGGGTTGGCGCCGGCCAGCAGCGTGCCCGTTCCCCGGATGCGCACCGTGGGCTGGGCGTTGGGCGTGCCGTCGGTGATAATCTGGACGCCGGCCACTTTGCCTTGCAAGGCCTGCGTAGGCGTCTGCACCGGCTGATTCACGATTTCCTTGGCCTCTACCCGGGCCACGGCCCCGGTCAGGTCGCGCTTCTGCTGGGTGCCATAGCCCACCACAACCACCTCGCTCAGGGCTTGGTTATCGGGGGCCAGGCTGATATCGACGGTAGTGCGGCCGTTGAGCACGGCTTCCTGATTGGTGTAGCCCACGAAGGAGAAGAGCAGCGTAGCGTTGTCGGGCACGTTGGGCAGCGTATAGCGGCCATCGGCGTCGGTCTGGGTGCCGATGCTGGTGCCTTTCACCACCACGTTCACCCCGGGCAGCCCCCCACCCTTTTCATCTACCACCCGGCCGGTCACGCTCACATCGGGCGCGGCGGCGGTAGGCCGCAGAATAATACCGCTGCTAATGGGCTCGTAGGCCACGTGCAACGGGTCGAGGAGCAGGTGCAGCACCTCGGCCAACGGCTGGCCGGTCGCCTGAATCGACACCCGCCGACCTGCTCCAATCAGCTGGCGGCTGTACTGGAAGTGGATGTTGGCCTGCAGTTCGAGCTTGGTCAACACCGCGTGCATGGTCTCATCCTGGACCTGGAGCGTGATGGGCCGCGCCAGGAACTCCTGGGCGGCGGCGGGCCGGGCGGCGGCGGTGGCTACGCTGCTGCTGAGCAAGGCCACGCACAACGGCTGCCACAGCGCACTCCCGCGCCAAGACAGGGCGGGCAAAATGGGTAGGGAAATTCTCATACAATGGTGGGAAATGATGGAAAGACGGGAGCGAAAAAGAGTCTCATTACCTGCCCAAGGCGCAGCAAACCGGCCACCGGGGCCGGGAGGGAGTTGCCGCTGTCAGGCAGCATGGTTGAGCAGAATCGAAGGTTATCGTTACATAGGCAAAGACGGTGTGGCAGTTCGGTCAAGTAGTTAAGAAAGATGCAATTAAAGTGGATCGAAATCAGCGCGTCCCGCAGCCGGGGCCGTGGAACAGAATTTGGTCGGCAGTTTTTTCGTAGCGGGCGCCCAGCGTTTTGCAGAGTACATCCAGCTTGGCATACAGGGAGGTTTCGCGCAGACTGAGCGTTACGGTGCAGCCCGCCACGGCAGCGGCCTCGTAGCCGATGCGCACCCCGTAGGCCTTTTCCAGGGCCGCCAGCACTTCGGCCACCGGCCGGTCGTCGAACTCGAACGACTGGGCCGCCACCTGCATGGGTTCGGCCACCAGCTCGCGGGCCAGCACCTGCTGCTCAGGCCGATATACAGCCTGCTGGTTGGGCAATACTACCATGGTTTGCGGCGCGGGGGTAGCCGCCGGGTCCACCACGCGGGCCTGCACCAGCACCCGGCCCGTCCGCACCTTCACTACCACCGGGCCACCATGCGCGGGCGCGCGCACCAGAAAACTGGTGCCCAGCACCGTGGTTACCACGCGCGGCGTGTACACCCGAAATGGGTGCGCTTTGTCGGGCGCGACGGAGAAGAAGGCTTGCCCGCGCAGGTACACGGTGCGGTTCGCGCGGGCGAACCGGCGCGGATATTTCAGCTCCCCGCCCGGGGCCACGTCTACGCGGCTACCATCTGGCAGCCGCACGGTATAAGGCGCGGCCGTTGTATTGGCGTAGGTTTGCCAGCCCGAAGCCGAACGAGGCATTGGCGAAGCAGTGCCCCCTGGTGCAACGGGCCAGTAATGCCAGCCCAGCCCCAACCCGAGGGCCACTGCCGCCGCCGCCGCCCAGTGCCCCGCCCCGCCCGCATACCAGGGCCTCCCGGCCGGCGGACTCAGGTCTTCGGCATACAGCGTACGGTCGGCAATGCGTTGCCAGAGTCCGGCTTGCATTGCCTCCTGTTCGGAAGGTGTCAAGTCGAGTGGGGGCCGGTCGTGGCCCAGCAAGTCGTACCATTGTTCCAGGAGCCGACCTTCCGCGGGCGTGCATTCGCCCCGCTGGTAGCGCGTCAACAGATTATGAAACTCAGTCTGGTTCATGGCCGGGGCCCCGGAAAGGAAAGTGGGCTAAACCTATAGTCGAACGAGTGGGCCGTAACCCTAGCCCCGGGTGAAAAAAAATCACAAAAAAACCTGATTCCCCGCCGGGCATCAGGCAACGCCCTTCCCTGAATTTGCGCGTTAATGGCCGGAGCGCGAAGCTGGATCTTCGCGTATAGCCGCTGACTATCAGCCGGTTTTGTTCTACGATATGCGAAGCTGGAGCTTCGCGCTACAGCCTAAGAGCGGGCCTCAAGTGCAGGATTCATCAACCAGTCAGCCACAGCAACAGTCCGGTTACCAGAAAATCGCGCAGGCTGAGGCGCAATGCCTTGAGGGCACGGGTGAGGTGGTATTCCACCGTTTTGCGCGAAACGTTCAGTTGGGCCGCAATTTCGGGCACCGTCTGATGCTCCAGGCGGCTCAGGCGGAACACTTCCCGGGTATGTTCGGGCAACTGCCGCAAGCTGCGCAGCAAGGCCAGGGCCAGGTCGTCGGCCGCCACGGCTTCCTCCGTATTGTAGTCCTGGTGGGCGGCATGATGACGGGCATGGGTCAGGTAGTTTTCCTCAGGCTGGCGGGCCCTGAACACATCGAGCACGCGGTAGCGCACCGCGGTCTGCAGGTAGGCCGGCAGGTGTTCGATAACCGGGCCGTGGCGTTTCTGCCAAAGCACCACGAAAATGTCCTGGACTACTTCCTCGGCTCCTTCGCGGGAACCCAGCTTCCGGTAGGCGGCCGCGTACAGCTCCTGCCAGTACCGGTCGTAGAGCTCGGCGAAGGCCAGTGCGTCATCGGCGCGCAGCCGCTCCAATAGGACTGCATCGGGCCGGGCAGCATAAAGCTGGTGCTGGGCGGCGGACGGGGAACTGGGACGGGACATAGAACGCGGCGAAACGGCTGACTTATGCTTCTGGCTTGCCACCTGCAATACCGACCAGCCGCTGAAAAGTTAGCGCCAACGGGGCTGGGCATTACTACTGTCCGCCGGGGGCGGGAATAGCTGTTTCCTTAAACGGAGAATTTGGGAAGGATGCCTATTTTTAGCTGATTTCGACTTCCCCCTCGCGTGAAGGGCCGGAGTCATTCGTGCTATCTGTTCGCTTTCCCGTGCCCGATTCCACTCCCCGTAAGCTCCTGTTCGTCTGCAGTCAGAACCGCTGGCGTAGCCTCACGGCCGAGCGCCTGTTTGATAACCACCCGCGCTACCAGGTCCGCTCGGCTGGCACCGAACCCGGCGCCCGGGTGCGCGTAACGGCCGGCCACCTGGGCTGGGCCGAGGTGGTGTTCGTAATGGAGCGTCGGCACGCCGATATACTGCGCCAGAAGTTTGGGGAGGAGCTGGCCGGCAAACGCATCATCAACCTGCGCATTCCCGATAAATTTCAGTTCATGGATCATATCCTGCAAGACCTGTTGCGGGAACGGCTGCGGGAGCAGTTGGGCGAGGACGTGGACGCGCTGTAACCCCCGGCCCAGCCGGCCGTTTAGGCGCTATGCCCTACTTTGTGTTTTTCGCGCTGCTAGCCTTGGTGGCTTTCTTTTTCTACCGCTACCTCACCCAGGATTCCCGCCTTAGAGCGGCGGCACTGGCCCAGGATTTCCCGGCCGCTTGGCGACAGGTGCTCAGCGAACGGGTGGCCTTCTACCTCTCGCTCTCCGACTTGGATAAAACCCGCTTCGAGCAGCGGGTACAGCTATTTCTGGCCCAAACCCGCGTAACGGGTGTTCAGACGGAGCTCGACGATGCCACCCGGCTGCTGGTGGCGGCCTCGGCCGTTATTCCGGTGTTTGGCTTCCCGGACTGGGAGTACAGCAACCTGAGCGAGGTGCTGGTGGTGCCCGATGCCTGGACCCAGCAGCGTGACCCCAACAAGGAATACGTGGGCCTCGAAGGCACGCTGCTCGGTAGCGTGCAGGGCTTCCAGACCTCCCACTACATGCGCCTTTCTAAAAGCTCGTTGGAGCGCGGCTTCCAGGATGCGCTGGACAAGCAGAACGTGGGCATCCACGAATTTGCCCACCTGCTCGATGAGGCCGACGGCGTAATTGACGGGGTGCCCGGTTTGGCATTGCCCGCCGCACTACGCCCCGAGTGGGAAGCCGTGATGGCTCGGGAAATTGCGGCCATCCGGGCCGGCAATTCCGAAATCAACGATTACGCGGGCACCAACGAGGCCGAGTTCTTTGCTGTGGTTACGGAGTATTTCTTCGAGAAGCCCGAAAAGCTTCAGCAACACCACCCCGAGCTGTATGGGCTGCTGCTACTGGCCTTCCGCCAGAACCCTAAGAGCCGGTTCCTGGGCCTGGCCACTGACCCGCGCGAGTGGCTCAAAACCATCCGCAGCCGCCGCAAATTCGGCCGCAACTCACCCTGCCCCTGCGGCAGCGGCAAAAAGTACAAGGATTGTCATTTGCTGCAGGAAGAAGCGGCGGCGTAGCCAGTGACTGTATACTGGACCGGGCTATTGATGGGTATTGCCGTATTTTAGCAACTCATTGACCCCGCCCCTTCATGCATAAATCCCTCCTCCCCGTCCTCACCGCCGCTGCCCTGCTTACGGCCTGCGTGCCTACTGCCAAGGCTCCGGTAACCGCCGCACCGCCCGCCGCCCAACCCGCTCCGGCCGCGCCCAGTTGGCCCCAGCAAGCCGAGGCCTTTCTCACCGACTATTCGGCCCAGTACCAGCGCCTCTACACCGCCTCGGCCGAAGCGGAGTGGCGCTCCAACACCCACATTGTGGCCGGCGACACGGCCAATTCGGGGGCCACTGCCCGGGCCAATGAGCGCATGGCGGCTTTCACCGGCTCCATGGCCAACATTGCCCGCCTACGAGAACTGCTGGCCCACAAGGCCGAGCTGCCCGAGATTCAGGTCAAGCAGCTCGAAACGGCCCTCTACAACGCGGCCAACTCACCCCAGACCATTGCCGACGTAGTGTCAGCCCGCATCAAGGCCGAAACCCAGCAGACCGAAAAGCTCTATGGCTTCGATTATAAGTACCAGGGCAAATCGGTGACCACCAACGACCTCGATGAGCTGCTGCGTAAGGAGAAGAACCCGGCCAAGCGCGAGCAGATCTGGGCGGCCAGCAAGGAAATCGGCCCCACCCTCAAGCCCGGCCTGCTGAAGCTGCGCGACTTGCGCAACCAGACCGTGCAGGCCCTGGGCTACCCCGACTACTTCACTTACCAGGCCTCCGACTACGGCCTGAGCCGGCAGGAGATGATGACGCTGGTGCGCAAGCTCAACACCGAGCTGCGCCCCCTCTACCGCGAGCTGCACACCTACGCCCGCTACGAGCTGGCTAAGCAGTACGGCGTGAAGCAGGTGCCCGACTACTTGCCCGCCTCCTGGCTGCCCAACCGTTGGGGCCAGGACTGGAGCGCGATGGTGGACGTAAAAGGCCTCGACCTCGACCCCGTGCTGGCCAAAAAAGGGGCCGAGTGGCAGGTGCAGCAGGCCGAGCGCTTCTACCAGAGCCTGGGCTTCCCGGCTTTGCCGCCTTCGTTTTACACCAAATCCAGCCTGTACCCATTGCCCAAGGGGGCTGATTACAAGAAGAACAACCACGCCTCGGCCTGGCACCTCGACCTAGACCACGACGTGCGGAGCCTGATGAGCGTGGAGCCCAACACCGAGTGGTATGAAACCACCCACCACGAGCTGGGCCACATCTATTACTACCTCACCTACACCAACCCCGAGGTGCCGGTGCTGCTGCGGGGCGGGGCTAACCGCGCCTACCACGAAGCTATGGGCTCGCTCATGGGCCTGGCCGCCCGCCAAAAGCCCTTCCTGGCCGGCTTGGGCCTGATTGACCCGAAAGTAAAGACCGACGAAATGCAGTCGTTGCTGAAGGAGGCACTGGGTTCGGTGGTATTCATCCCGTTTGCCTCGGGCGTGATGAGCGAGTGGGAAAACAGCTTCTATGCCGACAACCTCGCCCCCGACCAGCTCAATGCCCGCTGGTGGGAGCTGGCCAAGCAGTACCAGGGCATCGTGCCCGCTGCCCCGCGCGGGGAGCAGTTCCTCGACCCGGCCACCAAAACCCACATCAACGACGACCCGGCCCAGTACTACGACTATGCGCTGAGCTACATTATCCTGTTCCAACTCCACGACCACATCGCCAAAAACATCCTCAAGCAGGACCCACACGCTACCAACTATTACGGCAACAAGGAAGTCGGCGCGTTCCTGGCCGACATCATGCGGCCCGGGGCCAGCAAGGACTGGCGTACGGTGCTCAAGGATAAAACCGGCGAAGACCTCTCGGCCCGCGCCATGGTGGAGTACTTCCAGCCCCTGATGGCCTACCTGAAGGAGAAGAACAAGGGCCGTAAGTACACGATGTAAACCCAATTGCCCAGATGCGCCGGGCTTTTTGCCTTGCCTGATTGCCCACTCCTGCCATGACGACCCTGCCCTCAACTTTCCGCGCAGCCTTGCTGCTGGTGTTGCTGATTCTGCTGCTGGGTCCGCCGCGCGGCGCGGTGGCCCAGCAAACTGCCGCCACCGCCACGCCCCTCACCATCGGCCAGACTTTTACGCTGGTGTCGCGGGTGCTGGGCGAAACCCGGCGCATCAATGTATATATACCCCCGGGTTTCCCGGATTCGGCCAATATGGCCTTGCCCGTGCTGTACATGCCCGACGGGGGCATGGCCGAGGATTTCCTGCACGTGGCCGGGCTGGTGCAGGTATCGGTAGGCAACGGCACCATGCGGCCCTTCCTGCTGGTGGGCATCGAGAACACGGAGCGCCGCCGCGACCTGACTGGCCCCACCACCGACCCCGAGGACCGCAAAATAGCGCCCCGGGTTGGTGGTTCGGCCGCCTTTCGCCGGTTTTTGCGCCAGGAACTGATGCCCGAAATCAGTCGGCGCTACCGCGTAACGGGCGAAAAGGCCATTATTGGCGAGTCGCTGGCCGGGTTGTTCGTGTTGGAAACTTTGTTCCTGGAGCCCGACCTGTTTGATACTTACCTCGCCTTCGACCCCAGTTTGTGGTGGAACAAGGAGCACCTGCTTGGCCAGGTGCCCGCGTTTCTGCGCAGCTATCAAGGTCCACCTAAGCACCTGTTCGTGGCTGCCAGCAGTCAGCCCGATATTGCCCGCGAAACCCGGCGGCTGGACACCTTATTTCAGCAAGCGGCCAACCAGCGGCTGGTGGCTTCCTTCGTTGCGTTGCCCCAGGAAACCCACGGTACCATTTACCACCCAGCCGCGCTGCTGGCTATCCGGGCCGCACTGGCCCCAGAACCAATCAGGAAAAAATAACAGCAACTGTGCCTACGCTCGGGTAGCCTGCAATCATCGAAAGCTCAGAGCCAAAATGCATACGCCATTAAAGAAAAGAAGCGTCGGCCCAACTACTGGGCCGACGCTTCTTTTAGAACTGGCTGGTGGCCAATCCGGCCTAAGCTCCTGCGGGTACTTCGCGCATCCGCCGGTCCAGTACTTTGGCTACGCCGGCCAGGCGGCGCATTATCAGATCCTGAACTTCGGTGTCGTCGAGGTTGAGGCCATCGTTGCGGGTGGCGAGGTAACGGGTGAGGGCAGCGTTGTCGTCGAGGGTGGCGGCGAGTTCCTGCTGGGCCGCATCCCAGTCGTGGGGACGGCGGGCATTCAGGTACTGAAAGCGCAGTTCAATGGTCCGGCTAACGAGGTCGGCCAGTTGGGTGAGCACAATTTCCTCATCGGCCGACAGCGTGCGGTACTCACGCCCGATAACGGCCATCATCCCGACGCGGGCCCCGTCGGGCATGCGCAGAGCCGAGCCAGCGTAGAAGTTCAGGCCCAGCGCCTGGGCCACGTCGGGCTTGATCAGGGCGCAGCTTTCGGCCTTGTAGTCGGAGGTGATAACGGACGCATCCGGCAGAATGGCCGCCGAGCACATACTCTCCGTACGGGGAAGAACCGATACTCCTTCTACTCCCACCACAGCTTTGAAGTGGACCTGGTCTTCATCGACAAAAGAAATAAGGCCGATGGGCGTGCTAAATAACTGCGCCGCCCAGCCCACATAGTCGTCAAAGATTTTTTCGGGCGCAGTGCCAGCAATCTGGTACAAGTGCAATGTGCGCAACCGGGCAGCTTCATCAGCCGGAATCAGGTTAGCCGGAAAGGAAATACTCATTCAGAGAGGTTAGTAATTAGCTTCGGCTGACGGCAGGTCGATCAGAACAAACCGAGCATCCTGCGTGGCCTGAATTTCAAGCACATGCTCGTTGGTAGAACGAAGCTGGTCGTTGGGTCCCATATCGAGGCCGTTGACGAAAACCTGGCCTTCCATCACGTAGATGAAAGTACAGCGGATGGGAAAAGTCTTAAACCGAACGGTTTCCTCGTTGTCAAGATTACACCAGTAAATGGTGCTGTTGGAATTGATGAAGAGCAGGTCTTCGAGCACTTTCTGGCCCGAGGCCACTGGCACCAGCTGGTTGCTGGTCCCAAACAGGTCCACATCCTTCTGCTCGTAGCTGGGGGCCAGGGCTGCCTGGCCGGGCATCAGCCAGATCTGGTAGATGTGGGTGGGGGTGTCGGTGGCGTTCATTTCGGCGTGGGCTATACCGGTGCCGGCCGTTAGGCGCTGGGCATCGCCCTTCGTTACGGTGCCGTGGTTGCCCATCGTGTCTTCGTGCACCAGCTCGCCGGCCAGCACCAGCGTCACGATTTCCATTTCCGAGCGCGGCTGTTGGGGGTAACCACCCTTGCCCTGCACAGTTGCGTCGTTGAATGCCCGCAGAGGACCGAAATTGGTGTTATCGGGCTCGTTGTAATCAGCGAAGCTGAACAGATAGTAAGAACTCAGCCAGTTGGTGGGCGTGGCATGGTAACGGTCGGTGGAGGGAATCAGCTTCATCATAGGGGAAAGTCGAAGAGAGGTGATGACTACCCGGATTTACGCAGCCCAGCCCCGGAAGTTAGGATCGGGCCCGGCAAGCGCCGGCCCCGCTGCCAGCAGAGGCAACAGGGCCGGGATACTTGAATGTGGCCCGGACTTGAATGCGGAGCCCGTCAAAATCAACGTTAAGCCAGCAGCAACCAGTTTCGAGAACTATTAGGCGAAAGCCCGTGCCCCATTTCTACACCTTTTTCATGGTGCTCACTTGCTGCTGCAGATCGAGCACGATGCTGGCCAGACGGGTCAGGGAAAGGTCGGCAATCGGGAACGTGCTGCTGATGTACGCTTTGGCCTCCCAGATTTCCACCACGTCTTCCACATCAATCTGGTAAGGCGAGTAGAGCGGGTTGTCGGAATGCAGGGCCAGCATGGCGCTGTCTTTAAGGCGGTTGAAAACCCGCTTGAACACAATACCTTCCTTGCTGCTGACGATGATGCAGGGCGTGCCGTCCTTGAGGTTAAGCCAGTCGTCGACGTAGCGGCCCACGATAACGGTGCCGCTGGCAATGGGCAGCATGGAGTCGCCGGCAATTTCGAAGGCCCGGAACGTGCCCGAGCTGCCGAGCATGGGCAGCCGGAATTTGGGCAGCTCCTCCAAGTACTCGGGGTCGGCGTAGCCATTGAGGTAGCCGGCGGCGGCTTTCTGAGGAACCAGCTCGATGTTCTCGTTCTGCTCGCGGTCGACGGTGAGGGCCAGGATGCGCAGGTTGCCGCCGGGGCGGCTGTTGCTGGTATCGGCCGCCATCTGGGCATTTTGGGCCTGAAGCTGGGCGGCGGCTTTGGCGTTCTTCTTTTTGCTAAAGTCGGTGGTTACCAGCGCATCGAGCGTGATACCGAACAGGCGGGCCATATTGACGAGGGTAGCCAGCTTGGGTTCGGCCCGGCCCTCCTCATAAGCGCCCACCAAGGAGCGTTTGATACCCAATTTTTCGGCCATCTGCGCCTGCGTGAGGCTCAGTTCGCGCCGCCAGAATTTGAGGTTCGTGTTGATCATAACGCAGGGGAGCCGGGGAATAAGGCTGCAACGGCAAGCAAGTACCGGCTCACGAAGATAGGAACTCCGTTACGAGAATACTAATTCAATTAGCTGAAAAATTTACTAATATTTTTGCGATTCGCTATCAGCCGACAGCTTGACTTAACTGGGTGATAGCACCCTAGTTGTATAGTCCCAGCGTGAGGTGGGTCGGGTCATGGGTAAAGTTAACGGGGTTTTTCTGCCACTGGGCACACACAAATTCATGTGGCGTGAGGCC
>NZ_NIRR01000035.1 GCF_002204745.1 Hymenobacter amundsenii
GGTTGTCGAACCGCCCCGCCCCGAGCACCAGGCTGGGCGGGGCCACCGGCCAGTCGTTCCACTACATCACGTCGTGGGCGAAGGGCCAGGCAGCTTTGTCCGGCTCCGCCTTCGCTCAGAATGACGTTCTTTCTCACTACTCACTACTCACTACTCACTACTCACTACTCATCACCTCACTACTCCCTGCTCATGTCCGAACTTCCCCTCCATGGCCTGCGGGTGCTGGAACTGGCCTCCGTGCTGGCCGGCCCCCAGGTGGGCCAGTTTCTGGCCGAACTCGGGGCTGAGGTGCTCAAAATAGAGCCCCCATCCGGCGACGTGACCCGCACCTGGCGCACCGCGGCCGAAGACCCCGCCGCGCCTGTTACGGCCTATTTCAGCAGCGCCAACTGGGGCAAAACCAGCCGCGTGCTCGACCTCACCACCGAAGCCGGCCAAATCGAACTGCACGCGCTAGCTGCCACAACCGATATCGTGCTGGCCTCCTACAAACCCGGCGACGCCGAGAAGCTGGGGGCCGATTACCCTACGCTGGCGGCCCATAACCCCCGCCTGCTCTACGGCTCCATTACGGGCTACGGTCCGGCCAGCGCCCGCGCCGGCTACGATGCCGTGCTCCAGGCCGAAACCGGCTTCATGCACCTCAATGCCGCCGGCCCCGGCCAGCCGTCCCAGAAAATGCCGGTAGCCCTACTCGACATCCTGACGGCCCACCAGCTCAAGGAGGCTCTGCTGCTGGCCCTCTACCAGCGCGAGCGAACCGGCCGCGGCGCCCTGCTCGAAGTTTCGCTCCACGACAGCGCCCTGGCCTCACTGGCCAACCAGGCCGCCAGCTACCTCGTCACGGGCCAGGAGCCCCGGCCGCTGGGCTCGGGCCACCCCAGCATTGTGCCCTACGGCACCGTGTACCAAGCCGCCGATGGTACGAGCCTGTTGCTGGCCGTGGGTTCCGATGGCCAGTTCCGCCAGCTCTGTGCCGTGCTCGACCGGCCCGCCTGGGCCACCGACGCCCGGTACGCCACCAACCCCGCCCGGGTGGCCCACCGCCAGGAACTGGAAGACCAATTGCGCGTCCGCCTGGCCGAACTCGACGGCCCGGCGCTGCTGCACGAGCTGGCGCAACGGGCCGTGCCGGCCGGCGCCGTGCGTTCGGTAGGGGAGGCCCTGGCCCAGCCGGCTGCCCAGCCCATGCTGCTACCGCCCACACCTACGTTTCCTCATTCCGGCCTGCGTACGGTGGCTTTCCGCAGCACTACCTGGCCCGTGGCAGCTAGCTTAGCCGGTCCGCCCGCGTTGGGCAAGGTGAAGGAGTGAGCTGGTGAAGAACTGGCTGGCTCTTTCCAGCACCCGTATCGTTTCTCACCACTCACAAAACTTCTGGCCCGCTACCTTGCGTAGATAAGGACCCACCTTCTTCCTATCCCGCGCTTCCCCGAATCGCACCAGCCCCATGCTTCTTTATGGACGACGAAACGCCCCATACTACTATTACCAGCCCTTCGCCCGACTCCGAAACCGACGTGCACCCAACAGGGGTAAAATCGATTGATGTCAACCAGACGGGTACGCCCAACTCCGACGGCGATGCGCCTAATGCCCCCGGCGACCCGGCCGCTTCGCCCGCCGACCGCCTCAACCAGATTTTTGAAGGACTCAAACAAAAGTCGTCGGCCAAGCAGGCTATTTACCGCCAGACACTGCTCACCTTCGATATGCTGCGGCAGGTGTCGCAGGAGTTGGTGGTGGAGCTGAGTCGCCGGGTTTCGTCGGTCGATTCGTCGGTCGTGATTGAGTACCGGCCCATCAACGAAATGGAGTTCCACATCCGTTTCAGCGGCGACTTGCTGGTGTTCGTGCTACACTCCAACATTGTCACGTTTCCCGACGACTACGGCCCCATGCCCACCAAATACGTAGAATCGGACTTCCGGCGGCGGTTTTTTGGTCACATCATGGCCTACAACTTCATGGCCGACAGCATCAAGTACCAGCGCCTCAACGACCCCGGCTACCTAGTGGGCCGGCTGCTCATCAACATCGACCAGCACTATTTCCTTGAAGGCGTGCAGCAGCTCGAACTGCCCGACAACGACATGTCGGACACGCCCGTGACTGAAGACGCGCTGCGCGTGTTCGTGGAAAGTGCCATGATTGCGGCTGTCAATAATGACTTGGTGGCCCCGCCCATGACCGACATCCAGAAAATCACCGTCAAGCAGAAGCTCGAAAACCAGCAGGTCAGCCGCGGCAGCAAAGTCGGCTTCAGCTTTTCGCGCCAAGATGCCGCACTCGTCCGCGGCATGAATGAGTAAGGGCCGAATCCGGTAAATGGTAACGTCATTCAGAGCGCAGCGAAGAATGACGTTACCATTTACCGCTACCGCCGCAGGTAGCCCACTTTCTCGCGGACTTTATTGAGCACTTCGGAGCCGTAGGCCTGGGCTTTGCGGGCGCCTTCGGCCAGCTGGCGGTCCAGTTCCGGCAGGTTCTGCATGTAGAAGGCGAATTGCTCGCGCTCCAGGGCGAACCGGGTACGGATGGCCTCGAACAGGGCCTGCTTGGCGTGGCCATAACCGTAGCCTCCGTTCAGGTAGTGCTGGCGCATTTCTGCCACCTGAGCAGGCTCGGCTACCAGCGAGAACAGCTTGAAGGTGGTATCGGTATCGGGGTTTTTGGGCGCTTCGAGGGGCGTGCTGTCCGAAACGATTGTTTTGATGGTTTTGAGCAGGGCCTTGTCGTCGACGAAAATATCGATGGTGTTGCCGTAGCTCTTACTCATCTTCTGGCCATCGACGCCGGGCACGAGCATCACCTGCTCATCGACGCGGGGCTTGGGCAGCACGAAAGTCTCGCCGTAGCGGCTGTTGAAGGCGCTGGCAATGTCGCGCGTGATTTCGAGGTGTTGCACCTGGTCTTTACCCACGGGCACCGAGTCGGCGTCGTAGAGCAGGATGTCGGCGGCCATGAGGACGGGGTAGGTGAACAGGCCCGCATTCACGTCGGAAAGCCGGTCGCTCTTGTCCTTGAAGCTGTGCGCGTTGGCTAGCATCGGGAACGGCGTGAAACACGACAGGTACCAGGCCAGCTCCGTCACCTGGGGCACATCGGACTGCCGGTAGAACAGGTTTTTGTCGGTATCAAACCCGCAGGCCAGCCAGGAAGCGGCCACGGCGTAGGTATTCTGGCGTAGCAGCTCGGCGTCGCGCACGGTCGTGAGCGAGTGCAGGTCGGCAATGAAGAGCAGCGACTGGTTCTGCGGACTTTTCGACAACTCGATGGCGGGCAGAATCGCGCCGAGCAGGTTGCCCAAATGGGGCCGGCCGGTGCTTTGGATACCGGTAAGGATGCGGGACATGGTGGGGTGTTTAGTACGGTTCGCGGGTGGGCGGCTGGGGCAATGAGCCAGTAAAGGGCTGGCCACTGTTCAGGGCCCGAATGAACGGAACGAGATTGTCGAGCGTAATCTTGCGGTCGGCGAGCAGCTTCTGCAAGTCGGGGCGGGAGCTGATGAAGGGAGCCAGGGTTTGCCGAAAGTACTTGCCAGCCCCGCTCAGCCGGTTCGCCTCTACGGGCGTGGGCTCTTCATCGTTGGGGCGCTGGAGCAAGTAGAGCGTTTGCCAGTACGAGCTGCCGACGCTCATCGTGTTGCCAACTGGCGGATTAGTCAGGTAGTATTTATACTCGTAGAGCTTCACTTGGCCACTATCGAGTAGCTGGGCGAACCCACGGGCTACTTCGGTACCGCCCAAGCCTTTACTGATGAAAAAGCCGCCCACAGGAACAAATCTGCGGTTGGCCACCTGAAAGAAAAGGACATCCTGAAGGTCCAGCTTTTCTTTCTTGGTGTTTTCGCCCCGGACAAGCAGCGTGTTTTCGTCGCGGAGCTTGATTTCGGCAGGATACCGCGTACTGTGGTTGTCTACCAGCACGTAGTACCCTGCTTCAAAAGAGCTAAACTGCGCAAACCCAAGCTGGGAAAGTAGGAGTAGGGGAAATAGCAGTAGAAGGCGCATAATAAGAACTACAGAATAAGGGGGCTAGTTAAACGGCGGCGTCGGCGTCAGCCTGCTCCTGCAACACCTCGGATTCCTCCTTGCCTAAATACCGGTCGATGAGGTAGTGGGCGAGGTAGAGCAGGGGCGTGAGCAGAATAGCCGCCGCGAATTTATACCAGTAATTGGTGTTGGCCACGCTCAGTACCTGCTCCAGCGTCCAGTTGCCGAACACGTAGAAGGCCACGAACAGCACCACCACCGAATCGACGAGTTGGGAAATGAGGGTGGAGCCGGTGGCCCGCAGCCAGATGTAGCGCCCGCCCGCCACGCGCCGAAACCACTGAAACACGCTGGCATCGAGCACCTGCCCGATAATAAAGGCCGTAACCGAGCCGATAATAATGCCCAGGCCCTGCCGGAAGATGCTCTGGTAGGCGAACTCAATGTTAAATGGCCGGCCTTGGTCGTCCTGGCTATTGACGTCGAGCCAAAACTGCGCCGGCGGTAGGCGGGTGGTGGCCAGAATCACGAGGAAGGCGTACAGAATCAGGCCCACCGTCAGGAAGCTCACTTTCAGCACGCCCGCCCGCCCAAAGTACTCATTGATGATGTCGGTGGTGATAAACACCACGGGCCAGATGATGACGCCCGCCGTGAGGTTACCGGGCAACCCAAGCAAGGCCTGCACCGAGAAAATCTTCACCCCAATAATTTCGGCCAACAGCGCATTGACCACGAAAATGCCGCTGAGCACGAGGTAGAGCTGCTGCTTTTTATGGGCGAAAGTATTGGCGGGCATAAGGAGGGGAGAGGGGAATGAGGCCCGGCAGAAGGAGCCACGAACTTGTAGCGCGAAGCTCCAGCTTCGCGTATTGCTGCTGACTTCTAAACGATTTCGTTAAACGATGCGCGAAGCTGGAGCTTCGCGCTACAGCCGTTCTGCATAGGTGCTGCGCGTGTACCGCAAACCCTATTCCGCTACCGAGAACGTGAGGCCTTCCACAGCCAGGCTGGTCCACGGAAACTGGGCCTGGGCTTCGGTCAGCAGGGGCTGCAAGTCGCGGTAGCGGCTGGAGAAGTGGCCGATGAGCAGTTGCTGCACCTCGGCCCGGCGGGCCAGCAAACCGGCCTGACGGGCCGTGCTGTGGTGGGTAACGGCGGCCCGCTCGCGCATGTCGTCCAGGAACGTGGCCTCATGGTAGAGCAAATCCACACCCTGCACCAGGTTAGCCAGCGTTTCGGTGTAGAGCGTGTCGGAGCAGAAGGCGTAGCTGCGGGCCCGTTTGGGCTCGGCCGTAACGGCGGCGTTGCGCACGAGCACCTGGCCCGCTTCATCCAGCAGGTCTTCGCCCTGGGTGAGGGCTGTGAGTTGGGCGGGCACAAGGCCGTCGGGCAGCTGGTCGGCGAGCAGGCGGCGGCGCTTGGGCTTTTCGCGGAACAGGTAGCCGCAACAGGGCACCCGGTGGCGCATGGGCAACGAATGCACCGTCAGGTTCTTGTCCTCAAAAATCAGCTGGTGGGCCGTGGTATCGACGGCCGTAAACTCCAGGGCAAAGTTGAGCTGGGAATGGGAGTGGCGCATCTGGGTGGTCAGGACCTCGTCGAGGCCGGCGGGCCCGAACAGGCGCAGCGGCTCGGTGCGGCCGGTCAGGTTCATGGTGCCCAGCAACCCGAAAAGCCCGAAGAAATGGTCGCCGTGCAGGTGGCTGATAAAAATGGTCTGGAGCCGCTGGGGCCGCAGCTTCTGGTCTAATAGCCGCCGTTGGGTACCCTCGCCGCAGTCGATGAGGTAGGGCGTGCCGTTCACGGTTAGCACCTGGGCCGTGTGGTGGCGGTCGAGAAACGGGGTGGCCGAAGCACTGCCCAGAATTTTCAGCTCAAACTCCATAAAAAGCGGTAAGCCTCAAGCTATAAGCTGCAAGCCGCAAACTGAGGTCTGAACGTCAGCTTGCGGCTTGCAACTTTTAGCTTGAGGCTAAAGAAATTATTCTTTGCTGGTGAGGTCGCGCTCGATGGCGTGGAGGAAAATCCGGTCAATGCCTTCTTCAACGGTAGGCAGGATGTGAAGTACCGATTCGAGCTTGCTGATGGTGATGAGCTTCATCACGTGGTCCTGTAAACCAGTCATCACCAGTAGGCCGCCGGTGGAGTTGCAGAGGCGGTTGGCAATCAGAATGGAGCTCAGGCCCGACGAGTCGGTGTACTTTACATTGCTCAGGTCCAGAATCAAGTTGTTGATACCCTCGGCGTTGAGCTTCACGAATTCCGATTTCAGATCGGGCGCGACGGTAGTGTCGAGCTTTTTTTCGTCAATCGTGATTATCGTGTAGGTTTCTTTTTTATCGATGGAGTACTTCATACCGCAGGTCGGTTCGGTGTTTATGGGAGTTGCGAAGGTAACAAAAAAAGCATTCGGGCGTGAAACCCGAATGAAGAACCAGAAAAGGCCTGCTAGGATTCGCTACAGCCGGTTTCGGTCAGCTAACCCGAAAGTTAGCGTGCTCCAAGTACTCTGCCAGTCGGCTTCGGTGGTAGCCGAAGCGGCTTCCAGGCGCACGGCACTTATCAGGTATTCGCCGGGCGTGGGCAAATGTAACAGCACGCGGCCATTTTGGTTACTGTAGAGCTTGGTGAGTAGCGCTGGCCCCCGGCTCCCATGTTGCCACAACCGCACCAACTGCCCCGCCACGGGCCGCCCAGTTACCAGCACCCGCACCGTGAGGGCAGCCCCCGGGCTCAACCCGTAAGGGTTTTGCTCGGGCACCAACTCCAGGGCCAAACCCACCGGCCGGCCCCAGGTGCGGGCCGTGTCGGCGGCCGAATAATGACCCGCCTGCACCAGCGTTTTGGCGCAGCGCCGGTAGGTTTCGCGGCCGGGCTCGTTCGTCTGGCCCCGTTGCTCGCGTTGGGCCAGCGCGTAGTTGAAGCCCTCTTCGCGCAGGTAAGCCGTGAACTGCGCGCCGGGCAGCGTGGCCAGCACGTTGCCGGTTTCCAGCGTCACTAAATGGGTGCCGGGCTGGCGCAATGCTACGGTGCTTTGGATGGTATCGGTGGCCGGAGCGGCGTCCGTCAGCAAGTCGGTGGGCGGCTGGCCGGGGGCGTAGTGGCGGAACGCAGTGAGGCGGGCGTTCCGGCCGGGCCAGGCAGTGCCCGCGAAGTTGTCGCCCACCAGCCGCTGCAGGTGCACGGCCGCGCCAGGCTCTACCCAGAACCGCACCGGGGCCAGCCAGAACTCGCGGGCCAGCACCGTAGTGGTGGCCAGCAGCAGCAGGAACAGCAGGGCACGTTTCATGGGGTGGCGGGCGTTGCGGTGGGCATTATTGGGCGGGCAGTACAGTTCCGGATGGCCGGCTGCGCCGACTGCAAGTCCGTCTATCGGCGGCAAGTCGTACCGCTGCAGCGGTACGACTCGCCGCCAAGCGCCCGCATACCTTTTCTCACTGCTCAGCCCCGCTCCAGCGCCAACTGGTAAGCGTGGTCGTAGTACACGCGCAGGTTTTTCCAGTCGAACATTTCGGCCGAGCTTTCCACGTTGTTGCGCTGCATGATTCGCTCGCGGCGGTTGAGCTGCACAAACTCCCAGAGCATGTCGGTGAGCTGTTCGGCGGCTTCTTCGAAGCTCTTTTCCTGGCGCTCAACCACGAAAATACCCTGATCTTCGTGCTTGGGCACGTGTTGCATCACGTAGTCGCCGAAGCCCGAGAGGTCGCTCGTGATGGCGGGCACGCCGCGGGCCACGCATTCGAGCGGCGTATAGCCCCAGGGCTCGTAGTAGCTTGGGAAAATGCCGAGGTGGCAGCCGCGCACAAATTGCCCATACTCCATGCCGAACAGGGGCGAGGCGGGCGACACGAAATCGGGGTGGTACACGATTTTCACCCGGTCGTGCTGGTTGTTCACCAGGTTTGAGCGGCGCAGAAAATTCAGGATATCGTCGTCCTGGTCGTCGATCAGGTTGTGGGTGATGACGGGGGGCAGGGCCTTGGTTTTCCAGCTTTGCAGGGTACGGCGGTAGCGCAGGCGCCAGTAATCGTCCACCATGGTGCTCAGGTCGGGCAGACGGTTATCGTCGGAAGCGGCGGCGGCGTAGAAGAGCCGCTCGCCCACCTGCCGCTCAATGGCCTCGCAGGTTTCGCGCACTTCTTCCAGCACCGCCCGGCTCTGCAACACCTGCGGATTGATGCTGTGGAAGGGCCGCTTGGTGATAAAAAACATGACCACGTTGATTTCCAGCCCGCTTTGCTGCAAGCGGTAGTTGAGCCGGGCCAGGGCTTCCAGGGTCAGGTCGAAGCCCTTGTTGTGGTACTCGTAGCGCCCGCTCGTGAACAGGTACAGTGTCTTGTCGAGCTCAAACGAGTAGCTCTGGAAGAAGTGCGCCATCACGAACTCGTGAATCTTGGTTTTGTACTGCTGGTGCAGGTTTTGGAACTCGTGCAGGGCCACGAACCGCTCAATGTTGAGGCCGTTGGGCAATACGGCGTCCGGAATCCGGTCGAGCAGGTAAATGCACTCGCGCACCGTCAGCTCACTCACCGTCGTGAACACGTGGGCGCCGTGGGCGGCGGCGCGCTCCATCGTCACGGCCGGCTCGATGTTAAAGTGCCGGGCCTCGGCCTGCCACTCCACCTGCATGAGGTGGTCGTAGAAATTGGGGTCGTTCATGGCCAGGTAGCGGCCAAGCAGGGTGGCGTGGGTCGTGAACACGAGGTGAGCCGGTACCTGCTCGCGGCGCAGGGCCGGAATGGCCACGCCGGTCATCCACTCGTGGAAGTGGGCCACCAGGCGCTGGGGCGGCACTACTTCGGCCGCCAGAATAGCCAAAAAGGTCTTCGTCAGCTCCCCGAAGGCCACCACCTGATGCAGCAAATCGTCGGCGGCAGGCACCGGAATATGGTGGTGCTCCCAGAGGTTGGACTTGAGCTCATCGAGGCGCGGATACAGCTGGAACGGGTCGATGAGCACGACCCGGGGCCGGCCGGTGATGAGCCAGATGCCCAACTGCACCTCGTAGCCCTGGGCCCGCATGGCGCGCACGGCCCCGGCAAACGGGTCGGTGCACTCGGCCAACTGCTCTTCGGTGTAGGGCTCGAACTCGCTCTGGGCCTGCTGGGCGAAGTAAGGCCCCAGCAAGCAGTACCGGTCGCCCCAATCCTGCATGGTGGCGGGCACTTTGCTGCGGATAACGGTGTAAATGCCGCCTACCTGATTGCAGACTTCCCAGGCGACTTCCACGAGTAGGGCATCGGGGGCAACGGCAGGAGCGGGGGCAGCGGGTACGGAGTGGGGCATAAAGGGCAGGAAATATCAGAAATGGAGCTACAGGCGCTCAGTTGCAAGCTACAAGCTTTCTTCTGAGTGGCAAACTAGGAGCTGCAAGCTATCAGCCCCAAGCCGCAAGCCGACGTTCGAACATCAGTTCGCGGCTTGGGGCTTGGGGCTGATAGCTTGCAGCTCAAACTACGCTTCCTGCGAAATAATGAGGACTGAATACGGGGCCAGGCCGAAGGTGCCGTGGAAGGGCTGGTCGTCGTAAATGCCGGTTTCGGCTTGGCAATCCACGCTTTCGTAGTTGCCGAACTCCTGGTCGTAACCGGCCCAGTCGGAGTTAAAGCGCACCCGCCAGCGACCCTGGCGGGGCAGGCCGAGGCGGTAGTTTTCGTGGGCCCGGTCGGCAAAATTGCACAGCACCACCGTGGTGTCGCCGGGGCCGCCCTGGTCGCGGCGGATGAAGGCCAGCACTTTGTCTTCTTCGTTGATGTGATGCACCTCCACGTGCTGGCCCAGCAGGCCACGGGTGTGGCCTGCAAAGTTGCGCCGGAGCGCAATCAGGTCGCGGTAGAGGCGCACGAGGCCGGCGTGCTCATCGCCCCGGGCCCAGTCGAGGGGCAGGTCGTCGGAGAAGGAGCCGTCGGCGAGCATGGGTTGGCCCTGGAAAATCATCGGGATGCCGGGCACCGTGAGTACTAGCGCCGCGCCGAGGGTCGAGCGTTTCTTCGGAAACCACGACGCCGCTTCGCCCGGCATGATTTCCTCGGGCACCCGGGCTTTGCCGTTGGCCACTTCGTCGTGGCTTTCGGTGTACACCACTCGCTGGAAGGCTTCGTGGTTGTAGCAGTAGCCCACGGCCTCGGCCACGGCCGCCATGCTGCGGTCGGCGTCGTCGGGGGTCGTCAGGGCGTCGCGGATGGGGTACACGAAGCGGGCATCCCACTGCGTAGAAAAACCCTGGCCGCCTTCCTCAGGGGTGCGGGTTATGTACTCGTTGCCCAGCAAGTCCTCGGCAATCATGATTTTCCAGGGCATTTTGGCCCGTACCTCCTCATTGATCCACTTCATCAGGCTCCAGCCGTCGGGTAGGTCGTGGTCGGGGTCGGTGGTGCCGTTCACGTTGCGGATATGGGCAATAGCGTCACAGCGCAACCCATCCACGCGGTAGTCTTCGAGCCACATCAGGGCGTTGTCGCAGATATAGCGGCGCACGGCTTCGCGGCCGTAATCGGGGCGGTTGTGGCCCCAGGGCGTCTCGGCCCGCCAGTCGTTGTAGAAGTAGATGCCGCCGCCGCCGTCTTCCTGCCAGCCATCAAACTGCCACAAATCCAGGTCGCCGGGCCCGAAGTGGTTGTACACCACATCCAGAATCACGGCTATGCCGCGGCGGTGGGCCTGCTTAATGAACTCCATGAAACCCGTGGGCCCGCCGTAGTCGGTTTCGATGGCGAAGGGGTGGGCGGGGTTGTAGCCCCAGCTCAGGCTGCCCGGAAACTCGGTGGCGGGCATAATCTCGATGGCGTTGATGCCCAGCTCGCGCAGATAATCGAGCTTCTCAATTACGTCGTAGAACGTGCCGGGCCGCTCGGGGTCGGGCCGGTAGAAGGTGCCCACGTGCAGCTCGTACACCACCAGCTCGTTCCAGGCCGGCATCTGAAACTGGTCGTCTTCCCAATCGAAATCGGGGTCGAAAACGAGGGAGTTGCCGGCCGAATTCGTGACTTCGCGGGCGTAGGGGTCGTTTTTGGTGAGTTCGCCGTGCGGGGTAGTGAGGTGGAACTTGTACTCGGCACCAGGCCCGAGGTCGGCGAAATCGGCGGCCCAGTAGCCCTCAGTTTCGAGGCGGAGCGGGTGGGTGGTGGCGTTCCAGTCGTTGAACGGGCCCACCAGGGCCACGGCCGTGGCGGCCGGGGCCCAGACGCGAAACGTTGTGCCGCCGGCGTGGGGGCGGGCTCCCATGCCGCCCTGCAAGGCGGGGGCGGCGGGAGTGGAAGTAGCAGTTGTTGGCATTGAATAAAGAGCAGAGAGCAACGGCCGGACCCCGGCCACTCACTGCTTCTAATACTACCCAGATGAAGCCAAGGTTATCGGGGCCGGTAACTGCTTGTTTATGAAACTACTGCATGGTGGCGGCGTGGGCCACGATTGTAACTGCCGCTACGCCGGCCGCCGGCCGCGTAGCTTTGCGCCGAACCTGCGCGGCCTGTTGGCGGTTATCGGGTTTCTTTCACGCCCTAACCCCGCTTGCCCGTGCCCCGCCCCAAACCAGTGGTGTTCGGCCTCTACGGCTGGACGCCCGACTACGGCTACTCCTACATCCACCCCGCCAACCGCCGCTCCTTCGAGTGGCTGGAACCGTTGGGCAAGGTGTTCGAAAAGATTGACGAAACGGAAGAATGGATCATTCTGCGCTACGACGAGCAGCAGTTCTTCGTCAGCCCCGAGCTGTTCAAGGAGCTCTACCAAAAGCCCTCCTTCAGCTTCGGCGACACCGTGAAAACCACCGCCCCACCCACCCACCAAGGTCTCATCTCCGACGTGTTTTTCGACGAGCGGGCCGACACGTACCAGTTTCAGCTGGTCGAGAAAAAGAGCAAGGTCCAGCGCGTGTTCGAGGTCGAGGAGTTGCAGTTCGTGTAACCATAGATGGGCCTGGAAGCAAGCAGTTTCCTCTCCGCCGCTATGGCCGCGCAACCGCAGTGCCGGCACTTGCTACCCGGCAGTGAGCTGGTATGCTTTATTGTTCCCGGGGCGTTTTCGGGCGCGGCCTGTGCGCAGTTGCTGACGGCACAGGTAAAAGCCGATTTTCGGAGTGCCCACACCCATTACCCCACCTATTACCGCAACAACGACCGGCTGGTAGTCGATAGCGAGGCGCTGGCGGGGCAGCTGTTACAGACCATTGCGGCGGTGCTCCCGCCGCAGCTCCCGGCTGATGAGCCTGGCGGGCCGCCCTGGAATCTGCGGCAGCTCAATACCCGCCTGCGCTTCTGCCGGTACTCGGCCGGACAGTATTTCCATCGCCACCTGGATGGGGTTTATCACCAGTCGGCCACGGTGCAGTCGCGGCTCACGTTCATGATTTACCTGAACGATGCGGCCGAGTTCAGCGGGGGGCGCACGCTGTTTTACCGCTCCAAAGACGACGCAGCCATCTGGGCGGCCTATACCCCCGCGCAGGGCGACTTACTGGTATTCGACCACCGCATCTGGCACGAAGGCGAGGAGTTGGAGGAGGGCGAGAAATTCGTTCTGCGCAGCGAGATTCTCTACGAAAGAGAACTACCGCCACCGGCCGCCGCTTCTTTGGCAACTTTTGCCACCGGGCACCTGGGGTATATTTGGCAGGTGTTGCCCTTTGGGGAAGGCGTGGTGAGTGCGGGCCGGGACACCGTTATCAAGGTCTGGGATGGGGCAGGTGCTTGCCTGCAACAGCTGCACGGGCACCAAAACTCCATCCTGAGTTTGTGTCAGCTCAACGCAACTACCCTGCTGTCGGCGCCGGGATATGACCATCAGGGTGTGGCAGGGGGAGTACGGGCAGTTTCAGCTGGCCGCCATCCTGCAACCCCACGCCGCTACCATTCTCTGCGTTGCCCGCCTCTCCGATACGCTGTTCTGTAGCAGTGCCGCCGATGGGCTAATAAAAGTAAGTGACCTGACGGGCGTAGTACAACATACGCTGACCGGGCATACTGATTGGGTCTGGCAGGTGCTGCCGCTAGCCGATGACGAGCTGGTTTCCGCCTCCGAGGACGGCACGCTGAAACGCTGGAACTGGCGGCTAGGAACGTGTACCGGAACTATCGCCACTGGCCTGCCGCCGGTGCACGCGCTGCTGTTCGATTCAGCCCAGAACCGGCTTATTTGCGGCAATCAG
Organism: Hymenobacter amundsenii; assembly: GCF_002204745.1. GTDB lineage: Bacteria > Bacteroidota > Bacteroidia > Cytophagales > Hymenobacteraceae > Hymenobacter > Hymenobacter amundsenii. The sequence continues at coordinate 13,147 of NZ_NIRR01000035.1, forward strand.
GCGGGGGAGCTGCAGGTGTGGCAGCGCAGCCCGGACGGGCAGGGCTGGCGGCTGGCTTACAGCGTGTTGGCGCATCGGGGTATCGTGCGCACGTTGGCCTGGGTGGCCGATGGCCAGTTAGCTAGTGGGGGCGAGGATAACAAGGTGAAAATCTGGAACCTGGCCGCGGGGCACTGTGAACAGGAAATGACGCACGCTGATTTTGTGCAGTCGGTGGCGTGGCTGTCGGCGCGGCGGCAGCTCATCAGCGCCTCCTATGATGGTGCGCTGAAAGTCTGGCCGTTGGCTGGATAGGTGGTTTATACCCCTACCACAATTCCCGTTACAATGGCCGCCGCGCCTAGGGCCAGCAGCAGCAGGTAGAGCGGGAGCACAAAGCGCCACCACTCATCAAACCGCACACCGCAGGCGGCCACGATGGCCATCAGGGCGCCGTTGGTGGGCGTGATAAGTTCGCACAGGCCCGCCCCGTACTGGTAGGCCAGCACCGTGACCTGGCGCGAGAGGCCGATGAGGTCGGAGAGGGGCACGAGCAGGGGCATCGTGAGCACGGCCTGGCCGCTGACCGAGGGAACCGGCAGGTGCAACGCCGTGTGCACGCCCATCATGCCCAGGGCCGCCACCCAGGCTGGCAGTCCCGCCAGCGGTGCCGAGAGGGCATTGACGATGGTATCGACAATCTGGCCCTGCTCCAGGACTACGAAAATGGCGCGGGCAAACCCGATGAGCAACGCCGAAAAGGCAATGTCGCGGAAGCCGGCAATGAAACCCTCGGCCGTGCCCGTGAGGCCCAGGCCGCCCACGAGGCCGGCTACCACGCCGAGCGCGAAAAACAGGGCCGCCATCTGCTCGAAATCCCAGCCTAGCTTGAGTACCCCATAGGCGAAAAAGGCGAAGGCACCCAGCAGCAGCGCCAGCACCAGCCCGTGGTTGCGCCCGGCTACGAGCGTACCGTTGGGGTCGGCCACCTCGCTGGTTTCGGGCGTTACGCGGTGGCGCTGGGCGTAGCGCATGGTGCCGCCGATCCAGATAACCAGGGCCAGCACCAGGAACACCAGCCGGAAGCCGCCACCCGAAAGCAGCGGCAGCTGGGCCAGTTTCTGGGCAATGCCCACCTGAAACGGATTGAGCGGACTGAACGCCGCGCCCACCGCCGCCGACCCGATGCTGACCGCCGCCGCCGTAACCGTAGGGTAGCCGATGCGGCGCATCAGAATCAGCAGCACTGGCACCAGGGGCACGATTTCCTCCTGCATATTTTCCAGCGCCCCCATCGTGGCAAAGAGCACCGAAATGATCGGAATTACGACGGCTTCGCGCCCCCGGAACCGCTCCAGCAGCCAGTCGACGCCCCGGCGCAAAGCGCCCGTCAGGTCAACCACCGTGAAGGCCCCGCCGGCTAGGAACACCAGGAAAATCACGGCCGCCGCATCAATCAGGCCTTTGGGGATGTCCACGATGGCCTGCAAGGGGCTAACGGGCGTGGCGGGCACGCGGTGGTAGGAGCCGGCCACCACCACGTCGCGGCCGGTGGCGGCATCGGGGTGGCGCTCGAATACGCCGGCCGGCAGCACGTAGCTCAGCAGGCACGCCAGCAAAATGAACCCCACCAGAAGCACCAGCGGGTGCGGAAAGCGAATCGTCTTCATGGGGCGAAGGTAAGAGGTGCAGAAGAACGGGTCATGCTGAGCGTAGCGTAGCGGAGTCGAAGCATCTCTACCGCTTCGTTGCAGTCGACAGAATTACTACTGCGGTAGAGATGCTTCGACTGCGGCTGCGCCTTCGCTCAGCATGACCCGTTCTTCTGCGCCTCTTTACTCTCTCACCCCATCACCTCTCCTCCAGCCCCCGTACCTTTGCCTTGCCCATGAAGTACGCCGATTTCAAACTGCTGAATATGTACCGCCAGACCGAGCACCTGCACCAGCACGGGCGGCTGCTGGCCGAGCGGCGCGAAGACAGCTTCCGGCTGCAGCTGTTCGCGGTGGGCGACTTCTACGCCGAGGAATGGCGCGAGTCGGGCAACGAGCACCTGCTTTTCATCCACCTGTTCCGGCACCCCGCCGGCCTGCACGATTATCTCGACTCCATCCGGCTGCCTCGGGACTGGTAGCTTTTATATCAGCAACCAACTATATTGAGCGGGTGAAAGAATCCCGCGTGCTTCCCGTCCTGCTGGCTTCGGTCAAGTTTGCATCTGGCTACCTGCTGGCCAGCCGGGCCTACGAACTGCACCGCGACGAGTATCTGTACCTCGATTACGGCCGCCACCTGGCCTGGGGCTACCTCGAAGTGCCGCCCCTCACGGCCCTGCAAAGCTGGGTTACGCTGGCGCTCGGCGGCAGCTGGTTCTGGGTGAAATTCTGGCCCCTGCTCTGGGGCAGCCTTACGATATACGTGGTGGGGCGGGCCGTGCAGCGGCTGGGCGGCGGCCCCTGGGCCGTGGCGCTGGCCGGCCTGAGCTTCCTGCTGGGCGCGTATGCCCGGCTCAACTTCCTGTTTCAGCCCAACTCGTTCGAGGTGCTGGCTTTCACGGCCATGTGCTACTGGCTGATTCGCTACGTGCAGGAGCCCGCCCCGCGCTGGCTCTACGCCACCGGGGTGCTGCTGGGGCTGGCGTTGCTGAACAAGTATTCGGCCCTGTTTTTCGGGGCGGCGCTGGTGGGGGCACTGCTGCTTACGCCCCTACGGCAGGTGCTGGCCACGCGGGCGTTCTGGCTGGGCGCGGGGCTGGCGCTGCTGCTGTGGCTGCCCAACCTGAGCTGGCAGGTCGGGCACGGGCTGCCGTTTCGTCACCACATGCGGCTGCTCCACGACAGCCAGCTGGTGAACGTAACGGTGGCCGGATTCTGGAAAAGCCAGCTGGTGATGAACCTGGGTAGCCTGTGGGTGTGGGTGGCCGGGCTGCTGGCGTTGCTGCTGCGTCCGGCGTGGCGGCCCTACCGGGCGGTGGGGTTGGTGTACGTAGGCGCACTGCTGCTGCTGACCCTGCTGCATGGCAAAGACTATTACGCCCTGGCTTACTACCCCATTCTGTTGGCCGCCGGGGCCGCGTGGTGGGAGCAATGGCTAAGCAGCCGCCCGCGCCTGGGGCGGGTGCTACGGCCGGTGCTATTGGTGCTGCCCGTGGCGCTTAGCATCCGCATATTGCCGCTGCTGTTCACCATTGAGCCGCCTACCAGTATGCTGGCCCTCGGCCAACGCTACCAGAAGCTGGGCGTGCTGCGCTGGGAAGATGGCCGCGACCACCCCTTGCCCCAGGACTACGCCGACATGCTGGGCTGGCGCGAGCTGGCCGATAAAACCCGGGCCGCCTACGAGGCCCTGCCCGCTGCGGCCCGCGCCCGCACCCTCATCCTGACGGCCAACTACGGCCAGGCCGGGGCCATTAACTACTACAACCGCCACCGGACCCTGCCGCTGGCCAACAGCTTCAACGGCAGCTACCTGTTCTGGCAGCCCGCGCCGCCGGCCGGCGGATGGGAACATATTCTGTTCGTGGATGATGCACCCAAAGCCGATTTGGCCCACCATTTCCGCTCGTTGCGGCGGGTGGGTGAAGTCCGCAACCCCTACGCCCGCGAGCGGGGCACCGTCATTCTGCTCGGCACGCACCCTGATGTCATCCTGCGCAATTATGCCCAGCAGGAGCACCGCCGCCAGCTAGCCGCGTGGGGGCAATTCTGAGGCGGCGGCCGTCGCCACCAAAAAGGTAAAAAATTCAGCCGCTGTACCCCTCTGTCAAAGTCTGCCCCAAATATCTTCTCACTTCCGCACCACGTCCACGATTTCCTCTTTTTCGAGCATGATGTTGAGGTCGTAGCGGGTGAGTTCGAGCGGGTCGGGGGCAAAGTTTTCGGGCCGGTTGAGTTCGGCTACCTGGGCTGGGCTGTCGGTTTCGTAGTTGTTGGCCAGCAGTTTCACGGCGTTGCCGGCCACGTCCTGCACTTTCCAGAGCGAGTAGTGGCCGTTGTCGGTGCGCACATGGTAAAGGTCGCCTTTGTGGGGCAGGCTGATGAACGACTGATTGGCGCGGACTTCGTTGCCCTGGGCCACCAGGTTCCAGCCCAGGCCCAGCAGCGCCAGCAGCAGCCCCGCGAAGTGCCAGCCCGGCACCCGGCTCCGCTGTTTCAGCTCCCGAAACGACTGGCGCAGGGCGGGTTCCATCTCTTTGGGCCGGATAACGAAGTGGCAGTGCTGGCATTCCGAGGCCCCGGTTTTGCCGATGGGCAGCAGCGGCAGCCAGTACAGGTGCACGTACCGCCCAAACACGCTCGTGCGCAGGGCATCGGGGGTGGCGCAGGCCGGGCAGTGGCCTTGCGCGGGCTCGGTGCGCAGGTGCGACGAATTGTAGCCGTAGATAACCATAATGCCGAAAAACAGGACCCGGTGCCCGGATTAGCGTAAGGGCCGGATGAGGCAGGAACAGCCGGGAGATATTGAGTGGTTAATATTCGGGTTTTTTACCCGAAAAACCAACGGGCTGTAGTAGCTACCGGGCTTTAAAGCAGCATCGGGGCCGCTAGCGCCGGACTAACGCGGGCTGGCCACGTCGGGGCAGTTTTAGGCAGCGTGGGGTACGGAATACCGGTTGGTAAGCCGCTCAGCAAAGCTATCTGCCCCGCTTTTCAGGCTACCTGAAGAAAGCAGCGGCCTCCTGTTTCGCGTCGCGTCGGTGGAGGTTCGATGCTCCAGAAGCCGCGTTAGCAGCAACGCGCCGCAGAATACGATGTCGCTGCCCTAATATTGGCTAACTTCCGCAGCTTCGGTTCCCGGGTGCCCGCGCCCTCATGCGGCGTTTTCTTTCTGGATATTTTGAGTAAACTTTAGGACCTCACCCTTAAAAACAAGGCCGTCATGAAAAAACTCCTGCTTGGGCTACTGCTGCTCAGTGCGCCTGCTGCCATGGCGCAGGATGCCGCTACCTACCAGACGCCCCCCAAAGCCCTGGCCGACCTCGTGACGGTGGCGCCCACACCGGGCGTGAGCGTGGATTCGAAAGGCGAGTACCTGCTGATTCTGGAGCGGGCCGCCAACCCCACCATCGCCGAGCTCTCGCAGCCCGAGCTGCGGCTGGCGGGCGTGCGGCTCAACCCCGCTTCCAACGGGCCCAGCCGGGCCCAGTACCTGACCGGCCTGAAGCTGAAAAAGCTGCCCTCCGGGGCCGAACGGCCCATCACGGGCCTGCCCGCCGAAGCCCAGCTCAGCTACGTGCAATGGTCGCCCGATGAAACCAAGATTGCCTTTACCAACACTACCGACGGCCGCATCGAGCTGTACGTGGCCGATGTGGCCACGGCCGCAGCCCGGCGCGTGAGCAGCGTGGCCCTGAACGCCGTGCTGGGTACGCCCTACGCCTGGCTTTCCAATGGGCAGGGCTTTGTTGTGCGGGCCGTGCCGGCCGGGCGCGGGGCGGCTCCGGCGGTCAGCCGGGTGCCGGCGGGGCCCACGGTGCAGCAGAACCTGGGCCGTTCGGGCCAGGCGCCCACGTACCAGGATTTGCTTAAAAACCCCTCCGACGAAGCGCAGTTTACTTATTACGCCACCGCGCAGGTTATGCGCATGGGGCTTGATGGGGAGGTGCGGGCCATTGGCCAGCCGGGCATCATTACGGGTGCCCAGCCCTCGCCCGATGGCCGCTTCGTGCTGACTGAAACGGTACACGCGCCGTTTTCCTACCTCGTGCCGGTGTACCGCTTCCCGCTTCGCACGGAAGTGTTCAGCCTCGATGGGGCCCTGGTGAAAAAGCTGGCCGACACGCCCGCCCAGGAAAACGTGCCCTATAGCCCCGACGGCGCCCCCACCGGTCCGCGCGATTACGCCTGGCGCACCGACGTGCCGGCCACGGTTTTCTACACCGAAGCCCAGGACGGCGGTGACCCGAAGCAAAAGGCCGACATCCGCGACAAGGTGTTCGCCCTCGATGCCCCGTTTGCCGGAGCTCCCAAGGAAATCTACGCGGCCCGGTACCGCTTCCGGGGCTTCGAGTGGGGCGACGACAACGTGGCGCTGGCTACCGAACGGTGGTGGCAGTCGCGCCAGACGCTAACCAAGCTCGTGAACCCGCGCACGGGGCAGGCCAGCATCTTGTTCGACCGCTCGTTTGAGGACCGCTACTCCGACCCCGGCCAGCCCGACACCCGCCGCAACCAGTACGGCCGCGAGGTGCTCAACTTACTGCCCAAGGGCGAATTGCTGATGCTCAACGGCACGGGCGCTTCCGCCAGTGGCGACCGGCCTTTCGTGAGCGTGCTCAACCTGAACACCCGTAAGAGCAAGGAAATCTGGCGCTCCCAGGCCCCGCAGTTCGAGCGGCCCGTAGCCGTGCTCGACGCCAAAAACCGGGTGCTCCTTACCACCCAGGAGCAGCCCGACGAAAACCCGAACTACTACGTGCGCAACTTGCTGCGGCGCATCGCCCCCCAGCGCGTCACCGATTTCCCCCACCCGTACCCCCAGCTCAAGGGCATCCAGAAGGAGCAACTCCGCTACAAACGGGCCGACGGCGTGGAGCTGACGGCCATGCTCTACCTGCCCGCCGGCTACAAGAAATCGGATGGCCCCCTGCCTACCTTCCTGTGGGCCTACCCGGCCGAGTTCAAGAGTGCCGCCGCCGCCGGCCAGGTCAACGGCTCGCCCTACCAGTTCAACCGCATCAGCTACTGGGGCGCGGCGGCTTTCGTCACGATGGGCTACGCCATCCTCGACAACGCCAGCATCCCGATAGTGGGCGAGGGCGACAAAGAGCCCAACGACACCTACGTAACCCAGCTCGTTTCCAGCGCCCAGGCGGCCATCGACGAGGGCGTACGCCGGGGGGTGGTCGATGCCAACCGCGTGGCGGTGGGCGGCCACTCCTATGGGGCTTTCATGACGGCCAACTTGCTCTCGCACAGCAACCTGTTCCGGGCCGGCATTGCCCGCAGCGGCGCCTACAACCGCACCCTCACGCCCTTCGGCTTCCAGAACGAGCAGCGCACTTACTGGCAGGCCCCGGAGGTGTACAACACCATGTCGCCCTTCCAGCAAGCCGACAAAATGAAGACCCCGCTGCTGCTCGTTCACGGCGAGGCCGACAACAACACCGGCACCTTCCCGATGCAGTCGGAACGTTACTACACGGCCCTCAAAAGCTTCGGCGCCAGCACCCGCTTGGTGCTGCTGCCCTACGAGAGCCACGGCTACACGGCCAAGGAGTCGCTCTTGCACATGCTCTGGGAGATGAACAGCTGGCTGGATAAGTTCGTGAAGAACCCCCCGGCCGCGGGTACTGAAAAGTCCGTCGGCCAGGCCGGCACCGGTACGAAATAACGTAGTCTAGTTGACCCAAAACGCTCGTCCACCATGTGGGCGAGGCCGTTTGGCGTAGGGGTGGATCGGTGGCTGAAATCCGTTCACTACTACTGCCCCCCGAACTGCCGGCCGAAATAGTCGTTGGGGTTCCAGTGGGGGCGCTCGGGGGCCTGGGCCACGAGGTACCCGACCAGGAAGTTGAGCTGCACGTAGGTGCGGCCGGCCGCGAAATCGAAGGTGCCGTTCATGTCGTCCTGGGGCTTGTGGTAGGTGAGGGCCCGCCACTGCTGCACCTGCTGGTTGAGGTTGTTGCGGCCGTCGGGCGTGCGGTTGCCGTACTTGATGTGCAGGGCCGGAATGCCCTGGGCCACGAAACTGTACTGGTCGGAGCGGATAAAGCGGTTCTGCTCGGGTTCGGGGTCGTCCTCCACCGTCAGCTTCAGGTAGGCCGCCGCCTGCGCCACCGGCCCGGCCAGCGTGGAGTGCTGGGCTCCCAGTGGCACAATGGACAGCAGTGGGGCGATGATGGTCGGCATATCGGTATTCACGTCGGCCACCAGCTGGGCGGCGGGCACGGTGGGCCGGGCGGCGAAGTAGGCCGAACCCAACAGGCCCAGCTCCTCGCCGGTTTGCAGCACGAACAGAATGCTGCGGCGGGGTTTGTGTTTGAGGCGCGAATAGATGCCGGCAATTTCAAGCACCGTGGCCACGCCCGAAGCGTTGTCGTGGGCCCCGTTGTAAATGGAGTCGCCGCGCACGGGCGCGCCCACGCCCAGGTGGTCGAGGTGGGCCGAATGCACCACGTACTCCTCGCGCAGCTTGGCATCGGAGCCGGTGATTTTGCCCACCACATTGTAGGAGTCGAAATCCTGGTAAGCCGACTGCCAGCGGGCGGCCAGCGTGCCGGGCAGCGCCACCGGCGCGGGCGTGCCTTGGCGCAGGCGCGCCATCACCTGGCCCGTATCGGTGGCGGCGTTGCGCAGCAGGGCCTGCAGACCGGCCGCCGAGAGCGTGCCCGTGAGAGCCACGCCACCCGGTCCGCTCACGAAGCCCCGGGCGGCCGCCACCCGGCCATCGGGGCCAACCACACTGGTAGTTGAAAGCGGCCGGGGCACGCCGGCGGGGGCAGGGCGCAGGGTGGCGAAAAGCACACCCACCGCCCCGTGGGCGGCGGCCGTACGCACGAGCAGGGTCTGGTCTTGGCTGGCGGCGGCCACGGTGCTCGGGAACGTGCGGGGCGCGCCGCGCAGCACCACTACCACTTTGCCCCGGGCATCTAGGCCCTGGTAGTCATCGTAGTTTTGCTGAGGGGCCGTGATGCCGTAGCCGGCGAAAACGAGGCCGGCGGCGGGCAGTTGGGCGGCCGGCTGCTCGGGGTGGGGGTAGAGGCCTACCGCATCGAGTGGCAGACTAGCTCGGCCCGTTGGGGGCTGGTAGACCACGTCCGCGCCCGGCTGCACGGTGGCCCGGCGCAGGCGCACGCGTTGGGTGAAGCCGCCGTTTTCGCCGGCCGGCTCTGCGCCTCTTTCTTTCAATTGGGCCACCACATAGTCTACTGCCAGCTGGTAGCCGGGCGTGCCGGGCTTGCGGCCCAGCAGCCGGTCGTCGGCCAGGTAGGCAATATGAGCCCGGAGGGCTTCGGGCTGCACCTGCTCTAGGGCCCGGCGCACGGGTTTGGGCACGGCGGGCGCGGTGGGAGCCGGGGGGGGCAGGGGGGCCAGGGAAAGCAGCCCGAGGGCCGGAAGCAGCAGGAGCAGGGGAAGAAATTTCATGGCATCAGCAATAAGCACAGACTGGTTTCATGCGCCAACCGGCAGCCTTACACGGCCTGCTCCAGGTTCTGAGGCAGCGTTTCGGTGCGGGGGGCGTGAGCGGCAATGTTGCCGAGAATGATGGCGTCGGCATTGGGCCCGATGGGCAGGCGGTTGTCGGGCCGCGCGCTAAACAGCTGGTGGTAATCAACCGGAAAAGCAGCGGCCGGCATGAGGCAGGGCGGGTAAGACAAAACGGAAGCGGCGCGGTCTGGCATAGGCCAATGCTGGCGAATATACAGTTGCCCGGGCGCTTTCTCGGGCTTCCGGGGCAGGTTAGGCGAAGACGACTACCTGCCTTAAGCCCGGACCATGTGAATGTGCGCAATGTCGTCTTCGAGGTAGCCTTCGCCCACTTGCCGGAAGCCGAAGCTCTCGTAGAACGCCTGCAAATACAGCTGGGCTCCTATCTGGATGGGTTGGACACCAAACAGCTGCTCGATGCCGCCAATGGCCTCGCGCAGCAGCTCCCGGCCCTGGCCGGTGCGCCGGTAGCGGGGGCTGCTCACCACCCGCCCGATGCTGGCCTCGGCGTAGGCCACGCCGGGTCCGAACAGGCGGGCGTAGGCGGCCAGTTCGCCACCTTCTGGCGCGTGGCCCAGCAGGTGCCAGGCGGTTTGGTCGAGTCCGTCGATGTCCTGAAACGGACAGGTTTGCTCCACCACGAATACTTCGGAGCGCAGCTGCAGCAGGGCGTACAGCTCGGTGGTGGTCAGGTCGGCGAAGGGCTTGAGGGTCCAGGTTAGGGGCATGGGGCAAAGGTAGCGCGGGGCGGGCAGCTGCCCAACTGCCTGCGGGCGCCGGCCCCACCCAATCGGGGGCAGGCACAATATTAGGTTCCGCTATTTTAATGGATATTCGTGTCGAGTCTGCGCTAGCGGAGGCTGGGGGGAACTCCGGCCAAGCTGAGTGGCGGAGGATGAACCAGCGCTTTTTGTATGGCCTTCGGCTGCCGTTTTGTTTTGTTGTGGGGAGTATGGCTGCTAGGCGTGGTATCGGCCGCTGCTCAGCCGTCGCCCCACCGGTCCTCCGTCGATAGCCTGCAACAGCTCCTGCGCCAAACCCGCACCGACAGCAGCCGAGTCGACTTGCTATACCTGCTCAGCGACCAGTTCTGGGCTTCCGACACCGACTCGGCCGCCGTGTATGCCCGCCGCAGCCTGGCCCTGGCCCGGCGCACCGGTAACCGCCGGGGCGAGGGGGCGGCCCTCAACCGCCTGGGGGCCGCATTGCGCGAGAGCAACCTGAGCCGGGCGTTGCAGCTGTTTCAGGAGTCGTTGCGCTTGGCCGAAAAAATTAACGATTCAGGCTTGCAGGCCCAAAACCTGCGCAGTATTGGCATCATCTACGTGTATCTGCGCGAGCGGAAACTGGGGCTGGCTTACTATTTCCAGGCCCTGCGCCTCGACCGCCGCATCCACGACCGGCGGCGCGAGGTGGTGGAGCTCAGCAACATCGGGCTGGCCTACGACCTGTACGGCGAGGTAGATTCGGCGGCTTACTACCAGGACCAGGCCTACGCCCTGGCTCAGCAGCAGGGCTCGTTCACCAACTACATTCTTTACGGCCTGGGCAACGTGGCCCGCCGACGCGGGCAGGTGGCGCAGGCCCGTGCCTACTACCGTCGCAGTCTGGCCGAATCGCGGCGGCGGGGGCATTTGCGCAGCCTCAACTTCTCGTATCTGGGGCTGGCCGCCCTGCACCAGCAGCTCGGCCAGCCCGATTCGGCTATTTACTACGCCCGGCTGGGAGTGCAGGCGGCCCGGCAAAACGGCTTTTTGCGGGGCGTGCTCAACGGCAGCCTGATTCTAACGCACGAGTTTGCGCAGCGGGGCCAGTCCGACAGCGCGTTCCACTATCAAACGCTGCTGGTGGCCATGAAAGACACCTTGTTTGGGCAGGAGAAGGTAATGCGCCTGCAAAACGTAGACTATCAGGAGCGCTTGCGGGCCCAGCAGGCCGCCGCCGCCCAACAGGCCCTTAAAGTCCGCTACCAAACCTACGGGCTGCTGGCGGGCGTGGGCGGGCTGCTGCTGGTGCTGGCCCTGCTCGTGCGCCACAACCGGCAGCAGCAGCGCACCAACGCCGCCCTGCAAGCTTCCCTGGCCGAACTCAAGGAGGCCCAACTGATGCTGGTGCAGCGCGAAAAAATGGCCTTCCTGGGCGAAATGACGGCTGGGGTGGCCCACGAGCTGCAAAACCCGCTCGGCTTCGTGAAGCAGTTCGCGGCCGTGAGCACCAACCTGATCAACGAAATCAGCGGGGCCCAGCAGCTAGCCCGCGACGAGCGGCTGGAGCACGACCTGTTTGAGGGATTGAAGGAGAATCTGCGCGAAATCAGCCAGCATGGGCAGCGGGCTACGGCCATTATCAAGGGCATGCTCGAACACGCCCGCACCGGCCCGGCCGTCCGCGAGCCAACCGACCTCAACGCGCTGTTCCACAATAATCTAAACTTGGCCTACGAAGGTGTGCGCCAGCAGTTCCCGGATTTTACGGCCACCCTGAACCAGGCGCTGGCCCCCGACCTGCCCCCGCTGCCCGTAGTAGCCGCCGACCTGGGCCGGGTGCTGCTCAACCTTTGCACCAATGCCTTATACGCCGTGCGCCAGCGCCGGCTCACGGCCCCCGCCGGCTACGTGCCCATCGTGGAAATCGGGAGTCGCCGGTTGCCCAATGGCGGGGCCGAGCTGTGGGTGCAGGACAACGGCACAGGCATTCCGGCGGCCGTGCGCGCCCGCATCTTCGAGCCCTTCTTCACCACTAAACCCACCGGCGAGGGCACCGGCCTGGGCCTCTCGCTCTCCCACGACATTGTGGTGAATGGCCACTACGGCACGCTGCGAGTAGAATCGGAGGAAGGCGCGGGCACCCGGTTCGTGCTGATGCTACCGGCAGGGTAGGGCCTCAGTGAAACAGAATAGGGGAAATAGAGGTGGCTGCTCGGTGGCCAAGTGACCCCTGAACAGCTTATACTGCGGGCATTTTGGTTTGCGACCGACAAACCAGCATATTGAAAAACCAACCATATCCAACCACCCGACACTATGCAGCATCAAAAGCTTCCAAAGGATTTTCCGTATCTGGCAGATATGTATCAGGACGACTATTTCCCTGAATTTCTGGTTGATAAAATTAAAGCCGCGATTGAAGAAGTAGTTGGCTTATTGGAGCAAGGTAAATTTTCTGAAACGGAGATTCAGGTGGTACTTGACCAGATGACGTCGAAAATCAATGACCTGCAGGAAGAGTTCGAGGAAAATGACAGCGAAATAGAAACAGGCGCCAGGGAATCTATTGCAGCAACGGTAGAGGAAATTCTACGCTTTTTCAGCGTTGATATTGATATTGAAGAAGCGATAAGAGAACGGGATTGGTAGTATTGCCGATGGAATGACTCTCGTTTTCTGGCCACTTAATGACGCTTCATCCGCCTGATCCGACGCTTCGGTAACGGCTAGTTTCAGCGGCTGCGGTAGTAGTGCACTTTTGGGCACTCCTTCACCGCCCCGCCATGAGACGCCTGCTCTGCCTGCTGCTGATTCTGCTGCCCATTGCGGCGGCTCAAGCCCAAACCACTACCCTGCGCGGTACCGTGCGCGACGCGGCGGGGCTGCCGTTGCCAGGCGTGAACGTGTTTCTGCGCGGCACCTTCGATGGGGCCAGCACCGATTCGGTGGGCCAATTTGGGTTTGAAACCACGGCCGCCGCTGGTAGCTACGTGGTGCAGGCGAGCCTGCTGGGGTTTATAACCAGTGAAAGACCCCTGACGCTACCCGCGTCGGTCGCGCCGCTCAGCTTCGTGCTCAAGACTACGCCCCACGCCCTGGGCTCGGTGGTCGTTACGGCCGGCGCCTTCGAAGCCAGCGACGAGCACCGCAGCGCCGCCCTCACCACCCGCGACATCCAGACGACGGCCGGGGCGCTGGCCGATGTGGCCGCTGCTTTCAACACGTTGCCCGGTACGACGCGCGTGGGGGAGGACGGTATGCTGTTCGTGCGGGGCGGGGCAGCCTCAGAAACCAAAACCTACCTCGACGGGCTGCCCGTGCAGAACCCGTACAATGCCACCGTGGCAGCCGTGCCGGCCCGGGGGCGGTTTTCGCCCAGCCTGTTCAACGGCACTGTGTTCAGCACAGGCGGCTACTCGGCCCTATACGGGCAGGCGCTGTCGGGCGTGCTGCTGCTGAATTCCACCGACCTGGCCCCCGAAACCCAGACCGGTATTTCGGTTACGTCGGTATTTCTGGGGGCCTCGCGCACCAAGCGCTGGGAGCGTACTTCGCTGGCCCTCACCACCGACTATACGAACCTAACGCCCTACACCGGCCTGTTGCCCCAGAACGTGCGCTGGGACCAGGCGCCGCGGGGCCTCAGCTCGTCGGTGGCCCTGCACCACCGTATCGGGCAGGCCGGGATGCTAAAAGTGTACGGTACCTGGAACGCCCAGCGCCTGCAAATCGGGCAGCCTAGTCCCGAGCCGGCCGGGCGCCAAACGGTGGGTTTGCGCAGTGGCAACGCCTACCTTAACACCACCTTTCGCAGCCCGCTACGCCGGGGCTGGAGCCTGCAAAGCGGCCTGGCCCTGAGCCGCGACGACCAACGGGTGCGCCCCGACTCGGTGCGCCTGCGCACGCTGGAGCAGGCCCTAACGGGCCGGGTGGTGCTCATCAACGATTCGGCCGCCGCTCGTTTCAACGTTAAAATTGGGGTGGAAGGGCTGGGGCAGCAGGTAAGCCAGACGGTGCAGCCCAACGCCGCCGCGCCGCTAACCTACCGGCCGGAGTTTTATGAACAGCGGTTTACTGGCTTCGTGGAGAGCGATTTTCAGCTTTCCGACCGGTTGGCGGGCCGGGTGGGGGGGCGCACCGAGTACTCGGGCCTGCTGGGCCGCTGGAACGCGGCGCCCCGGCTGGCGTTGGCCTACCAGACCACCGACCACAGCTCCCTCTCGGCCGCCTACGGCCGCTTCTACCAAACGCCCGACAATGCGCTGTTGCTGACGGCAGGAAGCCGTTTAGGCTTCGAGCAGGCCACCCATGCGGTGCTTACCTACCAGTACACCCACGCCGGCCGGCTGCTGCAGGTGGAAGCCTACCACAAACGATACGCCCACCTCGTCCGCTACAACGGACTTCAGCCGCGCAACCCCCTGGCCTACAACAACGGTGGCTCCGGCTACGCCCGGGGTTTCGACGTGCTTTGGCGCGACCGGAAAACCATCAAATACCTCGAATACTACTTCAGCTATGGCTTTATGGACACCCGCCGCCAGTACCGCCAAGACCCGGTTTTGGCGGTGCCCACCTTCGCGGCCCGCCACAGCGTGTCGGTGGTAGCCAAGTATTGGGTGCCGGCGTTGCGCACCCAGTTCGGGGCCACAGCCAGCTACGGCAGCCCCCGCCGTTACCACAACCTCAACCAGCCCGAAGCCGGCTACAACCAGGGCCGCCTGCCCACCTATCAGGATCTGAGCCTGAACGCCAGCTACCTCACCCACTTGTTCGGCCAGTTCACGATCATCCATCTGGCGGTAAACAACGTGCTGGCCTCCCCCAATGTGTTCGGCTACCGCTACGCCCAGCACCCCGACGTGGCCACCGGCCGCTACAACCGCGTCGCCGTTACGCCTACCGCCCCGCGCATGGTATTTCTGGGCATGTTCATCTCCATCAACAAGAAAAACCCCGCCAGCGTGAACGAGCGGCCGGAATAGAGTTGCCAACTCCCCACTGGACGCGGAAAACTGACAACTAAGGATCAAACTCGACGCTTCATCCGCCTGATCCGACACTTGGGTAACGGCAAGTTTCAGCGGCGGCGGGCGGGATGCACCTTTGAATCAACCACCACCATAAACCCTTTCTTCTGATGAAAACGACCCTGCTCACTCTCGCCCTGGCTGCCGCCACGTTCACGGCTTCGGCCCAAACCCTGGCCGCCCAGCCTGCTACTGCCACTGCTGCTGTTGCCGCTCCAGCCGATTCGTACACCGCCCTCATGACCGGGGCCATTGCGGAGCTGATGAACACCGGCGACCCGGCCGTGCTGCGGGCCAGTGCCGCTAAAATGGAGCGCGCTGCCTCCGTGAAGCCCCAAGACTGGCTGCCCCGCTACTACCAGGCCTACGCCCTGCTCATCAACGTGTTCCAAAGCAAGGAAGACGGCGACGCCAAGGACCAGACCCTCGACCGGGCCGAAGCGGCCCTGGCTCAAGCCCGCAAGCTGGGTGGAGCCGATGAGTCGGAACTGCTCGTGCTGCAGGCTTACATTTACCAGGCCCGGCTGGGCATTTCGCCCATGCTGCGCTCCATGAAGTACTCGGGAATGGTGAACGAGGCCGTGGCCAAAGCCAAGGCGCTGAACCCCGCCAACCCCCGCGCCTACCTCGTGCAGGCCAACAACGTGTACTACACACCCGCCATGTTCGGGGGTGGGGCCGAGGTGGCCAAGCCGCTTTACCAGGAAGCCCAGGCCCGCTTCGCTGCCTTCAAACCGGCCTCCAGCCTGGCGCCCAACTGGGGCGAATGGCAGCTCAAGGGCCGCCTGAAATCTTACGAAACGGCCGCCGCGAAGTAGCGCGCCGGGGCGGGTGCCCGGGTTGCGTCCGCTTCAGAAAAGCTACCTTTCCCTCTTCCGCTTAGAAGCCCGCTTCGGGCCCCTTCCGCATGGCAGATTCCGATTCGCCCCCTCTGTACCCGGCTTCCGCCTGCGCTACCTCGGCTTCGACCGACGTAACCAACCTGGGGCAATACTACCCGCACCGCCGGTTTATGGCGGGCCTGGGGCTGATGACGGTTATTTCGTTTGGGTTGGCCCTGACGTTCTGCGGGGGGAATTGCCAAATTTGGAGCGAGGATTTTCTGGTTACTTACGGCTACAACTTCTTCTATACCACCGGCCTCTGGCTGGCCAACGGCTACCCGGCCGAGTGGCTCAACCGCAGCGCCGACTGGACCCGCCAGCCCATCCGCCGGTTTCTAATCACGCTTAGCTTTTCGCTGGTGATGTCGCTGCTCGTGATTCTGGTCGTGGCGGGCAGCTTCCGGGTATTTTACCACCACCGCCCGCTCAGCTCGCTTACCTGGCAACCCTTTGTGCTACCGCTGCTGATTACGGTGGTGGTGTCGTTGTTTTTGCACAGCCGGGCGTTTCTGACGGGCTGGCGCGAGGCGGCCATCAAAACGGAGCGCCTCCAGAAGGAAAATGCTCTGGCTCAGGCCGACTCCTTGCGCCGCCAGCTCGACCCGCACTTCCTGTTCAATTCCCTCAACGCCCTCACCTCGCTAGTCGAGGAGCACGACCCCGTCCGGGCCGTGGGCTTCATCCGCCAGCTCAGCCAGGTGTACCGCTACGTGCTCGACAGCCGAGAGCAGGAGGTGGTCACGCTGGCTGAGGAAATGCGCTTCGTGGAAGCCTACGTAGCCTTGCAGCGCACCCGCCTCGGCGAAGGCGTGCAGGTAACGCTGGACCTGCCGCCCGCAGCCGCGCTGGAAACTCTGCTGGTGCCGCCCCTAGCCGTGCAGCTGCTAGTGGAAAATGCCCTCAAGCACAACGCCACCTCCCGCCACGATGCCCTGCGTATCAGCGTGAGCCTCGATGTGCCGGCCCGCCGCCTCACGGTGCGCAACTCGCGCCGCCCACGCCGCCTGGCCGAGGGCGAGTCCATGGGCCTGGGCCTGCGCAACCTCACCGCCCGCTACGCCTTCCTCACCACCCAACCCCTCACCATCACCGATACGGCAACCGAATTCAGCGTAACCCTGCCCGTACTGGAACTGGAGTAAGTGCGCGATGAAAGTGTGGGCGGGAAACGGACGCCAGCCGAGGCATGACACCGTTCCTCTTTCTCTCAGCTATTGATCTTCCACTTTATTGTTCAGAAATGCCGTTACCTGTTACCCCGCTTCGTGCCCTGATTGTGGAAGATGAGCCGTTGGCTGCCACGCGTTTGGCGGGGCTGCTGAAGAAACAGGACCAGCCGGTGGAGGTCGTGGGCACGGCCGAATCGGTAGCGGAGGCCGAGACGCTGCTGCGCGCCACCCAGCCCGCGCCCGACGTGCTGTTTCTGGATATTCACCTGGCCGATGGGCTGAGCTTCGAGCTGTTTGAGCGCCTGGATATCCGGATGCCGGTCATTTTCACCACGGCCTACGACAAGTATGCGCTACGCGCTTTCAAGGTCAACAGCATCGATTACCTGCTCAAGCCCATCGACCCCGAGGAGCTGACGGCGGCCCTGCAAAAGCTGGCCAAACAGCGCGAAGCCGCCGCGCCCCAGTTCGACGCGGCCCTGTTGGCCCAGGTGCTGCAACAGGCCCAGCCCGCGGCCCGCGAGTACAAGTCGCGGTTTGTGGTGCGGGTGGGCGAGCACCTCAAGGCTATTCCGGTGGAGCAAATTGCCTACTTCGCCAGCCTCGAAAAAGTCACGCTCCTGCACACCCGCGAAGGCCGCCGCTTCGTGGTCGACTACACCCTGGAACAG
Source organism: Hymenobacter amundsenii (assembly GCF_002204745.1). Lineage (GTDB taxonomy): Bacteria > Bacteroidota > Bacteroidia > Cytophagales > Hymenobacteraceae > Hymenobacter > Hymenobacter amundsenii. Next base: position 30,736 of record NZ_NIRR01000035.1, read on the forward strand.
CTCGAAGGCCTGCTCGACCCGCTGGAATTCTTCCGCCTCAACCGCGCCTACCTGGCCCACGCCACCGCCATCCACGACATCATCCACTACACCAACTCCCGCCTGCAAACCATCCTCAAACCCGCCCCGCCCGACAACGATACCGTGCTCGTGAGCCGGGAAAAAGTGTCGGTGTTCAAGGCTTGGCTGGATCGGTAAGACGGGGGAGGAGCAGTTAGTTGAACGGCTGCTTTTCTTCGGGTTTCATTTTTATCAGCGACCCTTGATACCCCATCTTGTCATACTCGCGGAGCGTGTCGCCAATCAATTCATAATCGAAGCGGAAACGATGCGTGTGGATGGCCACTCGTGCGCCATATCCCTGATCTGGTTTGTACTTAACCCTGATGGGCGACTCGTAGAAAAAGTATCTGTCAACCAGTGTTTTATGGCTCATCTCCTTCCCTCGGTCGGTGAACCTTGTATAGGTGCCCGTGGAGTCCTGATTGATTTTGATTAAGATAAAACCGCTTTCACGATTCTCTACCCAAGTACCAGACAACGACGTTAAACCAGGCGTGGTAGCCTTTAAAACGGCTGGTTGGTTAGGGCTGGACTGACAGGCAGTCAACAGCGCAAAAGCTACTAACTGAGACGAGAAAATATGGCGTTTCATCCAGCTAAGATATTACCCTTCCAGCCAACCTTTCACTGCCCCTGCCTTCTCCCGACTGACCAATACTTCTTCGCTGGGGGCGGGCTGCAAATCCACCAGCAGCTTGCCGTTGAAGTGGGGGTGGAGGCGTTGCACAGCGGGCAGTTGGGCGATGAGCTGACGGTTGAGGCGAAAAAACTGGGTGGGGTCGAGGAGGGTTTCGAGTTGCTCCAACGTGTAGTCGACCACGAAACGGCGGCCGTCGAGAGTGGTGAGGGTGGTGGTTTCGTGGCGGCTCTGAAACCAGGCGGCCTGGGCAGCGGGCAGGGGTAGCAGCTGCTCGCCGTGGCGCACTAAAAACCGGGTTTTATGCTGGCGGTCGGGGCGGGGCAGCGCATCGAGCAGGCGCTCCAGACGGCGGGCGGGGTCGTCGGTGGCGGCGGCAATAGTTGGGGTGGCGGCAGCCGGCGTGCGCCATTCGCGCAGCTTGGTGAGGGCGGCCGTGAGCTCGGTTAGCTTCACGGGTTTGAGCAGGTAATCGACGCTGTTGGCCTTAAAGGCGCGGATGGCGTAGGCATCGTAGGCAGTAGTGAAGATGACCGGGCTGCGCACCACCGTTTGCTCGAACACGTCCAGGCTCAGCCCGTCGGCCAACTGAATATCGGACAGAATCAGGTCGGGGGCGGGGTTGGTATCGAGCCAGTTCAGGGCCCCGGCCACGGTGTCGAGCACGGCCAGCACCCGGGCCTCAGGCGCGGCCTGGCGCAGGATGCGTTGCAGCCGCTCAGCGGCCGGGTACTCGTCTTCGAGCAACAGTACGGTCATTTTGGAGAGGTGAGATGGTGAGATGGTAAGAGGTGAGAAAGAACGTCATTCTCACTTCTCACTTTCCAGCAACGGCAGCTGCACCCGAAACCAACCATTATCAGCAGTTACGATAACGGGTTGGGGGGCACGCAGGAGCTCGTAGCGGTGGCGCACGTTGCGCAGGCCGGTACCGGTGCCTGCTGGGGCGAGGCCGGCAGGGCGGGGGCGGAGCGTGTTCTCGACGGTGAGATAGCCGGTGGCCGGGTGAGCGGTGAGATGGAGTTGCAGGGGTTGGTCGCGGGAGGCTACGTTGTGCTTGAGGGCATTTTCGACCAACAGTTGCACGCTCAGCGGGGCCACCCGGTGCTGGCGCAGGGCCGTCGGGACTTCTATGCTAACGTGCAGGTTGTCGCGGAAACGGGCCTTGTGCAGAGCCAGGTAGGTATCGACGAAGGCCAGCTCCTCGTGCAGGGGCACCGTGGGTTGGTCGCGGGCCAGCAGCACGTAGCGGTACACGTCGGCCAGTTGCTCCACGAAGTCCTGGGCGGCTTCGTTCTCGGGCTCGATGAGGGCCGAGAGGGTGTTGAGCGAGTTGAACAGGAAGTGCGGGTCGAGCTGGCTTTGCAGGGCTTCAAGCTGGCTCTGGACCCCGGCGCTTTGTAGCTGCTCGGCCCGGCGCACGTTGGCTTCCCACTGCCGAAAGAAATTCCAGCTCTCATAAATCAGTTGCACGACCACCGTGGGCACCATGTTCAGGCCAAACTCGCGCAGGTAGTCGGTGCCCGAAAAATGCATTTGCTGCGCCCGGGCCGACAGTTCGAGAATAACCAGCGTAACCAGCGCGGTGGTAGCAGTGTTGATAACGGCCAGCCACCAGAGCCGCCGCCGGGTCTGCCCAACGCCCGGAAACCGCCGAAACAACGCGAACCACAACGCCCGGCCCGAAAGCCAGAACGCGGTGGTAAACACGAGCGAAATCCCCCAATTCAGGAAAAAGACCGGCGCCGAACGGATGGCCAGCAGCCCCCGGGGCAGCAGGGCCAGCAAGGCTAGCACCGGGATGCCCACCAACAAAAACCGACGGTCGTTCATACAGCTAAAAGTAGCATTTGTAGTGGGCTGCCCACATCGTTAGCGCACGCGGGGTAGCCGGCGCACGAAGCCGTGGATGGCGGTGCTCATTTCGGGCAGGTTGTCCACGAATGGGGTGTGGCGGCCGGGCAATACTACCGTCGTTTGGTGAGGGAAACGGAAGGCGCGGTAATGATCGGGGCCGGTGAGGTAATCCTGCTGGCCGGTGAGCACTAACACGGGCATCGTGAGGGCGGCCGTGGCGGGCGTGTAGTCGAACAGGTAAGTACCGGGATTCTGGAACATGGTAGCCGCGAAATCATGGTTCTGGAGCTGGCCCCGCAACGCCCGGCTCACCCGCGCCGCCGACGTGTCGGAGGCGTACTGGAGCTGATTATAGAGGCGCTGCTGCTGAAGCATTCCCGTGACCATAAAGTAGCGCTGGGGCAGGGGCGCGGCGGCATCGAGGGGCGGGCGGGTGGCGGTGGGCAGCAGGGTGTAGCCGTGGGCGGTGGTGGCCTCCATGGCAGCGGGCAGGTTCAGGATGCTGTTGACCAGAATAAGCGCCCGTACGCGGGTGGGGTACTTCTGGGCGTAGGCCGTGGCCAGAATGCCCCCGAAGGAGTGGCTCATCAGCGTCCATTGGTCCAGTTGCAGGTGCTGGCGCAGCTCCTCCATATCCTGCACCTGGCGCTCCAGCGAGTAGTTATGGTTGGCAGCACTGCCCGAGCGGCCGCTGCCGCGCTGGTCGAGGTACAACAGCTGCAAGTCCTGCTCCAGGGCCGCGCCGGCCAGCACTTCCACCGCCTGGCTGCCCGTGCCGGGGCCGCCGTGCACGAACAGGCAGGGCTGGCCCTGGCCCGCTACCCGCACGTAAAGCCGCACGCTGTCGGATGTAGTGAAATCGTGCTGGCCGCCGGCTAGCTGGCTGGCGCGGGCTGCCAGAGAAAAGCTCAGCAGGAGCAGCAATACCAGTAGGCCGCGCACCGGGCCGGCAAAGAAAAGGTAGCGGGAGGAGCTCATAATGACAGGAAGAAGGGGAGTGGAAAGCGGTTACTAACGACTCAAACTTCCGCAAAACCTGCTTCGCCAACCAGCCAAAACCGGGTGAACCGTTCGGACTGCGGGGTGAACCGGCGTCGGCCGGGGGCAGACCGAAACGCGGGCCGGCTGCTCAGGCCCGCCACAGCGCTATGCCACCCAGGGCCAGCCCAAACAAGCCCGCCACCAACCCTGCGTAGAGCAGCGCGCTCAGCCACGTCAGGAGCACGGCGCGGCGGGGCTGCCAGCGGCTAAACCACCAGCCCAGCAAGGGCAGCGCCTGCAACGAGTGCAGGCCCAGAAAGTGGGCAACCCGCAGGTCGCCGGCCCGGGTGCTCCAGCCCAGGCCCGGCAGGCCCGCCCCGCCGTCGGGGCGCCCACGGTGTGCTGGCCCAGCCGAATCATGACGCCGCCCAGCACCGAGCCCACCAGAAACAACAGCAGCCCCAGCCGCACGCCCCACACGTAGCCGGCCGGGCCCTGGGGGCGGTGCCGCCACACCAGGTACAGGGCCCCCGCCGTAAGCAGCGTGTTCAGCAGGATGAAAAAGCCCATCAGCCCGAATATGACGCCGTCGAAGAGGCTGGTTTGGTTGTAGTGTGAGGTAGTGCCCCGGGCGGCCTGCACGAAGATGCACCCAATTTCGACTGCCATGCTTAGGGCCACGCCCCAGCTTATCAGGCGCACTGCCCGCTGGGCCCCGACGGGCAAACTGGCCAGCAGCCAGCCCAGCGTCCAGAGGTAAAACGTGCCAGAAACCGCAAATTTGAGGGGTTTGAGCCAGACGGGAGCTCCAGTTACCAGGCGGGTATCTAGCGGCAGCAGCACCAGCGCTACCAGCAGCAGGGCTACGTGCCCCCAGCCCGTCAGGCTCAGTACCGGGTTGCGGCGGTGCAGTTCGCGCAGCCAGTCCACCACGGTGCCGGAGCGCGACGAGGTGGCCGTAGTGTTCAACGAAGAAGAAATGGCCGATGATAACATGGCGGTAGTGGGTTAGAAGGGGAGGCAGCGGGGTGCGGTTTCGGGAAGAGCCTTATGCCGGACTGGTGGGGGGGCAACGGCGCGCTATGCCCGGCCAGCCGACGAACTACCGCATAAAGCAGCAGGCCCGTGGGCCCCAGCAGGAACGTGAGCACCAAACAGGGTACCAGCAGCCAGTGCGGCACCCCACGCCGCCGCGCATCGCGGCTCTCCCAAATGCCCAGGCACAAATCGAAGCACAGGTAATGCACCCAACCGGTTAGCAAAGCCCACGGGTTGCTGAAGATGGCCGCTACCGCCGCCAGCGAGCCGAAGCCACCTTCCGAGGCATGGGCCCCGAGGTAGTGGCTGCCAATAAGCAGCACGTAGGCAGTGGCCAGCACCAGCGGCAGCGCCCCGTTCAGTACCACCAACCGGGTGCCGCGCCAGCGGGGGGCCAGCACCAGCAGCGCCCAGCCCAGCAGCGCCACCGAGTTGGCCACCGTAAACAGACTATCGGGAGAAAAGAACATATACCGCCGAGCTTGGTTGAAAGGCAGCAATTTGCCGCTAAAAGTCTTCCCAACTGCTCCTATTCCGGTCGAACCGTCGAATTCGGTGGGTAAACCGGCCCAACCGCTAGGGCGAGGCATCAACTACTTTCCGCCTCGCCCGTACCTTTAACCAGTGGAAACTTCCCGCTCCGTGCTTATAGTGCCTTTGTTAGTCGTTGGCGGACTGGCCGCCGGCCCGGCCGCCGCTGCCGCGCCCGTGGTGCCGTTCGATACATCGTTCGTGCGCCATTCTCACCGTCGGCCCGTATTTCAGCTCGATCAGCGCTTCTCCATCCTCAACGGTAAAGTAGTAGGTACCAACGGCTTCAAAGGCGGCATCGAATGGCGCGGACGCTGGCGCGCGGGCTTGGGGTTCTACCGGCTCTCGGGGGGCGTGCCCACCCGCACAACCCAGCCGCCCGGCACCCCGCCCGGCACCCGCGACGAGGTGCGGTTCCGCTACGGGGTGATTTATGGCGAGTACGTTTTCATCGGCAACCCGCGCTGGGAGCTCAGCACGCCCCTGCAACTGGGTATTGGCGGCTACTACACCAAATATTTGTTTCCCGATGGGGGCGTAGCACGCACCAACTCCCGGATTCTCTACCTGGTTGAGCCCTCGGTGGCCGCGCACTACCGGATTTTCCGCTGGGTGGGGCTGGGAGCCGGCACCGGCTACCGGCAGGTGTTCGCCTCCGGCGAGCAGCCCGAAGACCAGATCAGCGGCTACATTTTTTTCGCCCGGGTCAAGCTTTTTCTGGGCGACCTATACAAAGTAGTACGCGGCCGGCAGCGCCTGTTCTCGCAGGATGGGCTGAAGTAGGGATGAGGCAACAACTAGAGCTTTAGCCAACCGTCATTCAGCCCAGGGACGAAGAATCTCGCGTGCACAGTAATCCTGTTATCGGGAGCTACTGTGGCACGCGAGATTCTTCGTTCCTGGCTCCATGCGCCACATGCGCTGAATGACGTTCTCTCAGCCCCTAATTGCTGTTCGGTAGCAGGTTGTACTGGCGGCCGTAGTCGAGCATCTGTTGGGTGAAATCGGAGGGGTGCTCCAGCTTCACGTCCGTGATTTTGCCTTCCACCATTACCGGCACCAGGCGGGGCTGAATGAAGCCGGCATAGGGCGCGATGCCCAGCTTCTGGTAGCGGGCCAGCACCTCCTTGTGCAGCACGGGGTCTACTTTTACGCCGTAGGTTTCAATCAGGGCCTTGCCGGCCGCGTAGTCGCCCTCACTCGTGATGCGCTGTAGTTCGCGGAGCAACTGCCCGAACAGGCCCCGCAGCTTGTCGTAGTCGGTGATGTGGAAGTAGGTTTTGCCGTCGCGGGTGACGCGCTCCACCACGTTATCCTGTTTGCCTTTTTCGAACACCCACCGGGCCACCATCTGGCGGTTGCGCATGTGGGCTTCCTCCACCGACTCGCCCAGCGAAAGGCGCACGAGTTGGGTCATAAGGCCGTTGCGGATATAGCTGTCGTACTCGGCCTTGGCTACGTCGGGCGAGGGCGCCACGCCCAGTTGGGCCAGCTTGGCGTCGGGCAGGTAGTACAGGGCCACGAGGTCGGCGCGGGCTTCTTCGAGGGCCGAGGCGTAGCTTTTCAACGTCTCCTTGGGCGTACCTACGCCTTTATTGATCTGGCCCGAAGCGTGCCCGATTACCTCGTGCATGTCGGTATGGAGCTTGCCGGCCAGACCCGAGTAGCGGGCCGAGCGCTGGCGCTCGGCCGCGTCGAAGGCAAACTCATCGAGCATCCCGCCCGCGTCGGCGGCCCCGTAGGCATCCACGATGTTGCCCAGGTTCACCGATTTCGAGCCGTGCTCCTTCCTGATCCAGGTGGCATTGGGCAGGTTGATGCCGATGGGCGTGCTCGGGGCCGCGTCGCCGCTTTCCACCACCACCGTAATCACTTTGGCCGTAATGCCCACCACGTTTTTCTTGCGGTGCTCAGGCTTGATGGGCGAATTGTCCTCGAACCACTGGGCCTCGTCGCCGATGGCCTTGATGCGCTTGGTAGCCTCTAGGTCCTTGAACGACACCACCGACTCGTAGCTGGCCCGGTAGCCCAGCGGGTCGCCGTAGACCTCAATAAAGCCGTTCACCACGTCGGTGCGCGACTTCGTGTCGTGCACCCAGGCAATGTTGTAGTCATCCCACTTCTTCAGGTCGCCGGTCTGGTAGTAGGCCACCAGTTGGTCGAGGGCGGCTTTCTGCTCGGGCGTATCGGCGACGGCGGCAGCTTTTTGCAGCCAGAAAACCACCTTGCTCAGGGCCGCGCCGTACATGCCGCCCACGCGCCAGACCTGCTCCGTTACCCGGTTCTGGCGGTCTTTCACCAGCTTCGAGTTCAGGCCATAGGAAATGGGCGTTTGGTCCTTAGTATCAATTTTCTTCTTGTAGAACGCCTCTACTTCCGCCTGCGAAACACCCTCGTAGAAGTTGGTGGCCGAGGTTTTTACCAAATCCTGGCCAGCCTCTTGGTTCACCCGCTTCGGGGCCACGTTCGGGTCGAAGATAATGGGCGTCATCGTGGCCAGAAACTTGGTTACCGACTCGCCCTTTTCCAGGGGTAGCAGCTTCGAGTCGGTGGCGAATATCAGCTCCTTGAAGTAGGCCGGTGTAAACTCGGGCAAGAACTTGCGGGTGCTGTAGTGGTGGTGGATGCCGTTGCTGAACCACACCCGCTTGGCGTACGTCACGAGCTTTTCGGCCTGGTCGATTTCGTCGCTGTTGGTGGTGGCGGTGCGGCGGGCCTCGTTGGCGGCCCACACGGCTTCCAGGGTGCGGCGCACGCGCAGGTTGTGCTTGTAGTTCTGGTCGTAGATGATGTCGCGCCCGCTCAAAGCAGCCTCGTACAAATAGTACAGCAGTTCCTTCTGGCGCGGCTCCAGCTCCTCGAAGCCCGGCACCTGGTAGCGCAGCATCCGGATATCGGCAAACTGCTCCATCACCACCTTAAAAGTTGGGTCGTTTTTGGCCGTGACTGGGGCAGTCATGCTGGCCGTGCCCAACTGGCTCACGGCCTCGGCCGTAGCCGTGCTGACGGCAGCCGTGGGTGGGGTGGTATTAGAAGAAGTGCTGGCGCAGCCGCTGCCGAGTTGCGCAAGCAACACCAGCACCGCCGTCGAAAAACGGGTAGAAGTCATGTACAAAAGTCAAAAAGGCTATTTGTACAAAACAACGGATAATTTAGGGAAGGCGGCGAATGAGTGAACGGATAGCAGAGCAAGTAATGCTACGCACCCTGGCTTGATGCGCCACATGCTCAGCATGACCCGTTTTGCACTCATTCACCGAGTCACTCATCCACCGCCTCACTCATGCGCAACGTGGCGCCCCGGTCGAGCTTGCCAGAGGCGGTGGTTTGGAACTCGGGCACGAAGACGAACTCGCGGGGCACCTCGTACTGGCCGAGGCGCTGGGTCAGGAGTTTGCGCAGTTGCTGCAACTGCGTAGCGGGCAGGGGCGGGCCTTCCAGCAGGGCCGTTACGCGCTGGCCCAGGCGCTCATCGGGGAGGCCAGCCACGAAGGCGCGGCGGTTCAGGTCGAGCTCCACTAGGGCCACTTCCAACACCTGCTCCACTTTTTCGGCCGGCACTTTCACGCCCCCGCTATTGATGATGAAATCGACCCGTCCCAGCCACTCGAACGTCTGGCCGTCGGGTGCCAGGCTAATGTGGTCGTTGGTCGTGATAAGCTCCTCATTGGTAACATCGGCGCGCACCGTGAGGCAGCCGCGCGCATCCTGGCCCACCGCAATGCCGGGCAATACCCGGTAGGCCGGTCCGGCATCGGGACCATTGAGGCGGCGCAGGGCAATGTGGGAAGCGGTTTCAGTCATGCCGTAGGTCAGGTACACAGGGACCGTCAGGGCCCCGATCTGCTCGGCCAAGCGGTAGTCTACCGGGGCGCCACCCACCAACATGGCCCGCAACTGGTTGAGGCGTGGGGCGTGTCCGGCGGCCAGCATGGCCTGCATCTGCAAGGGCACGAAGGCCGCAAAGTCGAACAGGGCGGTGGGGGGCACCAGCGCCAGCGGGTTGGCCTGGGGCTCCACGATGGTCAGGTGCATGCGGCGCTCCAGCCCGCGCACGAGCATCATCAGCCCGCCGATGTACTCGCAGTTCAGGCACACGAGCAGCCGCTCGCCGGGCCCCAGATCGAAGTAGTTGCCGGTGCGGCGGGCCGAGGCTTCGAGCTGAGCCCGCCGGAACTCGACCAGCTGGGGCGGCCCCGTGGAGCCGGATGTGGGCAGCATGAACTCCTGCGCCCCGTTCAGCCACTGGCGCACAAAATCGAGCACCCGCGCCTCGTAGCCGTTGAGGTCGGCGGGCGCGGTGGCGGGATACTGCTGAATGTCGGCGTAGCGGAATTCGCGGCCGTTGAGCAGTAGCGAATCGGGCAGTAAATTGGTAGAAGAAGCAGAACTCATAAACACAAATTGGGAAAGTGGGTACGGGAAGTCTCTCCGAACGAAAGCTGCCAGCTAATGGCTATCAGCCAATAGCTCAGCAGCAGATTCAACTCAGCAGCCAGCGCTGGTAGGCCGGGGCCGAAGGTGCCGTCAGCCAGCCCAGCAGCGGAATCAGCCCCGCATAAGCCACCAGTGCCAGCCCGCTACCCGCCACGCCGTAGGCCAGCAGCAGCGGTAGCCCGGAAAGTAGTAGCATGCTGTCGTGCAGTAGCACCCGGCCTTGGTAGATACGCAGGTTTTCCGCGGCCAGCCGGCGCAGGTTGGGTACCATGCGCCGGGCCAACACGAGCAGCCCCAGCCCCACCAGCAAGGCCAGTCCGGCCAGCAGCCCCATTAGCGGCCCCGATTGCAGGGCTGCCCCACGAGCCGGCCGCAATGCCACCAGTGCCTGGGTAGTGGCCAGCACCAGCCCGGCCATCAACAGGGTTTGCACGACGTAGTGCAGCCAGTGCCGCCGCCGGATACGGCCAATAGCACGATGAAAATCGGGGTTGTTCATGGGCCGGTGGGGCAGGGTAGGAGCGACTTTTTTAGTTAACCACTCCAGCCGCTAATAGTCATTCGCAGACCAGATAAAACCATTTTTGCTTGATATTCAGTGGCTTAATCCGTATCTTATGTTGCTCACCAACCCCACCGCACCATGTCTGCTCCCACCGTTAGTCCGTTCGTACTGGCCCGCACCTTCGTGTTCCGCCGCTACCTCACCGTCCGCCACCACTTGGCGGGCCTGCACCTGACGGCTGAGGCCATCCGTGCCGCCCGCCAGCGCCGTAAGCAAGCGCGCCACGACCAACGGATGCGCGACTTCTACGGCTGGTGCGAAGCCTGCCGGGGCCTGGGGTCCATCTTTTAAGAACTGCTGAAGCGTGCCTGCCGGCGCGCCTTGCCCTTTAAACGCGTGTG
>NZ_NIRR01000036.1 GCF_002204745.1 Hymenobacter amundsenii
ACTGCCTTCACCGGTGGGAGAGTCGGTCGCCGCCAACCTTATCTACAAGTCGCCCCGCGGCGTCCAGCGTCCCCACTTGGGGAGCCGGATGCGCGGGGCGACTTGCGTTGATGCCCGCCCCAGTGCCAGGGGAACCAGGAGACATGTATTAAGCTGCGTCGAAAGATTAAAGCCAGTGAGAATATTCTATAAAGATATTCTCACTGGCTTTTTCCGTTTACCCAAATTGGATTCCCAACTCTGTTGGCAGTGTAATGAGTTACGCGGGCTTTTTTGTGGTTATCTTCACGATCTTACTCCTTGTCCTGCATGGTATTTACGTATCCGTGGTTTTTACTAGGGTTGCTGGCTGTAGCCATACCCATTGCCATCCATTTATTCGAGTTGCGGAAACCTCAGCGGCTGTTGTTCTCTAACGTGGAGTTCATTCGGGAGGTGAAGCTAGTAACGGCCCGGCAACGCAAGCTTAAGCATCTGCTGGTACTAGCGGCCCGCATTGGGCTGGTGGTTTTCCTAGTATTGCTGTTCGCGCAACCCTTTATCCCAGCTCCTGAACAAGCCGTTACTGGTAGCATAGTGCAGGTTGTGCTGGATGACTCACCTAGCATGCGCCAATTGGGAGCTAATGACCAATCAGTATTGGAGCAGGCTATTGAGCAGGCTGCTGATTTACCACTTGCCTTTCCGGCTGCGGCCCGCTTTGGCCTCTCGCCGGGTGTGCGCGAGCCGTTAAGCGAATCAGCTTTTCGGAGTGCAGTGGAGCAGGTACAGGTGAGTGGGCAGGCTGGGGAATTGGGGCGAGCATTGGGACAACGGCAACAGTACCGCACATTGGGTCAAGGTCCGTTGTTTGTCTTCTCTGACTTTCAACGAGGCGAGCTAACGGCCCGCGACTTGCAACAGCTTGACACGACACAACGGGTGTTTCTAGTACCGACGGTGGCCAAACCTGCTGCCAATGTGTATGTGGACAGCGTGTGGCTGGACGACGGTTTCGTACGGGCTGATGTAGATCTGACGTTACATATCCGCCTAAAAAACGGAGGACAGTTGCCTGCCGAGAACTGCCAGGCTAAGATGTTCATCGGCCCACGCCAAGCCGCTATTTTCCAGGCGACGGTGCCAGCCCAGCAGACAGTTACCACGCAAGTCCGGGTGCGGCTGACGGGCCAACAGGTGCAGTCGTGCCGGGTGGAGGTTGATGACTTCCCTGTTGACTTTGACAACTCGTATTATTTCACGCTGCAACCTGCCGCTCGCATAAAAGTGGTAGAAGTATCCGCTGCAGAGCAACTGGGTCGCCTTTACAGCAACGAACCATTATTTGCTTACGAGCACTCCGGCGTGCAGACGGCTGACTATCGTAAGCTGGCTGAAAGCAACCTGCTGGTGCTACGCGAAGCGCCAGTAGTACCAGCGGGCCTGCGTGAGAACTTGCGACGGGCGGTACAGCAGGGAGCCACGCTGGTAGTGGTGCCCTCTATGTCTGTTAGCAGTCACGAATCATATGGGCAGTTGTTTCGGGAACTCGGGTTAGGGCCGGCGCAGTGGCAGACGGTGCCGCCGGCTGGTCCGGTGCTGCAGGAGGTGGCTATGCCCAACACGCGCAACCCTTTTTTTCAGGACGTATTTGCGGGCGTTAGTCCTCGGGCCGGGATGCCTAAAGCCGCCCCAGTATTGCGCTGGGCGCGTACGGGTACCGAAGTTCTACGGATGCGGGATGGAGAAAGCTACTTGGCGGGTTTCTCCAGCGGGGCGGGCATGGTGTACGTTTTTTCGGCTCCGTTCAGCGCTCCGTACTCCGACTTCACTCAGCACCCGCTGTTTGTGCCGGTGCTCTATAAGCTGGCTATGCAGAGCTATCGGCAGGAACAGCAGCTAGCCTACCGCCTCAACCAAAACGCCGTGAGCTTACGATTGGCGCAGGCCGCAGCGGCCGGGCCGGAGGCAGTGTATCAGTTGGTGCAGGATAGCTCCGTCTTCATTCCGGTGCATCGGCGGCAGGGCAATACGTTACGGCTGGAAATTCCGCCGGGTCTACGACAGCCAGGCTTCTATGACCTGCAACAGGCCGGCAAAGCTGTTGCAACCCTCGCCTTCAATTTTGATAAGCGCGAATCGGACTTGCGCAGCTATTCGGTGGCAGATTTGCGCCAGCTTATCGGTCCCAACCGGCCCAACGTGCAGGTGTATGAAACCAGCGGCGGCCAGACGGCGGCAGCTCGTTACAAGGCCACCCGGGTGGGAGTGCCGCTGTGGCGTTACTGCATCTGGGGGGCGCTAGCCTGCCTGTTACTGGAAGCTTTGTTATTGCGCTGGAACCGCCGCCCCGCTCCTCAGCCCGTTGTCGCGACGTAAAAACCGCGCTCAAATCAGGTTTCTGGGGTTACATGATAAACGCCGGGTGGTTTGGCCGATTGGATAAAAATTCGGTGTGCGCTGCTTCGCGGCGGTGGCAGTTGGGCCACTTGTAAGGCCAACTAGTATCTTGCCGCCCCATTCGCTTCCTGCCTTGAAACCAACTACCGCTACCCCGAGTCCCGTTTTACGTACTGCCGTACTTTGCGGAGCCATAACCGGGGCTCTGTGCTTCGTCTGGGTGCTGTTTCTATATGTCAGCGACAATAATCCGTATGGCCCCAAACGTACGTTGGCTGACTTCTTTCCGCCTATTGCCGCTATTGCCAGCCAAGTACTGTTGCGGCGCTATTATCAGCCCGAGGGGCCGGGGCTCTGGAAATCGATTGGAACGGGGATGCTCACGACACTAGTTGTGGCCCTGATAGCGGCGGCAACGCTGTATCTGTTTGCGCGGCTAACGGGGCCAGGGCTAATTGAGCAGCATCTGGCCGAAGCCCGGCTGTTGCTGGAAAATACGAAGGCGCTGTACTTGAAAGAAGCCAATGGCTTGCAGCAGTACGAGGCTACGTTGCGCAATCTGGCCCGAACGCCGGCTGGGTTTGCCCAGGATGAGTTCTTTAAGAAACTGTTCTTTGGAGTGCTCATCAGCCTGCCAGGTGGGGTGTTTTTGCGGAAATAATATACCTTCCCGCCATCAACCAACCTTCACCAACCTGTTTGTACTATGGAAAACACTACTACGCCCGCTGTTACGCCTGCTTCCGTTGCTATTCGCTACGGACTGTTAGTCGGTATCGTCACGGTTATCTACTCCCTGATTCTGATGGCGACGGGCCTGGAGCAGAATCCTCTTCTAGGATTTGTCACGTTCGGTATTCTGATTGTGGGCATTGTGCTGGCTCATAAATACTTTAAACAGAACAACGGGGGCTTCATGAGCTATGGCCAGGGTTTGGGTATAGCCACTATTATGGGAGCAATTATTGGGACTCTGAGCAGCATATTCCGGTACATCTACGTCAACTTCGTCGATGCGGAATATACTCAGCGCACCCTTGAAGCAGCCCGCACCAAGCTGGAAACGGATGGCTTGAGCGATGAGCAGATTGAGCAAGCTATGGCAATCACGACCAAGATGATGCCGAACGGTCCCATCAGTATTGTGTGGGGAATTCTGGCTACGGCATTCTTTGGCTTCCTGCTGGCTCTGGTTATTGCCGCTTTCACCAAAAACAACCGTCCCGAGTTTGAGTAAGCGCCTTTCGCAGCATTACCCGGTGGAGCTGTCCATCGTCATTCCGCTGCTCAACGAAGCCGAGTCGTTGCCCGAGCTCACGCGCTGGATTCACCGCGTGTTGGCTGAGCACGGGCTCACCTATGAAGTTATCCTCATCGACGACGGCTCGACCGACGACTCTTGGGACGTAATCGAAGAGCTAGCCGCCACCGATATCCACCTGCGCGGCATCCGCTTCAACCGCAACTACGGCAAGTCGGCGGCCCTGAACGTGGGCTTTAAGGAAACGACGGGCCGGGTGGTGTGCACCATGGACGCCGATTTGCAGGACTCGCCCGAGGAGTTGCCGGATTTATACCGCATGGTGACGCAGGATGGCCTTGACCTGGTGAGCGGCTGGAAGAAAAAGCGCTTCGACCCGCTCAGCAAAACCCTGCCCACCAAACTCTTTAACGGTGTTACGCGCTGGATTTCGGGTATTCCGCTGCACGATTTCAACTGCGGCCTGAAGGCCTACGATAGTCGGGTGGTGAAAAGCATTGAGGTGTACGGCGAAATGCACCGCTACATCCCCGTTATTGCCAAGTGGGCCGGTTTCCGACGCATCGGTGAGAAGGTGGTGCAACACCAGGAGCGCAAGTACGGCACCACCAAGTTTGGGCTGGAGCGGTTCGTGTACGGCTTCCTCGATCTGATGAGCATCACGTTCGTGAGCCGGTTCCGGCGGCGGCCGATGCACTTTTTCGGGGCCATGGGGTCGGTTTCGTTTCTGCTCGGCATGCTGATTACGCTGGGGCTGGTGGTCGATAAGGTGTGGCACTCGTGGCAGAACCTGCCTACCCGCGACGTGACGGCCCAACCGCTGTTTTTCCTGGCGCTAGCAGCGGTTATTGTGGGTGTACAGTTATTTCTGGCCGGTTTTCTGGCTGAAATGATTCAGCTTAACGGCGACAACCGCAACGACTACTTGGTGAAGGAGCGACTTAACTTGAAGTAATACATGCGCGTCGTCATCATCGGGCCGGCGTACCCGCTGCGGGGCGGCCTGGCCACTTACAACGAGCGGTTGGCCCGGGCTTTCCAACAGGCGGGCGACGAAGTGCGCCTCGTGACGTTTTCGTTGCAGTACCCCAATTTCCTGTTTCCCGGCCAGACCCAGTTCAGCACCGAATCAGGCCCTGCCGATCTGAATATCGACGTCAGTCTGAATTCGGTGAATCCGCTTTCGTGGTGGAAGGTGGGGCAGCAACTGCGCCGGGAGCGGCCCGATCTGGTGATTTTCCGGTTTTGGCTGCCGTTTATGGGGCCGGCACTGGGTACGGTGGCCCGGCTCGCCGCCCGCAACGGCCACACCCGCGTAGTGGCCATCACCGACAACGTGATTCCGCACGAAAAGCGCCCCGGCGACCGGCCGCTCACGCGCTACTTCCTCAGTGCCTGCCACGGCTTCGTGACCATGAGCCGGGCCGTGCTGGCCGATCTGCGCCGCCTGCACTTCAATCAGCCTGCCCTCTACCGCCCCCACCCGCTCTACGACAACTTTGGCCCCGCCAAGCCCAAAGCCGCTGCTTTGGCGGCCCTGGGCCTCGACCCCGCGTTTGGCTACCTGTTGTTCTTTGGCTTCATCCGCGCCTACAAGGGGCTGGATATTCTGCTCGAAGCCTTCGCCGACGAGCGCCTGGCCGCGCTGCCCCTCAAGCTCATTATCGCGGGCGAATACTACGAGGACGCCGCGCCTTATGAGGTTCTCATCAAGCAGCATAGCCTGGAAAGCCGCCTAGTGAGGGCCACCGACTTCATTCCTAACGAGAAAGTAGTGGATTACTTCTGCGCCGCCGACATCGTGGTGCAGCCTTATAAGAACGCAACCCAAAGCGGCGTCTCGCAGATTGCCTACCACTTCGGCCGCCCCATGCTGGTGACCGACGTGGGTGGATTGGCTGAGCTGATTCCTGATGGTGAAGTAGGCTACGTGGTACCGCCCAGTCCTCAAGCCATTGCCGACGCGCTGGTTGATTTCTACGAGCAGCAGCGGGAGGCTGAATTTATGGCCGGCGTGGAGGCGAAGAAGCGTGAGTTTTCGTGGGAGGTGATGGTGGCCGCGCTGAAGGAAGTGGCGGGCTAATTCAAAAAAGCGTTTCTTAGATATGAAGTATCGAATCGATATTGGCAGTCCAGTTGACTACGAGGAGTTGGTTGCCTACGTAATTATCAACGGGCAACAAGTGGCCTTGATCAACCAAGATAAAGGAAGTAATGCAGTGATGGTAGAGTTACTGGATACACACGCGAACGGTAAGGGGGTAGAATTCGACGTGTTGATTGAGGCTTTACAAAAAGCTAAAAAAATCCTTTTAGGCTGAATAGCCTTAAGATATAGCCACGCTCGCTCGCACCGCCTCAAATACCTTTTCCGCTGGCAACTCCTCCATGCAGCCCGGGCCTCCCAGCTTGCAGGTGCCGCGGTAGAAGCAGACGCACTGCTTATTCGGTTGCACGATCTGGCCACGACCGTAAAGGTCGAATTCGTAGGGGTTGAAGATGTTGTTCATCAGGATGGTGGGCTTGCGCAGGGCGATGCTGATGTGCATGGCCATGGTTACCTGCGTCACGATGCCATCCATTTGGTGCATGAGGTTGATGAACTGGGGCAGGGGGAAGGTGCCCAGGTAGGCCGCGCCGGTGGCGGCGTGCAGGCGTTGGTTGCGCTCGTCCTCGGCCGCGCCGCCCAGCAGCACGGGGGCGTAGCCGGCCTGCTGAAGCTGGCCAATGAGGGTGATCCACTTCTCGTCGCTCCACAGGCGCGTCGTCCACCGGTCGCCGCAGCCAGTGTTGAGGCCGATGCGGGGGTGGCTGGTGGGCAGTTGGCTCCAGTCGTAGCCCTGGTCCTCGTGGGTGTCGAACACGTATTCTTCGCCCCGGAACTCGTAGCCGCAGAGTTCAAATATTTCCTGCACGTAGGGCTTCTGGTTCTGCTGGCTGAGCTCGTCGAACACGCCCGTCAGGTACTTGTGGTTGGCCAGTTCGCCGACCGGCCAAGCCACGCCGTGGCGGGGGTGCAGCTGGTAACCGAACTTCTGGGTGGCCCGAATGCTGTCCAGCATGGCGCAGGCCTCCTTGTCTTTGTCAAGGTTGAAGAGTAGGTCGAACTCGCGCTGTTGCAGGTGTAGCACGCTGGGCAAATCCAGCTTTAGCACCTCGTCAATCTGGCCCTGGGGCAGAATGGCGGGGGTGAGCGTGAGCCAGGTGATTTTACTGTTGGGGTACTCCTGGCGCAGCCGCCGCAGCAACGGCGTGGTACGGATAACGTCGCCGATGGCCCCGAGCTTAATGATAAGAATGCGCTGCTGGATAGGTGCGTACACCGGGCAGCCGGCACACTGGTAGCCGTGCTCCTTGTTGGGGCGGCAGGGAATATCGCCCCGGAAGTGGCGGCAGTCGGGATGAACGGTGATGCCGTTGAGCATGCTGGTGGAGGCTTGGAGGATGAGCGTCTGGAACGAAGTGGAAGCTCTTCGCCGCGGAGATGAGCCGGTAAAAGTAGCAGGCTGGAAGGAATTGGTAGTGTAGGCCAGCGTTTATTCAGGCGCGTGGCTTGGGCTGTCGCGAGCTGCCTATGCCTCCGAGGAGTGCGCGACAAGCGCCACCTAGTGGTCTGCGCACTACCGCTGATCTGGCCACGCGCAAGGCCTATACTAGGCGACATTGACGCCTGAAGATGACTAGCTGGGCAAATAGCAGCGTCAGTAATAGCCCAACTTCCGGGAGCAGCTGCGCGTAGTAAATTGTGGTGCCCAATAAGCTGCTCAACACCAAAAGCACCAAGGAAATAGTGGTGTACAACTGCCACCGGGGATTTGGGCGCGCAAATCCGAGGACCAAGTGAGTGGGCAGCAGCCACAGCAACTGGTAATTACTGTGGGTGGGCGCGTGCAGGGAAAACCAGCTTAGGCCGAGCAACACGCACCCCACTAACCCAACCACGACGAACAACCCGCGCCGCATGATGCGGCTGGGCCCGGCGAAACGAGCCGGTAGCCGATACGCCAACAGCGAGGTGGCCCCTATCACCAGAAAGCACAAGGCCGGCGGGAAACCAACTGGATTGGTGGCGGCTGGTTGCGTGGCTACGAAGAGCGGATGCGCTTGACTAACGAAGGGGCGCTGCCGACGGGTCATTCGGGCCAGGGCATCTGCCAACTCGGTGGGCAGGAATAGCCGCTGCCGGAACGTGGTGGACTGGTCAGCTGGCCAACCCAGGCCCAGGTTCATGCCCAGCTTTACCCACGGAGCCGGAGCCAGGTAGGGAGCCAGCAACTGCCGGTAAGTGGGCGCGGGTGCGGCATAAGATGAATCTACTCGTGCCGGCGCGGTGAGGCTGGTGCTAATTAACTCGAAGAGGCGCGTCGTACAGTTATCAGCGAAGAACTGATACCGGTAGTACCTGGCCGGCGAGTGGAGCGTCGTTTCCAGGCGGTGGTAGATGCGTTGCGCTTCAGTGGGGTCCAGGTCCAGGACTTGTTCGGATAGCGTGCGGTTTTCCTGCTGGTAAGCCAACTGGAACCGATCGGAAGAGGTAGCCGACAGGAAGTAGCGTAAATCGCCGCGCAGAAAACGCCAGTAGAAATTTGGCGTTTGGAAATCGAAGGTACCGTAGTTGTACACCCGGTCCAGCTCCCGGGCCGGGTCGGTAATGCGCAGGGCCGAATGACCAAACAGGGCGTACATTTCGGGGCCGGGCGCGCACGTGAGCAGGCTGACGCGGGCGGTACCCGATAAAGCCGCCGGTGCCGCGGTAGCGCCCACCGGGATGGCTAGCAGCCAGAGAAACGCCCCAAACAAGAAGCGAATAAGCATAGCATAGCCGTGAGTTGGTAAGCAAAGTTCTGGTTGAAATACGGCGGGGCAGAGGTGTCAACCTTGCGCCGCTGCCCCGCCGTCCTACACCCCCACGTAGTTCTGGGGCGTAATGGCGCGTAGCTCCTGCTTCACCGATTCGCTCACGTCGAGGCCGTCCACGAACTCGCGGATGGTGGCCTGGGAAATGGCGGTGCCGGTGCGAGTAAGGGCTTTGAGGGCGTTGTAGGGGTCGGGATAGTTTTCGCGGCGCAGGATGGTTTGCAGCGCCTCGGCCACCACGGCCCAGTTGGCTTCCAGGTCGCGGTCGAGGGCGGCTTCGTCGAGGGCCAGCTTGCCGAGGCCGCGTTGCAAGGCGGTGAGGGCAATGAGGGCGTGGCCCAGGGGCACTCCGAGGTTGCGCAGTACCGTCGAGTCGGTGAGGTCGCGCTGGAGCCGCGAAATGGGCAGCTTGGCCGCCAGGTGTTCGAGCACGGCGTTGGCTAGGCCCAGGTTACCCTCGGCGTTTTCGAAATCGATGGGGTTCACCTTGTGGGGCATAGCCGAGGAGCCTACCTCGCCGGCCTTCACTGTCTGGCGGAAGTAGCCCAACGAAATGTACTGCCACACGTCGCGGGCCAGGTCGATGAGGATGGTGTTAATCCGCTTGAGGCCGTCGCAGAGGGCAGCCAGGTGGTCGTAGTGCTCGATTTGGGTGGTGGGGTGGCTGCGCTTGAGGCCTAACCGGCCTTCCACGAACTGCTGGCCGAAGGCGTGCCAGTCGGTGCCGGGGTAGGCTACGTAGTGGGCGTTGAAGTTGCCGGTAGCCCCGCCAAACTTGGCTCCGAAGGGCACCTGGGCCAGCAGCTCTACCTGGGCATCGAGCCGGGCCACGAACACCGCTATTTCTTTGCCCAGGCGGGTGGGCGAGGCCGGCTGACCGTGAGTGCGGGCCAGCATGGGCACGGCGGCCCAATCCTGGGCGCGGGCGGCCAGCTGGTTGCGCACGGCGGCGTAGGCGGGCAGCAGCGCATGAATCAGCGCATGCTGGAGGCTGAGCGGAATGGCCGTGTTGTTGATATCCTGCGAGGTGAGGCCGAAGTGAATGAACTCCAGGTACTGCCCCAGCCCCAAGGCCGCAAACTTATCCCGCAGGAAATATTCCACCGCCTTCACGTCGTGGTTGGTTACCTGCTCGTGGGCCTTTACAGCCTCGGCGTCGGCGGTAGTGAAGCCGGTGTAAATGGCCCGTAACGGTTCAAAAACGGCTTTATCAACGCTCACTAGCTGGGGTAGCGGCAGTTCTGCCAGCGCAATAAAGTACTCCACTTCCACCAGCACCCGGTAGCGAATCAGGGCCAGCTCGGAAAAATAGGCGGCCAGCGGAGCCGTTTGGCGGCGGTAGCGGCCATCGAGGGGGGAAACGGCGGTAAGGGGCGTGAGGTCGGCGTACATCGGCAGCGGGCTAGGAATGGATGAGCTGATGGAGCAGGGTAGCAGAACTCGGCTTCGTACTAGCTTCAACTGGCTAGCAGGTGAGTTTCAGCGGCTCCTATCAGCCTGTTGGTATGGTGCCAAAGGTAGCGCAAGCCAGCGGGCGAGCCAATTCGGGGCGCGGGCCTTTTTGTTTACCTTTGCGGCCGAAGCGGCTAGGGCCCGGCGACGAGTTTGGCCCGAATCTGGCTTCGCTCGGCTCCGGCTTCGTTTTTCTCCCCCGATTTGTACGCGTGACTTCAGCAACCAAGAAAAAAATCGGCTTCGGCCTGGGCATCCTGGTGGTGCTGCTCGCAGTGGGCCTCGGCGTGTTCCTGGCTAAGCGCCAGCAACTGCTCGAAATAGCCCTGGAGAAGGTAAAAGGGAAAGTGGAGCGCAAGTTTCCCGTTACGCTCACCTTCGGTCCGGCCCGGTTCACCGACCTCAACACGGTGCAGCTCGATGGCATCAGCCTAGTGCCCACCGCCGAAGCCTCGCTCACCGACACGCTGCTGCGGGCCCAGACCGTGCGCGCCTCGCTGAGCGTGCGCAGCCTGTTTGCCGGCCGGCCGGTGTTCAGCAACCTCGAAATCGACAAGGCCCGCCTGACCGCCCGCAAGGTGAGCGATGCACGCGACAACTACTCTTTCCTCTATAAGAAGGATAAGAACGCGCCCGCCGTGCCCCGCGATACCACCAAGGGCACCAACTACGGCCTGCTGGCCAACCAGCTGCTCGAAGCCGCCTTCGACAATGTGCCCGGTGAGGCCGATTTTCGCGACTTTCTCATCACCTACGATGGCCCCCGCCACCAGGCCCGCCTCGTGATGCCACGTTTGGCTATTGAAAGCGGCGAAATTTCGGGGGAGATGACTGCCCTCATCGACTCGGTGCAGAATCGGGTGGGCATCGTTGGCCATATCGACGCGGGCGACTACGAGGTGGATGCGCAGGTGTTCGGCCTCGACAAGCGGCCGGTGGTGCTACCCTACGTGCAGCGCCGCTACGGGGCCCGGGTGCAGTTCGATACCATCCGCGTAGCCCTCACCGACAAAGACCTGAGCCGCGACGAGCTGACGCTCAAGGGCACGGCTTCGGCGGTGAACTTCATCGTCAATCACCCCAAACTATCCGACCAGGATGTGCGGTTTCCGCGCGCGGGCATCGACTTTGTGACCCGACTGGGGCAGGCTTCCTTCGCGCTCGACAAGGGGACGCGGGTACTGCTCAACCGCATGGAGCTGTTTCCGCGGCTGAGCGTGCGCCGCCGGCCGGTACCCGAGCGGGTGGTAGGCAAGAACATCAACGGCCTCACCAGCCGCAGCCAGCTGCTAGCCGGGTTGGTGGTGAAGCTCGACGTGGAATCGGCCGAAACGCCGGCCAACGATTTCTTCGACGCGCTGCCCGAGGGTATGTTCGAGAGCCTGGAAGGCACCCGGGCCGAAGGCTCGCTCCGCTATAAGCTGCACGCAGCCCTCGACATGAACCAGCTTGACAGCCTGGAATTCGACTCGGGCTTGCGGGCCACCAAGTTCCGCATCACGCAGTTCGGGCGCGAAAACCTCAACAAGCTCAACCAGTCGTTCCGCTACACGGCTTATAACGACAAAGGCGACTCGGTGAAAACCTTCGCCGTCGGCCCCGAAAACCCCGAGTTTACGCCCTACAACCAAGTGGCCGACGAACTCAAGTACGCCATCATGACGGCCGAGGACCCGCGCTTCCTGACCCACCGGGGCTTTATGGAAAAGGCCTTTGTGAAGTCGGCCATCCAGAACCTCAAGGAGCGGCGCTTCGCCCGGGGCGGCAGCACGCTCTCGATGCAGCTGGTGAAAAACGTGTTCCTGACCCGCAAGAAAACCATCGTGCGCAAGGCCGAAGAGGCACTTATTGTCTGGATTATCGAGAATACCCGGCTGGCCAGCAAGCAGCGGATGCTGGAAGTGTACCTCAACATTATTGAGTGGGGGCCCAAAATTTACGGCGTTCATGAGGCGGCCGAGTTCTACTTCAATAAGCCGCCGGCCAACCTGAATCTGTCGGAAAGCCTGTTCCTAGCCAGCATTATTCCGAGTCCGAAGCGTTACCGGGCAGGCTTCAACCAGTACGGCGAAATGCGCGGCTCGGCCCGCTATTTCCAGCGCCTGATTGCCCAGCTCATGGCCCGGCGCGGCTTCATCACGACGGAACAGGCTCAGAGTGTGGGTGGCGTGAGCTTCAGCGGCCGTGGGCTGCGGGCCATGGATTTTATCCCTCGTCCCGTGGTCGATTCCACCTTGATGCTGCTACGCGCCGACTCCACCAAATTCAACGATCCTATCGATCTGCTCGACCTGCTCGGTGGTGGCGTTCCTCCCAGCCAGGAAGTTCCCCCAACCACGACTACCCCTCCTAAGCCGTAAGCGAGAAAAAGACTGAGTGAGAGTGCTACTATTGTGAGTTGCACGACGAAATTCGTCTTCACGCAGCCAAAAATGCTTGGTCGCCAGTAAACACAAAGCCCCTGACGTGCGCACGTCAGGGGCTTTGTGTTTACTGGAAGTCTGGTGCTACGCAAAGCATGAATTCTGTCGTGCTACTCGCAATGCCAGCACCCGTACTCACTCACTCACTCACTCACTCACTCACTCACTCGCGGCTTCCTCCTCCGGCTTCGGAAACAGCAACGACAGCACTACGGAAGCTACTAAGATGAGGCCGACCGCGCCCAGTGAAACGGCCATGGAGATGTGGATAAAGCTTTCGACCAGCAGCTTGCCGCCAATGAACACCAGAATGAGGGCTAACCCATAGTGCAGGTAGTGGAACAGACGCATGAGGCCTTCGAGGGCGAAATAAAGCGCCCGCAGCCCCAGCAGGGCAAACACGTTGCTGGTGTACACAATGAACGTGTCGCGCGACACGGCCAAGATGGCGGGGATGGAGTCGGCGGCAAATACCACGTCGGTAGTTTCTACCATGACCAGCACTACCAGCAGGGGAGTGGCGAAGAGAAGACCGTCTTTGCGAACGAAGAACTTACTCCCGTGCAGTTGGCTGGTGATGGGCAGGTGGCGGCTCAGAAACTTAACGACCGGGTTGCTGTCGGGGTCGATATCGGGCTCGGCGCCGGCGGTGGCCATCTTGATGCCTGTATACACGAGAAATGCCCCGAGCACGTACATGAGGAAGTGAAACTTGGCCAGCAACGCCGCCCCCACCAGAATAAAGATTGCCCGCAGCACCAGCGCCCCCAGAATACCCCAGAACAGGATTTTGTGCTGGTATTGCGGGGGGACTTTGAAGTAGCTGAAGATGAGTAGGAACACAAACAGGTTGTCCACACTCAGCGATTTTTCGATGAGGTAGCCAGTGAGAAACTCCATCGCGGCTGCCTTGCCCAGCCACTGGTATATCAGGTAGTTGAAGCTCAGCGACAGGGCTATCCAGAAGGCGCTCCAGCCCAGGGCTTCGCGCATACTCACCACGTGGTCGCGGCGGTTGAAAACCAGCAGGTCGAGCAGCAGCAGGGCCAGCACAAACAGGTTGAAGCCGACCCAGAATAAGGGGGAGTTATCCATTACCGGCAAGATACGCGGTGGCCGCTAAACGGTACCGGGCCTCTCCGGCGCGGCCTAGCGCGAGGTTGGGCTGGTAGGGCCGGCCCCGGCAGTGGCCAGCGTGCCGCCGGGCGGGCGAGTGGGATTGGCCGCCGCGTCGGGCAGCTCGAATCGCTTAAACAGGCTGCTGAGCTTCATTTGCAACACTCCAAAAAAGGCCTCCTTGAAGATGCCCTTGCTCATTTTAGAGGTGCCCCGGGTGCGGTCGGTAAAGATAATAGGCACTTCCGTGAGGCGAAAACCGTACTTATATGCCAGCCATTTCATCTCAATCTGGAAGGCGTAGCCTACAAACCGGATTTGCTCGCGCGGAATGGCCCGCAGCACCCGGGCCGTGTAGCATTTGAAGCCAGCAGTAGCGTCCATGATGGGCATGCGGGTGATGAAGCGCACGTAAGCCGAAGCGAAGTACGACATCAGGACCCGGTTCATGGGCCAGTTCACGACGTTCACGCCCTGGATGTAGCGCGAGCCGATGGCCAGGTCGTAGCCCTGGTGGGCGCAGGCGTCATAGAGGCGCATCAGGTCCTCGGGGTTGTGGGAGAAGTCGGCGTCCATCTCAAATACGTACTCGTAGCCCCGGTCGAGGGCCCAGCGGAAGCCGTGCAGGTAAGCCGTACCCAGGCCCAGCTTGCCCTTGCGCTCCTCTAGGAATAGTCGGTCACCGAACTCGGCCATCAGCCGCCGCACAATATCAGCCGTGCCATCGGGCGAGCCATCATCAATGATGAGCACGTCGAAGGCTTGCGGCAGCGAGAAAACCTTGCGGATGATGAGCTCCACGTTTTCCCGCTCGTTGTAGGTCGGTATTAAGACAAGGCCGTCAGTCATTGCTGCAAAGGTAGAATTTTGAGCGAGTACCGAAACAACGGCTGGCCGGACCCCCGAAACCAGGGCAATTACAACGAAAAGATGCGGTAATACCCGTTCGGGTTGCCCGCCTCCGGTATCGCCCGCATATCTACCGGCCAGTGGCCAGGGTGGCAGCCAGCTGCCGGGCGTGGCGCACGCAGTCGGGCACGCCCACGCCGGCCCGCCAGTTGGCCGTGGCAAACAGGCCCTGGGCTTGCAGGGTGTCGGCGGCGGCGTGGGCCGGCCCGATGCGGGCATCGAATTGCGGTATGGCCCGCTCCCAATAGTAGCGGTGCTGCCAGGCGGGGGCGGCCCCGGCTCGTAGGCCGTAGAAGCGGCTCAGTTCGGCATGCACTGCCGCTAGCTGGTCGCTGGCGGGCTCACGGGCCTGGGGCTCATACTGGCTGCCACCCACGAAGGTGGTAAACAGCACCTGCCCGGCCGGGCGCGCCCCGGAAAAATGGAGCTGGTCCAGATGCTGCCGGCGGCGTATGGCTGTTCGGCCTTGGGGTGCAGGGCCCCGAAGCCATCGAGCGGGTGGCCCACATCGGCGCGCGGGTAGGCAGTGTAGATGGCGGCCATGGGCGGGTAATACACGGCGGCCAGGGCGTCGGCCTGCGCCGGAAATTGCTCGGCCAGCAGCGGGGCAGCGGCGTAGGTGGGCAGCGCCAGCACCACCTGCTGGTAGAGGCGCGGGGCGGGCCCGGCGGTGGTATCGATTTCCCAGCGGCCATCGGTAGCGTGGCGGTGCAAGCGCGTAACGGCCTGGCCAAAGTGGGCGCGGCGCAGCTTCGCGGCCAGGGCGTTGGGCAGCGTTTGCAGGCCCCCAGCCAGCGACACGATGCGGCGGCGGCCGGCGGCGTTCTTCGTCTTCATCAGCCCGCGCAGCACCGAGCCGTGCTGCTGCTCCAGGGCTGCCAGCTGCGGAAAGGTTTTGTGCAGCAGCAGCTTCGTGGGGTCGCCGGCATAAATACCCGAAATGAACGGGTTGAGGGCGTATTCCACTACTTCGGGACCGAAGCGCCGGCCGAAAAACTCGCTCAGCGTTTCGTGCTCGTTCGTGGGTTCGGCCTTGCGGAATAGTTCGCGCACAATGTTCCAGCGGCCGGCCAGGCTGAAGAACTTGCCAGTCAGCAAACCGGGCGGCGAGGCGGGTAGCTGCTGGTAGGCGCCGCCGCGCAGTACGTAGCGGTTCTGGCTCACGGCGGCGGCATCTTCGAGCTGACTGGTGAGACCCAACTCGTTCACCAGCGCGGCCAACTCCTCGGACAGCTGCAAAGAGTTGGGGCCGATTTCGAGCAGGTAGTCGCCGTGCTGCTCCGAGCGGATGGTGCCACCGGGCCGGGCCGACGCCTCGAACAGGTCGTAGTCGAGCCCCGCCCGTTGCAGGCCCCAGGCCAGCGTAAGGCCCGAAATACCGCCGCCGATGATTGCAATAGCCATTTTCTGTCGTGTGATTGGGAAAGGTAGGAGCAAAGATACGGTCATCCGGAGCGGCGCGAAGCACCTGGGATGACGGTACTCAACAGAAGAATCGCCAGCAGGTTCCTTTCTTATCGGCTCCTTCGCTCCGCTCCGGATGGCCGTATCTTTGCCCGGTCATCAACACTTTTCACCACTGTTACACGTGAACAAAGCCGTATTTCTGGACCGCGACGGGGTGCTCAACCACGAAATGGGTACTTACGTGTGGGAGCCGGCGAAATTCGTGGTGGCCGCGGGCGTACCCGAGAGCCTGGCCCGCCTCAAAGCGGCCGGCTACTACCTCATCGTCATCACCAACCAAGCCGGCATTGCCAAGGGGCTGTACTCGGCCGCCGATGTGCAGGCCTGCCACGCCAAGCTGCAGGCGGCCACGGGCGGCCTGCTCGACGCGCTTTACTTCGCCCCAGGGCATCCGAGCGTGTCGGAAACGTTGCGCCGCAAGCCCGATTCGCTGATGCTGGAGCAGGCCCTGGCCCGCTTCCGCCTCGATGCGGCCCATTGTTGGCTGGTCGGCGACCGGCTCCGCGATATTGCTGCCGGCGACAAGGCCGGGGTGCGCGGCATTCTGGTTGGCCCCGATGAAGCCGACGGCTACCAGCCCCACGTGGCCGACCTACGAGCCGCCACCGACCTGATTCTGGCTACCAATATTCCGGCCGCGCGTAACGGCACCGGCGCCCGGCTTCGTGGGTAACGAAACCGGCGGCCGGAAAAATGATGCGGGTAGCTTATTGCCGGGTTGGGGCCGACGTTGCGGCGCTGGCGTCGGCAGTACGGCGGGCGGCGCCGTTAGGGCCGTCGCCTGGCGCGGTGCGGGCTTGGTGGCCGTGTAGGTTGGGCAATGGCTGCGGCAAGAAACAGCTCCCAACGAAAGTAAAGCACCAAATAGCAGAAGCTTTTTCATGGGCAGAGAAGAGGGGGATGGGGTGAGCGAAAAGGGCAAGTCTGGCAACCGAAAAGCCGGTTGACTGCCTAACGATTCAGCACTCCAAAAATTATTCCACCTCTGTAGCCGATGCGCCGCAAGCTCAAAAAGGCTTCCCCACTGGTAGCGGAGAAGCCTTTCGGGTAGCGGCCGAAACCGGGAAAATCTATTGCTGGGCGGTAGCTGGTGTGGCCTGGGCCATAATGGGCGACGACATGCGGTTGGCGTCTTTGGTGCTGCTGTAGGCTGGGCACTGGGCTTTCTTGTTGCACGAGCCCAGGCCGCAGGCGGCCACGCAAGCGAGAAGTAGTAATTTTTTCATACGGGTAAAAAAAGTGAGGGGCCGGGCCCGCGGTACATGGAGGGCGTAAAGGTAACGTGTCCGGCAACACCTTGCAACTCAATTGCTCCCCTTAAAGCGCAAGGAAACCTTATTTACCCGAAAAGCGGGTACCCCGGCCGGAGCACCCACTTTTCAGGCGGAAAAAAGTAATTGCTTGATTTGGTTATTTTTGAATTATTTCAATATTTGCTTACACCTCATAGCCCAGAATGCGCAGCATCGACTCGCCGGTTTGCTCCTCGGCAAACACGCGGTCGGTGAGCGTGCCGTCGGCGTCGCGGTCGAGAATCACGATTTTGGGAGCCGGAATCAGGCAGTGCTTTACGCCGCCGTAGCCCGAGAGGCTTTCCTGGTAAGCACCCGTGTGGAAGAAGCCCACGTAAAGCGGCTCCTTATCGGTGGCGGGCTTGCGCTCGGGCAGGAACACTTGGTAGATGTGCTTTTCGGCGTTGTAGTAATCCTGCGAGTCGCAGGTGAGGCCGCCGAGCTGGATTTTCTTGTAGCGCTTGTCCCAGCCGTTGAGGGCCAGCATGATGAAGCGCTGGTTCAGGGCCCAGGTATCGGGCAGGTTCGTGATGAACGAGCCGTCAATCATGTACCAGAGCTCCTTATCATTCTGGAGCTTCTCATCCAGAATTGAATAGATGGTCGCCCCCGACTCGCCGACCGTGAAGATGCCGAACTCGGTGAAAATATCCGGCTCCGGCACGCCTTCCTCGTCGCAGATGCGCTTGATGGTGCGCAGTACTTCCTCAATCATGTAGGGGTAATCGTACTCCTTCTGAATGGAAGTTTGGATGGGCAGGCCGCCGCCGATGTCGAGGGTAGTGAGCGTGGGGCAGACCTTGCGCAGCTCGCAGTACTGGTGCACAAACCGGCTCAGCTCCGACCAGTAGTAGCTCGTGTCCTTGATGCCGGTGTTGATGAAGTAGTGCAGCATCGAGAGCTCGAAGCGCGGGTCGTCCTTGATTTTACTCTCGTAGAGCGCCACCGAATCGGAATACCGAATGCCCAGGCGGGAGGTGTAGAACTGGAAGCGCGGCTCCTCGTCGGAGGCCAGGCGCATGCCCACGCGGCACTTTTCGCGCACGTTATCGTGGTAGTAATCCACCTCATTGGGCGAGTCGAGGATGGGCATGCAGTTCACGAAGCCGTCGTTGATGAGGCGGGTGATTTCGTGCTTGTACTCCTCGGTTTTGAAGCCGTTGCAGATGATGAACGTGTCCTTCTTCACGCGGCCCTTGGCGTGCATGGCCCGGATGATGTTGGTATCGAACCACGACGAGGTTTCGATATGCACGTCGTTCTTGAGGGCTTCCTCCACCACGAAGCTGAAGTGCGAGGCCTTGGTGCAGTAGGCGTAGGAATACTTGCCCCGATAGCCGGTCTGCTCGATGCCGCGGGCGAACCAGGCCTGGGCCCGCTGAATCTGGGAGCTGATTTTGGGCAGGTAAGCGAGGCGTAGCGGCGTACCGTGCTTTTTCACGAGGGCCATCAGATCAATGCCTTCGAAGCGCAGCTCGTTGTTTTCGACCGTAAACTCGTCGGTCGGGAAGTCAAACGTCTGCGAGATGAGGTCGTGGTAGGTATCCATTGAGGGGTAAAAGGTCAGTTGTTAGCTGTTGGTTGTCAGTTGCTAGTTGTCGGTGGCCAGTATTGTTCTGGTTACTGCCAACCGATAACTAGCAACTGACAATCAACTTTGCGAACTTGCATCCGCAAAGATACCCCGCTCGCGGGGTTTTGGTTGTGCTTTGTTCGTTGGTGGCGCCGGAGGGTCTGTGCGCGTCAAGCCTGAGGGGAGTTCCCACCCGCTCAATCGGCAAGCATTGAATAGGTAGAGGTGAGAAATGAGAAGGGAGAAGTGAGATGATTGGGTTTGAATAGCCCTAAACATCATCTCACCTCTCACCTCTCACCCCTCACATCTCCTACTAACCACTCTAACCTCTTTTCTGCCAATGTAGTATGCGACGCATTAAGCTTGTGGAAGTCCGCTCCGAACTCGGGGCCGGAACCCGGGGCGCCAGTATGGGCATCGACGCCCTGAAAGTAGCTTGCCTGAATAAGGGCTCCGATTACTTCCGACGGTTCAACTCGGTTCAGGTGCCCGATCTGAACCACGTGCTCTTCGACCGGAATCATTTCCCGAACGCCCGGCACATCGATTCTATTTATACGGTGCAGAAGGCCATTGCCGGCACCGTAGAGCAAACCCTGCGCCTGGGGGAATTCCCGCTCGTGCTGGCCGGCGACCATAGTTCGGCCGCCGCCACCATTGCCGGCATCAAGGCTGCCTACCCCCACAAAACGCTGGGCGTGGTGTGGGTCGATGCCCACGCCGACATTCACTCGCCCTACACCACGCCCTCGGGCAACGTGCACGGCATGCCGCTGTCCATCAGTCTCGGCGACGATAACCGCCAGTGCCAGCGCAACCAGCCCGAGCCGGAAACCGAGTTTTTCTGGCAGCGCCTCCAGGACCTGGGCGAACCCGGCCCCAAACTCACTCCCGAGCACCTCGTGTACGTGGTTGTGCGCGACACAGAAGCCGAGGAAAACGCTATTATTGAGCGCCTGGGCATCAAAAACTACAAGCTCGACGAAGTCAAGGACAAGGGCACCCGCCAGGTGGCCCGCGAAATCTACGAGCGCCTCCGCTTCTGCGACCTGGTGTACATTTCGTTTGATGTGGACTCGCTGGATTCGCGCTTCAGCAAGGGCACCGGCACGCCCGTGGAGGAAGGCCTTAACGTGGAGGAAGCCATTAGCCTGTGCCGCGCGCTGCTCGAAAACGACCGGGTGGTGTGCTTTGAGATGGTGGAAATCAACCCGACCCTCGACTCGGAAAACACCATGGCCCAGAACGCCTTCGACATCCTGGAAGCCGCCACCGACGCCATCCAGAACCGCCTGCGTATGGACGAAGTAGTGAGCCGATAGCGGTAAATGCGTAACTCGGTGAATGCGTGACCCGTTCTTTTCACTCATTCACCGAGTCACGCATTCAGTCTATCTTGCGACAAACTGCCTCTTATGTCCCGAAGCCCGCTTCCCCGTATTGCCGTGCTATCCCAGTTGCCCAAAGCCCTTACCGGAATTGACGGCCTCGATGAAATAACGGAAGGCGGCCTGCCTCAGGGCCGGCCCACGCTGGTATGCGGCAGCGCGGGCTGCGGTAAAACGCTGCTCGGCGTAGAGTTTCTGGTGCGCGGCATCCTCGACTACGACGAGCCGGGTGTGCTCATGACGTTCGAGGAAACGGCCGCCGAACTGACCGCCAACGTAGCCTCGCTGGGCTTCGATCTGGTCCAGCTGCAAACCGATAAAAAGCTGCGCCTCGACCACGTACATGTCGACCGCTCGGAAATTGATGAAGCCGGCGAGTACGACCTCGAAGGCCTCTTTATCCGGCTGGGCTATGCCATCGATACCATCGGGGCCAAGCGGGTGGTGCTCGATACCATCGAGTCGCTGTTTTCGGGTTTCCCGAACGAAGCCGTGCTGCGCTCCGAAATCCGGCGGCTGTTCCGCTGGCTCAAAGACAAGGGCGTGACCACCGTCATCACGGCGGAGCGGGGTGATGGTACGCTCACGCGCCAGGGCCTGGAGGAGTACGTGTCGGACTGCGTAATCCTGCTCGATAACCGCGTGATTGACCAGATTACGACCCGTCGCCTGCGCATTGTGAAGTACCGCGGCAGCACCCACGGCACCAACGAGTATCCCTACATCATCACCGAAGAAGGGATTTCGGTGCTGCCCGTTACGTCGCTCAAGCTGGAGCACTCGGTGTCCAATGAAATCGTTTCGACCGGCGTGGCCGACCTCGATGCCATGTTCATGCGTGGTGGCCTGTACCGGGGTAGCAGCGTACTGGTAACGGGCACGGCGGGCACAGCCAAAACCACGCTCGGCGCGGCCTTCGCCCTCGAAGCCTGCCGCCGGGGCGAGCGGTGCCTGATTTTCGCCTTCGAAGAGTCGCCGGCCCAGCTGCTGCGCAACATGGCCTCGGTGGGCCTCGACTTGGCACCGTTTGTAGAAAGCGGCCAGTTGCTGATTGAAGCCAGCCGCCCCACTATCAGCGGGCTGGAGCGCCATTTGGTGACGGTCCACAAGCTTATCGGCCGGTTTAAGCCCCAAAGCGTGGTTATCGACCCCATCAGCAACCTCGTATCGGTGGGCAGCATCTCGGAGGTGAGCAGTATGCTCACCCGGCTGGTTGATTTTCTGAAGGTGGAAGGCATTACGGCCCTGTTTACCGCCTTAATTGGCAGCAGCCACGGCCAAGAAATGGGAGAAGACGGAATCTCCTCGCTCGTTGACGTCTGGATTCACGTGCGCGACCTGGAGGGGATAGGCGAGCGTAACCGGGGCGTGAGTATCCTGAAGGCCCGGGGCATGGCCCATTCCAACCAGGTGCGCGAGTTCGTGGTCACGGCCCAGGGTATCCGGCTGCTCGATGTGCTGGTGGGTCCGGCGGGCATTATCACTGGGGCCAGCCGCCTCGCCCAGGGCATGCAGGAGCAAGCCCAGGCGCTGGCCGACCAGCAGGAAACGGAGCGCCGCGACCGGGAGCTGGAGCGCAAACGTCGGGTGCTGGAAGCCACCATTGCCAACCTGCGCACCGAGTTTGAGTCGGTGGAGGAGGAGCTGCGCCGGGTGATGTCGGAGGAGGAGGAGCGCCAGCTGACCCTGCGCCAAGACCGCCGGCAGCTGGGACAAAATTTTTCGACCCGTCCGGCTGCTGGCCCCAACGGTTCGGCGGAGTAGCCCGTACGTTGAGGAGCCGGCCCCTCCCGGGGCCCGGCGCAGTCCATCAATCAATCCAAATTAACACAACCCGCGAGGGGAAGTGCGGAGTGTTACCGCTCCAGACTAACGCCGCCGCCGGGTATTCAAGCAGAGCAACCATGGACGAGGAAATGTGGGAATTGCGCCTGTATGTAGCTGGCCAGACGGTGAAATCGGTGACGGCCCTGGCCAACCTGAAAAAGTACTGCGAGGAGCACCTGAAGGGCCGCTACCGGCTCGAAGTGGTGGATCTGCTGCTGAACCCGCAGCTGGCTGAAGGAGACCAGATTCTGGCCATCCCGACGCTGGTGCGCAAGGTGCCCTCGCCCATCCGCAAGGTTATCGGTGACCTCTCGAACCACGAGCGCGTGCTGGTGGGCCTCGATCTGCGGGCCCTCGACGCCTACTAAGCGCGCTGCTCATGGACGACTTGCTGCCCGCCGATACAACCCCTGCCCCCGAGTATGTGCTGGAGCTCTACATTACCGGTGCCACGCCCAACTCCACGCGGGCCGTGCGCAACCTCAAAGACATCTGCGAACGGTACCTGGCCGGGCGCTACGAGCTGCTGATTATCGACATTTATCAGCAGCCCGAGCTGGCCCAGCAGGCCCAGATCATTGCCGCGCCCACGCTGGTAAAAAAGCGTCCGGGGCTCATCCGCTGGCTGGTCGGCGACTTGTCGGACCGCCCGCGGGTGCTGCGCCTGCTGGGCCTGGAAGCCTAATAGCCAGTTGAATACATGGGTAATGGTTGGTATTGGTAAAAAGAACTCCATCCTGAGCGGAGCCAAGCATTTCTGCCGTAGAAGTAAGCTCAACCATAGCCACAACCCTGTGGCACAGGTACTTCGGCCGTTCCCCTGCCCAGTATTGCGTACCATTATGCCAAGCATCAACAACGCCTTATGAAGCCCGAGTCTGCCCCGCCATCCATTGCCGCCCTGGCCCTTGAGAACGAGGAGCTGCGCGCGCAGCTACAGGAAGCTGAGGAGCTGCTGACGGCCATCCGCACCGGCACCGTGGACGCGCTGGCCGTGCAGGGGCCCGACGGCCCCCGGGTTTTTACGCTTGAAGGAGCCGACCAGAGCTACCGCACGCTGATTGAGCAGATGAACGAGGGGGCCCTGCTGCTGGGCCACGATGCTACTGTGCTCTACTGCAACGCCTGTCTGGCGGGCCTGCTCGAAGCCCCGCTCGGCGCCATCATGGGCGCCTCGTTCAACCAGTTTGTGCCCGTCGAGTTCCGCGCCTACTGGGACGAACTGGTGGGCGCCGGCTGGGCTGGCAAAAGTAAAGGGGAAATGCCGCTCCGCGACGAATCAGGCCGGCTCCGACCCTTTGCGCTGGCCCTGAACGTGCTGCAATTCGGTGAAACCAGAGTGCTGGCTGTTATTGCCACCGACGTATCGGCCCGGCGCGAAATCAGCACCATCCGGGCCCGGGTGGCCGCCCAGAACGCGCTGCTCGAACGCCAGCAGGAAGAGTTGCGGGCCCAGGTGCAGGCTGCGGCCGAAACCAGCCGCATTCTCGAAGGTATTCCGCACGTGGCCTGGGCCGCCGATGCGAAGGGCCGCCTCATCTATCTCAACCGCCGCTGGTACGACTACACCGGGCAACCTGTGGCCGGCTCCTTCAGCCAGCGGGCGCTGCTCACCTTTCTGCACCCCGCCGACCTGATGCCCACCATGCGCCTGTGGCAGCAGAGCTTAAACACCGGCATGCCCCTGGAGGCCGAGTGCCGCATCCGTAACTGGCAGGGTTCCTACCGCTGGATGCTGGCCCGGGCCCGTCCCTCGCGTACCGACGCGGGTACCATCGGGCAGTGGATTGGCACCTACACCGACATCCATGAGCACAAGCTGGCGCTGGAGCGCATCGACCAGGCCCAGCACGAGCTGCGCGAAAACAACCAGCAGCTCACCCGCGTCAACGTCGACCTCGATAACTTCATCTATACTGCCTCCCACGACCTGCGGGCCCCCATTACCAACCTCGAAGGGCTGCTCGAAACCCTGCGCCAGGAGCTGCCCCCCGACTGCCGCCCCGGCGAGGTGAGCCCCGTGCTGCTCATGATGCAGGATTCGGTGGATCGTTTCAAGCGCACCATCGACCACCTGACCGACGTTTCGAAGCTGCAGAAGGAGCAGGCCCTCCCCCGCGTGGCCGTAGATTTAGCTCCGCTTATCGAGGATGTGTGCCTCGATTTGCAACCCCTCATCCAAGCCGCCGGGGGCCAGTTGGAAGTCGACGTGGCGGACTGTCCTACGGTAACGCTGGCCCAAAAAAACCTGCGTTCGGTGATCTTCAACCTGCTTAGCAACGCCTTCAAGTACCGCTCGCCCGACCGGCCCTGCCAAGTCCGCATTCGCTGCCGCGCGGCGGCCGATGGCTTTATCGCCCTGCAGGTGCGCGACAATGGCCTGGGCCTCGACCTGCGCGAAGACCGCAAGCTATTTTCGATGTTCCAGCGCCTGCACGACCATGTGGAGGGCTCGGGCGTGGGGCTTTACATGGTGAAGAAAATGGTGGAAAACGCCGGGGGGCGCGTGGAGGTGAAAAGCCGCCTCGATAAGGGCTCGACGTTCACGGTGTATTTGCCGCGGTAGGGGAAGGAGTGGACGCGAACCAGACCTGCCCGGCGCGGAGCCGCCACCCGCAAAAAATAGCGGGGCATCCGGCCGGGGTTTCTACCTTTGCGAGCCGGCGGATTTTCCGTCGATTGGGTGGGCCGAAGCCGTTATGGTAGTCCGCCTGCGCTCCTTGTTCCCGGTGCCGCCCGCCTTTGGCGGGGCAGCGCCCCCTTCAGTACCCGACTTCCGTGCAACAACTCGAACAGACCCTCAAAACCGCCCTTGGCGCGGCCATCCAGAACGTATTTGGGGCCGAGGTGCCCGCCGACCAGTTGAGCCTGCAAGCCACCCGCAAGGATTTTGCCGGTCAGTTTACGCTCGTCACGTTCCCGTTCACCAAAACGCTGGGCAAGGGCCCCGAGCAAATCGGGCAGGCCCTGGGCGAATGGCTAATGGCGAACGAGCCCGTTGTAAGAGGCTTCAACGTGGTGAAGGGCTTTTTGAACCTGGAAGTGGCCGATGCCGAATGGCTGCGGGTGTTCGAGGAGTTGCGCCAGCGGCCGGCCGATGCTCCCGTGGAAACCGGTGGCCCGCAAAACGTGGTGGTCGAGTACTCGTCGCCTAACACCAACAAGCCGTTGCACCTGGGCCACTTGCGCAACAACTTCCTGGGCTACTCGGTGGCCGAAATCCTGAAAGCCACCGGCGCCACGGTATCGAAGGTGAACTTGGTCAACGACCGGGGCATCCATATCTGTAAGTCGATGCTGGGCTACCAGCGGTTCGGCCACGCCGAAACGCCCGCGAGCGACGGCATCAAGGGCGACCATCTGGTGGGCAAGTACTACGTGCTGTTCGAGAAGCACTACCGCGAGCAGGTGGCCCAGCTGGTGGCCGAGGGCGTTGAGAAGAAAACCGCCGAAGCCCAGGCGCCCCTGATGCTGGCGGCCCGCGAGATGCTGCAACAGTGGGAGGCCGGCGACGAGGCCGTGGTCAGCCTTTGGAAGCAGATGAACGGCTGGGTGTACGAGGGCCACAACGCCACTTACGCCGCCATCGGCGTCGATTTCGACAAGTTTTACTATGAGTCGGGTACTTACCTGCTGGGCAAGGAGCGGGTGCAGGAAGGCCTCGACCGCGACCTGTTCTACCGCAAGGAAGACGGCTCGACCTGGGTGGATCTGGCCCAGGAAGGACTCGACCAGAAAATCCTGCTCCGCTCGGATGGCACCAGCGTCTACCTGACCCAGGACCTGGGCACGGCCGAGCTCAAATACGCCGATTTCCACTACGATTCCAGCATCTACGTCATCGCCGACGAGCAGAACTACCACATGCAGGTGCTGCAGGCCACGCTTCAAAAGCTGGAAAAGCCCTACGCCGAGGCTATCCATCACCTGAGCTACGGCATGGTGGATTTGCCCACCGGCAAGATGAAGACCCGCGAAGGTACCGTGGTGGACGCCGACGAGCTAGTGCGCGACGTAGTGGCCGCCGCCGAGGCCGCCACCCTCGAGAAGGGCAAAACCGAGGGCCTGACCGACGACGAGCTGAGCCAGCTTTACCACATGCTGGGCCTGGGCGCGCTCAAGTACTACCTGCTGAAGGTGGACCCCAAGAAGCGCATGCTCTTCAACCCCGAGGAGTCGGTGAAGCTGGAAGGCGACACTGGCCCGTTCGTGCAGTACTCGCACGCCCGCATTGCCGCCATCTTGCGCAAAGCCGCCGAAATGGGCATCTATTCCACCGCCGACCTGAGCGGCCTGGAGCAGCTGCCCGTCGCCGCCCGCGAAATGGTGCAGGAGCTGGGGCGCTACCCGGCCGTGGTGCGCGAAGCCGCCCGCACCCTCTCGCCGGCCCTGGTGGCCCAGTACGCCTACGACCTGGCCCGCGCCTACAACCGCTTCTACACCGACGTGAAAATCTTCACTGAGCCCGACCAGACTGCCCGCGCCTTCTACGTGGCCCTCTCAGCCCAAACCGGCCAGGCCATCAAAACCAGCATGGGTCTGCTGGGCATTCCGGTGCCCGAGCGGATGTAATTGCCAGAAGCGGCGACGAAACGCATCTTTGCGTTTCATCGCCGCTTTTACCTTCCAACCCTACCAACTGCCCATGAAAAGCGTTGCCGTGTATTGTGGTTCGAGTGCCGGAACCAACCCCGAATTCAGCCAGCAGGCCACCGAAATGGGCCGCATACTGGCCGAGCGCAACCTGACGCTGGTGTACGGCGGGGGCAGGGTGGGCCTAATGGGCGTGGTGGCCGACAGTGTGCTGGCCCACGGCGGCCGCGCCATCGGCGTGATTCCCGATTTTCTGATGGGCAAGGAAGTGGAGCACCGGGGCCTGACGGAGCTGCACGTGGTAAAAAGCATGCACGAGCGGAAGCTGTTGATGGCTGAGCTGGCGGAGGGATTCGTGGCCATGCCCGGCGGCTTCGGCACCCTCGAAGAGCTGTTCGAGGTGCTCACCTGGGGGCAGCTGGGCCTACATAAAAAGCCCATCGGCGTGCTCAACGTGGCCGGCTTCTACGACCACCTGCTCCGCGCCCTCGACCACATGGCCGACCAGGGTCTGCTACGCCGCGAAAACCGCCAGCAGCTCCTGAGCCACCCCAACCCCGCCGCCCTGCTCGACGCCCTGGCCGCCTACGTACCTGTAGAGCTGGAAAAGTGGCTCAAGCCCGGCGGGGAGTAGGGAGTGAACGTCATGCTTCATCTGTCGTCCGCGAAGGCGCGAGCCGCAGTCGAAGCATGACAGTTCCTTTTTCACTCATTCACCAGTTCACTCACTCACTCACTCACTCACTCACTCACTCACTCACTCACTCACTCGGTACGCGGTAGACCACGGCGTTGCAGTTCATGCCGGCACCAACGCTGGCGAAGACGATAACGTCGCCGGGCGTAATGGTGGAGCCGGCGAGCTGGCCGCGCGTAATCAGGTCGAGCAGGGTGGGCAGGGTGGCGACCGAGGAGTTGCCGAGCCAGGAAATGGTCATCGGCATGACGCCGGCCGGGGCTGGGGTGTCGCCGTAGAGGCCGTAGAGGCGCTTGAGGATGGCCTCGTCCATTTTGCCGTTGGCCTGGTGAATGAGCAGCTTACTCATGTCGGCAATGCCAAGGCCGGCTTTATCGAGGCAGTCTTTGATGGCCTGGGGCACGGTTTTGAGGGCGTACTCATAGAGCTTGCGGCCTTCCATCTGCAGAAACAGCTCGTCGCCGGTGTAGGCGGGGTTGCGCGAGGTGGCCATGCGCAGCAGGTGGGCCGCCTGAACGGTGTCGGAACGCGAACCGTGGCTCAGGATGCCCACTGGCTCGTCGTCGGGGCCGGTTTCGCGGGCCTCGAACAGCACGGCCCCGGCCCCGTCGGAGTAAATCATGCTGTCGCGGTCGTGGGGGTCGCAGACCCGCGAGAGGGTTTCGGCCCCAATCACCAGCACCCGCTTGGCATCGCCCGAGCGCAGGTAGTAATCGGCCTGAATAACGCCCTGCAGCCACCCAGGGCAGCCGAAAGGCAGGTCGTAAGCAACCGTGTGGGGGTTCTGAATGCCGAGCTTGTGCTTGACGCGGGCCGCCAGGCTGGGCACGAAATCGGAGCGCCGGTTGGTTTCCGTGATGTCGCCGAAGTTGTGGGCTACCAGCAGGTAGTCGAGCTGCTCGGGGTCGGTGGTGGGGCAAGAGTCGAACAGGGCCTGGGCCGCCAAAAAGGCGAGGTCGGAGGCCACCTGATCGGGGGTGGCGTAGCGCCGCTCGCGGATATCGGTGATCTGGGCGAAACGCTCCACGATTTCGGCTCCCGGTTTGTCGAGCCGCTGGCCTTCGCCATCAAAAAAATCCGCGTCGATGAATGCTTCGTTTTTAACGACCCGGGTTGGGAGGTAGGAACCTGTTCCGGCAATGATGGAATGGAACGTCTTACGCATGAGCAGGTTAGCGGAAGTAGAAAAAAGCCTCAATCAACGAAAGTAATCCCTTTTTAGCTAAAGCGGAGTTTCGTTGTTCAAAATTCCGGCAATGGTTGGCCCGCTACGGGCCGGGGCGGGGCCATGCTGCGCCAGAAACCCGTTTCTTCGCGTCGCTATTCCGGCCGCTGGCTGGCTGGGCCGCTTGTTTCACCTTTTTCTGCTACTTACATGACTGCTCCCGCTGCTTCCGTTCACGATTTCGTTGTAAAAAACATTCAGGGTGCCGAGGTGCCACTAAGCCAGTACCGGGGCAAAAAGCTGCTCATCGTGAACACGGCCTCCGAGTGCGGCTACACGCCCCAGTACCAGGAGCTGGAGGAACTGGCCCAGAAATATGCCGACCAAGTGGTGGTGCTGGGCTTTCCGGCCAACGACTTCGGGGCCCAGGAGCCCGGTTCCGATGACCTGATTGCCGCTTTCTGCGAGAAGAACTACGGCGTCACGTTCCCGCTGTTCAGCAAGATTTCGGTGGCTGGCCCCGATGCCGCCCCGCTCTACCAATTCCTGGGTAGCAAGGCTGAAAACGGCCAGACGGACGAGAAGCCGAACTGGAATTTCTGTAAGTATCTGGTGGACGAAGCCGGTCAGGTGGTGGGGTTTTATCCCGCCAAGGTGACGCCGCTAAGCGAGGAGCTGGTAGCGGCCATCGGGAAGTAGGCCGTCTATACCGGGGAGTAGGGGCGGGGGCAAGTCCCGCCCCTACATCGTTCTGCTTGCTTGGGTTTGTGCCACGCTGCTTGGAATAACAGTTCTGGTACCTTCGCGGTAGTTTCACCAACCTCCGCGCCCGATGCAGACCGTTATTTTCGACATGGACGGCGTTATCGTTGATACCGAACCCGTTCACCGCTATGCGTATTTTCGGCACTTTGAGGAGCTGGGCATTTCGGTAACCGATGCCGAGTACGCTGCCTTCACCGGCCGCTCGACCCGCAACGTGTACCAGCACCTTAAGGACCGGCACGACCTGCCGCAGCCCACCCAGGAGCTGGTGCTGGCCAAGCGCGAGTTCTTCAACCGCGCCTTCGACGAAAAACCCGACCTCGACCTGCTCGATGGCGTGCGCCACCTCATCGACGACCTGCACCAGCAAGGCCTGGAGCTAATTCTGGCCTCGTCGGCCTCGCATTCCACCATCAGCCGGGTGATGCGCCGCTTTGAACTCGGACCGTACTTCAGCCATCTTCTCAGCGGGGAGGATTTCGCCCGCTCCAAGCCCGACCCGGCCATTTTCGAGCAAGCTGCTGCCCTGGCCCGCTCGCCCAAAAACGAGTGCGTGGTCATCGAGGATTCGGCCAACGGCGTGACGGCGGCCAAGGCGGCCGGTATCTACTGCATCGGCTACCGAAGCGAGCATTCCGAAGGCCAGGACCTGCACCACGCCGACTTAGTAGTGGCTCACTTCCGCGAACTGACGGCCGCCCGCATCGCGGCTATTAAAGCGGATTAGGGCGTATTTTCGTGGGTGAGAACAGCGATACAGAAACGTTAGTCATGCTGAGCGCAGTTAAAGCATCTCTACCGCAATGCTAATGCTTTCGGCTGCAACGAAGCGGTAGAGATGCTTCGACTACGGCTTTGCATACTGGCTCTATGCGCCACATGCTCAGCATGACAATATTCCTGTATCGCTGTTCTATGCTACCCCTCCATATATCATTTCCTCCCCTTTCATGAACCCGCCCATCGTTCCTGCCCCCCTGAGTCCTGCCAAAGCCTGGGTTTCGGCGTTTCGGCCACGCACGTTGCCGCTGGCGCTGGCCAGCATCATGGCCGGGGGCTTTCTGGCGGCCAGCCACGGGCAGTTCCGGCCCGCAGTGGTGGCGCTGGCCGCCCTTACGACTGTGTTGCTCCAGATTCTGAGCAACCTGGCCAACGACTACGGCGACTCGCAGAACGGGGCCGACAGCGTGCACCGCGAGGGGCCGCAGCGGGCCGTGCAGAGCGGGGCCATTACACCCGCCCAGATGAAGCGGGGTATGGGCCTGTTCGGGGCGCTTTCGCTCGGGAGTGGGCTGCTGCTGCTGTGGGTGGCGCTGGGCGCGGCCGGGGCCTGGGTGTTTCTGGCGTTTCTGGCGCTGGGGCTGTCGGCCATCTGGGCGGCCGTGAACTACACGGCGGGCAGCAAGCCCTACGGCTACGCCGGGCTGGGCGACTTGTCGGTGTTCGTGTTTTTCGGGCTAGTGGGCGTGTGCGGGACGTACTTTCTGCAGGCGTACAGCCAGGTGCCCGTCTGGACCCAGGCGCTGCCCTGGCCGGTGCTGCTGCCGGCGGCGGCGCTGGGCTGCTTTGCTACGGCGGTGCTTAACGTGAACAACATCCGCGATATCCGCTCCGATAAGCTGGCGGGCAAAATCACGATTCCGGTGCGGCTGGGGCCGGTGCAGGCCCGCCGCTACCACTGGCTGCTGCTGGTGCTGGGCTTCTCGGCGGCCGTGCTCTACGTGGCCTTTACCTACCACTCGCCCTGGCAGTGGCTGTTTCTGCTGAGCGCCCCGCTGCTGCTGCGCAACGCCCGCGCCGTCTGGCAGCGCCAGGACTCCCTGCAGCTCGACCCGTTGCTCAAGCAAATGGCCCTCACCACGCTCGTGTTCACGCTGCTGTTCGGGCTGGGGCAGGTGCTGTAGGGGGGAGTTGCGAGCTAGAGCTAGGGGTTAGCTCCTCAACTTAAATCTATGCTATCCGACAAAGAAACCACACGCCTGAGCAAGCTCCTGAGCTTGGTGCTGCGCCACGACCCCGCCCACCTAGGTCTGACCCTGGACGACCAGGGCTGGGTACCCGTTGATACGCTGCTGACCCAGGCCTGGACCCACCAGGTGCCTTTGACCCGCGAAGCCCTCCTGCACATCGTGGAAACCAACGCCAAGCAGCGCTTCCGCCTCTCCGACGACCAGCAGCGCATCCGTGCCAGCCAGGGCCACTCGGTGGCGGTAGATTTGGGCTACGTGCCTGTGGTGCCGCCCGCGCAACTGTACCACGGCACGGCAGCGCGTAACCTGCACGTTATTCTGGCGCAGGGCCTGCTGAAAATGGACCGCCGGCACGTGCACCTGAGTGCTGACGGTGCCACGGCCCGGCAGGTGGGCAGCCGCCACGGCTCCCCCGTGGTACTGGTGGCCGATACCGCCCGGATGCACGCCGACGGCCACCCGTTCTATCAGGCCGATAACGGCGTCTGGCTGACCGACGCCGTGCCACCGCAGTACCTGCGCCCGCTGTAGGGGCAATTATCCGGGAAGGGGTAGGCGCTGGTCCGTCGGGAAACCACGGCTTCCATTCACGCCTGCGTTAAGCCTGGATAGTGGATGGCGGTTAAACATGGCGGATAAAATCCGGATATTGGGCTGCTGGTTAACCCCCTTTACCATGAATCTCGCCGCCCAATTCAACGATTATATCCGCCAGCAAAATAGCGCCCCGCGGACCGATTTCTGCGGCCTAAACCCCGACCAGATCTACCGACTGATTTACAGTTCTCTGGGGCCCGGCTCGCCGGTGCGGCTGTGCGAAAACCTGCCCGACGCGGTGCTCGACCAAGTGCCGCTGCTACTGCTCACAGAAGCATTCCTGCGTATTATACGGCGTGACAAAAGCATTAAGCTCACGGCGGCCGGGGCGCTGCCGCGCAAGTACCTGCTAGAACTCTACGGCCTGGGGCTGCTACCGGAGCCCAACCTCGATTCCGGCCTCATCAAGCTCAGCCGTGAGCAAGATTCATTGGTGCTCAGTGCCCTGCACATCAATACCATACTAGCCGGGCTGGCCAAAAAGGTGCATGGTCAGCTCACGCTCACCAAAAAGGCCGAGCAGCTGCTGACCCCTACGCAGCGGCCGGCACTGCTGGAAGTGGTGCTGGTTACGTTCACCGAGAAATTCAACTGGCCCTATTTTGATCTGTACCCGTCTGAATCGACCGGGCAAATGGCCTGGCTGTACTCGGTGTACCTGCTCGCTAAGTTTGGCCATGAAGTGCGGCCAGCCAGCTTCTACGCCGACAAATACCAGCTGGCTTTTCCGCTCGTGCGGGCTGATTTCCCGGACCAGCCCTACGCCTCGCCCGAGCAGCAGTTGCGCCGCTGCTACTGCGTACGCACGTTTGGCCGGAGCCTGAACTGGTTTGGGTTGGTGACGGTGGGCAACAGCCCGCACTACCTGGATACCGATAGCAGCCAGGTAGCCGCCACCGGCCTGCTAGCGCAGCTATTCGACGTGTGGCAGGCCCCGGAAACGCCTATTCTGTAAGGGTGGTGAAATGCATCCGGGATATAGTTGGCGGTTGTGGCTGGCTTGGTT
Source organism: Hymenobacter amundsenii (assembly GCF_002204745.1). Taxonomy (GTDB): domain Bacteria; phylum Bacteroidota; class Bacteroidia; order Cytophagales; family Hymenobacteraceae; genus Hymenobacter; species Hymenobacter amundsenii. Next base: position 32,741 of record NZ_NIRR01000036.1, read on the forward strand.
TACTTCATACCGGTTTGCTGCACCTATCTGGTCTTGCAGGGCCAGCACCCCGGCGAGCCTTACAGCGCCCGCAGCCTCCAGATGGTGGTTGAAGCAAGCTGCCAGCCGGGCGGGCATCTCCCGGCCTATTTCGCTCCATATGCTACGGCACTCCTACGCCACGCACCTGATGGAAACTGGTACCGATATTCGCATCATTCAGGACTTGCTGGGCCACAGCAGCATCAAAACCACCGAAATCTACCCGCATGTTGCCCAACGTACCCGCCCGGCTTCCCCACTCGACAGCCTCGGCCTTTGATTGGCGAGTAGCGGATAGCATGCTGTATTTGGTATGCTATCCGCTACCCACTTGCGTACTAAGAAAAAATGCCCGCTATTTGGGCAACTGCTGAGTAGCGGGTATCCTAATGTTAGCACCCATTTTAAAAAAAAGCCGACATCAATGACAGAACAAAAAACAGAATTGGCATTTCTAAAATCAAGCAGAAAAAGAAGAATTGCGGCATTCTTTATTGATCATTTAATAATGACATTTTTAATGGTTTCAATTGTATTTATTGCACTTGGACCAAATTTTATGGACGAAAATAATCCAAGTAAAATAATGACAACAATGTTGTTCGTTATGATACCTGGATTCCTACTATATTTTGCAAAAGACAGCTTGAAAGGAATTAGTGCTGGAAAATGGATTATGGGAATAATGGTTCGTGACGAGAATAGTCAAAATAAAATCCCTTCATTTGGAAGAATTTTTCTAAGAAACTTATTTATAATTATATGGCCTATTGAATTTATTGTTTTGGCAACTAACGACCAAAAGAAAAGACTTGGGGACAAACTTGCAAAAACAATCGTGGTAAAAAATCCAAATGAGCCAACTAAACTTCCACGAGTTTTAGCACTTATTGGAGTGGGAATTGCTTTTTTTGTCTTTGTATTTTTTACGGCTGGAAATGCAATGAAAAATTCAGATGCATATAAAGTAGCGACAAAAGAAATCGAAATAAATAAAGAAATAATAGCTGAAACTGGTGGAATAAAGGGATATGGAATGATGCCAACAGGAAATGTAAGTATATCAAACGAACAAGGACAAGCACAATTTGAAATCAAGGTTTTAGGGAACAAGAAAGACCTAAATGTTAGTGTTTACTTGGAGAAAGAACCAAATGGCGAATGGAAACTAATAGAAATGCAAAAATAAAAACTGATGCTAACAGCAGTTAGGCAGAATGGTAGGTTCAGTGCTAAAATAGAGTTTGGTTTTACAATTGAAATTTAGTGTAAAATTGAAGTTACGTGCTTCTAAATCCGCCACTTCGCCAAGCTGCAAAACGTTGATATTTAAAAAAAGGCCGCCGCTGCTTCATGTGAAGCAGCGGCGGCCTTTTTTTAAATATCAACGTTTTGTTTACTCCCCGCTGGTGGCAGCTGGGCCTTCAGCGGCGGGCGTATCGCCTTCGGGGCGGGGGCCACGGCCGGAGCGGTTGCGGCCGCCCCGGCTGCGGCGGGGCTTCTCGCCCTCGGCACCTTCGGCACCGGCAATGTGGGCACCGGGTGCGTCGTCGGGCAGGGGCAGGCGGGGGGCGCGGCCAGTGGACGGTGGAAGAGTACAACGATCAGGCGCCCGCTTGCGCAATTGACGCGAACTTTATCGCCCATTGGTGGGATGATGAAGAGCGTACATCCACGTCCGCAACGATCTTCCTGGCCCATATTCATGTGCAGTGTTATTTTTTCGGAGATTTCGAACTGGAGAACGACATTTGCCCGAGCGAAATACAATGCTTGGCAGACCACGAAAGGCTTATGCAGTACCTGGTTGCGGTTTCCCTAACACTCGGTAAAGAAGTGGTGATGACGGAGGAGGCCATTCATGACGCCCAGGTCTTTGTACGCGTGAATGGCAGAAGCATTCATTACGAGGACATAGTCCAGGGCGCAGGGAGAATCCACTAAGTCGTAGGTTGAATCTTCGTTTTGGCAAATCCGACCGTTTTCGTGAACGCCTCTGAGTACCTTCCCAAGATGAAAGTTGCTTTACAAGGGTCGGAGATGACGAGTGTGCTGGCGCTGCACGCTCAGTTTAAGCAGCAGCTCGCCTTTCCCGACTACTACGGCGAGAATTTGGACGCGCTGTGGGACTGCATCCGATGCGTAGATGTTCCCTTAATCGTGGAATGGCGGGACTTTGCCCAAAGCCGCCTGCACCTGGGCCAGTACGCGGACCGAGTACTCGAAACCCTGCGGGATGCCGAGCAAGAAGTACCGGGGTTCATTCTTGAAGTCCGCTAGAAAGCTCCTTCAACCAAGCGGAGCGCGTTTACCTTCGGACCGTTTTCGTGAACACGCTGCTGCTGCATTTGACGCTTCATGCGATTGGGCAAGGAGCCCCCTACCTTGCGCGTCCCTGCCGGAGCCGGTTGTCGGTCGGCGTTTACTTTTCCCCTGCCCATGCGCTCTTGGTTGCTGCTGCCGCTCTTTTTCCTTACATCCGGTACGCCCCGCTCGCCCCGCATCGTGCTGCCGGGGTATTTTACCTGCCGCGGGGCCCTCATGCTGGAAA
>NZ_NIRR01000037.1 GCF_002204745.1 Hymenobacter amundsenii
TTGCCGAAGTTGTGCGGGCGCTGCCGTGGAGTACTTGTCCCATAAGTTCGTGCGAAATTCCAGCCCGGAAAATACACCATCTCTCTCTGGGACTATACACCTAGTTGGTAATCCACCATTCGCTATAGTCCCGATGCATATTTAGATTATTGAAGTGGGGCTCATTTTTCGCATTCTTCCTTACTGTGCTTGCCACTTTCCCAGCTTCAAGCCCGTAGCGTAAGTGCTCGGATGCCCATGCTAGAGGTTGGGTTTTACCAGTAGAATTGTTGGTCCACACGCCTTCAAATAGCACCTCTCCGCCTTTTGAGGGGCTATCGGGGCTTTGTACAAACCCAATTAACTCCTGTTCCTCAACTCTGAAATCAGCCGTGAAACGACCAGCAATAATGTCAGCTTTTGGGTAAGTCGATAATTCACGTAGCTCAAACGTTCCTAACAAGGATTGCGCCGTGGAGTCATTCTCCATCTCACGTTCGTCTGCTATAGCTTGCTGCAACTCAACAGCCGTCATTTGCGGTTGCTTGAGCAATTGAGTCAACCGGATTTCGCCTTCAAAGGCGTTTATCTGGCCGTCGCGGCGGTTCTTACCCCGAATATGCAGCAAGTCGGGGTGGTTCTCATCCGGCTTCACCTCCAATATAATGCACTCCATCAACTGGCGGTCAGAATTGCGGAAGCCATACAGTGCTACCCTGTGCCCATTGATTTTTTTCTCTACCAACGGCAGCACATCATATCTTGCCAAAAAAGCCCGCAGAGTGGCAGGAAAGTAGGTTGCGCCCTGCGTCGGCATAACGCCCGTCTGGTTAACCGGCGGCGCAGCAACCTGCCGGTCAGAACGCTGCTGCTGGCAAGCAACAGCACCCAGCAGACTGGTCAGCAATAGAAGACGGCATCCCATAGTTACACCTCCCCGCGCAGACGGCGGAAATAGTGCTGAGCCAGACGCAAGCGGAAGTAGTTGTAGTCTTCGCGCAAGTGGTCGAACAGGTCGCGCAGCAGCGGCTGGCCCCCGAGTTGGGCCACGGCCGTCTGGATATTGGCCAGGTCCTGGGAAGTGAGGAAATCCTCTAGGCGCAATTCGAAACCCTTGGTGTAGAGCGTGGTCAGGTGGCTTTGGATGGTGCTCAGGGCCAGGCCGCGGCGTTCGGCAATGGCTTCCGGAAGCAGGCCCATGCGGTGCAGTTGGTACGTGGCATCCACGGTGGAGCCAGCCTCAGTACTGACTTCTTTTTTTACCGGGGCGCGGGGCGCACCGGCATCATCGGGGTCGAGGCCAGCGGGCAGATCGTCGAATTCGGCCTGGGCGGCGGGGTTGCCGCCGTGGGCCATTACCTCCCGGATAAAGGCCTCGCCATAGGTGTCGAACTTCTTCATGCCCACACCCGAAATACCCAGCATGGCTACCCGATTCACCGGCCGCTCGGCAGCCATTTCGGTTAACGTGGCATCGGTGAAAATGACGTAGGGCGGCACGCCCTGCTCGTCGGCTATGCGCTTGCGCAACGTGCGCAGGGCCTCGAACAACTGGGCCTCGCGGGATGCCGGAGCAGGCGCGGCGGCGGCGGCTTTGCGGCCTCGGGGCTTCTTCTCGGCCTTCTCGGCGGGCTGAAACTTCTTCATCGACACCGGGCGCTGGCCCAGCAGCACTTCGCGGCCCAGGTCCGTGATTTTCAGCGAATACCCTTCCTCGTAAGCAATGAAAATAAGTCCGTCGTTGAGCATCTGGTGCACGTAGCTGTACCAGTCGAGGTAGGGCAGGTCGCGGCCCGCGCCGTAGGTCTTGATCTGGTCGAGGCCTCCGCTGATAACGGCCTGGTTGCGCATGCCTCGCAGCACGTCGATCAGCAGGCTGATGCTGAGCCGCTCCCGGCCCCGCACCACCGCCGACAGCGCTTTCTGGGCTATTTCGGTGCCATCGAAGGTGGTGGGCGGGTTGCGGCAGATGTCGCAGTTGCCGCAGTCGTGGGCCAGGGTTTCGCCGAAGTAGTTGAGCAGGATTTTGCGGCGGCAGCTGGCGGCCTCGGCAAACTGCTGCATCCGCTCCAGCTTGGTTAGGTTGAGCTGGGTGAGCTGGGGGTTTTCCTTGGTGAGCATGTCGCGCAGGCTCATCACGTCGCCGAAGGAGTAGAACAGCAACGCCGTGGCGGGCGTACCGTCGCGGCCGGCCCGACCTATTTCCTGGTAGTACCCTTCGATGTTTTTGGGCAGGTTGTAGTGAATCACCCAGCGCACGTTGCTCTTGTCGATGCCCATGCCGAAGGCGATGGTGGCCACAATCACCTGCAAATCGTCCTTGAGAAACCCTTCCTGCACGGCCGACCGCTGGTTGGGCGTGAGGCCGGCGTGGTAGAAGCCGGCCTTCACGCCTTTGGCCTGAATTTTCTGGGCCAGCGTTTCGCACTGCTTGCGCGAGAGGCAGTAAATAATGCCCGCCTCGCCCCGGTGGCGCTCCAGAAATTCCAGAATGTTGCCTACCCGGTCCTGGCCCGGCCGCACGATAAGGTTGAGGTTGGGCCGGTCGAAGCTCGACAGATACACCTTGGGCTCGGTCAGGCGCAGTTGCTGCTGAATGTCGCGCTGGGTGAGGCGGTCGGCGGTGGCGGTAAGAGCGATGATGGGCACATCGGGAAACTGCTCGCGCAGCACCCGCAGCTTGGTGTATTCGGGCCGAAAATCGTGGCCCCAGGAGCTGATGCAGTGGGCTTCATCGATGGCGAACATGCTCACCCGGAGCCGTTTCAGAAAGGCCAGAAAGCCGTCGGAAAGCAGCTTCTCGGGGCTCACGTAGAGCAGCTTGAGATGGCCGTTGAGGCAGTCGCCGGCAATGCTATGCTGCTCGCTGCTGCCAATGCTGCTGTTGATGTAGGCGGCCGGAATGCCGTTGGCCTTCAGCGCCTCCACCTGGTCTTTCATGAGCGCAATTAGGGGCGACACGACAATGCAGACTCCCTCCTGTACCACGGCCGGCACCTGGAAACAGATGCTTTTGCCGCCTCCGGTGGGCATGAGCACCACCGTGTCGTGCCCCTCCATGATGTTCTGGATAATGTCCTCCTGCATAGGCCGAAACGAGTCGTAGCCGTAGTACTTCTTGAGGACTTTGCGGGCAGATTCGATGGTTGGGGCGAGGGGTTCGGCAGCAAATAACATAAGGTAAAGATAAGGCGAATTGCGGCGGGGTGAAAGGATGCTGTTAACCCCCCGAAGGCGGGAATCGTGCACGAAGCCCACAAAATCGTGCACGGCCAGCCGTGGCAGACTCCCGTACAAGAGGCTATCAGTTCACTTAACCTTTACCCCTTCACTTATGAATCAATCCACCGCCTCCGCTACCCAAAACCAGCAAGTTCTCGACGCCCTCGCTCGTTGCATTGCCGCCTGCGAAATGTGTGCTACCGCCTGCCTGCACGAAGACGATATTAAGATGATGGTGCCCTGCATCCGCCTCGACCGCGACTGCGCCGACATCTGCCGCCTTACCCACGCCTTTATCGCCCGCAGCTCCGACCACGCCCAGCACGTGCTCAAGGAGTGCATCGAAATCTGCCAGAAGTGCGCCGACGAGTGCGGCCAGCATAAGCACGACCATTGCAAGCAGTGCGCCGACGCCTGCCGCGCCTGTGTAGAGGCCTGCAAGAGCTACCAGAAGTAAACCAGCAGGTTACAGGTTACAATAGCACGTCATTCTGACGAAGGAAGGATTTTCTCACGTTTAAACAGTCGTCATAACAACGACTCGTCTAGCGTGAGAGGATCCTTCCTTCGTTAGGATGACGTTTTGCTTTTTTATCGTCCAGTGTGGTAAGCGAAGCGGCGGCATCCCTCCTACTTCCCCAACTCCAACACTACGGCCGTTTGAGCCGGCAACTGCAACGTTGTTAGGTCTGCTACGGCCTCGCCCGTCAGCACGTTGCGCGCTTTGCTGAAGCCGCTCATGCGTTCGGTAAAGCGGGCGGTGGGCAGGCTGGCGGGCTTGTCGGTGGTGTTGGTGGCCACCATCACGGTACCGGCGGCATCGTAGCGGAAGTACACGTAAAGGCCATTTTCGGGCAGGTACTGCATCAGTTGGCCCGAGCTAAGCGCGGGATGGTCGCGACGATAGGTGGCCAGGGTGCGCACGAAGTTAAAGGCGTCGTTTTCGGCCGGGGTACGGCCGGCGGTGGTGAACTTGTTCTGCTTATCGCCCGCGAAACCACCCGGAAAATCCCGGCGCACTTCGGCATCCGAGGGGTCCTTGTAGTTTTTCATCAGGATTTCGGTGCCGTAATACATGCTCGGGATGCCGCGGGTGGTCAGCAGCCAGGTCAGGCCCATTTTATACTTGGCCACGTCTTCGCCCACCTCCGAGAGGTAGCGGTTGTGGTCGTGGTTGTCGAGGAAGGTTACGAGCTTGCTGGGGTCCTGGTACACGGCATCCTGGGCCAGGGCCTGATATACCTTCTGGGCCCCGCCATCCCAACTGGTAGCGGCGGGGGTGCCGGTTTCGCGCAGGCCGGCCAGCATCCCGTTTTCGAGCACGAAATCGAGGGCCCCGGGCTGGTTGGATTTGAAGGGAAAGTCGATTTTGTTGCGCACGTAGTAGGCCTGGTCCACCACGTTGTTCACCGACGATTCGCCGAAGATGTGGATGCTCGGGTACTCGGCCAGCAGGGCCGCGTTGCAGCGGTTCATGAAGGGCTGGTCGTTGTACATGTAGGTATCAATCCGCCAGGCATCCACCCCAAACATTTCCACCGACCAGAGCGCATGCTGAATCAGGAAGTTGGCCACGTAGGGGTTCTGCTGGTTGAGGTCGGGCAGGAAGGGCACGAACCAGCCGTCGGTAGTCACGAGCCGGTCTATTTTGGCGGAATGCGGGTCGGTAATGGGCTGCTGGCGGTAGCTGGTATTGGTGTAGGTGGGCCACTGGTGCAGCCAGTCCTTCGAGGGCAAATCCTTCACGAACCAGTGGTTGATGCCAATATGGTTGTACACGGCATCCTGCACCACTTTAAGGCCCAGGCTGTGGGCGTTCTGCACAAAGTTGAGGTAAGCCGCGTTGCCACCCAGCCGCTTATCCACGCTGTAGTGGTCGGTAAAACCGTAGCCGTGGTAGGCCGAGCGCATGGTGCCGCCCTCGTCGGTGAGGGGCTGGTTGTTCTCGATAACGGGCGTAAGCCAGACGGCGGTTACGCCCAGCTCTTTCAGGTAGTTGAGGTGCTGAGCCGCGCCTTGCAAGTCGCCGCCGTGGCGCATAAAGGGATTGGCCCGGTCGGCATTGGGGTCGGCTAAGTCCGCGAACTTATCATTGCGCGGGTCGCCGTTGGCAAACCGATCGGGCATAGCCAGATAGATGAAATCGGCATCCGTCACGCCCTGGCCCTTGGGGCGGTTGTCGCGGGCCCGCAGCTCCCATTTCTGGGTAACGAGCGTACGGCCGTTGCGGCCCGTCAGGCGCACAGTGCCGGGCCGGGTATTGGGGGCAATTGTGAGGTCGAGGAAAGCATAGTTGGGGTTCTCGACGGTGCTGGCTTTGACAAGCGTGACGCCGGGATAGTTGACGGTGTAGGTGAGGGTGCCGGCCTGCGGGCCGTACACGAGCAACTGCACCTTAGGGTCCTTCATCCCCACCCACCAGTTGGTCGGGTTCAGGCGGGTGATGGACTGGGCCGGAGCCAAAAGCGGTAACAGGAGCAAGAGCAGCAGCAACAGCCGGCACGGAAGCAGTTGGCGAACAGATTTTCTCATCGGAAGGGGTGCAAATCAGGCCGGTAAGGTACTCAAGAGTACGGATAGAGATTTTGGGAAGGCCAGGATTGGGCCCTTTGCCCCACTACTGCCCAACGGCTGATGGCGAGTTGCCTCGTTAGCAGTAGCAATATACGATTTGCACCAAAAATAATATAAATATTATCATTTTATATAACTATGAAAACTATAACGATACACTGATTTTATTTTACTATTTTATTTCGATATGTTTACAACATGTTTTTAACAATAAAATTTTTAACTATTTGAACTGCAAATCCAGTTTTGCCTCAAACGGTTAAAAGTATCCAATGGCTTACCGGGTAATCCTGGTAGCGCTAAAACGCACTTGCTTTGAGCCCCGATATGCTTGCTGACTGCCTGGTCAAAACCAGTCCACTGTTTCTGATGGAACCTGAAACGCAGAACTTATAAATCGCCGTCACATGGAAAGTCAACTTACTCATCATCACCGTTTTGCTGCTCATAGCTGGGGTTTGGAGAAGCGGGTCGTTGATTGCCTTTTCTCCCTACTGATTGTAGCTTTTTTCCTGAGTTGGCTGGTCCCGATCATTGCTGTGCTTATCAAACTCGATTCCTCAGGCCCAGTTTTCTTTCGGCAATTGCGCACGGGCAAGGATGGATTGCCTTTCTACTGCCTCAAATTCCGCAGTATGTGCGTCAACAGCGAGTGCGACTCGCGGCAGGCTTCGCGCGAAGACCAGCGCATTACCCGCGTCGGACGGCTATTGCGCAAAACCAGCCTCGATGAGCTTCCGCAGTTTTTCAATGTGCTCCGGGGCGAAATGTCGGTGGTAGGCCCTCGGCCTCACATGCTCAAGCACACGGAGCAGTACAATGGTTTGCTCGAGAACTTCATGATTCGCCACGCCGTCCCCCCCGGCATTACGGGCTGGGCGCAAGTGATTGGCTGCCGGGGCGAAACCCGGGAGGTTTCGGCCATGGCCAAGCGCCTGGAAGCCGACCTCTGGTACATGGAGAATTGGTCGTTTTTACTTGACATCAAGATAATACTGCTCACCATCCAAGTTTGCATCCAAGACACCAAGCACGTCTACTAAAACAAAACCCTCTCGGCTGCCGCGCAACAACGGTTCTATGTGGCGGCTGGGAGGATTTGTCGCCCGTAACCACCAAGAGCTCAGGCAGTATTTGACTGACGTATGGTTACCACCTCTCCGATTTCCCCATCTGCTTAACCAGCTATCAAGGTTAAGCCAGCAGGCAATCAATTACAGCTAGCGGTGCCGGGAAGCCAGCTGGCAAGCAAAAGCCAATCAGCCGCCACGAGCAAGGGCCACGTTCAATAGAATGTGGCCCTTGCTCGTGGCGGCTGATTGGTAACTGGAAGTTGCTACTGATTGGTAGCTGGCACATGATGCGTAGCCTCAGGCCCACGCCGCCGCGAGTTGGATCAGCTAGTAGCCGAACCCTGCCCAGCGTCCTGAAACAGGCGGCTCAGCAACCGAGCGACACTGTAGAGCAGCACGTACGAGAAAACCAGCTGCAGCCAGCCCCGGGTCAGGAACGTAACACTGAACACGACACTTTCGAAGGGCAGAAATTGAAACACGCCCGTCAGGGCCAGCAGCGCGCACAGGCTGAAGCGAATACCGGCCGCCGAAGCCGTATCGCGCACCACCAGCTTATCGAAGAGACTGAAAACGGGAATCATGCCCAGGCCCAGAATCAGCAGGTACCACCAGCCGAACGCGGCCATGCCGGTACCGGCAAAATGCCCGGTGCGGAAGCCGCTGAGCGTTTCCTGCACGTTGCCGGCCGTGTAGAACAGGTAGTCGCCGAAGGAGCAGACCAGGATTTGTGTTTTGTCGACGTTGATTCCCAGAAATCGAATCAACGGGTCGGGCAGCGACGACCAGATGTAATCGATGGTGTAGCGGTAAATAGCGGGGTTTTCGTTGCCCACCTGGCGGTTGAGCAGCAGGCTTTCGTCGTTGAACTTGAGGTTGGCGAAGCGGGCTGTAAATATGTTATCGAGGTAACTCTCATCCCAGGCCGAAATACCATGGTAGTCGATGGCCCGGTAGTCACGAAGGGCTTCCTCGTCCCAGAAGGCCTCGTAAGTAAGGCTGATGAGTTCGGACTTGGATATGTCGTGCCGCTTTTCGCGCACAATGACCATGGCCGTGCCCAAATCGGACATCGGGCCCATCAGAAACCAGATGCCCAGGCCCGCCAGCAGTACATTGCGCCAGCGCAGCAAGTTGTTTTCAAACACCCCCAGCAGCAGTCCCAGCCCGTACGAAAAGCCCACGGCGGTAAAGCTGAGCATGAATGCGGCCCGGCTGTTGCGGCCAATACTCACGACGAACAGCATAATGGTGAACAGCAGCAGCCACAGGGCCGTACTTTTGGCTGGCCGCTGCTGGCTACCGTAAAGCCGGCCGCTGTAAATAAAGTAGGGCGCGTACGAGAACGGAATCAGGGTCTGAATGAACTTGTCGGATGAGGAGCCGGTCATCGCCCAGCCGACCTGCGACACGACGTAGATGTAAAACATGGCGGCCACCCCAATCAAACCCATCAGCCAGAGCTGCAGGTGGGTGGGTGGGGTATACACCCCCAAGCGTCGCAACAGGCTGCGGGTATGCAGCAGGCGGACCCGTGCCAGCACCCGGTAGCAGTAGTGGGCGGTCAGCAACACCAGCAGCGCCAGCATCGAATGCTCGAACACGGCGTAGGGCAGTTCCAGATTGGTTACCAGGGGTTTGCCTTCGAGCAGGGTAAAAAGCAGCGGCAGGTAAAATTGCGTGGCCCCGAAACCCAGCATCAGGAAGCTGGAAATCGGGTAGCGCGCCAGCGAGGAGTATGTCAGGAAGGTGGGTGTGAGCAGGGCCCATGCCCCGAGCACGTACAGCACGGCCACCTGGTTGGCCTGGGTAGCGAACCACAAGCTCTGAATTAGTGATGCCGCCACCAGCACCACCCACGACCAGCGCACGAAGCCACGCAGAAAGGCGGGCCCGCGACGGACAGCGGGGGCCAGACCGACCGGAGCCGGGCCGACAAGGGCTGGGGGCGTGGGGCTGAGGGCAGGATGGTCGAGCAGAAGGGCGGGCATGGGGCAGCGGTTGGGTGCTAAGCAGTGAACTAGGCCGGTTCGGCAACAGGCTGGCGGCTGATAATCCGCCACCATTCTCCCGCCATTTTCAGGGCCCGTTCGGTGGCCAGGCGGGGCAGCACCTGCCAATAGCGCCAGGCGTTGGCCCCCAGCCCCAGCAGGGCACCGGCCAGCGTCAGCCAGCGGAAAGCAGGTAGCCAGACAATTGCCAGGCAGGCGGCGGCAGCTAGCACCACCGATGTGAGCACGATGGCGTAGGCCTGCCGCGGCCATTGCAGGCCGTTGGCAGCTAGCCAGCGCCGAGCCACCAGTTGGTAGCCCACAGCCGCTACTATCTCGGCCACCAGCAAGGCCACCCCGATACCCACCAGCCCCATCCCGGGCACCAGCCCGAACAGGCCACCCAACACGCAGCCTGCCGCCAACGCCGAGAGGACCACCTGGGGACGCAGCAGATTATTACCCTTGACAACGGCAATGCCCGGCTGGATAAGCGCAAACACGAGCACGCCGATGGAGAGCAGGGCAAACAGCAGGGGGTGAAACGGAATCCGGCCCCGCGTCCAGAGCGCGTACAGGGGCTCCACTACCAGTTGCAGCACCACGGTAGCCGGGGCCATGATGCCGACTACAATAATCCAGATGGTGCCGAAAGCGGCCTCACAGCGCGCCTGATCGCGCTGGTGCAAAAAGCGCATGAGTTCCGGCATGAGCGGCTGCACGATGGTATTGAGCCCCTGCAGCGCCAGGTTGGAGCCAGTGCGCAGCGTTGAGAACGTTGCCAGGCCGGTGGTACCCACCAGCGCCGGCAAAAACAGCCGGATACCCTGCTGGCGCAGGTTTTCCAGCCCGCTCTTGCCCGACACGGCCAACGAGCGCACGAAGTTGTGGTAGCCCAGCCCCAGCGAAGGCGGGGTGTAGGTGATGCCCTCACGACGCAACAGCCGAAACAGATCGAGGTATATAAGGCCCGTAAATAAAACGTTGGCTCCGGTCGTGATTACGGCCGTGAGTTGCAGGCTGGCCCCCAGTACCACGCTGGCAATGATAGTAACCACGAAAAAGATCGATAGCCCTAGCCCCCACCAAGCCATGCGCGGGTAGTAGCCAAAGGGCAACAGAACCTTGGTCATGAGCCCCGACAAACTGTTGGTCAGGCCCCACCCGATGCTGAACACTAACAGGGTCACGCCGCCTTCGTGCAGCAACCCGGGATTAGCCAGCTTTACGCTGTCGAAGAGGACCGACAGCGTATCAGTGGCCAGCAGCAACGCCACTGCTAGCGTCTGGACCGTGCTAATGAGCAGGCTAAAGAGCAGGCCCGACCATAGGTAACGGCTTAGCTGGGTGGGGTCGTTGCGGCCGATGCGCATGAACTCGTACATCAGAAAATCGTGGTGCCCCAGATCCACGAGCGACACCAGGCTGATAATCGCGGTAACCGCCAGCCACACCCCGTAGGCCTCTACGCTCCAGTATGTCAACATCACGGGTACCAGGGCCAGCTGCGAGACGATAGTAACCCCGATTTGCAACCAGGAAATGGCCGTACCGGAAATCAGCCTCTGGGCAGTTGACATAGCGTGGTTGGTTGGATGTAATGAGGTGGCGACTACCACTTGGCTTTGCAGCAAGCTATAATCGGCCGGGCAATTTTGGCATTATGTAAACATATACATTTTTTATAAATTTTATCATTATGCCGACACCTAAAATCCGGTTCGCCGGGCCTGTTCCGACCCGGTAATAGCGGGTTGGAACAGGCCCGGCGAACCGGATTTTAGGTGTTTCGGGTCGCTGGCTTAGCGGATCAGTGCTTGGTGAACAGGCGCTGGAGGCGCTTGCCGTGCAAGGGATACACGAGCAGCGAGTAAGTGCCGGCAGGTAGCTGTTGCACGTCGAGCGCGGTTTCGGGTGCCGTTATAACCTTTTCCAGCAGCACTTGCCCCGAAAGCGCGACCACGACCAGCCGCCCCCCCAACTCCATGCCACTGAGGGCCACGTTAAGCACAGTAGTGACCGGGTTCGGATACAGTAGCACCGTGGGCGCGGCAACCGGAGTCCTAAAGGTTACTGCCGCCACCGGGCTGTAGGTGCCGCTGCCGTCTTTATCAACCTGCCGCAGGCGGTAATAAAGGACCTGAGCCGGGGGCGGATTCATGTTGTCGGGGTAAGTGTACTGCTGAGCCTCGGCAGTTGTGCCGTGGCCGGCAACGCGGCCAATCCGCTGGAATTTCACCCCGTCCAGGCTGCGCTCCACTTCAAAGTGGCTGTTGTTTTCCTCCGTGGCCGTGGTCCAGCGCAACAGAGCCCGGGGGTAAGCCGGGGTGGCTGTAAAGTTTACCAACACTACCGGCAGGGGCCGTCGCACCGGCACCGTGAACGGAACCGCCGTGCTGGTCAGGCCCGTCGTGCTGGTGGCACTATAGGTAAATACAGCGTCGCCCTCAAAGCCTGCCACGGCCTCGAAGCTGAGCTGATTGGCCTGCGCGGCGAGGACCTTGGCCGACGACTGCGCTGGCTTTCCGGCCAGAAACAAACGGCCCTGGCTAGGCGGCGGCAGCGAATTGAGCGTGAAGCTGTTGATAGTGCCGCTGGGGTCGGAGCCACTAAGCGGCACCAGGGGCACGGCCGGAGCATTGGGCCGGACCGCGTCGTTGGTTTTGGGGTCGGCTACCGGTGGCTGGTTTGGGGCTCCGGCCGGGCAATCAACGGTACGTACCGAAGCGTGCGTGGCCCCGTTCAGCACGTCGTCGCTGAACAGTTGCGGGACGTTGACGAGTTCGGTGTTGCAGACAAGCGTATTGTAGGAACCCGTGTTGAGGTACACGGCCCGGTCGCAGTTGATGGCCTGGTTGTTCTGGAAAATGCTGCCCAGCACGCTGGGAATCTGCTCATCAACATATTTTTCGCTGCCCTGCTGGAACTGCAGGTAGTTGAGGTAGCCCTCGGGAAACAGCGCATCCACGACGGCGGGCACGTTGGGCTGGTGGGCCCGCAGCACGTTGCGGCGCACTTCGAGCCCGATAACCGAAGTACCGAACGTTTTGCTCTGCACGAACTGCACCGTATGCACCCCGATAAACACGCCATTCGCGCCATCGATGTTGGCCACGGTGTTACCCACGATCTGGGTGTTGTAAGTGGGCACGAACTGCTGAGGCGCCCCGGGCTGCTGCTGCTGGAGGGGCGTCAGGTCGATGGAGCCACTGTTGGTGAGCGTGTTACCCACGATGGCCACGTTATCGGTGGCGTTGTGGTAGAGCGTGATGCCGCGGCGGTTACCCTCGAGCGTGTTGCCCTGCACCAGCCAGTTGCGGGCGCCCCAGTTGAAGATGGCGTAGCGGCTACCCGCCACCGGTAGCACGTCCCAGGCCCGGTCGAGTTGCAGCGTGCCGCCGCTACGGCTCACAATGCGCCGCCACTGGCCCATCCCCTTGCCGTTCACGATGGCCACCACCGGCTGCTGGCGGAAAGTACCCCAGTTCTTGCTATTGTCCTGCAGCGTGGTGGCCGTGGCCCCGCTTGCCGTACCGGTATCCTCGTCGATGCGGTCGGGGCCACCACCCTCGGCAATGATAGTTTCACCGTCGTTGCTGTTTTGCGATGGGCCATTAATGACGCGGAACAGGTTGTTGAGCACGGCCAGGTTCTGGGCGAAATTCACCACCAGCACGTGGTTGACCAGGCTGGTGGGGTAGCGGGCGCTGCCGTCGCGGAATACCTGGTTGTCTTCGAACACGCCCTCGTGGGCGTGGTTGAAGTTGAGCCCGTCGACGGCATAGGTGAAGCGGTTGCGGGCCACCACAAAGTTGGTGGTGCCGTTGAACTGCACCGGCCCGTGGTAGCCCGACAGGTTGTCGATGCCCTGCACAAACTCGGAATTGGTCACGGCCAGTTTGTCGCTGTTGGCCAGCCAGAGCCAGTCGCCGGTGTTCAGGTCGAAGCGCATGCGCTGCATGAAAATCTCCGAACCCGAGCCAGTTAGGTTATTGATCCACTTACCCGACTCGTTCACGTTCTGCAGCGTCAGATCCGCCAGGCCCGCCTGTTTGGCCCCCGACCAAAGCACGCCCCAGCGGTTGGATGCAGCCGTGCCGTAACCGAACTTAAGCGTCGTCTGGTCTTTGCCCGCGCCCTGCACCACCACGCGGCTGCGCATGTTCAGGGCCCCATCGCTGCTGATGACGAGCTTATAGGTACCGGCCGGTATCACCACTACTCCACCCCCGTCGGCACTTGCCCGGTCGATGGCCGCCTGAATGGCGGGCTGGTCGTTGGTCGTACCGTCGCCGCGCGCCTTAAGCGCCAGGCGGGAGTCGGTGCGCACATCGTAACGGTTAGCATGAAAATTGAACTTAGCCGCCCAAGGCACCCCCAGCGCGAAGTAGTCGGTACCGGGCGCAATAGCCGTAACCGGCAGCTCAACCCGGGTTTCGCCCGCGCTGCCGCCGCCCCCGTTGCTCACAAATACGTCGTAGGTGGTACCGGGCAGCAGGCTGGCCGGCACGTCAAGGCTGAGCACGTAGGCGCTGCTGGCACCGGTTTTAATGGTAGCCACCCCGCCCCCACCGCCCCCGTTGCGGGGAGCAAAGCGTACCTGGGCCGTGGCTCCGGGCAGTAGCAAGTTGCGGCCGAACAGGCGCAGGCTGCCTCCGGGCACCACGTCGGGCGAGTCGTAATGCATGCCCCAGGCCTGGTTAACAAATACGCCGGGGCTGCGCTGGCCCTGATCTTCCACCCACACCCGGAATACGTCGCGGCCCAGGGCGGCCGGCACCTGCACTGTGGCCTGCCCTTCTCCCTGCACTAGCACGGGCAGCAATTGCCCGGCCGTAGCAGCGCCTGGCGCACCATATACTTTAGCCCCGGCACCGAACTGGCCCTGCACGCTGAGGGCCTCACCCCCACTAGCTGTGGGGCTGGCATTGAAAATAGTGACCTGCGCCCAACTTGGCAAACTGATCAGGCAAATGCCGAGCATTAACCCCGGCAACAACAACACTCGCTTGACCATACACCTATTGCAATGGAAAGTGAAACCAACTGGCCCCGTCCCCAACTGGAAAGAGGCAAACTTTTCACAAACCTATAATTATCCTTTTCAAGGATCATTCTTTTCTATTAAAATTAGCGCATATCCTTGCCATAATTACATATCCTCTCAATTCCTACCCAGAATGTCACTTATTTATCTGGATATTATCGCACTTGCAACCCATACCGCACTAATCATAATACCCCTATAAAACGATATTAAACAGTGTTTTACAACTTAGTTATATCTATAAATTCACGCAATAAAGACGCTATGGCCCGCTACATACAATACCAAAGAATAGAATAACATTAACAACCCAAATAGAATAATCTCATATTTTCGCCCGATTGTTCACAAATTACAAATTGAATTATTTTTATATTTTCATTGAATACATATAACTCTTTCCTATCTGGTTACTTAAAGTATGGGGCAGTAAAAACCCCACGCCTACCGGCAGAAGCCGATGGGCGGTGGGGTTTTTACAAAGGTGCCGGAAAGGCTGTTAGGCTGGCTTCAGCACCTGCCCGACGAACTTGTTCATGATATTATCAATGGACAAATATTGTTCGGCGTAGCGCTGGGCATTGGCCCGGATGTCGGTGTAGTCGTGGTCGAGCGTCTGCCGAAGCTGGTCTTCGAGGGCCCGTTGATTTTCGGCCGGCACCAGCAGCCCGATGCCATGCTCAGTTACCAGCGCGTGCAGACCCGAGCCCTCATCGGCCGTGATGATGGCTACGCCGCCCACGGCCAAGATGGTGGTGAGTTTGGAGGGCATGACCAGGTCGCTGGCAATGGATTTCTGAATGACCAAGTGTATGTCGGCCATGTTGAGGAAGGCATTAAAGCGTTCCAGAGGCTGCAGAGGCAGAAAATGCACGTTGCCCAGGCCCAACGAACTGGTAAGGGCCAGCAGCTTCTCCTTATAAGGCCCCGAGCCGCAGATAACGAACTGCAGCTCGGGGTGCACTTGCTCGAAGTGGTGGGCCGCGTGGATGATGGCCTCCAGGCCCTGCTTTTCACCGATGGCTCCGGAGTAGAGCACCACTTTCTGCCCGGGCGTGAAACCAAACTCGCGCTTAAGACCGGCCCGGTCGGCCAGGGGGTGGAACTGCGCGATATCGGCCCAGTTAGGCAGCAGCAGCACCGGCCTCCCCGCCTTCTGTTCTACCCGGGCCACCATCGCCGGCGAGATAGTACTCACGTAGTCGGCCCGGCGCAGAATCGTTTTTTCCAACCGCAGCATGGCCCCAATAGCCTTTTCCGACCGAATGATACCCAGGTCGCGGGCCGCCTCAATCTGCAAATCCTGGATGTGGTAGAGGAATTTACCTCGGCCCAGCACCTGGGTTAGCAGGCCCAGCAGGCCGAACTGAAACGAGGGGGCCACCACGATAACCAGATCGAAGCGCTGACGGGCCAGCAAACCTACTAACCGGGCCGAGGCCGAGAGCAGAAACGAGGCATCGAGCGCCACGCGCTTGGCGCCGCTGGGCTGGGCCGGCACGTACATCGGGCACCGAATCACGCGTAGCGAACCGCCCGACGGAAAGCTTTGCTGCTCGGTGGTGTAACGGAACCGGCGGCCCACGTAGGGTTCCTGTACCTGCCAGTAGGGGTAGTACGGGTAAGCGGTGAGGGCCGTGCAGGCGAACCCCTGCCGGGCCAGCCAGTGCAGCATTTCGCCGCTGTACTTGCCTATGCCCGTGGGTTCGGGATGGAAATTGTAGCCAATCAGCAGGATGCGTTGCTTCATAATAGTAACGGGTAAGTAGGGCCAATAAACAAGGTGTGGGTTAGATCCGGAGTCGCAGAAGCCAAGCCAGCCCCGCCAGCAGCAGCAGCCCGGCCAGCGCTCCACCCGCACCCCAGAGCACGTCGGCGGGGTCGCAGGAGCGGTGGGGCAGCAGCAACTGACCGGCTTCGGCCACGCCGGCCAGGGCCGTTAGGACAGCCCAGGCTCCGAGCCCGCCCCGCCAGCTCCACCTGCCCCTATCGAGCAGCCAGCCACCCGTCAGCAGCCCCAAGCCCAGGAAAGGCACGGCGGTCCGGATATTTTCGTTGGCAGCCTGATCGGACCAGGCCGCGAGCCAGGCGGGCAGCAGGCCGGTCGTGCGCAACTGGGGCCAGGGCAGCCAGCTCAGGTACAGCACCAAGCCCGCACCCAAAATTGCGCCGCCATACCAGAATAATTGCCGTACCCGGCGCAGGTGGGGTGGCGGGCCCGGGCGGGACCTACGCTGGCCCACCAGTGGAGTGAGGAGGCGACGCTGCTCGAAGGCCGATTTCGCGCATTTTGATCTGAATCAGGAACTCGTAGTAGGCCATATTGGTGCAGTAAATAAAGCCCGGTATGCCTTCCAGAAAACCGCCACTCGCCACGTAGGTCTGCACGAAGCGCAGCAGAGGCCAGCCCGGCAGCCGGCTCAGCCACGACTTCAGGGCCGGGTTTCGGCGGCTGGCGTGGGCGCTAAGCACGTCGCGCAGGGGCGGGCGCTGGTGCAGGCGGGCGGCGGCCTCAAGGCTCGAATATCGGTTGTGGCGGGCCAGCCAGTGCGTCCAGCCCTTTGAGAAGCCAAAGTGCAGGTAAGGTTCGGGCAGGTAGTCGATGCGGCCCTGCACCTCCCCCTCCTTCTGGCCGTGGCCAAAATCGGTGAAGCGGGCCCTAGACCGGCGCAGGAGCCGGAATTGCCACTTCGGAAAATTGTCGCAGCGCCGGAGCCAGCGGCCTTCAAGCATCATTTTCCAGCAGCAGTAATAGCCGGCCACCTCTGCCGGGGCCGTCGCCACGGCGGTGCGCACGGCCCGCGCGAAGGCGGGCGTAGCTACCTCATCGGCGTCGAGAAACAGCACCCACTCGTGGCGGAGCGCCAGCTCATCGAGGGCAAAGTTACGCTGCTGGCCGAAGCTAACGAACGGGTTGAGCCAGACCCGCGCGCCGTGGGCCCGGGCAATAGCCTCGGTCTGGTCGGTGCTGCCCGAGTCGAGCACGTGCACGTCGTCGGACCAGCCAACGGCGGCCAGGCAGGCGGGCAGGTCGGCCTGTTCGTTGTGGGTGAGGATGATAATGGATACCGGCGCCCGCTCGCTTAGCCACGGGGCAGGCGCGGCCAACGGGACCAAGTCGGTGGCCAAGCTTGGGCTAGTCGTCATCAGCGGGGGAATAAGCATGCCCTCAGAAGCAATTACGAGGCTTGAGGGGAATGCAGGGGTGGCCGGCGCACACCATCCAGGCGGGCATATCTTTGCCTACCACTGCCCGGGCCCCAATCACGCAGCCCTCGCCAATCGTTACGCCCGGATGCACGAAGGCTTCGGTCGCCACCCAGGCATGGTCGCCGATAGTAATCGGCCGGATGATGAGCGGGAAGCCGGGCTCGTTGTAGTCGTGGGAGCCTGTAACCAAGTGGGCACCCTGCGAAACGACAGCCCGGCGCCCGACCGTAATGCGGCCCATGCTGTAGAGGATGGCATCGTTGGCGATGCCGCACTCGTCGCCGAGCGTCAGGTTCCAGGGAGCCCAGATACGAACCTTCGGGTACACGTGCACCCCCTGCCCCACCGTAGCGCCGAAACAGCGCAGAATCCAGGCCCGCCAAGCGTGCATCGGCCGGGGCGAGAACCGGAACAGCAGCAGCGAAAACACCCCCCATACCACCCGCCTCAGACGGTTAGCGAGCGAAAAAGAAGCGCCGGTAAACGTGTCTTGGTTGTAGGCCGAAAATAGTGTAGACATGGATGGAGGGTATAAGAATGAAAGAAAAGGCAGCTGGCTGGTGAAGATTGGTTGCCAGACTACCTCGGCACTCACACTTCGAGCGCGGCTAGTAATTGGACTGTCGCGGGGCCGAGGGCAAATTGCTGCTCAAATGAGTGGCGGGCCTGCTCACCGGCCAGTTGCTGCTCGGCTTTCGGCAAGTCCAGCCACTGGCTCAGGGCTGAGCGGGTTCCCTCCGTCGTGTCGGCCGCGACCAGGGCACCGCCCCCCGCCACCACTTCGCGCCAGATATTGATCTGCTCGGTGATGAGCACCGGACGGCGGCAGGCCAGGGCCTCCACCACGGCAATACCGAAGTTTTCCTGGTGGCTGGGCAGCACAAACAGGTCGGTACCGTAATAGGCCCCCCATTTGGCATCGTGCGTAAGCATGCCCGGAAAAAATATTGCCGTCCTCAGGGCCGGATTAGCAAACGCCAGCTGCTGCACCAACTGCCCATAGGGCGTGTTGAGGCCCGGCCCGGCCACAACCAGCTTGGGCAGGGCAGCGACGGCGGCCGGCGTAGCCCCCCCGGCCAGTCCGGCATAAGCCTGCACCAGTAGGTCTACTCCCTTCTTTTCGTGCAGACGGCCCAAAAAAAGCAGGTACGGGGCGTCGCCCAGGCCCGAACAATGGGCGCGGAACGCCTCCCGCATGGCCGGGCGATACGCCGGCGGCTCTTCTACACCCAGGCCCACCACCGCCTCGTGGCGGGGGGCGTAGGGGCGGTACGATTCCCAGGCCATCAGCCGCTCGGTTTCGCAGGTGAACAATACCGCATCGGCCTGCTCAATCAGGCGCTTTTCCAGGTGCCAGTACAGCGTGTTGCGCCAAACCTTCCAGCCCCGGCCCGGTGCCGTTTGCAGGTAGGAGTCGAGCATGCCGTGGGGCATTACGTACAGCTGCGGGCCCTGGCCGGCCCGCCGGCGCTGGCGAAGCCGACGGAAAGCCACCTGCACGGCATAGCCCGAATACAGCCACAGCCCGTGCACGATTACTTTATCAAAGCGCTCCAGGTTCTCAGTCAGCCACGGGGCCAGTCGGGGGTGGTACTGCCAATGTCCCCGGGCCAGCCCGAGGGCGTTCACCACAAAGTCATCGGTGGCCAGAAAAGCACTATTTGGCTCATCGAGGCTCACCACTTCATTATACACCCCCACCTCGGCCAGACCGGCAATGATAGTGCGTACGGCCTGGCAAACACCACCCTTTACCGGGTCCATATCGGCAATAACGTGCAGTACTTTCATGGCTGGCAATTAGGGGGTTAATTGTCGATTAACACAAGGA
Source organism: Hymenobacter amundsenii (assembly GCF_002204745.1). Taxonomy (GTDB): domain Bacteria; phylum Bacteroidota; class Bacteroidia; order Cytophagales; family Hymenobacteraceae; genus Hymenobacter; species Hymenobacter amundsenii. The sequence continues at coordinate 18,928 of NZ_NIRR01000037.1, forward strand.
AGCAGGAAAGTACAGAGGCAGTGACCGTAATATACCTCATTCAATACTTTTTATAAATATAGCCATTAGCTTTAAAAAGTCCAGTTTTTTAATAATATTATTTAACATATATCATTTGGTATTATTTTACCGCTATTCTCTTGATCTTCAGTAGTAGGTGCAGGGGAGCTAACACGGCTGAAACGGCCAGTTGCCACCCGAATCGCCAGCGCCGACCCGACATGAGGTCGATGCCCGCGTTACGGAAGAACAGCTGGGCGTAGTTATAGCGCTTGCGGTTGAGCTTCGTATACCAGGGCTGGGCGTTGCGAACGGCCATAAAGCTGTCGAAGGTGACTTCGGGCCGGCCGGCCTGCCGGTGGTCGAGGTTTGCCATCACGTAGCCGATGGTGTCGTAGGTGCGCAGGGGCTGGCGCATGGTGATGGCAGTAGCGTGCAACCGGTATTCCATCAGGATTTCGGGCACAATGACGAGGGTATAACCTTGATCAACTAAGCGGTTGAAGTATTCGAAGTCGTCGCTGGGCCAGAAGCGAGAGTCTAGCCCACCGCTTTGCTCGAACACGCAGCGGCGCATAAATAGGCCGGTCATGGCACACTGCACATACTGTCCCCGGGCTCGGGCCCGGGGACCATCGGTGGGGTCGAGCAGGCCGGGGTAACGCTGCTTACTCAGGCGTCGACCGTCCTTGTTGATGTAGTAGGAGTGGCAGCTGCTCGCATCTACTTCGGGATGGGTCTGGTGGTAGGCCAGCTGCCGGCGCAGGCGTTCAGGCAGCATCAGGTCGTCGGCGTCGAGTAGAGCACACCACTCACCCTGGGCCAGTGCTACGAGCTCATTGATGACCGCAGCGTGCCCGGCATTAGGCCCGTAGCTGGCCCGGATGCGCGCATCGCGGGCAGCGTAGCGGCGGATAATAGCAGCCGACTGGTCGGTGGAGCCATCGTCGTGGATGAGTAGCTCAAAATCGGGGTAATCTTGAGCCAGTACACTGTCCAGGGTCTGGGCTAGGTAAAGCTCTTGGTTGTACACCGGCAAAATGACAGAGACGAGTGGGGGCATAGCGAAAGTGGTTTTACAGGTAGATAACTCAGCAGCTGGTCTGAGGCTTGTCGGCCGGTAAAGCTTAGACCAACTGCTGATAAATAGCTTCAATACGGTCGAGGGCAGTAGTCGGGTCGAAGCGGCGCGCGTTTTCCCGGCCTTGGGCCAGCACCCGGGCCCGGGCGGGGCCGGCCAGCTCTACCACGGCCGCCACCTGCTGGGCGGCCGCCGCAGCCCAGCTTTCGAGCGGCTCGTCGGCCGCCAGTCGGGGCAGGTAGAAAGCGGCCGTGCCACCCACCTCGCGCATGGGGTCGGCCCCGGTCGTGATAACCGGGCAACCGGCCGCCATGGCTTCGGCAATGGGCCAGCCAAAGCCCTCGGCCAACGATGGAAACAGCAGCACCGAAGCGCCCGCGTACGCCTGGCGGACTACCTCGTCGGGCAGCCCGGGCAGAAAATGCACCTCGGCTCCGTAAGGTGAGGCGGCCCGCTGCTGCCCCAGCGCGGCCGAAGGCGCCTCGCCAATAAGCAGCAACGGCTGGCGGAACGGGCTGATGCGGCGCCAGGCAAAGTACAGGGCCAATACGCCCGCCCGGTTCTTATACCACTGGTTGCCGCCCACGTGCAGCAAATACCCCTGCCCCAGGTTCAGCCCCGTTTGCCGGCCGAGTGAGGCACGGGCGGCATCGGCTTCGATTACTTCGAACTTCTGGTTGAGTCCGTTATAGACCATACCCGAGAAATGGGGCGCGGTCGGCAGGAACCGGTGCAAATCCTGGCGGGTATGCTCCGAAACTGATATAAAGTTGCGGGCCTGGGCGTAGCCGCGCCGGATGTAGGCCAGGTACTGCCGGCCCGGCCAGGCAGTACGGTTTTCGGCAACCTCGCCCAGAGCCGAGCGCTGGGCCAGAAAATCGTGGCAGTGCACTACGTGGGGCCGGTGCGCCACCAGCGGCACCCAGGGCCCCAGGGCCTGGTCGGTGAACACGAACAGGCTATCGGCGGGGCAGGTGCGGAGCAGGCGGCGCACCCGCAACGGAAACATCAGGTACTGATCGAGGTAACTGAGCCATTTGCGGGCCACCCCAGGGGCTGGCAGCCGCATAAAATGCGGCTGCGGCGTCCATATCTCCACGGTGTGCCCCCGCTGCTGCATCCCTTCGGCCAGCATGCGCGCAAACCGGGGCATGCTCTGGTGGCTGAGGAAGTTTGGGTGGGTAAAAAGGACGACGTGCATACGAGGATGGTATAGACGAATCCGGGGGCGGACCAACTAAGCATCCCAAACATAATTTATTTTATATAATACTTCATTAAGTCAATGCCATTTTTTAATCCAAACTACCTGGCCCTACTTCGCAGGCTGTTTTTCAACCTGGTTTCGAACTCAGTAGCGAAGCAGGCTCTGAAGCGTGGCCTGCACATTTACTCGCCTCCTTCCTCGCCTTCCTTCACCACCTTGCGGGTACCCCGGTACAACTCATACTTCAGCAGGCGGCAATCAATTGGGCCATTATAAAGCGGGATGCGGCGGCTGGCTTTGAGGCCGACGCGCTTGGCGGCCTCCAGGTTGCCGGTGAACAGGTAGGCATCGTAGCCCTGGAAGTTGGTTTTGAGCGTGTCGCCGATGGTTTTGTAGAGGTCGTCCATCTCGGTTTCCTCCCCGATCCGCTCCCCGTAGGGCGGGTTCGTGAGCACGATACCGGGCGCTGCACGGGGGGGCGCAACGGCGTCCTTCACGTCGCGCACGCCGAGGCGGATGAAGTCTTCGAGGTCAGCGGCGGCCACATTCTCGCGGGCCAACTCAATGAAGTCCCGGCTCAGATCGGAGCCGCCGATGTAGCACTGGGGCTCCTCCAGCCGCATTTGTCGCGCATCCATTTGCACGGTTTCCCAGAGCACAGCGTCGAAATCGGCCCAGTGCTCAAACCCGAACTTGCCCTGGTGGTAAAGGCCCGGGGCGATGCGCTGGGCGATGAGGGCGGCCTCGGTGAGGATGGTGCCCGAGCCGCACATGGGGTCGACGAGGGTGGTTTTGCCGTCCCAGCCGGCTAGCAGCAGCAGGCCGGCAGCCAGGGCCTCATTGAGCGGGGCCACGTTGGTTTGCTGGCGGTAACCGCGCTTGTGCAACGACTCGCCCGAGGCGTCGAGGCTCAGCACTACCTCATTCTCCAGCATGTGCAGGTGCAGGCGGATGTCGGGGTTTTTCACATCGACGCTGGGCCGCTCGCCGGTGCGGTTACGGAACTGGTCGACGATGGCATCTTTGGTAAGCTGGGCCACGAACAGCGAGTGGTCGAAGCTCGACTTGTTGACGACGGCCGTGATGGCGAACGTCTGGTCCTGGCGCAGGTACTTGGTCCAGTCGATTCGGCCCACTTCGCGATAGAGGGCTTTTTCGTCGGGGGCCGAGAAGCCGGCGAAAGGCCGCAGGATGCGGACTGCCGTGCGGCACCACAAGCAGGCTTCGTAGAGCAGCTGCTGGTTGCCGCTGAACTCAATGGCCCGCTGGCCTACCTTCTCGATTTTCGCGCCCAGCTCGCGCAGCTCCTGGGCCAGCACTTCTTCGAGCCCGAACTGGGTGGTGGCGGTCATGTAAAACGGTTCGGCGCGGCGGTTGGTGGACATAAGGTAGAGTCAGGTGAAGCCGCAAAGGTCGGGAATCTGGGCCAAGCATGTATCTTGGAGCGGCAGATGCGCCCCGAGTAGCGGGTATCTGGATAATAGCGGTAAGTTTAACGAACGACATTAATCGAACATTTTAAACCAAGAATATGACAGAAGAAAACAATTTAACAATGACAGAATTTAACCAAGACAATGCTTTTGAGATTTATTCAAAAAAAGCTATTTGGGGGTTTTCAATATTTTTCGCCCCAATTTTTGGTGGAGTATCATTGCGACAAAACTTAATTGACGACAACAGAAAAAAAGAAGCGAATATTGTCTTACTTGTTTCAATAGTATTCACAGTATTGACAATCCTCATAGTGAACAGCGTAGAGAGCAAGACAAATTCATTGACATATTTATTAAATATGGGCTGGGGAGCAATTTTATCAGAATATTTCTTCAAAAAATATTTCCCTAATGATAATCACGAATACAAAAATATTTGGAAAGCTCTATTAATCTCAATAGCCATCATAATTCCATTTATATTGGCAATTATTTATACAGCGACAGAATAAACCTAACGCTAACAGTGGTTTGACAGAAATGGTGATTCGGTGCTCTGCAAACATTTTTATAGTTAATTAAAGTTTGACCAACCGCATCAACATTTGCGGTGAAAATCGCCACCTTCGCCAAGCGCTAAAACGTTAGACACCATGACAAGCAAGTAATTTCATGAACCAAAAAGAATTCACGAATTACGTTGTACCAAAACTGCTGGCTCACTTTCCTTTCCTTAACGAGAGAGTTGATTACAGTGAAGACGGTGCTTGTAAGATCGAATATCCAAGCAAGAAGGGAAAGTTAAAATTGTTGATAAGCACAGGAAATAGAGAAATTACTATTGGATTTGCTGCGAGAAATGGACTATTTGACTGGCACGTTCATATGGATATGTTAGGCGCTCAAACAGAAGAGCAAATGGCAACAACAGCTATTGATTTGATACAAGAAATAACGTATGATGAAAAGGTTATTTGTTTTTCAAACGATGAGGGCTATTACATTCCTTGGTTCGATGAAAATACAGAGGATATCAGGAGCGAAGACCACACTATTACATATTGGAGTATGCTATAAACTACGAACGCCTAACAATGTGTTTATAAAGTCGTGGCTGGATGTTAAGCATTTTACTTTAAATCACCATTTTGCTTATATAGTTAGTTGAAGCTGGCGTTTTTCGTGCACCAAAACTTTATAAACACTGTAACGTCGTCGTAAAAAATCAAGTCCGAACACAGCAAAGTTCTTTATCAACACACAACAATCTACATATCCGCCTTGAAAATGACTTCCCGACGTTCCTTCGTAAAAAATCTAAGCCTCGGGCTTGGTTCGGCTACCGTGCTACCGGCGCTTACATCTTTTCAGCTTAGCCCCACCAGGAAAAACCCGGCGTACTCTGGCAAAAAGCTGAACGTGGCGCTTTGTGGCCTGGGCCGCTACGCAAATATTCTGGCCAAGGGCCTGGCGGAGTCTGAATACTGCACACTGGCGGGAATAATTACGGGCACACCTGAAAAAGCCGCCGCCTGGAAAGCGAAATATAATATCCCCGATAAGAATATTTACAACTACGAAAACTTCGACAAGATTGCCCGCAATAAGGATATCGATTTGGTGTACGTGGTGCTGCCAAACGGGCTGCACAAAGAATACACGCTGCGAGCGGCTAAAGCGGGCAAGCACGTTATTGTGGAGAAGCCGATGGCTTTTACGGTAGCCGATTGCCAGGAAATGATTGACGCCTGCCGGAAGGCGGGCGTGCAGCTGGCCGTTGGCTACCGGCTGCACTACGAGCCCCACCACTTGGAAATCAAGCGGCTCGGGCAGGAAAAGGTATTCGGGCCAGTCCGGCTGATAGAGGCGTCGCTGGGCTACAACCTGGCTGGTACGCCGCCCGACGACTGGCACCTGAAAAAAGCGCTGGCCGGCGGCGGCCCACTGATGAACCTGGGCGTGTACTGCATCCAGAGCAACCGCTACGTGCTGGGCGAGGAGCCCACGGCCGTCACGGCCCAGTTCGGCCCCGTTACCATGCCCGAGCTGTTCACCGAAGTGGAAGAGAACATCAGCTGGCAGCTCCAGTTTCCAAGCGGCGCCATCGGCACGTCCACCACCACGTCTAACTGCAACATCGACCGGTTCTACGCGGCGGCCGACCACGGCTTCTTCGAGCTGAGTCCGGGCCTCAGCTATGGCCCGTTTAAAGGCCGTACGAGCGAAAAGGCCTTCAACTTTCCCGTCATCAATCAGCAGGCGGCCCAGCTAGATGGCATCGGCCAACTCATTCTGCAGGGCCAGGCCCTGCCCAGCCATATTTCGGGCGAAGAAGGCCTGAAGGATATTCGCGTGGTGGAAGGGATTTATGAGGCTGCCAGAACTGGAAAAAGGGTGGCGTTGAGTTGATGCGCGCAGGCCTCCCGACTGATGGCTGCGCCGTTGCCAAAACCGATACCGCGTAAACCCAACTTACCTTATGCCCGACCTCCAACGCTTCCTCGACGCACAGCAGGCCACCTACCCCACGGCCCTGGCAGAAATCCAAAGTGGCCGCAAGCGCAGCCACTGGATGTGGTTTATCTTCCCGCAGCTGCGGGGCCTGGGTCTGAGCGAAACGGCCCGGTTTTACGGCATCGAGGGTGCGGCCGAAGCGGCGGTTTACATGGCCCATCCGGTGCTGAGCCAACGGCTGGTCGAAATATGCGAGGCCTTGCTGCAACTGGCTTCAGCCGACGCCACCCGCATCTTCGGCAGCCCCGACGATATAAAACTGCGCTCCTCGATGACGCTGTTCCAGGCCGTGCCGGGTGCGCCGGGGGTGTTTGGACGAGTGCTGGATAGGTTCTACGGCGGCCAGCGCGACGCCAAGACGCTGGCGCTGTTGAGCAAGTAGGTCTAGAAATAGCGCGCGCCAGCTAAGCGGCGGCAGCCGGGCAGAATTGTCGGGTAGATGTCGTTCTTGCACACCTGAAAGCGGCGCGACACTTTGCGCTGGCTGCCTGCCGCTTCCTCCCTTCCTTACCCCGCAAAACATGCCTCGGCCCGGTTTTCTGCTCGACCCCAGCAAGAACTCGTTGTTCTATCTGGTACTTTTTATGACGTTTATCGTGGTGGGGCTCACGGCCAGCGAGGCGCTGAGCGGGCGCTACTCCATCATCGGCAGCGTGGCCTCGTTTCTGGGGCTGTTTGTTGCTTTCCAGAGCTGGAAGGCGGCCGACGATGCGTCGCGCAACACCGACAAAGCCCTGACCCAAATGCACCAGCTGGCCGAGGAAACCCGCCAGCTGGTGGAGCGCAGCACTACTGTGGAGGAGCAGATTAAGGCTGCCGTCGTTACCATCAGCGACGCCACGCGGGAGCTGTACCGCGGCTTCCAGCCCATTCTGCTGGCCATTCGTGACTTTCTGGAGGAATCGGAAGACAGCGAGTATATGGCCCTGATGACCGACTCGGCCGCCATCGGGACCTTCTATGCCCGCCACCACCGCCCCGAGCTCAACCAGCGCGAAATGCGCGCCCTCACCAACCAGATTCATGACCTGCTGCTGGTGCGGGCCCGCGACGCCCGCGAGTTTTACCTGGCCACGCTGGCCGCCGATACCCCGGCCGACAGCCAACCGCCGACCCTCGACCAGTACGGCCGCCTCCACCACTTTGTGCAGGGAGTCTGGCAGCAGTTTCACCCCGAAGCGCCGGTGTCGGGCGAGGTGTGGGAGGAGCATCGCGAGGAACACCTGGCCACGCTGCGCCAGATAGAAGAGACGTTTCAGACGCTTTCGGCGCACCCCCAGCAGCGGGCCGCCGGCCTCGGGCCGCACCAGCAGGTGCCAGTGCTGCCGCTGCAGCTTTTCCTGCGCTTCGATGCCGAAGCCCACGAGCCGCTGCGGGCGCTGGTGGTGTTTTTGGGCCAGTACAACCTCGATAGAGTAGCCGACGCCCGCGCCATGCAAACCACCGACCCCGAATTGGTGCGTGCCTTCATCAGCATGTTCGAAAGCCTCACTAGCCTCGACGATAACACCGCCTACCAGCAGCTTCGCAAGGAGTTCCCGTTGTAATGCAGGTAAGGATGTGGGAAGATTTGGAGGTAAGAAGTACGTCATGCTTCATCTGGCGTCCGCGAAGCCGCAGGTATAGTCGAAGCATCTCTACCGCAACCCTAATCTCTCCATCGGCTACCGGCAACAGCTCCATAGCCGCAGGTTCAGACTCTGGACTGGTGAACCTTACAACAAAGCGGTAGAGATGCTTCTGCTCTGCGGACGCCAGATGAGGCACGACTGTCGCCGCCTGAGCAGGCTCGGTCTGCGAGTTGTTTCGGCTGGGTCGTGGCAACCGCCTATCTTTAACGTCGCACATTCCTCCTGATTTCCCACATGGCCGCTCCACTCGCCTCTTCTCCTGCCACCGCCGCCGCCCCGGCCGCCGCCCGCTCCTACGTGGGCCCAATGGTGCTCATGACGACTCTGTTCTTCCTGTTCGGGGCCGTCACCAACTTCAACGACGTGCTCATGCCCTACCTCAAGGACGTGTGCCAGCTCACCGATTTCCAGTCTACGGCCGTGCAGTCGGCTTTTTTTGGGGCTTACTTTCTAATGTCGCTGCCGGCGGGGCGGGTACTGGAGAAGCTCGGGTTTCAGCGCGGTATTGTGCTGGGGTTGCTGGTGATGGCGGCGGGGGCCGTACTGTTCGTGCCGGCAGCCAACTCGCGCACGTTCGGGCTGTTTCTGCTGGCGCTGAGCTTCTTGGGGGCCGGCATTACGCTGTTGCAGGTGGCGGCCAACCCCTACGTGAGCGTGCTCGGACCGGCCCGCACCGCCGCCAGCCGGGTGAGCATCGTGGGCGTGGCCAACGGCTTGGGCGGTACCATCTCGCCCCTCATCGGCGGCCTGATTTTGTTCGGGGGCTCCACCGTGCTCAAGGCCCAACTGGCCCAGCTGCCGCTAGAGCAGCGCCTAGCCCAGGAAGCCACGCTGGTCAAGCCGCTCTACGTGGGCTTGGCCGTATTCCTCACGATTCTGGCCGCCCTGTTTTTCTTGGTGCGCCTGCCCGAAATCGAGAGCCTGCCCGCCGATGAGGAAGCCGCCGCCGCCGAAACCGGCCGCCGCTCGGCCCTGAGCTTTCGGCACCTGAAGCTGGGCGTAGTGGCCATTTTCGTGTACGTGGGCGTGGAAGTGGGCATCGGCTCGTTCATCATCCGCTACGGCGAGGCTCAGAATATTGCCCAGCTCAGCAGCTTCACCCAGGAGTTGGTTCGCATCCTGAGCCAGGCCACCAACTGGGCCGCGGCCCTGTTCGGCAACGCGCCCGACGCCATCGATACCACGGCCGGCTTTACCAAGGCCGTGGGCGCGGTGCTGGTGGCTTCCTACTGGTTTGGCGTGATGGTGGGCCGCATTATTGGGATTCCGCTGCTCAGCCGCTTCGATGCCCGCAAGCTGCTGGCAGGCGTGTGCGCCGCCGGGGTGGCGCTCGTGGTACTATCCATCTTCAGCCAGGGCGAAACGGCTTTGTGGCTGGTGGTGCTTTGCGGCTTGTGCAACGCCATCATCTGGCCGGTGGTGTTCCCGCTGGCTATTACGGGCCTGGGGCGCTTCACCAAGCAGGGCTCGTCGTACCTGATTATGGCCATCGTGGGCGGGGCCATTATCCCGCCCCTTATGGGCCTGATATCCACCCACGGCGGCGGCCTGCGCATCGCCTTCATCCTACCCGCCCTCTGCTACGCCTACCTGCTGTTCTACGCCCTGAACGGCTACCGGGTAGCTAAATGAGTTGTTAGCTGTTAGCTGAAAAAACGTCATCTCCAACAAAGCGAAGGACCTGGCCCCGCGAAACGAATCGTTGTTACGATTACCGTTTTCGCGGGGGCCAGGTCCTTCGCTTTGCTTGTACTGGTGGCGAGTTGAACGTCAAACTAATAGCTAAACGCCATCAGCTAATATCTCAAAGACTTACTGCTCATTCAGGCTCCAGTCGTACTCTTTGTAGCTGAGGGTGGCGTTGGGGTCGATTTTCTGCTTGGCGTAGCGGTTGACGGCATCCTGGATGGACGTGCTGCCATTCTTGGCGAAATCCTTGGGATAGAAGCTGTAGATGGCCGAGAGCGTGGGCTTATTGGCAGGCGAGAGGTCGTTCTTTTGGGAGTTGTTGATGAAGTCGCGGCCCTGGTCGGCGAGCTGCTCCTGCACCCGCGTGCCTACATAGGCCTCGTTGCGCAGGCGCGGGCAGCTCATGGCCGCACACACCAGCGCGTAGTGAATGCGGTTGTCGTCGAACTGCTTACGGATGATGCGGTGCTCGATGTCGTTGAGTGTGTAGCGCTTGCCCCCAAGCGGGATAAAATCCTGGTCCCAGACGGTATTGACGAAGATTTTGTCGCCGCCCAGTTCCTTGATGCTCTTCACCGGATACGACCGGATGATGCGCTGGACGGTGAAGGCGTTGTAGGCATTGAGCCAGAAGGCCAGCTTTTCATCGGCCGAAGCCTGTTTGGCCGGCAGGTTGTCGCTAAGCGTTTTGAGGTAGGAGTTGAGCGCAGCGCTGTCCTGGCGTACCCCTTTGTAGTTCACCATGCCCTGGTCGTCGACGTACTTCTTCAGCAGCCCATCCCAGGCCGCGTGGTCGAGGGTGCGGCCTTTGCTGGAGGTAGGATTGAGCGGAATCAGGTAATTGACGTAGCCGCAGCCGGAATAAGCCAGCGTACCGGCGGCCAGCGCGGAAAACAGGGCGAGGCGGGAAAACAAGCGGGAAATGCGCTTCATGAGCAGAGAGTACAGTGAGTGGCCAGCCGGAAGGGCTGGGCTGCCATATACGGTAGTTGCTGGCTGAACAGTTGTTAGGAAACAGAACGTCGGCACGCGAGATTCATCGCGCTGCTCGGAATAACGTTCTTTCATCCCCATCCTCACAACCAGCAACGCCCCAGTACCAACTAGTGTACCTTTGGGACCTCACGTTTCCGCCCGGCCCCATGCACCCTGCTCCCGTCCTCGAACACCACGTTTCCCTCCGCCCCTACAACACATTCGGCCTCGACGTGACGGCCCGGCTGTTTGCCCGCTTCGCCTCGGTGGAGGAGCTGCGGGCGTTGCTGGCGCTGCCCGAAGTGCAGGCTGCCGAAAAGCTCGTGCTGGGCGGCGGCTCCAACCTACTTTTTACGAAGAACTTCGACGGCGTAGTGCTCAAAAACGAAATCAGGGGCCTGGAAATCGTACGCCAGGATGAGGATACGGCCCTCGTGCGGGCTGGGGCTGGCGAAAGCTGGCACGGAATGGTGCAGTACGCCCTCGATCAGGAGCTGAGCGGCATCGAGAACCTCTCGCTGATTCCGGGCACGGTGGGCGCGGCCCCGCTCCAGAACATCGGGGCCTACGGAGCCGAGCTCAAGGACACCTTCGAGCAGCTCGAAGCCTTGGAAACCGCCACCGGGCTGCTGCGCACGTTTTCGGCCCCCGAGTGTGGGTTTGGCTACCGCGAGAGCGTGTTCAAAGGCCCGCTCAAAAATCAGTTCATCGTGACGAGTGTGCTGCTGCGGCTGCACCGGCAGGCCCGCCCCAACATGCGCTACGGCGACATCCAGACCACGCTTCAGGACATGGGTATCGAAGGCGAGCCTACCCCACGCGACATCAGCGAAGCCGTCAGCAGCATCCGCCGCAGCAAGCTCCCCGACCCGGCCCAGATTGGCAACGCGGGTTCGTTTTTCAAGAATCCGGAAATTTCCCAGACCAAGTTCGACGAGCTCAAAAGTCGCTTCGAGGCCCTCCCCGGCTACCCCGTTCCCGGCGGCGTGAAGGTGCCCGCCGGCTGGCTCATCGAGCAATGCGGCTGGAAAGGCCAGCGCCGCGGCCCCCACGGCGTCCACGACCGGCAGGCGCTGGTACTAGTAAACCACGGCGGCGCCCAGGGCCAGGACATCCGCGACTTGGCCTACGAAATCATTGCCTCCGTGCGCGAGAAGTTCGGCATCGAGCTCCACCCCGAGGTGAATATTATGTAGCATTGGTGGCGTCCTGCACAGGACCCTTGCCTGAATGCTTTATTTTCTGACGTAAAAAGGAGTGGCTCCCGAGATTCGGGAGCCACTCCTTTTTACGTCAGAAAATCTTCACCCTTTGCTCCGTTCAGGATGACATGTTAGGCCTTCCAGCGCCGCTGCGCCCACTCCTGGCGCTGTTCGGGCGTCTGGAAGGTCCAGGCCACGATGCGGCTGATTTTCTGGCCCTGCTTCATTTCGATGGTGCGGGTTTCGGGCGAGCCGGCCAGCTTGAGGAAGTGGTAGATGCTGGGTAGCGTTTCCTTTTTGGAGATGAGCGTGCTAAACCACAGTACCCGCTCGCGCACGCCTACGCTTTGGGCCACCATGCGCTTGAGGAAACCTTCTTCGCCGCCCTCGCACCACAGCTCGGTGTTCTGGCCCCCGAAGTTGAGCACCGGCCCACCGGGGGCTTTGGGGTAGCCCAGGTTGCGGCCCTTGCGGCGGCTGCCGGCGGCGGCGTCCTCGGCCGAGGCGTGGAAAGGCGGGTTGCACACCACCAAGTCAAACTCCTCTCGGGGCTTTACAATATCCTCGAACACGAAGGCCTGATGGCTTTGCGCCCGCAGTTCCACCCGATTTGCCAGGGTAGGGTTGGCCGCCACCATGCTTTTAGCCGCTTTCAGGGCCACCGCATCGGTTTCGGAGCCTACGAAGCGCCAGCCGTAGGCCTTGGTGCCGATGATGGGATACACGCAGTTGGCGCCCACCCCGATATCGAGCACGTGCACGGCCTTGTCGGTGGGCACAACGCCCGCGTTGTCGGTGGCCAGTAAGTCGGCGGCGTAGTGCAGGTAGTCGGCACGGCCGGGAATGGGTGGGCAGAGGTAGCCGGCCGGCACGTCCCAGTGCTGCACGTCGTAGTGTTGCAGCAGCAAAGCCTGGTTGAGGGCCTTCACGGCAGCGGGGTTGGCGAAGTCGATGCTATTATCACCGGCCGGATTAGGCACCACGAAAGCGGCCAGCGCGGGGCTGGCAGCCGTGAGTTGGGCGAAATCGTAGCGGCCGTTGTGGGGGTTGCGAGGATGCAAGGCGAAGTTGGTTTTGATGTGAGCAAGCCGTAATTGGCTGCTATTTGGTAAGGTACTGCTTTCGCAGAACGTCATGCTGAGCGGAGCCGAAGCATCTCTACCGTAATGCTAATCCTACTGACTGCAACAAAGCGGTAGAGATGCTTCGGCTCCGCTCAGCATGACGTTCTTATTTCTTATTCTTTCGGCCTATTTCAACACGGCCACGGTTACGCCGTCGCCGCCGCGGTCGGCGTGTTCGTCGGCGACGCTGGCCACTTCGCGGGCGCGGTGCAGGTAGTCGCGGGCAATCTGGCGGAGCACGCCGTTGCCGCGGCCGTGCAGGATCTTGATTTCCGGGATGCCCAGCATGATAGCATCATCGACGTAGCTCTGGATTTTGGTCAGGGCGTCTTCGGCCCGCTCCCCGCGCAGGTCCAGCGTGGGGTTAAAGGTGGCCATGCGGCCGGTGGTATTGAAGCCCGAACCGGCGTACTGAGCCGGAGCCAGGCGGGCCGCCTTCTTCTCCCGCTCCCGAATTTCGGATCGCGTGAGCTTTTCAAGCTGGCCAATCTTGACGATGGTTTTCATGCCGCCAAACGACACCTCGGCGGTTTTGCCCTTTACGCTCATGATTTCCCCATGGCCCTCCTGGCCCATGAGCGCCACTTTATCGCCCACTTTGAGGGTAGCAGCATCGGCCAGCTCGCGGGTAGCGCGGGGCTTGGGCGGCTCAATCTGCAGCTTCTCGCGCACGAACGTGTCGAGCTTGCCCCGGGCTTCCTTGGTACGCTCCTTGTCGGCTTGGCCCAATCGAATTTCCTGAATGGTGGCCTCAATCTGCTGGTTGGTGTCGCGGAGCAACAGTTTAGCCTGTGCCTTGGCCGCACGCAACGTTTCGAGGGTGGTGTCGTCGAGGTACTTCTTGAGGTCCTGGTATTCCTGGGCGGCTTTTTTAAGGCGGCGCTCAGCCTTGGCGGCTTCGGCAGTACGCTGCTCTAGCTCGGTTTTTTCCTTTTCGAGGCCTTCGAGCAACTGGTCGTAACGGATTTTATCCTTGCCCACGAGCTGGGTGGCCCGCTCCACGATTTGGCGGGGCAGACCAATTTTGCGGGCAATTTCGATGGCGAAAGACGAGCCCGGCTTCCCGATTTCGAGGCGGTAAAGGGGCTGGAGTTGGTCGGGGTCGTAGCGCATGGCCCCGTTCACGATGCCGGGCGTGCGCTCGGCATAGTTCTTCAGGTTGGTGTAGTGGGTGGTAATCACGCCGAAAGCGCGGGCGCGGTTGAGCTGCTCCAGCACCGCCTCGGCAATGGCCCCACCCAGGCTGGGCTCGGTGCCGGTACCAAATTCGTCGATCAAAACCAGGCTGCGCTTGCTGGCCAGGGTCACGAACTGCTTCATATTGAGCAGGTGCGACGAGTAGGTACTCAGGTCGTTTTCCAGGCTCTGCTCGTCGCCGATGTCGATGAACACATCATCGAACATCCCGGCCTCCGACTTCTCGCCAGCCGGAATAAGCAGCCCGCATTGCAGCATGTACTGCACCAGCCCCACCGTTTTCATACTCACCGACTTACCCCCGGCGTTGGGCCCCGAAATCAGCAGGATGCGCTGCTCGGCGTTCAGCTCGATATCGAGCGGCACGACTTCGCGGGGGTCGTTTTTGGCGTGGGCCAGGAAGGTGAGGTAGAGCAACGGATGGCGCACCTGCTTCCAGCGCAGCAGGGGCTGCGGGTGCAGAACGGGCAGCGTGGCTTCGAGGCGGCGGGCCAGCTGGGCCTTGGCCCGGATGAAATCGAGCAGGCCCAGGTACTGGTAGGCCTTGCGCAGGTCCGGAATATGGGGGCGCAGCTGGCTTGTAAGCTGGGTGAGAATCCGGATCAGCTCGCGCTGGTAGGCATTGTCGAGGTCCTTGATGTCGTTGTTGAGCTCGAACACGGCGGCGGGCTCGATGTACACCGTCTGGCCCGTGGCCGACTCATCGTGGATCAAGCCCTTCACCCGGCGCTTGTGCTCGGCCACTACCGGCAGCACCAGCCGCCCGCCCCGAATGGTAGGCTCGGCTCCCTCGGGCACCCAACCCTCTTGGCGGGCGTGGCGCAGGATGCTGCCAATCTGCTTGCGCAGCTGCACCTGCCGGCTGATGAGCTCCTGGCGCAGCTGGCGCAGCAGCGGCGAAGCGTCGTCGCGCACGAGGGCCTCATCGTCCACTACTTTGTCAATGGCGGCCAGCAGGTTGCGGTCGACCTGCACGCCGATACCCAGCAGGCGCAGCGTGGGATACAGGTCATCCTCGGCCCGCGAAAAGAACATGAGCGCCTCCCGAATAGTCCGCAAACTCATTTTGAGGGCGTAGAACGCGGCCACGTCGAGGTAGGAACCGGGCAGGCTCGCCCGCACGAGGTACTGGTTGACGTCGTGGTAATGCTGGCTGGGGAAATCGGCCCCGCTGTTGAGGAGCTGGCGGAACTCGTCGGTTTGCAGCAGCAGCTTCTGGAGCGGCTCGGCCTGGGTCTGGAAGGCCATTTTACCCACAAAGTGGCGGCCCAGGCTGCTCAGGCACAACTCATTGAGCATCTCCCGCAGCTGGGAGAAGCCTATTTTCTGCTCGAAATTCTGGGGAAGAATCAAATCTGGTACTTGATAAAAGGTACTTAGTAGCTGGATTGCAACGCGAAGATACGGCAATGGCCCCGACCCGGCGGCTCCGCAGGCCTGGGCATAACAGCCCGATGCGCCAGAAAATTCAGCGGTGAGGGGCGCTGCTGCTACAGCAACGGGCCGGCTTCCACAAGGTGCGGAAACCGGCCCGTAATGAACCCTACTGAGCTGACGCGGCTTTATAGCTTGTCGCCGCGGTACTCATACTTTTGGAAGATGGCACCAACGGCAGAGTATACTTTGTCTTTATTTTTATCGAATACGTTGCCGTCAGTCAGACCTGAGGCGTAACCCTGCCATACTTCCACGCCTTTTTGGCGGTCAATCATCTGCACAATAATACTGCCTTTGTCGAGCTTTACTTCGCCGAAGCGGTTGGCGTCATAAGCGTAAGACTCGGCGGCGCCCCAGTAGCCCGCCCCCAAGTTATCCATCGTCTTCAACTCGGTTGGCTGCTCGAATACCCGGAAGTTTACCAATAGGTCACCTCCAGTAGCCATGTAGTTATAACCCCGCGAAGCCATTTCGTTGGATACGGCGTCGCGCAGCATCGTTTTAAACAGCAAATCGTTAAGG
>NZ_NIRR01000038.1 GCF_002204745.1 Hymenobacter amundsenii
TCGGACCAGTTCGCGTACACCGTCATGGCGCAATACGCCCCGTAAAAGAAATGAGCCGCCACGAGTACCGAAGGTGCCTCAAGGCAAATGCTCTTTCAACTGAACTCCTGATAGCTACCTAGCACCAAGTGCCAAAGGGCTGTTTCAGGACCTGACGAGTTTAAGAAACTCGTCTACGAATCAAAGTTTACGAAACGCGCCAAGGGGATGAGTTTCGTAAACTCTTCAGCAGGTATTTGGGTGCAGCGCGAGGTGAAGGGTAGTTAGGCCCAGCACCAGGAAGTGAAGCGCTTTTACGGACTGGTAAAGGAGCTCAACCCGCAGCAGGAGCAGGAAGCGCAGCGCCAGGTGGCCCAGCAGCGCATCCACCAGGCCGGGCAGCAGCACAGCCGCAGCGGTGGAATAGGTATGTGAAGGCTTGTCAATAGAAGCTATTCCTTCAAACTCCATAGCTCGTTGCCTCCGGTAGGAATGTAGAGCTTATTGTTTGCCACGAGCGGGTCCGATATACCATAATTAAAAGACTCCTTGAAAAGGAGCTTGCCCGTCTGGCTATCTAGGCAGTACAGATTGCGAGCCGTGGTACCGAAATAGATGCCCTGCTGGAAGCGACAAAATTGCGTAGCTACCTCTTCCTCAGGTTGTAATTTGGTAGCCCACAAAATTCTTCCCGTGCCAGTGCTCAGGCAAACTACTTGCTCATCATAGGTAGCGACGATAACCTGATGGTCTTGCACGAGCGGTTGGTACAGCGCCTCGCACTTCAAGGCAGCACTCCAGATTTCTTTGCCGTTCGTGTAGTCGAGTAATTTAACCCGTCCACCCTTGTAATACCTATCGTTGCATACCACCAGCCCCTCGGGCGAAGCGACGGGGTCCGAACTAGCATAGTCCGGATAACTAGTGGCCCAATCTATCTTGCCTGTCCTGCTATCTACTGCCAACAAGCTGTCTGACAGTCCCCACATGCCTACGTAAAGCTTGTTTGCTCGTAACAAGGGCTGGTTAGTTGATAAGCTTACGGCGGGTTGCGGCAAGTGCCAAACGGTTTCGCCAGTACGCGCCTTTACTGCCCATAAGCCATCAGCACGAACTGGGATGTAAAGGATGCTATCTCGTTCAACTAGGGCATTCTTAACGCGGCCAGCCGTCTTCCGCTTCCAAACCAGATTGCCTGAGGAATCTAGGCAGTACACGTTTAAGTCAAAGCTGGAGAAGTAGATTTTATTCCCGGAAATAACGGGTGGATAGTAGGGGTCATCCCCCGTTTTAAAGGCTAGCTTGAGTTTGCCATCGGCTAGATTAGCGGCGCAGAATGCGTTATTGAAGCTCCCAAAATAGAGCAGACTATCCTTTAAAAGGAGCGAAGAAGTTACCCAATCGAGGCTGGGGTTTCGCCAGAGCAGCTTCACATGCTGACGGTCGTCATCGACTGGCTTGCGGTTGGTAGAGCATGCTGCTAACAGGACTACTAAACATATAAGTGTTGTCTTCCTAGTCATAGTCGGGTGTCCTTTGGCGGAGGTTATGCCTCAGCAAAGTACCACGTTCAGCCGACAGGGGCCGTGGGGGCAAAAACCACCACTTTTCCAAGGTGACGCGTATAACTCGCATTATGATAAGCGACTTTGACAAGAATTGATGGGGTTTGCAAAGAGATTGTTATTCTTGTAAAAATATAATTAATCTAGTAGGGTGTTGCATCTGTTTTACGATGACTTCAAGTAGAAAAAAATGGTTGGTGGTGCTCGTCGTACTCTTAGCAGGTTTAGCCGGAGTGGGGTACCAGTTCTTAGCCTCGCTGAATCCAATAGAAGGTATGAGAGCCTATACGACTAGCTCCAAGCAGTCAAAAGCCATGGGCGTGTTCGACCGATATGTACAAGTCAAGCCTCAGTCCCTGCGCCATGATTCGCTGTATTCGCTCCGCATAGAAGAAGCATATCTAGAGAAGTATTGGGTGTGTGACGAGGGGTGTATTAGCGCAAATGAAATAAACTCTGTAGGTAGCAAAACGCTCATCGTCAGGCTGCAACGGAGCTCAGATGCGACGGGCTTACAAGACACCTACTTTATTCGGCAGCAACATGGTGCAAATAAAAGCGCTTTACATTTGGGTCAGGATGGGGTCTTACTCGACTATATCAATGCGGATTTATCCGGGTGTTATCCATCCTGGCCCCTTAAATATTACGTGTATAAGGGGCGTTATGGTGCTGATGAAACACTGCTTGATAGCCTCACTGTTTATTGAGATATAGGGTACGATAAGGGCCCATTATCGTACCTAAAAAGGCTGTTTTCCAGCGAATGAAACTAAGTACGACAAGTAAATGTACTTACATTGTACGTACATTTGCTTCTATGAACACGCGCCTGATTCGGGTCGGCAATTCCCAGGGGATTGTGCTGCCCAAGAAGTTACTGCAGCAATATCAGCTTTCCGGCGAGGTTGACCTGCAGCCTACGCCCGAGGGGCTGCTGATCACGCCTGTCAGCAAGCCCCGTCGCCAAGGCTGGGGCGAGCGCTTTCAGCAGGCTATTGCCCAGGGCCAGGACCCAGAGGGGGAGCTGCTGGAGGGATTTTCGGATGAAACGTTTGAGGAAACCGAATGGCAGTGGTAGCCGTGCAGCGCTTCGAGGTGTGGCTCGTCAACCTCGACCCAACCCAGGGCAGCGAAATTAACAAGACCCGCCCCTGCGTGGTGCTCTCCCCCGATGAGATGAACCGCTACCTGCGCACGGTCACCATTGCGGCCCTGACCAGCACCCGGCGCGATTACCCTTCCCGGGTGGATTGCTCCTTCCAGGGCAAAGAGGGACAGGTAGCACTTGATCATATCCGGTCGGTGGACAAAACCCGCCTGGTCCGTCGGCTGGGTATGCTGTCCAAAAGCACGGCACAAGCCGTATGTGAGCGGCTACAGGAAATGTTTCAGTATTGACGCCCCCTTCGTAAACCCAACCGCCCGCTGCTTACAGCGGGCCGGTTGGGTTTACGCCCAGTCATAGCGCGCACCATGACGCGGTTGATAGAGGCCTTCTTATAGCAGCGGGGGGATAAAATTACTTTAAGCCTTCCACAGCCTTCCACAGCCTTCCACAGCCTTCCACAGCCTTTGCGGTCATGCGGCTCCCAAAATCCTGTTCGCCTAGGCCCAGGAAAGCACCTGGGTTTGAGTTTACGAAACTCATCTCGTTTTCGAGTTTCGTAAACTTTGAATCGTAGACGGGTTTCTTAAACTCTCCCGACCATGCAGTAGGCACCTAGCATCTGGTGCCGAGCTGCTGCTGGTCGTTCAGGTAAAGGAGCGTTGAAAGTGCACGTACGATGCACCTGTTAGCGCTTAATGGTGAAGCTGACCAGCTCCCAAGTCTGGTTGTTGGTGTACACGACCTTGCTCACGCCCACATAACGGCTGTAGTAGACATGCCGAATCCAGTTGCCTTTCGTGGAATCGACCTTGCTGCCGTAGTCTGGAATAAGGTGGACCGACTGCCGGAAGGTGCCCGCCGGGGTAACAACGGCCGCCGTGTCGACAAAGGCGAGGCGCTGGTGCACCTTCTGCCCTAAGCGAATCGGGTAGCCAAACGCTTCAGGTGGTGAATAGAGCGTGCCCACGCTCGACCCTTGATTCAGAACATGATAGCCCTCGCTATCCGATAAGGCGTCGGAAGCCAAGAATTCGGTGCCGGGCCCGTGCTCCCCGGAAAGAAGGTGCGGTTGGAGTGGGGCATACTCACCTGATAGGATTGCACGCAGGGAACCCGGTTGTCCCCGTCGCTGTACGCGGTGCTGTGCTGCTCGCGGGCAAAAGACACGCGCAAGGTATCGTAGACGGCCGGGGTGCTGCCTTTTAGGCGATACACCCACGTGCTCCCCTCAGGAAAGTACCAGTAATCGAGAAATGCTTGCGGGGCGCGGCTGAGCTGCACGCACTCGCTGGGCTCTTTTTTGCAGGCCCCCAGCGCGCTGAAAAGCAGCAGGGCCATAGCCAAGGGCAGGTAATGTGTTTTCATGGGGCAGAACAGAGCAAAGGAGCGTGGGAAAGACTTGGTTAAGGTAGCATGGTGTATGCGAAAACGGTCCGAAGGTAAACGCACCTTTTGAGAAAAGGAGCGTTTAGGAAAGAGCTAAGAGTCGTTAGAAAACGTTACTTGCTCTCGGCTATCAGTAGCCAACACGGATAGCAGATGGTCGAGCAAACGCAGGAATGAAGCCCGCGCAAACAGCTGATTAAACCGATCGTAACTGACAACGTCCTTGTTGGCGCTTAAGACCGTCTGTTTCGTCTGCCGGAGTGCCTCCACCAAGGACTGCTGATTCAACCCCTGGGCCGCGCGGCAGATGTCGTCCGGCCACCACCCAAAGGCTTGAACCCCGCAACAAGCCGCGACGCACGCCACTTCCAAGTTATTCCAAAAAACATCTAGGGGCGCCAACGCGCCCTGAGCAGTGTTGGCCGGGGTGTCCTGCGTATGCGAAAAGCAAAGAAGAGAGTCGCTAAACGGGTCGAAACCCAACAGGTCAATGTGGGCCTCTGGACCGATGGAAAGGATTGCTTGCGCAGTCATACAACTGGAAGGAATAAGTAATACAGGTTTGGAACGCGCCCAGCCTCGGTACTCCGCAGTTTACTAAAACAGTCCCAAGCTAAACGTGGCAATTCAGTCTAAGGAGGCTTATTGATGAAGCCTTTTCAAGTAAAAGTGAATAGCTGACAAGGCGTTCACACAGTGATGGTCCCAGTGCGCGTCAAAATCAAACTTGAATTGCCACAACGCATTTTCCTGACAGTCTGGTTGGCCTAGGTGGAAGACCAAGAGAGCATAGCGGACGTCTTTGTATATATCACCTAAATCATCCAGTAGGTCGCCGCAAACCGACGTGTGCTCCACGTCGTCGATGGGGTCAAACACATGCCAGTAGTAGCGGGCTTCTCCCAACCGCTCAGCGATACTGGAAAGGATAGCCTGAAAAGTAGTGGCGGACAAGGTGTTGTCATAGTCCTGATTCGATTGCAGGTCAACCCATGGCAACGCAGATGCGGCATCATACAAGCGGACCAAATACCGACGAGTTGCCAGCAAAAAATCCTGTGGCAGACCGGGCTTCTGTTGCTCGATGAAGGTACAAAAGTCTACCGCCGCTTGGTAGTAGGCTGTAAACGTTGGGACCTTGAGAATCTCTTCAGTAGACTGTTGGCGATCCATAATACTAGTTCACTTCAATGGTCCGAAGGTAAACGCTCTCCGTCTTTAAAAAACGAGCGTTTTTTAAAGACGGAGTTGTTTTGTTTAGGCGTAGTGATCAAATAAGAAGAGGCCGACACTCGCGGCGGTCCATCCCCCGAGCCGTCGAGCGGTCAGCGAAAAGCCGTAATACGCAGCGGCATTCTTGTGGACGAGCCAGTAAGCGATGACGACATAGACAGCCAAAAGCCCAGCGGTGTACCCTGCTTCTGGGGTTCGGCCAACCAAAAGAGTGGTGTCCACCCACAAGAGACGGTGGAGCACATTGAGCATCGAAACAATTAACGCGATGGCCAGCGCATGCCCCCCCCACCAGCGTTTGGCGAACGTGCCGGCCATGGCCACTAAACACACGAGTGCCAGTCCAACTTGGTGCGCCAGCCACATTGCGCCAGCCGGCGTGGGCAGTGCGTAGGGCCCCACCAACTCTTGATGCCCGAGATAGAAATTTCGGACTATCAGGACAATGCCCACCGTAAACACGAGGGACAGCAGGCCCGCGACGCTTCTAATTAAGAGATTCATGGAAGTGCAAGCATAAGGCGGCGGTTAAAAAGCACAATATTATACTGGCCCTGCTTATGCCACTGGTTCAGCCAAACGGTGGTGCCGTGATCGCGCTGTGTTAAATTGAAGAAGGCTAAGTTTGAACTCCCTATATTCTACAAGTCTCAATGCTGCGAATGCGTACTGCGCTTGCCCTGGCAGCCCTATTGCCCTTTGGCTGCCGGCCCGGGAGGCCCCCTCTCTCCGCGACCGATTGCCTCGCCCTGCACGCATGGGATATCAGCCGGGCAAAAAGACAAACCCTCTTGACTGGGATGTATGCCCGAACAACGGTTCCCGCTCTTCGCACGCCCCGTCTTCTGCGCCGGTACTGCGTGTCGCCTGGCGTAGTCAACCAGCAGAAGTACGGGTTATACTTCGTCGATGACCTCTCCCACAAAGGGCCGATGTGCGTCATCAATGGCTCGCGTTCCTTGACGGTGGTTCAACTTGGTTTTACGGCTCACGACACACGTGATTCGGTGCGGAAAGTGGTAGCCCGGTACCAGTCGGAGATTTCCCCGGCCCTAGCGGATTCGATAGTTAATCAGTTTAAGTAAACGGTCCGATTGTAAACGGGGCCCATTCAGAAAAAGGAGCGGTTTTAAGAACCGTTTTGAGGATTGCGCGAGCTGTGCGCTGGACGAGCGGCCTGCACCTGGCTCGCAATTTCGGGAACGAGCTGGGCCCACGCGGCCGGGTTGTCCAGCCCCAACGGTTCGTAGAAGGACAAAAGCCACCGCACGTATTGGTCCAGGGCTTCCACGGCGGCCGCGGTCGGGCCGCGCACACCGGCCATGGCCAGCTCGTATTCGTCGTCCACTCCCGCCAGAAAGGAGCGTTCTGGTTCGGTAAAAGTCCCGTGCCATTGCAGCCAGTCCATGGTGCGGACCACCCGCTGCAGCGGCAGGTGCCCGGCCGTGTACTGTTGGTGCAGCAGTCCCAAGACGACCCGTCCCGATTCGGCGGGGCGCGGACTCCTAATGTATCCCTCCAGGGCCGCCACCACGTCGTTGCGGGTGCGATGCCCGGACAGGGCCAGGTCGAGCACGAACTCGGGCGGTTCCTGCTCGGCCAGCACACGAGCGTCCGCCCAGGCCATCACGGCCTGCTGGTCCCACAGGCCGGTCACGAGGCCCATGCGGAACACCTCCAACAGGGCAACTACGTCGAGCGGGATGGGTGAGGAATTGGGCATACGGGAGAAAGCGCCACTGTTAGGAAGAAATGAAGCAGCGCGGTGCAACGATAAGGGTCTTCACATTCCCGTTCAGGAAAACGGTTCGAGGGCAAACGCGCGCCGTTGTTGAAAAAAAGATTGACCGTGGCTATTTTTAGCCCGTCAATCCGTTTGGTTGGCCCCGGAGCCGCTTAGCCAGCTAGGTGGCGTGGCGTAAATCCTTTCCTTTCTTCTTCCCATGAACCTCCTAATACACTTGCTGCACGGCACCAGCACACCAGTCAAAGGAGTACTGGCAGTAGCGGCCGGCTACTTCATTTTTAGTGCGGGCAAATGCGTCGGCGAGTTCCTCTACTTCGTGTCTCTTTAAGCACCCCCGGGGCTCCCGGTCTGCCCCACTTAGAGTGGTTTTTGCACGCGTTGACGAGCCATGCGGTGTGCGTTCAGCCAAACGAACGGTCCGAAAAGCAAAACGAGGGTTAAAGCCTGCTTACTTGGTCTTTTCCCGCTGTGCTATCTATTCTCTTCTTTTCCCAAGGCCCAAATAGTACGGCGGGGCAATGCCTGAAAAACCTACTGTTTCGGGGGGCAGCTAAAGAATAAAATCCAGTGTGAGAGCAGGAAAAACCCTGACCTGGCGGTCGATTACTTTCATGTCGCCTGCCTGGTATCCAGCTCGAAATCCGTTGACTACAAAAATGTTGAGCCCAGTGCGAAAACGGTCAGTGAACCGGAGGTTGGTGCCGAAGCCCGCCCCAAAGTTCAAGTCGTTTACCTCACCGCTGCCTCCGGCTAGTGCCCAATGATAATTCGTGTACACGGCGCCAACGCCCACCACCGGTTCTACCAATTTGAAGTTGGTGGGTAAGGAGTAGGTTAAGAGCCCGATACCGGCGCGGCTGTACTCGGCTGCTCGTTCATAGCCAAATTGATGAACCCCGGCCAGCTTCACGCCCCAGCGCTGAGTAAAGCGGTAATCTGCCTGAATACCCAGGGCGTTGTAAGTGCCCAACACCCCAACAGAGAACTTGCGCACAGGGTACGCCGCAAGGGAAGGGGCTGCTTCTTGACCAAGTGCTGGTAGGGCAGCCAAACCAAAAAGAATTGATAAGGTGGTTCTCATTAAAAGGGAATAGTACGAAGGCAAACAAGGTACGGTCCAGGTGCTAGACGGCCGCTCACCGCACGCCAATAGTTGCTGCTACTGGGAGAATCGGTTCACCGTAACGGTAATTTTCCAAGCATCATGTTACTCAAGGTTGCTCCTAGTCGGGACAGCCCGCCGGCTTGGCTTCGAGCAGGGCTGGAACCGATACGAGTTCCACATCCGTGAATGTGCGCAGGTAGGCTTCGAGAAAGGGTTTGTGCCCGGCGCCGACAATCAACAGGGCCCGTTCCCCTGGCCGGGAAGCGGTCGCTTCCCGGATGGCGACGGCCATGCGCAGGTTCTGCGCCTCCCAGGCCGCGACCCGTTGCCGCCCTACCCGTCCCATTTTCTCGCTTCTGAGCATCGAGAGCCATTGCGCATCGGCATCCAACTCCCCAAAGCGGGGCGAGTTTTTCCACTTCAGGATGGGCAGCACGTCGGCGGCGGTGGCCATCTGCCGCGCTTCTTCCGGCACAGCCTGGAAAGCCGGCGTGTTGTGATTAAATAATGCCACTTGGCCGGGTTCCGCCGTGACGGCGGCCTTGAAGGCTGGGAAGTCCGGTTGGGTCACGTCGCTGAGATGGTCTCCGGCTCCGTACACCCGCTCCAAGCCCAGGTCGGCGGCCAGCCGGGCGGCCATGGAGGACATTTCGTTGCGCAGGCTGGCCCAGCGAGTGACCTGTTTGGCTAACGCCGGAGAAATGCCATCGGCCCCGATGCGCTCGTCCACTGGCAAGCGCAGCCACTGCACGGCGGCCGACAACGGTTCAGCCGCCGCGACGAATAAGCCCGCTAGGCGGCGCCGCTGGGCGGGGGACAAGTCGCCTTTTTGGCTTAGTTCGTTGGCCTGAACGAGCGCCTGCGCCGCCGTCAGGTGCAGGTCAGCCTGAGCGGCCTGGGCCATCTGCAAGGTCGGGCCGGCATACTTGCCCGCGTCACCATGATAGGCCGCATACGCTTCGAGGCCCATGACCTGCTCTCCGGAGAGGGCCTCCGTCAGAATAAGGTCCGGCTTATAGCCGCGCAGGCGGCAAAGCACGGGTTCGAGCCAGGCGACCTGAAACGAAGCGGGAGCGGTGTCGAGGTGGTCAAGGCCAAAAATCATGATCTGGGTCGGCGCTAGGGCGAGCTTTTGCTTGGCCACCGCCGGGTCGAAGGCCGGGGACTGGGTGGTGGTGGGTAGCCGTTGAGTTGCCGCAGAGCCTGGTGAGGAGACCGTGCAGGCCGACAGGGTTACCAACAGACCAACAAGCAGTGTTCCCACGAGCGCTGGTGCCCCGAATAGCGGCCAGCGTAAAGGGGTGTTTGAGCCGAATAATGGCCGAGAAACGCGATTTTTAGCAAAGAGAGTCATCAACGCAAGTCTAATTCAGCTTCAGCCAGACGGCCACGAATCCCCATCTGCATTCTAAGAGAGAGGAGGGGGACGCAATTTGCACCCAAACATGGAGCCGGTTGGGAATCGCCGACTTACAACGGTTATCTGAGCCACCTTTTGTTTAGTGAAACGGTCCGAAGCTAAACGCTCTCTGGTTGAAAAAAGGAGGGTATTTTTACCATCTATCTCTTTTGACAAAACGGCTGTGTTCGGCTCGTTTCATGTACTCTGTGACTACCTTGTTCGCAACACTTTTTGGGGCCAGATGGGGCTTGCCAAGCGCTTGCAGGCAAGGCTCGTTCATTCTTGCGGCTCGTTCCTAACTATTCTCTACCATTCCGCTGATTCCTGTATGAAGCCCGTAATCCAATTTGCCTTTTCCTGCTTATTGCTGCTGGGCAGTAGCTGGCCCGCTTCGGCCCAACGCATTGAGGACGGGCCGCTACAAGCCTACTGGACGTTAATTGAGCCCCTCAAACGAGGCGATTCCCTGCGGGTAGCGGACTGGCGGCAATTTCTCGCCCTCGAGGGCAACGACGCTTACATCAAAAACCAAGGCTTCGGGCCCAAGTACCTGGCCAACCTGCGGCGGGCCGTGGAGGTCGTCTACCAGCCGCAGCAAGCCGAGCTGCTGCAGGAGCGGCTCCGGGACCCCGTCAAGAACTGGCTCACGTACAAAGTGCACCAATATAAGGCACACGAACCAGCCCTCAAAGCGTACCAAGCCCAACTCAAGCAGCCCGCGTATCTGGAGACCGTGTACCGGGCGGCCTGGGCGTGGCTGCCCAAGCGCTTGCACCAACGGGACCCGGCGGCCACCATCTACCTGCTGGGCATTGAGAACGACGCCATCGCCGGCAACCACCTCTTGATATTGACCTTGTGGGCCGCTTACAACCAGGACCGGCTCTTGTCAGGTTCGCTCATTGGGCACGAACTGCACCACCAGCTGCGCCAGCCCGTGGCATTCCACAACGTGGCCGACCCCGACAAAGGCCTCCTGTACGTGCTCAACGGCGTGCTCAACGAAGGCAGCGCTGACCTAATCGATAAACCCGTGGCCCTGCGTCACGAATCCGACTTGCCCATGGAGTTTCAGCGCTCGGAGTTCCTGCTCGACCAAGCCGACAGCATCGTCCAGGTGCTCGATCAACGCCTCGCGGCCATGGCCCGCAGCAACGGCACCGATGCCCAACCCGAAAAGTACTACCGCACCTTAATCCGACAGACCAGCGGGCACTGTCCGGGGTATTATATGGCCGATATTATTGTGCGCAACGGGCTACGCCGTTCCTTGCTCCGGCAAATACAGAATCCGTTCGCGTTTATTTACCTCTACAACCAAGCCGCCCGCCGAGATGCGGCTAAGCCCCACGTACTTTCCGAGGCGGCCATTGAACAGGTTCGTCGGCTAGAGAAAAAATACTGGCCCGGGTGATAGGGGGTTACGTTGTAGAAGTCTTTCTGAGCGTACTTCAGTTCAGCAAAACGGTCGGAAGGTAAACGTGGCTATTCAGTTATATGAGCCTCACGCTTCCATTTTTTGGGGCACCGTGAGCAAGTGGCAATCAACACCAGTCCCGCCACTGGAAATCACGAGAGCGTACACCCCAAGTACTTAAACCTAGCTACAGTCTGCCGTAGAAGGCACTTCGATAGGCATCCCCGACGGGAATTACTCGGGCATCACTGCCGGCGACCTGGATGAGGATGCGGCTGCGCTCCACGGTGTGGATGTGGGCCAGCGACACGATGTACGACTTGTGCACGCGCACAAACGTTGATGCCGGCAGGCTCGCCTCCAGGCTGTTGAGCGTTTGCCGGGCAATAATCTTCTCCGTCGCCGTGTGAATCACGACGTAGTTCTGCAAGCCTTCCAGGTAGCGCACCTCTGCCAAATCGACCCGCTGCATCCGGTGTTCGGTTTTGACAAACAGGTAGGGACGGGGCGCTTCGGCCGCCGCCGGGCGCAGCCGCCGGTGCGCCTTTTGCACGGCTTGGTAGAACCGCTCGAAGGAAATGGGCTTGAGCAGGTAGTCCACCACGTCGTGCTCGAACCCGTGGAGCGCGTAATCGGCGTAGGCGGTCGTCAGCACTACCTGCGCCCGTCGGTCCAGGGCCTGCAGAAACTGCAAGCCGGTGAGCTGCGGCATCTGAATGTCGAGAAAAATCAGCTCGACGCGCCGTTCCCCGACCCAGTTCAGGGCCTCCACCGGATTTTCGCTGCGGCCCGCCAGCTGCAGCGCCGGCACCTGGGCCACGTAGTCGGTCAGCAGGTCGAGGGCCAACGGTTTGTCGTCCACCAGCAGGCACGGAATCGGGTCGGTCATAAGTCGAGGTGGAGGGTTACTTGGAAATCAGCGGGCGATTCGGTCACGGTCAGCGTGTGCCGGGCGGGGTAGAGCAGCGCCAGCCGCCGCCGCACGTTGGGCAGCCCGATGCCCCCCAGCTGGTCTTTCTGCTGGGCCTGCTTGGCGTTGTGCAGGCAAAAATCCAGGGCTGTCGCCGTCAGGTCGAGGTGGAGCGTAACGGGC
This sequence comes from Hymenobacter amundsenii, assembly GCF_002204745.1. Classification (GTDB taxonomy): domain Bacteria; phylum Bacteroidota; class Bacteroidia; order Cytophagales; family Hymenobacteraceae; genus Hymenobacter; species Hymenobacter amundsenii. The sequence goes on from NZ_NIRR01000038.1 coordinate 12,039, forward strand.
CGTGCGGCGTCGCTCAGCACCCCGTGCTTGAACGCGTTTTCCACGAACGAGACCAGCAGCAGCGGGGCGATGGTTTGCCCGTTGAGCGTGCCCCGCACCTGGTAGTCAAGGTGCAGGTTGCCCTTGGCGCCGAGGCGTTGCAGCTCCATCAACCCGTCCAGGTAGTCCAACTCCCGGCTCAGCGGCACCCGGTCGTGGCGGGCTTCGTGCAGCATGTAGCGCAACAATTCGGAGAGCTTGAGCAAGGCCCCCGGCGCGGCATCCGACTTCTGGTACACCAGCGCGTAAACGTCGTTAATGGTGTTGAAGAGAAAGTGCGGGTTCAGCTGCGAGCGCAGAAAGGTCAGCTCGGCGCTGGTATTGGCTTGCTGGGTTTCGCGCCGCCGCTGTTCCGCCAGTAAATGATGCCGGACAAAGGCGTACAGCACCCCGTAGAGCACGTAGTCGAAGTAATACCGGACGCTGTTCTCCACGTACCACTGCGCCGTGAAGGCGGTGTTCTGGCCGTAGTTGTCGAAGCCGAGCAGGGGTTTAAACACGTGAAATTCGAGCCCGTACCGTACGCCGGTGATGAGTAGCAGGGCCAGCAGCAGCCCACCCGCCATCCAACTCAGGGGCCGCCAGCCCCACGCTCGCGTCAGCAACGGCCGGGCGACCAGCCAGGCCGACGCGTAGAATGCCGTCGCAGTGATGAGCAGGTACCCCAGTCCCAGCAGCCAGTACGTGAGCACCGCCGTTTTGGGAACCGGGTGGGATGGCGCGTCCAGCGTGGCCACCACGTTTTTGACGAGCAGCAACGCCCAGACCAACAGGTGAACAGGCCATTCCGGAAAGAGGCGCGGCCGGCCAGCCATCATGGATTCGTTGAGGGAGCGGTGGGGTATTACTGGCTCAGGCACGTGAGGATTTTAGGAAAGAACTACTCAAAATTCGGGTGGGTACGCCGGCCGCTGGACTTCGCCGCGATTACGCCGGCAATGTCGCTCGCGTAGGGGAAATCACCGACGGTTTTTTAAACTCAACTCATCGACCTCTTGCCAATGGGGCCAGAAGTCAGACAAGATATGGCGCAGCCGTTAGGGGCCGCGCCGCGCTCACCGTGGGACAATCACCGCTTGCCCGGTTTTGCGGCGGCACTCCGCAGCGCCTGCTGCAGCAGCGCGAGCCCCTCTGGGCCGTACAAAAAGCTGTGGCCTCCTTTGTCTTTGGGCACGGTCTGAAGAATCCAATTAGGCCGGCCGGCGCGGTTGGCGTCGTAGGCGGCGCGCACGGCGGCGTAAGCATAGATGTCGTCGTCCTGGGCACTTAGCATCAACACGGGCTTGGTTTTGCCGAGCGGGCCATAGCTTGACTGGGCCAGTAGCAGTTTAGGGGCAGGTGCCAGGGCCACGTAGCGGCTGAAGGGCGCGGCCGGCTGCGCGGCAAACCAGAGGACCGCCGAGCCGCCGTTGCTCATGCCCACGAGCGTGGTACGAGCCGGGTCGGTGCGGTAGCGGGCGCGCACGGCCGTGACGATGCGCAGCACCTGGGCAAAAGCGGCCGGCTGCTCCACCCAGCCAAAGCTCGTCCGACCGAACGGATACACCACCAGCGCATTGGCCGGCGCGGCGGCAAAAATAGGCTCCGGCGTGACCGCGTCGGGGTTGGTGTGCTGGAACTGCGGCGTGCTGATCACCCCGCCGTGCAGAAATACCACCACCGGCGCCGGGCGGGCGGGGTCGTAGCCGGCGGGCACCCGCACCAGGTAGGGCACCCGCACCGTGTCGCCGGGCACGTGACTGAAATAGAGCGCGAAGCCAGCCGGCGCCGGGGCCACGCGGCCCCGCCTGCGGTCGCGCTCGACGGCAACACCAGGGCCCGGGCCTGCGTTTCGCTCAGCCAACGGGCGCGGCGCGTCTTTTCGGCCACGGCCTGCTCGGCGATGGCGCCGCGCATGGCCGCGAGCCAGCGCGCCCAGGCAGGCTCGTTGGCCCGCAGGGAAGCCAGGCCCGGGTCGGCCGCGATGTTGTCGAGGTCGCCGGCCTGCATGGGCAGCGGCCGGCGGCGGCTGAGCTGGCCCAGCCAGCGCCAGGCCAACGGCTGCTGGGCGGGGCACTGCGCGGCCGACAGGGCCGCCGCAAACAATTCAAACGGCGACGCCTGGGCGGAGTCCGGCGCGAACGCCCGCTCAAAAAGGGCAGTGGCGTCGCAAAATTTCTGGGCCTGCATGGCGGCGCCCGTTTCCTCCATCCGCTTGGCGTATTCGGCGGCGCCCTGACTACGGGCAGGGAAGGAGAACAGGGCGGACAGAACGAGTAACAACAGGATTTTCATGAGAGGGGGCGCTCGTGATTGAGTGGACTCTGGTGAGTCGTTTGATGGATTGAACACCCGAAGCAAGCCGCCCTTCCCTCTTTCGCCATCTTCTAAGTGACCACTCTCCCTTTTTCGTTGACCAACGCCCCATTCGCTGAGAGGCTGGGGCGCACAATCGCAACCAGCGTTTCGGAACGTTTCATTCGGTTGGCAAGCCATCTATTCCTGTAACTTTCCCAGGCCGTCACCTACCGGCTACCTGCCCCAGTGCTGAAGACCCCCTTTTTCCCCTTGGGCCTGGCCGTTCTTTTGGGGTGGCACGTGCCTTCCGCCACGGCCCAGCAGATCAAATACGGCGTGTCCGCTGGGCTGGTGCGCAGCTTCGTCTACCCGCAGGGCTTCTCGACCAAACCGCAATACGACTACGTGCGTGCCGAGGGGCAGTGGGGGTACCAGGTAGGGGCCCACGCCGAGCACGCGCTGGGCCCGAAAACAGCGGTGGACGCGGGGCTGCGATTCCTGTCCACCGCGACCCGCTATGACCTGTTTGCGGTCGTGCCGACGGCCTTTCAAGTCACGTATATGTGGCGGGCCGCGCGGCAGCACTATCGATTCTCCACCGGCCTCACGCAAGTGCTGGCGGCGCGGGGCACCAAGGAGCTGCGCGTGTTCGGGGGCTTGGCGACCGGCCTGGAAGTGCAGCAACTGCAGTACGAAGGCACAGCGTTTTCCATGTACAACCTACAGGCCAACGACCTATCCGTAACCTTTGATTACCAGGAGCCGGAGCGGGCATGGGTCGCTGGTCTAGAAGCGGGCGCAGGCCTGCGCCTGTACCACGGGGTCGACCTGAACCTGCGCTATACCTACAACTTCACGCCCACCGCTCCCATCGCCTACACCTCGGCCATTGCCTACACGGGCGCGGCGGGCAGTCCGCGCAACACCACCGGCGTGGTCCGGGGACGGCCAACCTTCGCCGCAGCCGAGCTGGTGATTTGGTTTAATTAAACGGTCCGAACCTCAGAAGCGACGGATCTGATGGACTGGAAGCGTAATGGCACCCGGTTGGACTTCTGACCGGCTACCGTCAGCTGTTGCCTAAGCGTTCTTGCTCCTCTCGTACCAACTGCTGCAACTCTTCTTCCGATGGCAGGTTCATCTGGTATTTGCTCACAAACAGTTGCTCGGCCATGCCCGTGGTCGCATAGCGCACAAGGGTGTCATTTTTCTGGGCGCACAGAATGAGCCCCACCGGCGGATTGTCGCCTTCGGTCATCTCCTGTTCCCGATAGTAGTTCAGGTACACGTTCATCTGCCCCGCGTCGGCATGGCTGAACGCCCCAATCTTCAGGTCTACCAGCACGTGGCACTTCAGAATGCGGTGATAAAAGACCAAGTCAATGAAGTAGTGCACGTTGTCGAAGGTGATGCGCTTTTGCCGGGCCTCAAAACAAAAGCCCCGCCCCAGCTCCACCAGAAACGTCTGCAGGTGCGCAATAATCGCCGCCTCCAGGTCGCTCTCGCTGTAGCTGGCCCGTTCCTCCAGCCCTAAAAATTCCAACACGTAAGGGTTTTTCACCACATCGGTCACCGACAGCGGCTGCGTGCCGGCGTGGCCGGCCAACACCGCCGCTTTATCGGTCGAGAGCCCCGTGCGCTCGTACAGCGCCGACTCAATGGCGCGCTTTAGCTCCCGCACCGACCAGCTGTTTTTCACCGCATGTACCTCATAAAACGCCCGCTGCACCGGCCGGTCCAGGGCCAGCAACTCCAGAAAGTGTGAGAAGCTCAGCCGGTTCAGCAGCAACTCCGGTGCCAGGCCCGGCAGGGCATGCGGGCCGCTGGCCAGGGCCGACACGGCCGTTGGGAAAGGCTTGGATACATCCAATAAACCCGCTTGTTGCAATTCCGCAGACACGGTCTGCAAAATCAGGGGGTAGGCCCGGTAAAACTCGCGGCACTGGTAAAGTCGCCGTTCTGCGAGCCCTTTGACGCCGTGCAGCTGCCGCGCCAGCTCCGACAGCAGCCGCTCACCATACTCGGCCCGGTCGCTGCCGCCCTGTTCGTACTCGGTGATGTGCCAGCCGATAAGCCAGTTGCGCACCGTCAACCAATAGTTTACCTGTTGGGCAGCCGCCCGCTGCGTTTGCGCGTGCAGCTGCCCAATCTGTTCCGCTAGCAGCGAAAGCGTACGTTCTTCCATCGGGACCAAGTTACGCTTGTCCAGTGAGTCGGCCGCATGGCCGGTACCTACAAAAAAGCGGATTATCAAGCGAAAAGTTGCTTCTGGCTATTGTTCAGTTAAACGGTCCGAAAGAATAACGAGGGCTTCCCTGTTACTAGTCTCGAACCGCTGCTTTTTTGTACATGACTGACCTTTCGATTGCCCAATCCGTGGCCCTCGCGCCCATCAAAAGCGTAGCCGCCCGGCTGGGCATTGCCGAGGACGACCTGGAGCTGTACGGCAAGCACAAAGCCAAGCTGCCGCTGGCGCTGATTGACGCGGAAAAGATGGCGCGGGCCCAACTCATCCTGGTCACGGCCATGACGCCCACCCCGGCGGGCGAAGGCAAAACGACGATGTCCATCGGCCTGAGCGACGGGCTGAACAAGCTGGGCAAAAGGGCTATTGCCGTGCTGCGCGAGCCCTCCGTGGGGCCGGTGTTCGGGGCCAAGGGCGGAGCCACGGGCGGGGGACATGCGCAGGTGGGGCCCTTGGTCGACATCAACCTGCACTTCACGGGTGATTTCAGCGCGGTGGAAAAGGCTAACAACCTGCTGGCATCCCTCATCGACAACGCCCTCCACACGCCGGGCCACCCGCTCAACCTCGACCCGCGCGCCGTGCTCTGGAAGCGGGTCATCGACTTGAACGACCGCAGCCTGCGCGACATCATCATCGGCCTCGGCGGCAAAGCCAATGGAGTGATGCGCAGCGACGGCTTCAACATCACGGCCGCCTCGGAGGTGATGGCCATCCTGTGCCTGGCCACCAGCCTGGCCGATTTGAAGGCCAAGCTCGGCAACATCCTCGTCGGGTTCACCTACACGAACGAGCCCGTGTACGCCCGCCAGCTGAAGGCGGAGGCAGCCATGGCCATCCTGCTGCGCGACGCCCTGCAGCCCAATCTGGTGCAAACCCTGGAAGGCAACCCGGCCCTGGTACATGGCGGGCCCTTTGCCAATATTGCTCAGGGCACTAATACGGTGCTGGCCACTCGCATGGGCCTCTCGCTGGGCGACTACGTGGTGACGGAAGCCGGCTTCGGCGCCGACCTGGGGGCCGAAAAATTCCTAAACATCAAGTGCGGCTACGCAGCACTGGCGCCGGCGGCCCTGGTGATGGTGGCCACCATCCGGGCCCTGCGCCACCACGGCGGGCCCGCCCGTCGAAATCAACACCCCCGACCTGGCCCGGTGCGAGCAGGGGTTTGCCAACCTCGAAAAGCACCTGGAAAACGCCCAAAAGTTTGGATTTCAGCCCGTGGTGGCCATCAACCACTTCGTAAGCGACACAGCCGAGGAAGTGGCCCTGGTGCAGCGCCTGTGCCAGAATATGGGGGTGCAGGCCGTAGTGAGCACCAGCTGGGCCGAGGGCGGCGCCGGCGCCACCCGGCTGGCCGAGGCCGTGCTGGCCAGCATCGCGAGCGGCGCCAACCGCTTCCGGCCCTTGTACGCCTGGGACCAGCCCATCAAGGCCAAAATCGAGACCATTGCCCGGGAGATTTACGGAGCTGCCGGGGTGGATTACTCGCCCAAAGCCGAAGCCGATATTCGCCGCATCAACCGGCTGGGGTTTGCCCACCTGCCCATCTGCATGGCCAAAACGCAGAAGTCGTTTTCCGACAACGAAAAGCTCATCGGCCGGCCAGTGGGTTTCCGCGTGACGGTGCGCGAATTTGAGCTGGCCACCGGGGCCGGCTTTGTCATCCCCCTTCTCGGCTCCCTGTTGCGCATGCCCGGGCTGCCGGCCGTGCCCGCCTCCGAGGGCATGGACATCGACGACGACGGCGTCATCACGGGGCTGTCGTAACCGTGATTATCTTCACTTGATTATGCTGCTGGAGCAAAAGGAGACGTTCTAAGTGGGGAACTTATTTCCAGAAACTGTAATTACATATTTCAGTAGAAAATTATCAATTCCAGAAATGTGCATCGTACCTTTGGGTATGGTCGTCATTTCCCAGAAGCCGCTGCGGGAGTTTTGGGAAAAGCACCCCGATGCGAAAGAAGCGCTGAGTGCCTGGTACGCCTTCGTACAGGAAAGCGACTGGGCCCGGCACGCGGATGTGATCCGCGACTACAACACGGCCGACTACACCCGCGACGGGCGCTACGTGTTCAACATCCGGGGCAACCGCTACCGCCTGGTGGCCCGGCTGCACTTCGCCACCCGCACCGTGTTCGTCCGCTTTGTGGGCACGCACCAGCAATACGACAACATCGACGCCGACACCGTTTGAGCACCCGCGTTGAGCACCCGTTGCTTCTCTCCCATTTTATACGCTTCTTACTCATGGACATTCGCACCCAAGCCGACTACCAACAGGCCCTGGACCAGTTCACGGCCTGGATGGACCACGAACCCGCGGACCTGGCGCCCATGCGGGCACTGCGCGACGCCATCAGTGCCTACGAAAAGGGGCAGGGCTACGAATTGCCCGAGCCCCGGACGCTGGTGGGCCGGCTGGAGCTGGAGATGTACCGGCGCAAGCTCAACAAGAAGAACCTGGCCGCGCTGCTGGGCATCCCGGCCTCGCGCCTGAGCGACGTACTGCAGGGCCGCCGCATCAACCTGGACCTGGCCAAGCGCCTCTACCAGCGCCTGGGTATTCCCGCCGACTTCATTTTAGAGGCCGCTTAACGGTCCTGATCAGGCACAGGGCGCGTTCAGAAATAGGAGGGTTCTTTTTTTTATGCCTATCCTTACCAACATGACCAAGCACTATCTCTTCGTGGCCGTGCGCTTCCTGCTGGCATTCCTAACCCTGACCGCCTGTGAGAAGAATGACCCGGAAGGCTGCGCGCCTTATGTCGCGCCCGTGCCGGCCGACACCTACGTTTTTCCCGTCGTTCCGGGCACACCCGCCTGGGCTACCTTTCAAACCGGGGCGGAGATGGTAGCGGCCTGCCAAGTACCCGCGGCCACGCTGCCACGGCTCTCCACCGCCGGCTTGGTAACTACCTGCCTGAACTATCCTTTATTGGGTAATATGCTGGCTAGCAACTCCCTGCAACGCGGAGCCCGGTCTGTCCTAAGCAGCTTCAATGGCTTCGGTGAATTGCAGCAACGCCCCCAGGCCGCCGCCCTGCTGCTGGAACGCTACCAGCGCATGCGACCCGCTTGTTTAGCAGGGAAAACGCAGGATGTGGAGCTCGGTGCCTATTCCTTCACCTTCTCCTATGTGGAGATGATTATCGCCCAGGAGGAATACCTGGCGCAATTAACGGCCCCGCAACGGCTCGCCCTCTTACGCGAAGCCATCGCGAAATACAACGAGAAACTGCCGCACGAAGCGGACGTGTACGGCCTATTTGGGTTGAAAACCTCGCTCTTCGTGACGGCCCGCATCATGCTGCGGGAGCAGTACCCGCCGTTCGTAGCGGCCGTGGCGGCCAACCCGGATTTAGCGGCTTTTGTGACCGATGTCCAGCTGCAAGGTGGCCCGCAAACGCTTTCCCTCGTGCTGGAGTACGCCAAGCAATTCAACTAACGGTCCGGTCCAAGTTTAGCAAAACGGTGGAAAGCGCGAGCGTTCTCCCAAAGTAGCTAATTGGCTTGTCAGCCCGCTTAGGGGTGCAAGACCGTCTTCGCAGACGGGCCCGTTTTCGTGAGCAACCCCAGCTTTTCCTCTAGCTCGCGGGCAGCCAGTGCGCACACGGTTTCTATTTTGCCAAACAGCGTGTGGATGCGGGCCTGACTTTCGTCGCTTTCCCAATCCCCGGTGTCTTTGAGAATGAGAATCACAGCCAACGCCTGGATGGCTTTGGCAATGTCTTCGTATTGCGGGTCGATGCCCATGGTGGCAAACGTGGGAATGATGGAATGCGTCGCCATCTTCAACCCAATCCAGTTCCGTTCGGCAATGGACTTCTTCATGGTCTGCACCAACTGCGGAATCTCCTGTAGGTACAAGCGAATCATTTCGGCCATGCGCATCTCGCTCTTGGTGATGCGTTTCAGGTAATCGAAGTTCACGCACGTAAAAGGGGGGGCTTGCAGCTCGCCCTCCAAGTCCTCTGCGGCGGGCGCATGACTACTGGCTTGCTTCAGAAACTTGATGATTTTGCTGTAGAGCAGCTTGTCGTCGATGGGTTTGGAGATATAGTCGTTCATGCCCGCGGCTTTGCATTTGGCCACGTCCACGGTCGTCACATCGGCCGTCAGGGCAATGATGGGCACCTTTAGGTGCAGCTCGTTGCGGATGTACTCCGTGGCCTCGAAGCCGTTCATCACGGGCATCTGCAGGTCCATCAGCACAATGTCGAACGGGGTAGTGCGCAGCATCTCGACGGCTATTTTGCCGTTGCCGGCCACCTCCATCGCGAAGCCAAAGTCCTCGAGCAGCGTCTTCATCAGCAGTTGGTTCAGGGCAATGTCTTCCACCACCAGCACCTTCACGTTCTTAAATCCCGCTTCCAGGTCGATGTGCAGGCCGAGGTCGGCGGCAGCTTTTTCGGTGGTTTTGGGGAAGCTCAGAATGAAGCTGAACGTGGAGCCCTTGCCCTCCTTGCTGCGCACGTTGACCGTGCCACCTTGCGGCTCCACCAGGTTTTTCACAATGGCCAGGCCCAGGCCCGTGCCGCCGTACAGGCGGCTGGTGCCGCTGGTAGCCTGCTGAAAATTGTCGAACACGGTGTCCAGCTTGGCCTCCTCAATGCCGATGCCGGTGTCCGTCACGGCAAACTCCAGGATGACTTTCTCCTTGTCCTGCACCAGCAGGCGCACGCCCACCGTGATGGTTCCTTCGCTCGTAAACTTGACGGCGTTGCTCACCAGGTTCAGAATAATCTGGTGTAGGCGCACGGGGTCGCCCATGAGCACCTCCGGAATCCGGGTGTCGTAGTCCATCTCCAGGGCCAGGTTTTTTTCCTGGATTTTGGTTTCAAACAGGTGCACCATGGCCGTCACCGAGGCCGCAAGCTTGAAGGGAATCTGCTCGAAGGTCATCTTGCCCGCGTCCACCTTGGCCAGGTCCAGGATGTCGTTGATGAGCACAATGAGCGTATCGCCGCTGAGCTTGATGGCCGTCAGGTATTCTTTCTGCTTGTCGCTGAGCTCGGTTTTTAGCACCACTTTCGTGAAGCCGATGATGGCGTTCATGGGCGTGCGAATTTCGTGGCTCATGTTGCTCAAAAACTGCTGCTTGGCCTTCACCGCATCTTCGGCCTTGGCCTGGGCCTCCTCGGCCAGCACGGTGGCCAGCTCGGCCGCAATTTTGGCTTCGGTGAGCTCGGTGGCGATGCGTTTCTGGTCGGTTACGTCGCGCGCCACCACCACCACGCCTAACACTTCGCCCTCGTCGTTCTTGTACACCGAGCCATTGAACAGTACGTCGGTCAGCTTGCCGTCTTTATGCCGGAGGGTGAGCGGCGAATCGGCCACGGTGCCCTTGGCAAACACCTCCTGGTACACTTCGCGCGCCATCTGCGGGTCGGTGAAGTACACGAAGAAATCAGACCCACTCAGCTGCGCGCGGTCCAGGCCCGTGATGTTGACCGTGGCCTGGTTCATGTCTGTGATTTTACCTTCCGGGCTGATGGTCACCAACGGGTCGCGGCTGGCTTCAATCAGGCCACGGGCGTAGTTGGCAATGCGCAACTCGGCCGCCCGCTTTGCCTTTTCGTCGTTTTGAAAAGCTAGTTCCTTGTTGGCCAGCACCAACTCGGCGGCCCGCTTTTCCTTCTCGTCGTTCTGGAACGCCAGCTCAATGTTGGCAATGCTGAGCTCGGCCGCGCGCTTTTCCTTCTCGTCGTTCTGGAACGCCAGTTCGGTGTTGGCAATGCTTAACTCTTCGGCCCGTTTTTCCTTCTCATTGTTCTGAAATGCTAGCTCTTCGTTGGCGATGCTCAGCTCTTGCGCGCGTTTTTCTTTCTCGTCGTTTTGAAAAGCTAATTCCTTGTTCGCAATGCCGAGCTCGGCGGCCCTCTTCTCCTTTTCATCGTTCTGAAAAGCTAGCTCGGTGTTGGCGATGCTCAATTCCTGGGCGCGTTTCTCCTTCTCATTGTTCTGGAAGGCGAGTTCGGTGTTGGCAATGCTCAGCTCCTGGGCGCGTTTTTCTTTCTCATCGTTCTGAAAGGCTAACTCTTCGTTGGCCACGCTGAGCTCCTGCGCTCGTTTCTCTTTCTCGTCGTTCTGAAAGGCCAACTCTTCGTTGGCAATGCTGAGTTCGTCGGCCCGCTTTTCTTTTTCGTGGTGCTGAAAGGCGAGTTCCTTGTTGGCAATTCCCAGCTCCGTGGCCCACTTCTTTTCGGCGATTTCGCGGGCCACAATGACCGCGCCCAGCAGCTCGCCGGCATCGCCTTTGTACACCGAGCCGTCGAACAGCACCTCCGTGAGCGCGCCGTTGGTGTGGCACAGCGTGAACGGCACGTTGCTCACGGCTCCGCTGGCCACCACTTCCTGGTATACTTTGCGCACCTGCTCCGGCTCCGTGAAGTACTGAAAGAAGTCCGAGCCCATCAGGGTCTCGCGGGCGACGCCCGTGATTTTCACCGCGGCCTCGTTGGTGTCGATGATGTGGCCCTGCAGGCTCACTGTAACCAGCAAATCCTGACTGGCTTCAATCAGGCGCCGGTACCGCTTTTCGCTTTCTTTCATGGGGGGCCGTGGTGACCGGCAAGGCTTCAGGTAATTAACGGCGCTGCTTGGCAAACGGCGCCGTTAAGCAAACAGCGCGCTGATCCTCAAAAGACTGGCACGTCTGTTTTAAATACAAAATAAATCAGCACTTTGATGATTGTAGATGCCTGATTTACATGCAAGATACGCTACTAATCCTCTTATAAGAGTTATAATAGGTAGCTGGCTCCATCGAGTATTACGCGCCAGTACCCTTGGCCGGGAAGCATTCCTTGGCCGCATGCGGGTACCCATCACGTTCCCAAAGCCCGTACGACCCTGCCCGGTCAGGCATCGCCGGAAGGGGCGCGCAAGGCTGGCAAGATTCCCACGCGAACAAGTCTACTGCGGCGTGCTTGAGCTATTTATCTTATTCAGCCCGTTTGCCACGGTGCTTTGACGCCGCCGAGGTCGGGCCGGCTGCTCGTTCACCTAAATGGTCCGAAGGTAAACACGCTGTGTTCAGAATTACGAGCGTTCCAGTGTTACCACAGGATGACGGGCCCCTACGACTTTAGCTTGCAACCCTACACTGTCTTCCTTCCTCAATCGAGCGCGCAAGTGGTGCAGACGCAGCAGTGAAACCTGTGCGGCAGTTTGCATATGGTCCCGATGGTCGTGGGTTCAGTTCCTGGCGAGAGTCTCCGTCATTACCCGCAACAACCGCAGGCTTAGCAAACAGCTGCTGCCTAGCTTTTCTGCTTTATTGCCTGCTTTTAGCATCGCGTAAACCCTAGTGCGCTGGTATCCAAACATTCGACGCCTTCTATATAAGTACGAGGAGTATCCCACTTCTTCTGTTGCCGCGCCGATAGTGCTTTCAGGCAGAACAGGTTGTGCCTAATTACCCTACTTTTAGCCGATGGGCATATACGTGATAGTACTGCGCTTGCTGGCGTGGTTGGTTTTTCTGGTGTTGCTCCCTCTTGGTGTCACCGGGCGGAACGAGCGCGAATGGCCTGCCGGGGGGGCAGTTCTAGTTGACCAGCAGGGAAGGATATGGGAAGCCGCCCAGCGGGGCCTCTGGCTCCGTGAGGGTACCAGGAAAACCCAGTTCACCACCCGCAACGGCTTGAGCAACGACACCGTTACGGCACTCGCCCAGGATGCCAGCGGCCAGGTATGGGTGGGCACGCGCGAAGGGCTGCTGGTGTACGAAGGGGCTGAATTTCGGGAAATCAGCTACGCGCAGGGACTGCCCAGCAAGCACATTACGGCGCTTTACCAGTCACCCGGGAGTGACTTCTGGATTGCGACCAGTGCCGGCGCGTTGCGCTACGCCGGTGGTCGCCTGGAGCCGGTAACGGCCCTGCGCGGCACCGCCGTCGCGTTTGTCGGCGAGGATGCCCACAGCTGGGTGTTCGTCACAAGTCAGGGCATCCGGCGCCTGCCGAAAGAGCAGCCGGTTAGCTGGCAGTGGCTGGGCTGGACGGCGGGCGGGCTCCTGTTGACGGGTGGCGCCCTGTGGGGTGGCTGGCAGTGGCGCCAAGGACAGCAGGTGCGGCTGCGCCTGGCCCAAACCGAGCAGCGGGCCCTGCTGGCCCAGATGAACCCGCACTTCATCTTCAACTCCCTGCAGTCCATTCAGAACTACATCCTGCGGCAGCAGGCCGAGGCCGCGCAGCACTACCTCACCCGGTTCGGCGGGCTGATGCGGCTGATTCTGGAGCAGTCGCGCCAGCCGCTGCTCCCGGTGCGGGCCGAGCTGAGCATGCTGCGCAGCTACCTGGAGCTGGAGGCCCTGCGCTTTGAGGGGCAGTTCACCTACCAAGTAGCGGCCGACGATGCCCTGCTGGACGAGGAGATTCCCGCCATGCTCCTGCACCCCTTCGTGGAGAATGCCGTGTGGCACGGCCTGGCCCACCAAGCCGGCCGGGGCCACATCGAGGTGCGCCTGACCCGGGAAGCCGATTACCTGGTGGCCGTGGTGCAGGACAACGGGGTGGGCCGCCAGCGCGCGGCCGGGCAGCCGGGCAACCACGCGGGCTACCCGTCCCGGGGCTCGGCCATTATGGAGGAACGGATTGCGCTGCTGAACCGGCAGGCACACCGCCCCATCACCGTCGTTATCACAGACCTGGGCAGTTCGGATTCCCTGCCCCAGGGCACCCGCGTGGTGGTCCGCATCCCGCGCCTGCACTCCTGATTGTCCATCTTTCCCACGCGTCTGCCCGTGACCCGCACCATCCTCATCGACGACGAAACCAACACCCGCGAGGCGCTGCGGAACCTGCTGCAGCACTACTGCCCCGACGTGACCATCATCGGCGAAGCGGCTTCGGCGGAAGCAGGCCTGCAGCTGCTGCGCGAGCAAACGCCCGACCTGCTGTTTCTGGACGTGGAAATGCCGCTGGGCTCGGGCTTCGATTTGCTCGACATGCTGGGCACGGCCTCATTCGACATCATCTTCACCACCGCCCACGACCGGTATGCGTTGCGGGCCATCAAGTTTTGTGCCCTCGACTACCTGCTCAAGCCCGTGGGCGTGGCCGAGCTGCGCGAGGCCGTGGCGAAAGCCCAGCGCCAGCAAGCCCCCGTGGCCGCCCAGCTGCACACGTTTCAGGACAACCTGCGCGAGCGCAACGGCCCGGCGGGCAAGGTGGTGCTGCCCACCATGCAGGGCTTCGAGGTCGTGGACGTGGCCCGCGTGGTGCGCTGCCAGGCCGACGACAACTACACGCTGTTCGTGCTCGAAGGCAAGGAGAAAATCCTGGTCAGCCGCACGCTGAAGGAATACGAGGAGCTGTTCAGCGACTACGGCTTCATCCGCATTCACCAGTCCCACCTCATCAATGCGGCCCATGTGAAGCGCTACATCAAGGGCAGCGGCGGCTACGTGCAGCTCAGCGACGACTCCATTATCGAAGTGTCCCGCCGCAAAAAGGACGAGCTGATGAAGCGGTTCGGGGCGTGAACGGAATAGCTAATAGGCTCTTCAGAACGTCATGCTGAGCGCAGCCGACGCATCTCTACCGAGGAAGTAACTCCATCGATTGGATCACTCCCCCGGTAGAGATGCGTCGACAAGCGGACGCCAGATGAGCATGACGTTCTTTTTTAGCTCACATTGCTCTTGCCGCTCGCCCACCCGTACCGGATTCTCGCTGGCGGCTACCACTTACTCATTTCACCTTGCGGGGCGGCTCGGAGTGGAGGATGTTTGTCCCAGAAAAGCGCGTGGCAGCTGCCGCGACACCACCCTTTCACTCCCGACCTGCACTATGGAACTGACTATCAAAAATCTGTCGAAAACCTACCCCAACGGGGTGAAGGCCCTCGACAACGTGAATTTGACCATCCCGCAGGGCATGTTTGGGCTGCTCGGGTCCAACGGCGCCGGCAAAAGCTCGCTGATGCGCACCATTGCCACGCTGCAGGCCCCCGACAGCGGCAGCATCCACCTCGACGCCATCGACGCGCTGCACGACCAGATGGCCCTGCGCCGGGTGCTGGGCTACCTGCCCCAGGAGTTTGGGGTGTACCCGCGGGTGTCGGCCGAAGACCTACTCGACCACATGGCCGTGGTGAAAGGCATCGTACACCGCGGCGAGCGGCGCGAGACGGTGAAGGCCCTGCTCGAGCAAACCAATCTCTACGAGGTGCGCAAGCGCAGCATCAGCACGTTTTCGGGCGGCATGAAGCAGCGCTTCGGCATTGCCCAGGCCCTCATCGGCAACCCGCTGCTCATCATCGTGGACGAGCCCACGGCTGGCCTCGACCCCGGCGAGCGCAACCGCTTCTACAACCTGCTGAGCGAAATCGGCGAAAATATCATCGTCATTCTGAGCACGCACATCGTCGACGACGTGCGCGAGTTGTGCCGCAACATGGCCATCATCAACGAAGGGCGGGTGCTGTTTGCCGGGCAGCCCCAGGCCGCCATGCACGCACTGAAGGGCCGCGTCTGGGAGCGCACCATTGAGAAGGCTGAGTTGGCCGAGTACCAGCAGGAATACGCCGTGATATCGACCAAGCTGCTGGCCGGGCAGCCGCTGCTGCACGTGGTGGGCGACGAGCTGGGGGCCGCCGGCTTCCAGGCCGTGGAGCCCAGCCTCGAAGACGTGTTTTTCTCCACCATCCAAGGGAAAGCCGCACAGTCAATTCTCGTCCACGCCTAAGCCCGCCCGCTCATGTTCACTGCCTTCCTTCGCTTCGAGCTGGCCACCTGGCGCAAGCACCCGCTCACGTACATCTTCCTCGCCGTCACCTTCGGGATGACGTTTCTGGCCATGCTCTGGCCCAACCTGCAGATGGGCCAGGACCTGCGCAACCTGCACGTCAACGCCCCTTTTGCCATCCTGAGCCGGGCCGGGGCCATGACCATGCTGTGCCTGCTCTTCATCACCGCCATCATGGCCAGCACGGCCACCCGCGACTCGGGTTCGGGCTACGCGCCGGTGCTGTACGCCGCGCCGCTGGAAAAGGGCGGCTACCTCTGGGGCCGCTTTGTCGGCGGCGTGCTGGTGGCCGTGCTGGCCCTGCTAGGCGTGCTGCTGGCCATTGTGCTGGGCACGCCGCTCAGCGACCAGGCCCGGGTGGGTTCGTTTGAGCTGGCGCCCTACCTGCAGGCCTTTGGCTTGTTTATCGTGCCCAACGTGGTGCTGGCCGGCGCCATCATCTACTGCCTCACGGTGCTGACGCGCAACACGGTGTACGCCTTTATCGCGGCCTTGGGCCTGCTGGTGGGCTTTCTGCTGGTGGGCCTGCTCACGCCCAACCTGGAAACGCCGGCCAGCGTGCTGCTGCTCGACCCCTTCGGCCTGCGCACCCTTCACGCCCTGACCAAGTACTGGACGGTATCGGAAAAAAACACCCAGGTGCTAGCTTTGGCCGGACCGCTGTTCACCAACCGGCTGGTGTGGCTCGGCATTGCCGGCGCCCTGATGGGCCTGACCCACGGCGTGTTCTCCTTCACCACCTCGACCGGCACCGCCAAAAAGCGCCGGCTGGCCGACGCCCCGGCTCCGGTGCGGACCTCAACTCCCACGCCCCGGCCCCGGGTGCAGCCCCGGCACGACCGCGGCGCGGCCCTGGTGCAGCTCACGCAGCAGGTTCGGCTGGACTTGCTGGGCATTCTCAAGAGCGTACCGTTCTGGCTACTGCTCGGGCTGGGCGTGGTGAACCTGCTCAGCATCGCGGCCACGGCCTCGGAGCGGGAAGGCGGACACTTCTTCCCCGTTACCTACACCATGCTCGACCTGATTAACGGCACGTATGGGCTGTTTGTGATAGCCGTGCTGGTGTACTACGGCGGGGTGCTGGTGTGGAAAGAGCAGGACGCCCGCCTCGACGGCATCCTCGACGCTTCGCCGCGTCCTTCCTGGGTGCCCTACGCGGCCAAGATGCTGGCCCTGGTGTTCATTGCGGCCCTGCTGACGAGCGTGGGGGTGCTGGTGTGCGTGGCGGCGCAGGCGCTGCAGGGCTACACCAACTTCGAGTGGAGCCTGTACGGGAAAGCCGTGTTCGGCATTGAGTTCACCCGGTACGTGATGGTGGCCGTGGGCACGGTGTTTCTGCACGTGCTGCTGCGCAACAAGTTCCTGGCGTACGGCCTGACGGTGGCCATCATCCTGTTCCAAAGCATCAGTGGCGCGGCCCTGGACTGGAACAACAACCTGCTGCGCTTCGCCGACACCCCCGCCTTCACCTACTCCGACATGAACGGCTTCGGGCCTTTTGCCGAAAGCATCGTGTGGTTTAAGCTGTACTGGGCGGCCTTTACGGTGCTGCTGGCGGCCCTCACGGCCGGGCTGTGGGTGCGGGGCCGGGCCGTGGGCGGGGCCTTCAGCGGTTCGCAGCTGCGGCAGGGCTTCACCCCGGTGCTGCGGGCAATGGCTGCCACCGGCCTGCTGGCCTGGCTGGGCCTGGGCGGCTGGATTCACTACAATACCAACGTGCGCAACGACTACGCCACGGCGGCCGGCGAGCAGCAAGTACAAGCCGACTACGAAAAGCAGTACAAGCGCTACGAGCGGGCGCCCCAGCCCCGCGTGACGGCCGTGAGCCTGCAGGTAGCCCTCACGCCTGAAGCCCGAGCCGTGCAGGTGCAAGGCCAGTTGACGCTCGTTAACAAAACCAGCCGCCCGCTCGACACCCTGCGCCTATCCTATGGCTCTTACCTGGAAGACTACCGGTTCCGAATTCCCGGCGCCCGACCCGTGCTCGACGACCAGCGCCTGCGCTTCCGCAGCTTCGCCCTGCGGCCGGCCCTGGGTCCCGGCGACTCGCTCGTGCTGAGCTACTCAGCCCACTACCGCGCCCGGGGCTTCGAAAACAAGGTTTCCCGCCCCCTGATCAACGGCAACGGCACCTTTCTCAACAACTTCGAGCTGGCACCCACCATCGGCTATACCCGCAATCTGGAACTGGAAAGCGCTACCGACCGGGCTAAATTCAACCTGCCCGAGCGGCCCCGCATGGCTCCGCAGCGCGACAGCGCCGCCTACGCCAACACCTACATTTCGACCGACGCCGACCGCCTGCGCTTCGAAGCCACCGTGAGCACCAGCCCCGACCAGATTGCCGTGGCCCCCGGGGCCCTGGTGAAGGAATGGCAGCAGCACGGCCGCCGCTACTTCCACTACCGCCTGGCCGCGCCGGTGCTCAACTTCTACTCCATCACCTCGGCCCGCTACCAGGTGCGGCGCGAAAAGCTGAACGGCGTGGACCTGGAAATCTACTACCATGCCGCCCACCCCTACAACGTGGGCCGCATGATGCGCTCGATGCGCGCGTCGGTGGCCTACTACGGCCAGCAGTTCGGGGCCTACCCCCAGCAGCAGGCCCGCATCATCGAGTTTCCGCGCTACCAGCAGTTTGCCCAGGCCTTTCCGGGCACCATGCCCTACTCCGAAGGCCTCGGCTTCATCGCCCAGCCCAGCCCCGAAGACCACGACGTAGACCGTACCTACCGCGTGGTGGCCCACGAAATGGCCCACCAGTGGTGGGGCCACCAGGTTACCGGAGCGGCCGTGCAGGGCGCTACCTTCCTGTCGGAGTCGGTGTCGGAATATCTCTCGGTGCTGATGCTGGAACAACTCTACGGCCCGGCGCGGGTGCTGACGCTGCGGCGCTACGCCCTCGATTTTTACCTGCGCGGCCGGGCTTCCGAGAAGGTACGCGAGCTGCCCCTGCTCTACAACGAAGACCAGCCCCACATCCACTACGCCAAAGGCTCGCTGGCCCTGTACTCGCTGCGCAGCTACCTGGGCGAACAACGCCTCCACAGCGCGCTGGCCCAGTTCATGCGCGACTACCAGGGCCGCCCCGCGCCCTACCCCAACTCCGAGAACTTGTACGGCTACCTGCTGCGGGCTGCCCCCGACTCGCTGCACTACTTCGTGCAGGACCAGCTCAAGCGCATCACGCTCTACGATAATCAGGTGCAGGAAGTCGCCTACCAGAAGCTCCCCGACGGCCGCTACCAGGCCATTATCCAACTGGAAGCGCACAAGCGCTACGCCAACGAGCTGGGCAAGGAAACCGAAGCGCCTTTGCACGACTACATCGACGTGGCGCTGTACGGCACGGCCAATCAGATGCTGTACCGCCAGCGGGTGGTGGTGACAGGCCCCCGCAAAGTCCTGAAGGTAATCGTGCCCGCCGTTCCGCAAAAAGCCGTCATCGACCCAGATCTGCTGCTCGTTGACCGCCGGCCGGAGGACAACAGCCGCGCCGCCATTGAAATTGGCCGGCAGTCAGGCCATTGAGGTGTTCTCTCGCTCCCAAGAAGTGGAAATCAAACCCAGTTCCTGCAGGCCATTAATGGCCTGCAGGAACTGTTACTTTTAAAATGGCTTCACTTTCCAGTATTTGCTGAAAGGGTGGCTGTCGTGCAAGCCATGCGTGGAAGGCTCGATGCTAGGTGGAAAGTCAAACCCCTGTCTGGAGCTGACCTATGGCCAGGGGTGAGGCGTGTTGTAAGTAGCGGTTGACCACCAGACGGGTCTACAGGGGTGCTCCTCCCCCATTCACGCGCAGCAGGTGCGGGTGGGTGTGCGGTAGCGCCTGGCGCTGGCCCAGGATGTGGGCACGTTCGAGGTGGGCGAAGGATGCCCTCAGATTTTGGCGGCTAGTGGCGGCGCGGACAGCTGGCAACTCGGCGTGGTAATACAGGCGCAGGCGGGAAGGGAGGCGGAAGTTGAGCGGGGTGTAAGTGGCTCGGCCAGGTGGTGCCCGCACAATCTACGCAACACCGGAAAAGGCTGAAACAGCCCTGGCGGCAACCCACTTACGGAAGTAACTGCGTAGGTGGAATGTCTCTGCTGTTTCTATTCATGCGCTTTCAGTTCACTATTGTCTTATTTCTGGGGTTGTTGCCTCTCCTTGTTCACGCTCAATCGGATAGCACCCGGGTGAGCAGTGACCACCTGATTGCCTACACCTTTGCCAACGATGCCTTTCTGCGCACGGATTACTACTTCACGCAGGGCATGACACTGCTACTGGTGAGCCCCGCGCTGCAGCATTCGCCGGTTAACCGTATTCTCGGATTGGTACCGGCGGGCAGTATCCTGCACCACGGCATCCAATTGCACTACGATGGCTTCACGCCCCTGCGCATTCAGGACCCCTTCATTCGGGTCGGCGACCGACCCTACGCTTCCTACATTTACGCTGACCTGCTGCGCGTGGCCAGCCACCCCACCCGGCGCCTGCGCGTAACCACGGCCTTCAACGTGGGCGTTCTGGGGCCGGCGGCCGGGGCCAAAGGCTTTCAAACCAAGATTCACGAGCTGCTAGGGGCCCCCACGCCGCGCGGGTGGGACTATCAGGTGCAGACCGACGTGGTGCTGGGCTACGAAGCCCGGCTGGAAAAGCAGTTGCTAGCCGTTGGTCGCGGCCTGGAGGTGAATGGTGCGGCTAGTGCCTCGCTGGGTACCCTGCAGACCTATGCCGGTGTCGGCGCAACGCTGCGGCTGGGGGTGCTGCAGCCCGCTTTGGCGACGCTGGGCGTGGTTAACCGGACCAGCCGGGTTGGGCAGCGCCAGGTGCAGGCCTACGGGGAGGCGCAGGTGGAAGGCCGGGTGGTGGGCTACAACGCCACGCTGCAGGGCGGGCTGTTCAACCGTAACAACCCGTACGTGCTTTCCGCCGCGGCCGTCCGGCGGACTGTCGCCCGCAGCACGGCTACGCTGGGGCTGGGCTACGCCGGCTTTCGCCTGGAAGGTTCGCTTACAGGCATTTCGCCGGAATTCAGCGGGGCCCGCTGGCATCGCTGGACGATGCTGGGGATACGGGTCGCTTTCTAAATGGGATGGCCCAAGCGCGGTATAGGCTCTTAATTCGGACCAAGGGTGCTTCACTAGGTACAGCAGCGGCCGAGGCAGCATGTAGCGAAACGGTCCGAAGGTAAACGCGCTCTGTTTACCGGAAGGAGCTTATAATTACCAAACCTCTCAGCTACTCTTGTGGGGCTTTTCGGTTTGCATCCCTTCTAATGCGTCTTTACACCCGGCTGCTTTTCAGCTTACTGCTCCTTGTTGGTTTGCCAGCCCTTCCGGGAACGGCGCGGCCCCTTCTTTCCATTTCCGACACCATCGCGGCACCCTACCGCCGGCGCCGGGCGGAGTATGCCTTGTTTCCGGCAGTGGCCACCTTGCCGCCTCGGCTGGCGGCCCTCGCGCCACCGCCCGGGCGCTTTACCCCCACGCCCCGCGACGCACGAACCGCCGAAAAAGGCCTGCGCCGGGTGTCGCTGGCCCGGGTCAACGCGCAACCGGAACACGCGTATTACGCGCAGTACCCGGCCCTTATCCAGCAGCACCTGGCCCAATACCGACGGCAATACTACGGGTTTTTCAACCCCGAAGGCCACCGCTGCCTGTTCATCAACCTGTTCCTTGAACAGCGGGAAGAACCCCCGGGAAGCGTACCCTTCTGGTTGCGGGAAGCCGTCTGGACCCACGACGGAGGAAGTGCCTATTGGTCCATCTGTTACGATTTAACCACCCGCGCTTTCTATGATTTTCGCCACAATAGCGAGGGCTAACAACTTGCGATGATACGTTCACGAAAAGGGTGGGGAGCGCAGAATAACAAGGTTGGCACCTGTTGGTTTGTCCCTCACGGGCGGGGCCGTTAGCCATCCGACCACAGGCCTGGTATACCTATTTACCGGTAATCTGTATTACTTCGCATCTTCATTGCCCGATGTCTAGTCGCACGGGTTTGCCCCCGTTTATCTATGGCCTTTCGC
>NZ_NIRR01000039.1 GCF_002204745.1 Hymenobacter amundsenii
GACCATGGAGCAGCTGGAGCAGCGCCAGGCCGAACTGGCCCAGGCCCTGGCCGCCGAGCGCGAGTTGGGCGAGCTCAAGTCGCGCTTCGTGAGCATGGCTTCGCACGAGTTCCGGACCCCGCTCACGGCCGTGCTCACCTCGGCTGCGCTCATCGGCAAGTACCCCGGCACCGACCAGCAGGCCCAGCGCGCGCGCCACCTGGGGCGCATCGAAGCCTCCGTCAACCACCTGAACGCCATCCTGGAGGAGTTTCTCTCCGTCGGCCGCATTGAGGAAGGCATGATGGCGGCGCAGGCCACCACTTTCGATCTGGCCGCGCTGCTCACCGAAACCCTGGCCGACGTGGAGAGCCTGCGCAAGCCCGGCCAAACCATCGTGCAACTGGTAGAGTGGGACGGCCCGGTGCACCTCGACGCCTCGTTGCTGCGCAAAATTCTGGTCAACCTGCTCTCCAACGCCCTCAAGTATTCGGGCGACAACGCGGTGGTTACAGTGCGGGCCAACTGCCCCGGCCAGCAGCTGGTGCTGAGCGTGGAAGACCAGGGCGTGGGCATTTCCGAGGAAGACCAGACGCATTTGTTCGAGCGGTTTTTCCGGGCCCGCAGCGTTAGTACCGTGCCCGGCACCGGGCTGGGCCTCTACATTATTGCCAAGTACCTGGAGCTGATGGGGGGCACCATTGCCTTGCGCAGCACTTTGGGTCAGGGCACCACCGTCACTGTCACCATTCCCTATGAAAACGATTCTGCTCATTGAGGACGATGCCTTCATCCGCGAGAACACGGCCGAGCTGCTCACGCTCACCGGCTACACCGTGCGCACGGCCGTTAACGGTAAAACGGGGGTGG
Organism: Hymenobacter amundsenii; assembly: GCF_002204745.1. Classification (GTDB taxonomy): domain Bacteria; phylum Bacteroidota; class Bacteroidia; order Cytophagales; family Hymenobacteraceae; genus Hymenobacter; species Hymenobacter amundsenii. Next base: position 850 of record NZ_NIRR01000039.1, read on the forward strand.
AAAACGCCCTGGCCGACCGGCCCGACCTGGTTATCTGCGACATCATGATGCCGGTGCTCGACGGCTTCGGGGTGCTGCACATCTTCAACCAGAACCCGCAGCTGGCGGGCGTGCCGTTCATTTTCCTGACCGCCAAAACCGAGCGCGCCGACCAGCGCCGGGGCATGGAGCTGGGCGCCGACGACTACCTGACCAAGCCGTTCAGCGAAACCGAGCTGCTCAGCGCCGTCAGTGGCCGCCTCGACCGGTTTCAGCACCTGCAACCCGACTACGACCTGCAGGCCGGCGGCCTGCACGCGTTTCTCGACGATGCCCGCGCCGTGGGCAGTCTGGACGGCCTGACGGTGGAGCGCAAGGCCCACCCGGTGCGCCGCAAGCAGGATATTTACTTGGAAGGCGATGAGCCCGCGCGGGTGTATTTCGTGCAGAGCGGCCGCGTGAAAACCGTGAAAACCACGGAGGCCGGCAAGGAGCTGATTACCGGTTTCTACGGCCCCGGCGAGTTCTTCGGCTACCTGGCCCTGCTGGGCCAGACGCTGCACACCGACTCGGCCGTGGCGTCGACGATTCGGAGCTGGTTTATATCGCGCCGGACGATTTTTCGCAGCTGCTACTGCGCAACGCCGCCGTGGGCGAGCAGTTCATCCGGCTGCTGGCGGGCCGTGTGAGCGAGCGGGAGCAGCAGCTGCTGGTGATGGCCTACAGCTCGCTGCGCCGCCGCGTGGCCGAAACCCTGCTGCGCCTGTACGAGCCCACCGCCGCCGACCCGGAAGCCACTATCCAACTCTCCCGCGAGGACATGGCGGCCATGGTGGGCACGGCGCCCGAGTCGCTGATTCGCACGCTAAGCGAGTTCAACCAGAATGGCCTGATAGAGCTGACCCCGGGCCACATCCGGGTGGTGCAGCCCGACAAGCTGCGCTACGCGCATTGGTAGGCGGCACCAGTAGCAGCGGGGCAGGGAGTTTGCATAAAAGGCCCTTAACGCATGGATTCACACGTTAAGGGCCTAAAATCAAGCGGCTATTTCGGCGCTGTGCGCCGGCGCTTTGAACAGGTTTCAACGGGGCTATACTATAGCGTGGGGCCGGGTTCGGGGCCTGGTACGCAGGGCCAGCGAGCAAAAAAGCGGGCACCGGGCGCGCCCTCAGACTGGCGTCTCGACCAGGACTGCGGGAGCCGGAAGCAGCTCGTTGGGCGGCGTTTGCCCGTCGAGCCAGTAGCCCAGCGTAGCCAGAGCGGTGGAGGCAATATTGGTCAGGGCCTCCTGGGTGAGAAACCCCTGGTGGCCGGTAACCAGCACGTTGGGGCAGGCCAGCAGCTGGGTCAGCAGGCCATCTTGGGAAGGCTGCTGAGAGTGGTCGTTGAAGAACAGCCCCTTTTCGTGCTCGTACACGTCCAGGCCCAGGTAGCCGAGTTGGCCCGATTTGAGGGCCGCCAGCGCCGCCTGCGTATCGAGCAGCGCCCCCCGGCCGGTGTTGATGAGCATCACGCCCCGTTTCATTTGCGCCAGTCGCGGCCCGTCGATAATGTGGTAGGTGGCGGGCGTGAGCGGGGCGTGCAGCGAAATAATATCGGATTCGGCGCAGAGCGTGTCCAGGGCAACGTATTCCAGTTCGTAGCGCCGGGTCAGGGCCGGGTCGGGCTGGATGTCGTGGCCCAGCAGGCGGCAGCCGAAGCCGTGCAGCAGCCCCGCCAGCGTAGCGCCGATGGTGCCGCACCCGACAATGCCCACGGTTTTGCCATGCAGGTCGAAGCCCACGAGGTTATCGAGCCGAAAATCCCCGCGAATCATTTGCGCCCTGGCCTGCCGCAGCTGGCGGTTGAGGGCCAGCATAAGGGCCAGCGCGTGCTCGGCAATGGCGTAGGGCGAGTAGTGCGGCACGTTGGCCACGCGCAGCCCCAGCCGGTGGGCGGCTAGCAAATCCACTTGGTCGTGGCCGGCGGCGCGCACCAGCAGGTAGCGCACGCCCACTTCCCACAGCCGCGCCAGCACTGGCACCGAAGCATCATCGTTGACGAAAATAGCCACGGCGGGGCTGCTCGCTGCCTGTCCGGCCGTGGCCAGGGTTAGGGGAGCGTCCACAAAGTGCAACTCGTGGCCGTCGGCGGCGGCGGCCTGCGTGAGGTAGGGGCGCTCGAAAGCGTAGGCACTGAAAACGGTAATATCCATGCAAAAGAGAAACGTAGCGTTACCATCTCCTCAGGGGCGGTAGCGTTGATTGACAAGGGCCGCGGCGGCGTGTCAGCGCCAACTCCGGGTGGGGAGGCGAATGGCCAGTCTGGCCGGTCCGGCACAACATTCCGGAAAATCAGCTACCCTGCCTATGATCAAAATCAGGGATCCACCTGACCTCGCGCATGGGCTGTAGCGGGACGCGTGTGCTTCTTGCCGGTACCATTTTGCCTTTGCCATGACCTCTACACTGCTTGTGCTCACCGACTTTTTTAAAGCGGCCGACCGCGCCCTCGACTATGCAACCAATCTGGCCGAGCCGCTCGGAGCCCGCCTGGTGCTGCTCCACGTGCGCCGCGACGCTCTGCTCGACCCCGAGCGGTTCATCAGCGGCCTTTCTAATCTCAACCGGGAAGCCATTGACCTGGTAATGAATCGGCTGGCTGGCAACCTGGCGGTGCCCGTGGTGGCCGAAGTGGGCCACGGCCAAGTAGCCGACGCCGTGGCGGATGCTATAACGCGCCACCACCCGGCCCTGGTGGTGCTGGGCCGCCCCGACTATGAGGACATTCCCGAAGTGATGGTACACACCACTGCCCTCGACATACTGCGCACCAGCCCGCGCCCCCTGCTTGTAGTACCACACAACGTGACGGCCAACTCCCTGCCGCGGCGGGTGCTATTGGCCGCCGACGGCGAGCCGTTCAGCCTGGGGCCCTACGCCGGCCCAGCCCGGCAGATACTGACCGCGCTGCATGCCGAGCTAACCGTGTTACACGTGGCGCCCAAACCCGACCCAGCCGCATTGGCCGGGGCCCTGGCATTGGTGGTACGCACCGGCCTGACGGTAGACCTGCCGACCCCCGTACTGGGCGCCAGTCAGGTGGCTGAGGACCCTGCCGAGGGAATTCTGCAACTGGCCCAGCCCGCCGACTATGACCTCGTAGTGCTGATCGCCCGCCCGCGCAGCTTTCTGGGTAGCTTGTTTCACCGCAGCGTAACGGCCCGGGTGCTGCTGCGCAGTCCCGTGCCCGTGTTGATTCTGCCCGCAACGAACTGACCAGCATGCGTCCCGAGTTGAGGCCACCGGCATGATCAGAATTACAGGTCGGCCTGATGTCTTGTCCTAAAATTTAGTACTCGTTTTGATGGACAATCCTGAGAGGGGCAGTGAGGGAATGAAATCTGCCTGCTTAAGGTGGAAGCGGTTCAGTAAATCTGTTCAGTGAGCAAAGTTCAGCCAAGGCAGCCTTGCCAATGGCGCAGCCTGCCAGCTTGTTTTCCGCCCTCGTCGGCGGTGTACTACTGGTTTGCCCACTGGCAAAGCACCGGCACCTTGCAACAGCTCAACGAGGCCAGCAACCGCGCCGACTGGCTGGGTGCCGTCGGCTACCCACCCCGTCGCTGGCGCTGGTCGATGCTCAAAGCGTCAAATTGGCCCCGCGCCTGGGCCAGCAGCGGAGCCTCGACGCCCACAAGCGCGTCAGCGGCAAGTGCTCTGCGACACGAGCGGACGCATTTGGCGCTTGCATGTGCACGCGCCAAATGCGCCACGATAGCCGGGCGGCCCGGCCCTTACGGCCCACCCCCACGCGACTGCGGCCCGCCTGGGCCAGCGGGCTCCGCAGGGTGCCGATCGACCTAAGCCTAATGCGGGCAATTCGCCCAGCATGTGCAGGCCCTGGGCTGGCAGCATCAGGTGGCCAGTCGGCCGCCCAGTGCCACGCGCGGGTTTGTCCCGGTGGCCCAGCGCTGGGTCGTGGAGCGCACCTTCGCCTGGCTCAATTACTTTCGCCGGCTCGCCATGGGTCACGAGCGCACAGCAGCCAGCCATGCCGCGTGGCTGCCGGTCGCCAACTTGACCATGACCTTGCGCCGAGCAACAGCCCACTAATTCCCAAACACGCGCTTAGTTATTCCCCTCATGATTGGCCAAAATGCTCTTGTAGCACCTGGGTAATTTTCTCACGGGTGAGGGGTTTGGTCAGGTAACCGGCAATGGGTAGGCCCTGCATTTTTGCCACGTCCACCGCATTGAGCGAGGTGGTGAGCATGATGATAACCACCGTGGGGTTCTCCCGCTCGGGACGCTGAGCATAGGCCTGCAAAAACTCGAAACCGTTCATGATGGGCATTTTCATGTCGAGCAAGATGAGGGCCGGGCAGGTGGGCGAGCTGGGTGCCTTACAGTGGTTGTGCAGCAGGTCGAGGGCCTGCTGGCCATTGCCAGCCACTAGCACGGCGTCGCTGACGGCCATGCGCCGGAGCAGGGTTTGGTTGAGGAAGTTGGTCGTCTCGTCGTCGTCGACGAGCAGGGTGCAGGAAATGGCAGCCATGCGGTCAGGAAGGGAAGGAAGGGATATAGGCGGGAAACTGGTGCCCGGCCGGGTTGGTGGCGTGGGGCAGGAAGACGAAGAAGGTGGTGCCGGCCCCGAGCTGGCTGTGCACCTCGATGCGGCCGCCAGCGTTTTCGACCATGCGGTTAATCATGTAGAGGCCGATGCCCGTGCCCTCGACGTGGTCGTGGAAGCGCTGGAACATGGTGAACAGGCGCGGCAGGTGCTTTTCATCCAGTCCGAGGCCGTTGTCGTGCACTTCGAGCACGGTGTGGCCCTCGCGCACGTGGGCCCGCACGTCGACGTGGGGCGTGCGGTCGGGGTGGCGGTACTTGACAGCATTGCTGACCAAGTTGTAAACGATGCTGCGCAGGTTTTTCTCCGAGAAGTGAATGGGGGGCAGAGCCAGCACGTCGACGGTGAACTTCGCGCTGGCGGCCTCCAGTTGGGGTTGCAGGTCTTGCCGGACATCCTCGACCACATCGGCCAGGTTGACCAGCGTGTTGGCCGGTGCGTGCTCTTTCTGCAGCTTGGAGACTTCGGTGAGGTGGTCGATGGTGCGCTTGAAGCGCTCCACGGCCTCGAGCATGCGGGCCAGGGTGGGGCCGATTTCCGGGTCCTGGGCCACGGTGGCGGGTAGCTCTTCCTGCAGTAAGTAAAGCAGGCCCTCGATGTTGGAAATGGGGGCCTTGAGGTCGTGGCTGGCCGTGTAGATGAAGTTGTCCAGGTCCACGTTGGTGCGGGTGAGCTGATGGTTGCTGTTGCTCAATTCATGGTTAGCTGCCTGCAACTGCTCGTTGAGCTGCTGCACCCGTTTGCGGTCCTGGACTTGGGCGGTCACGTCGGTGGCCACGGCTCCCACGCCGGTCACGGTGCCGTCGGCGTCGCGCAGGGGCTGGTACACGAAATTCATGTAGACGGTCTCGTAGGTGTCGCCCCGGCGCAGCTGGGCCCCGATGCCCTCGGCCACAAAGGCCTCGCCGCTGCTGCGCACCCCGTCGAGCAGTTCCTGGAAGCCCTGGCCCCGGACTTCGGGTAAGGCCTCCAATAAAGGGCGGCCCAACACCTCGGCGGGGGTGCGCCCCCATAGCTGGGCCACCCGGGGGTTGGCTACTTCCACGATGTACTCGGGCCCCCGAAAAAGGGCAATGGCCACCGGTGCCTGCTCGAAGAACTCCTGCAGCTGCTGCTCTTGCAGGGCCCGCTGCTGGCGGGCCTGCACTTGGTCAGTGACATCGAAGGCGAAGATAGAAATACCGGCAATCTGGTCGTTTTCGCGGTACGCCTGGTAGGTAAAGGTGTAATATACCTGCTGCACGGGGCGGCCATCTTCGGCCTGGAGGCGCATGGGCAGCTCCAGGCCGAAGAAGGTTTCGCCGGTTTGGTACACGCGGTCGAGCTCGGCCAGAAAGCCCGCTTCCCGGGTTTCGGGCAGGGCCTCGGCCACGGATTTACCAGTGAGCTGGCGCTCGGGAAAGAGTTGCTGGTAGGCCGTATTCACGTATTCGAAGCGGTGCTCCGGACCGCGCAACACGGCTACGGCGGCGGGGGTTTCGGCCAGAATGCGGAACATGGCCTCGCGCTCCTGCGCCTGCCGCTGGGCCGCCGCCAGCATGCCGGCCTGCAGGGCTTCGGCCTGCTGGCGGGCGCGCACTCGGTCGGTGACGTCGACGGCAAAGCTCATCACGCCTTCCATGCCCGGCGGCGTCGAACTTGGGCTGGAAGGTGACGTCGTAGAATGCCTCGTGCAGCTCGCCGGTGTGGAAGCGGTCGAGGCGGCGGCTGGATTCGACGACGTGCTCGGGCTGCCCGGTGCGGTAGACGCGGTCGAAGGGTTCGTGCTGCTCCTCGGGCAGCTCGGGCACGGCTTGGCGGCGGGGCAAGCCGTGCAGTTGGCGGCCGGGCAGCAACTCCTGGGTGCGCGGATGCACCAGGGTCCAGACGTGGTCGGGGCCCTGAAACAGGTTAATATGGGCCGGGGCCTGGCTGAACAGGCGCACTAGGCGGTTGCGCTGCTCCTCCGCTTCGGCGCGGGCGGCCTCGGCCTCGCGGGTGCGCTGCTGCACGTGGGTTTCCAATTCCTGGTTAAGCTGCTGCGCCTGCTGGCGGGCATGCACCTGCGCGGTCACGTCGACAGAGAAGTCGAGCACCCCGTCGATGCGCCCCTGGGCATCGCGCAGCGGCAGGAATACGGCGTTGAGGTACACCTGCTCGGGCTGGCCGGTGGCGGTGAAGTTCACCCACAACTCCACTTCCGTGCCGTGGAAGGGCTCGCCCGTGCGGTACACCCCGTCAAGCACGTCGAGGATGCCCCCAGGACCGGCCAGTTCGGGCAGGGCCTCCCGGACGGGCAGCCCCTCAAACGCGCGGGTGGGGAACAGCCGCCGGTAGCCCGGGTTGACGAGCGTAAATACCTGGTCGGGGCCCTCGTGGACGGCCACCTGCGCGGGCAGCTGCATGAGCAGGTCGTAGAAGCGCTGGTGCTGCGCCTCGGCTTCGGCACGCGCGGCCTTCTCGCGGGCCTGGCTCGCGCGCAACGCTTCTTCCACCGCCGTGCGGGGCTGGTCGTTGCCGTCAGTGAAGTGGACGACCAGCACCTCGCCGGAGCGCTGGGCCACGAGGTCGTAGTAGCCGTCGAGCTGGTCTTGCTGGTAGAGGTTCTGGCGGCGCTCGACGTGCCCCGACAGAAACGCATCGCGGTAAAACTGGTACACGCCCACCTGTGGAGCGGCCGGAAAGAGCGTCAGAAACGAGGCGGTGGGCTGCTCGGGCAAGCGCAGCATGCGCTGGGCCGCCGCGTTCAGCCGCACCCAGGCCAGGTCGACGATGGTGATGCCGTCGGCCGCGTACACGGGCCGCAGCAGCATAATGCCCGCAGGGGAGGTGGTGAACAGCACGTCGGCCATGCCGTCCGGGGGTAGGGCATCGCCCGGCAGCGCCGGCGCAGCAACAACAGTCATGGAAAAACGAATAGCGTGACAGTAAGCGCCGGCAACCCCCGGGGTCAATGGTACGCGTTGCGGATACCCGGCGCTATTTGCTACCCTTACGGGGTACTGCGGCCGGGTGTTCCCGGGAGCCGGCCGGACGCCTGGGCTTTTCAATGCCGGGCAATCGGCGCCTTTCTCGGGCGTGTCCCCGTTGCCGCCAGCACTCCAAGCCCCGGCGCGCAGTGCGTGGCCAGTCGATGATGGAACCGCATGGTCCTCGTGGGGAGCCGTTGAACTGGTATTTAGTCAGCCGATTGGGCTGGCGGCAATCGGGTAGTTTTATCGCGGGGCAGGGGCCAGGCACCAGGAGTGGTACCGGCGGTGGACCTGTGGGCGGTACTCCAGTTAATCGAGGATGAGGTCGCTGCGGACAAACTGGGCCAGGAACTCCTGCCCGTAGGCGTTTCGGGCTTTTTAGGCACGCCAGAAACCAGGCGAGCCAATAAATCGAATCCCGTGAGCTTCGTTGACTGGCTCAACGCAATTCGGCGTAACGCCGCCGTTTGGCTGGCTTTTGCGACGGTATGCCGAAGCAATGGAAACAACGCTGATTGCTACCATTGTTTCGGGTTAATTGCAGCTCAGTAAGGGGAGCCTTACCGGCGTCAAAGGTTAGATAATTGCAAACCCAAAGCTGGCCAAGCATGCAGAAGGAAGTAGTTCTCGCTTACAGCCGCACATGAGCCCGGGGTAGTTAAGGCACGACCAAAATGGCCAACAGCAAGGGCTGATCCCGTAAAAAGCTGTTCAGGCGAGTTAATTGAAGTCAAGGTGTTTATCGAAAAACGGCAGCACCTGTTGAAACATGCGCCCATCGCGGCCCATGATACGGCTGCCATGCGTGCCTTCGTACTCCTCGGCCGTATGGCGTATTCCAAAGGCAGAAAGCCACTCGCTAAATGTGCGGCAGGTTGGTGGAATGTGGCGCACCTCGTCCTGGGCACCCCAATCGAAAGCCAATGCCCGCAGCTGGCGCAGGCTGGCTGTATGCGTGGGCAGCTGATAGGTGGGCGTTGCCTGCACCCAGCGAGACAGCGCCTCGTCGCGCCGGCTCAGGCTGTCTGCTCCTACCGAGTCAGGGATATCGGCCCCGAAGGGCCTAGCCTTTGGATTAGGCGAGAAGGCTCGTGCTACGGCTACGGTCGAAAGGCCCGCGTGGCCGCCGGGCACCGCGGTTGCCAGGGTAGCGCCCAGCACTTGCGGCACGGCCGGGCCGGGTAAATAGGTAGGATGAGGACCCACCAAAGCCGGACTCAGCGCATAAGCTGCAGCCCAGGTGCCGGGGTACGCCAACGCCAGCCGCAACGTGCCCCCGCCGCCCATCGAGTGGCCCGCTATGCCCCGGCTGCCGGGTTTGGCCAGCGTACGGAATTGGCGGTCAATCAGGGCCGGCAACTCGCGGGCCGTAAAATCAGCCCAAGGCCCGTTGGTGGCGGAGTTGGCGTACCAGCTGCCCCCATACTTAGTCTGTTCGTTTGGTACCACCACGATAATAGGACGAATTTGCCCCGCCGCAATAGCCTGGTCGAGCAATGCAGTCAATCCATCCTGGTTGAAAATCAAGCTGTCGTTCCAGGTGAAGCCGTGGAGATAGTACAGCACCGGGTAACGCTGCCGGGAGTTTGCGTCGTAGCCGGCCGGCAGGTACACGCTCACGCGGCGGCGCGGGTTTTCCCCGCCAGGATTCCCCCGCAGTAGTTTCGAGTCGAGGTAAGTGACCACTACGTGGCCGGCCGGCGGTGTGCCTTGGGCCAGGAGCCGGCAGCAAGGAAGCAAGAGCAGCAGAAACAGCAGCAGGTTTTTCATAGGGCGGCGCAGGTACCCATCAATTGAGCAAAATGTGGAGCATTGTTGAGACGCATACCTGCGCAGCCGGCAGATCGGTTACGCAGGAATTCGGCAAAAGGCCCTGGCGGCAGCCAGGGCCTTTTGCCGCTCAATTAATTACGTAAGTAGCAATAGAATGCGGCGCGCTGGTTGTACTAACCGCCTGCCCCTGCAGCCGCAGCTGGAAGGGCTGCTCGGTGTCGCTGGTGTTAAGCACCACCACGGCCACCGAGCCGTCGGGGTTGCGGAAGGCGGTGGTTTGCAGCCAGTCGCGGGTGGAGGAGCTGATGATGCGCTTTGCCCCGGGGCGAATAAACTTGGAGAAGTGGCCGATGTAGTAATAAGCGTTGGTGTAGAGCAGCTTCCCCGTTCTCGTATCGCCGATGACGGGGGCGAAGCAGAAGTTGCCCACGTGGTTGGGGCCGCCGGTTTCGTCGAGCAGGATGTTCCAGTCGGTCCAGCCGACGGTACCGGCGTTAAAGTCGTTGACCATCGAGTACCCGTACTTCTCGCCCAGGCTCCAGTCGTCGATCTTGGCGAAGTCGAATTTCTCCTGGCAGCCCTCGGTGAAAATCAGGTTGGTAGTCGGGTAAGCCTCCTGCACGCGGCGCTCATTGGCGAAAAGCATGGGGCTGCCGGTCCAGGTTTCGTACCAGTGGTAGCCAATGCCCCACACGTACTTGGCGGCTTCGGGGTCGTCGAGAATCGTGCTGGCGCGTTGGTACATCTGGTCGCGGTTGTGGTCCCAGGCAATGACTTTTTTGCCGCCCAGCCCCGACTTGGCCAGCGTGGGCCCGAGGAATCCCTTGATGAAGTCGCGCTCCTGCTCGGCCGTGTACAGGCACGACTCCCACTTCTGGTTGGCCATGGCCTCATTTTGCACCGAGAGGCCCCAGATAGGAATCCCGCGCTGCTCGTAGGCCTTGATGAACTTGACGTAGTGCTCGGCCCAGGCCTGGCGGTACTGGGGCAGCAGCTCGCCGCCGTGGAGCAGCTCGCCGTTGGTTTTCATCCAGCCCGGCGGCGTCCAGGGGCTGGCGTACAGCGTGAGCTCGCCGCCCGCCGCGGCAATGGCCTGCTTGATGAACGGAATGCGGTACTGCTCGTCGTGCTGCACGCTGAAGCTTTGCAGCGCCTTGTCATTCTCGGCCACATAGGTGTAGCTGGCGCTCGAAAAGTCGCAGCTGGCAATGTGGGTACGGCCCAGCGAGTAGCCAATGCCGTCGGTGGGGCTGAAGTAGGCCTTGAGAAACTCCTGCTGGCGCGCCTTGGGCAGGCGGGCAAACGTTTCGGCCGAAGCGTCGGTCAGGGCCCCGCCAATCCCGAGCAGGGTCTGGAAGGTTTTACCCGGGTCAATAAAGATGCAGACCTGGGTTTCCAGCGGCTGCTCGGCGGGCGCGAAGGCCAGCGCCGGACCGGGGGCCAGCCGTTGGCTAGTGCCCCGGGCAGTGGTATAAACCTGTGCTTTCTTACCCGCGACCGAGTAAGCGGCGGGCTGTTTAGCGGGGGAGGATTTCTGAGCGGCCGCACTACCCAGGCCCAGCAGCGAGAGAAACAATACGGGTAAAAAGCCGGAAACGGAAGGCATAAGCGGGGGTAAAAAAGCGGAAGGTTAGCGGAAAGAGGAGCTACTGCGGTAGCCGATAGGCCTGGTCCGGGAAGGCCCGGTCGCGGTACGGTTTCCCCAAGGGCCGGGCGCGGCTCACCGAGTCGAACACCATAATTTGGGCCCGTTTAGCCTGGTAAGCGGGCCACTCCGGGCCCGGGGTGCCAGTCTGAATGAAGTGCACCCAGCGCTGGTGCATTTCGGTGGCCAGGGCCTGGCTGGAAGGTAGTTGTCGGGCCTTGGGGCCAACGCATTCCAGGCGTAGCCCAACTCCTGGGCGTGCAACGGGCCAGGGCCGCCGGGCGGCTGGTAGTCGAAGCGGTAAAGCCAGACGGGCTGCCCGACGCGGGCCAGGGTGGCGGCGAGTCGGTAAGTGGCCAGGCGGTAGAGGTAGTCGGTGGTGGCGGCTAGCCAGGCCTGGTCGGTGGGCTGGCGGCGGCGGGCGTGCTTGTAGGCGCGCCACACCTGCTTGGCGTTGGCACCAAACAGGTCGTCGAGCACGGCCGGATTGGGCTGCTGCAGCGCTGGCCAGAAACCCATGAACAGCCCGGCTTCGTCGCGGTTGGTGCCCAGCAGTGCCCGCAGCGACAGCCGGCCGGGGCGGGCCAGATGGGCCAGCGGCGCTTCGGGAATGATGACGCCATCGAGCACCGGCCCGAAAAGCTGCAGGCCTTTCGGGCCATCGGTGAGCTGCTGCTGGGCCCGGATGATATCGGCCGTGGGCAGGGTGAGCAGCTGGGCGGCCTGGTCGGGGCGCAGGCCCAGGGCGGCCAGTAGGCGGTTGGTGACAGTGGCGGCCGTGGTGGTATCGCGCACCGCCTGGGCCCCGCCGCTTTCCAGAATCACCTGCTGATAAAGGCCGTCGGCAGCTGGGGCCGCCAGCACGGCGCTGATGAGCTTGGCGCCGGCCGATTCGCCCATGACCGTCACGCGGGCCGGGTCGCCCCCGAAGGCGGCAATGTTGGTTTGCACCCAGCCCAGGGCGGCCACCACGTCGAGCACGCCCGCGTTACCGGCGGCGCGGTAAGCCGGACCCAGCCGGTTGCCCAGCTGCAAAAAGCCGAAGCTGCCCAGCCGGTAGTTGATGCTCACGGCCACGATGCTGTCCTGGCGGGCGAAATTCTGACCCGGAAAGTCATCACCCGAGCCGCCCGTGAAGCCCCCGCCGTGCACCCAGACCACTACCGGCTTGGGTTCGGCGGCCCGCAACGAAGGCGTCCAGACATTGAGCGTGAGGCAGTTTTCCGCCCCCTGCACTTCGGTGCCGCCGCCCTGCGGGGCCCGCGGCCCGAAGGCCGTGGCCGCCCGCAGCCCATCCCAGGGCGGCACCGGTTGGGGCGGCCGGAACCGGCCCGGCCCCACAGGCGGGGCGGCGTAGGCCACGCCTTTGAACAGCAACAGGCCCGAGGTATCGCGCAGGCCCTGCAGCCGGCCGGCCCGCGTCCGGCACTCCACCGGCGTCTGGGCCGTGGCCAGGAAGCCGGGACCAGCTGTTAGGCTGATGATCAGTAGCCCGCGCCTTAAAATAGTACGCGTTGGCCCTGCCGAATGATAAGCTGCTCTCATGGGTAAATCGTTACGGTTCCGCCGGGCAGCCTGGAGTTCACCACCGGGCTTCGGGCCTGGACCCTGAAGCGTGGACGGGCCCGACTCGTGCTGCGCTGCGCAGTCAAAATACCCTGAAAAAGGGCGACAGCGGCCGGAAGAGGTGTTGAAGCCCATCCGAGCCGCTACCGGCCAATTTTCTGCGGGGCTAGTTGTCCTGCCGAATGACGCGCTGGTGAATCATGCCTTCCGCCGTTTCAAAAATCAGCGAATAGGTGCCGGCCCGCAGAGGTTGCAGATCGAGCACGCCGCCCGTTAGCCGGGTAGTGAGCACCAGCCGCCCGGCCAGATCATAGAGCCGCATCTCGGTGCCCTCCAGGTTCCAGGGGGCCAGCAGGCGTACCTGGCCGGTGGTGGGGTTGGGGTAGAGGCTCACGGCGGCCGAGCGGGTGCTCGGGCGGGTCGAGAGGGCTACGCCCCCGGCCACGCGGGTGAGCGTGTTCAGGCTCTGGGCCCGGTTGGTGAGCGAATCCGCCGCGGCCGGGCCGCCGTTGAGGGGGGCGTACAGCTCCAGGCTCGACTTGAGCAGCGAGTCGGCCGCCATAGTCAGCACCTCATCCTGGTTCATGCCCGAGCGGTAGAACAGCCAGTCGCGTAGCTGCAGGCGGGCGGGCGCGGCCGGACCGCCGAGTTCGAAACGGGTGGGCCGCAGGCGTTCGGCTACGGAGCCTTCCCGCACGCTGTCCACGTAAAGCATGGTTGCCCCGCGGGCGTAGTAGTGGGTGAGTACCAGCTTGTGCCAGCGGTTGTTGGCCACCGCTACCGAGCCCGCAATCGTGCGGCCGGTAGCCGAGGTGTAGAGCAGCTTGCCATTGGCCTCAATCCGGATAGTTCCGGCCTTGATGCCCGCGCTGTCGCGGATTTCGACCAGCTGGCCGGCACTGCCGGTTTTAAAGCGCAGCGCCTGCGTGAAGGGATGCACAACATCCTCGGGCTCGAAGCGGACCACCCGGGTTGGCTGGCCCGTGGTTTTGCCCAGCGTAATGCCCGGTCCCTGGCCGGGGCGGCGGGTGGGCAGCGCTTTGCCGGCGTGCAGGGCATCGAAGAGCGAGGGCACCAGGGTGTGGGCCATTTCGGCGTGGCCGAGGTCGTTGGGGTGCAGGGCATCGAAGAAGTAGCCGTCGGCCCAGCGGCCGTTGCCGTCGTCCACGGCCCCGAGCAGGTTCACACTCGGCACATTCCAGCCGTGCATGAGCAGGTTCATCTGGCGGACGAAGGAGTACTGGGTGGCGGCGTAATCGGCGCGGCTGTAGTTGTTGGTCACCAGCGGCACCATGCCATCGGCCCGGGCCATCTTGATGAGCCGGATCAGGTTGTCGCGGTACTGGTCGAAGACGGGTTGGCCGCCGGTCAGGATGCCTTCGTTGCCCAAGGCCAGGCCAAACACCACGTACCGGGCGTGCTGGGGCAGCAGGTCGGCGTCGTAGCGGTTGAGCACGGCCACGGTGTTGTTGCCCGGTACGCTGATGTTGGCCGTCACCCAGGGCTGACCGGTGCCCGCAGCAGCACGTTGGGCCAGCAACTCAGCATACAGGCTGGTATAGCCGCGGTTGTTGGTCGCGCCCGTGCCAAAGGGCACGGAGGAGCCCATGTACACAATCTTGAGCGGGTCGGTGGGGATTGGGGCGGTGTAAGGGGCCAGCGACAGGTCGTCGAAGTAGGCGCTGCCGGCCGTGCCGGCGGGGTTGCGCCAGACGGCCGCCCCGCGCACGTAAGCCGTGCCCGCAGGCACCGTTGCCGTGGCCTGCAGCTGCACCCAGGTGCCGGGGGCAGAAGTGGCAACCAGCGAATCGGAGCGGAAGCGCCCCAGTAGGGCATTGCTGGCGTTGTAGTAAAGCAGCTCCAGGTGCACGGCCTGGTTGCCGGTGAGGCCCGTAGTGGCCGAATTATAAAACCAGCCGCTCAGCTGCTGGCCGGGGCTGCCGATGGTCGGCACGTAGCTGATCTGCTGCTCCAGGCGCAGGTTGCCACCCGCCAGCTGGGCCGCGTAGCTGCCCGTATGCTTGGTGGCGGTGCTGATGGTGGCCGTGGCCCCGGCTCCCTGGGGCACGATGGTCCAGTTGGTGAAGTTGCCCAGCTCAAAGCCGGGGTTCTGTAAAGCCGTGTTGCCCGTTACCGGGTTGCGGGCCGGCACTACGTCCACGCGCATGAGGTTCAGATAGGCGTACAAGCCTGCTTCCTTGCTTAGCTCCAGCTCCAGCACGCCGTTGGCATCGGCGGCCAGCGTATCGGAAGTGGTAATGGTGTTGTTGTTGCCGTTGTAGCCGTTGGCCCCGATACCTGGGCCCGAAGTGGTTTGCGTAACCGAGCTGGTGGTAGCCCCGCGGAAGGTATAGCGCGACGCCCGAGTTTCGGTGGTCGAGCGGCTGCCGAAGACGTGGAACACGTAGCGCTTGGTGCGGTCGAGCCCGCTCAGGCGGATGGTGCCGGTGGCCGTGCTGCCCGTGCCCTGCACGAAAAAGTAGTCCTGGGTGGCCGTGGCCACGGCATAAGGCCCCAGCAGCGCCACGCTGGGGGCCAGCAGACCGCCGGTCTGGATGCCGTTGGTCAGGAAGTTAGCGCCCACTTTAAGCTTGAGGCCCGTTGCGGCGTTCGTGCGGTCCACGAGCCGGAACGTGTCGGCCACGCCGGTCTTGTTGAGCACGTTGTTCCAGTAGTTGCCGTTGGCGTCGGGACTCGGCGTTACGTTGCCGTTGGTGCCGTCATCCACCCCGAAATCAACCAGCACGGAGCGGGCCGTCGTCTGGGCCCGGGCCGAACTCAGGGGCAGCGCGGCCAGGGCAAGGAGTATAAGTTTTCTATGCATGGTGGGTTGGTAGAAGAGCGGAAAAATCAGCAGCAGCAGCAGTCAGCATCCCGGTCGGCGTTATACCAACCGGGACGGCCAAGCGAACCGGCGAAAAGCGGATGGGCAAGCTTCGGGCGGCGGCAGCGCCTTACCAGATGTAGGTTGCCACGGAGCCGCCGGAAAGCGCCACGCTCACGACCTTACTACGGTACTGAATGTTGAAGTTTTTCAGGGCGGAGGTGGTATTGAGCACGACTAGCACGCGCTTGCCACCGGGCGTTTTGTAGGCCACGTTCGAGAGGCCGGCGGGCTCGTTGGTCGCCACGCGCACCGAGCCGGGCCGCACGAATTTGCTCGAGTGGGCTACCGAGTAATAGGCAGGGTTGCGCGTTACCTGGTTGCCGGCGATGGTGACGGCTCCCAGGCACTCGGTGCAGCCCCCGGGCGTATGGGGGCCGTAGCTGGCATCATTGGCCAGGTTCCATTCCAGCACGTTGCGGCTCCAGTTGCGCGGCGCCCCGATTTCGAGGTTCTTCACGTGGTAAGGCAGGTCGCCGGCCAGGTTGCCGGGGGCCTGGGTCCACTGTTCCGTAAAGTACACGCCCTTGTTTGGGTAGGCATTGTGCACCCGGGTCAGCGCGTCGATGTCGCCGCCGTAGAGGTGGAAGGCCGAGCCCTCCACGAAGGGGTAGGCGGCGGGGTCGCCGAGTACCGCGAGTGGGTACTCCGGCTTATCGGCGTTGTGGTCGTAGCAAATGATTTTGGTTTTGATACCCGCCGCCTGAAAGGCCGGCCCCACGTGGTTCTTGATGAAGGTGGCCTGCTCGTCGGCCTGCATCAGCATGCTGGGGTTGTTGCCGCCGTAAAGCGGTTCGTTTTGCAGCGTCACGGCATCAATGGTAATACCGGCCGCGGCCATGCCCTTGATATATTTCACGAAATACTGAGCGTAGGCCGGGTAGTATTCCGGCTTGAGGGAGCCGCCCACCGAGTTGCCGTTGGTCTTCATCCAGAGCGGAGCGGTCCAGGGCGAACCCATGATTTTGATGGCCGGATTTACGGCCAGAATTTCCTTCAGAACAGGGATAAAATAGGCTTCGTCGGGCTTCAGGCTGAAGTTGGCCAGCGTGGGGTCGGGCGTGGGCGATTCATCGTAGGTATACACTTGGTCGTTGAGGTCCGAAGCGCCGATGCTCACCCGCAGGTAGCTGACGCCAAGCGACGTACTATCAGTGGCAAACAGCTCCTTGATAAGGCCAGCCCGGGCCGGGGCACTCATGCGGCTCATCACCTGGGCGCTGCCGCCGGTGAGCGTGTAACCAAAGCCCTCCATGGTTTGGAAAGTCTGGGTCGTATCGACCACGATGGTGGGGTCGGCGTTGGTATTATCGGCGAAGCGCAGATTCAGCCGCTGCCGGAAAAACAGGGCGCTCCGATCGGTGTTCGTGATCCAGACGGCGACCTGCGAGGGCAGGGTAGGGGCGGGCGGCGTAGGGGGCGTAGGAGGAGTGGGCGGCACAACCGGGTCGCTGCCTTTGCTGCACGCCCCCGCCAGAAGGGCCAGCAGGGAGAGGGCGAAGACCGGCTTGCGCCAGAAACTAGAAGGAGAGTGGAACATCATAAAAAAATCGAAGGCGAAAAAAATCAATCGGCGTAACGTGTTGGCAAATGGGAGCGGGTTAAGAAGTGGAACCGATAAGAGGAAGCACAAGCGGTGCCCGCCGCCATCCGGCGAGCACCGCCCGATGCATTAGTGCACCACCACGCGCTGGGTGCTGAACTGGTTGCCGGCGCGCACCTGCAGCAGGTACATGCCCGCCGACAGCCCTTGCAGGGGCGTCAGGGCCACCGTGTGCTCACCGGCCGACTGGGTAGCGTTGTCGAGCAGGGTCGCGGCCACCTGGCCCAGGCTGTTGTAGGCCGTTACCGTCACGGGGGCCTGGGCGCTGGTTACGGTGTAGCTCAGGCGGCTGTCGGCGGCCAGCGGGTTGGGGAAGGCGCGGGTGGCCAGGGAATTAATGGCCGACCGGGCGGCCAGCACGCCGGAACCCACCTGGTAGCTGTAGAACTGCTTGCCGGCTATCTTGGTAAAGTCGGGGTTGGCGCCCAGGTCCGTGGTTTGGCCCACGATGGTGGGCAGCACGTCGGAGTAGAAGTTGCCGTTGTCGGCCACGTAGCCGGCCATCACGTTCAGGGTGCTGGCATTGGCGGCTCCGCCAATGGCGGTGAGCGGAATCGAAAACTCCCAGCCCGTGCTGGTGTTGGTTGCCACGCTGCCGGTAGCCGAAGTCTGGAAAGCCGTTCTGGCAGCGGCGGGGTCGTTAGCATCCACAGCCACCGAGCCATCCTTGGCGGCCGAGCCCATCCCGATTTCGGGGTAGGCGCCCGTAGCGGGAGGCGTAATGGTGTAGTCAACCCGGCTCAGATACATGGCGTTGTTGCCATCCTTAAGCGGCGAAACGGTGATGCGGAAACCGTAGTCGGCCTGCATGTCCAGGGTGGGCTTGTGGCGCAGTTGGGAGCTGGTGTTGGAGCTGCCGGGCAGCTGGGTGCCGGCGGCAATACCCGTTTTGTTGGGCGCATCCAGGTACAGCACGAAGGCGCTGTAGGCCGTCTGCTCGGGCGAACCCACCACCATCACGTGGAGCATAGTGGCCGTGGTGCCCATATAGATGGCCTTCAGGCCCCGGTCGGTAACCGAGTGGGCGCCGGTGTAGGTGCCCACGAGCTGGTATTTGCCGGTGCCCACGCCTACTTCGGCCGGCGAGAGGGTGCCATCGACGGTAATCTGGGCCTGAGCCCCTAAAGAGGTTACGGCAAAGGCCGCGGCGAGCGAAAGGGTAGAAAGGGTTTTCATAAAAAAAGGATTGGGGTGAGAAAAAAAAGAAAAGGAGTTATTTAAAACCCCGCCCCGACGGGCGAAGCAGGTTATTAGTGGGGCAACCAAGCGGAGAGCGGGCGTACTCCCCGAGGGTTTCCGCCGGCTATCCACTGGTTTCCCTTAGCTAGTGCGCCACCACCACGCGGCGCGTGAGCTGACCCTCGGCCGTAGCCACGCGCAGCAGGTACACGCCGTTGCGCAAGCCGGCCACCGGCAGCGTCAGGTTATTGGCCCCGGGCACTACCGGGCGCGCGGGCTCACTGATGACGAGGCGCCCCGTGAGGTCAAACAGACTCAGGCCCAAGGGCTGGGAGGAAGCGGTGTTGTAGGTCAGGTGCAGCGCGGCGTCTACCACGGTGGGGTACACCAGCAGGCGGGCATCGGCCGCCGAGCCGGTCGTGGCCAGGGCCGTACGGGCCGCGCCCAGGTCAGTGAACGTCCATTTCTGGTTGTTGCCATTGGCCCAGTCCCACTGGTGCACCAAGGCCCCGTCCTGGGTCGAAACCCCGTCCACATCGAGCACCTTGCCGCTGGCCTGGTTGGTGATGCGGTAGGAGCCGCCGCTTTCGGCCGTAATCAGCCAGCGCTGGCTGCTGTTGTTGTTCCAGTCGAATTGCTGCACCAGGGTGCCGTTGGCGGTCGGGCTGGCGCCCTGGGCCAGGTCGAGGCTCTTGTTGCTGTTTAGGTTCACGAGGCGCACGTAGCCGCTGCCCGAGTCCACGAGCTTCCACTGCTGGTTGCTGCTGCCGCCGTAGGTCCACTGCTGGGCCTGGCCGCCGTTGCTCGTCGACATGCTGGCCATATCCAGCGCCTTGCCGCTGTTCACCGACGTAATCCGGTAGGTCCGGCCCACGGCCGGGCCGCTGGCGGTGGCGGTGGCGGTGTTGGTCCACTTGTACGTAGCCACGGCCCCGGCCGGCAGGCTGGAAGTGAAGGCCTGACCGTTCCAAACCACTTTGAACGTGCTGCTGCTGTTGCCATTATTGAGGGCAAGCAGCACTTTCGAGCCGTCGGGGTTGCGGAAGGCCACGGTTTCGAGGCCCCCGCTCTGCGAGTCGGAAGCCACCCGCACCGCGCCGGGGTCCACGAACTTGCTGGCGTGGCCCAAAGCGTAGTACTCCACGTTGCGCGTTACGCTGCCGGTACCGTTGTTGATGGTGACCACGCCCCGACAGTCGGTGCAACCCCCATTGGTGGGGCCGTTGTTCTGGTCGAGGGCCAGGTTCCATTCCAGGGCGCTCTTGGCCCAGTTGCGGGTCGTGCCGATGATGATGTTGGAGAGGTGCCACCGCAAATCACCGGCAAAGCTGGAGCCCACCGTGCCGCTGATTTCGGTGAACCAGATGTCTTTGTTGGGGTAGGCGTTGTGCGTGGTCGTCTGCTGGCTCACGGTGCCGCCGTAGCCGTGGAAGGCCGAGCCGGCGGTGTACTGGGCGGCGGCGGCATCGGCCAGCACGTCGTTGGGATATTCGGGATGGTCCCAGTTGTGGTCGTAGGCAATGAGCTTGGTGTTCAGGCCCGCGCTGCGGAAGGCCGGCCCGATGTTGTTTTTCAGGAAGGCCGCCTGGTTGCCGGCATCCATGCGCATCGACACGTAGGGGGCGGCGTAGAGCGGCTCGTTTTGCAGCGTCACGGCGTACACCGGCAGCCCCTGGGCCTGCATGGCCTGCACGTATTTCACGAAGTAGTTGGCGTATGCCTGGTACCAGGCCGTGCTCAGCCAGCCGCCGTTCCACTGGGTTGGCACTTCCTTCATCCAGGTGGGCGCGGTCCAGGGCGTGCCCATAATTTTGAGGTTCCCATTCTTGCCCCGTATGGCCTTGAGCATGGGCACCACGTCGGTCAGGTCCTTGCCCAGCCCGAACGAGGTCAGGTTGGGGTCGGTCTGGCCGCTGGCCTTATCGTCGTAGGTATAGTTGCCGTAGGCCGAAAAGTCGGAGGCGCCCATGCTCTGGCGCAGAAAGCTGAGGCGGATACCGCTGCCCGTGAACAGGTCGTTGAGCAGGGCGTCGCGCTGGCTGGCCGACATTCTCTGGTTGAGCAGGTAGGCCGAGGAGCCCGTCAGCGAAGCCCCGAACCCATCGATGGTCTGGTAGGTGGTGCCCTCGTTAACGTTGATAATAGTGCCCCCGCCCGAATTCGCCCCGAAGCTGACGGCGGGCTGCGGCTGGAGCAGCTTGCTCTGGTCGCCGGTGGTCATCCAGGAGCTCACCGACTGGGCCCGCAGCGGGGCCGGGCACAGGGCCAGGCCCGCCAGTAGGCTGAGGCCCACCCATAAGGGACGGGAATGGGGTAGAAGTAGCGGTTTCATAGAGTGGGAATTTGGTTGGTGGAAAGAAGAGCGCGGAAACAGCGGGGCCCTGGGGAGGCCGGCGCCGATGGGTTAAAGGGGCATCACCACACGTAAGTGGCCACGGCCCCGGGAGGCAGCGTACTTTCGGCGGTGCGCCCGCCCTGCCGAATGGCAAAGGTTTGGGCGGCGGCCTGGTCGTTTTGCACCAGCAGCACGTGGCCGCCGTCGGGCGTGCGGAACGCCACGTTGGGCAGCTTGGGCGCCTCCGAAGACGCTATCCGCACCGAGCCGGCCGGCACAAACTTGCTGGCGTGGGCCACCGTGTAGTAGGCCACGTTGCGGGTCACCTGGTTGCCGGGGGCCAGGGTAAGGGCGCCCAGGCACTCGGTGCAGCCGCCGGGCGTGTGCGGGTCCTGCTGAGGGTCGGCGGCCAGGTTCCACTCCAGCACGGTGCGGGCCCAGTTGCGGGGCGCCCCGATTTCGAGGTTTTTCACGTGCCACCCCAGGTTGTCGGCAAAGGTGGTTTTCGAGCCCGTCCACTGCTCGGTGAAGTACACGTCCTTGGTCGGGTAGGCGTCGTGCACTTTGCTCAGCGCGTCAATCGTGCCCCCGTAGAGGTGAAAGGCCGAGCCGTTGACGTAGGGGTTGGCCGTGGCATTGCCCAGCACCGTGAGCGGGTAGTCGGGCCGGTCGGCGTTGTGGTCGTAGCACACGAGGCGGGTTTGCAGCCCCGCCCGTTGCAGCGCCGGCCCTAGGTGCCGGCCGATGAACTCGGCCTGGTCCTCCGCCAGCATGAGCAGGCTGGGGTTGTTGCCCGGGTGCAGGGGCTCGTTCTGCACCGTAACGGTGCCCACCGTAATGCCGTGGGCCTGCATGGCCTGCAAGTACTTCACGAAGTACTGGGCGTAGGCCGGGTAGAATTCGGGCTTGAGCGAGCCGCCCTTGCTCTCCCCGTTGGTTTTCATCCAGGTTGGCGGACTCCAGGGCGAGGCCATCAGGCCCAGTTTAGGGTTGATGGCCAGAATTTCCTTGAGCACCGGAATCAGGTGCTGCTCATCGGGGGCCAGGCTGAAATGGGTCAGTTCCGGGTCGGTCTGGCCGGCGGGCCGGTCGTCGTAGCTGAACACGGTGGCATCCAGGTCCGAGGCTCCGATGCTCAGCCGCAGGTAGTTCACCCCGATATCTTTGGGGCCACGGCCGAACAGCTCCCGCAGCAGCTTGGTGCGGGCCGGGGCGCTCATGGCGTGCAGCAGCTCGGCGCTGCCCCCGGTCAGGCAGTAGCCGAAGCCATCCATCGTCTGGAACTGCTGCTGGTCGTCGATGTCGATAACCGGCCCGGCGGAGGCCGGGGCAGTGGTGCCGAAAGCCAGGGGCTGGCGCTCGAGCAGGTGGGCGCGGTCGGGCGTGGTGAGCCAGTAGCTCAGGCCGCCGCTGGTCATGGCGGCGGGGCGGGCACAGGAGCCCAGGGACACCGCGCCCGCAACCAAAGCACCCAACCAGACCAGTGTAAACTTCATGCTTGCGAGGTGAGAATGTGAGAAGGAAAGGAAGCGGGCCGCCACCGGGTCCGGCCCCGAATTGGGTCAGCCTGACCCGGTAGTGGCCACTCGATGGCCTAGTAGCCGGGGTTTTGCTGGAGCTGGGTGTTGGTGTCAAGCTCGGCCAGGGGCAGGGGCAGCAGCAGGTAATTGGGGTCGGGGGTGCCGCGGAACTGCTGAATCAGGGTCAGGGCCGAGACTTTGTGCGCCCCGGCTTCGGCTTGGTTGTGGCGGGCGTAGCGCAATAAGTCAAACCACCGCTCACCCTCGAAGGCCAGCTCCAGGCGGCGCTGCAGGTCTATTTCGCTGCGCAGGGCCTGCTTGCTGGCTGCGGCCGGGCTGCTGGTGGTCAGGGCGGACAGGCCGGCGCGCTGGCGCACCCGGTTGAGGGGCGTTAAGGCCCCAGCGCTGGGGCCGCTGAGCTCGTTGCTGGCTTCGGCCTGCATGAGCAGCACGTCGGCTACGCGCAGGATGTAGGAGTTGTCGGGCGAGTTGAAGCCGTTGGGGTCGCTGCGCCACTTGTAGACGAACGGGCCGTTGTCGTTGTCGTTGTCGTTGCGCGACTGGCCCTGCACGTAGCTGGCGTGGTTGCGGCCGGCATTCACCCGGCCCTGGAAGCTCCAGCGCTGGTCGTTCACCGTGTCGGCGGCCTGTAGCAGGTTGGTGGTGGGGATGTTGAACTTCTGGAACGAATAGGTGGCCGGGGGCTGGGGTAGTACCAGATCGGGCAGGGTGTGGAACGTGCCCCCGTCGGTGTTGCCCGAAAACTGCACCTCAAAAATCGACTCCGACTTGTTATCGGCCGGGAAGACGCTGTTGTAGGAGGGCGAGAGCGAGAACGTGCCGCCGCTTGTGAATACCTTAGCCGCCGCCATCTGGGCCGCATCCCACTGGCGCTGGGTCAGATACACGCGGGCCAGCAGCGCGTCGGCCGCGCCCTTGGTGGCCCGCGTCGGGTTCACGGCCGCCATCAGGCCCTCGGCCTGGATGAGGTCTTCGATAACTTGGGCGTACACCTGGTCGGGCGTGGACCGGGGCAGGTTGATGGCGGCCGGGTCCCCGCTTTCGCTGGGCTCTAGGCGCAATGGCACCCCACCGTAGAGGCGCACGAGGTTGAAGTACGACAGCGCCCGCACGAAGCGGGCCTCGCCCACAATCTCGTCGCGGCGGGCCGCAGGCATATTGATGCCGGGCACGTACTTAATCACGGCGTTGGCCCGGTTGATTGCCACGTAGGCATCCCGGTAGGCATCGTAAATCTGGCCGGTGCCGGAGTTCCAGTTGATGACGTCCAGGTTGCGCACGTCGTTGTTGAGGCTGGTGCAGTCGTCTGTGGGCATGTTGCCCAGCAGCGGCAGCACCTCGGCATAGGCGCCCTTCTGCTGCAGCCCGTCGTAGGTGGCGGCCAGCGCGGCCTCGGCATCCACAGCCGACACAAAGAAGTTGGAAGGCGCAATGGACGTCAGCGGCTCCTTGTCGAGCACGCTGCAGCTACCCAGCAGCAGGAAAGCAGAAATCGGTATAAAAAGCTTTTTCATGGGAATGGCGGAAGGGATTGAGTGGCCAGTGTTCAGTTGCTCGTTGTCAGTGACTGGTTTTCGGCGGGCACTCAACGGACGATTCTGAACGGACTGGCAACTGACAACTGGCGACTGACAACTGATTAAAAGGTGGCGTTCAGGCCCACGGTGTAGGTGCGCGACTGCGGGTACACGCCGAAGTCGCGGCCCAGGCCGGTGGTGGAGAAAGGCGCCGAGCTAACCTCCGGGTCGTAGCCCGAGTAATCGGTCCACGTAATCAGGTTCTGGCCCGTCACGTAGAGGCGCAGGTTGCTGAGCAGCGCCTTCTGGCTGATGGCCGTGGGCAGGGTGTAGCCCAGCGTCAGGTTCTTGAGGCGCACGTAGGAGCCGTTCTCAATGAAGCGGTCGGAGTAGCGGGCGTTGCCGTTGGGGTCGCCGAACACGGCCCGGGGCACGTTGGTATTCGTGTTGGTCGGAGTCCAGCGGTTCAGCACGCGGGTATCTTGGTTCAGCGGGGCCGACATGGCCTCTAGGGTCTCGCGGTTCTGGTTGTAGATGTCGTTGCCGAAGCTGCCCTGGAAGAACACACTCAGCTCCAGCCCCTTAAAGGAGAAGTTGTTGGTGACGCCAGCAATGGCCTTGGGGTTGGGGTTGCCGATAACCGTGCGGTCGAGGGGCGTAATGATGCCGTCGCCGTTCAGGTCCCGAAAGCGGATGTCGCCGGGGCGGGTCTGGGCGCTCTGGGTGGCGGCCCCGCTCACTTCATCCTGACTCTGGAAAATGCCCTGCACCTGGTAGCCGTAGAACACGCCCAGCGGCTGGCCCGCCTGCTGGAAGCCGTTGCCGTAGCTCAGCACCCGCGGAGCCAGTACGCCCTCACTGTTCACCGCCTCACCCAAATCGAGGATCTCGCTGCGGTTCATGCTCACGTTCAGGTTGGTGGTCCAGGCAAACCCGTTATCGGCCATGCGCACGTTGGTCGTGTTCAGGCCCAGCTCCACGCCCTGGTTCTGGATGTTGCCCACGTTCTGCAGAATGCTCAGGTTGCCGGCGCCCGTGCTAAGCGGAATGGCCACGCCCAGCAGCAAATCCCGGGTGTCCTTGCGGTACACGTCCACAGTCAGCTGCACCTTGTCACTCACCAGGCCCACGTCGAGGCCGGCGTTGTACTGGTAAGTAGTCTCCCACTTCACATCGTTGTTGCCGATGTCGGTCTGGGTGATGCCGGGGGCAACCGTGGTGCCGGCGCCGGGGTAGCTGAAGCCCACGCCGTAGCGCGGAAACCGCTCGTAGGTGTAGAACTCCTGGTTGCCGTTGGCCCCGAAGCTGGCCCGCAGCTTGAGGTCCGACACGACGGCATTGCTGGGAAAGAAGCTCTCCTTGGAAATGCGCCAGCCCAGACCCACGGCCGGGAAGTAGCCGAACTTGTTGCTGTCGGCGAAGCGGCTGGAGCCGTCGGCCCGCAGGCTGACGGTGGCCAGGTAGCGCTGGTCGTAGTTGTAAATGGCCCGCCCGAAGAAGCTCAGCAAGCCCCACTGGTCGCGGTAGCTGCTGGGTTTGGTGAACACCGATACGCCCGAGAGGTAGGGCACGGCGTTGGAGGCGTAGCCCGAGCCGCCGGCACTCGACGTGAAGCGGTCCGAGGCCTGCATCGATTCGCCGGCCAGCAGCGTCAGCTCATGCTGGGTGCCCAGGTTGGGGCGGTAAGTGAGCGTGTTCTCGTTGAGCCAGACCGTCTGCTCGTTGGTGCCCGTGCGGCCCTGGCCCTGCTGGGCGGCCGGCGAGAACTGGGTGCCCGGGTAGTCGCGGGTCAGGAACTCATTCTCAATCTGCGAGCGGTAATCAATGCCCAGTGAGGAGCGCAGCGTGAGGTTTTTCAGGATGTCGAGTTCGGCGAAAGCATTGCCGATGACCTGGTTGATGCTGGCAATGTTGCTGCTCTCGCGCAGGTTGCCCACCGGGTTATTGAAGGTGCGGTCGAAGTTGTTGATGGCGTAGGAGCCATCGGGGTTGAGCACCGGAATAGTCGGAATCTGGGCCAGGGCGGCCAGCACCGTGCCCGAGTTGCCGGCGCCGCTTTCGCTGCGGCTGCTGTTATTGTTGTTGGTGCGGCTCAGGTTGATGTTGGTGCCCCCGCGCAGGCGGCTGCTGAGCTGCTGCTCCAGGTTCACCTTGAACGTGTAGCGGTCGAAGCCCGAGTTGAGGCTGATGCCGTCCTGCTTGAAGTAGCCGCCCGACAGGTAGTAGCGGGTTTTGTCGGTACCGCCGCCGATATTGACCTGGTAGCTCTGGATGGAGGCCGGGCTGTACACTTGGTCCTGCCAGTCGGTGCTGGTGCGTACAGTGTCGGGATTGAATGCCGGTGGCAGGCCCCGGCTGGCCTGAATATCGTTGTAGAGGGAGGCAAACTGCTGGCCGTTGAGCACGTCGAGCTTCTTTCGCAGGTACTGGCGGCCGTAGTACACGTTCAGGCCCACCTGGGCCTTGCCGACCTTACCGCGCTTGGTGGTAATCACGACCACGCCGTTGGAGGCCCGCAGGCCGTAAATGGCCGCCGCCGCCCCGTCCTTAAGCACGTCGATGCTCTCGATATCATTGGGGTTGAGTGCGTTGAGCGGGTTGGGCCGCTGGCCGCCCACGCTCAACTCCTGGTCGTAGCCGGGCAGCACCGGTACGCCGTCAATCACATAGAGCGGCGAGGCATTGTTGGTGATGGTAGCCGAACCCCGCACCCGCACGTTGATGCCCGCGCCAGGAGCCCCCGAAGGCGCCGTGACCTGGACGCCGGCCGCCTGCCCCTGCAGGGCCTGGTCGAAACCGGCCACCGGCTGGCGCTAAATGGCCGCCGCATTCACCGAGGCCACGGAGGTAGTCAGGTTCTGGCGGCTCTGGGTGCCGTAGCCTACCACTACCACTTCCTGCAGCGCCTTCAGGTCATCAACCAGGGTGATGCCGATGTTGGTTTGCGCGCCCGTAATGGCAAGCTCCTGGGTCGTGAAGCCAATGGCGCTGAAGGTAAGCGTGCTGTTTTCCGGGACGTTGAGCAGAAACGAGCCATCGGCGGCGGTGGCCGTGCCTATGGTGGTGCCGCGCACGAGCACCGTCACGCCCGGGACTCCCTCGCCCTGGCTGTTGATTACCCGTCCCGAAACCGGTACGTCGGCCTGCATTCGGGCAGCCGGGCCGGCGGGCCGGCTGGTGGCGGTAGCGGTGGCCCCCGGCCGGCAGCGCGAAGCCAGCCAGCAGCGCGCCGCTCAGCGCCGAAGTGACGAGGACCCTCTGAAGCGGTTGGGGGCCGCGGGAGAATGGTAGAGGAAATTGCATGGAAATTTAGGTTGGGTGAAGAATCGGAAAGGGGAGGCGGCGAAAGTGGCGCGTTAGGTTACTGCGGGGGGCTGCCTGGCCCGGGCGGCGGGGCCGCAGCGCAGGCCTGCCGCAAGTAGTCGGCCGGGGGGAGGCCCTGGAGCAGACCGGTTAGCAGGGTAGCCAGAAATGAATCGGCGCCGCCAGATTCGGGCGGGGCCGTAAGGGCGGGGCCAGTGGCGTGCAGGAGTTGGTTGGCAGCCCACAACGTCGCGCCCGCCGCGCTGTCCGTGAGGCAGATCACTTGGGGCCCGAAGTGCCCGGCCAGCCAGGGCAGGGCGGTAGCCGGGGTGGCCGGCTGGCCGAGCCAGCCCATGATTTCGGTGAGCTCGGCGCGAGTGAGCCGCACCAGGTCGGCCTGGCGCAGCAGATACTTGACAACCTCGTGGCGGTAGTGCGGGGCGCGCAGGTTCACATCGAATACCTTGTAGCGGGACTGGGGCAGCAGGCGGTAAAGCGTTTCGCGGGAGGCCGCGCTACGGGCGGTCAGGGAGCTGTAGACCACGGCGCGGGCTTGGCCCACGGCGGCCTGCACCTCGGGCGTGTATTGCAGGTAGTCCCAGGCCACGGGCTCTACCAGCCGGTAGATGTGCTGGTGCCCGCGCACGGATGTTTTGCCCACTCCTGTGAGGTGGGAGCGGCTGCGCTGAATGAGCTGGGTACCCAGGCCGGCGTGAGCGCTATAAGCCAGCAGCTCCCGACCCAGCTCGTCGTCGCCCACCCGGCTGATGAGCTGCACCGACTGCCCGAGCCGCTGCAGCTGCAGGGCCGCGTGCAGGGGGGCGCCGCCCGCCCGCCGGCCTTCCGGCAGCAGGTCCCAGAACATTTCCCCGATGCAAACGATGGTGGCAGGTGTCATGGAGCAGAAGCTTTGAGTCAAAGTTCCGCCAGGGCGCCCCCAATCAGTTTAAGGATTCTTTCAATCGGCGTTCATCCTTCGAATAATCTATAATTCTCTGACTACCAGTAAATAAAAAGTGAGAGTGGCTTCCCTTAACGGAAAGCCACTCTCACTTTTGTAACGCCATCTTTGCTATTGTATCAGTGGGTGGGTGAGGTGTGCAGGGCCCGGAACTCGGAAGGGGTGAGCTGGTAGCGGGTGCGGAAGCTGGTAGCGAAGTAAGAAGGCGAGGAGAACCCCAGCTCGTAGGCCACCTGGGCAATGGTGAGCGACTCATCGAGCAGCAGCTCGCGGGCCTTGGTCAGGCGCAGGCTCTGGATAAAGTCCGACACGCCGGTGCCCAGCACGGCCTTCACTTTGCGGTAGAGTTGCATCCTGGACACGCCCAGGCTGCGGGCAATTTCCTCCACGCTCAGATCGGTTTTGGTCAGGTTGGCTTCCACGATGGCCGTGAGGTCGGCCAGGAATTTCTGATCAGCGCTGGTCGTGGGCGTCGTCGTCGTGGCTTCCTCCACCGACAGCTGCCGGCGGTAATGCTCCCGCTGCCGGTCGCGGTTGGCCAGCAGGGTCCGCACGCTTTCCAGCAGGAAGGTCGGGTTGAAGGGCTTGGTCAGGTAGAGGTCAGCCCCGGCCTGCACGCCTTCCACTTTCTGCTCGGGCGCACCCCGGGCCGTGAGCAGCACTACCGGAATGTGGGAGGTCCGCCAGTCGGCGCGTAGCCTAGCCACGAGCTCCAGTCCGCTGAGGCCGGGCATCATCACGTCGCACACAATCAGGTCGGGGATGAGGTTGGAGGCCAGCTCCAGGCCGGCCGTGCCGTTGATGGCCGTCTGGACCCGGTAGCCAGTGCGCAGCTTACGGGCCAGAAAGTCGTTGACCTCCACGTTGTCCTCAATCACAAGCACCAGGGTTTCGCTGCCGGCTTCCTCCGGCCCGTCGCTCACCTCGGCCACCAGGGGCTCGGGCTCATCGAGGGCGAAGGTGACGGGCGTGGGCGGCTCGAAGGAGAGCAGCGCTTCGGGCAGTTCGCGGGGCAGCGTGACCACAAACGTGCTGCCCCGACCCGGCTGGCTATTGAACGTGAGCCGGCCCTGGTGCAGGCGCACCAGCCCGTGGGCCAGGGCCAGCCCCATGCCCGAGCCCTTGGCCACCGCGCCCTGGTCGCCCTGGTAAAACCACTCGAAAATGTGGCTCCGGTCCTGCTCGCTGATGCCCCGGCCGGTGTCCGTCACGATCACTTGCAGGCGCTGGTCATCGTCGTTGCGACGCAGCGTTACGGTAATCAGGCCGTGGTCGGGCGTGAACTTCAGGGCGTTGGAGAGCAGGTTGAAGAAGACCTTGTCGAGGATGTTGCCATCGAACCAGGCCATGAGCACGGGCTCGTCGGGCAGAAACCGCAGCTGCACCCCGCGCCCCTTGGCTGGCTTGGCAAACACCTCCACGATTTCGCGCACGAAGCTCACCAGGTTGGCCTCGGTGGCGTGCACGGCCATTTTGCCCACTTCAATCTTGCGGAAGTCGAGCAACTGATTCACCAGCTGCAGCAGGCGCTGTGTGTTGCGGCGCACCAGGCGCAGGTCCTGGCGCTGGGGGCTGGTGAAGTTAGCGCTGCCGCCCATAAGCTCCTCCAGCGGCCCCAGAATCAGGGTGAGGGGGGTGCGCAGCTCGTGGGAGAAGTTGGTGAAGAAGCGCAGCTTGGCCTCCGTATCGGCGCGGGCCCGCTCACCCAGCTCTTCCAGTTGGTTGCGCTGCTGGCTGATTTCCTGGTTCTGGGCTAGCAACTGGTGGTTGATCTCGTCGTTTTTGGCGTTCTGCACGGCCAGCTGCCGGTTGATGACGCGGTTGCGGCGAGCTGAGCGCCACGCTAATCCGCCCAATACCACGGCTCCCAGCAGCGAAGCCAGCGACACGTACAGCGCCACCTGCTGGCTCGAATACGTAGCCCGCAAGCGCTGCAGCAGGCTCTGCTGCTGCTCGATTTCCTGCTGTTGGCTGATGACCTTGTCGGTCTGCTGCTGCATGGTCACGGCGTTGGTCGAGTCGATAACCATCGTGCCCAACTCGTTTTCGCGCTTGTAGGGCCGCTGGTGCAGAATGCGCAGGGCCGTGCGGATGGCATCCTCCCCACCCGGCGAATAAAGCAGCGAGGCGCTCAGCCGCCCGCGCCGCACCAGGTCGATACCCTCCACGTCGCCGGCCAGCCCGTCCACCCCGATAATCCGAATCTGGCGGGTGCGGCCCAGCTCCTGGCAGACTTCGTAGGCTCCCCGGCCCATGCCGTCGTTGTGGGAATAGATGAGCGAGACGTCCGGGTGGGCCAGCAGCAGCTTCTTGAGGGCGGGTTTGATGAACTTGTCGCGCCAGTCGCCGGTCACCTCGCCCACCACCCGCAGGTCGGGGTAGTCGCGCAGCGTTTCCACGAAGCCCCGGTGCCGGTCCAGCGTTGCCGACGAGCCTGGGGCCCCCAGAATCTCGATGATGCTGCCGCGCCGGCGCAGCAGGCGGGCGGCGTAGCGGGCCGCTACCTGGCCCACTTCCACGTTGTTGCCCCCCACGAAGGCGGTGTAGTGCTGGCTGGTGATGCGGCGGTCGAGCAGGATGACCGGGATGCCACTGGCGTAAGCTTCCTCCACGGCCGGCGTCACGGGGGCGGCCTCGTAGGGCGAGACAATCAGCAAATCAACGCCCTGCTTCACCAGGCGCCGGATTTGCTCGTTTTGCAGGTCGCTGTTGTCATGGGCATCGAGCATGACCAGCTCCGCTTCGGGGTGGAAGCTCAGCTCGCGCTGCATGCCGGCCAGCATGGCCTGGCGCCAGGGCCCTTCCATACTGCACTGCGAGAATCCGATCCGGTAAGTTGGTTCCGGCACCGGCTGGGCGCAGCCAGCCAGCGCGAGCCACAGCAGCAGCCAGCTCATTTTCCGGATACTAGCGGCGGATAATAGTGTATTCAACCCCAAACAGTCAACTTCTACAACGAATCGAGCCAGTCCAGCTTATCCAAAGCTAGGAATAAATATTGGGCCTGTAGCCTTTATAGGAGGGATAAACTGCCCAGGCCCAGCTGGCAAAAGCAGGGTCGCTCCCGAAACCACGATTAACCAGCCTCGAAATCGCGCGCGACGGCAGCCAACCGGCAAGTTGGTTTTGCGGGAAGTGCCAATTAGGTTACTCGACTGCTGGTCCAGACCCATAATAAAATACTTAAGCGCGCCATATAACCGGTGCAGCTGGCGAGGCTAGTTGTATAGTCCCAGAGAGAGATGGTGTATTTTCCGGGCTGGAATTTCGCACGAACTTATGGGACAAGTACTCCACGGCAGCGCCCGCACAACTTC
>NZ_NIRR01000003.1 GCF_002204745.1 Hymenobacter amundsenii
GAAGTTGTGCGGGCGCTGCCGTGGAGTACTTGTCCCATAAGTTCGTGCGAAATTCCAGCCCGGAAAATACACCATCTCTCTCTGGGACTATACACCTAGGCATTGGCCATGCCTCGGTCCCTGCCAATGCTGCCTAACGCTTGGCACCCGCCCTTTCCGTTCCCGAATTCCCCAAAAACTCGACTAGTCGCTTTTATCCCCCAACAAAACAAAACCCCGGCGCCATTGGTTGCCGGGGTTTTATACCGTCTTAAACTTTATAGACTTTCTAAAGCTACTCGGCCGCCAGTAAATCGGCGCTCCGCTTCACGAAGGCAGTTAGGGCCTCGCCTTTTAGCATGCCTTGAGCCAGCAAGGCCAGGTCGAAGGCCTGGCGGGCCAGCTTGCCCCCGGCCTCAGCTTCGGCGCTGAGCACGCGCTGGGTGATGGGGTGGTTGGCATTCACACTCACGGTGTAGCTGTCGGGCAAAGAGCCGAACATCTGCATGCCGCCACCGCCGCCGGTACGCTGCATATCCTTCATGCGGCGCATGAACTCGGGAAGCGTGATGATGACGGGCGCATCCTGGGGCGAGAGAGCCTCTACCTGCACCTGCATCTGGTCGTTGCTGATGGCCTGCTTGTACACGTCGGTCAGGCGGGTCTTTTCGTCGTCGCTGAGCACACTTTCCGGTGCGTCGTCCTTCGCGATGAGCTTACCTACCGTCTCGGCATCCACGCGCTTGAAGGTGGTTTTCTCCAGCTTCTGCTCCAGCTGCCCGATAAAGTGCGAATCGAGCGGACCGCTGAGTTCAAGCACATCGTAGCCACGGTCCTGGGCGGCTTGCACGAAGCTGTGCTGGGCCTCGGCGTCGGTGGTATACAGCACCACGGTTTGCTCGCTTTTGTCTTTCTGGTTGGCCTGCACGAACTCCTGATATTCGGGAAGCGTGAAGGTTTTGCCAGCCACGTTCTGCACGAGCACGAAATCCTTCGCCTTCTCGTAGAACTTCTCGTCCGAGAGCATGCCGTACTTCACGAACAGCCCGATATCGGACCATTTCTGCCACAGTAAACCCTAACAGCAGGGTTACTGTGGCACGCGAGATTCTTCGCTTTGCATGACGTTCTGCTAAACCCAAAAACCAAAAAAAAGCCGGTCAGCCGTGGGGCTGCCGGTGGTTATTGGAGGTAAGGATGCCAGTTCTGGTCGAGGGTGCCGGCGCTGAGCTTGAGGAAGCCGGTGAGCGTGGGTTTCTTGGGCTGCTGCCGGATGGTGAGGCCTGCCTCCTGAGGCGTGTAGTGGCCCTTGGCGTGGTTGCAGCGGGAGCAGGCCGTAAGCAGATTGCTCCAGCTGGAATCCCCGCCCCTACTTCGAGGTAGTACGTGGTCGAGCGTCAGGTTTTTAGTCGAGCCGCAGTACTGGCACTCGAAGTTGTCGCGCTTCATCACGTTGTGGCGGCTCAGGGCAATGCCCTTGTAAGGCACGCGCACGTAACGCTGCAACCGGATGATGCTCGGCTTGGGGTACGCCCGGCTCACGGTGCGCAACACGCCGTGCTCGGATTTGGCAATCAGTTCGGCTTTTTCCAGATACAGCAACACGAAAGCCTTCTGGACGCTGCACAGCGTAATCGCAGTGTAGTCGCCGTTCAACACAAGCACCTTTTGGTCCATATAACGCGAAGAAAAAAGAACCTACTCTGCCAGAAAGCTAGATGATTCTAAGCGCATTAACAACAGACGAAAGGTTCTGGTTGCGGGCAGATGAGTGGAAGAAGGAAAGAACTGTTATTCTGAGCGGCGCGAAGAATCCCGCGTGCCGAAGCAACTCCAGATAGTAGGGTTACTTTGGTACGCGGGATTCCTTGCGCTGCTCAGAATGACAGTTCTTGTTCTCTGGCCCCTTGCTTGTTTCTACTCCTCGGGCAGGATGCGCTTGATGAGGCGCAGCTTGTGGCTGTACTTCTGCTGGTCGCGGCGGAAGATGCCGTTGTGGTCGAGCGGGTCGATGCGGACCTCGCCACTGGCGTGCAGGATCTGCTGGTCGTCGAGCAGCAGGCCCACGTGCACGATGCGGCCCTCGGCGTTGTCGAAGAAAGCCAGGTCGCCGGGGCGGGTCTGGGCCACGAAATGCACCGGCTGGCCCGCCTGAATCTGTTGGTGAGCATCGCGGGGGAGCTGCACGCCCACCAGCCCGTAGAGCTGCTGCACGAGGCCCGAGCAGTCGATGCCGAACAGGGTTTTGCCGCCCCACAAATAGGGCGCTTTCAGGTACATGAGGGCCGTTTTATGGAGCAGGCGGCGGCGGCCGTCCACCGAGCCGTGGGGGCCGTGGCCGTTGCGCGGATTGGTGGCGGCCCCGTTGTAGAAGTAGGGCTGGTCGCCGAGGCGCAGGGTCATGCCATCGAAAAACGGCAGGCGGGTACCGAGCGTAACGGGCATTTTGGTGGTGTCGTCGCTCACCATCTGCACCACATCGAGCGTGCGCGGATGGTCCTCAGCCTGCCAAAGACGGAAATACTCAGCCGTTACGGGGCGGTGCTGCTTGGCATCCATCCAGCCCACGTACTGGTCGGCGGCCAGGCGCACCTGTAGCCAGTTGCCCTGCACAAGCAGCACCGAATAGCACTCCCCAAAAATAAGCTGGGTGACGATTTCGGCCTTGTCGGTGGGTTCGGCCCGCACCGGCACGGCGCTCAGGGCGCAAATTCCGTGTTCCAAAACGGTGAATGAGTGAATGAGTGACTCGATGGATTTGACGTTCGTGGGGCCGGAGCGGAGCGGTAAGCCTGACGAAGCAGGATTCAGTGGGGAAAAAGAGAAGGAGAATTTCCCGCCATTCGTGCCGCTAAGCTCCGCAGCCCTCAGCCCTTCGTTTTGGCATCTCTACCTAATAGTCCCGCGCCCGGTCCATTTCGCGCTTCTGGTCCTTGGCTTTCAGGTCGTCGCGCTTGTCGTAGAGCTTCTTGCCCTTGGCCAGGGCAATTTCGAGTTTGGCGAAGCCCCGGTCGCTCACGAACAGGCGCACAGGCACGATGGTGAGGCCCTGCTCCTGGTTTTTGGCGGCCAGCTGCTTGAGTTCGCGCTTGTTGAGCAACAGCTTACGGGGACGCTTGGGTTCGTGGTTGTTGTAGGTGCCCTCGGTGTACTGGGCAATGGTGATGTTATGAGCCCAGAGGCTGCCGTCGGGATGGAACACGCAGAAACCGTCGCCGAGCTGCACGCTGCCGTCCCGGATGCTCTTGATTTCGGTGCCTTGGAGCATCATGCCCGCCGTGTAGTTCACCAGAAAGGCGTACTCGAAGCGGGCCCGGCGGTTCTGGATGTTGATATGCTTGACCTTTTCTTCCTTCATCACTGATATGCGCTGGTTGTTGCGCTGATTTCGCTGATTGTATATGCTGGTGGCCCGATGCACAAGCGGGCACGGGCAACTCGCCCCTACCCCCGCAGTTCCCGAAACCGGGCCTGCAGCTTCGCGCTACTCACGATGCGCTGGCCGGTGCGGCCGGTGGCTACCAGCCGCTCACCCACCCGGGCTTCTACGCGGCACAGCAACTCGGGGCCGTTGAGCTGCTCAAAAATAGCCCTAAATTCCACGGTTTCCCCTTCGAAGGCCGGGCCGCGGTGCTCCACCGTCAGCAACGTGCCAATGCTCTCCTCCCCCGCTTCCAGCATCTGCTCCACAAACTGCCGGCTCGTCCACTCCAGCGCCTGCCCCAGCGCAAACGTGCTCAGCACCGGATGAATCAGCCGCCCATCGAGCACCGCAAAGTCGGCCGCCGTCACGGTCAGCCGGTACGTCTGCTCATCGCCGGGCTGGAAAGGGTTGGTCATTGGGTGGGGTTAGGGAAGAACATCATTTGGAGCGTAGCGAAGAATCTCGTGTGTAGTTGTAACTCTTAATAGTAGGATTACTTTGGCAACGTCAGCACGCAAGATTCTTCGCTACGCTCTGAATGACGTTCTTTCCGTCCTGACAACTGGCACCTACGCCAGCTTCAACCTTGGGTCCGAACTCACCAGCTGGGTGGCGAAGTCGCCGGCTTCGTACTGAAATTGGGCCGTGATGGCGACCATGGCGGCGTTATCGGTGCAGTATTGGAAGGCGGGGATGAACACTTGCCAGCCTTGGGCAACGGCTTCGGCTGGCAGCGCCTGGCGCAGGCCGCTGTTGGCGGCCACGCCCCCCGGCCAGGGCCACCTGGGTCAGACCCTGGTCGGCGGCGGCGCGGCGCAGCTGGCGTAGGAGCGTCTGGATGATGGTGTGCTGGATGCTGGCGCAGAGGTCGGCCAGGTTTTCGGCCACGAAGTCGAGGTTTTTCGCTGTTTCCTTCTTCACGAAGTACATAACGGCTGTTTTCAGGCCGCTGAAGCTGAAATCGTAGCCCGGCATGGTGCCTACCGGCAGCGGGAAACGGGTGGGGTTGCCCTCGCGGGCCAGCTTGTCGAGGTGGGGGCCGCCGGGATAGGGCAGGCCGAGCAGCTTGGCCGTCTTGTCGAAAGCCTCGCCAGCTGCGTCGTCGATGGTCTGGCCGATAATTTCCATGTCGAGCGGCCCGCGAACCACCACCAGCTGGGTATGGCCACCGCTGACGGTAAGGCACAAAAACGGAAACTGCGGCCGGGGCTCCTCAATAAAATGCGCCAGAATGTGGGCCCGCATATGGTTGACGGCAATCAGGGGTTTGCCCAAAGCCAGCGCCATCGTTTTGGCGAACATCCCGCCCACCAAGAGCGAGCCCAGCAGCCCCGGCCCCTGGGTGAAGGCTACCGCGTCGAGGTCGTGCTTGCTGACTCCGGCCTGCTTGAGCGCCGAATCCACGACCGGCACCAGGTGCTGCTGGTGGGCCCGGGAGGCCAGCTCGGGCACCACGCCGCCGTACTGCTCGTGCACCTGCTGGGTGGCCACCACGTTGGCCCGGATTTCGCCGTCGACGAGCACGGCGGCCGAAGTGTCGTCGCAGGAAGATTCGATGGCGAGGATGGTGGGCATATTTGGGAGCTAGGAGTTGGAAATGGCTGTATAAGAACGGGGTCATGCTCAGCATATCAACGTTCTTATCATACCGTTCTGACAACAAAATTACTACTGCCAGCCGTATGCTTCGGCCAACCGCTGTTTTTCCCCTCCGATTCTAACTTCCGGCTCCTGACTTCTAGCTTCTATCTTTGTCTTTCTTAGCTCCGCTCTGCCCGTGCCCCGCTTCCTATCCATCATCCTGAAAGTACTCTTTGGCCTGCTGCTGCTGCTGGTGCTGGCCGTAGTGGGGGCGCTGGTGGCGTTGCGGGTGCCGAGCGTGCAAACCAACTTGGCTCAACGCGCCGCCCGCATGCTCACCGATAAGCTGGGCCAGAAGGTACTGGTTAACCGGGTCGATATCCGGCCCTTCTCGCGGGTGTTGCTCGAAGGCGTGCGGGTGCTTGATAGGCGCGGTAATGAGCTGTTCAACATCGGCCGGGCCGATGCCGACATCAAACTGTTCAGCATTTTTGACCCCAACCATTTGCACGTGGGCCGGCTCACGCTGGAGGAGCCTCGCTTTCATTTGGTCACCTATAAGAATCAGCCCGACTCTACTACCCTCGACCAGTTCATTGGGGCAGTGAAGCGGCTGCTTGGGCCTTCTGACACCACCAAGGTCAGCAAGCCGTTCGACTTCCAGATTGAGGCGCTGAGCTTGCGCAACGGGCAGTTCGTGCTGGAGCGCCACGACGTGCCCCGCAGCCCCGAATACGGCCGCACGATGGATTACGCCCACATGCGCCTCGACAGCATCTACGTCGATGCCGACCAGCTCTGGCTGCGGGGCGACTCCATCCACGCCAACATCAGCGGCCTGCGTACCGTGGATACGCCCTCGGGCACGCGGCTGCGGGAGCTAACGGCCGACATGACCTATACCGACCGATTCTGGGAGTTCGACAAGCTGATGCTGCGGGTCGAGGACAGCCGGATTCACGATTACCTGCGCTTCGAGTACCGCCGCTTCCTCAACTTCACCGACTTCAACGACTCGGTTAAAGTTATTGCCCGGCTGAAGCCCAGCCGGCTCTACTCCGACGACATTGCCAAGTTTGTGCCCGATCCGGCGGTGCGGGAGCTCAACGAAACCATCCTCATTTCGGGGCAGGCGAAGGGCTACGTGCGCAACTTCACCACCAAAAGCCTCGACATCCGCTACGGCGAAGGCACCCGGGTGCGGGGCGACATCAACGTGGAGGGCCTGCCCAATTTCAAGGAGAGCTTTATCGTGATGCGGCTCCAGCCCTCGGTGGTGCAGGGCAGTGATATCCGGCGCTACATTCCCGATAAAGGCTGGCCCTACGTGCGGCGGCTGGGCACCGTGAAGCTGAAGGGGCAGTTTCTGGGCTTCTACAACGATTTCGTGGCCAACGGCTCGTTCCAGACGGCGCTGGGCTCGGTCACGTCCGACGTCAACCTCAAGTTTAAAACCGAC
Organism: Hymenobacter amundsenii; assembly: GCF_002204745.1. Classification (GTDB taxonomy): domain Bacteria; phylum Bacteroidota; class Bacteroidia; order Cytophagales; family Hymenobacteraceae; genus Hymenobacter; species Hymenobacter amundsenii. Next base: position 6,444 of record NZ_NIRR01000003.1, read on the forward strand.
CCGCGCTACTCCACCTACGAGGGCCAACTGCGCACCACCGGCTTCCAGTTGGGCAAACTGCTGGGCGACGAAAGCGTGGTGCGCGACGTGACGATGAACGGCAAGGTGCAGGGCGTGGGCTTCGATTTGCGCACGGCCCGGCTCACGGCCAACGCCACCGTGCAAAGCATCTGGCTCAATGGCTACCGCTACCGCAACATCGTCACCAATGGCCGCTTCAGCCGCGAGTCGTTCACGGGTAAAATTGCGGCCAACGACCCCAACCTAAAGTTCGATGCCACCGGCAGCGTCAGCCTCAACCCTGGCCGGCAGGCCTTCAATTTGAAGGCCAACGTGCGGCGGGCCGATTTGCGGGCCCTGGGCCTGACCAAGGAAAGCATTACCGTGGCCACCACCGCCGACGTCGATTTCCAGGGTTTGCGCCTCGACGCGCTGCTCGGCTACGCCCACCTGCGCGACTCGCGCCTGACCTACGCCGGCCGCACCGTCAACATCGACACGCTCGACGTGCTGAGCCAGCTCGACGCCGGGCAGCGCCGGGTGCGGGTGCGCTCGGAGGTGCTTAACCTGGCCCTGACCGGCGACTTTACGCCCAGCACCGTTATCCGCGACGTGCAGACGCTGGTGGCCGAGTACCGCCTCAATTTCGAGAGCAACGACAATGCCATTGCCGCCTACTACCGCCGCAAGCGCCAGCAGCCGCTGCCCGATTACCAGGTGGCGCTCAACCTCTACCTCAAGCAGCCCAACCCGCTGCTGCACCTGTTCGTGCCCCAGGTCAGCATTTCCGATTCCACCCGCATCGAGGGGTCGTTCCGCAACGGGCCGACGTCTATTTTCCGGCTCGGCGGGCAGGTGGCCAGTTTCCGCTACGACAGCATTCGGCTTAAAAACAGCGAGTTCGACCTGACCACCTCCAAGCTGCCCTACCAGCCCGAGGTACTGGCCCAGGCCAGCATTACGTCGGAGCAGCAGCGCGGGGTGCCGGGGCTGGGCACCACCGAGAACTTCTACGTGGAGGGCGTCTGGGACCAGGAGAAAATCAACTTCTCGACTGCCCTGGCCCAAACCGGCACCACCAACAAAGCCCAGATCAACGGGGCGCTAGTGTTCCTGGACGACGCCGTAAAAATCATTTTCCGTCAGTCGGGCGTGAATTTGCTGGGCAAGAACTGGACGATTGCGCCCGACAACTCGCTCATCATTTCGGGTGGGGGCCGCGAGTTCGACTTTCAGAACGTGACGCTCAGCAACGGCCAGCAGAGCATCAGCGCCCAAGGATTTCTGTCGGAAAACCCCAACAAGCCCCTGGCCCTTACGGTCACCGATTTCGAGCTGGCCACGCTTAATGGCCTCACCGGCAGCCAGAAATTCGGGGGCCGCGTGAATGCGCTGGGCACCATCAGCGGCGTATTCGGGCCGCTGGTCATCAACTCGACGCTGAAGGTCGATTCGCTGAAAATGGACAACGTGCTGATTGGCGATGTGCAGGGCCGCGGCGACTGGGACAACAGCACCGACCGTTTGAACGTGAACCTCGACGTAACCCGCGACGCCCGCCAAGTGCTGGCCGTAACGGGCTACATCGCGCCCGGCTCCGAAACCCAGCAGCTCAACCTGACGGGCGTGCTCAGCCGGGCACCCATCAAAATCGCCCAGCCTTTCCTCGGCACGCTGTTTCGCGATGTGAGCGGCACCGGCGTGGGCACGTTGCGGGTGGGTGGCCGCTTCAGCGCCCCCGTGCTCACGGGCAACATCGACGTGAGCGACGGCCGGCTCACGTTCATTTACCTGGGCACTACCTACACCTTCGCCGACCGCATTCGGTTTCTGGAGGACCGCATTCAGCTTCAGAACATCACCCTGCGCGACCTGCAGGGCAACTCCGGCACCATTAACGGCAACATTTACGAGCGAGGTTTCCAGGATATGCGCCTCGATCTGACGGCCTCCTTCCGCAAGCTCCAGGTGCTAAACACCAGCCGCCAAGACAATGAGCTGTACTTCGGGCAGGCCTACGCCACCGGCACGGCGGTCGTGCGCGGGCCGGCCGACAACCTGTTCGTGAACGTAACGGCCCGCAGCGAGGCCGGCACCCGGGTTTCACTGCCCTTCGATAACACCGCCAAGGCCGAGCGGGCCAGCTACATCAAGTTCGTCAACCGCAACCTCTCCGACTCGGCCCGGGCGGCGCTGGCGGCGCAGGGCCCGACCGCCAAGGGCAACGTCGATTTGTCGGGTATCCGGCTGAACATGAACCTCGACATTACGCCCGATGCCTACGTGGAACTGCTGCTCGATGAGAGCACCGGTGACATTATCCGGGGCACGGCCACCGGCCAGGTGCGGCTCAATATTGACACCCGGGGCGATTTTAACATGTACGGGCAGGTGGAAATTGTGCGCGGGGCCTACAATTTCACGCTGCAGGGCCTCGTGAACAAGGAATTTGTGGTGCGGCCCGGTGGCACCATTGCCTGGAACGGCGACCCGCTGGCCGGCGAAATGAACGTGACGGCCACCTACACCCAGCGTACCAGTCTGGCCCCCGTAATTTACCAGAGCAGCAGCGGCTCGGCCAACACCTCGCTGGTACCCGTTACGGCCGTCATGAACCTGACCGGGCCAATTCTGCAGCCCATCATCAAGCTCAACCTCGAATTCAACGACATCCCGTCTTCGTTGGAAGGCGATTTGGCCCCCTTCCTGTCGGCCATTCGCAACGACGAGCAGGAGCTGAACCGGCAGGTGTTTAGCCTAGTGGTGTTCCGGCAACTCACGCCGCCCGGCTCGTTGGCCGTCACGCGCCTGGAGGGCGGCAACAACGCGCTGGGCAATAGCCTGGGCCAGATTCTGAGCACTCAACTCGGGCTGCTGACGTCGCAGATTGACCCCAACCTGGAAATCAGCTTCAACATCAACGGCCTTTCGGCCGAGGACTTGGCCGCCTTGCAGCTGCGCCTGAGCTATTCGTTTCTCAACGGCCGCCTGCGCATCACCCGCGACGGCAGCTTCGGCAGCAACACCACCTCGGGCTCAGTGGGCAACGTGCCGGTGGCCTCGGCCCAAACCTCGGTTATCGGCGACCTGAGCCTGGAGTACTACCTGCGTCCCGATGGGAAGTTCCGGGCCAAGCTGCGCTACGAAACCACCCCGCGCGACCTCACCGGCCTAAGCCAGGGCGTAAACCAGGCCCGAGCAGGCATCTCACTGCTGCACACCGAGCAGTTCGATACCTTCCGTGAGCTGTTCGCCCGCAAGCGCCTGAGCCGCCGCGACCGGGACGCCCGCAAAGCCCGCGAGCTGCAAGTGGATAACGACCCGCGCACGGAGATATGAGGTTATTTTGTTGTCGCGCCTTACGGTCGCCTCACCCCCTAGCCCCCTCTCCGAAAAGGAGAGGGGAACTAGTTGCTAGCTTTGCAGCTAGTATTCTAACTCTTGTTCTAGCCCTGAAAACCAGAAGCTAGTTCCCCCTCTCCTTTTCGGAGAGGGGGCTAGGGGGTGAGGCGCCACGTAAGAACAACTCACCGAGTCACTCATTCACTCATTCACCGCATGAAGCAGCCCACCCGCAAAAAGAAGCTCGGTAGTTATCCGCACCTGATGGTCGTGTTCAGCATTACGCTGGCGCTGCTGGTAATTGGCTTGTTCGGGCTGCTGCTGATTCATGCCCACAAGGTATCGACGCTGGTGAAGGAGAACCTGGAGATGCAGGTGTATTTGCAGCGCGACTTGCCCGAAACCCAGCTGCTCCAGCTCCAGCAGGATCTGGCCCGCAAGCCCTATGTGGCCCGCAAGAACAACGAGCCCCAGGTGCGCTTTCTGTCCAAGGAAGAAGGTGCCCGCCAGCTCATCGACCAGACGGGCGAAGATTTCCAGCAGTTTTTGGGCGACAACCCGCTGCGCGATGCCTACCTGCTCAAAATAAACGCCGACTACGCCGACGCCAAAAACCTAGCCCGCATCAAGCAGGAGCTAACCCAGGAGTCGGGCGTGTTCGAGGTCGATTACGTGGAGAGCCTGATTACATCGGTGAATGAGAACCTGCGCAACGTGAGCCTGGTACTCATCGGCTTCGCGGCCATCCTCACGTTTGTGGTGGTCGTACTCATCAATAATACCATCAAGCTGGCCCTGTTTTCCCAACGTTTCCTGATTCGGAGCATGCAGCTGGTGGGAGCCACGCCGGGCTTTATTCAGTGGCCGTTTCTGCGACGGGCGGTGTGGCAGGGCCTCGTGAGCGGCCTGCTGGCGGGCCTGCTGCTGGCGGCATTGCTCCAGTACGCCTACCTGCAACTCGCCGAGCTGCGCCTGCTCGAAGACAACCAGCTCTTCGCGGCCCTCGGCCTTTTTCTGGTGGTACTGGGCATGGGTATCGGCTTTTTAAGCTCCTGGCGGGCCGTGCGCAAGTACACCGGCATGTCGCTGGATGAGTTGTATTAAAGTAGTTTGAGGTTTTAGGGACTGGATAGGAGAACGTATCATGCTGCAACTTCGCTCCGACTCTGGCTCCATGCGCCACATGCTCAGCATGACGCCGTTTTTCCCCGCCTCCCTTCTTCCCACTCGTTGCCCCCAAACCCGCATTCGTTGAATTTCTGCGGCGGCTTACGGCAACTCCTGTACCTTTGCCTGCTATGGAATCGACTACTCCCCGCTTTGCCTTTGGGCCGCGCAACTACCGCCTCATGTTTATCGGGTTGGCCGTGCTGGCGGCCGGCTTCATCACCATGACCCTCGACTCGACCGAGTATGGCGAAGGGTTTCTGGGCATCACGCTGGGCCCGATTCTGCTGGCCGTGGGCTTCCTGCTCGAATTCTGGGCCATTATGGCCCGCCCAGGCTCGACGGCCGCGGTAGCCCACGATGAGGTAACCGTCACGACTGTGCCCTCGCAACCCGTGCCGCCTGCCACGACCGCGCCCACTGCTCCTACATACAAGCGCTAGCCAAACACCGGGCTAGTTTCCCGGCTTCGAAGCCCTCCAGACTCCTCCCATGACCTACTGGCACGCGCTGATTCTCGCCATTGTCGAAGGCCTGACCGAATTTTTGCCTGTTTCCAGCACCGGGCACATGATTATTGCTTCCGCCCTGCTGGGCATCCCGGCTACGGCGTTTACCAAGCTTTACCTGGTCGTTATCCAGCTCGGAGCCATTTTTTCGGTGCTGGTGGTGTACTGGCGGCGGTTTTTTCAGAATTTCGATTTCTACCTCAAGCTGCTGGTGGCCTTTCTGCCGGTAGTTGTGGTAGGGCTCACGCTGAAGAAATACATCGACATTCTGCTCGAGTCGGTGACGACGGTGGGCCTGATGCTGCTTTTCGGCGGCATCGTGCTCATGTTCGTGGATAAGTGGTTTCCGCAGGAAACGATAGAAGAAGGCGGCCACCCGACCACTACGCCCAGCTTCCGGCAGGCCTTCGTGATTGGCGTGTTCCAGTGCCTGGCCGTGGTGCCGGGCGTGAGCCGCTCGGCGGCCACCATTATCGGCGGCCTCACCCAGCGCCTCACCCGCAAAGCCGCCGCCGAATTCGCCTTCTTCCTGGCCATGCCCACCATGGCGGCCGCCTCGGCCAAAGACCTGCTCGATTTCTACCAGGACGGCGGCCGCCTCTCGGGCGCCGATGTCAAGCTGATTCTGTTCGGCAACGTGGTAGCTTTCGTGGTGGCGCTGCTGGCCATCCGCCTCTTTATCGGGTTCGTGACCAAGTTTGGGTTTCGGGCCTTTGGCATCTACCGCATCATTGTGGGCGGCATTCTGCTGGTGATGATTGGGTTAGGAATTGATCTGAACCTGCTCTAATGGAGAAGAACCTGACGGATTTCGACTTTGAAACGGGTGAAGTACTACTCGTGGACAAACCGCTTACCTGGTCGTCGTTTGATGTGGTGCGGAAGGTGAAAAACACGCTGCGCATCCGCAAAATCGGCCACGCCGGCACCCTCGATCCGCTGGCCACCGGCCTGCTGATTCTGTGCACCGGCAAAAAAACCAAGCAGATCGACCTGATTCAGGCCCAGCAAAAGGAGTACACCGGCACGTTTCGCCTGGGCCAGACCACGCCCAGCTTCGACCTGGAAACGCCCGTGGATGCCGAGCAGCCCTACCAGCACCTCACCGAGGCCGATATCCGGGCCGCCGTGGCGCAGTTTATGGGTGAAATCACCCAGACCCCACCCCTGTTTTCGGCCGTGAAGGTGAACGGGGAGCGGGCCTACGAAGTGGCCCGCCGGGGCGAGGAAGCCGTTATCAAGAGCAAGCAGGTGACAATTGCCGAGTTCGAGCTGACCCGCATTGCGCTGCCTGACCTGGATTTCCGCATCAGTTGCACCAAGGGCACCTACATCCGCAGCCTGGGCCGCGACTTGGGCGAGGCCCTGGGCTGCGGTGCTCACCTGACGAAACTGGTCCGCACCCGCATTGGTGACTACCGCCTGGCCGACGCCCTGACCATGGAGCAGGTGCAGGCCCTGGCCCCGCCCCGCCCTGAGGGCCAGACCGACCGCCCCACCCGCCCCCGCCGGGAGCGGCAGCCCGAACGCCGCGCCGGTTTGGAGTACTTCAACGCCACGCACGCCGCCCCGGCATCTCCCGATTCCGGCTCCGAAAATTCGTAACCTTGCAGCAGCGCAATTGGGGCAGCTTAAGCACTGCCAGCTAGCCATGCGCCGCCGGTTGCAATTCAACGCACTATTGTTTAGAAAGGAAGCTAACGGCTAACAGCTGAAAGCTAATAGCTGACCACTCGATGGAGGTAATTCAGGACCCGGCTCAGTTTCCCTACCTCGGCAACGCCGTGGTAACCAGCGGCACGTTCGACGGCGTGCATGTAGGCCACCAGCAGATTTTGGACCGGCTGCGGGAAGTAGCGCGGGCCAGCGGCGGGCCGGCCGTGGTCATTACCTACTGGCCCCACCCGCGCCTGGTGCTGGACCCGCCCCCCTCCCACCCCGAGCCCCTCGACCTGCACCTGCTCAATACCTTGGAGGAACGGGCCGCCAAGCTGGCCGAGTTCGGGGTCGATTACCTGCTCATCATTCCGTTCACCCGCGAGTTTGCGGCCTGGTCGTCGGAGGAGTTTATCCAGCGCATCCTGCTCGACACGGTGGGCACGGCCAAGCTGGTTATCGGCTACGACCACCGCTTCGGCCGCAACCGCGAGGGCGGGTTCGAGTACCTGCGCGAGCATTCGGGCCGGTACGGTATGAGTGTGGAGGAAATTTCGCGCGAGGACGTAGACGCAGTGGGCGTGAGCAGCACCCGCATCCGGCGGGCTCTGGAGGCCGGCGACGTGGCCACCGCCAACCGCTACCTGGGCTACGATTACCCGTTTACCGGCCTCGTAGTAAAAGGCCAGCAGCTGGGCCGCACCATCGGGTGGCCCACCGCCAACCTGCACTGCCCCGAGGACCTGAAGCTAGTGCCCGCCCGGGGAGTGTATGCCGTGCACGCCACCACGGCCGCCGGTGCCGCCTGGCCCGCCATGCTCAACATCGGGGTGCGCCCCACCGTGGCCGGCAACCTGGCCCAGACTGTGGAGGCCCACTTGTTAGGCTTTGAAGGCGACCTGTACGACCAGCCGCTGACCGTAGAGTTTGTAGCCCGCCTGCGCGACGAGCAGAAGTTCGAAGGCCTCGACGCCCTCAAGGCTCAGCTGGCCCGGGATGCTGAGCATGCCCGACAGCAGTTGGCAGGCGGCTGACAGGGCGTTGCTATCTGGCGTAGGAAGTGCGCTTTTCTTTGGGTAAGTTGCCGGGCCATCTCACCTTAGAATATCCTTATGAAAGCCTCTATCCCCCTGCTGTTTACGCTGCTGCTATTGCTATGCGTCGGGGCCATGCCCGGCCAGGCTCAATCACAGCTATGGAAGAGTCGCTACCTCTCCCCAGGCCAGGATAATTTACAAGGCATGCTCATTATGCGCAGCGGAGGTTATCTGCTCAGCGGCACTGCAAGCCCCAGCCTTTTTCTGGTTCGGACCAAGGACCAGGGCGATACCCTCTGGACCAAAAAGCTCCGGGTGCGCAAGTTCACCTCCCTCGCCGCTACTGATCTGCTCACCGAGGACAACGCCGGCCAGGTACTGCTGGTGGCCTCCACAACCACTGGCACGGCCAGCTGCCTCATCAAGCTCAACCAGGCCACCGGCGACACGCTCTGGACCCAGGCCCCGACAGGCCCCGCCGCCCCCGACTACACCGATCTGGCCTGGACCCCGGCCAACGATTACGTACTGACGGCCAACATTCAGGGCCACCCCTATCTGGTGCGCATGTCGGCCGCCGGCCAGATTACCCGCCAAACCCTGCTCGACTACGCCCCCGACCTGCCCGGCGGCGTCACCCGCATGGCCCGCGGAGCCGGCGGGTACTGGGTAGCCTTGAATTCCTCGACCAGCACCACCACCTCCGGCACCATCAAGATGGTGTTTGTGAGTGATGCCGGCGTCCGCGGCACCGAGTACCTCACGTCTTTGAGCATCCCCTATGGAAATTCGATTTATGGCCTTCTTCCCGGCCGAGGTATCCGAAGCTTCCTTCCCGTCGAGGACGGTAATTTCTTAATGGTTGATTCCGGTGCTGCCACCAAGCTTTCTTCCACCTTTACCACCCTATGGACGAGGAACGATTTTAGAGCCTCTCCGAGCAGTCCTGGAGCTAGGTCCTTGTTGCAGGGCGTCCGTACTACCAGCGGGAATTATGTTTTTGCAACCATTTCTGGTGAGGGCTCCCATTCTGTAAAGGTGGACCTGCTCTGGGTTTTACCCGATGGTACGCCGCTCCGTAGCGGATTCTATTTTTCAGGCCTAGACCTCGGCAACCCCGATAAAGCGCTTATGCAGGTGAATCCGGTAACTGGCCAATTCGCCCTGGCCACTAGTATTAGCGGGGATTACGAGATGGTTGGTTTGAGTGGAGATGCCGTGCTGGCGGCGGCACCCGCAACGGCGGCGGCAGCGGCCCAGCTCTACCCCAATCCAATAACGGAGGCGGAGCGTTTGACCATTATAGCCTCGGTCCCGCTGACCGGCCCCTATCTGCTCGCCGATATGCAGGGCCGCGTCGTGCGCAGCGGACGCATGCAAGCCACGGCGCTGGGCCGCTACGCCCTGTCGTTGCTGGGGTTACCGGCCGGCATGTACCAGCTGCAACTCACCGATTCGCAGGGCCAGCGCACGACCCTCAAGATACTGAAGCAGTAGCCGGTCAGCAACACTTATTGCATAGAGGCCCTAGAAACGCAGTTAGCGCAGGCTGCCGGGCATGCTCGGCAGCAGCTAGTGGACCGTTGGAGCCGCTTTACTGCTTGGTATAGGAGGTGGGGATTTCCTTGGGTAAATTGCTCGGCCATCTCACCTTACAGCATCCTTATGAAAATCTATACCTCTCTCATCGTTATGCTGTTGCTACTCGGCACTTTGGCCATGCCGGGCCGGGCCCAGGTTTTGTGGAGCAAGCAGTATGGCACCCCGGCAGTTGATGTACTGCAAGGCCTGCAAACTATCCGCAGCGGGGGCTACCTACTCAGCGGTCATCAGCTGGCCTCCGGAAGCGGTGCTCTTTTCCTGGTTCGCACCAAAGAGCAGGGCGATACCATCTGGACCAAAAAGCTCCGCGTCCGAAAATTTACCTCTGTAACCGCTACCGATCTGCTGAGCGAAGACAATGCGGGCCAAGTGCTGCTGGTTGCTTCCGGACGCACCGGTGCGGCTATGGCTACCTGCCTAGTCAAGCTCGACCAGGCCACCGGCGACACGCTTTGGACCCAGGTCACGGCGGGCCCCACGGCCCCCGACTACACCGATCTGGCCTGGACGCAGGCCAACGACTACGTGCTGACGGCCAATATCGAGGGCCACCCCTATTTAGTGCGCATGTCGGCGGCCGGCCAGATCACTCGGCAGACCCTGCTGGATTACGCGCCCGACCAGCCCGGCGGTGCTACCCGGCTGGCCCGCGGCACGGGCGGCTACTGGGTGGCCGTAGACCCCATGTCTGGCCCCGGCACTATCAAAATGATTTTTGTGAGTGATGCCGGCGTCCGCGGCACCGAGTACCTCACGTCTTTAGAAACCGCTTATTTTGCTTCGGACCCCGGCCGAGGCATCCGCAGTTTTCTGCCGGTTGAGGAGGGTAATTTCCTACTGGTTACGTCCAATACGGCCAGCAAGCTTTCCCCAACCTTTACAACGCTGTGGGCGAAGTATACTTTCACGGGTTTCCCGGGTAGCATTGGGGCCTTCTCTTTTTCGCAGGCCCAGCGCACTACCAGCGGCAACTACCTGCTACTCGGTACCGGCCGCACTTCGAACAACATAGAAGTAAACCTGTACCGCTTCTCACCGGCGGGCAGTTCGCTTGGTAGGGAAGGCTATTTTGCCGGCTTGAACTATGGTTACAACAATACCCGCGTGCAGGTGAACCCCGTTACCGGCCAGTTTGCCCTGGCCGTTGATACGGGCGCCGATGCTGATTATAAAATGATTGGCCTGACTGGTGATGCCGTGCTGGCGGCAGCTCCCCGCGTGGCCACCCCGGCGGCCCAGCTGTACCCCAATCCGGTAGCCGACGCGGAGCAGGTGACCATCACGGCCCCCGTCCCGCTCGCCGGCCCCTACCTCCTCACCGACATGCAGGGCCGCACCGTTCGCAGCGGGCGCGTGCAAGCCACGGCGCTGGGCCGCTACGCCCTGTCGTTGCTGGGGTTACCGGCCGGCATGTACCAGCTGCAACTCACCGACTCGCAGGGCCAGCGCACAACCCTGAAGGTGTTAAAAAACTGATTACCGGCTGCTCCCCGGCACGTACCTTGCCCCAACCAGGGCAAGGTTTTTTTGCGTCCTATTAGTTAGATTATCCTGGCCGGGCACTGAAATGTAGCAGAAAGCAGTAGTTTTCAGCAATATTATTCTTGATTCTATTATGATTCGCTACTTCCTTCCGGGCTTCATCCTGCTGCTGCTGCTGGGCCTGAATGCCCGGCCCGCGCAGGCCCAGTTCACCGTTAGTGGCGTAGCCCGCGACTCGCTGAGCCGGGAGCCGCTAGGTTTCGCTAGTGTGTTTCTGGCGAAGACGACGTATGGCACGATTACCGACGAGGCCGGGCGCTTTACGCTATCAGGCGTAGCACCCGGCAGCTACGATTTAGTGGTGTCGTATCTGGGCTATCGGCTTTACCAACTTCCAGTACAAGTGCGCGGGCCGCTCACGGTTAATCCGTTGCTGGCGCCCCTTAGTACGCAGTTGCAGGAGGTATTGGTGCAGGCTCGCCGCCACCGCAACGACCCCGCGGCCCTCCTGAAGTTCAAGCAGCTTTTCCTAGGCACAAGCTCATTTTCACGACAGTGTAAAATTCTGAATGAGGAGGATATTGTCGTTGACTTTGACCCGAAACGCAGCATCCTGACGGCCAGCAGCTCCAGCTTTGTAAAAGTAGAAAACCAGGCGCTGGGCTATGTAGTCACGTATTACGGCTTGCGGTTTGAGGCCGACCTCAACCAGCAGACTGTAATATTTTTGGGAAAGCCAGGTTTCACTGAATTGCCTGCCCGCAATGCCCGGCGCCAGCAGCAATGGCAGCAAAACCGCCGGACCGCTTACATAGGTTCACTCACCCACTTTCTGCGAGCGGTACATAACGACCAGCTCACGGCCCAGGGCTTTCTGGCCCAACGCACCCACCAGGTTTTCAACATCCGCCGCGCCCGGGCCGACTCGTTGTTGAAACAGCAGCGGGCAGCAGCGGGTGGCAAGCCATTCGACGTCAGCGACTCGCTCATGGCGCGCCTAAGTGAGTCCCCTGCTTACCTATACCTCTATACCCGGCCCCTGCCTGCTGATAGCCTGCGCCGCCGGGCCACCGATGGCACGTACCAACTCCGTTTCCGCGACCAGGTGCAGGTGACCTACCAGGCCGAGAAACCCGACCCCCGCTACCAGCCCGCCAGCCCCCTGGGCGGCCTGTTGCCCCCGGCCACCACTCAGGTTGTTATCAGCTCTCAGTCGCCACCCACCCCCCAGGTTTCCACCCTCTACCTGCTCCAGCCCGGGGTGCGGCTGCTGCCCGACGGGCAGCTGGCCGAGCCGCTGGCCATTTTCACGGAGGGATACTGGGCGTTTGAGAAGATGGGCGAATTCCTACCCCTCGATTACGCGCCCAATCTGCCGCCGGTTCCGGCCCAAAAGCCCTAACTTTCCCGCCCCACCCAATTCCTTTCCATGATCAACAAAACAGTAAGCGGCCCCGAGGCGGCCCTCGAAGGCCTTACCGATGGCATGACGCTCATGCTCGGCGGCTTCGGGCTCTGCGGTATTCCCGAAAATGCCATCCAGGAAATTCTGCGCCGGGGCGTAACGGGCCTCACCTGCATCAGCAACAACGCCGGCGTCGATGATTTCGGCATTGGGCGGCTGCTCCAGACCCGGCAGGTACGCAAGATGATTTCGAGCTACGTAGGCGAAAACGCCGAATTTGAGCGCCAACTGCTGGCCGGCGAGCTGGAAGTTGAGCTTATTCCGCAGGGCACGCTGGCCGAGCGCTGCCGCGCCGGTGGCGCGGGCATCCCGGCCTTCTATACGCCTGCCGGCTACGGCACCGAGGTAGGCCAAGGCAAGGAAAGCCGCGAGTTCAACGGCAAAATGTACCTGCTCGAACACGCCCTGCACGCCGATTTCGCCTTCGTGAAAGCCTGGCGCGGCGACACGGCCGGCAACCTCATCTTCAAGGGCACGGCCCGCAACTTCAACCCCATGATGGCCACGGCCGGCAAAATCACGGTGGCCGAGGTGGAGGAGTTGGTGCCCGCCGGTGAGCTGGACCCTAACCAGATTCATACGCCTGGCATCTTTGTGCAGCGCATTTTCGAGGGAAAAGATTACGAGAAGCGCATTGAACAACGAACCGTTCGCCAGTCGTAATTAACCCAAAACGTCATGCTTCGACTTCGCCTCCGGCTACGCTCAGCATGACAACTATAATTCCCCAAAGAACATGGCACTAGACAAACACGGCATTGCAAAACGCATTGCGCAGGAAGTAGAGAACAACTCGTACGTCAACCTCGGCATCGGGATTCCGACGCTGGTGGCCAATTACATTCCTGAGGGCATCAACGTGGAGCTGCAGAGCGAGAACGGGCTGCTGGGCATGGGGCCCTTCCCGACCGAGGCCGAGGTAGACGCCGACCTCATCAACGCCGGCAAGCAGACGGTCACGACGCTGCCCGGCTCCAGCCTCTTCAGCTCCTCCGACTCATTTGCCATGATCCGGGGCGAGCACGTGGACCTGACGATTCTGGGTGCCATGGAGGTATCGGAAAACGGCGACATCGCCAACTGGAAGATTCCGGGTAAGATGGTAAAGGGCATGGGCGGGGCGATGGACCTCGTGGCCTCGGCCAAAAACATCATCGTGGCCATGCAGCACACTTCCCGCGACGGCGCCAGCAAGCTACTGCCAGCTTGCACACTACCCATTACGGGCCTGCGCTGCGTGAAGAAAATCGTGACCGAGCTGGCCGTTCTCGACGTGACGCCCGACGGCTTCGTGCTCCGCGAGCGGGCTCCGGGCGTATCAGTTGAGCAAATCAAAGCCGCTACCGCCGGCAGGTTGGTAATTCCTGAAGGTGGCGTACCGGAAATGGCTATCTGAGCTATTAGCTGCGGAGGGCGATGTAGGGGCGGGGCTTAGCTTCGCTGTCCTTCGGTTGCTCCCGCCCGCCGTTGAACGATTCGGCAACGAGCCGTTGTACAAACCCAACGGCGGGCGGGGGCAACCGAAGGACAGTGAAGCTAAGCTCCGCCTCTACATCGTTAACTACTCTAACTACGCAGCATCGCCTGGGCCAATATGTGGCGTACGGCTTCGAGGGTGAAGTGGGAGAAGCAACGCTGGAAATGGGCTAGGGCCTCGGGGGCAGGCAGCGAGCCGGCGCGCACGGCAGCGGCCAGGTGGAGGGCCAGTTCGTCGGGGTTGCTGGTGAGGGCCGGGAACTCGTGGTGGCTTTTGTAGCGCAGCAGCACCTGCACCCGCAGCTCGGCGGTGGCCCCGGGCACCTGGCGCAGCAGCCGCTCCATGAGTAGCTGCACTTCATCCATGAAGAGCAATCGGACCAGCCCGGGCGGGCAGGGCACGGCTTGGCCGGGGGCGGCCGTGAGCAGTACGGCCGCAGGGCTCCCGGGCTCCCAACCCAGCAGCTGGGGCGGAGTACAGAGCCAGGCCGTAGGCGGAAACCTTTCCGGAGCCCACAGCACGGCGGCTAAGTTTTGCAGACGGCGTTCTTCGGGCAACAGCATCGTGCAAGGTACATAAGGGGAGCTGGTGGAGTAGTTTGCCAGGGCGGCTACGGAGTGGATGGCCAGCGCGGTGCGGCAGCTATAAGACCCTTTCGGCGACCCTACCCATGACCCGTTTGGTAACAATAAAGTTCGTCGGGGGCTGTAGGATAAGGGCATCATTAGCACGGCAAACTCACCAGCTCATCGCCGGCTTTGCCTACCATTTTACCTCTTCTTGCGTATCTTAAAAAAGCTCCCGTTGCGGGAGTTGTACCTTTGCGTACTTTCTTACGACTTCATTTTACGAGTATATGCCCGCGAGTTCCCACGGAAAAACCGGCGGTAAAGCCGCCAAGAAGAATACCCTGCCCGGTATGCCTGCGCACCCGGAGTTGGCTGCTATGCCTACGCCCGAGGCCCACAAACTGGTGCTGCGCACCCTGCGCCGGGCCGATTTTAAGGAGGTAAAAACCATCATGGACAAGGTGTATTCCAATATGGAAGGCTCCTGGGCTCAGGATGAGTACAACGCCCTGATCCGCAAGTTTCCCGAAGGCCAGATCTGCATCGAGGACAATGGCAAGATTGTGGCCGCAGCGCTGGCCATCATCGTGGAATACAGCAAGTTCGGCGACAAGCACACCTATGCCAAAATCACGGGCAACGGCAAGTTCGACACCCACGATGCAGAGGGCGACACGCTTTACGGCGTCGATGTGTTCGTGGACCCCGAGTACCGCTCTCTGCGCCTGGGCCGCCGCCTCTACGACGCCCGCAAGGAACTCTGCGAGAGCCTGAACCTGCGGGCCATGGTGGCCGGTGGCCGCATTCCGGGCTATAGCAACCACGCCAACGAGATGACGCCCGCCAAGTACGTGGAGATGGTGCGCAACAAGGAGCTCACCGACCCCATCCTCACTTTTCAGCTGGCCAACGACTTCTACGTTCGCAAAATTATCCGTGGCTACTTGCCCTACGATTCCGAGAGCAAGGCCTACGCAACGCTGCTGGAGTGGATTAATGTGTACCACGAGGAGGAAACCGAGAAGCTCATCGGCAACCAGAAATCCAACGTGCGCATCGGTATTGTGCAGTGGCAGATGCGCGCCACCCGCGACCTGGACGACTTCTTCCAGCAGATGGAGTTCTTCGTCGACACCGTTTCAGGCTACAAGTCGGACTGCGTGTTGTTCCCCGAGTTCTTCAACGCCCCGATGATGGCCCTGACCAACCAGGAGTCGCCCTCGGTGGCCATCCGCTCGATGGCCGCTTTCACCGAGCCCATTAAGGTGAAGATGATGGAGCTGGCCGTGAGCTACAACATCAACATCATTGCCGGCTCAATGCCGCTCTACGAGGATGGCAAGTTGCATAATGTAAGCTACCTATGCCGCCGCGACGGCACCGTGGACGAGCAGTACAAACTGCACGTAACGCCCGACGAGGCAAGCTACTGGGGCATGCGCGGGGGCAGCCAACTGCGCTGTTTCGACACCGACTTCGGCAAAATCGGCATCCTGATCTGCTACGACGTGGAATTCCCTGAACTGAGCCGGATGCTAAGCGACGAGGGCATGAAAATCCTGTTCGTCCCTTTCTGGACCGACACCAAGAACGCCTACCAGCGCGTGCGGCTCTGTGCCCAGGCCCGGGCCATCGAGAACGAGTGCTACGTGGCCATTACCGGCTCGGTGGGCAACCTGCCGCGGGTCGAGAACATGGATATCCAATACTCGCAGAGCGCTGTATTCAGCCCCTCCGACTTTGCCTTCCCCCACGACTCCATCGTGGCCGAGGCCACGCCCAACACGGAGATGACCCTGATTGCTGACCTCAACCTGGACCTGCTGAAAGACCTGAACACCAGCGGGGCCGTGCGCAACCTGCGCGACCGGCGCAAGGATTTATACTCGGTGAGCTGGGTGAACAAAACCGAGCGGGCCGACGAGCTGCTGAGCCAAGGCGAGGAGCGGGCCCCCAAAACTACGCCCCGCCACGCCCCCATCACGGTGGCGTAGCGCATCGTAGCATCTTAATTTGAAGCCTGAAAAGCCGCTCGTCATTCACTGACGAGCGGCTTTTTGAATTTCGGGTTAGTGCATGATTCGGGCTTTTAAGCTCGGCAATTGTCCTTGACAGCCATTCCCGATTAAAACCAAATTAAATGAGGTAATCATGGAACCTAAAGGCAGTTGAAAGTACGTAAGTGCAGGGAAGCGGAGAATATTCTCCTCATCTTAACCATCCCTCCATTCCCAAAATTTACCTTTTATGCTTTCTTCCTCTACTCTTCGCCCGGCGGCTCGTCGCCGGGGCTTGCTGTTAGCTACGCTGTGCCTGTTGGCCGCTGGCTCGGTATCGGCCCAAACTATTTCTACCACGGTTTTCGGTCTCTCGCAGACCACTACGCTCACGAGCAGTCTCGTCTCGTTTGAGGCTAGCGCGCCGGGCGTACTCACGCTCAATCTGCCCGTAACAGGTATTGCCACCGGCCAGGTACTGGTTGGCATTGACTTCCGGCCTAACACCGGCGAACTGTTCGGCCTGGGCTACAACCCAACCGGCACCCAGGTACAGGTATACCGCCTCGACCGCACGACGGCCATTGCCACGGCCATCGGTACGCCCCTGACGCTCAACCTCGGCACCGACCCCACCCGGATCGGCTTCGACTTCAACCCTACCGTTGACCGCCTACGGGTGACGGCCGGCAACGGGGCCGACTTCCGCCTCAACCCCAACAACGGGGCCCTGGCCGCCACCGATGGCACGCTGGCTTACGCTGCCGGCGACCCCAACTTCGGTCAGACGCCCGGCGTGGGCTCTTCGGCTTACACCAACAGCTATATCGGCACCACTGCCACCACCCTCTACGACCTCGACGAGGCCAATAGCCGCCTAGTAAAGCAGGACCCGCCGAATGCCGGTACGCTGGTAACCGTGGGCGCGCTAGGCGTTTCGACGAGTGAGGCGACCAAGATTTCAGACCTCGACATCTACTTCAACCCCACCAACCAAGTACAGACGGCCTACATGACGGTGGCTACCGTTACGAGCCCTACGGCGGCCTCGACCGTCTTTTACACCGTGAACCTGACCAGTGGCACGGCTACGTCTTTGGGAACCATCGGGGCGGGCGCGACGCCCACGGCTATTACCGACATTGCCCTGCAGATTGTGCGGCCCGCCACGCTGGCGGCCGTAACCGGCAACCTGGCCTACGCGCTGGCCGGTGGCAACCTGATTTCGTTTGACACCGCCCTGCCCGGCACCATCCGCACGTCGGTGGGCATTACGGGGGTAGCCACGACCCAAACGCTGGTGGGCATGGATGTGCGCTCCCTTAACAATGCTTTGTATGCCCTCGGCTACGACGCTACGGCTCAGACGGGCCAGCTCTACACCATCAATGCCGTTACCGGCGCAGCCACCAACCTTAGCGGCACGACCAACCTGCCCCTGCCCCTGGGCACGGGTAGCATCGCCTTTGATTTCAACCCAACCGTTGACCGGATTCGGGTGGAGGGTGTAAACCGGGCCAACTTCCGCATCAACCCCAACGACGGTACCGCTACCCCCATCGTGGATGGCATCCTGGCCTATAAAGCCGGCGACCCTAACGCCGCTGCTACCCCGGCCATTGGCTCGGCCGCTTACACCAACAGCTACCCCGGCCCCGGTAACCCAACCGGCTCCACCACCCGCACCACCCAGCTCTACGGCTACGATGAGGCCCTGAATATTGTGGCCAACCAGGTACCGGCCAACGATGGTACCCTAACGACAATTGGTGTTTCGGGCATCATGGCAACGGCCGGCCCCAACATCGATATGGATATCTACAGCACTGCCGAGGGTAACAACACCGCCTACCTGGTAGCTACTACCGGCACGTCGGCCAGCTCCAGCCTCTATGCCCTGAACCTGGCCACGGGAGCTGCCACCGGCGCCCAGCAAATTGGTTTCGGCCTGACCGTTCGTGACCTCGCCATTGCCGCCCAAGGCGGCGTGACTACCGGCACGCGCAACCCCACCGTGGCCACGGGCTTCAGCCTGTTCCCGAACCCCGTCACGAGCAGCGCCGAAGTAAGCTTCCGCCTGCCCCGCGCGGGTGCCGCCGAACTGGTGCTGACCGATGCCCTGGGCCGCACCGTAGAGCGCCTCGATTTGGGCAACCGCTCGACCGGTGCCCAAACCCTGACCTGGACCCCGTCCAACCGCCAAGCCGGCGTGTACTTCCTGCGTCTGCTCGTCGATGGCCAGTCGGCCGGGACGCAGCGCGTGCTGGTGCAATAGGTGAACGAGTGGCTCGGTGAATGGGTGACTGCGAAACGCACGCAATTCGCCCCCCACGCAGCTCACTAGTCCCGCCAAACAAAGAGCCCCTGATATCCACGCGGACGTCAGGGGCTTTTTGCTTAGTGAGGGTATCAAATGCAGCAAAACGACCGGCAGAATTCATTCACTGAATCATTCACTCACCGAGTCCCTCTCCATTAGCCGTGGGGGCTTTCCTGGGCGGCCAGGTGGGCGTGGTCGCGGAGGATGGTGCGCAGGAAAGCTTCGTCGGGCAGGTCGGTGCGGATGCTGGTCAGGTCCTTCACCTTGCCGGCCAGCTCGTTGATGACCACGTAATTCTCGTCGGTTAGCGCCTGCTGGAGCAGTTGGCGGATGGTGGCCACGTCGTGGTCGGCTAGTTGGGCGGCGGCGGGGAACACCACCACGTAGCCGGGCTCGGTGAAGGCCGGTGCCAGCACGTCGCCGGCCGGGCGGGGCCGGGTACGCACCACGGAAGTGCCGGCGGCCAAATCGCCGAGGCGCTGGCCCTTGCCGTTGGCCAGCACTACTACCAACGCCACCACGCCGCTGCCGATACCAGTATCGATGATGCGCAGAATCCAGCGCAGCAGGTAGTCGCCGAAGCGGGGCGGGGTGCCGTCGAGGCGGATAACGCGGATGTCGCGGGCCTTCTTGCCGATGCTCTGGCCGTTGAGCATGGTTTCGCAGATCAGGTGGTAAAACACGAACGGCACCCCTACCAGCGCCACGAGCAGGACCAGCGCCACGGTGTTGCCCGCCCCTATTCCCCCGGCAATAGAGGCAATGATGCCCCCGCAAATCAGCGCCCAGGCCCCGATAACGACGCCGTCGATGATGGTGGCCAGAATTCGTTCGCCCACGCTGGCGACTTCGTACTCGACTGTAACGTTTTGGGTGGTTTGAACGCGGATAGTATTCATGCGGCGGGTGATGAGCGAAATAAGACGGACGGTTATGCTGCCAGCCGCCGAAATTTTGTAATCTTCGCAGCACCGGAATCAGGGGCGCAAAATACACTAGTCGGGGCGAAGGCCGACATGGCTACTCTGTTTTTATTGTCCGGTCTTACCCGCGCGCTTTCGCCGTGCGCCCTCATCCGCCCCGTGCCCGTCCCTCATGCGTGAAGCCGTCTTTTTGCGCCAGAACGAAGCCCGCTGGAAAACCTACGAGCAGCCCACCCCCGGCCCCGAGGAGTTGGCCGCCCGTTTCGTTGCCCTGACCGACGACCTGGCCTACGCCCAAACGTTCTACCCCGGCTCGCCCACCACCCGCTACCTCAACGACCTGACCGCCCGCCAGCACCAGGCCCTCTACAAAAACAAGCCCGAGCAAACCAGTCGGTTCGCCGATTTCTGGCGGCGCGAATTGCCCCTGCTCGTAGCCCGCCACCATGGCCCGCTGGGCTTGGCGCTGGGCCTGTTTCTGCTGTTCGTGTTTATTGGGGTGCTGTCGGCGGCCTACGACGACAGCTTCGTGCGCGTGGTGCTCGGCGACGAGTACGTGAACCGCACGCTCGACAACATCCGCCGCGGCGACCCGATGGCGGTGTACAAAGGCATGAGCGAGGCCCCGATGTTTCTGGCCATCACGGCCAACAACATTTACGTGGCCCTCACGGCCTATGCCTTGGGCGCCACGCTGGGCCTGGGCACCGTGTGGGCGCTGTTCCGTAATGGCCTGATGCTGGGCTCGTTCCAATATTTCTTCTATCAGAAAGGCGTGCTGCTACCCTCGGTACTCACTATCTGGATTCACGGCACGCTCGAAATATCGGCTATTGTGCTGGCCGGCGGGGCGGGCTTCGTGATGGCGCGGGGCATCCTGTTTCCGGGCACCTACTCCCGGGCCGCCGCCTTCCGCCAGTCGGCCCGCGACGGGCTCAAACTGGCCCTGGGGCTGGTCCCGATTTTCGTGGTGGCCGGGTTTCTGGAGGGTTTCGTGACCCGCCACACCGAAATGCCGCTGCCCCTGAGCCTGGGTATTATCGGAACGTCGGCGGCCTTTATCGGCTGGTACTTCATCGTGTATCCGCGCCGGCTGGCTGCCCGCCAGCTCCAGCCACCATCCTAATACCCCGGCCGATTGGCGGCTCCCCCTTGCTTGCTTAGCTACTTTCTCTGCTTACTATGAAGCCAACCTTTACCCAAGCCGCCGACTTTCGGCAACAGCGCGACTTCAGCCAGAAAATAGGGTCGACGTTTGAATTTCTGGGGGCACACTGGCGGCCGTTGGGCAAATGCCTGCTCTACTTCGTGCTCCCCTTGTCCCTGATTCTGGGTGTGGGGCTGGGGCTGCTAACGAATACCATTTGGAACGTAGCGGGCCAGGCCCAGACCAACCCGGGCGTGCTGAAATCGGGGGCGGCGCTGGGAGCCTCCTATTTCTCGGGTTTTGGCCTCGCGATGTTGGGTGGCGTGTTGGCTTTCCTGATGGCAGTGAGCACCGTGCACAGCTACGTGCGCCTGCTGCTCACGACCGAACCGGCGGTTGCGCCCACCCCGGCCGAGGTCTGGGTGGAAATCAGAAGCCGACTGGGCCGGTTGCTGCTGGCCTGCTTACTGCTGTTCGGTGTGTATGCGGGCATTATGCTCGTGGTGGGCCTCGTGGTGGGCGGCAGCATGGCGGCGGGCGGCGGGCCGTTCGTTTTCCTGCTGGTTCTGATCCTGATGCCGTTGCTGCTGTACTTATTGGTGCCCCTGACGCTCTATTTTCCGGTTTTATGGCTCGAAGATGAGGGCCTGTTTGCGGCCCTGCGCCGCTGCTACTACCTCGTAAAAGGCAAGTGGTGGGCCACATTCGGGCTGTTTGTTATTGCGGGCATGATTCAGGGCATGATGTCATTCATTTTCGTGCTACCCCAGTACGCCGTGCTGTTTGGCAAGATGCTCCACATCCCGGGCCTCGACTCCGACCTGACGGGCATGGTAGCGCAAACGCTCTACGCCAGCGGGACCATGCTGCTGTATCCGGTGTCGCTGCTGGCTATGATATTCCAGTATTTCAACCTCGTCGAGCGCAAAGAAGGGCTGGGCTTGCTGAGTCGGATTGCCAACCTAGGCTCCGGCCTCGCTCCCGCAGTCGAAAACGCCACCTTCCGCCCCGATGATGAGGGGAATTATTGAGTTACCAGTTACCAGTTACCAGTTACCAGTTACCAGTTGAAAATACGGTCGTTTTGAGCTGTGGAAAGGGTTGACCCATTGATTTGGCTCACTTCGGGTACTTATGACTGCGAGCAGTTTTTTTGCCGGCTCAAAATCCGCTTCCTTGCAGCTAACAACCTGTAAAATATACCCTGTGCCATTGCGCGTGCCCGTGTCTTTTTCGCCCCGTTTTTCCGGTTTGCTGTTGCTGCTGCTGTTGCTTGGCACGCCGGATTCGGTACGAGCAACGGCACCGGCCGGCGCAACCGTAGCCCCAGCAGCGGCGGCAGCTCCGCCTCGCGAGTTTGCGCCCGACCAGGGCCCGGCCCCGCGCCTGCGCCGTCCCAATCAGGCCCGCCTGCGGGCGTTGCGCGGGCAGCGCGAGTTCCGGTACGTGGAGGTGAGAAGCGAGTTGAGCGCCTGGGACCTGTTCTGGGGCCGGTTCTGGCGCTGGGTTACCGACCACCTCGAAACGCCTTCGGGCCGCTTCTTCTGGAAGTATGGAATCTACGCCGTGCTGGTGGCCGCCCTCATTTTCGCCGTCCTCAAGCTGTTGCAGGTGGATGTAACCCGCGCCTTTGGCCGCGCCCCGCGCCCGGTGCCCCTCCCCTACGACGCCGGCACCGAAGACCTGCACGCCCTCGACCTCGACGCGTTGCTGCGCGAGGCCGAGGATGCCCACCAGTACCGCCTGGCCGTGCGCCTGGGCTACCTGCGGGTGCTGCGCCAGCTCTCCGACCGCCAGCTCATCAACTGGCAGCCCGACAAAACCAACCACGACTACCTCTACGAGCTGCCTCCCGGCCCCCTGCCCGATGCTTTCCGCGAACTGACCCGCCAGTTCGAGTACGTCTGGTACGGCGAGCAGGATGACCTTTCCGCCACCGACTACGACCGCGCCCGCACCACCCGCGAAGCCTTCCAACGCCGCCTCACCGGCCAGTCCCAGGCAGCGTAGTTAGTTGTCAGTTGAAAACACACTTATCTGCTTCCGATTTGACCATATAAATACCAAAAAACTACTGTGAAGGACCATAGATTCGTCGTCAGGCTCCCTCTCTCCCCGAGGCTTCGCGCATCAAGCGAACCGGGAGCTATCGGTGAGATTGCCCGCTAACTTTCGCTCATGACAACTTTCCGTTGGTATCTGGTGGGCCTGGGGCTGCTATTTGCGGCCTACGTGGCTGTGGAGTACTACCGTCCGAAACCCCTCGACTGGTCGCCCACGCTGCGCAACGACCACAAAAGCCCCTATGGCACCTTCGTGCTCTTCGACCAGCTGCCTACCGTGCTGGGCGTACCGGCCGAGGAAGTCCGCATTGTCCGGGCCCCCATCTTCAGCCAAATCGAGGGCATGGACGAGGACGATTTTGCAACCGGGCTGGACGAAGAAGCCGAGTCGGCGGCGACGGCTGACTCTACCAACGCTGCTACCGCCGCTGCCGAAGACTCCGCTGATACGGCCAGCTTCGCCGACACCACGGCCAGCGCCACTGCGGCGGCCCCGGCAACGCCCGGCCCGACCCGGCCCCGGCAACCCGCGACGGCAACTGATACGGCAGGGGAAGATGCGGACTACGCGGCCGGTTTAGCGGCCGGCCATTTCGAGCCCGCCACCTACTTGTTCGTCGCGCAGTCGTTTAGGCTGAGCCGCCTAGATTGCCAGGCGTTGCTGCGCCACGTGGCCCGCGGCAACGACGTGCTGATTGCGGCCGAGGATTTTGATTCCTACTTCGCCGACACCCTGGGTTTTCAAACCAGCTTATCGGGCAAGGCGCTGGAGTTGCACACGGTCCGGCCCGATGCCGTAGGCCAGCCGGCCGGCGACTCGGTGCAGTTGCAGCTGACCAACCCAACCCTGGCCCGACAGGCGGGCGCGGCTTTCCGGCTGCCGCCCGCGCCGCCCTCACCCGCCTGCTGCCCGATTCGAACCTCACCGGCCGCGCTACCCAACTCGCCACCGCCACCGACGATGACCAAGCCGTGCTGCTGCGCGTGCCCCACGGCCGGGGCCACATCTATCTTTGCTCGGTGCCGCTGGCGTTTTCCAACTACTTCGTGCTCCAGCCGCGCACCAGCAACTTCGCCTTCGCGGCCCTCACGTACTTGCCCACTGGCCGCACCGTGTGGTGGGACGAGTACCAGAAGCAGGGCCGGAGGGGCGAGCAGTCGTTGCTGCGGGTCCTGTTCGACCACGAGGCCCTGCGCTACGCCACTTACCTCGCGCTGCTAGGCGCCTTGCTATTTGTGGTGGTAGAAGCCCGGCGGCGGCAGCGTATAATTCCGGTGCTTCGGCCTTTGCCCAACACCACGCTGCAGTTCACCCGCACTGTGGCCGGCCTTTACCGCCAGGGCGGTAGCCATGGCCTGATTGCTGAGAAGAAAATCGGCCTGTTCCTGGAGCATCTGCGCGCCCGCTACCACGAGCCCGGCCTCGACCTGACCGACGATGCTACTCGCGAACGGCTGGCCCAGAAGTCGGGCATTCCGCGCCCGGAAATTGATGCCTTAGTACGCCGCCTGAATTTCGCCCTCACCGCCCCCCAGGTTTCCGACGCCGAACTGCTGGCCCTGAGCAAGGCCATCAATAGCTTTCGGCAAGCAGCCGCCTAAAATTGCACTGTAAGTCTAAATTATCTTTTACTTATTTTGCACTTATCTAATAATGCACTTTAAGCCTAATTCAAGACACATTTTATCGCACCAAACCTCTTTACAGCTATAACTATTACCTCTTCTTCTCCCAAGCAAAACTAATTTCAAGATGGAAAATAATTTCGATAATTCTCCTAAAGAACTCACCCCGACCGCCCAAGCGGCACCTGAACCGGTGGTTCCCGAAAATGGTCTGGCTACCAACGAGGCGCCCAATCCTGCCGCCACCTTCGCTCCGGCTCCCTTTGCCCCGCGTACCGACCTGAGCCATCTGACCCGCCACGCCGATGCCATCCGGGGCGAGCTGAGCAAGGTGATTGTGGGCCAGCGCGACCTGGCCGAGCTACTGCTAGTTGCCCTGCTCGCCGACGGCCACGTGCTGCTCGAAGGCGTGCCGGGCGTGGCCAAAACGCTTACGGCCAAGCTGCTGGCCCGCACCTTGAGCGTACCGTTCAGCCGCCTTCAGTTCACGCCCGACCTGATGCCCTCCGACGTGCTGGGCACCTCCGTATTCCGGCCCCAGAAGGGCGAGTTCGAGTTCCGGCCCGGCCCCATTTTCGCCAGTGTGGTCCTGATTGACGAAATCAACCGGGCGCCCGCCAAAACGCAGTCGGCGCTGTTTGAGGTGATGGAGGAGCGCCAGATAACCCACGACGGCACCAGCTACCCGCTGCCCGCGCCCTTCGTGGTGCTGGCCACCCAGAACCCCATCGAGCAGGAAGGTACCTATCGCCTGCCCGAAGCCCAGCTCGACCGGTTTCTGTTCAAGCTCAGCGTAGGCTACCCCACCGTGGAGGAGGAAATTGCCATTCTGGAGGGCCACCACGCTGGTTTTGGCGACACCCCGCTCGACGCGGTGCAGGCCGTGGTATCGGCCGCCGATCTGCACCAGCTACGCGAACAGGTGCGCCGCCAGCACGTGGAGCCCAAGCTGCTCGAATACATTGCCCGCCTCGTGGGCCAGACCCGCGCCCACAAGGGCCTATACCTCGGGGCCTCGCCCCGGGCCTCACTGGCCCTGCTCAACGGCGCCAAAGCCCTGGCCGCCCTTCGCGGCCGCGACTTCATCACCCCCGAAGACATCCAGTATCTGGCCCCGATGGTACTCCGCCACCGCCTCCAGCTCACGCCCGAGCGCGAAATGGAAGGCGGCACCCCAGACGATATCGTGAAGCAGATTTTGCAGCAGATTGAAGTGCCGCGTTAGGTAGAAGTTAAAAAGAACGACACTCCCCTCCTC
Source organism: Hymenobacter amundsenii (assembly GCF_002204745.1). GTDB lineage: Bacteria > Bacteroidota > Bacteroidia > Cytophagales > Hymenobacteraceae > Hymenobacter > Hymenobacter amundsenii. Next base: position 32,084 of record NZ_NIRR01000003.1, read on the forward strand.
AGCAGCTGAGGAGGGGACGCCGCCGCGAAGCGGCGGCTGGAGTGGTTGGCTAGTTGCTGATACTGTTTAGTTGAATGACTGACAGTGGCATTGTTCAGCAAATCAACCACCCCTAACCCTTCCTTTTTAAGGAGGGGAACTAGTTTTTAGTACTAGCTTCTGGTTCATGCTTTTTCTGCGCAGCTTCTTTCTCACCCGCCGCTTTTTTCTGGTGCTAGCCCTGCTCATTACCGGGCTGGTGGTGGCGTTTTTCCTGCCGGGGTGGCTGGCGCCGGTGCAATTGGCGCTGGGGCTGCTGGCGGGCCTGGCGGTGCTGGATGCGGCGCTGCTATTTACCCGGGGCGGGGGCGTGTTCGGGCGGCGGGTGCTGGGCGACAAGCTGGCCAATGGCTCCGATAACGACATTGCCATTTACCTCGAAAACCAGTACCGCTTCCCAATTCATACTGAAACCATCGACGAGGTGCCCCACCAGTTTCAGCGCCGCGACGTGCTGTTTCGGGCCACCGTGCGGCCCGCCGAAACCAGCGTGATTCGCTACCAGCTGCGGCCCACTAAGCGGGGCGAGTACGCATTTGGGGCCCTGAACGTGTACGCAGCCTCCCCGCTGGGGCTGGTGCGGCGGCGGTTCCGGTTCGATGCCAACCGGGTGGTGCCGGTGTACCCCTCCTTTTTGCAGATGCGCCAGTATGAGCTGCTGGCCGTGAGTAACCGGCTCACGGAGGTGGGCGTGAAGCGCATCCGGCGGGTGGGCCAGAGCCTGGAGTTCGACCAGATCCGGCCCTACGTGCCCGGCGACGATCCGCGCCGCATCAACTGGAAGGCCACCGCCCGCCGCGCCACCACGCCCGGGGCCGTTGATGCGCTGGCCGTTAACCATTACCAGGACGAGCGGGCCCAGCAAGTGTACTGCCTCATCGATAAGGGCCGGGTGATGCGCATGCCCTTCGAGGGCCTGAGTTTGCTCGATTATGCCATCAACGCCACGCTGGTCGTGAGCAACATTGCCCTGCTCAAGCACGACAAGGCCGGCCTCATCACCTTCTCGCACCAGCCCGGCGCGATGGTGGCCGCCGACCGCCGCAGCGGTCAGCTCCGTAAGCTGCTGGAGGTGCTGTACCGCCAGAAAACCAAATACCTCGAAACCGATTATGAGCGGCTCTACATCACGGTGCGCCACCAGATTCGCCAGCGCAGCCTACTCATCCTGTTCACCAACTTCGAAACGCTCTACGGCATGCAGCGCCAGCTGCCCTACCTGCGCCGCATGGCCAAGGACCACCTGCTGCTGGTTGTTTTCTTTGAAAACACCGAGCTCGACGCCTACCTACATGCCCCCGCCGCCACCACCCAGGACGTGTACAACCAGACGGTGGCCGAGAAATTCGCCCAGGAAAAGCGCCAGATCGTGCGCGAGCTCAACCGCTACGGCATCCAGGCCCTGCTCACCACCCCCCAGAACCTGACGGTCAACACCATCAACAAGTACCTGGAGTTCAAAGCCCGGGGCCTCCTCTGATTCACAAATGTTGCGGATGTTGCAGATGAAAAGGATTCGTTCTGTTGGTAGATTCGTTCAAGTATTCAACTGACGGATTTGCAGTTTTGCACATCTGCCAGCAAAACGAATCTGTCGGCAGAACGAATCCTTTTCATCTGCAACATCCGCAACATCTGTGATTATTGGAACGCCTCCAGTTTGGCGTTGTCGAGCAGCATGTTGGCGGTGGTGCCGTAGTAGAGGAAGACGATGGAAACGTGGTCGAAGGGCTGCTGCGGGGGGCGGATGGTAAAGCTCAGGGTGCGGGGCCAGTTGGCGTCGAGGGCGCGTTGCAGACGCACGGTGCGCTCCTTTACGATGGTAGGGCCGTCCCAGAAGCGCACCACGTACTGGGTCATGCGGCCGACCTCCCACTCGCGGGCCGACGCGCCAGCCAGGGCCGAGGCCCGGAGCCAGGTGAAGCTGCCTGGGCGAACGGCCAGGCGGTATTCGGGGCTGCTGGGGTGGGCGGCGCTGAGTTGCAACGAGCAGCTGCCCGCCAGGGCCAGCGCGCCGCAGGTGGCGGCGGGCTCCTGCTCAAAACCTTGTTGCCAGAGTACGCGCAGGTTGCGGGGCGTACCGGTAAATTCGGAATTGCTATCGAGTAGCAGTTGGGTTTCGGGCGGCACCTGGTAGCGGAACAGGATGCGCCAGAGGTAGGTGCGCGTCATGTCGCCGGCCGCCAGTAGGCCGCCGGGCAGCGCCATTTGCGTAAGCCAGAAGCCGTAGGCGCAGCCCAGCACGGCCACCACCCCGTAGAGCGCAGCCCACACCGGCCGGGCCAACAGCCAACGCAAGGCCGCCGCCAGCGGCCAGGCCAGCACGGCGTAGGTCTGCACCATCGCCCGCTGGCCCAGGCCGCCGCCGTAGGTCCATTCATCCCAGGCGAAGGCCACGTAGGTGAACAGCCCCATGAAAATCAACATGGGCCAGAAGGCCGCGGGCTGCTGCCGGCGCAACGGCCCGAAGCCCACCAGCGCCGTGAGCAGCAGGGGCGAATAAATCAGCCAGCCGCTGCGGAAGCTGAAGATGCCGTCGAACAGATGGGGTTTCAGCCAGCTAAACCCCTGCTCCTGGTAGCTGTACACCACCCACTCGCCGCTGGCGTAGTGCCAGTAGAGGGGCTGAATGCTGAGCACGGCCGCGCCGAGCAGGCCCGCCAGCAGCAGGTGGCCGGCGTGCCGTTGCCAGAACGCCAGCTTTTCGCGCAGGCCGGCCCCGGAAATCTGCAGGCCCCAAAGCAGCGGCAGCAGCGCGGCCAGCAACTCGGTGGGCCTCGTGAGCGTCATCAGGCCCACGATGGCCCCGATGGCGGCGGCGCGGCCGGCCGTGGGACGGGCATAATAGGCGGGCGTGAGCAGCAGCAGTGCCGCGTACCAGCCAAACAGCCAGTTATGGGTGAGGGAGCCCTGGCCGGCGGTGTAGTTGAGGTAGTTGGTGCCCAGCACCAGCACCAGCAGCGTGCCCGCCGTGGCCCATTCGCCAAAGCGCGGCAGCAGCGCCCGGCGCACCAGCCACAACCCCAGCACGGCCACCAGCAACGCCGCCAGCTTCATAGCCAGTTGATAGGGTTCTGAATAGCCGTCGGAAGCATAGCCCAGCGGTTCAGCCAGGGCGTGGCCCACCAGGAAAAACGGCAGTTCCTGCAGGGCCAGGCCGGCGGGGTACTTCAGCACCATGTGGCCGCTGGGGTGCGGAAAGGCCGCATCGAAGCCCGAGCCCGAGGGGGCGTAGTCGCGCACGAGCTGGTGGCGGAAGTTCAGGTCGCGCAGGTCGTGGTGCACGAAAATGGCCGGCAGGTAGAGGTAGTAGCCCGCCGCGTCCCACTGCAGCACCCGCGACTGGTGGGGCTGGGGCGCAGGGTAGTACCACCAGGCCACGCCCAGTATCAGGGCCGTGCAGATAACCCAGGCCCAGCGGGAAGCAGATTTCATGGCCTGAAAGTACGGCCCGGAAACGAATCGGGCCCTTCGGCATTGTGCTTGCTGAGGGCGAGGCGTACGCCAGGGCCATCGGGCCTGCGTACCTTGCCAACCCGTTACCGCTCCTCATGATCTGTCTGCTTTCCCTCCGACGCCGGCTGCCGGCACTCGTTTTCCTGCTGCTGACCGCTCCGGCCCTGCTGGCCCAGCCAACCAATCCCGACACCCGGAATCTGCTGCCGGTGCCTACTTCCGTGCGCTGGGGCGCGGGCAGCCTCAACCCCAAAACCCGGCTGCGCCCGCAGTTTCTGGGGCCCACCGACACGAGCATCGTTGCGGCCGTGGGCCGGACGCTACAACGGCTGCACCTGAATGCGCCGGCCACGGGCAAATTGGCAACGACGCTGCCGCTGCTGGTTCGCTACGGCAAAGTGGGGCGGCCCGAGCAGTTCGATGCGGAGCGCTACAGCCTGCGCGTCACGCCCAGCGGCGTCAGCATCGATGCGCCCACCAGCCTGGGCGTGTTGCGGGCCCTGGCCACGCTGGAACAGCTGCCCCAGGCCACCAGCGGCCACCCGCTACTGCCAAGCCCGACGGTGTTACCCCAAGTGGTTATGCTGCCCGAAGTCGATATTCAGGACCAGCCGCGCTTTGCCTGGCGGGGGCTGCTGATTGACGCGGCCCGCCACTTCATGCCCGTATCCGTCATCAAGCGCAACCTCGATGCCATGGCGGCCGTGAAGCTCAACGTGTTGCACTGGCACCTCGCCGACGACCAGGGATTTCGGGTGGAAAGCAAAACCCTGCCCCGCCTGCATGAGGTGAGTGGGCAGTACTACACCCAAGCCCAGGTGCGCGAGGTGCTGCGCTACGCCGCCGCCCGCGGCATCCGGGTGGTGCCCGAGTTCGACGTGCCCGGCCACACCATTGCCTGGCAGGCCGCCTACCCCCAACTGGCCTCCGGCGACACTCTTTACAAAACTGTGTACCAGAGCTGGCGCCTGGCCAACGTCGCCCTCGACCCGACCAAGGAAACCACCTACGCGCTGCTCGATACGCTGTTCAAGGAGATGACGGCCCTGTTTCCCGACCCCTACTTCCACATCGGGGGCGACGAAAACGACGGGCGCCAGTGGCGGGGCAACCCGCGCATTATGGCTTTTGCCAAGGCGAACAAGATGCTGAAAGCCGACGGCAAAACCCTCGACAAGCACGCGCTGCAAACCTACTTCAACCGCCGGGTGCTGGCTATGGTCACGAAATACGGCAAGCAGATGGTGGGCTGGGACGAAATTCTGGGCCCTGGCCTGCCGCAGGACGCCGTGATTCAGAGCTGGCGGGGCAAGAAGGGCCTCTACGACGCCGCCCAGGCCGGTAACCGCGTCATTCTGTCGAACGGCTACTACCTCGACCTCAACTACAGCGCCGCCGCCCACTACGCCACCGACCCGCTGCCCGTCGATAACCCGCTTACCGTGGCCCAGCAGCAGTTGATTCTGGGCGGCGAGGCGACGATGTGGAGCGAGTTTGCCGACAGCGTTATCGTGGATTCGCGCATCTGGCCCCGGGCCGCCGCCGTGGCCGAGCGGCTATGGTCGGCCCGCGACCTGGCCAACGTGCCCGATATGTACCGCCGCTTCGGAGCCGTTTCCCGGCAGCTCGAAGGCCTAGGCCTGCAGCACCGCAGCGCCCCCGAACTGCTGCTGCGGCAGCTGGCCGGCCCCACCGCCGACGTGGGTCCGCTCCGCACGCTGGCCCAGGTATTGGAGCCCGTCAAGGAATATAAGCGCCATTTCCAGGGCTTCACCTACGTGCCCAGCACCCCCCTGACCCGCCTCGTCGATGCCGCCCCCGCCGAGTCTGACGTGGCCCGGGCCTTCGGCTGGCAGGTTGATTCGATGCTGACGGCCTACGGCGCGGCTGGGGCCAACCGGACCACGCCGCCCGCAGCCCGCGCCCTGCTGCTGCGCATGCGCCGGCAGCTGCAAACCTGGCAGACCAACAACTCCCGCCTGATTCCGCTGCTGGCCACCTCCCCCACCCTCACCGAGTACGCGCCCCTTTCGGCCAACCTGAGCACCGCCGCCACCCTGGCCCTGGAGCGGCTGGCGCTGCTGGAACGCGCCGAAGCGCCCACCGCTGCCGGGCAAGCCGCCGCCCTCAAGCAGCTCGATGCGCTAAACAAACCGGCCGGGCAGACGGAGCTGGCGGTGCTACCGCATCTGCGGCGGCTGGTGGGGCTGCGGTAATTTTTCAGGTGCTTAATTGTCTCCGAAAAAGTAGCTAAAAGAAGCCTGGATGACGCGATTGGAGTAGATGGGTCCGGGAGAAGAGCTGTTGCTCGTCCCAAAATCGGCTCCCAGATTGGCTAGCCCTCTGCTGTAGCCGAGCTGAAACTGCGCATCACCCACCCGGTAGCCCAACCCAACCTGAAAGCCGCAGTCGAAGCCTCGGGAGTAGAATTTTTCGTCGGTGCGGCTGGTAGAGTAGTACTTGCCCGTTGCCACCTTGCCCTGGGCTTTATTAGTGGCAATGCTGACGTAACTACCGTCGCGAATCGCGTCCTCGTTATCATACTTGTACTTCCCTCCCATCAGGGCGCTTACGTAGGGGCCGGCAAAAAGCTGTAGGCCCTCGTTACTTTGGCTGCCCTGCCCGAAGGAGTAAACGAGGTTGATCGGCACGGCTAAGTAGCTGAGACGATACGACTCCTTTAGGCTGGTGGTGATAGTCTCTCGGCCATAGTAAATCTGGTAGCTGTCCTCAATCTGAAAGCCTTTCTGCGAGTATACGAGCGCGGGCTGCACAGATAGGTGCCCGAAGCCCAGGGCTACCTCTACCCCAGCTTCGACACCACTTTGGAACTTGGTATCGTAAGTCTGTCTTCTATCCTTAAACGGAGCGGTAGCCACATTCAGGCCCACCCGCGGGCCCACCTGAACTGTCATTTGCGCTTGGGCAAGAGTAGCAGACAACAAGGTGGCAGCAGTAAGAGGAATAGCTGTTTTGCAAAACATAAAATTGACCTAGGTTATTGGTAAAAACTTGTGCTGTAAAGACGTCTTCAAACTGCCCTCCTGAACCAGAAGTACAGCACCGTTTACACTAGGCAACGCTACCACAAAAATTTAGCAATTTAGCCGGCTGACATAAAAATAACTTGACATATAAAACAGCACAACTTAACCATTTAAACCACGACCTCAACGGTAGCTCATTCCAGGCTTTCCTGCAAGATGCGCCGTTCGGCCAACAGACCGGCTGAAACGAACCAGTTGGCCGGACGACGGCGGCCGGGCAACTGGCACAAGCGCAGCCCTATACAATCAGAGGCTCTGTTCAGCCCTAAAACAGCACTGCCACCTGCATGCGGCCGGTGTGGATGGCGCCCAGACCCTGGGGCTTGCGGCCGTCGTAGGCCAGCGTGACGTTGAGGCCGTTGCTCAGGCGCTGCTCCAGGTTCAGGTTCCAGGTGAAGTTGGTGCCTGGGCGCAGGGCGTTGAGGATTTCCAGGCTCACGAGGCTGGTTTGGTCGCCTGCAAACCCCACCTGCACGTAGCGGCCGGTGGCGGAAAGGGTACGCTTGCCCACCTGGCTGATGCGGGTTTCCAAGCCCAAATCGTGGAACGTGCCGCGGGTGTCGAGGTCGGGGCCGGGCTGGAGGTTGCGCTTGGTGGTGTAGAGGTAGGTGGTGGTGAAGCGCCAGACGGTGGAGGGCTGGTAGCTGACTTCGGGCGACACCTCGTACTGCTCAACCCGGAAATTGCGCGTTTCCAGGTAGCTCGACTGGTTTTCGCGGATGCCTCGGGTACCGTTCAGGCGGCCCGTGAATGACTGGGCCAGCGTCCGGCGCAGCAGCAGGTTCTGGGTGGCCAAGTTGCGGGTGTCGAATCCCTGGGTCAGCAGCACCTTCTGCTGGGTTTGCTGCACCGTAAACTCGGCTCCAAAAATGGGGTTCGAGCGGTTGAAATAAAGGGTGTTGCGCAGCAGCTTGTTCAGGCTCAGCAGCAGCGCATCATCCGTTTGAAAGGCAAAGGGGTTGAGGCGGGAGTTGAGCGTGTTTTCGGTGCTCTTGCGGTCGAGCGTCACGGTGGTCAGGGTCGAGAAGCGGCCCAGCAGCTCGCGCCAGCCGGTGGCCTCGCGCCACTCGCGCGGGGCCGAGAGCGTGAGCCGGTAGCTGAAGCGGTTGGTGAAGGCGGGCAGGTAGTCGTCGGTGGGCAGAAACACCTTGATGTAGGTACGGAATTGGGCATCGGGTGTCTGGGCCTCGAAAAACTCGTTTTTCTGCTGGATACCGTCCTGGTTCAAGTCGTTCCAGTAGTGGGTGCCCTGGCCGTTGGGCACGGCCAGGTAGGCGAAGTCGCGCTTCAGCTCCCGGCCCGTGCCCACGGCGTAGCTCAGCTCCGAGCGCACCACGTTCTGCAAAAAGCTGGCGTTCCAGTCAAGCTTGCCCAGCACCGTCCGTTCGCGGACGGGGGCGGCGCCAGGGCTGCCCGGCAACGCCTGGCCGGTGGTGTCGCGGGCGCTCAGGTCGCGGTAGGTGGCCAGGATGTTCAGGTCCTGGGTGGCGCTGAGGTGGGAATTGAACGTACCCTGCCAGGTGTGGGCCGTGGCCCGGTCGCGCAGGGCAGTTTGCTCGGCGTTGGGCGTCTGGTCGCGGCGGAAGGTGTAGTCGAGGCGGTAGCGGATGCGGGCCGTGTCGCGGCTCTGCACGAACAGGGCGTGCTCGTCATAGTAATTGGCCGAGGTTAGCGAGTCGCCACCAGGGCGGGCCACCCGGTTTTTATCGAAGCGGTAGGCGTAGCCCGGCACCACGGCCCCGCCCACGTAACGGGCCGCGGCCTCACCCCGGGCCCACTTCGACTCGCGCCGGCCGGCCGTGGAGTTCAGCAGAAACAGGTTGCCCCGCAGTTGCACCCGCCCGATCTGGCGGGCCGCATCGAGCCAGTGCTGCACTCCGCTCACCTCGCCGGCCCGGTAGCGGCGGCTCAGGCGGTAGCCCAAGGCATTGTCGGCGTCCTTCACCAAGCCCACGCCGGCATTGAAGATATTCTCTTCCCGGGGCCGCTGGTTGTTGCTGATGATGGTGTTGCTGGTGCTCCAGTTGCGGTCGAACTCGATGTCGCGGTACCGGTCGATGGGCGTGAAGCGGCGGCTGGTGTACTCGTAATCGACGGCGCTGCGCAGCTTGTAGCCCGCTAGCCCGGGCACGTTCACGGGCCGGTCCTGCACCACGTAGCCCACCCGCATAGCCTGCCCCTTGGCCGACTCCGACGAGAACCGGTTCAGATCCAGCTCCGAGGAGGCCAGATCCACGAACACGGTGGCCGTAGGGTCGAGAGCGTAGCTGGTGCCCACCGTGACCAGCTGTTTTTTGAGGGGCGTGGGCAGCACCCGCACCGGCTCGTAGGAGCCCCGGTTCTGGCCCACGAAGGTGTAGACCCGGCCGTTGGCGTTGGCTTCGGCCGTGTTGGTGCCCAGGTTGTAGGAGCCCCGGCCCGGCCCCAAGTTGGTGAACTGCACGTTGTACACCAGCGCCAGCGTATCGAGTGGCGGGTACACGAATACGCTCGTGGGCTGCTGGGTGGCGGGGTCGAGCTGGGTTTCGCGGCGGTACTGAATCTGCTGGCGGTCGTAGTTCACCAGCGTATCGCCGGGGGCCGTTACGCGGCTCACGTTGCCGCTGCGGCGCAGCAGGGCCTTCTGGCCTTCGTTGAGGGTGAGATTGGGCGAGTTGTCGGGGTTGTCGGCTTCGCGGTAGAAGTTGGCATGCACCTGCAACCGGCCCAGCTGCTGGTAGTGGCTGCCCTGCACCAGCGAACGGGCATAGTTGAAATCGGAATACTCGTAATCGACCTTGATGCGGGTGTTGCTGGTAATCAGGTGACGGGGCGAAAACGTGAGTTCGGCCTGGTTGTAGTCGATGATGTAGTCGGCATCGAAGCCCCGTACCATCAGCCGGCCATCGAGGTACACTCGCTCGGAGTTGGCCAGCACAATGATGAACTGCTCGCCGTTGGGCCCGCGCAGCCGGTAGGGACCCTGCACGTTTTCGAGGGGCGGAATGTCAATACTGGCAAACTTGCCCTTGGCCCCACCCGCCGCCACCGACGTCGTGGCATACGCCTCGCCTTTGCGGAAAGAAAGCAACGACTGCCGGGGCCCACCCGCCGCCCGCGTCGTCACGGTCTGGCTGGTGGCGTTGGGGCCGGTACCGTTGGGCGTGAGGGAGCCGGGGGCACTACTGGGCGGTCCGTAGGGGTCGGTGGGGGAAATGCCGGGCTGCTGCTGGCCCGAACCGGCCGGCGGGGCCACGGTGGGCGCGCCGGTAATAAAGGTGCCGGTGCTGCCGCCTGCCGCGTTGGGGTATTGGAACTGCTGGTTGCTGACGCCCACGCCTACCCCACCCCCGAAGCCACCGCTGGGCAGCTCCCCAAAATTCACTTCCCCTGCCCCGCCCTGGATATTTTTGTAGTAGCGCAGGAAGTAATCGGGCTTGTTGCGCAGCACCACGTCGCCGGCCGTCAGGCTCCAGCGCGGGTGAGTGAGGGTGATGTAAATCCGGTCGAATTCCTGTAGCTGCTGGGTATTGCCCTCGGGCTGGAAGGGCACATTCTGGTCGGAAATGGCGGCCGTCAGGTTGATATCGTCGGTGAGCTTGCCTTCGAGCTGCAGGTTGAGCGAGGAATTCACGAACACGTTCTGGGCGTTGCCAAACGACACGCCCCGCGACAGATTGCCGGTTTTGTTGATGCCCGGGGTACTCAGAATCTGCTCCTTTACCGAAAAATCGTTCTCCCCAAACACCGGCCGCTGCCAGAACCGTAGGCTGTCGAGCAGGCTGCGGGGCCGCAGGTAGCGGGCCGCCGAAAGCTGCATGGGTAGCACCCGGTAGCACACCAGCACCGAGTCGGGCCCGCGCGCCAGCACGATATCGGGGCGGCCGGGCTCGGGGTTGGGGAAGCGCGAAGTGGGCCGCACGAAACGGTACTGGTCGCGGCCCGCGTCGTAAGCCACCGAGCGGCCGTTCATGCTCACCGAGGCAGGCACCACCGTCAGGGTATCGCGCAGGCCAAAAAACGTGGTGTCACGGTCTGGCGCGAGGCGCACCCAGGCGCAACGGCGGGTGCTGGGCGGCGCAGCGGGCCGCTGCTGGGCCCGGGCAGCGGCAGGCAACAGCAGGAACAACAGCCACGCCAGCATCCTCCAAAGGCGCAGTAAGGATGGCGTATGGCTGCTACTCATTCAGTAAAAATACGATACCTGCGCTTCGATGCCAGCCTAACGCCGTTTGACCGCCGATAGTGCCTGCCGCTGCCCCGGCCAACTACCTGCTTTCTAACAACTCCCGACCAGCAAACCTCAATGGCCGACGATCGTGCTCCGCCGCTCTAGCAGCACCGTCGAGCGCCAGATACCGTGTAGCTGGCCGATTCGTTCGCGCCGGCCCACTTCACGAAAGCCCAGCCCCGTATGCAACCGCAGGCTGGCCTCGTTCTCCGGAAAAATACCCGCTTGCAGTGTCCAAATGCCATTGGCTTCGGATTCGGCCACCAGCGCCGCCAGCAGCTGCCGGCCCACGCCGCGCCCGGCCAACGCTGGGGCCACGTACACGCTCACCTCGGCCACGCCCCCGTACACGCAACGCCCCGATACCGCCGACAACGCGGCCCAGCCGGCCACCAACCCCGCGCCGGCCGTCTCGGCGGCCGCGAGTGCCAACAGGCGGCTGTGCGCCAGGTGGTCCCGGTCCCAGTCTTCCCAAGTAGGGGCCTGCGTCTGGAATGTGGCGTGGCCGGTGGCAATACCTTGCTCATAAATGGTTTGCACCTGAGGCCAGTGCGCGGCCGTAAGCGGTTTAATCAGCATGACACAAGGATTTTAAAGGATTAAACGCACGAGTAACCTAGCCGGCAGTCCCCGACCCGAATACCTGTTGCTGCGGCAAACACCCGGCCCCAGCGCCCAGAAACCGTCGGTTCAACTCCTACCCCGCCAGCGGCAGTTCGATATAAAACCGGGTACCCACGCCTTCTTCGGTTTCAAACCAGATATGGCCACCGGCGCTTTCGATGCCGCGGCGGGCCACGGCCAGCCCGATGCCCGAACCGGTTTCCTTGGTCGTGAAGTTGGGCACGAAAATGTTGCTCTGCACCTCGGCCGGAATGCCGGTCCCGTTATCGGCGATGCAGATACGCACCCGCCCACCGCCGTCCAGAGGTTCCAGAATGGCCACCACTTCCGGCAGCCGCCCCGCGGGTACGGCCTGCAGGGCATTGATGAGCAGGTTGTTAAAGGTTCGAACCAGTAAGCTTTCGTCGGCAAACACCACAAACTGGTCGGGTTCGGTGCCGGGGGGCAGCGTGAGGCGGATACCACCTCCCCCGGGCCGGCTCTGGTGCAGGTTTACGCAGCGGCGCAGAATAGGCACCACGTCGAGGCGCTCGGGACGCATGGCGGGCAGGTTAGTGAAGTTGCTGAACGAGGTGGCAATGTCGGTCAGCACGTCAATCTGGGTGATGAGCGTTTGCGATACTTTGGTGAGCAACTCCTCCAGGTTGGGGCGCTGGTCCTGGATGGCACGCTGCAGAAACTGCAGGCTCAGCTTCATGGGCGTGAGCGGGTTCTTGATTTCGTGGGCCACCTGCCGGGCCATTTCGCGCCAAGCCGCTTCCTTCTCCTGGGTGGCCAGTTCCTCCCGGCTTTCTTCGAGCTTGAGCAGCATCTGGTTGTATTCGCGCACGAGCAGCCCGATTTCATCGTCCGATTCGTAGGCCAGCATCTCGTTCTGCCCTGTCAGGGTAGTCTGGCGCAGCTTTTCGGTGATGAGCTTGAGCGGTTCGGTGAGGATGCGCGAGGCCAGAAACGCCAGCACCAGGAACAGGATGAACATCAGAGTGAAGATGTTCAGGATGGTAGACACAAGCTCGGTGAGCTTGTTATCGAGGTCTTTTTCAGAGTCGAAAAACGGAATACCTACGTAGCCCAATACCGGCCCCGGCTGGCCAGGGCGAACAGCACTGGCCCGCAGCGGCAGGTACAGGGCATTAAAGGAGAGCGAGCCGGCCCGCTCGGTGAGCAGCGCCCGGGGCAATTCCTGCTCGGCCAACGCCACTATGGCCTGGGGGTTCATAAGCGTGCTGAGCAGGTTGGCCTCGAAAATAAGGGGTTGGCTGCTCACCAGCAGTTCGCCGCGGGCATCATACAGGTTGAGGTCGGTTTCGGTGAGGGCGGACACGTTCTCGGCCAGCTCTACCAGGTCGGCGCGGTTGGCATCGGCATCGAGCATCGACCGGTTCTTGAGCAGGCTTTCCTGCACAGCTTGGCCCCGGCGCAGGTAGGAGCGCAGCAGGTCGCGCTTGTACGAATCGGTTACCTGGCTGGCAATGGCCCCGCTCACGACCACCAGCGGCACGAGCACGCCCAGGTTCAGGAAAACCTGAATTTTAGTGCTGAAATTGGTCCGTAGCGTTTCGCGGTAGCGGCCCCGGGCCAGTAGCACAACTGCCATCAGCAGCAGCCAGCAGAAACTGTAAACCAGAAACAGGAATGAGAAATTAGCCAGCCAGTCGGCAAACGAATAAGTGGCCGTCGTTACGACGACCAGCCGGCCCGGTTGGCCGATGCTGCGCACGGCCAGGTGGTGGTAGCCGTCGAGGGCCAGGCCTCCGGCGTAGAGCCGTCCGTCTTTGAACAGGCGGGGCGGCAGCTCATTCACGTAGTCGAAGTCGCCCTCGCTGTACACGAGCTGGCCGTTTTCGTAGCCCGCATAGCTTAAGTCGGTACCCAGGCGGGGCTGGAAGAACTTCTGGTCGATGAGCAGTTCGGGCACCACGCTGTTGGCAGTGAGTTTCTTGAGCGTCAGCTCCAAAGCAATGGTGCTGTTGCCCTGGTCAGTATCGGGCGCGGGCACGGCCACGAAAGCCACGTAGCGACGCGAGTTGAACGAGCGGCTCTCGTCGCGAATCAGGTAGATGTTGGGGTGGTCGGTGGGGCTGGCGTTGCGCAACAGGTAGTCGCGGGTGGTTCGCAGGTTACCCCCCACAGCCACGCCCCGGCCCTCGGGGTTGAAGAGCATCACCCGCACCTCGTACTTGTCGAAGTAGTCGCGCAGGTAGTATTTCACCACCTTCTGCCGGATCAGGTCGAGGTTGACGAAGGGGCTGGCCAGCATGGTCCGCAGCACCGGGTCGCGGGCCATTTCCTGGCTGCGCTCCACGAGCAGATACTCCCCCTGCAAGTCATTATCATTTAGCAGATTACCAGCCAGACTTTGCTTGTTGAGGCTGAGCTGGCGGTTGAAATGCTCGTAGAGGGATAATGCCCCGACGGCCGAGCTCAGGCCCAGAATCAGGAAGATGAAAAGATACACCTGGTAGGGCAGCACGGCCCCAGCCGACTTCAACCCCGTGAGCCGCAGCACCAGGAAAAAACCCAGCGTAAGGCCCAGCAGCGTGCAGTGCACCTGACCCCATCCCAAGCCCAGCGTCACGGAAAGCACCGTCAGTAATAATAACATGCCCACCCCCAGGTTGCGCGTAGAGGGCCGTACCACCCGGGCAAACACCTGCGAGAGCAGGAACAACCCCACCGCGTAGCTGCCCGCATGCAGCACCAGCGCCAGCCCCAGCAAGGCCTTAAACGAGCTGATCTGGATATCCTGCGTGATATCAAGGATGAGCTGGGAGTTGCTGAAGCTACTGGTATAGAAATCGAACAGCATTTCGAGCAACCCGTAGAAGGCCAGCACCGTGAGGCCACCCACCACCACGCGCAGCCGCCAGCCCCGCACCCGCTGGGCCCCGCGCAGCAGCCCGTAGCGCCGGAACAGGCGTAGGGCATACCAGGATACGACGGCCAACACCAAGGCATTGAGCAGTAAGTCGCCGAGGGAGGGCGAAAGCCAGGAGGCCGCGTATACCCGTGGGTCGAAGAGGCTTACTTCGAGGAACGAAAACGGCAGGCCCCAGTACAGCAGCAGGCCCCGCAGCACCAGCAACGGCCCAACCAGCAGCACCGCTCCGGCCAGCACCTGCCCGGCCCGGAACCGGCGGCGGGCCAGCAGCACCCAGGCCCCCACATACAGCCCGATACCCAGCAGCAGCAGCACCAAGGGCAAGTATTTGCCGGTAATGGGGTCGGCTTGCAGGCTCTCGACCGAGAACAGGTAGTTGCCCTCGTTCGATACCAGCCGGGGCCGGCCGCTGGCGGCGTTCTTCTCCACCAGCAGCCGCACATTCTGGCCCTGGAAAATGCCTAGCCCGTTGCCGTCGCGCAGGTAGCGGTTGCTGATGCCGTAGCGGATTTCGAGCGGGATATACGTCAGCAGTACGTAGGGGCCCTCTACGTGGCGCAGCACCAGAAACTTGCCGAAACGAGTCTCCAACAGCCGCTCGTGGTAGCGCTGGGTGACCTGCTCAATCTCGGGCTGCACCGTATGGTCGGACCAGTACACGAGTTGCTCGCCCCGGAAAATAAACGTCGGGTAGGTGGTATGGCTCGTGAGGCTGCCGAAGCTCACCCGGCCCGTCGCCAGGCGTTGCAGCAAATCGGTCGATTCCCGCTCGCCCGTCAGCTCGGCCTCCATCAGCACATCTTGCAGACGGGTGGCCGAGGTCCGTAGTACCACGGCGGGGTCTTGGCCGTAGTGGTTGCTGACGTAGGCTCCCACGAAGCACTGCAAAGCCAGCAGCAACAGCCAAAACGGGACGGAGCGAAAAAATTTCAAGGAGGGAGTTGCTGATGAATCCGCAATACTACAACCTTGGTACCAAACAAAAACGCCACCCAAGGGCGGCGTCTGCGTTAGTTGTTATTTGTAGCGCTCATCGTACTCCGCTCCCCCAAATAAGTACAGCATCAGGGTGCGGGAATAGCGGAGGCTCCACGGGGTTAAAACCAGCGACACCGTCGCTACAGCTAGAATATATACCCATGTATCAGGGTCATCGAGCAAGTAGTACACCGCGAAACCTATCACCAGCACAATGGCTGTCGAGAACATGAAGCTGATGTACATAGCTCCCCAGTAGAACCCGGGTTCAGGCTCGTAGTTCAGGTTGCACACCGGGCAAGCCGGCGGCATCTCGGTAAACTGCGTCAGGTTGAGGGCTGAATGCGTAAATAACTGGCCCCGCCGGCAGCGCGGACAGCGTTGCTGGAGGATGCCGGCCAGCTTGGAATCGGCCGCGGAAGACGCGCTAGACCCGGCCATTGGTCGCGGCTCCCTTCTTCTTTTGTTGTTGGGTATGGCGATACCAGAAAAAGCCGACACTGCCAATGAGCACGTACGGAATGGTCATCAGGTACACAATGCCTTTGTTGAGACCGGTGGTGTCGTAACCGTCCTTCTCATTGCTAGCGGCTTCCACCTGCGCTTTACACATCGTGCACTGAGCCTGGACCGGTAACGGCAGCACACTCAGCAGCAAGGCAACGACGAAGGCCAACAGGCCCGTTATGGCAACTTTTTTCATGACAGCGACGGGTTAATAAGTTACAGTAATAACTCCCAAACGGCCCCCGAGGTTCGGGCGCGACCATCAAATCAGGTGTAATAGGGGGAAATCATGAAGTACACGATAACGCCAGTAACCGACACGTAGAGCCAGACCGGGTACGTCCAGCGGGCAATGCGGCGGTGTTTGTAAAACTGCTCGGTTAGGGCGAAATAAAGCGTGAACAGCACCAGGGCCACCGTAACGGCAGCCAGCACAATGTGAGTGAGCAGCAGGAAGTAGTACACACCTCGAATCAGCCCCTGGCCGCCGAAGGTAGTACTGGCCACCTGCGAGTGGTAGGCCACATACGACACCAGAAACAACGAGCCCAGCAGAAACGCCAAGCCCATCATGGCCCGGTGCCGGCTTACCTGCTTGCGCCGGATAAAGTAGTAGCCGAGCATCAGAAAAACCGCCGTCAGCGAGTTGAGCCCCGCATTCACGGCGGGCAGGGCTTTCACGTTGAGGCCCGGAATGACGAACACGCCCGGGAAGTAGTACAGCCCGGCTACCGCCAGCGGGATAACGGCTCCAAGTACCGCCGCCAGCACTTTGTACTTGGTGGCTCCGGCGGGGTTGACAATGGGTTCAGGGATGTTCATAAATGTAAAGCAACACGTCAATTTCGGTGATGAGCCGGTTCATGTCCCGCTCGCTGGTACCATCGTAACGGCCGCGCACGTAGCCGTCGCGGTCAACGAGCTGCACCACGTACGGGCCATCGGCCCCGGCTACCAGCGGTGGGAGCCGCAGCTCCTGTTCTCTTAACCGCGTAACTGTTGGTTTGTCAGCCGTCAGGAAAAACCATTTACCGGCAATGGCCCCGTAGTTCTCCGCGAAGCGGGCCAGTATGGTCGACGAATCGGTGGTCGTCAGCACCGAGGCCAGCCGAACGCCGGCATCCTGGCGGAATTTCTCCTGTACCCGCACCAGCTGGGCGTTTTGGCGCTGGCAACTAATTGGACAGTCGGACGGGAAAAAGCTGAGGACGTACAGCCCTTGCTTCTGTAGCTCAGCCCCGCTTACCGCACGGTTGGCTACGGCCTCGCGCAACTGGAAAGGCCCGAGCTGGTGGAAAACGGTATCGCGCTGCCACTTCCCAGCCACCAACGTCGAGTCGACGCGTTCGGGCAAGTAAAATGGCAGCGCGTAACGGTTGGTGCCAAAGCCTTTCAGAAACAGAAAAGCCAGTACCGGTACCAGCAACATCAGGCCCAACAGCAATACTTGTTGGGGCCGCATGGGCTAGAAAATGGCGTTGTGAATGGCGTTGCCTTCGGTGATAAGGGCAATCAGCAGCCAGATCAGCAACGACATCGGAATCATAATTGTCCAGATCAATCCTTTCGTCTCGTCCTTCAAGTGCATGAAGTTAGCCACGATAAAGAAAGCCTTGAAGATGGTCAGGATGATGAAGATGGAATTGCGCAACGTGCTCGACGGCATAATGAAGGCAATGGCAAATTCGAGCATCGTGATGCCAGTAATGATCCAGAAGGTTTTCCAGATCCAAGCCGTATTAGGCTTCGCGATTTCGCCCGCGTTAACGGGATGGGGGGCATGATGGGCCATGAGCGGAAAGAGTAGCAGCACAACGGCCCGCCAGCAGTGGCCGCGCAAGCGGACTGAAGAGCGGGCCGTTGGCCGGTGAAATTAAACGAGGTAGAAGAAGGTGAAAACGAACACCCACACCAAATCCACGAAGTGCCAGTAGAGGCCAATTTTCTCTACCATCTCGTAGTGGCCGCGCTTCTCGAAAGTACCGTTGGTAGTGGCAATGAAGCAGTAAACCAACAGGCAGATGCCCGAGAATACGTGGGTACCGTGGAAACCAGTGATGAAGAAGAACAGGTCGGCAAACAGTACGGGACCGTACTGGTTCATGGCCAAGTTAGCCCCGAAGAACCGGGTACCATCATTCATCAGCGTTCCTTCGTCGGTGCCCCCGATAAAGTGGCTCCACTCCCAGGCCTGGCAGCTCACGAAAATGGTGCCGAACAGAATCGTCCACAACAGCCACTTCTGCACGTCTTTCTTATCGAAGCGGTGACCCGCCTCTACGGCCAGTACCATCGTCACCGACGAGAAGATGAGAATCATCGTCATCAGGGCCACGAAGGCCAGCGGCAAATTAACGCCGTGCAGGCCGGGGAAGGAGTTGAACACCTTTTCCGGGATGGGCCAGTAGGCGCTCGAAAACTCGAACGCTTCGGGGGAGCCCACGTAGGCCAGATAACGGTGGCGGATCAGGCCGTAGGTGGTCAGGAAAGCGGCGAACGTGAAGGCGTCCGACAGCAGAAAGAACCACATCATCAGCTTGCCGTAGCTGGCGTTGAAGGGCTCATTGCCGCCGTCCCAGGTGCCAGTACGCGGCTTATCCAGGGCGGAATTAGGAACGGCCTGCGTCGTCGGGGAAATGGTGGACATAGCGTGCGGGGGAGTTTACAAAAATCTAGTGGTTCAAAAGTAAGAACAAATACAGGTACAACCAAAGCGCGCCCAGGAAGTGCCAGTAGATGGTGACGTTGCCAATGGAGAGCATCTGGCGGGAATGCACCTGATAGTTAAAGCTTTTCCGCAGCACGATGAGCAGAAAGATGAGCCCCGTAATCAGGTGAAAACCGTGTACGCCGGTTAGTACATACAGAAACGAGCCGGAAGGGTTCGAGTCGGTGCCCGCGAAAAAGATGCGCTGGTCCACCAGTTGGCTCCACATCAGGTACTGGCCCACCAGGAATGCCAGCCCAAAGCCCAGCGTGAGCAAAAGTGCCAAGCGCACCTGCTTTAGCTCGTTCTTACGAGCGGCCAGCCAGGCCCACTGCACGGTAGCCGAGCTTAGCAGCAAGACAACGGTGGTGTAGATGAAGCCGGTTGGCAAGTCAAACTCCAGCCAGTTGCCCTCATTGCGCCGCACAATGTAGGCGCTGGTGTAGGCTGCAAAAATCATAAAAATGCTGACCATCATCAGCATCAGCAGGAAGCGGGCCGGATGGATACCGGTGGCGGGCTGCTTGGTGTTCAACGATTCGGAAGAATGCATATCGTCGGTTTAGAAGTGAGATATGAGAGGTAAGAAGTGAGACAGATACTGGGAGAGACAGAAATAAGGAGCCTGCTGCACCTGCTTGATTTTAACAGCGAAAAGGGGCTTTTTGTCTCACTTCTCTCCTCTCATATCTCACTCCCGCAAAAACAGTTATAGCTTATCCAATACCAAGGCAATCTGCACGATAGGCAGGTAAAGGAAGGAGCCGAACATGATGCTCATGGCCGCCTTTTTGGTGATGGTGCGCATCAGGTAGAATGTCTGCATCAGAAAAAGCACCCCGCACACCACGGCCACCATGGGGTATACCGTACCAGTCATACCAAAATAGAATGGCATCAGGCTCAGCGGCAACAGCACCAGCGTGTAAATCATGATCTGGATGGCGGTGCGCAGGTCTTTCTTGCCCGGTGAAGGCAGCATTTTGAAGCCGGCCTGCTTGTAATCATCATCAAGCACCCAGGCAATAGCCCAGAAATGCGGAAACTGCCACATAAACTGAATACCGAACAGCACCCAGCCCTGCAAACCCAGGTATCCGGTGGCGGCTACCCAGCCAATTAGTGGCGGCAATCCACCCGGAATAGCCCCTACCGCCACGCAGATCGGCGAAATGGTTTTCAGCGGGGTGTATACAAAGCCATACAGTACCAACGACAGAAAGGCCAGCGCCGCTGCCAGCGGGTTGAACAGGTAGGCTAGCAGGCCCAAGCCAAATCCGCCCACTAAAAACGTGAACACCCAGGCCTCGGCTGCGCTGATTATACCCAGCGGCAGCGGCCGTTGGGCCGTACGCTTCATCTGGCGGTCGAGGTCTATTTCGAAAATCTGATTGATGGTGTTGGCGGCCCCCGTTACGGCCAGCCCCCCCAGCATCACCAGCAGTGCCCGGCCCCATTCTAGCTCGTGGGCCCCGAGCAGGTAGCCGATAGCACTAGAGAAGGCCACCGTAATTGCCAGGCGGAATTTAAGCAGCTGGAAAAATGCCTTGGCCTTGCTCATTAACGAGGGAAACAGAATACGCGGCGAAATACTCCGCCAAACGGGGGTGCAAAGTTACGCAACAACGGCCGGAGTAGCCACCTGCTGCTGCAACTTCGTGGTTTGGCGGTAAGCTACCAAGGCCAGGAACTGGGCACCAAACAGCACAGTAGCCAGTGTTAAGTGAACTGGCTGCGCAAACGCAGGGAATTCCAGGTAAGCCAAGGTAATGCCCGCCAGAATTTCGCCCCCAATCAGCACCACAATGGCCGTAGCCAAGCGGTGCAGGCGGCGCGACGGCAACCCATAAAGGCGGTAGGCCAGGTACAGGTTGAGTACCAGCAGTAGGGCTGAAAATGAACGGTGCACCTTAAACGTGTTGCCCAACTGCGCCACCCAATCGCCCCGGTTGAGGTAGTTGCTGGCGGCGGCAATCAAGTCAATCTGCTCGCGCACCTGAGTACCGAGCACAATCTGGCCAAACGTCAGCACCACCGCAACGCCCAGCACTAGCGTCAGGCCGGGTACGGGCCGCAGCACTGCCTCCTCAGCCTCTCCAGCCACCCGCTGCGAGCGGCTGACGGCGTAGAGTAACAGCGCCACAATAACCAGAGCCAGCCCCATGTGTATTGTCACCATGATGGGCAGCAGATTGGTCGATACCACCAGTGAGCCCAGCCATCCCTGCACCCCAGTGAGCAGAAACGACGCCAACGCCAGCCAGAACACGGGCGGATCGCGTCGCCAGTAAGGCAACGCAAAGACCACTGTCCCGAACACAAACACGCCGATCAGCGCTCCTATTAATCGGTTTAGGTACTCAATCCAGGTCTTAACCGCGTTGAAATCGGTTTCGATGTATTGGGTTGGATGGTCGAAAATATCACCGGCTACCTGATGAAATCCTAATTGCTCTAACCGGGCCGCCAGCTTCTGATTCTTAGCCACCCGCTGGGCCGTATATACTTCCTTGTAATTAGCCGGCAACTGCTCCAAACGGGTGGGCGGTACCCAGCTACCAAAGCACTTGGGCCAATCGGGGCAGCCCATACCCGAACCGGTACTGCGCACAACACCGCCTACCAGAATCAGGACATAAACGGCTACTACCGTGAGAATCCCTACAAACCGGAAGCGGCGCACAAAGACGGGAACTGCCATCGTTGAAGGTGTGATTAGGAGAAATCTGAGCGGGAACTACGGGGCAAACTGCAACAGCCAATGCCCAGTAGTATAACCGGCTGGGCAGCCTTTTGCTTGCCGAAAACGCAGGAAAATACGAGACTTAGTTTTACCAATATCTTCCCCTAGGCTCATAAAAAAACAGGCCGCCGTAGATACAGCGGCCTGTTTTCAGGAGGCGAATGCCGGAGGGCATTTATTCCATTTCCTTCTCGTAAGGCAAGTTAGATGACTGTGTCTGCGAGTAGGGAACATTTTGCGGAATGAAGTCTTCCTCAGCTCCGGGCTTGCTGTAATCATAAGGCCAGCGGTGCACAGCCGGAATATCACCAGGCCAGTTGCCGTGGCCGGGAACTATCGGCGTAGTCCACTCCAGTGTCGTTGAGTTCCACGGGTTCTCCGTTGCCCGACGGCCCCGGAAGATGCTGTAGAAGAAGTTGAAGATGAAGATAAACTGTCCGAAGAAGGCGATGATGGCAGCTATGGAGATAAACTTGTTCAGGTCAGCAAACTGGCTGAACGTGTCGAAGCCAGTCCAAGCATAATAACGACGGGGGAAGCCGGCGATACCCACGTAGTGCATTGGCAGGAACACCATGTACACCCCGATGAAAGTCAGCCAGAAGTGGATGTAACCCAACTTCTCGTCCATCATGCGTCCGAACATTTTCGGGAACCAATGATATACACCAGCCCACAGGCCAAAGAAGGCCGACGAACCCATTACCAAGTGGAAGTGAGCTACCACGAAGTACGTGTTGTGAAGCTGAATATCGAGCGCGGCATTGCCTAGGATGATACCCGTCAGACCGCCAGCAATGAACAGCGACACGAAGCCGATAGAAAACAGCATTGCCGTAGTGAAGCGGATATTACCGCGCCACAGCGTGGCAATCCAGTTGAATACCTTCACGGCCGAAGGCACAGCGATGATCAGCGTCAGGAACATGAACACCGAACCCAGGAATGGATTCATACCGGTCACGAACATGTGGTGAGCCCATACGATGAAAGAGAGCAGCGAAATGCCAATCAGCGAGCCAATCATGGCGCGGTAGCCGAAAATAGGCTTACGGGCATTAGTGGCCAAAATCTCCGAAACCATGCCCATGGCGGGCATAATCACGATGTACACTTCAGGGTGCCCCAGGAACCAGAATAAGTGCTGGAACAGGATGGGGGAACCGCCAGTGTTTGGCAGAGCCTGACCAGCAATGTAGATATCGGACAGGAAAAACGAAGTGCCGAACGAACGGTCAAAGATCAGCAGCAACGTAGCTGAGAATAGTACCGGGAAGGCGAGCAGACCCAGAATGGCGGTCAGGAAGAACGCCCATATAGTTAGGGGCAACTTACTCATGCTCATGCCCTGAGTCCGCAGGTTAATTACAGTGGTGATGTAGTTTACGCCGCCCAGCAACTGAGAGATGATAAACAAAGCCATTGACACCAACCACAGCGTCTGGCCAGCGCCTGAGCCAGCAATGGCTTGGGGCAGTGCCGACAGTGGCGGGTAAATTGTCCAGCCAGCGGCAGCAGGTCCGGTTTCAATGAACAGGGAACTGAACATGACAATGCTGGAAGCAAAGAAGAACCAGTACGAGAGCATGTTCATGAAACCCGAAGCCATATCGCGGGCACCAATCTGGAGCGGAATCAGGAAGTTGGAAAACGTACCCGACAAGCCAGCCGTCAGCACGAAGAATACCATAATGGTACCGTGCATCGTAACGAGGGCTAGATAGAACTCGGGGTTCAGCTTGCCCGCTTCAATCCACTTGCCCAGAAACGGCGTCAACCATTCCAGCGTGGATTCAGGCCACCCTAACTGCAAACGGAACAGGCTCGAAAGCGTACCGCCGATGAGGGCCCAGAAGATACCCGTAATCAGGAACTGCTTGGCAATTACTTTATGGTCGGTGCTGAAAACGTATTTCTGCAGAAAGCTCTGCTCGTGATGTTCGTCGTGGTGCGCATGGTCGTGGCCCGGTTCGGTTGCCCCGATGCCACCTTGCACCTGCTCTTCTTGCGTTGGAAAGTTAGCTGCCATAGTAAAAGCGTGCAGTTAAGAATGTGTTAGAGCGAAGCCTTTGCGGCGGTAGGAATTACCACAGCAGCGGCTGCTGGTGCAACCGTTGCTTTCTCAACCAATTTATCCGACTTCTGTTTGAAGCTGGCCAATACATCGGGGTTCTGCTCCGAAAAAGATTTTTGCTGGGCGTACCAGTTCACGTAATCGTCCGGCTCATCCACGATAATGCTCATCTTCATGGCAAAGTGACCACGGCCGCAAACTTGGTTGCAAGCCAACTCATAGTTGAAATTCGGGTTGCCCGTCTGGGCCCGCATCTCATCAGTAGTTTTGGTAGGCGTGAACCAGAATTTAGTTGGCATCCCAGGTACAGCATACATCTGCACCCGGAAATTGGGCATATACACAGCGTGTAGCACATCGCGCGAGCGGATACGCAACAACACCGGGTGGCCCTTCGGTACGTGTACCTCACCGGCAGTAAAGTCATCCAAACCGTTCTTGTCGCTCAGGTCAAAACCAAACTCGTTGGAAGCGTCAATCAGCCGATAGTTTACCACGCCCAGCTTCTGGTCGCGGCCGGGATAACGAAGCAACCAGTTGAACTGCTTACCCATTAGCTCCAGTACCACTGCATCCTTGGGCGCAGGACCCATAATCCGGCTCCACTCCTTCCAGCCAGCAAATACCAATGCCGCCATCACGATGGCCGGAATAACGGTCCAAATAACTTCGATTTTGTTATTGTGGGGGAAAAAGAAAGCACGCCGCTTGTCGTTGTGCTGATACTTGTAAGAATACCAGAAAAGCAAAACCTGCGTCAGAACAAAGGCGATACCCAAGATTACCATGGTAGTCCAGAACATCTTTTCCGTCGCCAAGCCATGAATGGAGGCAATCGGTGGGTTCATCTTATCGTAGTTGTCAACGAACGACCAAGCGAACAAGCCGCCGCCAATCACCAGGAAAGCCAAAAAGAGGATGGCATTGATGCGGTTGCTGACGCCCACCTGCCGGTTAGAACTGCCCGAGAAGATGGCAGTCAGGATCTGGAGGCGGAACAGGAGGCCAAACACGACCAACAGCAACGCCAATACCAGAATAATACTGAGAGTAGTCATTAGGAAAGAGGTGAGAGTTGAGAGGTCAGAAGTGAGTTACCGTTATACCGGGCGGGCTAACCCCTCACTTCTCAATACTCAGATCGAAAATTAGGTGGTATGATGCACGCTCTCATCCAAGAACGGATGATGCAACGGAGTCAGGGAAGCTTGCGAGAGGCGCTTAGTGAACAAAATCAGGAAGCTACCGAGGAAGATTAGAGCTATGCCTATCTCGATTATAAACCCGTTATCACCCTTCATTGTTCCGGGCATTAGCATCAAATAGAAGTCCGACCAATGACCAATCAGAATAGCAATGCTCACGATTTTGAGCATGATCATCTGACGCTTGGCGTCACGGGTCATCAGCACCAAGAACGGGAATACGAAGTTAACAAACAGGTTGCCGTAGAACATCCAAGTGTACTGGCCGTTGAAGCCGCCCAGCCGCTGGTTGAAGTATACTGCCTCCTCAGGAAGGTTAGCATACCAGATCAGCATGAACTGCGAGAACCATACGTAGGTCCAGAAAATGCTGAAGCCGAACATGAACTTACCGAGGTCATGCAAGTGGCCTTCCTTAAGGAGTGGCAGGTAACCAGCTTGCTTAAGCAGGATAGCACACAGCGTTACGGCCGCAATGCCCGATACCCACCACGAAGCGAATACATACCAGCCGAACATAGTCGAGAACCAATGCACGTCAACCGACATCACCCAGTCCCAAGCCGACATTGATGACGTTACGGCATAGAACACCAGGAACAGGGCCGATACGTTGATGCTCTTGTGGAAGTAGGCGGTTCCGCCGTTCAGGTCCTCTTCCAGCGACAAATCGCGCAGGCGCTTAGTGAAGAATATCCACAGGCCCAAGTAGATGACAGTACGAATCAGGTAGAATGGGATGTTTAGGAAACCCGACTTTCCAGCGATAATGCGGTCGTAGGTTTCGCTGCCCTTGTCCATGATACCGGGTACGGTCCAGTGGAACAGGTCGTAGTTGATGAAGTTGAGACCGAATACAACCAGCATGATGATCAAACCGGGAATCAGCCAAGCGCTCAGTGCCTCGTTGATGCGTTTTACAACTACCGACCAGCCGGCGTAGGCTACGTACTGAATAGCCATAAACACGGTGCCGATGGCCGATACACCCGTGAAAAACACGTTGTTGTGCCACAAGCTCACGATGATGCGCTTAAGCCAAGGAGCGCTACCGTGGTGTTCGGCTCCGGCATGGCCGGCGCCGTGGGCGGCAGCGGCTCCTTCGGCAGCCTCGTGGTGGCTTCCGATGCCGAGCATCGACAGAATGACACCCAGTATCAGGATAGCTACGCCAGCCACGATGATGAGCATGAAACTTCTGCGGGTACCCGGCTTAACTTCCAGGTATTCCGCCGTTAGGTGTTCCTGATGGGTCAGAGTTGCCATAGAAGAAAGGGTTAAATAGCTTCGCCATTCCGGGCTGGGTCGCCCGCGCCTGGATTGTTCGATACTTCATTGGAACCCGCTTTGGTGGGGTTCTTTTTCATCTGTCCCGAAGTCATAGTAGAGTCAGCCGTAGGAACGTTGGCGTTAGCGCTACCCACTTGCACCATGTCGGCTAGCCCATCAGGGCCTTTGCCTAGTTGCAGCACGCGCACATACATAGCAATCTTCCACCGCTCGACGGGGTTCACCTGCGAGCCGTGCGGCATCATGCGGTTTTTGCCCCATTGAATGACGTGATAGATATGCCCGTCGTTCATGGTTTTGTAAGCGCCTGCCGAGTAGTTAGGCACCCCTTTGAACTTGATACCTACCGGACCCTGCCCATCACCTTGCTCACCGTGGCAGTGCTGGCAGTTGCGGGCATACAGCACTTTGCCTTCCTCCAAATGCTCTTTGGTATAAGCATAGGGGTTACGCAACACTTTTTCAGCCGTTTCCACGTCGTCTTTGCCGATGTGGGTGTAGTAGTTGAGCTTACCCCGGGGGATAGTACCCACGGCCGGGGTGCGCTCATTGATGCCCATCGGGTTGATGCGGTTGACATTGATCTGGCTCAACGGTTCGTACGGGATAGACACGTACATCTCGGGCGCGTATTCCAGACCCGGATCGTCGGCACGGTTGCAGGCGGTGGTGAACACCGATGCCAGCAGAACCGCCGACGCTTGCAGAGAAACTTTCAGCGAGTGCGTCATTAGAACTTGGACATTTCTTTTTGGTTCACCTCCGAAGCGCCGTTATCCCGCAGGATCTGGGTCAGCTTGGTCATGTCGGTATTCTCGTTTACCTCAATAGCCATCACGAACTTATCGTCGGTCGAGCGCACATCCAGCACCGGCGTTTTCCAGCGCGGGTAGAGTTTGCTGATGGTGTAGAAAGTAATGACCATGCCGTGGCAGCAGAAGAGCACAGTGAGCTCAAACGATACCGGGATGAAGGCAGGTAGGGCGATGTGCGGCTTACCACCGATAATCATCGGCCAGTCGAAGCCCAGCATGTAAATCTGCATCCACAACGCGAAGCTCAGGCCCGTCAGGCCAAAGAAAAACGCTGCGATGGGAAGGCGGGAGCGTTCGATACCCATGGCATCGTCGATGCCGTGAATAGGGAACGGAGTGAAGACTTCGTAGATTTTCACGCCGGCTTCCCGAACGTTTTCTACCGCGTGCAGCAGCACATCCTCGTCTTCGAAGATACCGAGGGCGAAGCGCTTAGTCATGCTTGTCGTAGTTTACTGGGGCCGAGGCGGGCACTCCGTGGGTGGTAGCAGGATGCGTTACGTGGTGCGGATCGTGGCCAGTGTACGTCGGGCCATTGTCTACCGTGTACTTGAGGACCGCCTTTACTTCGGCCATGTTGATGACCGGGAAGAATTTGGCGAACAGTAGAAACAGGGTAAAGAACAAGCCAATCGTGCCCACGTAAATGCCTACGTCGATGATGGTAGGTGAGAACATGGCCCACGACGATGGCAGATAGTCGCGGTGCAGGGAGGTTACGATAATCACGAAACGCTCAAACCACATACCGATGTTCACGATGATGGACAAGATGAACGTGAGCGGAATGCTGTAGCGCACCCGACGGAACCATACCAACTGGGGTGTAATCACGTTGCAGGTCATCATCATGGCGTAAGCCCACCAGTAAGGGCCAGTGGCGCGGTTAATGAAGGCGTAGGACTCGAACTCTACCTGCGAGTACCAGGCGATGAAGAACTCGGTGATGTAAGCCACCCCCACAATGGAGCCCGTTACCATCATGATCTTGTTCATGAGGGCGATGTGCTCGATGGTGATGTAATCTTCCAGCTTGAATACAACCCGGGTAATGAGCATCAGCGTCAGTACCATGGCGAAGCCGGAGAAAATGGCGCCAGCAACGAAGTAGGGAGGGAAGATGGTAGTGTGCCAGCCCGGTACAACCGAAGTAGCAAAGTCCATCGATACGATAGTGTGTACCGAAAGTACCAGCGGCGTCGAAACGCCGGCCAGAATCAGCGAAACCGTTTCGTAACGGCTCCAGTGCTTGGCCGAACCTTTCCAGCCCATGCTCAGCAGCGAGTAAGCTACTTTAGCGATGGGGCCTTTGGCGCGGTCACGAATGGTAGCGAAGTCGGGTACCAAACCCGTGTACCAGAACACCAGCGACACTGAGAAGTAGGTCGAGATGGCGAATACGTCCCAGAGCAGCGGGGAGTTGAAGTTTGCCCACAGCGAACCGAGCGTGTTTTGCAGCGGGAACACATAGAACGCCAACCAAGGACGACCCATGTGCAGTACCGGAAACATGGCCGCGCAGATTACCGCGAAAATGGTCATGGCCTCGGCGGCGCGGTTGATGGAGGTCCGCCACTTCTGACGGAACAACAGCAGTACGGCTGAAATCAGGGTGCCGGCGTGGCCGATACCTACCCACCATACGAAGTTGGTGATGTCCCAGGCCCAGCCAATAGTTTTGTTCAGGCCCCACTCGCCGATGCCGTACCAGAGGGTGCGATACACGGAGTAGAAGAAGACGCCGAGGAGCAGAAGGGCGACGCTCAGGGCGGCCATCCACCGAATATTCGGGGCGGCTTCGACCTGGCGGCACACGTCCTGAGTGACGTCGTGGTACGTTTTCCCCCCGGTTACGAGCGGCTCCCGTACAGGCGATACGTGCTGCATAGTGGTTGAATTTGGGTGTTGGGGTCTAAGGAATTCGATGGCTTGGCTGGTTGGGCGTCTTAACTTCGTGGTTAACGAAGCCAAGTAATCTTCAACAAGCTAAGGCTCCGATATTAAACATTGAAATCTAACTGGTCCGTGTTACGGATTTTCGTCAGGTACGTGATGTTGGGCTGCACGTTAATCGAGCTCAGGGCGTGGAAGGCCCGCTCCCCGTCCTCACGACGCAGCAGTTGCGAGAGGCGTGACTCGGGGTCGCGCATGTCGCCGAATACAATGGCTTGGGTTGGGCACGACTGAGCGCAGGCCGAAACGATTTCGCCATCCCGGGGACGACGCTTCTCTTTTTTGGCCTCTAGCTTGCCGAGCTGAATCCGCTGTACGCAGAGGGAGCACTTCTCCATGACGCCGCGGGCCCGTACCGTTACGTCGGGGTTGAGTACCATCCGGCCCAGGTCGGTGAACATGTGGCCATTGACGGTTTCAAACTTCTCGTTGGTGTAGTACGAGAACCAGTTGAAACGCCGCACTTTATAAGGGCAGTTGTTGGCGCAATAACGGGTACCTACGCACCGGTTGTAAGTCATCTGGTTGAGACCTTCCGAGCTGTGGGTGGTAGCCAGTACCGGACAAACCGTTTCGCAAGGAGCGTGATTGCAGTGCTGGCACATCATCGGCTGGAAAATAACCGACGGGTTAGCCGATGGGTCCTCCATGGCCGCGTACGTGTCGAGCTTACCTTTCTCCTCGAAATCTTCTCGGCTGGCATCGGAGCTGTAGTAGCGGTCGATACGCATCCAGTGCATTTCGCGGCGGTTGATTACCTCCTGCTTACCTACTACAGCAACGTTATTCTCGGCCTGGCAACCTACTACGCATGAGCCGCAGCCGATGCACGAGTTGAGGTCAATGGCCATACCCCAGTGGTGGTTCTTGTACTCATAATCCTGCCACAGCGACACCTTATCGGGCGCTTCGAGGCCGTCGGGAGTAGCAACTTTTTCGTACTCGGTTACCTCCTTGGGGTTTTCCTGATACTGCTTCAGCGACGCTACCTGCACTACCTGCTCCCGGTCCATGATAGTATGGTGGGTCTGGGTCTGGGCGATGGGCGACTGAGTACCAGTAGCCTCAATCTGCACCGCAGTGGTGAAGCTGATAACACCATTGCGCATGGCAGCCAGCGGCAGCACGTTGGCGCCGATGTCGTTGGCTACTTTGCCAGCATCCTGGCGGCCGTAGCCTATGGCGATACCAATAGTACCAGCAGCTTGGCCGGGCTGAATCAGCACGGGCAGCTGTACGCTGTGGCCGTTGGCCGTTACTTTCACTACATCGCCCTGCTCCCACTTCTGCTCCATGGCATAAGCACGAGGTACGGTTACGTAGTTGCCCCAAGTAGCTTTCGAGATGGGGTCGGGCAGCTCCTGCAACCAGGGGTTGTTGGCATTAGTACCATTGCCCACCCCGATTTTCTCGTAGATGGCCAGTTCAATACCGCCGCCTTTGTTGCCCCGCAGAGCCGCCATAGCGCTGTTCACGTCCATAGGGCCCTCAATTTGGGCTGCTGGGGTTGGCAGAGCCGAGCCGCGGGCTACGCCGTCGTGCACGACTTTGTCCCAGGCCTGAGCGAAGTTGCCCGCGCCCAATAGCCCCTGCCATTGCTGGCGGAGGTAGTTGTAGTACGTAGTGGGACTACCGGCCCAGGTCAGGAACGAATCCTGCGCCTGGCGGGTGGCGAACAGCGGCGTAATGACCGGCTGAGCCATGCTCAGGTAGCCACGCTTAGGCTCGTAGTCATTCCACGACTCCATGAAATGGTGGTCGGGAGCAGCGTAGAGGCAACGTTTGCCGGTTTCGTCGAGGCGGTCGTTGAGCGAGATGGTGGTTTTCACCTTACCAGCTTCCAGCGCCTTGCCCAACGCCTCCCCCATTGGGTGGTCGAATACGGGGTTGGCGTGGTAGAAAATCACGGCACCTACTTGGCCTGCAATGATGTCCTTGATAAGCCGGGCCATGCGCGCGTCGTCACCTTGGCGCACATAGGAAGGGTTTGCCGTATCAACGGCGGCAGACCCAAGCTGCTGATTGATGGCGGCGACCAGGGTCTGAATGCCCATATCGTTGGAACCTGACACCACTAGGCCGCGCGAACCGGCACGGCGCAGGTCGGCAGCAGCCTGTGCTACTTTCTTGGAACCCGAAGCCGCTCCACCGCCCGTTATGGCATTGTAGAGCGCTACAACGGCGGCTCCCATTTCCGAAGGTTTCATCGACTCCCGCACGTCGGCGTTGGAGCCGGTGAGCGACATGTTCGTTTCGAACTGGTAGTGCTTCGACATAGCACGCCGCTCGCTCGATACTTTGCGGTTAACTACGTACTGACGGGCGTATTCAACGGGCGAAATCCAGGTGCCCAGGAAGTCGGCGCCAATGCCCACGATAACGTCGGCCTTGCTGAAATCGTAAGCTGGTAGCACGCCGCCGTTGGCACGCAACAGCGCCGAAGCCGAGTTTACGTCGTACATCACGTGCTCTGCCCCCCCGAAGCGGGCGGCAAACTCGTTGATGACTTTCTTGGTCGAGGGGCTGATAATGGTCGGCGACACGATGGCTACCCGGCCCGCACCGGCTAGCGCGGCCCGAACTTCCTGGTCGAGCTGGTCGGTGGCAATCTTCTGACCCTTCTTTGTGAAGTGCTGCAGACGCGCTCCGTCGTAGAGACTCAGCACCGCAGCCTGGGCGCGGGCCGAGAGGCCGCCACCCGTTACCGGCGATTCGGGGTTGCCTTCCAACTTGATTGGCCGGCCCTCGCGGGTCTTCACTAGCACGGCGTTGTAGTCTTGGCCGTTGAAGAACGTGGAGGCGTAGAAGTTAGCGATGCTCGGATCAACCTCCTCGGGCTTGTTGAGGTAGGGAATAGCCTTTTTGATCGGCGCTTCGCAGCTCGCCAGGGTAGCCGCGGCCAACCCGAAGCCCATGAGCTTGAGGAAATCACGGCGTGGGGCTACCGAAGCATCGGTAGTACCGTGGGTTTCCTTCACCGGCAAGAAGTCGGCAAACTCGGTCATGGCGTTCTTGATGAACTCCGGCGAATTTTCCAGCTCCTCGATTCCCTTCCAGTACTTAGGCGACTCTTGCATTTGTTTTAGGGTCTTGGGGTCTTACAGACTTATCGGTTTGGATCCGACGCTTAGTAATCCGTAAGATGGTGCTTGTCTTGACTTGGGAAGTTATGCGTTGATGGGTCAAGCCTTGGACGTTGGTATTCTTGGGTCGTTCAATGAACAGAAACAAAAGATTATACCGCCCTAAGCTGCTAGGACCCTAGTAGTGGCACTTCGAGCACTCGGTACCACCATTCGATGATACCGTGAAGGGCACTGCGCCGTTCTTGGTGTCGTGCAGCTTCACGAGGTTGTCGTAGTAGCCATTGCCCTTGGTGTTGAGGGGCGTTTCGCGGTGGCAGTTGATACACCAGCCCATCGTGAGCGCCGAATACTGATAAACCACCTCCATGTTCTGGATGGGGCCGTGGCAGGTCTGGCACTCCAGGCCACCCACCTGCGTGTGCTGGGAGTGGTTGAAGTAGGCCAGATCGGGTAGGTTGTGAACCCGCACCCACTGAATGGGCTGTTTGCGCTCGATGGCGCGGTAGATTTTCTTGATTTCCGGCGACTCTGTTTTGATCTGCGAGTGGCAGTTCATACAGATGTTAGGAGAAGGAATGTTGGCCGACTTAGCTTTGTACACCGAGGTGTGGCAATAGGCGCAGTTGATCTGGTTCTCGCCGGCGTGCAACTTGTGAGAGAAGGCAATTGGCTGGGTAGGCTGATAGCCCTGGGTCAAACCCACGCCCATGGCGCCCTGAATCGTTTCGTAGAGCACAGCCAATACAAACACTGCCCCCACGATACCGCGCACGGCCGTCGATTTGTAGATTTTAGAGAAGTCGAAGCGCTGCTCCATCTGCTCCACGTCGCGGCCGTCGAGGTCTTTGCGGCCCCGCAGCACATCCTTCATGATGTTGGCGATGATGACCAGCGTTACCACCAATACAATCAGCACGACTACCAGCACGATGAGCAGGATGTTCATAGAGCTGCTCGCCTCGCCGTTGGCAGCGTCAGTACCATCAACTACAGTAGTAGCACCTGCGCCGGCAGCAATGCCAGTAGGCACAGTGGTCTTACCTTCTTCCGACGTGATATAAGCTACGATGGACGTGATTTCTGCATCCGAGAGCTGGAAGCTAGGCATCTGCTGCTTCTGGTACTGGTTGTAGATTTTCACGGCATAGTCGTCGCCGCTGGCCACCAGCTTGCTCGAATTCTTGATCCATGGAATGATCCACGACATCGGACGACGCTTGGTAATGCCACCCAGAGCCGGGCCTACTACCACGTCGTTGACGGCGTGGCACTGGGCGCAGTTGCCTTTAAAGAGGGCATCGCCGGCAGCGATGGCGGCGGGGTCGGCCGTAGTAGCACCCGCGGCGGCGGCCGGAGCGGCAGCAGCTACGGTGCCGGGCGTAACGCCTACCTCACTCGGGTTTTTGGAACTGCCGACCTCTCCGGCGGCTGTCGCTGCTCCTTGGGCTACGGCCGAACCGAAGCTTACAAAGAACAGGAGCAGAGCTAGAAAGAGGCGGGAAAGGGAACGAAGTCGGATGCTATCCATCGCACAGATTGACTAAAAAAAAGAAACGCGGGGGTGCTTCAAGGCCACAAATGTAGCTTGGGAAAGCCAGAGAACAAACCAGAAGAGGCTAATTTTCGCCGGTTTGCCGTTGCTTAGAATTATTCTAAGGGCCCAGTTCAGCTTGATACTGGACCCCTTCCAGCGCCAGTTTATGGCTTTACCAACTTCCGCTCACATCGTAGTGCTTGCTTGCCCGCTACGTTAAAGGAACTAGCAGAAAAAGAGAAGGTTTGGCCTCGGACAAGCAAAATGTCTGCTGGCTAAACTTTTAGGTGCAACCTATTATATATAGCTAGTATTTACCCCGATTTTTTCTACCTTTGCCCCTCATTTATTTTTTCACATCACATTCCACCCCGTCGTAATGGCAGTAAGAAATTACGAGACGGTCTTCGTCCTCACTCCAGTACTCAACGAGAGTCAGGTACAAGAGACGGTCGAGAAGTTCTCACAGGTGCTTAAGGAAAATAGCGCCGACATCATCAACACTGAATCGTGGGGCCTGAAAAAGCTGGCTTACCCGATTCAGAAAAAAAACACCGGGTATTACTTCCTCGTGGAGTTTACCGGCGAAGGCAACATCGTAGATGTTCTGGAACTGGCGTTCCGCCGCGATGAGCGCATCATCCGTTTCCTCACCACGGTGCTCGATAAGCACGCCGTGGAGTACGCGGGTCGTCGTCGCAAAGGCGAAATGAATCAACCAAAACCTAAAACGTCCGAAGCAGTTGGCTAAGCAAAGAAAAATGAGTCTCGCAAACGAGCGTCTGCACAAGCAGGACGCCCGTAAGAAGTACTGCCGCTTTCAGAAAGCCGGTATCAAGTACGTCGACTACAAAGACCCGAACTTCCTGTTGAAGTTCGTAAACGAGCAGGGCCGCATCTTGCCCCGTCGTATTACCGGCACCAGCCTCAAGTTCCAGCGCAAAGTAGCCCAGGCAGTAGCCAAGGCCCGCCACCTGGCCCTGATGCCCTACGTAACCGACTCGTTGAAATAAGTTTTAGACATGAGATGGTGAGAAGTGAGAGGTGAGACTACGTTCTAGCTTCTTCATACTAGGAGATAAACTACCGAACGTAGTCTCACCTCTCACTTCTTACCATCTCACTTCTCAAATAAACATGGAAGTATTTCTGAAAGACGACGTTAAGGGCCTCGGCTACAAGAACGACCTCGTGACGGTAAAGCCCGGCTACGGCCGCAATTACCTGATGCCTCAGGGCCTGGCCGTACTGGCCGACAAGACCAACAAGAAAATTGTAGCTGAGAACGTACGCCAGGCTGCCCACAAGGCCGACAAGGTGAAGGGCGATGCCCAAGCCATTGCCGACCAGATTGGTGACATGGTACTTGACATTCCAGCTAAAGTGGGTGAAAGCGGCAAAATCTTCGGCCGTGTAACCACGCTTCAGCTTTCCGACGCCCTCAAGGCGAAGGGCATTGACGTAGACCGCAAGCGTCTCTCGTTCGACACCGATCCGACTTCGGTAGGCGAGTACACTGCTTCGGCCGATCTGCACCGCGAGGTGAAGCACAAAATCCGCTTCAACGTAGTAGCCGAGTAGGCTACCCGTAAAACGCCGTTTGGCGGGCCAAAACGCCCGGTTGCTTTAGCAGCCGGGCGTTTTGTTTGGTTGTTACGCGGGGCATTGGGGTAGGCGCAAGGCCGCGCTTCACCCGGCTGGTCAGGCTCCCGAACTCAAATGGCCGTACTTATTCCGACCTTTACCCGTACATCCGGAAAGTTTGCCGCGCAGTGGCGCGCCTGACTGGTTGTATCTCCCCATTATAGGCAGCAACTGAACCGCGTTTCCCCGCTGGAAATGCGCCCCGCCGACCGGCTATTTTGGCCGAACGCGGGATGTTGAGTAGGTTGCCTGTCCGTTGGCCCGCTTCCGGGCCGTATTTAGCCCAATGTTTCGTACTGAAATCCCGCTTACGCCCCTCCCCCACCAGCTGCCGCCCTCGGCGCGGGTCCTGACGCTGGGGTCCTGTTTTTCGGATACCATCGGCTCGCGCCTGACTGAGTTCAAGGTCGCGACTATGGTGAATCCGTTTGGCACTGTATTCAACCCGATTTCGGCCTGCAAGCTACTACGAGCAGCAGCCGGCGAAGATATGGATTGGCAACAGCACCTAGTGGAAGCCCGCGGCCGCTGGCAGAGCTACGACCTGCACGCCGAAATCGGGGCCGAATCGCCCGTAGAGCTGCTGCAGCATGTGCAGCAGCTAGCCCGCGAGGTGGGCGTGTTCCTGGCCACGGCCGACGTCGTGGTGCTCACACTGGGCTCGGCCTACGCTTACCGGCTGCGAGAAACCGGAGAACTGGTCAGCAATTGCCACAAGGTATCGGCCGACCAGTTTGATAAGGAACTGCTCACGGCCGACGAAATTATTGCCGCCGTTGCCGAAACCCACGCCTACCTGCGCCGCATCAATCCGAAGCTGCGCTTTGTGCTTACGGTGAGCCCAGTGCGCCATCTCAAGGATACGTTGGTGCTCAATTCGGCCAGCAAAGCCATGCTGCGGGTGGCCTGCCACTACCTGAGCGAGTTGCTGCCCGATGTCACCTACTTCCCGGCCTACGAGCTGCTGGTAGATGATTTGCGCGACTACCGTTTCTATGCCTCCGACATGCTACACCTTTCGGAGACAGCGGAGAACTACGTGTGGGAGCGGTTTACGCGGACCTACTTCGATGCGGCTTTCGGGCGCTTCAAAAAGGAGTGGGAAGGAATCCGGCTGAACCTCGGCCACCGGCCTTTGTACGCGGCCGCTCCCGAGCACCGCGCGTTCCTGGAGAATACGCTGGAGCGTCTGCGCAAGCTCTCCGGCCAGGCCGATGTGCGCATGGAACTGCTGCACGTGGAGCGTGAGCTGGCGAACCTGCCCGTACCGACTGCCGCAGTTGCGACCGTGGAGTACGACGATGGCGAGGAGCGCATCGATGTAGGCTCGTTCGACGATGACGCTACTCCTGATGAAGCACCGCTCGTAAAAACTACGCCCGTTACCGCAGCCGAAGCAGCCGCAGTTACTTCCGCCGCTCCTACTAAGGCTGCGCCGCAGGAACCGGCACAGCCCCGGTCTGCCTCCCGAGCCAGCCTCATCCGGCCAGGAGCCGGTTTGCTGGTGGAAGAAGCCGAAGACGACGAACCAACCGAAGACGATGATGCAGTTGAGGCAGCTGACGCCGAAGTATCGGCCGATTCGGCTTACGACCACGCTTACTCGCCTGTTGCCAGCGAGCTGACGGCCGGAAGTGCCGAGGAGGAAATTGCCGAAGACGACAATGACGAGCCAGAAGCTACCGGTCCAGAATCGGCGGAAGAAGCGTCCCGCCGTAAGAAACGTCGCTCGCGGGGTGGGGCTAAGCGCACCAAGCGCAAGCACGCCCGTCTGGCGGCCGAACAGGCTGCTGGCGAAGACCAGTCCGAATCTAGCGTGGTAGCCACTGCGCCCGCACCGGTGCCAGACGAACCGCTTGCGGCCGCCGAAGCACAGGAAGCCGATAACGAACCTGCTACGGACGTCATTTATGTAACCGAGGCTGAATTGCGTGCTCCCCGCCCCCGGCCCGAAGCCTCAATTCCGGCCGAATTGGTAGCCCCGGAAGCGGACGCTGAACCAGAGGTGGCGGCGGAGCCTGCCGTGGAAGGTGAGGCAGCGACTGAGGAGGTAGCCAACCGCCGAAGCCGCAATAACCGCCGGGGCAACAAGCGCGAGCAAGCTCCGCGCTATGGTGGCCGCCCGGCCCGCCAGCCCCTCTACGCAGCCGATGCCGAAGCCCCCGCATCGGAAGCGGCTAGCCCAGTTGCTGAACCCGCTTCGGCAGCTGCTACCACAACTCACTCCGGGCCCGCTGCTGAGCGAACGGCTACGCCTGAACCAACTGCTCCGGTTTCGGAGAAACCAGTCGCGGAAGTAGCCGTTGCAACGGCAGCAACGGAAACTGCCGCGAAGAAGCGGGCATCCCGGTCAAGACCCGCTAAGGGCTCGGTAGCCCCTGCCCAAACGGCTGGCTCGGCTGGTGCAGTCCCATCGGCTTCCATCGCAACGCCTGCCCTAGCTCCTTCAGTTGAGGTAGCGTCGCCCAGGAAACCGACTCGTCGTAAAGCAGACGCCAAAGCTGCTACCCCAGCAGCGGTTCCGCCGGCTTCGGCCAAGGAGTCGCAGAGCGCCCCGGTTAATGAGGTATTGGCAACGGCTGCTGTGAGTACGGACTCCACCTCAGCCCCCGTGGCAGAACCCACTCCGGCTAAATCCGCGACTAAAAAGCGAACTGCGACTAAGCCCAAACCTACGGCCAAATTCAAAGCCTCAACTAAGCCGAAGGAAGTCGCACAGCCAGAAGCAGCCGCTAAGCCAGCCGCCGCCGAAGCTACTCCCGTACCGACTGAGGCCAAAGCTGCCGCGAAACCGAAAAGTAGCGTTAAGCCTAAGGCTGCGGTAAAGCCTAAAGTGGCAGCCAAGGGCAAGGCCCCTACCAAGGCGCAAACTTCGGCTAAAGTGAAACCCACTGAACCGGCGGCCACCCCTCCCGCTGATACCCCGGCACCAACAGCCAAGCCTAAGGCGGCGGCCAAACCCCGGGCCAAGTCAACGGCTAAGAAGAAAGAGGCCTCCGATACGCCAGCTCCAGAAACTACCTGATTTCCCAAACCCGGCCCTCATGGACCGGGTTTGGTGTTTATAGCCGGTTACATCCTGACTGGCATAACGCGGCGGCGGTTCTTCTTGCTTCCTACTCGCTGTTACTTATTCAACCCTTAACTATGTCCCTGCCTGCTGCCAACCGCCTTCAGCACGAATCCAGCCCCTATTTGCTCCAACATGCCTGTAACCCGGTAGATTGGTACCCCTGGGGGGAAGAGGCATTGGCGCGGGCGCGGCAAGAGCAGAAACCGTTACTGGTGAGCATCGGGTACGCAGCCTGCCACTGGTGTCACGTGATGGAGCACGAGTCGTTCGAGAACCCGCAGGTGGCGGCCGTGATGAACGCGCATTTTGTGTGCGTGAAGGTGGACCGGGAGGAGCGCCCCGACGTGGACCAGGTGTACTTGGATGCTTTGCAGGCCATGGGCCTGCGGGGCGGCTGGCCGTTAAACGTGTTCCTGACCCCGGAGGCCAAGCCATTTTATGGCGGCACCTATTTCCGGCCCGCCGAATGGCTACAGCTGGTCGCCAGCATTGGGACGGGCTATGCCGGGGAGCACCGGGCCGAGCTGGATGCCTCGGCCGAACAGTTCGCGCAGGTGCTGCAAATCAGTGAGCTGAAAAAATTCAGAGTGCCGGAGTCGGCCGAAGGGTTGTCGGCGACCCAATTCGCGGCGCTTACGGAAAACCTAGCGGCCCGCTTCGACCAGGAAAAGGGCGGGCTCGACCGGTTCCCCAAGTTCCCGATGCCCATTATCTGGCGTTTTCTACTCCGGGCCCAAGCCCAGAGCGCCAGCCCGGAGCTGCTGAAACAGCTGCACCTGACGCTGCACGAAATGGCCTGGGGCGGCCTCTACGACCAGATCGGCGGCGGGTTCGCCCGCTACTCCACCGATGCCGACTGGTTGGTGCCCCACTTCGAAAAGATGCTCTACGACCAAGGCCAGCTGCTGAGCCTCTACGCCGAAGCGTTTCAGGCCTCCGGTGAGGGGCTCTACCGTGAGATGGTGTTCGGCACAGTGGAATTTCTGCAACGCGAGCTACGGAGCCCGGAAGGTGGTTTTTACGCCTCGCTCGATGCCGATAGTGAAGGCGTAGAAGGCAAGTTCTATGTCTGGACCCGGGAGGAATTGCAGGCGGTGCTCGGCGACGAGGAACGGTTGGCCACGGCTTATTACCAGTGCACGGCCGTTGGTAACTGGGAACACGGCACCAACATCCTGCACCGCCGCCAGTCGGACGCCGATTTTGCCGCTGCCCACGAGTTGGCCCCCGCCGTGCTGACCGACTTAGTACGCGGCTGGCGAATCAAGCTGTTGGCTGCCCGCTCCGAGCGGCCCCGCCCGGCCCTCGACGATAAAATCCTGACTGGTTGGAATGCCCTGACCATCCAGGGCATGCTCGATGCCTACCGGGCCTTTGGGGAACCCAGCTTTCTGCGGCTGGCCCAGCAATGCGCCGAATTTCTGCGCGAAAACCTCGTGCACGGCGGCCGGCTACACCGTAGCTACAAGAATGGCCGGGCCACTATTCCCGCTTTTCTGGAAGATTATGCGCTGCTGATTCAGGCCTTTATCAGCCTCTACGAAGCCACTTTCGCGGACGAGTGGCTGCACGAAGCCCAGCACCTGACGACCACCGTGTTGGCGCACTTCTTCGACCCCGCCGAGCAGCAGTTCTTCTACACCGCCGACGATGGCGAGGTGCTCATCGCCCGCAAAAAGGAAATCATCGACAACGTGTTACCTGCCTCTAACTCCGTGATGGCCCACAACCTGTACCGCCTGGGCCTACATTTTGAGAATGCCGAGTACCTCGCCCTGGCTGCCACCATGCTCGGGCGCGTGCAGACGCTAGTAGTGCAGGAGCCGGCTAATTTCGCCAACTGGGCCAGCCTGTACGCCAACCTAGTTCAGCCCACCGCTGAAATTGCTGTGGTCGGCCCCGAAGCGGAGGCATTTCGGCAGGAGCTGAGCCGGAATTTCCTGCCGAATACGGTGCTGGCCGGCACCCCGCAGACCAGCACGCTGCCCCTGCTGCGCGGCCGCGAGGCCCGGAACGGAAACACGACGGTATACGTCTGTTTTAACCGCACCTGCCAGCAACCGGTACACTCGGTAGCCGAGGCCTTGGAGCTGCTGGCCTAACCTGCTGGCCCAACTGAATTTGCCGCTTAGCCTTCCGTAGCGGCGGCGGCTGGTGTATCTTTACTAACTGTTCTGTCGCCGCCGGGCGGCCGCAATGCGCCTTGGGCTCGTTGTGGGCCCCCTCTTTTGTATTGCCTTCCGTTGAGTCTTTCGTTTGATTTTGTGCAACCTGCGTCGGAACCGACGGCCGACCGCGTCACGCTGTTTGCCGACGTGATTCTGCCCCTGCCGCTGCCCCGCCTTTATACCTACCGCGTCCCGTTCGAACTCAACGACCAGGTGGTAATTGGGGGCCGGGTGCTGGTGCAGTTCGGGGCCAAGCGGACGCTGAGTTGCATCGTGGCGGCCGTCCACCAGTCGCCGCCCGCGGCCTACCAGGCCAAGTACATTCTGGAGTTCATCGACGATGCGCCCGTCGTGACCCAGCCCCAGTTGAAGCTCTTTGCCTGGATTGCCGAGTACTACCTCTGCACGTTGGGCGAGGTGATAAACGCGGCCCTGCCTTCCGCCCTCAAGCTCAGCTCCGAGAGCCGGGTGCAACTGCATCCGGCCTACGAGCCCGAGAACCACCCCTACCCGCTCGGCGACCAGGAACAGAAGGTGGTGGACGCGCTGAGTTCCGGCGAGGAAGTTGGCAAGTCGCTGACATTTACCGAGGTCGGTGAGCTGCTTGGCATTGCCTCGTTCCATAAGTACATCAAGTCCTTGATGCAGAAGGATGTGGTGTTCCTGTTCGAGCATCTCAAGGACAAGTTCTCGCCTAAAGTGGTGAAGAAGGTGCGCTTGGTGCACCGCTACGTGGCTGAGGCGGCCCTGGAGGAGCTATTCGGGCAGCTGGCCAGCCGGGCCAAGCAGCTCGATGTGGTGATGCGGTATTTGCA
Organism: Hymenobacter amundsenii; assembly: GCF_002204745.1. Lineage (GTDB taxonomy): Bacteria > Bacteroidota > Bacteroidia > Cytophagales > Hymenobacteraceae > Hymenobacter > Hymenobacter amundsenii. Next base: position 72,933 of record NZ_NIRR01000003.1, read on the forward strand.
GCGGGTACCCGTTTACCAGAGCGAGCATGCCAACCACCGGGGCCTCGAAAAAGCGGCCCTCACGTCGGCCCCGCACCTGTCGCCTTCGGCAGTGAACACCCTCATCAAAAACGGTATTCTAGAGCAGTTCGATCAGATTGTGTCGCGCTTCCCGCTGGATGAGGACGACGCCCAGGCCAACATGCACTTCACGCTGAACGACTCGCAGGTAGAAGCCCGCGACGCAGTGATGCGCGAGTTCCAAACCAAGGACATTGTGCTACTGCACGGCGTAACGGGCGCGGGTAAAACCGAAATCTACATCGACCTCATCAAGCAGGCGCTGGATGGTGGCGGGCAGGTGCTGTACCTGCTGCCCGAAATTGCCCTCACCGCCCAGATTGTTACCCGGCTCATGCGCGTGTTCGGCTCGCGGCTGGGCGTGTACCACTCCAAGTTCTCCGACAACGAACGGGTAGAAGTGTGGAACGGGGTGCTGTCGGGGCGGTTTCAGGTGGTGATTGGGGTACGCTCGGCTGTGTTTCTGCCGTTTGATAATCTTGCCCTCACAATTGTGGACGAGGAGCACGAGTCGAGCTATAAGCAGTACGACCCGGCCCCGCGCTACAACGCCCGCGAGGTGGCCCTGATGATGGCCCACTTCCAAGGCAGCAAAACGCTGCTCGGCTCGGCCACGCCGGCCGTGGAAACCTACTACCAGGCGCGGGCCGGCCGTTACGGGCTGGTGAGCCTCACTAAGCGCTTCGGCGAGGCGGGCCTGCCCGAAATCGTGCTCGTGGACACCCGCAAGAGCCGGGAGCAGAAAACCATGCTTAACCACTTCACTCCCGAGCTGATGGCGGAGATGGAAAGCAAGCTGGCCCAGCAGGAGCAGGTGATTCTGTTCCAGAACCGCCGCGGCTATGCCCCCTTCATCAACTGCCTCGACTGCGGCTGGATTCCCAAGTGCACCAACTGCGCCGTGAGTTTGAGCTACCACAAGCAGGCCCACGAGCTGCGCTGCCACTACTGCGGCCACCACGACCGGATGCCGGCCCAGTGCCCCGCCTGCGGCTCGCGCAACGTGAAAACCGTGGGCTTCGGCACCGAGAAAATCGAGGACGACCTGAAGGTAATGCTGCCCCAGGCCAACGTGCAGCGCATGGACCTCGACACGACCCGCGCCAAGAACTCTTATCAGCAGATTATTTCCGACTTCGAGCAGCAGAAAACCAACATTCTGGTGGGCACCCAAATGGTGACCAAGGGCCTCGACTTCGCCAACGTGAGCCTGGTGGGCATCATCAACGCCGACAGCATCATTCATTACCCCGATTTTCGGGCCCACGAACGGGCCTTCCAGATGTTTGTGCAGGTGAGCGGGCGGGCGGGCCGCAAGGGCAAGAAGGGCCGCGTCATCATCCAGACGGCCGACCCCGAGCAGGTCATCTTCGACAAGGTGATGCGCAACGACTACCTGGAGTTTTACGACTACGAAATCACCCAGCGCCGGGAGCACGGCTACCCGCCCTTCATGCGCATCATTCGCCTATTGGTGAAGCACGTGGACGTAGCCGTGGGCGAGCGGGCCGCTTTGCTGCTGACCCAGGAGTTGATAGACCGGCTGGGCCGCGAGGCCGTGCTGGGGCCCGAGGCGCCCTACATCTTCCGCATCCGCAATTTCTACCTGCAGGAAATCACCATCAAGCTCAGACGTGAGCACACCGTGCTCAAAGCCGCCAAAGCCGACATTATGGCCGCCATGGACGTGGTGCGTGACCAGAAGGAGTTCAAGCAGGTGCGCCTGGCCGCCGATGTAGACCCAATGTAGGGCATGCGCCTATGTGCCTTAGCCGCGCCTACGAGCCGGCAATAAACAGGATAATCCCTAGCACGGCCAGCGGCCCCCCGATGAAGCTGGCAAATGCCAGCCCATATACTCCACCCAACAACCCCAAAAGCAGGACCGCTCCGGCGGCCAGTAGCATACCCAGCCCCAATTTTTGCAGTGGCTTATTGGCCGCATCCGTTTTAGGAGTCGGAGCAGCTAAGGGTCCTACACTTTTGTCCCGCCCTTCCCGGCGCAGACGGCGGCGGCCGTTTTTACCCTGAAAAAACAGCAGCGGAATTCCAACGGCGAGCAGCGGTAGGGCCAGCAGCAATTGGCCCAGCCCGGCGTAACCGCTGCCATCGTAGTTGGCCGCAGCGATAATCAGGGCCCCGCCGCCGATAACGGCCAACGCCCCGCCCACATTAACAACCGTCGTCAGCGGGTCGGCCCCCACGGCGGGGGATGCGACCCGTGCCACCACCGTATCGGGCGGGGCCACGGCTACGGCGGGGCCCCGCAGCGGCGGGGCCGTAAGGTGGGGCGAAGAGTGAAGCAATGGGCGCGCCTGGGGCAAGGGCGGCAGAGGCAGCGCAGCTTCGGCGGCCGGATCGGGCCGGCTGGCAGTGAGCCGGGCCGGCGCGGCTTCCGGCCTTGCGCTGGCCGGCTGCGGCAGGCGCGGCTGATAGTTAGAAGAAGCGGAGGCGAAGAAGAAGGGCGCCGGCCGGGTGCTCTGGCAGCCCGCCAGTAGCACGATTGCCAACCACAGGTAATACACCGGCAGCTTGGTCATAAGTAGAGGCTAAAAGATTGATGGGATAACGAATTCAAATAAAGCGCTTTTTTTCGGCCTTACCAGCACCTCATATCCCCCCCCACTCCCCAGGGGGCGCCTTTGCTACCCTAACTGCTGCTGTCTGAAGCCACCCGTCAACTAAAGCGCGGCTGCCAATTGGCAACCGGGGCGCTTTAGTTGACGACCAACGAGCAGCTTATACTTCGTCGAGCAGCCAGAGGATAATGAAGATCAGGCCAATGAGGGCGATGATGCCACCGATGAGGCTGAAGATGCTACCCGGTATGATCGTTACCAGGGCTCCGACCAGCAGCAGGATGATACCCGTGCGCAGGTTGCCGCTGATGGCAGTAGCGGCGGCCGTTTCCGACTTCGCCTTCACCTGTACCTTGGAGGCCATTTTGTCGGCTTTCTTGATAACTTTCTGCACCAGCGCCTTCTGCATGAAGTTCAGCTTGGCAGACTTGGCTACTGGAGCAACCGAAACCACCGGGGCAGCTGCCGGAGCCGCTTGGGCTACAGCGGGAGCTGCAGCTGGGGCAACCATCGTTGGGGTAGCAACTACCTCGGCAGGGGCGGCGGCTACCTCCGGGGCAACCGTTGCGGCGGGGGCGGGCTTAATGATGGTAGCGCGCTGGGTGCCGTGGTAGGCAGAGGCTGTTTTAGGCAGCATAGCATACTCGGCGCGGTTGCAGCTCGTTAGGGCGACGGCAACGGCAACTACGGCCGTTAGCTTGTTGAAGAGTCCGGACAGGTGTTTCATGGGTAAGAGGAGAAGAGTGAATGAATGGATGAGCAAACGCAGTTTCTACGGACCAAAGTAGGAAACAGCGGGGCAAAACTATTTAAATTATTCATCGCTGCCCGGTTAGCCAAGCCGATAGCCAGCTTACCAACATCTAAAGGCCCTGTCAGCCAATTCAAATGCGGCCGAACCGTTCCGGGGCAAGCCATGTTAGCACTGCGCCGTTTCTTTGCATTCCAGCCTATGTCATACTCCTTCAAATTGTGGTTTCCGCTCAGCGTGGCCGGGCTCCTGGCCGGGGCCGGAGCCTGCACCCAGACGCTCAGCGAGGGCACTACCACCCAGCTCACCGAGCAGCGCCGCCAAGCAGAGCCCGACACCAGCGGCTACGAGCGCCGCGCCCCCCAGGATCTTAACGGCATTGGTAAGTACTACCTGGGCCGGCAGATTGCCCACGTAATGGGCCACGAAGGCGCCGCCTGGCTCAACCGCTCCGACCGGGCCCAGGAAGAAGGTACCGCCATTTTGCTGCGCGAACTCAAGCTTAAGCCTACCGATGTGGTGGCCGACATTGGGGCCGGCACGGGGTTTTTCACGTTTCAGATGAGCCCGCTCGTGCCCCAGGGGCGGGTACTGGCCGTTGACATTCAGACCGAGATGCTGACGGCGTTACGTGAGAACAAGACCCGTTTGGGAGCCACCAACGTGGTGCCGGTGCGGGGCACCACCGAAAACCCCAATCTGCCCGCCGGCCAGGTCGATCTGGTGCTCATCGTGGATGCCTACCACGAGTTCGACCACCCCCGCGAAATGGCCCGCGCCATCCGCACGGCCCTCTCGCCTACCGGCCGGCTGGCTTTAGTCGAGTACCGGGCCGAGGACCCCGACGTGCCCATCAAGCGCATTCACAAAATGAGCGTGGCCCAGGTCCGCCGCGAAATGGCCGCCGTCGGCCTGCGCCTCACCGATTCGGTAGAAACCCTGCCACAACAGCATTTGCTGTTTTTCCAAAAATGATTTTTTAAGCTGTTAGCTGGCAGCTATTAGCTGTTAGCTTTCGTTTTGGCGGACGGAGGTTTACTTTTGCCGACTTGTGGAGTGGCACTTTTGTCGATTTGGTTTCGGCTCAATTAGGCGGCTCCCCAATCTTCCGCACGAAAGCTAACAGCTAATAGCTGCCAGCTAACAGCTTAAAAAATGTCCGACCCCCGCCAGCTTTCCATTCACGATTTCACTTACCAACTGCCAGCCGGCCGCATCGCGCCCGAGCCGCTGCCCAACCGCGACCAGTCGCGGCTGCTGGTGTACGAAGCCGGCACCCTGCGCAACCAGACGTTCCGGGAGTTGCCGGGCTTGTTGCCGGCCGACAGCCTGTTGGTGTTCAATGATACCAAGGTGGTGCGGGCCCGGCTGTTTGCCCGCCGGCCCACCGGGGGCGCGGTAGAGCTGTTTTGCCTGGAGCCGGTAGCCCCGCACCAGGCCATCGAGCCGGCCATGCAGCAAACCGGCTCCTGCGTGTGGAAGTGCCTGGTAGGCAACGGCCGCCGTTGGAAAGAAGGGCCCGTAACGGTGGAATTTGAGGCGTTGGGCCAGCCCGCCACGCTGCAAGCCATGCGCACCGAGCAGCACGACGGCTACGCCCTGATTGCGTTCAGTTGGGAGCCGGCCGAACTGCCCTTCGCCGAAGTGTTGCGCGCCGCCGGGCACTTGCCTTTGCCCCCCTACCTCAACCGCGCCGATACCGACGTAGACGCAGTGCGCTACCAGACCGTGTACGCGGCCCAGGAGGGCGCGGTGGCCGCCCCCACGGCCGGACTGCACTTTTCTGAGGCCGTGCTGGCCGAACTAGCCGAGCGCCGCACCCTGGCCGCCCGCGTGACGTTGCACGTGGGCGCGGGCACGTTTCAGCCGGTGAAAGCCGACCAGATGGCTGGCCACCCGATGCATGGGGAGCCGTTCAGCGTGAGCGTCGATACGCTCCGGCGGCTGCGCGCTCATCTGGCGGCGGGCTTGCCCATTATCCCGGTGGGCACTACCAGCCTGCGCACCCTCGAAAGCCTGTACTGGCTCGGAACCCGCCTGCTACAGCGGCCGGCCCAACTGCCCGCCTGGCACGTAGAGCAGTGGCAACCCTACGAATCCCAACAGAACACGACGACCCCCGACGCCCTCGATGCGCTGCTGACCCAGCTCGAACTAACCGGCGCCGACACGCTGCATGCCACCACCCAACTCCTGATTGCGCCCGGCTACCAATTCCGGCTAGTACGGGGCCTGATCACCAATTTCCATCAGCCCGAAAGCACGTTGCTGCTGTTGGTTGCCGCCCTCATCGGTCCCGACTGGCGGCAGGTGTACGAGCACGCCCTGGCCCAGAACTACCGGTTCCTGAGCTACGGCGACTCATCGCTGCTGCTGCCTTAAGCAGAGGCCGATTTCCTTTTTATGATGCCGGTTTTGCGCTGTCTTCAGCGTTTAGCCGTATAAGGCCGCAGATCCTTTTTTTCCACTTGCTTTTCATCATGAAAAAGATATTTCTGACAGCTGCTGCCCTGGTTTTCACTGCAGCCGCTGCTTTTGCTCAAACCACCACTACCACGACCGAGGACCGCACTAAAGCGGGCGAAGTAATCCAGGATGCCAAGCAGGGTACCGTAAAAGCGGCCCAAGCAACGGGCAACGCCGTAGAAACCGGCGCCCGCGCAACCGGCAATGCGGTAGAGACTGGTGCCCAGGCGACTGGCAACTTCGCTGAGAAATCGGCCAAGAAGACTGCCCGCGCTGCGAAAAAGGCCGCCCGCGCCACGAAAAGAGCCGCTAAATCAGTTAAGAACAAAGCCGTAGACGTAGTTAATTAATCGGCCTTTGTTGCTCACATGAAAAAGTGCTTACCCAAGGGTAAGCACTTTTTTTACGCCCGTAACCGTTGAAAAACCAGTGATTAAAGAATGAACACAGCGTTACCAAACAGCAGCTTGCCGCCCTGCCAGAAGGCCCGGAACAAGGGATTATCGGCCAGGTAAACTATCTGCCCCCGGCCCATTTCCTGGGCACCAAGCACGAAGCTGTCGGTGAGGCCGGCGCGGGCTTTGCGGCCGGCGAAACCGGCGGCGTAGCTATTCTTTTTGAGCACGCCCACGTTCCAGCCGCCCTCGGGCATGAACTGGTAGTTGGGGGCCTCGCGCAGCAAAGCGAAGTAGGTAGGGCCGTAGCCGAAGGCCAGCGGATGGGTGTTGTCGAGCTGCACCCGGAACACGCTGCCCTGCACCTTGTCTTCGATGCCCTCCCGCTCGGCGTCGGCGTAGCGGCGCAGGTCGGCGTAGGGGGCTTTTTTCTTGGCCAGAGCGACGGAATCGATGGTTTTGATTTTGAGCAGGAAGTCTTTTTTGCCGGCCAGAAAGCGTGAGGCCCCTTCGAGGGCGATAAGCCGGCCGCCACCGCGCACCCAGGTTTTCACGCTGGCCAGCATTTTCTCGGTTAGCACGTCATCATAACGGCCGTCGGGCAGAATCAAGACATCAAACTTGCTGAGCGGGACGCTGCCGAAATAGTCGGTACCGAGCACCGTGACGGGGTAGCCCACCTGCTGCTCGAAGAAGTGCCAGACTTCCCCAAAAGCTGTAGCATCGACGCCCGGACCGGCCAGCACGGCCACCGTGGGCATGGCCAGGGGCCGCACCGAGCGCGAACCCAAGTCGCCGCCGGTAGTAGAGAGGCCAGATTGCACGGCCTGGACCGTCACGCCTGCCGAGTCGGCCTGGGCTCGCACCAGCTGGTCGAAGCGGGCGCCCAGCCGCTCGTTGCCGGTGCGCGCGATGATGAGCGTGCCGCGCCCGTACTTCTGGCCCTCGGTCTCAAACGGCTCATCGGCCACCCGCAGCTTCACGCCCTGCTGCAACAGCCGGCTCAGAAAGCGCACATCCTGCAAGTTGCTCCAGCGGGCCAGGTAGGCGTAAGGACTACTGGTTTTTGGTTGCTGGTTGCTGGTTGTTGGATTGTTCTGACTTTGAGAACTGGCCACTGAACTCACTGGCAACTGCCCCTTTAGCGCGTAGCCATCGAGGCCAAAAGCGTAGGGCAGCGACCAGGCGGTGAGGTCGTAGGTGAGGGAGTCTTCGAGCTGGGCCTGGGGCTCGAACAGCACTTTCACCAGCGTCGATTTGGGCTGATACATGCTGATAACCACGTCCTGGGGCTCAATCTGCACGGTTTCGGCTTTGCCGGTGGCGTAGTTGTAGCCCGCTTGGCGGCTACGCTTGGCAGCAAACCCGTAACTGATCTGCTGGCGGTCGAGGTATTGGGTGAGGGCCTTTACCTGACCGGGGTCGGAGGAGCCGGCCAGCACGTAGGTTTTGTATTCCCCCTGGGGCTTGGTGCGGGCGTCGGCGTAAAACTTGCGAAACTCGCGGGTCAGGTCCTGGTGACGGTCGGCGGCGGCTTGCAGCGTTGCCAGGCTGGTGGCGCGGTGGTGCTCGATACGCTGGGTTAGCGTGAGCGTGTCGCCGTCGGGTTTGGCGTAGCGCAGGCCCGCCGAGCCGCCCCCGCCCTGCTCGTAGGTCAGGCCGATGGCGCCATTGAAGCTGGGCCAGGTATCGCCGTAGAAGGGGGCGAACAAATCGTAGGTTTCGCGGGTGAAATAGAGCCAGTTGTTTTGATCAAATACCTTGCGGTTGTAGTCGCCGATGATGTTCTGGAACTGCCGCTGCCAGGCCGTAAGGTCGGCGTGGAAGGGCTTGGCGGCCGGCGAGAAGTAGTAGGGCGCCAAGGGACTCATCTCGTGAAAATCGGCGTGCACCTGGGGCAGCCACTGGTTGTACACCGCGATGCGCTGGCGGCTTTCCTGCTGGGTTTGCCAGGCCCAGTCGCGGTTGAGGTCGAAGTAGTAGTGGTTGTAGCGGCCGCCGGGCCAGGGCTCGTGGTGCTCCCAGCTCAGGGGCGAGGCGTTGGGGCGCTGGCTGGCCACCCGGTTGTACCACTGCGCGTAACGGTCGCGCCCGTCGGGGTTCACGCAGGGGTCCACAATCACCACTAGGTTCTGCAGGTAGCCTTGCACAGTAGCGTTGGCGGGGTTGGCCAAATCGTAGAGCACCTGCATCACGGCTTCCGACGATACCGCCTCGTTGCCGTGCACGTTGTAGCTGAGCCAGACCACGGCCGGCGTAGGGCCGCTGACGGCCCCGGTTTCGAGGCCAGCCAGCCGCAGGTTGTCGCGCCGGATATCGTCGAGGCGGGTCAGGTTAGCGGCGGAGGCTACATAAACCAGCTCCAGGGGCCGGTTTTCGTAGGTACGTCCGTATTGCTGCTGCCGCATCCGGTCGGGGCTGTGCGCCACTACGTGGGCCACGTAGCGCAGCATTTCGGCGTGAGGCGTGAAGCGGGCACCCAGTTCGTAGCCCAGAAACTGCGCGGGCGTGAGCAGCGGACCGGCAGCGGCGGCCGGGGTTTGGGCAGAAGCCGCAACGGGCATCAGCAGCCAGAGAAAAAGTAGGCTTAGCGCCCGGGAAGTAAGGTTTTTCACCAAAAATGAAGAGTAAAGCGGCCGAAGCCGGAAGGTTAGCAGTTTTTCTACTCCAAAGAAAGCATATTTGAGCAGGCCAACGACGCAACCGGACGTTGCAGGCTGCATCTTTCCTCAAGTTCACCCCACGCTTTCCCCATCCATGCCCCACTCCTACCTTCGCCCCGCTTTACTAACGGCCCTGCTGGCCGCTGGCTCCCTAACGGTGGCCCGCGCCCAGCAGCCGGTTTCCTACCCGCTGCCCTCTGAGGCCGATAAGCTGGCCCTGACCCAGATGCTGGCCGATACGGCCTACATCCAGCAGCACTACACCAAAACGGAACACCGGATTCCGATGCGCGATGGGGTGAAGCTCTACACCGTAGTGTACGCGCCCAAGGATGCCGACCGGGTGAAGTATCCTATAATGCTGAACCGCACGCCCTATTCGGTGGGGCCCTACGAGCCGGGCAAGTACAAAAAGAGCCTGGGCCCGAGCTCCACAATGATGCACGAGGGCTACATTTTCGCCTACCAGGACGTGCGGGGCAAGTATATGTCGGAGGGCACATTCGTAGATATGCGGCCTGAAAAGGACAGCTACAAGGGCAAAAACGACACCGACGAGGGCACCGATACGTTCGATACCATCGAGTACCTGCTGAAAAAGGGCCCGAAAAACAACGGCAAGGTAGGCCAGTGGGGCATCAGCTACCCTGGTTTCTACGCGTCTACCGGCCTGCTTAGTCGCCATCCGGCCCTCAAGGCCTCCTCACCCCAGGCCCCGATTGCCGACTGGTTCTGGGACGATTTCCACCACAACGGGGCCTTTTTCCTGCCCCACGCCTTCAACTTCCTGGCCTCGTTCGGGCTACCCCGGCCCGCACCCACGCCCACTGGCAACCCCGGGTTCAAGCACGGCACGCCCGACGGCTACGCGTTCTTTATGAACATGGGCTCGCTCAAGAACGCCGACGCCCGCTACTACAAGGGCAAAGTGGCGTTCTGGAACGAGATGATGGCCCACCCCAACTACGACGAGTTCTGGCAGGCCCGCAACCTGCGGCCCCACCTCAAAAACCTCAACAAAAACACCGCCGTGCTCACAGTGGGCGGCTTCAACGATGCCGAGGATTTGTTCGGTGCCCTGCAAACCTATAAAACCATCGAACAGCAAAACCCGGGCCTGACCAACGGCCTCGTGATGGGCCCCTGGGTGCACGGGGGCTGGGCCCGCGGCACGGGCGAGCTGGTAGGCAACGTGGCCTACGGCGAGTCGCCCTCGATTTATTACCAGAAGGAAATAGAGGCCCCGTTTTTTAAAGGCTACCTCAAGGAGGGCAAGCGGCCCGACGTGGCCGAAGCCACCGTTTTTGAGGGCGGCACCAACAAGTGGCGCACCTTCGATGCCTGGCCTCCCAAGCAGGCCCAGGAAAAGACCATGTACTTCCAGGCCAACGGCAAAATCGGGTTCGACCAGCCCGCCGCCGGCGCCGGGTTCGACCAGTACATCAGTGACCCAGCTCACCCGGTACCCTCCAACGAAGGCATGGCTACGGGCATGACCCGCGAATACATGACCGACGACCAGCGCTTTGCCTCCCGCCGCCCCGACGTGCTCACCTACCAGACCGACGTGCTGACCGACGACCTGACGCTGGCTGGCCCCATTGAGGCGCTGCTGCAAGTGGCTACTACCGGCACCGACGCCGACTGGGTGGTAAAAATCATTGACGTGTACCCCGACGACGCGCCCGACAACCCGCGCCTGAACCCCAATGTGAAACTCGGTGGCTACCAGCAGATGGTGCGCTCAGAAGTGATGCGCGGCCGGTTCCGCAACAGCTTCAGCCAGCCCGAAGCCTTCGTGCCGGGCCAGGTAACGGCCGTACCCTTCACCGTCCAGGACCTCTGCCACACCTTCCGCAAGGGCCACCGCTTCATGGTGCAGGTCCAGAGCAGCTGGTTCCCGATGGTGGACCGCAACCCCCAGACCTTCGTGCCCAACATCAACGAGGCCGACGAAAAGGACTTCCAGACCGCCACCCACCGCCTCTACCACTCTCCCCAGCAAGCTTCGCAGCTGAAGGTGCGGGTGTTGTAGGGGAGAAAGAGAAAACGTCATTCTGAGCGAAGCCGGAGGCGAAGTCGAAGAATCTCTACCGCAATAGTAAAACCAACACCAAGGTTAGCATTGCGGTAGAGATTCCTCGACTTCGCCGTAGGGAATGAGGGTAAGCAGGTCTTTTTCCTCTTCGGGCGTATCGCGGGCCGTGAGGTTGATGGGCGTGGCAATGGCGCCGGGCGCAATGCTGTTGATGCGAATTTTATGGGGTGCCAGCTCCTGGGCCATGCTTTTCATGAGCAGCATAATGCCGCCCTTACTAGTAGCATAGTTCACGTGGCCGGCCCACGGAATAACTTCATGCACCGAGCTCATGCAGATAATCTTGCCCAGCGCGGCCGAAATATCCTGCTGGGGGCCGCGGCGCAGGAACTCGCGGGCCGCCTCGCGGGCGCACAGAAACTGGCCCGTCAGGTTCACGTCGATTACCTTCTGCCACTGGGCCAGGGTCATGTCCACGAACTTGGCATCCACCTGAATGCCGGAGTTATTAACCAGGATTTGCAACGTGCCGAACTTCTCACGGATGAAGTCGAACATGGCCAGCACGTCGTCTTCCTTGCTCACATCGGCCTGGAACGGAACGGCCTGGCCACCAGCGTCGGTTATTTCCTTCACCACGGCCGCCGCCTCGTCGGCGCTGTGCGCGTAATTAACGATAACCGATGCCCCCTCGGCGGCCATGGCCTTGGCCACGCCCGCCCCGATGCCGGAGCTGCCGCCCGTGATAAGCGCAATTTGGTTTTGAAGGCGGTTGGCGGAAGTAGCGGCCATAGCAGAATGGTGAAAGTTGCGTGTGAAATGGGAAAGAAGCTCTGTAAGCTAGACTGCAATTAAAAGGCTTAGGTTACATGAGCATTCAATGAAGCACTGCCAGTCAGTCTCTTACCAATAAAATAAGCGCAAAATCCGTATTTTTCTGCCTTTTCGCCTCCTCGTACCTGCTATTCGTTGTTGTTGCGTTCGTACACCCAGCGCACCTTCTCAACCTTTTGCTTTATGTGGATTATTTTCTCGTTGCTGGCCGCGTTATCGGCGGCCGTCGTGGTTACGCTGTCCAAAGTGGGCGTCAAGAACATTGAGTCGAGTCTGGCCTTCGCCGTTCAGTCGGTACTGATAGTGGGCGTGGCGTGGGCGGTGGTGGCCTGGCAGGGACATTTGGGACAGGTGCAGCAAATAGACCGGCGCACCTGGCTGTTCCTGATTGCGGCCGGCATTATCACCTGCGCGTCGTCGCTGTTTTCGTTTCAGGCCCTCAAGCTGGGAATGGCCTCGCGCACCGCATCGTTCGACAAAATTTCACTCGTATTTTCCATCCTGCTGGCGGTTTTCTTCCTCAAAGAAAAAGTAACCTGGCAACTGGTGGCCGGCGCCGTCCTGATGGCCGGCGGGGCCGTGCTCATCGCCTTTTCGGGAGCCGAGGAGGGAACCGGAGACTGAACCAAAATCCTATCGTTAAAGCAGCGCGGAGCAAGTCGTTTCAATGGGGCTCAACGTCTTTACCAGATACTAAAGCCCCTGACGCACGCACGTCAGGGGCTTTAGAGCAAGTAGGAACCGGGGAATTTATGAAGGCTGCGCTGTTTCAAATCCGCTGTGGATTTGGCAGATTTCACGCAGCCACTCATTCAGCAGTCTACTGCACCACGAGCACGATTTTACCGGTGGCATGGCCTTTTTCGCTGTATTCGTGGGCGGCAGCGGTTTCGCTCAGCGGGAAAGTTTTGTCGATGATGACGCGCAGAGTTCCGGCTTGCAGCCAAGCCGAAATCAGGGCCAGATCGGTGCCGCGCTCCTTGGCCAGCAGCACGTGGGCCGACTTATTGGTGAAGGCCGCCGCCAGCTTGTCGGTGACAACGGTAGTGGGCTGCGGATCGGTGCTGACGTAGCGCCCGTTGCGGCGCAGCGCGTGCTGGCTGGCCACAAAACTGCTCTTGCCCACCGCGTCGAACACCACATCGTAGCGGCTCGAATCCTGGGTGAAATTGTGCCGTTCGTAGTCCAGGACCCGGTCGGCCCCCAGCTCGCGTACCAGGTCCATGTTCTCGGCGCTACACGTGCCGGTTACCTCGCCCGCGCCCAGCGCTTTGGCTAGCTGCACCGCGAAACAGCCCACGCCACCCGAGGCTCCATTAATGAGCACCCGGTCGCCGGAAAGCACCTGGCCCTGGTCGCGTAGGGCCTGCAAGGCCGTGAGGGCGGCCAGCGGCACGGCCCCCGCCTGCTCGAAGCTCAGGTTATCAGGAATGAAGGCGGCCACCGGCTCGGCCAGCAGCGCGTACTCGGCGTTGGCCCCGCCGGTACCGTCGTTGGGCATTCCGTACACCCGGTCGCCCACCTTAAAACGAACCACCTGGCTGCCCACGGCCGCCACCTCGCCGGCCACGTCGCGGCCCGGAATCTTCGGGAAATCGTGGCCCGTGAGCAGCTTCAGGTCGCCGCGGCGCACTTTCCAATCAATCGGATTGACGCTGCTAGCTCGCACCCGAACCAGGATTTGGTTGGCTTTGAGCGTAGGCGTGGGCTGCTCGCCGTAGCGAAGGACGCTGGCAGAACCGTATTGCGTGAAATAGATGGCGTTCATTTGAAAGGAATCAGAAGTGAGAAGTGAGCGGCAGGCCGGGTGCAATGCCCCATTCCAGCGGGGTGCGCCGTATTTGGTGTACGGCACCTCCCCCACCGGGTGTTACCCCAAACCGGGCAACCTGCTTGCCCCAGGCCCAAAAAAAACCACCGCATCCAACGGACGCGGCGGTTTCACACATCGAAAGCGTACTCCCCTCAGACTACGCCCGATGATGCTGGTGACGGCAGGTGCTTGGCCAGCCTGGTGTTGGGTTTATTTGGCTGCCGGCTTACTGTTTTTGCCCGATGGCTCGCTTGACTTTTTCTCCGACTTCTCATCCGTTAGCTTGGGCTTGTCGGCCGTCAGCTTGGGCTTATCCGTTTCTTTTTCCAGCACCTTAGCCGCGTGCTTCTGGGCACTGGTGCCATAGATGTGGTTGAATTCGGAAATCATGTCGTCTTCTACCTTCAGGTCGGTTAGCAGCCCTTCCTTGATGTCGTACACCAAACCGTGCAAGCGGGGTGGTTTGGCGCCTTTGCGGGCGTTCTGAATAATGCTGGTTTTAGCCAGGTTACGGACCTGCTCAATCACGTTCAGCTCCACCAGGCGGCGCAGGCGCGAATCCTCATCACTGATGCGCAGAAACTCCATTTCGTGCACCCGGATAACGTCGCGGATATTGGTCAGCCAGCCGTCAATCAGGCCGTACTGCTTGTTGCTGGCGGCGGCAGCCACGCCCCCGCAGCCGTAGTGGCCGCAGACTATGATATCCTGCACGCCCAACACTTCCACGGCGTACTGCAACACCGAAAGCATGTTGAAATCGGTGTGCACCACCATGTTGGCAATGTTGCGGTGCACGAACATTTCGCCCGGACCGGTACCGGTAATGGCCGAAGCCGGCACCCGCGAGTCGGAGCAGCCGATGAACAGGTATTTGGGCTGCTGCCCATCGGCCAAGCGGTTAAAGAAATCGGGGTCGGCAGCGCGCTGCTCTTTTACCCACTTGCGGTTGTTTTCCAGAATTGATTCGATACCGTTCATAAGGGAGGGGAAAAATCAGGTGGTTGAAGGGAAGATGGCAAGGTAGGCGCTCGTGGCTTGCTAGTGGCCGATGGCTTCTACCTGGGGAATGTCGCGCAACTCCAGGTTGATGCCGCGGTCGGGGGCCGAGAGGCGGAAGTTCTCAATGGCTTCGAGCACGTCGTAATCGATGAACGAGGAGTCGGAGCCGTCGATGACAACCATGGAGTTAAAGGGCAATTCTTCCAGGACCTTGATAATGCTGGCCTTGTTGAGGAAGGATACCTGCTGGGAAAGCCGCAAAATAATGGGCCCCTTGTCCTGCCCCGGCGTAACCGGCTTGCTCAGGAAATAAGCCGAGTTGTAATTGGCTTTCAGGATGTAAAAGATGCCTACAACCAGACCCAATACCACGCCCTTCAGCAGATCAGTAAACAGAATGGCGGTGATGGTGATAATGAAGGGAAGGAACTGCTGCCAACCCAGTTTCCACTGAGTGCGGTACAGTGCCGGATTGGTGAGTTTGTAACCAATAACGAGCAAAATGGCCGCCAGAGCCGACAACGGAATTTTGTTGAGCACCGACCCGAGAAATAACAGACTCACGAGTAATAGCAAGCCGTGGAAGAAGGCCGACATGCGCGTTTGGCCACCAGAGTTGATGTTGGCCGAGCTGCGCACAATAACCGCCGTCATGGGCAAACCGCCGAGCAGACCGCTGATCATGTTACCCGTGCCCTGGGCCATCATTTCGCGGTTGGTGGGGGTGGTGCGCTTGTGGGGGTCGAGCTTGTCGACGGCTTCTACGCTGAGCAGGGTTTCGAGCGAGGCCACAATGGCGATGGTGAAGGCTACGGTGTAGGTGGCCGGACGAGTAAAGGCCGACCAGTCGGGCGAGGTAATTAGTTGGGCCGCGTCCTGCAGCGATTGGATGCGGGGTAAGTTCACCATGTGGTCGGGCCGGATGCTGAGCATGGGGACCATCGAGCCGAAGTATACGTTCAGCAGAATTGCTACCACCACCACTACCAGCGCCCCGGGTACCAGCTGGGCTATTTTGCTATGCTTGCTGAGCACCTTATCCCAGAGCAGCAGCACGACCAGGCATACCAACCCGATCAGGGCCGAGCCGGGCCGGAAGTTTTCCAAGGCGTTGCCGATTTCGCTGAACGTGTTGCGGCCATCGAACTGCAAAAAGCTCAGGTCGGAAAAATAGTCGGTGTCGATGCCCAGAAAGTGCGGAATCTGCTTGAGAATCAGAATCAGGCCAATGGCGGCCAGCATGCCGCGAATAACGGAGGTGGGGAAATACAGGCCGATAATGCCCGCCCGGGCCACGCCCAGTCCGACCTGGATGGCGCCGGCAATAACGGTGGCGGCCAGCACGGCCTCGAACGAGCCAAGCGTACCGATGGCGGCCACGATGATGGCCGTCAGGCCGGCGGCAGGGCCGCTCACGCTCAGGGCCGAGCCGCTGAGCCAGGAAACTACCACGCCGCCCACAATGCCGGCAATAACGCCCGAAAGCAGCGGCGCGCCCGAGGCCAGTGAAATACCCAGACACAGCGGCAGCGCCACTAGGAACACCACCAAACCGGCAGGCAGGTCTTTGCTAAAGGAAGAAAACGGGGAGGGCATACGGCTAGCCAGACCTGCGTTAGCAGTCGGCCCGTTTACCGGGGTAATTTTGGACATAAGCTGAGGGAAGCTTTGAGGGGCGGAGTGCATCAGCCGGCAACCGTATAGACAGCCTTCTGATCATCGCAATACTATAGGGCAAGTGTTAAGACCCAATTAAAAGGAGGTTAAAACCCCATTAAACACCTATAATTGTTTTAATTTCAGATAGTTATTGAATAAAAATACTGCTGATTAGCCCAAGATGCGGACTAGAAAAAAGGCTAGCGCTCCTGCTTGCAAAGCAGACGCCTAGCCTTTTTTCTAGTCCGCATCTTGGGGCTAATCAGGGCTTGCTGGTCAAACTCGACCAAAATTTACCCCCACCCCGAAAATTCAGGCCTGTCAATGGCCGGCAGGTCGAGCACAACGGCCGTGCCCTGGCCCAATTCGCTTGCCACCTCCACGCGGCCACCGTGCAGCTCCATTATTTTGGCCGTGAGCGGCAGGCCAATGCCGTGCCCAGGCACGGTACGGGTCGCCTCGGCCCGGAAGAAAGGCACAAATACCTGCTGGCGGTCGGTTTCATTCATACCCAACCCCTGGTCGCGGACGGTGAGCCGGACCCGGGTGCGGGTGGCCGCCAGCGTGGCCACGATGGGGGCCGTGCTGCCAACCGAGAACTTGCAGGCATTTTCCATAATGTTGAGGAAGGCCGAAAGCAGCAGCGCCTCGTTGCCCAGCACGGTAAAGGGCGCGTGGCGGGGCGCGTCGGGCGTTTCGCTGAAGTCGAGGTCGATGCGGCAGGTGGGCTGGCGGCGGTAGAGCTCCTCGTGGGCCTGCAGCAGCAACTCATCCAGGCGCAGGGGCGTACGGGGCACCTGGCTGGGGTCGTCGGAGGCGCGGGCAATCTGGAGCAGGCCGTTGGCCAAGTCCTTGAGCAGGCGGGCCGCGTCGAGCGTGCTCTGGAGCACGGCGCGGTATTCGGCGGTGCTGCGCTCCTGTTGCAGCAACGCTACTTCGAGCTGCCCAATAATGGCGGCCAGCGGGGTGCGCAGCTCGTGCGAAGCATCACGCACAAAGGTCCGCTGGCCCCCAAAGGCCGTTTCGAGGCGGTCGAGCAAACTGTTGAAGCGCTGGGCCAGCAACGATACTTCGTCGTAGCCCTCGGCCCGGCTCAGGCGGCGGTGCAGGTCGGAGGCCGTAATCTGGTCCACTTCTCCCACAATACGCTTCATGGGCTGCAAGGCCTGGCCAGCGAAAAACCAGCCCCCGATGCCCACCACCACGAACGAGGCCAACAGCCCGAAAACCAACACCGTGAGCAGGTTATCGAGTTTCTGGCGGCTGTCGGCATCCACCGACGAGGCTACCACCACAAAGTTGCCCCGGCCGGGGTCATGATAAAGCAGACCCACCGTCTGGCGGTGCGCAGCTTCGAGCAGCACTTCGCGGCCATCGCGGCGTATTTCCCGCAGCAGCGAACGGGGCACCGCGCGCCCCACATTTCCTTCCTTGAACACCACCTGGTTGCGGGTACCAAATACGCGCACTTCTTCCTCGGGCAGGGTGCGGTAGAACTGCCGCAGGTAGCGCCGGTACGAGGCCCGGCTGGCCTCATCCTCGCGGCGGGTACCATCGAGGTATACGTGGGCCACAATGCGGGCCCGCGCGAACAGACTCTCGGTGAATGCCTCCCGCCGCGACTGGTAGGTGAAGTAGTAAATCACGGTGGCAAACAGCAGCAGCGTCACCACCAGAATAGCCACGAACTGCAACGTCAGCCGGGTACGAATAGACATAATTCAGTTGCTAGATGCCAGTTGTCAGTTGCCGGTTGTCGATGGTTTGAGTGGACGTACAACTAGCAACTGACAACTAAATTTACTCCTCCTTCATCACGTAGCCCATCCCCACGAGGGTATGGATGAGCTTGGGCGTAAAGTCCTTATCGAGCTTCTTACGCAGGAAATTGATGTAAACATCAATAACGTTAGAGCCAGTGTCGAAGCTGGTTTCCCAGACTTGCTCCAGAATATCGACCCGCGATACCACGCGGTTCTGGTTGCGCAGCAGGTATTCGAGCAAAGCAAATTCGCGGGCCGTGAGCTGAATGGGCTGGCCGGCCCGCTGCACCACTTTGCGGGCCGGGTCGAGGGTGAGGTCGGCGAGGCGCAGAACACTGCCGGTCGCGGGCGTTTCGTGGCGGCGGCGCGTAAGGGCCCGGATGCGGGCCAGCAGCTCCTGAAAAGCAAAGGGCTTAACCAGGTAATCATCGGCCCCGGCATCGAGGCCCCTGATTTTATCGTCGGTTTCGCCCAGGGCCGTGAGCATGAGAATGGGTACACCCGTGTTTCGGGCCCGCACCTGCCGGCACACTTCCAGCCCGCTCAGGCCCGGCAGCAGCGTATCAAGAATCAGCAGGTCGTACTCTCCCTGCAGAGCCAGGCGCAGGCCGAGCAGGCCGTCGGCGGCCAGATCTACGCTGTGGTGTTGTTCGGTGAGTCCCTGATGCAGAAAGGCCGCTACTTTGGGTTCGTCTTCGACCAGCAGAATTTTCATGGGAGCGTGAGGTAGCGACGGATGAGCCCGAAGGTAGTACGCGTAGGCATAATGTACAGTCCGGGTGCTACGGCGGGCCGCCAGCGCATCTTTGCGCGCATCTTACTTTCTATCCTTCAACAGCTTTTATAGCCACCCAGTTGACCATGAATCTTATATGAATAATTTTATTTTATCTTGTCTTTTATTAATTAGTCCAATATGTTTGCGGAAATGTTCAATACTCTTACCTTAGTACCGAACTCTTCCCAAACGTCTTCTTCATTCTCGCTACCCATCTCCCCTTATGCAGCTACATCGTCCTTATTTTCTCGTGTTGCTGCTCCTGGTACTGACCGGGCTGGGCGGTTGCGTTTCCCAGAAAAACCTACCCTACCTGCAAGGAGCCACTTATAACAGCCGCCAGCCGGTTGTAGTCGAAAATATCCGGCAGCAGTACCGGGTGCAGCCGGGCGACGTGCTCAGCATCCGGGTACAGAGCGTGCAGCCCCAGCTCAACGACATTTTCAACGTCGATAACCGGTCGGCGCTCAATGGCGACCCCGGCAACCTGTTTCTGAGTGGCTACTCGGTCGATCAGGCCGGCAACATCAACCTGCCCACCGTGGGGCCGTTGCGGGTGGAGGGCCTGCTGGTAGAGGAAGTGCAGGTGGCCGTGCAGCAGCAGATCAACAAGTTTGCGCGCGATGCCAACGTGCTCGTCAAGCTGCTTTCGTTCAAGGTTACGGTGCTGGGCGAGGTGCGCACCCCGGGCCGCTATTTCGTGTACAACGCCCAATGTACCTTGCTCGAAGGCCTGGGGCTGGCCGGCGACTTAACCGAATTCGGCAACCGCCAGAACGTGAAGCTCATCCGCCAAACGGCCAAGGGCTCGGAAGTGGTGCTGCTCGACCTCACCGACCCGGCCTTGCTGTCTTCGCCCTACTTCTACCTGCTGCCCAACGATGCGCTGTACGTGGAGCCGCTCCCGGCCCGGGCCAACCGCGGCAATGCCACCAACCTGGGGTTGGTATTCGCCGGCATCTCGTCGGTCGTGCTCATTCTCAGCTACCTGAACGTGTTCAAGTAGCGGCCCCGCCGCCGCTGTAGCAAGTCGCTGCCGGCTTGCTACGCTTAGCTCTTCTCCCATTTGCACCAGCGCCCATCGTTATGGAATCTGCTCAACTCTCCCCTGCCTCCGCCTCTGCTGCCGATGTGACACTGTCTGAACTTTGGTTTCAGCTGCGCCGCCGCTGGCCGTGGTTTGTAGGCTCGCTGCTGCTGGCGGGGCTGGCCGCTTTCCTCTACCTGCGCGTTACGCCGCCCGAGTACGCCTTCCGCAGCACCCTGCTGCTGGGCGACCAGGCTACGGGCTCGAAGCAGACCCAGGAGCTGCTCCAGATGCTGGAGGTGAAGGATAAAGGCCCCAAAATGGAAGACGAAATTGGGGTGCTGACGTCGGCCGATCTGGTGGGCCAGGTACTCGACCGCCTGCCCTTCGAAGTAACTTACCACGCCGCCCCCGCCACCTGGCTCAACTCGGTGGCTGAGGTGCAGGTGCGCGAACAGGCCGCTACCACGGCGCCCTTTCGCCTGCGGCCCCTGCCCACAGCGCCGCAGCTCACAGGTGTGCGCATTTACGTAACGCCACTGCCCAACGGCCGCTTCCGGGTACGGGCCGATGCCGCCAAAGGCCAGCTTTATGAGCTGCCCACCGGCCGCCTCGTGCAGGATGTACTCGCTCCCCGCCTCGACGAGGTGGTGGGGGCCGGCGACACACTCCGGACTCCGCTGCTTACGGCCGTTATACAGCCCGTAACTACCAACGCGGCCGAGGCCATTAAGGCCGACGGGCACTACTTCGTGCTGCTCCACGACCGTGGCAACTTGATTCGGGAGTACCAACAGCACCTGGGCGTACACCCCATCGACCGCGAATCGCGGATTGTGGAGCTTACCAGCAAGGGTGCGGTGCCGGCTAAAGAAACGCAGTTTCTCGACACGCTTATGGCCGTGTACATGCAGAACGACCTGCGGGCCAAAAACCTGACGGGCCAGAAAACGGTAGCCTTCCTCAACGAGCAAATTCAGCAACTGGCCCGGTCAGTTGGCACATCGGCGGCAGCCATCAGTTCGTTTCGCACCACCCAGGGCGTGGTCGATGTAGAGGCGCAGTCGGTGAGCGGTATTCAACAGCAGAGCGAGCTGGAAAGCCGCCGGGCCCGGGTAAGCACCAATCAGAAGTATTACCGCAACATGCTCAGCTACCTGCGTGAGCGCCAGGGCACGAGCCAGATTGCGGCCCCTACCAGCATGGGCATCGAAGACCCGGTGGTGGATAAGCTGATTCTGCAGCTGGCCGAACTCAATAGCCAGCGCGCTGCGCTGGAGGTAAACGCCAGCGCCGGCAACCCGCTGGTCACGATCCTCGATGAGCGCATCCGGGTGGCTAAGGAGAGCCTGACCCAGACGCTGGCCAACATGAGCCGGGCGGCTGATATTGCCTTGGGCGATTTGGATACCCAACTGGCCCGGGTCCGGAGCACGATGAGCCGCATGCCAGAAAACGAACGGCAGCTGTCTGAACTGCGCAGCAAATCGGAGTTCAACGACAAAAATTACCAGTTTCTGGTGGAGAAGCGGGCCGAGGCGGCCATTGCACTGGCCACCAACGCCACTGATAAAAAAGTAGTGGACGCGGCGGCAATGAGTGGCACTGGCCCGCTGGCGCCCAAGCCAGGCATGGTAATGCTGCTGGCCCTGCTGGGCGGCTTGCTGGTGCCAACCGGCCTGTCGTTGCTGCTCGACAAGGCCAACAGCCGTATTCAGAGCAAGCAGGACCTATCCCGCATCACCAGCATCCCGATGCTGGGCGTAGTGGCCCACGGTACCAAGCAGGATAAGGCGACGATGCTGCAAAACCCCAAGGGGCCACTGGCCGAGTCGTTCCGCTCCATCCGCGTAAACCTGCAGTACCTCTCGGCTGGCCTCGACAAGCAGGTAATTGGCGTCACCTCATCGGTACCGGGCGAGGGTAAAACCTTCTGCGCCGTAAACCTGGCGGCCGAAATGGCCCTGAGCAACCGTAAAGTGCTGCTACTCGAATGCGACCTACGCCGCCCCGCTGTCATGGCCTACTTCGGGCTGGCCGAAACGGGCGCCCCATATGGCCTGAGCACGTACCTGGCCGGCGAGAGCACGCTCGACGAAAGCCGCCAGCCCTCGGGTGTACCCAACCTCGACGTACTGGGCTGCGGCCCCCTGCCGGCCAACCCCACTCAGCTACTAGAAGGCCCGCGCATGACCGAGCTCATGGCCGAGTTACGCCGGCAGTACGACTACATACTGGTCGATACGCCCCCGACGGGCTACGTGGCCGAGTTTTTCCTGTTGCTGCACCACCTTGATGCCAACATATATGTGGTGCGCCAGAACTACACCGATAAGTCGCTGATCAGTAACATTGATGAATTGCACCTGAACAACAAAATCAAGCACGTGTACCTGATTATCAACGATGTGCACTTCACCAGCACCTATGAGTACCGCTATAAGAAAGATGCATATACCTACGGCTATTAGTCTACTGCAGCTGGCCGCAAACGGAACATCTGCAGCCCCACTAACGAAAAAAGGCCTCACTACGAAGCGTAGTGAGACCTTTTGGTGATCCCGCTGGGATTCGAACCCAGGACCCATACATTAAAAGTGTATTGCTCTACCAGCTGAGCTACAGAATCAGTTTCTTTGCAAAAGCAACGAACGTTTTGCGCTGATTGTGGCACAAAAGTAGAGTTCGGGATTTAACCGTGCAACTGTTTTGCGTAAAAAAGCCCTCCTTTTTTTCCTATTCCTTGCGGCATTCAGTCAACCTGTTCAGGCCCAAAAAGTTAGTTCGGCGCTTCAGAAGGCCGATTCGCTCTTCCAAGTGGGGCAAGTAGCCGAGGCCTACCCTTGGTACCGCCGCGCCCGCGACCAGGGTAGCCTACAGTCGGACCGGCAGATACTGCGTATGGCTTACATTCAGGAAACGCTGGGCCATTATCCGGCGGCCCTTTACTACCTGAGCGTGGCCCAGGCCGGCCAGCCGCGCTACGCCACTTGGCGCAAGATGGTGGCCCTGGCTCAGGAACACCGCCTTACCGGCTACCCCGATACGTGGCGGCAAAACCTGCTTATCACGCTCCAGCGCTATTACTACCGCCTGTTGCAAGGCCTCCTCATTCTGGCCATCGTGGGAGGCACGGCCCTGCTAATTCGCCGCCGCACCGCCGACCGCGCCTGGTGGAGCGCGTATGCCGGCTACGTGCTGGGTATCGGACTATTCCTGAATCTGCTGGCCCCGGCCCGGGTGGGGCTGGTAATCCGGCCCCGGGTCCCGCTTATGGCCGGTCCTGGCGCTGGCTCCACCTGGCTAACCACCGCCGCCGCCGGCGACCGGTTCGAAGTGCTCGGCCGGCAGGATATCTGGTACCGCGTGCAGTGGCAGGGACGCGACGCCTACCTCCGCCGCCCCGACCTGCTGCTGGTGGAGTAGTTGTCGGTTGATTAGCAATAGGATCGTCATGCTGAGCGCAGCCGAAGCATCTCTACCGCTTCGCTGTGGTGCCAATCAAGCAACAGGACTACCATTGCAGTAGAGATGCTTCGGCTGCGCTCAGCATGACGGTCTCATACTGCCCCCAACAACCAGCAACGAGTTAAAGGTTGAAATCAGGCTCTTCTTTACGGAAGTGCTTGAGCACGAGCTTGTCGGCTAAGCCGGGCAGCAGGCGGTTAAGCCATACCGTCAGCTTGCCCTGGCTGGTGAGCACCAGGTCGCGGCGGCGCTGCTGCACGGCTTGCAGCAGGTGGCCGGCTACTGCTTCGCTGCTCATCATGGCCCCTTCGTCGCGGGGCGACTCGCCCTGGGCTTGGCCATCGGCGGCCAGGGCCACGTTGCGGATGTTGGAGGCCGTGAAGCCCGGGCAGGCTAGCAGCACATGCACGCCCTGGGGCAGCAGCTCGGTGCGCAGCGCTTCCAGGAAGCCGTGCATGGCAAACTTCGAGGCCGAGTAGCCCGTGCGCCCCGGCAGGCCCCGGTAGCCGGCAATGCTGCTGATACCCACAATGGAGCCTTTAGCCGCCGTAACGTAGGGCAACGCGAACTTGGTGGCGTACACGGTGCCGAAGAAATTGGTCTGCATCAGCTGGCGAATCACGTCGAGGTCGGCATCCCGAAACAAGGCCCGCATACTGATGCCGGCGTTGTTGATCAGGATATCGAGCTTGCCAAATGCGGCTACCGTTTCAGCCACGGCCAGCTGTGAGTCGGCCTCCACGCCCACATCGGCCCGAATGGCTAGGTGCGGGATGCCCAGCGCAGCCAGTTCGGCGGCCGTTTCAGCCAGGCGGGCCTCGTTGCGGCCGGTGAAGGCCACTTTGGCGCCAGCGCGCCCAAACTCCAGGGCCGTGGCCCGGCCGATGCCCGAGGTGCCGCCAGTAATCAGCACTACTTTGTCTCTCATGATCACGGATTAGCGCGGATTTTAGCGGATTCCACGGATTTTGTAGCTGGTGCCTTTGAACGGCCAGTTGGGCCGCGAAATTCGTGAATTCCGGTCGAATCTGTGAGCTGTCCACAAAATCCGTCAAATCCGCTGAAATCCGTGCTCATCCGTGGTCTATCTTTGTCCCCGTGAGAAAATCAGTTAAAAACATCCCGGCGGAGCTGCTCCGCGAAGTCGAAATCACCGACATGGTGGCCGAGGGCAAGTGCCTGGTGCGCCGCGAGAATCTGGTCATCTTCGTAACCCAGGTAGCGCCCGGCGACGTGGTGGACCTGCGCGTGACCAAGGCCAAGAAGAACTTCCTGGAGGCCGTGCCCACCAAGTTTCATAAGTACTCCGAGCTGCGCGTGACACCGTTCTGCGAGCATTTCGGTACCTGCGGGGGCTGCAAGTGGCAGCACCTGGGCTACGATACCCAGCTCCAATTCAAGCACCAGCAGGTGGCCGATACGTTGCAGCGCATCGGCAAAGTGGCGCTGCCCGAAATCCTGCCCATCACCCCTTCGCCCGACCAGACTTACTACCGCAACAAGCTCGAATTCACCTTCAGCCACAATGGCTGGCTGACCAACGAGCAGATTGCCAGCGGCCACGACTACGAGCGGCGCGTGCTGGGCTTTCACACGCCCGGCCGCTTCGATAAGATTCTGGACGTGAACCACTGCTGGCTGCAGCCCGACCCCAGCAACCAGATCCGGCTGGCCGTGCGCGACTACGCCCTGGAGCACGAGCTGCCCTTCAACAACCTCGTCACCCAAGAGGGCTTCCTGCGCAACCTCATCATCCGGACGGCCAACACCGGCGACCTGATGGTGATTCTGCAGTGCTACTACGCCCACGACGCGCTGGTACCGCTGCTGGATTTTCTGGCCGAGCGGTTCCCGCAAATCACCTCGCTCAACTACGTGCTCAACGACAAGGGCAACGAAACCTTCAACGACCTGGAGGTGGTGTGCTACAAGGGCGAACCCCACATCCACGAGGAAATGGAGGGCCTGCGCTTCCGCGTGGGGCCGAAATCGTTCTACCAGACCAACTCGGAAGGCGCCTACAACCTCTACAAAATTACCCGCGACTTCGCCCAGCTCACCGGCTCGGAGCTGGTGTACGACCTCTACACCGGCGCCGGCACCATTGCCAACTTCGTGGCCCGGCAGGCCCGCCACGTGGTGGGCGTCGAGTACGTCGAGTCGGCCGTGCAGGATGCCTACATTAACTCCGAAATTAACGGCACGACCAATACCGAGTTCTACGCCGGCGACATGAAGGACGTGCTCAACGCCGAGTTCATCCAGCAGCATGGCCGCCCCGACGTCGTCATCACCGACCCGCCCCGCGCCGGCATGCACCCCGACGTGGTGGCCCGCCTGCTCGAAATGCGCGCCCCCCGCATCGTCTACGTCAGCTGTAACCCCGCCACCCAAGCCCGTGATTTGGAACTACTGGATGAGGCGTATAAAGTAGTGAAAGTGCAGCCCGTGGATATGTTCCCGCACACCCACCACGTGGAGAACGTGGTGTTGCTGGAGTTACGGTAGATTTTTCTGCAAGATGAAAAAGTCAATAGATTCTTCGAGTTTCATCACACCGTTCCAGTTAAAAGAATTAATAGCTTGGATGGATGGCGGTTCTATAACACTCTATCTTCTCGATGGTAATAAAACCGAATTCAGCGTCGAATTTTGCCAAAAGATGATTTTAAAGGAATGGGCTGGCACTAATATACCTGGCTCTTTTCTACTAGATGGGCAGGAGGTATCCATTCGCTCTGACAATGAAAAACAGCTATTGCAAGCGTTACGCGGCATGTCTATCGGACACTTAACCTCGCTTGATAAAAGTATCATTCAGGAGAGCATTGCTTTTGTAGAATCTGAAGAATATTTGCGCATCGCTACCCTGATGGGACGATGGCCGGTTTGAACTATACCACATGGACTACACCAACGACCCCGAACTGAACGGTAAATACCTTGGTACCATCACCAAGGATTTCGCCACCGTTTCCGATACGCTCAGCGAAGCCTCGTCGCAAATCCGCAAGCGCGACATTTCCAAGTATCCCATCTTCGTGTTTGCCCGCCAGGAAGTACCGCTAGGCGGCCTGCTCGTGAATGCCGATGAGCTGAACCTGGAGTGGCACGTTTTCGCCAGCTACCTGGAGCTGTTCGTGCAGCAGGGCATCATCAGCGAGGAAGGCATCGAGGCCTTCCAGCAAACCTACCGCGAGCCGAACGAGTACTGCTGCCTCTTTGTGCTCGACGAGGAGTTCACCAACTTCGTCTACATCCCCTATCCCGAGGATTAGGGCAACTATGGCTTTGCAGAAACTACTTAGCTTTCTTACCGAACTGGACAGCCGCAAGATTCACTACATGCTGGCCCATCACCGTGAAGAGGCCATAATGGTATTAGTAGCTGTTCCAGGGCAACGGTGGGAAATAGAGTTTTTCGCCGACAGCCATGTAGAAGTAGAAGTTTTCAAATCCGCTTCTCCAGGAGGAGGGCTAGAAGGTGAAGAAGCTTTAGAGAGCTTATTCAGAGATTTCAGTGATTAGAAACGGAAAAAGGGACTCAAATCATTGAGTCCCTTTTTCGTTTCTAATCACTGAAATCCTTACCCAAAGTGGCTAAATCCCTGCGCCTTCAACGGCACGGGCTGGCCGGCTTTGGTGATGAGGTTGGCGCCTTCGCTCTTCTCGACCATGTGGCCGATGATGGTGATGTCGGGGTGGTTTTTGAGCTTGGCGTGGTCGGCGAGCGGGACGGTGAACAGCAGCTCGTAGTCTTCGCCGCCGTTGAGCATGCACATGATGGGGTCGAGGTTAAATTCCTCGGCCACTTCGAGCGTGGGGTTGGCAATGGGCAGGTTTTCGGTGAAGATGCGCGCCCCGGTGCCGCTGGCCTGGCACAGGTGCAGCACTTCGGAAGCCAGCCCGTCTGACACGTCGATCATGCTGGTGGGCGTTACGCCCAGGTCGCGCAGCTCGTGGATAACGTCCATGCGGGCCTCGGGGCGCAGCTGGCGCTGGAGCACGTAGGGGTACTTATCGAGCTCGGGCTGCGACTCGGGGTCGGCCTGCCAGACCTGTTTCTCGCGTTCCAGCACCTGCAGGCCCAGGTAGGCCCCACCCAGGTCGCCGGTTACGCACAACAGGTCGTTGGGGCCGGCCCCGCTGCGGCGGACGGCTTTACCCGCCTCGGCCTGGCCCAGGGCCGTGATGCTGATGGTGAGGCCAGCACGGCTGCCGGTAGTGTCGCCGCCTACCAGATCCACGTTGTAAGCTTCGCAGGCCAGTGTGATTCCCTCAAAGAGCTCCTCCACGGCTTCCACCGTGAAGCGGGCCGGAATGCTCACTGCCACTACAATTTGGGTGGGCACCGCATTCATGGCGGCAATATCCGATACATTCACGGCCACGGCTTTGTAGCCCAGGTGCTTGAGGGGGCAAAAGGTGAGGTCGAAGTGCACGCCTTCCACCAGCAAATCGGTGCTGATGACCAGTTCCTGGCCGGCTGCCGGTGCCAGGATGGCCGCGTCGTCGCCGATGCCGAGGATAGTGCTGGGCTGGGTGAGCTGTACGGTTTGCTGAATTCTATGGATGAGGCCGAACTCGCCTACCTGATCAAGAGGGGTCATAAATCGTTGATTTTCGCTGATTAATCGTGGTTTCGCTAGTTTGAGCAGGGCGTAGCTGCCCCGGGTAAAACCTGCCGCAAAGGTACGGCGGCCAGGGGTAAGTGCGCCACTTGGGTAGCAGGCGGCCAAGTGGCAGCTTGCCCTTGGCCGCCGAAGTCGCCAGCTTACGCGGAAACGTTTACCATTTAAAGTGGGTGCCGCCCTGTAAAGCGGGTAAACGGCGTACGCCAATTGCATCGGCAACTGGTAACGCATAGGGTTGCCTGGTTGCTGTTGCCCCTGACTACGTGGGCGATAGGGCAGCTGAAGTATTCTAACTTTTTCTTGCTAACGAACGTTAGGAAAGGTATATTTGACCTTCGCCCGCCCTGCTCCCACCCCATGGAATCTACCCTGCTTTCGCGCAAAGACCAGATCGACCAGACGGCTACCGCGCTGTTCCGTACTCGGGGCTTTGCCGCTACCAGCATGCGGGAACTGGCTTCAGCTCTGGGAATGGAAGCAGGCAGTATTTATTCGCACATTCGCAGCAAGGAGGAAATTCTGCACCGCATCTGCTTCCGGCTGGCGGAGGATTTTTTCAGTGGGTTTGAAGAAGCTGCAGCCGATGAGATTCTGCCCGCGGCCACCCGTCTGCGCCGGGCCGTAGAAAGCCACGTGCGGGTACTTACCGCCGATGTGGCGGCGTCGGCTGTGTTTTTGCACGAGTGGCGCCACCTTTCGGAGCCGGCCCGCACCGAGTTTCTGGCGCTGCGTGAGCGGTACGAGGCCGGTTTCCGCCAGCTCATTGGAGAGGGCGCAGCCAGCGGCGAATTATATGCGCCCGACCCCATTTTCGCTGCCCTCACCCTGCTGGCCTCGCTCAATTGGTTGCCCTCGTGGTACCGCCCTGGTGGCCCGCTGGCCCCCATCGATATTGCCCACCGCCTCGCCAACCAGCTGCTTTTCGGGTTGGAAGTACGAGGAAATCAGAAGTGAGGAAACGTCATTCAGAGCGCAGCGAAGAATCTCGCTCGTACTCGTTGAATGATAATTGTTCCAACCACTTCATGCGAGATTATTCGCTGCGCTCTGAATGACGTTTCCTCACTTCTCACCTTTGACCTCTAAAACTTCCCACTATGTACGGTTCCGCTTCCACCCACGATATTCCTGCCAAGGCGACCACCGGCCTCGAAAATGAAGACCCGATTCTGCTGGCCGAATTTGAGGCCCGCATTGCCCGGGGCGAGAAAATCGAGCCCACCGATTGGATGCCCCAGCTCTACCGCAAGCAGCTCACGCGCATGATTGAGCAGCACGCGCACTCCGAAATCATTGGTTCGCTGCCCGAAGGCACCTGGATTACCCGGGCCCCTGGATTCCGCCGCAAAATGGCCCAGATGGCCAAGGTGCAGGATGAAGTGGGCCACGCGCAGCTATTGTATTCGGCCGCCGAAACACTGGGCAAAACCCGGGAGCAGATGCTGTCGGACCTGGTGAACGGCAAGAGCAAGTACAGCAACGTCTTCAACTACCCCACCCCTACCTGGGCCGACTCGAACGTGATTTCGTGGCTGATTGACGCCGGCGCCATCGTCAACCAGATGGCCAACGCCAAGGGAAGTTACGGCCCCTACTGCCGCGCCCTCGACCGGATTTGCGCCGAGGAGGCCTTCCACCTCAAGTATGGCCACGACGCCGTGGTGCACATGGCAACTGGCACGCCTATTCAGCGGAAGATGATGCAGGAGGCCCTCAACCGCTGGTGGCCCGCCATCATGACCTTCTTCGGCCCCTCGGATAAGATGAGCACGCACACCGAAATCCTGATGCGCTGGAAGGTTAAGATGGCGACCAACGACGCCTGCCGCCAGCAGTTCTTGGATATGTACGTGCCCAAAATCTGGGAAATTGGCCTGACGCTGCCCGACGCCAACCTGCGCAAGAATGAGGAGGGCGTGTGGGAGTTCTCGGAGCCCGATTGGGAGGATTTCAAGCGCGTGATTAACGGCGACGGCCCCTGCAACGCCGAGCGCATTGCCGTGCGCCGCGCCGCCGAGGAAAATGGTGCCTGGGTCCGCCGCGCCATGCAGCAGCCCAAGGCCCAGTACGTGCGCCCGCTGGCTTAAATAGGTAGAAGGCCCGTCATGCTGAACGCAGCGGAGTCGAAGCATCTCTACCGCAATAGTGTATGATTACTGTGGCGGTAGAGATACTTAGACTCCGGCTCTGCCTTCGCTCAGCATGACGGGCATTATTTACCTCCTCCCATCTTCAATTCCCTTCCCTTTGCTCTTCTCCTTCGACCCGCGCATCAGCCGGCTGGAATTGCCGGAGGTGCCCTCGCTTCCTACTGATAAGGTGGCGCTGGACCAGTTTCCGACCTACGAGGTGTTTCACCAGCGCAAAGAAAACGCGGCCTACGCCTATGTGGGGCCGGTGCACGCGCCCGAGGCCGACGTGGCCTTCCTGTTTGCCAAGGAACAGTTCAGCCGCCGCTTCCCGTGCACCGGCATGTGGGTGGTGCCGACTTCTGCCATTAAAGTGACCGAGTACGGTGACGACCAGCAGTCAGTGTACGACCGGCTGCCGCTGCTGCCCGCCGACGAGCTGGGCACGGCCGCTGCCACCGGGCAGGAATCCTACGACATCTTCCACCTCAAGAAACGCGGCAAGGCGCACGCCCACGTGGGACAGGTGCAGGCTGCCTCGCCCGAAGCGGCCCTGCAGGCCGCCAAGGCCGCGTTCGGCGACCAGCGCCCGGTAGTGAATGTGTGGGTGATTCGCAGCGCCGACCTGCTGCGTTCCGACGACGAAGACCGGGATATGTGGACGACCACGCCCGACAAAAAGTACCGCGAAGCCATTTCCTACAAAGTCCAGGACCGCATCGACCGGTTCAAGCAGGAAGGATAACCAGTATATCGACTACATGAACCCTACTCTCGACCTACTTTACCGCCTCGCCGACGACCAGTTGATTCTGGGCCACCGCAACTCCGAATGGAATGGCCTGGGCCCTATCCTGGAAGAAGACATTGCGTTTTCGAGCATGGCTCAGGACAAACTTGGCCACTCGCTGCAACTCTATGGCCTGCTGCACGAGCTGGGCGAGGCCGAACCCGATACGGTGGCCTTCACCCGCAATGCGCCCCAGTTTCATTGCTGCCAGCTTACGGAGCTACCCATCGGTGAGTACGATTTCAGCCTGATCCGGCACTTCCTCTTCGACCATGCCGAGCTGCTACGCTTCGAGGCGTTGGCCGATAGCTCCTACGAGCCGCTAGCCCTCGTGGCCCGCAAGGTGAAGGGCGAGCTGAAGTACCACGTACTGCACGCCAACACATGGGTGAAGCGCCTGGGCACGGCCACAGAAGAGGCCATTGAGCGCATGCAGGCGGCCCTGGAATTCACGCTGCCCTACGCCCTGAGCATCTTCGAAACCACCGAAGCCGAACCCGAAATTATCAGCAGCGGCCTGTTCATCGGAGAAGCAGAGCTGCAAGCCCGTTGGGAAGCCAGCATCAGCAAAGTGCTGGCCCAAACTGCCCTCACCCTGCCCGACCTGCGCACCCTCACGCCCGTAGCCGGCGGCCGCCAGGGTCAGCACACCGAGCACCTACAGCCCCTGCTCGACGAAATGGCCGAAGTATTCCGCCTCGACCCCACGGCTGATTGGTAAAGCCGGACGATGTTGCTGAGTTACGACAAAACCGTTACGCTATTGAGTCGATGCCCACCCGAGGAGGTGGTAAACCTGTTGTGCGGGGAGACAAAAGAGATAAAGTGGTACGACATCTTAGCGTCTCATCCATTCAGCGGGGAGGTTACCGCGGATAGCTTCTGGATTCGGCCAACTGGCAGAAGTAGCTTGCTGATTGAAGGTAGCATCATTGCTTCAGGCCCAGAGCAGAGCCGGATAGTTATGCGCTTCACGAACGGATTATCTGATAAAATAGGGCGGATTGTATTTATAAGCGGAAGCGTATTTTTTCTGCTGATTACCAGCAACCTAAGTATGGGAGTTAATAATTTTTCCTGGCCTTTAATTGGATTTTGCCTGATGCCCGCGCTAATGGGCGTTGGCGTAGGAAATCTAAATTGTGCTATTGCGACCAGCCGCGCCACAATGCGCCTCAAGGAGCTTCTGGCCGCGAAGGAAACGGTTTGAAACAGCCTCAATTATTACCGTAATCACTATTCTCAGAACACTAAGCACCAAACCTCATGCCCACCACCAAAGCCCAAATTCTCGACTGGCTCCAGGCCGTAACCGACCCGGAGATTCCGACGATTTCGCTCGTGGACCTCGGCGTGATTCGGGAGGTCCGGGTGGAGGACGACGGCGGCGTGTACGTGCGCCTGACGCCTACTTTCGCTGGCTGCCCAGCCATGGACTACATGCGCCGCGATGTGGAGACGACCCTCAAGGCCCACGGCATCCCGCGCGTGACGACCGAAATCAGTCTGCGCGACCCGTGGACGTCGGATATGGTGACGGACCGGGGCCGGGAGGGCCTGCGCCGACACGGGCTAGCCACGCCGCCCAAGCTCAACGGCGGCCTGCTCGACCTCGATATTCTGGAGTACGCCGAGTGCCCGCGCTGCCACACCACTAATACCGAACTGCGCACGCCTTTTGGCGCCACGCTTTGCCGCGCCGTACACTACTGCCACGACTGCCGCCAGATCTTCGAGCAGTTCAAACCCATATAGCCAGCGGCCCGGCAGGTTTTTTCACGGACTTCGTGAAGAGTTTTTCGGACCAGATAGATTGATTTTCGGATTATTTTCGTTGGGCTGCCACACCTCTTTTTTTGCCTGCCTTTTATGAAGCGCTTTACCTCGCTGTTGCTACTGCTGGCGGTCCTTGTTTCGGCCAGCTGCAATCGTACTCCCAAACCCATCGACCCGGCTTCGGCGGAAGCGGTGAAGGTCCAGCTCAATATTCTGCGCGACACCGTGACGGCCAACTGGACCGAAATGCTGGCCTCCGACGACGCCAAGCTCCGCGACACCCGCCAGCTACTGCGCGAACTAACCACCCAGCCCGGCACCGACCGCACCCAGCTGGCCCAGTTGCAATACGCCAACGACCGGCTGCCGAAGCGCCGCTATACCCAGCAAACCATGGCCGAGTCGGCCCACATCGATGCCTACGACGCCGCCCAGGATTCCGTGCTGCGGGCCGTGTACGGGCTGGCGCTGCCCGAGAACCGGGAGCCCGCCCCCATCGTGCGGGAGCTGACCGAACGGATTCAGACGGCCGATGCCGAGCTGGTTGCCTACCGGGTGCACTACGATCAGGCGGCCACGCGCTTCAACAATTATCTGGTTGTACATGCCCAGGAGCTGCAACAGCTGGGTGGCTCCTACGCTAAACTCCAGCCCCTGCCCTTGTTCACTATCGTAGAGTAGCGGGCCGCCTGTTCAACTGCTATTCGAAGAGGCTGACTGAACAATTTGGATGGCTTGAATAGCTTTCCACCAGTAACCAACACGGGGTAAAGATGCATCTTGGCATCTCTACCCCGTGTTGGTTATGCCCCCTACGTGCCCGGCCAGAACGGGCAGCACCATCAGTTGCTAAGCGCAACGCTGCCCCTGTAGTTAGGTTGAAACCGACTGAGCATGTCTGCAAGAGTAGGCGCGGTTGTGGTATTCGCAGGAAGCCCGCTCAGACTCTTTGCTTCGGCCTTTACATACGGTTTGTGTTAATTTTGAAGGCCGCCAACGTGGTATGGTAGAATGCAGTCTGCATTGCCGACGCCACTTGCCAACCCATCTCATTCCCGCAGTTTCCATGCTTCTTCGTCTTCTCCCGCTGCTGCTGCTTTGCGGTAGCCTGCCTGCCCAAGCGCAAATCCAGCTGGGCTCATTTGCTGACACCACTGCTTACCCCGTGTATCGGGGAACTGATCTGGGACTGACCTTCGACCCCGCCACCCGGGCCGGTACCCTGAGCGTGTGGGCCCCCACCGCCGACTCGGTGCGCCTGCGCCGGTACGCGGCCGGCACCGGCGGTCTGGCCACGGCCAGCTACCCGCTGCGCCGGGCCGGGCAGGGCACCTGGACCCTGACGCTGCCGGCGGGCACCACCGGCTTCTATACCGTGCAAGCCACCATCAGCGGCCAGCGCCGGGCCGAAGTGCCCGACCCTTACGTGCACGCGGTGGGCCTCAATGGCGAGCGGGGCGCGTGGCTCGACCCAGCCACCGCCACACCCCCCGGCTGGAACTCCGACCAGCACCCGCCGCTTGCATCGCCCACCGCCATTATGGTAGGCGAGGTGAGCGTGCGCGACCTGTCGAGCGGCCCGCAATCGGGCATCCAACACAAGGGCCAATACCTAGGCCTAGCGGAACCCAGCACCACCGGGCCGGGCGGCGTACGAACCGGGCTGGCCCACCTGCAGGAGCTGGGCGTTACCCACGTGCACCTACTGCCCACCAACGACTTCTCCTCCATCGATGAGAGCCGGCCCAATCCGCCCTTCAACTGGGGCTACGACCCGCTACACTACACCGTGCCTGAAGGCTCGTTTGCCACCGACCCCGCCGACCCGGCGGTGCGGCTGCGCGAGTTCCGCCAGATGGTGCAGGCCTTGCACCAGGGCGGTTTGCGCCTCGTGCTCGACGTAGTGTACAACCATACTACGGCCGTGCAGCGCACCAGCTTCGAGCAGCTCGTACCCGGCTATTACTACCGCCACAACCCCGACGGCAGCCTCTCCGACGCGGCCGCCTGCGGCAATGAGGTGGCCTCGGAGCGCCCGATGGTGCGCAAGCTTATCGTGGAGTCGTTGCTGTATTGGGCCCGGGAGTACCACGCCGACGGATTCCGGTTCGATTTGATGGGCATTCTGGACCTGGAAACCATGCGCCAAGCCGAAACCGCCTTGCACGCCCTCGACCCCAGTATTTTGCTTTATGGCGAAGGGTGGACGGCGGGAGCCAGCCCGCTGCCCAACGAGCAACGCGCCCTCAAGGCCAACATGGTAGCCCTGCCGGGCGTAGCCGCGTTCAGCGACGAGCTGCGCGATGCCCTCAAAGGTCCGTTTTCCAACCACGACCAGCCCGGCTTCGTGAGTGGCCGGCCGGGGCTAGAGGAAAGCGTGAAGTTCGGCATCGTGGCCGCCACCCGCCACCCCCAACTCGACTACGCCAAAGTCAATTACAGCACCGCCCCCTGGGCCGCTTCCCCGGCGCAGTGCCTCAACTACGCCGCCTGCCACGACGATATGCTGCTCTGGGACCAGCTCAAACGCTCCAACCCCACGGCCACCGAGGCGGAGCTACTGGCCCAGGACGTGCTGGCCAACACGATAGTGTTCACCTCCCAGGGCGTGCCCTTCCTGCCCATCGGCGACGAGTTCCTGCGCACCAAGCAAGGGGCCACCAACTCCTACAACCTGCCCGATAGCATCAACCAGCTGCACTGGGACCGGAAGGCCCGTTACCAAGAAGTGTTCGGTTTCTACCGCCGGCTGCTGGCGTTGCGGCGGGCGCACCCGGCCTTCCGGCTGCCCACTCAGGACCTGATTGCCCGCCACCTGCGCTTCCTGCCCAACCTACCGGCCGGCACGGTAGGCTACCAACTCCTCGACCACGCTGGCGGCGACAAGTGGAACACTATTACAGTGCTCTTCAATGGCACCCGCGCCCCGGCTACCCTGCCCCTGCCGGCCGGTAAGTACCGGGTGGTACTGCGAGGCCAGCAGATTGATGAGCGAGGCGTGGGCAAGCTGCGCGTAAGGTCGGGCAATACAGTGGTGCCCGCCAGCTCGGCGCTGCTGCTGGTGCGGTAGATATGGGTAAGATGCTGCCGAGCAGCTGTACAGCTAGCGCCTGCTTAGCGGATGTAGCACTCCAAAGGCTCGCTCGCCAGAAGTACCTGCGGAATTTGCAGGGACAAGAAAGTTGCAAGCTGGCAAATTCCCCAAGCCCCCCCCGCACATTCTACCGGCTTAAATATCGATTATTCGGTAGTGGGTCAGAGTTTATTGTAGTTCTATCTTATCTATTTCCAGTCGAAAGTTCTCGGCTTTTCCGTTGCCTATTAGAAACCTAATCTCCTGAATTTTATCGGCATTGAAGTTGGGCAGGTCCAGCTTGTTGCCGCGGAAGGTAGGCTCCATCTTATTCAGCGGAATCTCAATGGTCTGCCATTCTCCGCTGGTTTCAAAGTTATATATGTAGGAGGCCCTTTCCTGCAGGTTGGATTTTATTCTAAACTGGTAGTCCTTACCATCGCCCTTCAGGCGGATGCAGGCCTTATCGTAGCCGCCCACGTTTTTGGGTGCGAAATGATATTGCATGGAAGCAAATCCACCGTTGTTTTTCAAGGAAACATCGCCCGTAAAGACTGCGTTGCCCGCTTCGTTTCGCGTGAGTTTGCTGGTGGATTTGCCGCCCATTACCACGTCGTTCTCTATCTCCCACCCCGCCCAATCGGAGGAAGAGCTAAAATCAAAAAGAAGCAGGCTGCCCATGAGTAGTATAGTTAAAAATGAAGTGTTCATTGCGGTAGTCTTTACGTGCGGCTACGTGCAGTTTTCTACACCTATAAATAAGTCCTTTGGCTTTGGATAGTTTCCCGTAGCCTGATTCTCAATTGGCGATACATCGATTCAGTGGATCGTGAATCCGTTATCACTCTTTGGGCCGGAGACCTTTGCGGCGGTGGATGATACGGCGGACCTGTCTAACACTATCGGCGGCGGGGTTGAAACGAGTGGTAAACATAGGGAGCAGAACCAGAGGGGCGAAAAGCGCCCCGGGCCGGTTACGCCCCAGACAAGCTGTATTGGCCAACGAGGCCTATGGGCGGGCTATATACGGCCCCAAATCCAGCAAGCCGGGGCCGTAGCCGTGGTTCCCGACAAGGGAAACCGCTTCGGCGGCCTGCTACCCGAAGCCCACCGCTACCATACGAAGAGCGCAACCACATGGAACGCGCCATCAACGGCCTGAAACGCCGTCGGGTCGTGGCCACCCGCTTCGACAAACGTGCCGTCAATTACGTGGCCACCTGTTGTCTTATTACCACCCCGACGTGGCGCTAACTGTAAGCCCCCCCTAGCTGCTCGTCGGCGACAGCCTAATAGTGGAAATGCAGCCGCTCGACAAGGGCAACTACGACTACTTCCGCACTCTCAACCAGATCAACTGCCCGGCTGCCAACAGCGCCGCGCCTACCAACCCGCTGAGCAACTTCTCAGGCAACGTCTTCGGTTACTCCGGCGCCCATTCGCGCCACGTATGCCGGACGCTGGCAACGCTTAATAGCAACGAAAAAGCCGGCCTCAACACCTGATTAGGTACTGAGGCCGGCTTTTTGGTGGGCCCAACTGGAATCGAACCAGTGACCTGCTGATTCACTTTCCTCCGGTTTCCCGGAGTAGTTGGACTATCTCATCACCGTATTTGCCGAGGCAAACGTAGGTGGGGGGCGTTGGTGGAGGCGTATTGCATGGTCTGCTCACCTCCTAGTCTCTGCACCTTCCGGGTACTATCATGACCGTTCCCCGGCTTGGCTCAGGATTGCCATCGGGGGCCATTTGCCCACCGAGAAGGTTTCCCTGAGTTAACCCCCTGCTCATCCCGTAGTTTCCTGCCGGGAGGCACCGCTAAGTATTCGCTGAACATTATGAAGCGTCAGTTCTGGATTATGGGACTCCGCGTGGCAGTTAGAGCATAGTAGCTCGCACTTTCCCGCTTCGACCATAATTGCTTCCCAACTCCGATTAGATAATACCCGCATGTCCAGCTTCATGCTTTTCATATTGGGGTCGGAATGATGGAAATGCAGTGCGGCGACATTGTTATTGTAACCGCACGTCCGGCAGCCACCACCAAACATTTCTATCAGCTCAAGCTTGCGCTTCAACGACCGGATGGTTTGGGAGTGATACGTGTTGGTTTGTGCTTTTACCCGATGGTAATGGTCTTTTTGCTTGCACGCATTGCTGCAATACTTTTGCTTCTGACCAGCTATCGGTTGTTCACAAACAACACACTGCTTCATAAAATCAAAGAACGCTTACTTGATGAGTCAGCTGCTCTAACCGATTGAGCTATAGGCCCATTACCAAATCAACTGCCAAGGCGGTTGGATTCAGCCCTGCAAACTTCGACTTTTACGGCTGGATTTGCAATTTTTTATCGGGGTGAAACTGATCCTAGTTTGTCCGTTTTGCTTTATCGGCGGGCGGCTAGCCCTCACCTCTCTCCACGTTATGCCCCACAAGCTTCCTCACCTGCTGTTCGATTTCGGCGGCGTCATCATCAATATCGATTACAACCGCACCCTGGAAGCCATGCGGCGCTTTGGGAGCGGAATTGAGTTCACCCAGGCGGCCCAGGCCGGGCTGTTCGACGAGCTGGAAACCGGCCAGCTCACGCCTACCCAGTTCCGGACCGGACTACGGGAGCACTACCAGCTAACAGCCACCGACGAGCAGCTCGACGCGG
This sequence comes from Hymenobacter amundsenii, assembly GCF_002204745.1. Lineage (GTDB taxonomy): Bacteria > Bacteroidota > Bacteroidia > Cytophagales > Hymenobacteraceae > Hymenobacter > Hymenobacter amundsenii. The sequence goes on from NZ_NIRR01000003.1 coordinate 111,293, forward strand.
CCTGGAACGCCATGTTGCTCGATGTGCCGGCCGAGCGGCTGGCGCTTATTGCCGAACTGCGGGCCCAGGGCTATCAGACGGCCCTGCTTTCCAATACCAACCACCTGCACATCACCGAAATCAACCGCCGCCTGCAGCAGCAGTACGGCCTTCGGAACGGCATTGCCGACTGCCTCGACCGGGTATTTTATTCGCAGGAAGTGGGAATGCGCAAGCCAGGCGAGGAAATTTTCCGGCACGCGCTGGACCAGATGAACTGGAAGGCCGAAGAAACGTTGTTTATCGAGGACAGTCCCCAGCACATTGCAACGGCCCGCCGGCTGGGGCTGCACACCCTGTTTCTGACTCCGCCCCTTACCTTGCAGGACGCCCTGCCCGCCGCTATTCGTGCCTTCTCTGCCTGACCAACCATCCCCCCTGCCGCTGCCTTTGCCCGACGCGGCCGGGCCGCCTACGTTCACCGCCGCCGAAGCTGAGGCCGATGCCCAACTGGTATTCCGGCGCTACGAGCGGCCGCCCTGGCCCCGGCCGGTGCGCTACGCCCTGCACTTGGGGCTGTTCCTGCTCACGCTGCTCACGACCACGCTGGCTGGCGTAACACTCGTGAACAACCAGTTTTTGAATGACCTGTTGCCGTTTGGGCTGCTGAAGCCGCCGCTGGCCCAGGCATGGGCGGCCCTACAGCCAGGGCTCTGGTACGCGGTGCCATTTTTGGCGGTGCTCACGGTGCATGAGTTTGGGCACTATTTCACGGCCCGCTATAACCGCATCCGGGCCACGCTGCCCTACTTTATTCCGCTGCCGCTGGGTTTCGGCACCTTCGGGGCCGTCATTCGCATCAAGGACCAGATTTATTCGCGGCGGGAGTTTTTCGATGTGGGGCTGGCCGGACCGCTGGCGGGTTTCGTGGTGGCGGTGGGCGTGCTGGTGTATGGCTTCACCCACCTGCCGCCCTTGGAGTACCTCTACCAAATTCATCCGGGATTTGGAGCCTATGTGGCCGGTCATGCTCCCCATGACTTTATGGTGGGGCAGCCGCTGCTGTTTCAGGGGCTGGCGGCCCTACTTGCCGACCCGGCGCTGCTGCCCCATCCCTACGAGCTGCTACACTACCCGGTGCTGGTTGCGGGCGTGTTTTCGTTGTTTTTCACGGCCCTCAACCTGCTGCCTATTGGGCAGCTCGATGGCGGCCACATTGTGTACGGGCTGCTGGGACCACGCCGGGCGGCGCGGGTGTCGGTGGTACTGTTCGTGGCCTTTATTTTCTACGCCGGCCTGGGCCTGTTCTCGCTTCGCTCGGACACCGATACCTGGCTTTACGGCGCGGTGCCCTACGCTTTGTACCTCTGGGCGGTGCTGCGCCGGGCAGTGCCCACGGCCCGGCGGGCTTTGCTGCTGGTGGCGGCCGTGTGGCTGGGGCAGGTGGCGCTCAGCTCGGCTTTCGTGGGGCTGGAGGGCAACCCCGGCTGGCTGTTGTTTGGGCTGCTGCTGGCCCGCGCTACCGGCATTTTCCACCCGCCCGCCCCCGACGAGCGGCCCCTCTCGCCGGGCCGCCAGGTGCTGGGCTGGCTGATGCTGCTTATTTTTGCGCTCTGTTTCGCTCCTTCACCCATCATTATTCAGTGAGTTTAGCGTGTGGAGAATAGGGAAAATGCGCATCGGATACAAAGATGAATTAGCACAGCGGGCACCACCTCCGGCTGTCATTTTTGGCAAGACAATCCATTTAAAGCACATTTTTTACTTTCTGCCCATTCAAACCGCATGCGTGTTATCCGGTACTAAATGACCACACCACAATTTTCTCAAGCACATATTTTTCGGGGTTCGTCGCTGCTGCTGCTCCGGCAGCATGGCCTCTACGTGAGCCAGCGCCGCCGCAACGGCACGGCGTGGCTGGAATCCGAAATTCCGTACGAGGAGCTACTTCCCATCGAGCTCGAATACCAGCGCCCCGGCCCGTTGCGGCTGCCGCCTTCCTGGCTGTGGCTGCTGATTTGGTTCGGGGTGCAGGCCCTGAGCCGTTGGGCCAGCAACGAGCCCGGCGTAGCCGTCTCGACTGAAATGATGGTGGCCGGGGTGGGCTTCGTGCTGGGGCTGGGCGGGCTGCTGCTGGCCCGGCGCTACTTCGGCCGCACCGCTACGCTGGCCACCAACCGCATCCGCCTAAGCCTGCACGACCGGCCCGGCCAGCAGGCTGCCCTCGAAACCTTCACCCACGCCCTACGGCTGCGGGCCCACGCCTACCTGCGCGAGGAGTACGCCCAAGTCAACCCCTTGGGCCCCATCGAACTGCAACTGCACCGCCTGCACTGGCTCCACAACCTCGACGTGCTGACTGAGCCCGAACTGCGCATCCTCAGCACCCGCCTCACCGGCCGCCTTTCCCAGGAACCATTAAAGCTTATGGGAATGGATTTGGAAACGCCGTATCTGAATTAACCCCGTCTATCCTACAACCCATGCATTCAGATAATTACATAATCCGGCAGCAGTACCCGCCAATTGGTTACACGCAGCTTGCGTTGCGCGCTACGGGGCTGGGGGTGGATGAAAAACGGTTTTTCAACCGTACGGAGATAGAAATTCCGTACGAAGAATTGCTGCCGATTGGCGTAGGCCGTCTGCACAATTTCCCTTTTCGCCTTACACTTGCGGCCGTTTTTGTGGCCTTTGGTTGCCTGAAGGCGGCTTATACCGTCGTCACGCAGCCCGACCAGCGGGAGTCGGCGCTGTGGCTACTTCTTATTTTGGGTGGGATTCTGCTGACCGTTATGGCTTTTGCGTTTCGGTCGTGGCGGCACGATTTTATCTTAACCACTGGCCGGGGCAATATTTTCCTGTTCGACAGCCGCCGAAATCGTCCGGCCCTGCATGCCTTTGCCGACACCCTCCGTGACCATACGACGCAGTATTTACGCCAGCAGTACGCCGATATAAATCCGCTGCTGCCCGCCGAGCCCCAAATAGCTCGCCTGGAATGGCTGCGTAGCCTGGGTGCTCTCAGCGACGAGCAGTTTCACCAATTGAAAACCCGCCTGTTGGGCCGATTTTACGGCTCTGACCATGTTCCGGGCAATGAGCACGGTTTGGCTCCTTCAGCCAACTGAGCTATAAGAAGTTGTTTTGAGTTAATTGCGAATGAGTACCCCGGAGCTCTGCTCCGGGGTACTCATTCGCAAGGCTCGCTTCTACCAAAAACTACCCCAGCGCCGCTACGCCGGGCAGCTCTTTGCCCTCCATGTACTCGAGCAGGGCGCCGCCGCCGGTGCTGATGTAGCTTACCTGGTCGGCAAAACCGAGCTGGTTGACGGCCGCGGCCGAGTCGCCGCCGCCGATGAGGCTGAAGGCACCCGACTCGCGGGTGGCGTCGGCAATAGCCTGGGCCACGGCCGTGGTGCCCTGGGCGAAGGTGGGCATTTCGAATACGCCCATCGGGCCGTTCCAGAGGATAGTTTTGGAATTGCGCACGACCTCAGTGAAGGCCTTGATGGACTCCGGGCCGAGGTCGAGACCCAGCCAGCCGTCGGGAATCTGGTCGTTGGCTGCTACTTTGGTGTCGGCGTCGTTGGCAAACTTATCGGCAATGAGGCTGTCGGTAGGCAGCAACAGATTAACGCCCTTGGCTTTGGCTTTCTCAATGAGCTCCAGGGCCAGCGGCATCTTGTCTTCTTCGAGCAGTGAGCTGCCGATGCTGCCGCCCTGGGCTTTGGCAAACGTGTAGGCCATGCCGCCCCCGATGAGCAGGTTGTCGACCTTGTCGAGCAGCTTCTCGATGATGAGGATTTTGTCGGAAATTTTGGCTCCGCCCATAATGGCAGTAAAGGGTCGCTCAGCCTTTTCCAGCACCTTTTTAGCATTGTCAAGCTCGCTCTGGAGCAGGTAGCCGCCCACGCGGTCGGCGGGCGCGAAGCTGTCGGCCATCACGGCCGTGGAGGCGTGGGCGCGGTGAGCGGTGCCGAAGGCGTCGTTTACGTACACGTCGCCGAGCTTGGCCAGCTTGGCCGCGAATTCGGGGTCGCCTTTTTCTTCCTCGGCATAGAAGCGCACGTTCTCCACCAGCAGCACCTGGCCGGGCTGCAGGTTTTTGGCCTGTTCTTCAGCTTTCAGGGCGTCATCGGCGAACTGCACCTGCTGGCCGTACTCCTGGCTCAGGCGGCTCACGATGTGGCGCAGGGAATACTTGTCTTCGGGGCCGCCCTTGGGCCGGCCCAGGTGAGAAAGCAGCACCACGGAGCCGCCGTCCTTTAAAATCTTCTCGATAGTTGACGTGGCGGCCCGGATGCGGGTGTCGTCGGTGATGGCGAAGCTTTTATCGAGCGGCACGTTGAAATCAACGCGCACCACGGCGCGCTTGCCGGCGAAGTTATACTGGTCGAGGGTTTGCATGGAATGAGAATAGGGTTGGCGGAAGGGCGAAGATAGGGCTTTGGGGGAAGGTGGGAGAGGGCGATGAAGATGCGGGAGAGAAAAGAACGTCATTCTCTTTTCGTTTCGTCCTTCCACTTCTCGCTTTTCCCCTCCCCTCCGCAATCCCCAAAGTCCTACCTTTGCCTTTGATATGAAAATTGGCATCTTCTTCGGCGGCCCGTCGCGTGAGCGGGAAATCAGTTTTGCGGGTGGCCGCACGGTGTACGACAACCTCGACAAGGCCCTCTTTGAGGCTGTGCCGGTGTTTGTCGATAGCAGCGGCAACTTCATTCTGCTCAACTGGGAGTTCATTTACAAGGGCACCATCCGGGATTTCTACCCGCCCGTATCGGCGCTGCCGCGCACCGAGGTGCCGGTGCAACTCTACTTCGAGAGCCTAGGCGAACTGAGTGCCGCCGAGCAGGACGCCATTATTGCCGAAGTGGGCCGGCGCGTGGAACCCCGGGAGCTAGCCAAGCTCATCGACTTCGCCTTCCTGGCCCTGCACGGTCCGGGCGGCGAAGACGGGGCTATTCAGGGTCTGCTGGAGTGGTACGGCATCCCGTATTCGGGCTCCGGCATCCTGCCCTCGGCCTTTGGCATCGATAAAATCGCCCAGAAGAAGCTGCTCAAAGCCTTGGGCCAGCCCACGCCCGATTTCCGCCTGATTACGGCCGAGGAATGGGACGCCGCCGACCCGCAGGCCACCCTCGATTACCTGGTGCGCGAGCTAGGTTTGCCGCTGGTGTTCAAGGCCCCGCGCCAGGGCAGCAGCATCGGCATCAGCATCCTGCGCGAAGCCGACGTAGCGAAGTTCAGCACCGCCATCGAGCGCAGCCTGTTCCGGAAAACCGTGACGCAAGCTGAGTGGCAGGGCCTCTCAGACACCCAAAAAATCACCTGGCTCCAGCAATTGGTCGATATCCGGGAGGGCATTGGCCTGCCGGTGGTACTGGATTCAGCTGATAGCTCGGAGCTGTTAGCTGATAGCTCTTCGTTGAATGAAGCTAACAGCCAACAGCTAGCAGCTAACAGTTCAAACATACTGTACCGGCCCGAGGAGTTGTTGGCGGCCCTGAATACGCAGTTGGCCACGCAGCCACGCGTGCAGTTGACGAGCGTGGAGGGCGAAACGCAGGTGCTGGTGGAGAGCTTCGTGCAGGGCCGCGAGTTCTCGTGCATCGTGGTCGAGGACACCGACGGCCAGCCGCTGGCCCTGCCGCCCACCGAGATTGTGAAGGGCGAGGAAATGTTCGACTACCGCTCGAAATACCTGCCCGGCCTGGCCCGCAAAATCACGCCCATCGACCTGCCCGAGGCCGATATCCAGCGCATTCGGGAGGCCTGCGCAACGATGTACCACACCTTTGGCTTCCAGGTGTATGCCCGCCTCGACGGCTTTATTCAGGCCGACGGCACCATTTTTCTCAACGACCCGAACACTACCTCGGGCATGCTGCCGGCTTCGTTTTTCTTTCATCAGGCAGCCGAAATCGGCCTCAACCCCTCGCAGTTCCTCACGTTCCTGATTCGCACTTCGCTGGCGGCACGGCGGCGCGGCGGGCTGCGGCCGGTGAAGCTGGCGGCCCTACTGGCGCGGCTCGATGCGGCCGTGGCGGCCCGGGCGTCGCAGGAGCAGGCGCGCACCAAAGTGGCCGTAATTATGGGCGGCTACTCTTCGGAGCGGCATATTTCGGTAGAGAGCGGGCGCAACATCTACGAGAAGCTCAGCTCCAGCATCAAGTACGAGCCGGTGCCGGTGTTCCTGACCGGCAGCAGCCAGGAGTTCCGGCTCTACGTACTGCCCATCAATGTGATGCTCAAGGACAACGCCGACGATATCCGCGAGAAAATCGAGCAGGCCGAGGCCGGACACGCTACCCACCCGGTGCTGGAGCATATTCGCCGCGAGGCCCAGGTCATCACGAGTACCTACGCCGGCCAGCCTACGGCCCAGCCGCGGCGGGTGAGTTTCGAGGAGCTGGCGGGCATGGTCGATGAGGTGTTCATTGCCCTGCACGGCCGCCCCGGCGAAGACGGCGCTTTGCAGCAGCAGCTGGAGCAGTTCGGCTTGCCCTACAACGGCTCGGGCGTGGCCAGCAGCAGCGTTACCATCAACAAGTTCGAGACCAACAAGCGCCTGCGCGAAGCCGGGATGCGCGTGGCCGAGCACCGCATGGCCAGCCGCCTGGAGTGGGCAGCCGACGCCGAAAGCTTCTTCCGCGGCCTCGAAACGCAGTTCCCCTACCCTTTCATTGCCAAGCCCGCCGACGACGGGTGCTCTTCGGCGGTGAAGAAAATCAAGAACCGGGCGGAGTTGGCGGCCTTCACGCGCCTCATCTTCCGCGACCAGGAAGACTTGCTGCCCGCCGACGCCACTACGCTCAGCCTGGGCTTCAAGGAGGAATTCCCGCAAAAGGAAGCCTTTTTGGTCGAGACGCTCATCAGCCGCGATGGGGCCGCCCACTTCCTGGAAGTAACCGGCGGTTTGCTCACACACTGGGCCGAAAATGGGGAGTTGCAGATTGAAGTGTTCGAGGCGTCGGAGGCCTTGGCCACGGGCGAGGTACTGAGTCTTGAGGAGAAGTTTCTGGCCGGCGAAGGCCAGAACATCACCCCTGCCCGCTACGCCCCCGAGCCCCACGAGCGGCAGCGCATTTCGGAGGAAGTGAAGCAGGAGTTGCGCCGGGTGGCCGAAATCCTGGGTATCCAGGGTTACGCCCGTATCGACGCCTTCGTGCGGGTGCGCCCCAACGGGGCCGTGGAGGTGCTCATCATCGAGGTGAACTCGCTGCCCGGCATGACGCCCGCCACCTGCATCTTCCACCAAACGGCGCTGGCCGGCTACACGCCTTACGACTTCATCGACCGGATTCTGGAGTTTGGCAAGCAGCGCACCGAAAAGCAGATGATGGCGAATAACTAGAGACTAGTTCCCCTCCTTGGAAAGGAGGGGTTAGGGTTGGTTGATGACGCCGAAACGTCATCCATGATAGTTGTTCAACGTGCATCAACCACCCCTAGCCCCTCCTTTCCAAGGAGAGGAACTAGTTTCTAGTCCTTAGCTTCTAACTTTACCCCGCTCCTAGCTTCCAATTCCTAGCTTCTCCCTCTTCATGTCCTTTCTTCGTTCCGATACGCCGGCTGACCTGCTCAAGCACCTGATTCTGATTGCGGTGCTGGCGGCGGCTGTAGTGTTCGGGTTTTTCTACGTGTACCTGCCCATCACGACCAACCACGGCGAAACCATTGTGGTACCCAAGGTAACCGGTATGAACCAGGCCGATCTGGAGGACTACCTCGATGAGCGCAACCTCGATTACCTGGTCGATGACAGCACCTACAACGCCAGCATCAAGGCCGGCACCGTGATGCAGCAGGAGCCGCAAGCCGGCGAGCAGGTGAAAGAGAGCCGCAAGATTTACGTGACGGTGTCGATGAAAAACCCGCCCGTCATCAAAATGCCTAAGCTGACTGACGGCTCGGTGAAAAATGCCCAGATGATTCTCAAAAGCTACGATCTGGTGGTCGGCCAGCTCAAGTTTGTGCCCAACATTCAGAAAGACGCCGTGCTGAAACAGTCGGTGAACGGCCAGGAAATAGCGGCCGGCGCGCCCATCACCAAGGGCACCCGCGTAGATCTGGAGGTAGGCGACGGGCTGGGAAACCAGGAGTTCCCGGTGCCTAACCTCGTGAACATGCCCGCCGATGAGGCCACCACGCTACTCGTGGGCCAGGGCCTGCAGGTGGGCGAAATCTTCTACCAGTCGGCCCCCAACGGCGAGGCCGACGGCACCGTTATCAAGCAACGCCCCGTGCCAGGCCCCGGCACCACCATCCGGATGGGCCAGCTCGTAGACTTGTGGGTGGCCGGCTCGGCCCCGCTCAAGGCAGTGGACTAAGCCGCCGGGCGGGTTCACAGAATCAAAATACCGCGAGGTTCGTTGTACACCAACGAACCTCGCTTACGTTTGTGAGCCGCTGACCGCTGCCAACACGATGACGTTCCCCGATACGCGAAACCTGACTTTCGCGCTACTTCTATCCCTGCCCATGACCCGTTGCTTACGTTATTTATTGCCGCTTTTACTGCTCACGCCACTTCTGAGCCAAGCGCAGGTGGTGCGGCCCTTGGGCTCGGAGCCGGCCCACGCGGCTGAAGCCGCCCCGGCCCAGAACCGGACGACGGCGCTGGTGCTGCCTTTTTTCGATGATTTTTCGCGTCAGTCCGAAGGCCAACCGGCCGTGCAACGCTGGTTGCCCCGGGGTGGGGCGCTGATCAACAACCGGTTTCCGCGCCGGCCTATCACGCGCAACGTAGCCACCCTCGACGGCCTCGATGAGCTGGGCCAGCCCCGGGGAGCTATTTCGCGGATTGGCGATGCTGATTCGCTCACGTCGCAGCCCATTGATTTAAGCGCGCTGACGGTGGCCGACAACGTGTTTCTGAGCTTTTTCTGGCAGGCCGGCACCGTGCGCGGGCGGCCCGAGGCCAGCGGCACCCGCCCCATTGCGCTTTACGTGGAGTTCCGCGACCGTAACGGTTTATGGCAGCAGGTGTGGCAGCTACCGAGTCCGGCCGATACGACGAACTTCCGCTTTAAGGCGCTACCAGTGAACCAAGCGGCCTTCTTCCACGCCGGCTTTCAGTTCCGCATTCGCGTGAGCGGTTACCTCTACAACGCCCGCGACGCCTGGAGCGTGGATTACGTGCGCCTCGACCGCAACCGCTCGGCCACCGACTCCACCTTCCGCGACATTGCCACCAGCCGGGCCCTGCCCAGCGCCCTGCGGCGCTACGCGGCTATGCCGGTAGGCCAGTTCAACGTGAACCCGGCCCAGGAACTGGCCACCCGCACCGCCACTACGGCCAACAACCTCGATGCCGGCCCCGCTCCCACCCCCATCACCTGGGCCGGCTTTCTCGATGTGCTGCCCGCTGGGCCGAGTACCCGCTTTCTGAGCGGCGGCGCTTCGCTTGATGCCCGGGCCCGCCAGTACCCGGTGGTGGGCAACCCGGCCCTGGCTCCGGTGCCCGCCACGCCGGCCACCAAGCAGCTGCGCCAGCGCCTGGTGCTCATCACCAATGAAACCAACCCGCTCACGCTGGCCAACGACACCATCAGCCGCCTCACCGAGCTGAGCGACTACTATGCTTACGACGATGGCACGGCCGAAGCCTCGCTGAGCCTGGCCCCGGCCTCCACGGGCCCGTCCAGCTACTACGCGTTGCGCTTCGAGCTCAACCGTCCCGACCAAGTGCGGGCCATCCGGCTGTATCCGGTGCTAAGCACGGCCGCCAGCCGCCTGATTACCGTCAATATCTGGGACGATGACGGCACCGGGAAGCCCACCGCCCAGCCCAAGGCCAGCAAGAGCTTCACGGTGCCCACAAGCTTACCCGCCGGACAGTCGTTTGTGGAGGTAGCCTTCGACCAGGCCGTGCCCGTAGATGGGCGGTTTTATGCCGGCTACGGGCAGGCGCCCACTCCGCAATTCGTGGAGTTCGGACTGGACCTCAATAATGCCTCCCCGGCCGGGGCCCTGCTCTTTTTTGCTCAGGGAGCCTGGCAGCCCTTTAACCCGGCCACCAACTACAGCCCCGCCGGGGCCCTGATGCTGCGGCCGGTGCTGGGCAGCGTCATCACGGCCGCCGCCGCCCCGTCCGACCTCGCCACCCGCTACCGCCTCTACCCTAACCCCAGCCCCGATGGCCGGGTGCAGGTACCCGGCCCCTACCGGCAGGCTACTTTGCTCGATGCCCTGGGCCGGGTACTGTGGGAGCAGCCCACCGCCGAAGCCGGCCAGCCCAAACTGCACCTGCCCGCGCTGCCGGCCGGGCTCTATTTCGTGCGCCTCGTGCTACCAGATGGCCGGAGCCTGACCCAACGGCTGGCGCTGGGAAGCCAATAGCGGAGTGGCAAAGCAGTACTGTTGCCGGGGTTTTTATTATTCTTGTACTCCGGATACGCATCCACCACCTTCCTTTTCGCTCTGCTCCACCTTTCTTTTACTATGACTGACATAACTGCTACCGAACTCAAAGACCGCCTAGCCCAGGGGACCGCACCCGTCATTATCGACGTGCGCGAAACGTGGGAAAATGAGGAGAGCCGCATTGAGGGCAGCCGCAATATTCCGCTGGGCGAGCTGCCCGGCAAGCTCGACGACTTAGAAGACCTGCGCGACACCGAAGTAGTCGTGCATTGCAAGGGCGGCAGCCGTTCGGCCTCAGCCAAAGCGTTTTTGCAGCAGCAGGGCTTTACCCAGGTCCGCAACCTCATTGGCGGAATCCAGGGTTATCAGCAGGTCTAAACTGCCAATTTTCTTAAAAAAAGGTTGCTGCACTTATTGTGTGGCAACCTTTTTTTATTCCTACTAAGCTTGCATCAATCGGCACGGTAGCTAGTAGCTTGTTCCATTTCTATCAATTTAGTTGCCCACAATTAAACATTACACTTCTCATCTCCGTTTAACTGATAACAATGTCTGACTCACTCGCCACTTCTTCCGCCGACCAGAATCCGTTGCTCAAGCTGGAAAACCAGCTGTGCTTCCCGCTCTATGCCGTTTCGCGGCTCCTGACCAAGGCTTACCAGCCGCTGTTGCAGGAGTTAGGCCTCACGTACCCGCAGTACTTAGTGTTGCTGCTCCTATGGGAACACCAGCAGCTAACGGTGAAGGAATTGGGCGAAAATCTGCTCCTCGATTCGGGTACGCTTACCCCCCTGCTCAAGCGCATGGAGCAGAAACAGTGGCTCAGCCGCCGCCGCGACCCGCGCGACGAACGGTCGGTTATCATTGAGCTGTTGCCGGCTGGGGCGGCCCTGTGGCAGCCGGCCTGCCGGATTCCCGAGCAGCTGTTTGCGCGGCTCGAAATGCCGGAAACCGAATTCGAGGCCTTGCGGGGCCAACTCAACCAATTACTTATTCGGCTCCGATGAGTCGTTTTTTACTTTCCCCTCTTTTTCCTTTTTGTATGAAACTCACCAACAAAGTATTTACGGCGCAGGCTAAAGCTAAAGGTGGCCGCGACGGCGCCATCAGCACCAACAACGACGCCCTGACCCTCACGCTGAGCACGCCCAAAGAAATGGGCGGCCCCGGCAAGGCCGGCGCTACCAATCCCGAGCAGCTGTTTGCGGCCGGTTATGCCGCCTGCTTCGAAGGCGCCCTGGGTGTAGCCGCCCGCCAGGCCGGCGTAAAACTCCAGGACGTGACGGTGGAAGCTCTCATCGGCTTCGGCCAGGCCGAAGACGGCGGCTACGGTATTTCGGCCGACCTGCACGTGAACCTGCCTGGCTTCTCCCAGGCCCAGGCCGAGCAGCTCGTCGAAGCCGCCCATGGCATTTGTCCCTACTCCCGCGCCACCCGCAACAACATCGAAGTCAACCTGACCACGACCACCATCTAGTTATTCGTTATTCGTTGCTTGTTTTTTGGCTCCCAATTGAGGGCTTAACTATAGCGGAAAACCAGCAACGAGAAACCAGCAACAACTACCCTATGAAAACCAACACCATTCTGCTAGCCAGCCGCCCCCAGGGCGAACCAACCGAAGCCCAGTTCAAGTTTGAAACCCGCGAGCTGCCCGCTATTAAAAGCGGCGAAGTGCTGCTCAAAACCCGCTACGTAAGCGTCGACCCCTACATGCGGGGCCGGATGAGCAGCGCCAAATCGTACGTGGCCCCGTTTGAGGTGGGCGAGCCGATTGCTGGTGGCGTGGTGGCCGAAGTGGTGCAGAGCCAGGCCGACCAGTTGCCGGTGGGCAGCCTAGTGGTGGGCAGCCTGCCGTGGCAGGAATACAGTGTGGCCCCGGCCAAAAGCTTGCAGCAAGTGCCCGCCGACCAGGCACCCATCAGCTACTACCTGGGCCTGCTGGGCATGACGGGCCTGACCGCTTACTTCGGTCTGCTCGACATCTGTGACCCCAAGGAAGGCGAAACGGTCGTCGTATCCGGTGCTGCTGGTGCCGTGGGCATGGTAGTGGGCCAGTTGGCCAAAATAAAGGGCGCCCGCGTGATTGGCACGGCCGGCACCGATGAGAAAGTGGCGTATCTGAAGGAGTTGGGCTTCGATGAGGCCATCAACTACAAAACTGCCGACGTGCCCGCCGCCCTGGCCGCTGCCGCGCCCAACGGCGTGGATTGCTACTTCGATAACGTGGGCGGCCCCATCACCGATGCTGTGTACGACCTGCTCAACAAGCACGCCCGCATTGCCATCTGCGGCCAGATTTCGATGTACAACGCCACCGAAGTGCCCATGGGTCCGCGCCCCGAAAGCAAGCTACTCAAAACCAGCACCAAGCTCCAGGGCTTCATCGTGAGCGACTACTTGAGCCGATGGCCCGAGGGCGTGAAGCAGCTCGGCGAGTGGTACGGCCAGGGTAAGCTGCAGTTCGAGGAAACCGTCACCGACGGCTTCGAACAGATTCCAGCCGCTTTCCTGGGCCTGTTCCAGGGCGACAACACCGGCAAGGCCGTGGTGAAGGTGGCCTAACGGCTTGCCTTTTTCGATCCAGCCCCAGGACTTCTTTTCCAACTACTATGTCTGCTTCCCCCTCAACTATCGTTTGCATTGCCGCCGAGTGGCGCGTGCAGCCCGGCCACGAGGCCGAGGTACTGCGCCTGATGCAACAGGCTGCCGCCACCGTACGCCGCCTGGAGCCCGGCAACCTCGTGTACACCGTGCACGTCGACCCCACCGATGCTACCCACCTATTCATGTATGAGCAGTACGCCGATGCCGAGGCGCTGCAGGCCCACATCGACTCCGACCACTTCCAGCAAATTGTAGTGGGCCAGATTGTGCCCGTACTAGCCGAACGCACCGTTTCGCGCTACTCGCTGGCCGGTACGCTGTAGTATTCCGCTTACCGTTCTCTTTTCCTTACCCTAAAATACGCTTCCCATGAAAATTCTAATGGTGCTCACCTCGCACGATAAACTTGGCAACACCGGCGAAAAAACCGGTTTCTGGCTCGAAGAATTTGCTGCTCCCTATTACGTATTCAAAGATGCAGGTGCGACGCTGACCGTGGCCTCGCCCAAAGGCGGCCAGCCGCCCCTCGACCCCAAAAGCGACGCCGCCGACGCCCAGACCGACGCCACCAAGCGCTTCAAGGCCGACGACGAGGCCCAGAAGGTGCTGGCTTCGACCGTGAAGCTCGACTCGGTTTCGGGGGCTGATTACGACGCCGTATTTTACCCCGGCGGCCACGGCCCGCTCTGGGATTTGGCCGAAGACAAGAAGTCGATTGAGCTGATTGAAACCATGTACGCTGCCGGCAAGCCCGTAGCGGCCGTCTGCCACGCCCCTGGTGTATTGCGCCATACCAAGGCCGCCAACGGTGAGCCGCTGGTGAAAGGCAAATCGGTGGCTGGGTTCACGAACTCCGAAGAGGAAGCCGTGCAGCTGACCAACGTGGTGCCCTTCCTGGTGGAAGACATGCTGAAAGAAAACGGCGGCGACTACTCTAAGGGTGCCGACTGGGCCCCGTACGTGACCCAGGCCGGTAACCTCATCACGGGCCAGAACCCCGCCTCCTCGGAGCCGGCGGCCGAAGCCCTGCTGAAGATGCTTAAGAAGTAAGCCGCTTCCCTTGCAACCGTTTAACGGCCCCACCTACTCCTACCGGAGTAGGTGGGGCCGTTTTTCGTGGTGGCCTCGTGCTGATGCCGCGGCATAACTGCGCACATCTTTCTATATTTCCCCCGCATACCCGTTTTTCTGAGCTATGAGTAAGATTCTGGAAGAAATTGACCAGGCGCTGGCCACCTTCGACTCCAGCCTCGGCCGCCCTGTTGCCATCGAGCTGGGCGAACGGAAATATACCCAGTTGGTGCTCGACGTGGCCCATCGCTACGAGGGCGACGGCCTGACCCACAACACCGGCCGTCCCCTGGCCTACAAGGGCCTCGAAATCCTGCGCGACGACACCCACCGCGACCGGGTGCGGGTGATTTAGTGGTGAGAAGTAAGAAAAGCCCGTCATGCTGAGCATGACGGGCTTTTCTTACTTCTCACCATTTCACCGCCCCAACGCCGTACCTTTGCGGCATGAATCTCCTCTCTGCCGAAAATCTTTCGAAGAATTATACCGACCGGTGGCTGTTTAAAGACCTGAACTTCGGGCTGCTCCAGGGCCAGCGCGTAGCTTTCGTGGGCATCAACGGCACCGGCAAAACCACCCTCATGCGCATTCTGGCGGGCCTCGAAGCTCCCGACACCGGTCTGGTGAGCGTGCGCAAGGGCATCCGCGTGACCTACCTGGGCCAGCAGCCGGTCTTCGATGAGAGCCTGAGCGTGGAAGAAACCATCTTCGCCAGCCAGAACGACACGCTCAAGGCCATCAAGGAGTATGAGCACGTCGTGAATGACCCCGACCACAAATCCGACGATTTGCAGCGGGTGCTGGAGCGCATGGACTCGCTTAACGCCTGGGACTACGAGGCCCAGGTGCAGCAGATTCTGAGCCGCCTCGGTATTTTGGGGGAGCTGCTGACGCGCAACGTGAGCCAGCTTTCGGGCGGGCAGCGCAAGCGCGTGGCCCTGGCCCGGGTACTGATTGAGGAGCCCGATGTGCTGCTACTCGACGAACCGACCAACCACCTCGACCTAGCCACCATCGAGTGGCTCGAAAACCGCCTTTCATCGCCCAGCCTCACGCTGCTCATGGTGACCCACGACCGGTACTTTCTGGACAGCGTGGCCAACGAAATTGTGGAGCTCGATAAGGGCCAGATGTACCGCTACCAGGGCAACTACGCCTATTTCGTGGAGAAAAAGGCCGACCGGGAGATGCGCGAAGCCACCGAGGTAGAAAAGGCCCGTCAGCTGTTTAAAAAGGAGCTCGATTGGATGCGCCGCATGCCCCAGGCCCGCGGTACCAAGCAGAAAGCCCGCATCGACGCCTTCTATATCACGAAGGAAAAGGCCAGCACCAACCTGAGCAAGCAGAACGTGGAGCTGAGCGTGAAAACTACCCGCCAGGGCGGTAAAATCATCGAAGCCAGCCACCTCAACAAGCAGTTCGGCGACAACGTGGTGCTCGACGATTTCAGCTACGTGTTTAAGAAGAAGGACCGCATCGGGCTGGTGGGCCCCAACGGCGCGGGCAAATCCACGTTGCTCAACATGCTCACGGGCAAGCTCGCCCCCGATTCCGGCACCATCGAGGTGGGCCAGACCACCGTATTCGGCTATTATACCCAGACGGAGCTCGAATTCGACCCCACCCAGCGCGTGATTGACATCGTGAAGGAAGTGGCCGAAGTGGTAGAGCTGGCCAACGGCGACGTGCTCACGGCCAGCCAATTCCTGAGCTTATTCCTGTTCCCGCCGGCCCAGCAGTACACGCTGGTAAACAAGCTCAGCGGGGGCGAGAAGCGCCGCTTACAGCTGCTGCGGGTGCTCATCAAGAACCCCAACTTCCTGATTCTTGACGAGCCTACCAACGACCTCGACCTGGGCACGCTCAACATTCTGGAAGACTTCCTGCTCCACTTCGGCGGCTGCCTGCTCATCGTGAGTCACGACCGGTACTTCCTCGATCAGCTGGCCGAGCACCTGTTCGTGCTCGAACCGGGCGGGGCCGTGCTCAACTTCCCCGGCAACTACACCGATTACCGCGAGTACCTGGCCGAGCGCGAAACTGAAGCCGCGCTGGTAGAAGAGGAAAAAGCGGCCAAAACGGCCCGCGCCGCCGCCAAAGTGGAGGCAGCCAAGCCCGCGCCAGTCGTAGCGCCCGCGCCCGCCGCCGCTCCCAAGCGTCGGGCCTCTTACGCCGAGAAGAAAGAGTACGAGCAGTTGGAAAAGGAGCTGGCCGCTCTCGAAGCCGAGAAGCAGGAGGTTACGGCTAAGCTCAACGGCGGCAGCGGCAGCGCCGACGAGTTTGCCGCCTGGGGTGCCCGCCTCGGGAGTCTCAGCCAAGAGCTGGAAACCAAGGAGCTCCGCTGGCTGGAACTGGCCGAGCTGGTATAAGTTTATAAGTTGGCGAAAAATAACAAGCCAGAAGAGCCCGCCCCGCTGCAATAACCCGTAGCTTGGCGGGCTCTCGTATTTGCAAGCACGACTGCGAGCCGGTAAACAATTCGCTGGCCGCCGTACTTATTCGCCATTATTCACCTTCGCTCCACTCCCCATGAAAAATATGCCCGCTTTCCGCCTGCTGCTGCTGGTTCTCTGCTTCCTAGCCGCCACCCAAACATTCGCCCAGGATAAAAAGGCCCCGGCCAGCCCGCCCGCCACGGCGACCGGCAAAATTGGCAAGGCTACCGCAACAGTAGTCTACAGCAGCCCTGCCGTGAAGGGCCGCCCTATCTGGGGCCAGCTCGTGCCCTACGGCCAGGTGTGGCGCTCGGGAGCCAACGAGGCCACCACCATCACCTTCGACCAGCCCGTAACGGTGGAGGGCCAGCCCCTGGCCGCCGGCACCTACAGCCTGTTCACCATCCCTACTGAAAAGCAGTGGACGATGATTTTCAATAAAACGGCCAAGCAGTGGGGCGCTTTCAAATACGACGACAAGCAGGACGCCCTGCGCGTAACCGTAACGCCCCAGAAAGCCATTACCCCCGCCGAGCGGCTGATGTACGACGTAACGCCCACGGGCCTGACACTGCGCTGGGAAAACATGCGGGTACCCGTCGCCATCAAGTAAAGGCCGGGCTTTCCATCACGCCAAAGTGCCCTTGCCATAGCCGGCAAGGGCACTTTGGCATTTAGTTGAGTTTTATTTTTCTTAGTTCCTGGCTGAAGTCGAATTGCACCGGGCGCTCATCGAAGAAGAGCACGAAGCGCAGCTGCCGGGCCGCGTCTAGGCGGGGGAAGTACACGAGGCCCACCACCTGGTCGCCGGGTTGCAGGGTGGCCGGGCGAAGCAGGGCGTGGGCCTGCTCGGTTACGGTGGCGTGCAGGGCATAGGCCGCGTCGGCGTGGTCGGCCCGTTGGTTGTCGAAGTAAATACCGTCGTTTTGGTGGCGGGCATCGCGCTCGGCTACCTGGGCGGCAGTTTCCTTTTTTTTGATGCTCGAAATATCCTCGGCTATGTTGGTGGCCAGGGTCAGCAGCTCAAAAAAACTTACTTTATCGGCCTTGACTGCCTCTTGGTCGCGGCGGGCGGCCAAGGCAGCGAGGTGAGCTTCCGGGTCGCGGGCCGGGCGAGGGCCGGGCGCAAAAGCCGGCACTACTGAAGCGGAGGGCATTGCACTATCCGGCAAGGGCAGGTAGTAGAAATTAGCCGGATCCACGGTTACCGGGTAGTCGGCGGCATTGCTAAACTCGGCCTGGAATACCAACTCCTCGGCCTCGGCCCGCACAAATTGGAAACGCACATATACGCTGTTGGGGTGGCTGACGAGGCTGACGGCTCGGCCGCCGCCCCAGCCGGCTGGTAGCACGCTCAGTACCCGGGTGGGCCCGCAGGCTGTGAGTAACAACGAAGCCACAGCGGCTAGCGCCCAAGCAGCAACAGGTCGGAATAGAGCCATCGATAACGCTAAAGAAGAGTAGGGACAAATAAACCAAATGCCCCGATAACCGGCGCGACGCTATATAGTGGTTCTGTTCAATAATAAGACCACTTTTGGCTATCCTAGCTCCGGCGGCAGCGCGGCACTGCCGTCGACGGCCACCGGCAGCGGCCACGTCCGGCGCACGGCCGCCAACGGCACCGGCCCAAACAAGTGCGGAAAGTAGGCCTGCCGACCCGCCGCCCACTCCCGCTCCACCCGTACGCCGGCCGCGACCAATGCCGTTTCATCAAGCTCCAGTAGCAGCGCCCCGGGGCTGTTGGGGTAGTAGAGCCGGGCCGTTTCGAGCACCTGGGCCAGTTCTGAGGCATGAATAAAGCCTTCGGCAGCCAAGTCGGCGCTAACGAAAAACCCGATTTTTTGGGCGTGTTGCCAATCTTCGGGCCGGCTAATGCGGTAGAGCATGACGAATAGGGAGATTAAGAATTGCGGAGTGCCGTTACGGCTGTAGCGCGAACTGCAAAACAGCAAAGCAGCACCTTGGCGCTACAAAAAATGGGAGCCGACGACCACAGCCGCCAGCTCCCATTATTAAGTCTCAATTTTTATCTGGCTTTAGGCTTTCCACACATCCTGCTGCACGGCTTTGCCCACCGTGAGGATGAGGCGAACGGGGTTGGGGGCCAGCGTCAGGCGGGCTTCCTTGCCCGAGTACTTCTCCGAATCGATCCAAACGCCTTCCTTGGGGCCGGGCTTGCCGCTGGTGGTGGCGGGCAGGTAGGCGGTGGGCAGCAGCACGTCGGTGTCGGAGCTGAGCTCGTCGTGGACTTTTTCGAGGGCCGTTTCCAGGAACGTGCCGTACTCATCGTTGAAATCGTCTTCGAGGTCGTGGAGTTCTTCCTCCACATCATCGTAGCGGGCATCATCGTAGGTGAGCGTGTGCAGCTCGGCTTTCTTGTCGATGAGGGCCACGAGGGCGCGGTTCAGCTCTTCCGAATTCATAAGGCTAAAAGCAATAGGTGGAGCCCCAAAGGTAGCAGGTGGTTCTTAGTTGTTGGTTTTTAGGACTAGCTTTTTGGTTTTTGGCCGGTGCTTTTTAGCCATCTTGCCGTATTACAACCCTATACCATCGGCTGGCCTATTGGCCCGTTCCGGCTGGTAGGCAAGCATCCAAAAGCAAAAACCAGTATTTTTACCCTTCCCACTTAATTCGCCACTCCTATGCAAACCATGACCTCCCCGGCCGTTCAGGCCCATCCCGCCCACGACTTTCTGCCCCTCAACGGCACCGATTACCTTGAATTCTACGTGGGCAACGCCAAGCAGTCGGCCTACTTTTACCAGGCCGCGTTCGGCTTCGAGCTGGTGGCCTACGCCGGCCCCGAAACCGGCGTCCGCGACCGGGCCTCCTACGTGCTCCAGCAGAACAAAATCCGGCTGGTGCTCACGACTTCTCTCCTCCCCGATTCCGATATCACGCGCCACGTGGCCCAGCACGGCGACGGCGTGAAGGTGATGGCGCTGTGGGTGGACGACGCCCGCAAATCGTTCGAAGAAACCACCAAGCGCGGCGCCAAAGTGGCTTTCGAGCCCTACACCATCGAGGACGAAAACGGCTCGGTAACGCTGGCTGGCATCTACACCTACGGCGAAACCATCCATACCTTCGTGGAGCGCAGCAACTACTCCGGGCCATTTCTGCCGGGCTTCGTGGCGCGCACCAGCGCTGTGCCCCAGGGCAACCCCGTAGGCCTGGAGGTGGTCGACCACTGCGTGGGCAACGTAGGCTGGGGCGAGATGAACCAGTGGGTGAAGTTTTACGAGGATGTGCTAGGCTTCAAGCTGCTCATTACGTTCGACGACGACGACATCTCGACCGAGTATTCGGCCCTGATGAGTAAGGTGGTCAGCAACGGGAACGGCTTCGTGAAATTCCCCATCAACGAGCCCGCCGAAGGCAAAAAGAAGAGCCAGATTGAGGAGTACCTCGACTTCTACCACGGCCCCGGCGTACAGCACATGGCTCTGCTCACCAACGATATCCGCACCACTGTAACCGAGCTGCGCCGCCGCGGCGTAGAGTTCCTCAACGTACCGGCCACCTACTACGACGACCTCCTAGAGCGCGTGGGCCACATCGACGAGGACCTCGACAGCGTCCGCGCCCTGAACCTGCTCATCGACCGCGACGAGGAAGGCTACCTGCTCCAGATTTTCACCAAGCCCGTCGAGGACCGGCCCACCGTGTTCTACGAAATCATCCAGCGCAAAGGCGCCAAGAGCTTCGGCAAAGGCAACTTCAAGGCGCTGTTCGAAGCCATTGAGCGCGAGCAGGGCTTGCGGGGTAACCTGTAATTTAAGGAGTGAGAGTTGAGACATAAGAAGTGAGATGGACGACCACTAAAGCAGGTCGTCCATCTCACTTCTTATGTCTCAACTCTCACTCCTGACTTCTCACTTCTCCTATCTCACTTCTATACAATGCCGCTTTCCCCCAACCTGCAAACCAAAATCAACGGCTGGCTCACGGCCGATTACGACGCCGCCACGCAAGCCGAGATCCGGCAGTTGCTGGCCGACGACAGCCAGCACGAGCAGCTGTCCGACGCCTTTTACCGCAACCTCGAATTTGGCACCGGCGGGCTGCGGGGCGTGATGGGGGCGGGCTCGAACCGCATGAACCGCTACACGCTGGGCATGGCTACCCAGGGCCTGTGCAACTACCTGCTCCAATCGTTTCCGGGCCAAGAAGTGAAAGTGGCCGTGGCCCACGACTCGCGCAATAACAGCCCCGAATTTGCCCGCATTGCAGCCGATATTTTCTCGGCCAACGGCATCACGGTGTTTCTGTTTGAGGCCCTGCGGCCCACGCCCGAACTCTCGTTTGCCATTCGGGAGCTGGGCTGCCAGAGCGGCTGCGTAGTCACGGCTTCGCACAACCCCAAGGAGTACAACGGCTTCAAGGTGTACTGGAACGATGGCGCCCAGGTAGTGGCACCCCACGACCAGAACATTATCCGCGAGGTGGAGGCCATTGCCTCGGTGCGCGATGTGAAATTTGCCGCCAACGCCAGCCGCATCCACCTCATCGGTGCCGACCTCGATGCGGCCTACCTGGCCCAGGTGAAGGCGCTGAGCATCAACCCGGCCGCCATTCAGCGCCAGCACGACCTCAAAATCGTGTACACGCCCTTGCACGGCACCGGCATCACGCTCGTGCCCGCCGCCCTTTCGCAGCTCGGCTTCGATAACCTGCACATTGTGGAGGCCCAGGCTACGCCCGACGGCAACTTCCCCACCGTACAGTCGCCTAACCCCGAGGAGAAAGTAGCCATGCAAATGGCCCTCGACCAGGCCAAAGCCCTCGATGCCGACATCGTGCTGGCCACCGACCCCGACGCCGACCGCGTGGGCATCGCCCTCAAAAACACGGCCGGCGAGTGGGTGCTCGTCAACGGCAACCAGACGGCCGCGCTGCTCACCCACTACCTACTCTCGGCCCGCAAGCAGGCGGGCAAAATGACCGACCAAGACTTCATCGTTTATACCATCGTCACGAGCGAGGTGCTCGGCGACATTGCCCGCGCCCAGGGCGTGCAGGCCTACCAGACGCTCACCGGCTTCAAGTACATTGCCGGCATCATCCGGGAGAAGGAGGGCCAGGAAACCTACATCGGGGGCGGCGAGGAAAGCTACGGCTACATGATTGGCGACTTCGTGCGCGACAAGGATGCCATTTCGGCCTGCGTGCTGCTGGCCGAAATGGCCGCCGTAGCCAAAGACCAGGGCCACTCGCTCTACGAGGAAATGGTGGCCATGTACCTGAAGTACGGGTTTTATAAGGAACACCTGATTTCCATCACCAAAAAAGGCCAGCGCGGGGCCGAGGAAATCCAGGACATGATGCGCCAGCTGCGGGCCAACCCGCCCGCCACCCTCGCCGGCCAGCCGGTAGTGGAAATGCGCGATTACAAGACCGGCAAAATCAAGGACCTGCATACCCAGCTCGAAACTGAAACCGGCCTTGAAAGCTCCAACGTGCTCCAGTTTATGCTGGAAGATGGCAGCAAGATTTCGGCCCGCCCCAGCGGCACCGAGCCCAAAATCAAGTTCTACTTCAGCGTGAAGCAGCCCCTGGCCTCAGCCGTCGATTTCGACCTGGCTACCCGCCTCGCCGACGAGAAAATCCAGCGCATTATTAAGGACATGCACCTGGAGTAAAATGTCCTGATACGAGCAGTACCGCGAAAATCTGTTTTGCAGTGCCGCTTCTACCCAAAGCAAACGCCCCCGCACGAAACCGTGCGGGGGCGTTTGCTTTACTGGGGGTAAAGAGCCCGGTTACTTCTTGTTCTGGTCGTTCTGGGCATCCTTGCGGATGGCTTTTTCATCTACCTGGTCGCTGATGGGGGCGTTGGCATCGGTTTCGCCATCGGCGGCGGTGGTCATTACCTTGGTAGCCCCGGTCAATTCGGTGGCCGTACTGCCGGTTTTGGTCGAATATACTTTGTCGTCGTTCTGGTCTTCTTTTTTCTGATCAGTCATCGGATAGGGGGTTAATTCGAAGAAACGAGCAAAACGCGCCAGCACGAAGCTGTGCGCCGCTCTACCCTTTCATACGGTCGGGGGGCGGGGCAGGGTTATGTTTGGGGCGAAAAACCCGTTCTACAGTACCCGCGCCGGTCGGCCCTCCACCCTACTCCAACCGCCGGGGCCGACGGGTGCCCAGCAGCAGCAGAATCAGGAGCAGCAACGCCGCTATGGCCAGGCTGTACCAGGTGATAACCGGCAAGCCCCGGTAGTAGGGCATGACCGGCGAGTAGTGCCCCAGCAAACTCAGGCCCGCGAACAGGATGGTGGCCACCGTGACGGCGGCCAGAATGCTGCGGCTCACCAGCTCATCGGCCTTGCGCAGCAGCAGCTGGTAACCGCTTAGCTCCACGCGCACCCGCAGGTCGCCGCGCGAGATTTTGCGCACGATTTGCCGGATGTCGGTGGGCAGGGTCTGGAGCAGGGCCAGCAGCTGGGTACCGGTGTACAGGGCCTCGTTCTGGATATTTTCGCGCGAGTACTGCTCGGCCATAATGCGGGCCCCGTAGGGCCGCACGAACTCGAAGGTGTTGAAGCTCGGGTGCAGCACCTTACCGATGCCTTCGAGAATAACCAGGGCCCGCAGAATCAGGAATACGGCCCCCGGCACCTGCAGCTTGTAGCGGTATATCACGTCCTGGAGCGAATCGGCGAGGTCCGACATGCTCATCTCCTTCACGTCGAGGGTGGCGAAATCCTCAATCAGCTGGGCCAGATCGGCCTCGAAGGCGCGCATGTCGGGTATTTCCGAGGTCAGGGCCAGGCGGCGGAAGTTGAGGGCCATGCTGCGCGGATCTTGCCGGGCCATGCCAATGAACACGCCCGCGAAGGCGTACTTCTGCTGCTTGGTCAGGCGGCCCACCATGCCGAAATCAATCAGCACCAGCGTGCCGTCGGGGCGCACCAGCACGTTGCCCGGGTGGGGGTCGGCATGGAAGGAGCCAAACTCGAAAATCTGGGTCAGGTACACGTCCATGCCCACCTCGGCTACTTTCTCCGGGCTCAGCCCCCACTCCAGCAGTTGGGGTTTGTCGGTGATTTTACATCCGCTCACGAACTCAATCACCAGAATGCGGTTGGTGCTCAGCTCGCGGTAGGGCTTCGGGATGTAAAACGTGTCGTAGTCGGCGTACAGGGCCCGGAACTGCTCCATGCTGCGGGCCTCGGAGGTGTAGTCGAGCTCCTTCATCATGCTCCGCTCGAAGGCGTCCACGATGTCCTGGGGGTTGCTCAGGCCCTGCTTGCGCAGGAAGCCAGCCGTCAGACGCACCAGCTCGTGGAGCAGGCTCAGGTCGGTACGCACCTTTTCCTGCACGTCGGGGCGCTGCACCTTCACCACCACCTTCTCGCCCGTGAGCAGGCGGGCCCCGTGCACCTGCCCAATGCTGGCTGAGCCCAGGGGCACGTCCTCGAAATCGGTAAATACTTCCTCCAGGGGCCGGCCCAGCTCCCGCTCGATTATCTGGCGCACCTGCGCCACCGCGAAGGGCGGCACATTGCTCTGGAGCTTCTCGAACTCGTCAATCAGGGCCTGCGGCAACAGGTCGGCACGGTTGCTTAGGGCCTGGGCCAGCTTGATGAAAGTGGGGCCTAGCTCCTCGATAATCATGCGAATCCGCTCCCAACGGGTAGTTTCGAACACCGCCTGCTCGCCTTCCAGCCACGAGCGCCGCCGGCTCTTGGGCACCAGCCGCCGCAGGGGCGTGCTGGTC
Organism: Hymenobacter amundsenii; assembly: GCF_002204745.1. GTDB lineage: Bacteria > Bacteroidota > Bacteroidia > Cytophagales > Hymenobacteraceae > Hymenobacter > Hymenobacter amundsenii. The sequence continues at coordinate 135,480 of NZ_NIRR01000003.1, forward strand.
ACTACGTCCTCAAACCCGTAGCGGATCAGCACTTCGGCCACCTGCCGGATGCGGGAAATATTGGATATGGTGTTCTTGAACATACACGGAAAGCGTAGCGGGAGTACCGGGCAAATTACGGCTTATCGGCCAGTAGAACAGCACGGATGCCCAACGACACAAAACCCCGCCTGCGAAATGCAAACGGGGTTTCGTCAACCGTTGGGCGGTTACGGACTATGGGTTATTTGCTATCGGACGACGCGTCGGCTTTGTTCTCGGCTTTCTTGGCGGCGCCGGCCGAGCCAGCAGCCGACTTCTGGGTTTTGCCAGCGGCGGCGCTGGTTTTGTCGGCGGCTTTCTTCACAGTGCTGGCGGCTTTGCTGGTCGCGCTGGCAACGGCTCCTTTGGCCTTAGCGGCCGTTTTCGAAGTTGAGGCCTTCTTGCTGCTGTCCGCTGACGACGACGCGCTGCCCGTCGATTTGTTGGCCTTGCTGCGTTTGAGCTCCTCCAGCTCCGAATTCGGAGCCACGCCCACCGTTTTCATCATCCGGGCGGCCAGACCCTGGGCCTGTTTTTCCAGCTCCTTGCGCTTGGCATCGGTGTTTTTCTTGAGGTCGTCCATGATTTTGGCCCCCTCCTTCTCCGAGAGCTTGCTCTCCTTCACCAGTGAATCAATGGTCTTCTGCACCCGGTCGTTGGTCAGGGAAACGAAACCAACACCGGCGTTGACGAACTTTTTGAACAAATCTTCCATGATGGGTAAGGGGTTGAAGGAATGGATGTAAGGGAGAAAAACCGCGAATCTGAAGCCGGTTGCGCGAAACTAGTATGCAAGCCTACTACTTTTCACAAACCTACGAAAAACAATGCTATATAGTTAAGCTTACGTGTATTTTATTCCTTTCCTAGCACCTCATTATCAGCCATAACCATTGTCATAAGTTGTTAACGCTTTATGCACGGCGTCTTTTCTCCAGTTCTTACTAGCGCTTAAGCTGCCTGGCGGACGGCGGGAGCCGCCTCCTCGGTTTCCCAGACCTGCCGGGTAAAGTCGGCCACCCGGTCGAGGGCGGTGGCGGCCTCGGGCACGAAACGCCAGAACAGGTGCCACCAATGCACCAGCCCATCGAAAACCTGGAGCGTGACGGGCGTCCCGGCGGCGCGGGCCTGGTCGGCGAAACGGCGCACATCGTCGCCCAGCACTTCGGCGTTGGATATCTGGATTAGTAGCGGCGGCAACCCATGCAGCTCGGCCCGGCCGGGCGAAATAAGCGGATGATTCAGGGGCGTATCGGCGGCGTAAAGCGGACCCCAGCTACGGATTTCCAGCGCTTCGAGTAGTAGGCTTTCCTCCTGGCAGATGCTGCGCAACGTGCCAGCGGGCAGTTTCAGATCGGTCCAGGGCGAAAGGCCCACGGCAGCGGCGGGCAGAGGCTCGCCGGCGTCGCGCAGCGCCAGCAGTAGGGCCAGTGCCAGCCCGCCCCCGGCCGAGTCGCCGGCCACGATGATATCAGCGGGCACGTGGCCGCGCTCCAGCAGCCAGTAGTAAGCCGTCAGCGCATCTTCGAGGGCAGCCGGAAACGGATATTCGGGGGCCTTGCGATAGTTGATGGCCAGCGCCGCCACCCCGCAGCGCTGGGCCAGGCTGCCCACCAACGCCCGGTGGGTATTGAGCGAGCCCAGCACGTAGCCCCCGCCGTGCAGGTAAAGGATTACCCGGCCAGCGGGGGCGCCGGCCGCCGAATCCATTCGGCCGCCATCCCTTCCACATCGGCTTCCTCCAGGAAAATATCCCAAGGCATAAACTGACCGAAAGCCATCATTTCGACGGCCAGCCGCATGGTGGGCAGGCTGGGGCGCCGCCGGGCCAGCGGAGCGGCCGACGCCACTAAAAACTGCTTTAGCAGCGTGTGTTGGGGAGAAGGCATGCTGTTTTAAATGGCGAACCAGGCAGCTGGAAGGCAGCATTTGCGCCCCTATTAGGCGGTATATGCTCCATTCTGCTCACTTAATTCGGGGTGGGTGGGATTAGGGCAGGTACTCAGCGCTTAACAGCAATACTTAGTTCTCGATTCGGTGGTTTCGGTAGCCGCGGATGGCGATGGGAATCCAGCCGAGCAGCGGAATGAAAAACGTAAGCGTGAAGGGGTTGCGCCAGAGCATGCGCCAGTAGGAACCGGGCGCACGCAGGTCGAGGTCGAAGTCGCGGCGGCCGGCTTTAATGTACTGGCGCTCAAACTCCTGAAACAGCGCCGGCCAGGCCCAGGGCAGGAAAAATGGGAAGTAGCGCCAGTTGGCCTTAATGCGCTGCCACAGCTCGCCCCACTGGTAAGGGTGCTGGCCGTGCTTGGCTACAGCGGCATCCATCTCGCCCTGCATGTGGGTGCGCAGTTTTTCCGATAGGTCGCGGTAATCGTCGCGGGTCAGTTCGTCGGGGTTCTTGTCGGTCAGCTCGTAGGGCTTCACGCGGCTGCCCAGCACGAAGGTGAGCTTGGCCGGGAAGGCCATGTAGAAAAACCAGGGCTGCAACAGTACCAGCAGCAGCACCGGCCCCACCGGAATAAAGGGAATCCCGATTTTCTTGCTTAGCCGGTTCACCCATTCCCAGCTGTAGGTGTGGGGGTTGAGGTACTCGCCGTTGATGGTGTAGAACGGGATGATGTCGGTGCGGTGCGCGATGCCCAGGCGCACGGTGCTGGTGGCCAGGCGCTGGAGCTGGTACTTGTTGTTGAACCCCTTGCCAATGCCCGGCACCCCCTCGGGGTAGAGCATCAGGTTGTGGTCGTTGTAGTACATCATCGTTTCGAAGTTGAGCGTCGTGGCATCCACGCAGCCGCACCGCTTCCAGAAGTTTTCCACCATAAACGGATTCATCAGTCTCGATTGCGAGAGCAGCGGAGCCGAGAGGGGGCGGGGCAAGTCGCGCAAATCGGGCAGGCGGCGCCAGAGGTGCGCCAGGGCGACCATGGCATCCCAGGGGAAGGCCATGCCCGAGTGGTTGGAGGCGAAAATGAGGGGCCGGTCGGGGCGGTTGCGCTGCGGATAATCGTCGAAGCCCACCAGCTCGGAGCGGAACCACACCCGGTCGAGCAGCTGCAGGATGTTGCGGTCGAGGGTTTCGACGAACTGCTCGTCGAAATAATCGGAATAAATGTGCTGGTTGGCCGCAATGGCCGGCGGGAGCCCGGATAGCGCGGGGGTGGGATGGGTCATAAAGAGCGGGCGGCTAAGTACGGACGGGCTTCTAATGTACTGATTTTGGTTGCCTTTTGATCATCATTAGCCCGGAAAACGGCTGTCAGGACATGGCCAACGTCTTAAATCTGGCGCTTGAGTCGGACCGTGGCCGTGTACAGCTCCCCATCGGCGCGGCGCACCACTACCAGCAGTTGGCGGCCGTTGCCGGAGTGCAGCATCCGGTTTATCTGGTTGAGAGTGAATACCTCGGTTGGAATCAGGTTAATGGATACCAGCTCGTCGTCGGCTTTTAAGCCGGCCTGGTCGGCGGGGCCGTTGGGCTCTACCCGCAGCAGGCGGTAGCGCCGGTAGCCGAAGCCGAAGGCCAGCAGGTCGAAGCCGCACATATCGTGCTCGAAGGGGTCGGAGAACAGGCTGTTGGGCCGCAGCAGCAGCTGGTTATGGGGGTAGTCGATGATGGTGGTGAAGCGTTTGAGCACTTCGAAGCCCAAGTTGCCGTTGCGGAAGACCTCGGCCCGCGCGGCCACATCGGCCGAATCGGGGAAGGACGTGAGTGGGGTGGGTATTCGGTACTGGCCCAGCTGCAGGGCCTCTACCCGCCCCAGGTAGCCGTTGATGTTACCATTGAGCCCCCGCCCCAGCTGGGTGCGCAGGCGCTGGGCCGGCAGTTCCAGCCGCGCATCGGAAGTTGTTTCAATAGACAGCGCGTGGCCGGCCCCGGTGTCGAGCACCAGCTTCAGGGGCAGGCCCGGCGAGTCGGCAGAGAGGTGGACGGGCAACGTGAGGTAGGCCTTACGGCCCTCCAAGGTGAGGGGCAGGTGGGCCCAGCGGCGCCCACGCGGCGCCCGGTAGGCAGCGGGCGGCTGAAACGTAAGCCGCTGCTCCTCCACATCAACGCGCACTATCAGGTTGCGAAACACATCGGCCCCGAGCAGGCCATGAATGGGCATGCCCACGTAGCCCGAGAGGTTGAGCACGTCGTCGGAGAGCATCAGAAAGGGCGCCTGCGAGGCCACCACGCCGCCCTCCAGCTCCACGCTCACGCCCGGCACCTGGAACGCCTCAACCGGGCTCTCCTCCCCCGCCCCCGACACCAGAAACCGGCCCGCAATGGGCAGCTGCAGATCGGTGCCGATGGCTGGGTCGGTGATAAGGGAAATGCTCAGGCCGGTATCAAGCAGGAAATTATAGGGTCCCTGGCCATTAAGCAAGGTTTCAATCACAATCAGGTTGCGCTGCAGCAGAAATGGCACCCGCGCCCGCTTGGCATTGGGCCGCAGCAGCCGAAACACCGGCGGCGGTACCTGAACCTGCGCGGCGGCGGTTTCCAGCAGCCCAACCAGCAACCACGTGGCCAGCAGCCACGCAGCCCACCGGCGGGCGGCTCCGCCAACCTCAAACCGGGCTACTACCTGTAAGAAAGCCCGAATGCGAATCCACATATACTGGAAGAAACTTCCTAGGTAAGATACTGAAAATCCGCACTGCCGCACGGTTAATCGGCTGCCGGGGCCGGAGTTTCCCAGGTGCCGGCGGGGTCGTAGTGCAGCTGGCCGGCTTCGATGGTGAGGGGAGCCGCCAGGTTGTTGTGGTAGAGCTGCCCCGTGCCCAGCCCCTGAGCAAAGCCCGGCCGGGCGCAGGAGCCGGCCAACTGGCTGATGGCGTTCAGGCCCACGTTCGATTCCAGCGCCGAGGTAAGCCACCAGCCCAGCCCGTGGCGGTCGGCCAGCGCGGCCCACTCGGCACTAGCCGCCAGGCCGCCGAGCAGCGTGGGCTTGAGCACGAGGTAGGCCGGCTGCACCCGTTCGAGCAGCTCGTGCTGGCGGGCCGGGTCAGGCAGGCCAATCAGTTCCTCATCGAGGGCCACCGGCACGGGCGAGTGGCGGCAGACCTCGGCCATGGCGGCCCACTGCCCGGCTGCGATGGGCTGCTCGATGGAGTGCAGGTCGAAACGGGCCAGCTGGTCGAGCTTGCCCAGGGCTTCGGCCGGCGCGAAGGCCCCGTTGGCATCTACCCGCAGCGTGAGGCGCTCGGGCCCGGCCTGGGCCCGGATATCGGCCAGAATGCGCAGCTCGGTGGCAAAGTCGAGGCTCCCGATCTTCAATTTCAGGCAGTCGTAGCCGGCGGCGAGCTTCTGCTCAATCTGCTCGCGCATAAACGCGGCGTCGCCCATCCACACCAGCCCGTTGATGGGCACGCCCGCTTCGCCCCGGCTGAACGCGTTGTCGTAGAGTTGGCGGCGAGCCCCATGCTGGTAGTCGAGGGCGGCGGTTTCGAGGGCGAAGCGCAGTGCCGGCCACTCGGTCCCAACCAGGGCGGCGGCTTCCTCGGGCAACAGATCGCGGAGCTGGCGGCGGTTGAATTCGCGCACGAACCCCTCCACGGTGGCCGCGAAATCGGGCCGGTGGTCGGGGCTTAGGCCAGCAAGCGGGGCCGCTTCGCCCCAGCCGGCCCGGCCGGGCTCGTCGGGGTTGTAGAGCAGTAGATAGTGGGCCAGGTGCTCGGTGAGGGCCCCGCGAGAAGTGCGGGCCGGGAAGTTGAAGCGCAGCGCGCGGTGGGAATAGCGCAGTTGGAGCATAGGAAGCAGTAGCAGGGCAGAACCACAAACGGAGCGGAGAGGGCAATATACGGCCTGAACCGCTAACGCAAACGCCGCCTTCCGACCGGAAATCCGGCCTGGAGGCGGCGTAGTTCAGGGAGCAGGACCAGCCGTGGCCAGCCCTACCCTTCTATCCAACGGTGGCTATTCGGCAGCATTATCTTTGGGGGTGCTACCCCGGCTGGCCTGACCGCCCTTACGGCCGGCGGCCCGGGCTTCTTCGGAGGTGAAGCGGTGACCACGCCCACTCAGGTGCGAGGCCCGGCCACCCTCGCTGGCAATGCGGCGCTGGGTGGCGGGGTCCATGGCGGCAAAGCCACGCGGACGTTTGGTTACAACTTTCTCGGGGGCGGCAGTGCCGCGCTGGTTGGACTGCTGGTTGGAGTTGGAATTCATGATAGTGGCGGAAAGGGTTGGTAGATGAACGGTTGCGAGAACGAAGCCCGGCCGGGCAGCAACCAATAGTTTAGTCCGGACCGAACGTGCTTCCGCTACGATCAATAGCCACCTTGCAGCTAGCCAAAACTAGTTTTATGATACCTTGGATCTATAAAATACCAACTTCTACGGAGGAGATCGTCCGTATAATTACGGAGCCGATTCGGTAAACCCGTAGCGGTCCGGCTACCCACGCCGCGCCGAAAACTACGGGCCTGATTTGCCGTTACATGGGTACCTTTCGGCTTCTCATCCCTCTCTATAATGACTATTGCTTCCGTTTCGCTGCCTGCCCCCGCCTCCTTCGTTGCGCCTGCCCCAACGGTCCGTTTTGCCACCGTGCGCGAGCAGTCGGTGGCCCTGTGCCGCCCGCTGCTGCCCGAAGACACGGTGATGCAGCCCATGCTCGATGTGAGCCCGCCCAAGTGGCACCTGGCCCACACCACCTGGTTTTGGGAGATGATGCTGCTGCGTGAATACCAGCCTGGCTACACCGTTTTTCATCCCGACTACGCCTTCCTGTTCAACTCCTATTACAACTCCCTGGGTTCGCGCGTCAACCGGGCCGACCGGGGCACCCTCTCGCGCCCGCCACTAGCCGACGTGTATGCCTACCGCGCGGCCGTGGATGCAGCCATGCAGCAGCTGCTCGACCAAGCCGCGGACACGCTGCCGCCGTTGTTCTGGGAGCTGTTTGAGCTGGGCCTCCAGCACGAGCAGCAACACCAGGAGCTGCTGGCCACCGACATCAAGTACATCCTCAGTACCAGTCCCCTGGCCCCGGCTTACTTTAATGAAGAATTGAAAATTAAAACCGCGGCGGCGCCTCAAGCAACCTGGCTGCCGGTTTCGGGCGGAATGCACCGGCTGGGCTTTGCGGGCGAAGGGTTCTGCTTTGATAACGAGCTGCCACGACACGACACCTACGTGGCCGATTTCGAGCTGCAGAACCGGCTGGTGACCAACGCCGAATACCTCGAATTTATGGCGGCCGGCGGCTACACCGATTTCCGCTACTGGCTAGGCGAAGGCTGGGATTTGGCCCAGGAGCAGGGCTGGCAGGCGCCGCTGTACTGGGTGCAGCACGAGGGCCAGTGGCACCGCTTTACCCACTACGGCCTGCAACCCGTAAATCTGGCCGCCCCGGTTACGCACGTGAGCTTTTACGAGGCCGATGCCTACGCCCAATGGCAGGGGGCGCGCCTGCCCACCGAGCAGGAGTGGGAAATTGCCGCCCGCCAGTTCCGGCCTGACCCGGCCGCTGGTACGTTCCTGGAAAGCGGCCAGCTCGACCCCCAGCCCCTGCCCGCCAACGCCGACCCCACCCAGTGCCACCAGCTGCTCGGCGACGCCTGGGAATGGACCCACTCGGCCTACCACCCCTATCCCGGCTACCAACGCGCCGCCGGGGCGCTGGGCGAATACAACGGCAAGTTTATGGTGAGCCAGCTGGTGCTGCGCGGGGGCTCCTGCGCCACGCCCGAAAGCCATATCCGCCTCACCTACCGCAACTTCTTCCACCCCGATAAACGCTGGCAGTTCACGGGTATCCGATTGGCCCGGTAGTTTCGGCGGCGGCTGACGGCGCTTCTGCGCTTTTGCCGGGCCTTGTGCCAACCCAACCTTACGGCCCCGGTGGGGTTGTTGCTTTTCTTTGCTACCATATTGCCACTTATGCCCCTGAGTTCACCTGCCTCCGCCCCTGCTGCCCCCACTACTCCCACCGCCGAAAGCCCCGACCCCAATTCGTTTCTGCGTCAGCACGTACGCGAGGGACTCCAACGGCCGTTTAAGGCGCTATCGTCGATGTATTTCTACGATGACGAGGGCAGCCGGCTGTTTCAGCAGATTATGGCGCTGCCCGAGTACTACCCCACCCGCACCGAGTTTGCGCTGCTCGAACAGCACCGGGCCGCCATCAGCCGGGCCCTGCGGCCCCAAGACCAGGAAGAGCCGTTTTTCCTGCTTGAACTAGGGGCTGGCGACGGGCTCAAAACCAAGATTCTGTTGCGCGAGCTGCTCGAAACCAATGCGCAGTTCACCTACGTGCCGGTCGATATTTCGGCGGCGGCCCTCGAAGGACTTTCGGCCAGCCTGCGCGCCGAGCTACCCGCATTGCGCGTGGAGCCCGTAGTAGCCGATTATGGCGACGCGCTGCGCCTGATGGCCGCGCGACCGGGCCGCAAAGCAGTGTTGTTTCTGGGCTCCAACATCGGCAACTTCCTGCCCGAAGAGCGCCATCAATTCCTCCTTAACCTAGCCCAGCCCCTCACCCCCGACGACCGGCTACTTATTGGCCTCGACTTGCAGAAAGACCCGCGCCAGATCCGGGCCGCCTACGACGATACGCAAGGCATTACGGCCGCCTTCAACTTCAACCTGCTGCACCGCCTCAACCGGGAGCTGGGCGCCAACTTCGACCTCGACTCCTGGCAACACTACACCGACTACGACCCACTGACCGGGGCCGTGCGCTCGTTCCTCGTCAGCACCCGCGCCCAAACCGTGCGTTTCGCCGAGCTGGACTGGGCAGTTGACTTTCGGGCCTGGGAGATGATTCATACCGAAAACTCCTACAAGTTCACCCGCCACAGCATCGAGGAGGTGGCCCAGCAAGCCGGCCTGCAAGTGGCCGAGTACTTCACCGATGAACAGAACTTCTTCGCCGACGCCTTACTGGCCAAGAAGTGAGAAGTGAGAAGTGAGAAGCGGTACGCGAACTGGACTAAAAAGGAACGTCATGCTGAGCGAAGCCGGAGGCGAAGTCGAAGCATCTCTACCGTTTCGTTGGATGGCTCAGTCGAAGCATCTCTACTGCTTCGGCTGAGCTCAGCATGACGTTCACCTAAGTTTCAAACGACTTCCTAAACAGCTTCTTCTATTTATTCGCAGAAACCGGCTTTCAAAAAGGCGCATTCCTAGCTCATTAATGGATATTTCCCTTGCTTCTGGTTACGGTAACTTTGCCGTGCCAGCCGTGGCGGCCGAAGCGGCGGCCCGTAGCCTGCGCACGCCGACGCTCGAAGTGCTGCCCGCCGCTGGTTCCGAGGCCCTGAGGACGGCGCTGGCCGGCCTGGCCCGCGGCGCCGAAAACGTGGTGATTACGCCCGGGGCAAAGGCCGCCCTGTTTGCCCTGCTGCAAACGGTGCTCCGCCCCGGCGACGAGGTGCTGATGCCCACACCGAACTGGTTCGGCTTCGCAGAACTGGTGGAGCGGGCCGGCGGCATCCTCCGGGCCTTGCCCCTCGACCCGGCCGACGACTACACCCTAAACCCTGCCCAACTGCGGGCCGCCGTTGGGCCCCGGACCCGGGTGCTGCTGTTCTCCAACCCCGGCAACCCCACCGGCCGCCTCTACGGCCGGGCCGAATTGGCCGGCTGGCTCACTGTGACCCACGATTTTCCGGACCTATTCGTGCTCAGCGATGAGATTTACAACCTCATCAACTTCACCCCCGAGCCCACCCCCTCGTTGCTCGATTTCCCCGACCCCCACAACCAACACCTGGTTGTGAACGGGTTTAGCAAGTCGTTGGCTCTTATTGGCTGGGGCATTGGTTACCTCGTAGCTCCGACCGCCGTGGCCCGGGCCTGCGCCAACTGGCAGCACGCCACCGGCTGCGCCGTGCCGACCCCCACCCAGGCGCGGCTTTGGCCGTAACAACGGCCGCACCCGCCGTAGCAACCGCCCTGCTGGCCCAGCTGCAGCCCACCCGCGCCTACCTGCTCGATTTTCTGGCCGCCTTGCCCGGTGTGCCTCCCTCCCACCCCACGGCCACCTACTACGCCTTCCCCGACCTGCGGGCTCACCTGCGCCCCGACCTGCCACCTGCCGAAGCCTCAGCCGAACTGATGGCCCGCCTGGCCCAGGCCGGCGTACTAGGCGTCGATGGCGCCGGCTGCGACGCCCCCGGCTTCACCCGCCTCTCTTACGCTCTACCCGAAGCCGATTTGGCCTTGGCTTGTGAGCGGATGGAGCAGGTGCTGCGGTGACACGGTGGTAGGAACTCCGCAAAGGCAGGTCGTGAGCTTGTAGCGCGAGCTGGAGCTTCGCGCTACCTCCGCTTTGCGTAAGTCTTGGGTGAGTGAGCGAAAAGAACGTCACTCACCGCGGCGGCGCGTACCTTTGCGGCTTCGATTTGCCTGCTGCCATGTACCCTCTCACGTTTCGCGCCCACCTCAAACCCACGCTCAACCTGGCGTATCCGGTTATGCTCAGCCAGCTGGGGCACGTGCTCGTGAACGTGGTGGACAGCATGGTGGTGGGCCAGACGGGCAAGATTCCGCTGGCGGCCGTGTCGCTGAGCGTGAGCGTGAGTACGGTGGTGATGGTGCTGGGCTTGGGCCTCACGATGGGTATTACGCCCCTGGTAGCCGCCGCCGACGGCCGCAACGATGTGGCCGCCAACGGCCGCCTGCTCGTGAACGGGGTGGGTCTGAGCGCAGTGGCCGGCCTGCTGCTGGCGGCCCTGGGCCTGCTCGTGCCGCTGGCGCTGCCCTACTTGGGGCAACCCGCACCGGTGGTAGCCCTGGCGGCGCCCTGGGTGCGGGTGCTGTTCCTGTCGTTCTTCCCGCTGATGATTTTTCAGGGCTTCAAGCAGTTCGCCGAGGGCCTGGGCCTTACCCGCCAGGCCATGCTGCTCTCGGTGCAGGCCAACGTGCTCAACGCCGTGCTCTGTTACGGGCTGGTTTTTGGCAAGTTTGGGCTGCCGAATATGGGCATGATGGGCGCGGCTTGGGCTACGCTGGTGGCCCGGGTGCTGATGGCCGTTATGATGGCGGCTTACGTGCTGCGCGCCCGCCGCCTGAGCCCCTACCGCGAGGCTGCTGCCCACCAGTTGCGTCCCGACGCGGCCGGCCTGCGCCGCCTGCTGAATCTGGGCACTCCCATCGGCGTGCAGATGACCTTCGAGATGGGTGCGTTCAGCTTCTCGGCCATCATGATTGGCTGGCTGGGCACCACTCAGCTGGCTGCCCACCAGATTGCCATCAATGTGGCCTCCGTCACCTATATGGCCGCCAGCGGCATTGGGGCGGCAGCTACCATTCGGGTAGGCAAGTACTACGGGGCCCACGACGCGCCCGGCGCCCGGAAGGCCGGGATGATGGCTTACCTGCTCACCTTCGGATTCATGAGCCTGACGGGGGTGGTGCTGGTGCTGATGCGCCACCGCCTGCCCTTCTACTACAACCACGATCCGGCCGTGGTGGCCCAGGCGGCCACGCTGCTGCTGATAGCCGCCGCGTTCCAGATTTCCGACGGCCTGCAGGTGGTGGGCCTGGGAGCACTACGCGGGTTCGAGGACGTAAAGGTGCCTTCGATTGTGGCGCTGCTGGCTTATTGGGCCGTGGCCTTGCCTCTGGGTTACGTGTTGGCCTTCTGGCTGAAGTGGGGCGCAGTGGGCGTGTGGCTGGGGCTGCTTACGGGCCTCACGCTGGTAGCCGGCGTGCTGCTGCTACGCTTCCATCGTTGGCCGCTGGAAGCTCCGTCGGCGTCCGTCCCCGCGTTGGCCACGCGCTAGACCGGGAACCGACTGGCCCGCTTTTCGCGTAGTTTAGGCTTCGGGCCGGACTGCTGCCGGCTTCGTGGTTTATTATCTCTATTAACTGGCTGAATGCTGTTTACTGCCCCTTTCTGGCTTTTGAGCCTGCTATTGCCGACAGGTTCGGTGCCTGCCGCCGCCCAGGTGACGCCCCCGGCCCCCAAAATCGTTTGGAGTGCTGCCCGCGTCCTCACCTGGGATGATTTCAAGGCCCGGCCCAACACCGACCGCCTGGAGGCACTTACCTCGTCGAGCATCGATGCCAATATTGGCTGCACTGATTATCAATTCTCTGGCAAGGTGCAGGCCACGTTTACGCCCTCCGAGTCGTGGGTGCGCAATGCTACGCGTGCTTCGCCGGCCCTGCTGCGCCACGAGCAGCTGCACTTCGACCTGACCGAAGTGCACACCCGCCTGCTGCGCCAGAAGCTCACGCTGATTAAGTTCGACTGCGAACATCTGCAACCGGCCTTCAATAACCTCACGAAAGTGGCCTTCCTGACCTGGCAGCGCGATGAGGCCCGCTACGACGGGGAAACTAACCACGGCCTCAACGCGGCCAAGCAGCAGGAGTGGGATCAGAAAACCCAGCAGCGCCTTAAGGATTTGGCCTCCTTTGCCGAGTAAGCTGAGATGGGGCGTTTAATGTTCAACTGGCCCTGAGATAACGCCGCTAGCGCCGCCAGCTTTCCCCGCGCCGCCTAAACGTCAAACGTCCCGTTTCACCACCGCACCATTTTGCCTCATGATTACCTGGGAAGATTTTGAACTGGTTGATATCCGGGTGGGCACTGTTGTGGAGGCCCGCGAGTTTCCGGCGGCGCGGAAGCCGGCCTACCAACTTCTCATCGATCTGGGTCCGGAAATCGGGCTGAAGAAATCCAGCGCCCAGATCACCCACCACTACCAACCCGCCGACTTGGTAGGCCAGCAGGTGTTGTGCGTGGTCAACTTTCCACCCAAACAAATCGGCCCTTTCCGCTCCGAAGTGCTCGTGACCGGCGCCCCCGATGCCGCCGGCCACATCGTGCTGGCCACTGTGGCCACGCCCCTGCCCAACGGCAGCCGGCTGGCCTGAGCTGGTGAATGAGCGAATGAGTGAGTAATTGGATACGGGCCGCTACGATAGGGTAGCCGTGGGTACTCGGGCGCGGCGGTGGTCGCAGTTGCTGGCTGGCCCCCAACGATAGCAAAGCCAGTTGAGGTGGCGAATGCAGCAAATGGCGTTTCTTTGCCCCTACTCCACCGATTCACTCATTCACTTATTCGCCCATTCGCTTCTTGTCTGATTTGCTGACTGCGTTGCTCGACAGCGTGCGGTATTCCACGCTGGCCAGCTACAGCTGGGAGCAGCCGCGCTTGCTGCTGCTGCTGCCACTGGTGCCGCTGCTGCTCGTGCTGCGCTGGGCACTGGCCCGGCGGCGGCGCTCACAACTGGGCGTAGCCTTCGTGCGCGGCCAGCTCCCGCGCGACTGGAGCGCGGTGCTGCGTTTCATCCCCGATCTGGTGCTGGCCCTAAGCCTGAGCTTCGGGCTGGTGGCCCTGGCCCGCCCCCAGCGCACCGACGAGCGGGTGGTGCAAACCGGCCAGGGCATCGATATTGTGTTGGTGCTCGACGTATCGGCCTCCATGGAGCTGCAAGACTTGCGTCCTAACCGCCTCGAAGCCGCCAAGCGCGTCGCCCTCGATTTCCTGGACGGGCGCCGCGGCGACCGGGTGGGGCTGGTGGTATTTGCCGGCGACGCCTACTCGCTCGCTCCCCTCACCACCGACTACGACCTGCTGCGCGAAAACCTGCAGGGCCTGCGTCTGGGCATGATTCCCAACGACGGCACGGCCATCGGCACGGCCCTGGGCGTGGCCACCAACCGCCTGCGCGACTCGCCCTCGCCCACCAAAGTATGCATCCTGATTTCCGATGGCGAGAACACGGCCGGCTCGCTCGACCCACTTACTTCGGCCCAGCTGGCCCACGCCTACGGCCTCAAGCTCTACACTATTGGGCTGGGCCAGGATGGCCTCGTGCCCTACGGCACCGACGAAACCGGCCAGCCCCGCTTCATAGACACCCGCCTCGACGAAACCACCATGCGCCAGATTGCCCAGGCCGGCGAGGGTCGCTTTTTCCGCGCCACCGACAACGCCGGCCTCCGCCAGGTGTTCCAGCAAATCAACCGCTACGAGAAGTCCGAAATCAAGCAGACTCGCTACCGCAACACCCAGGACTACTACCGCACCTACCTCTACTGGTGCCTGGGCCTGTGGCTGGTCTGGCTGGGGCTCAAAAACACCTTCCTCACCAACGCGCTGGAAGACTAAATCGCTGATTCGCGCTGATTTTTTCGCTGATAACGCAGATTCGTTTACGCTGTTCCGGTGCTGGATTTGGCACTTGGAGCATAACCCTAGGGAACTTGGGCGGTTGTTGAGCTAACCAAAACAGGGTATTATTTCATCCGTTGCCTAAGCTGCATTCAAGAATCAGCGTCAGCAGCGAAAAACCCGTAAAAATCTGTGATTAAGGACAACCTGCACCGCATCGAGCAAACCCTGACCGGCACCAATGCCCGACTGGTCACCGTGACTAAAACGCACCCCGTAGAGGTACTACGCGAGGCGTACGAGGCCGGGGCGCGCCTTTTTGGTGAGAATCGGGCCCAGGAAATGGCCGCCAAGCAACCCGAGTTGCCCACCGACGTGGAGTGGCATCTCATCGGGCACCTGCAAACCAATAAGGTCAAGTACATTGCGCCCTTCGTGCATACTATCCAGAGCATCGACAGCCTGAAACTGCTGCTCGAAATCGAGAAGCAGGCCGCCAAATCCGACCGGATTATTGAGGGCCTGCTCCAGTTCCAGATTGCCGACGAGGACACCAAAACCGGCCTCACGCTGTCCGAAGCTGAAGAAATTCTGAATTCCGGCGAGTACCGCGCTCTGCGTCACGTACGCCTGACCGGCGTGATGGGCGTGGCTACCAACACTACCGACGAAGACCAGCTGCGCCGCGAGTTTCGGCAGTTGCGCGGCTACTTCGACAAGCTCAAAAGCCTGTATTTCGCCGATGAACCTACGTTCCGGGAGGTATCGATGGGCATGAGTTCCGACTACCCACTGGCCCTGCGCGAAGGCAGCACCCTGATCCGGGTGGGCAGTGCTATTTTTGGGGCCCGCTAGCCTCCGGCCCTCATACTAAGCGAAGCCGGAGGCGCAGTCGAAGCATCTCTACTGCGTCGTTGCAGTAAGCATGATTACCATGGCGGTAGAGATGCTACGGCTACGGCTGCGCCTTCGCTCAGCATGACGCTCAATTTTTAACAACCAAAACCACCATCCATGACTGCTCGCCTCATCATCCAACTAGCCGCTTTGCTCGGCGCTCTGAGCGTGGGCATTGGGGCCTTCGCGGCGCATGGGCTGCGCAAGAGCCTGGAGGCCGCCGGACGCTTCGAGACCTTCGAAACGGCCGTGCGCTACCAGTTCTTCCACACGATGGCGCTGTTCGGTATTGGGCTGCTGCTGCTGGCGCGGCCCGAGCTACGCAGCCTGGGTACCGTGGCCTGGCTGTGGCTGGGTGGTATTTTCGTGTTCAGCGGCTCGCTCTATGTGCTTTGCCTGACGGGCATCACCAAACTCGGGGCTGTTACGCCCATCGGCGGCCTACTCTTCATTGCCGGCTGGATTATGCTGGCGCTGGCCGCCCGCCAGTTGTAGAACAAGCCTGCAACTCAGCAACAAAAAAGCGCTCCCGTTTTGGGGAGGCGCTTTTTTAGTTGAATAACCGGGCGAAGAAATTACGACTTCTTCTTGGCTTTGATTTTCCGGTCGTCCATTTTGAGCTTCTGTTTGCCATCGGGGGCCGACTCGTTCACCGCCGCCTCGGCAGCATTGACAGGGGCTGCCTGCAGGGCCGCGCCGGCCTCTTTCACGTCGCCTACAATGGCCACCATGGCGTTGCCGCCTACTGAGTTCGACTCAACAGTCAGAACCTTGTTCTGCATGCCATACTTGCCGGCCGAGTTGAACTTGGCCGTGACGGTGCCGCTCTTACCGGGCATGATGGGCTCGCGGGTCCAGTCGGGCGTGGTGCAACCGCAGGTAACGCCAATATTGGCAATCACCAACGGCTGGGTGCCCACGTTCTTGAACTTGAAAGTGTGGTCGACCACGTCGCCGGTGCGGATGGCGCCGAAGTCGAACTTCTGCTCTTCAAACTGAATCTGGGGACCGGCCACTTTGGCTTGGGCGTTGGCCGGCTGCACCGACTGCGCCTGGGTGCTCAGCCCCATCACCGAAAGCGACAGAGCCAGAAAAAGGACTTTTTTCATGGTAGAAGGGGATAAAAGACAGGTGAAAATACGCAAAAATCTGCAATGGGCTAGCCTGCCAACTTTCGGGCCAGCGTTGCGGCCGCGCCGCTTTTCGAATCAACAACGGCCGGGAACGTTCTGGTTCGCCGCCCCCGCGCTGGGCGGGTTTAATCTTCGGCCGGGTCGCCGAGCAGCTTCTGGTTGAAGTTAAGTAAAAACAGCTTTTCGGAGGAACGGGTGACAGCCGTGTAGAGCCAACGAGCAAACTCGGAATTCACCATATCGTCCTTCAGATAGCCGTGGTCGACGAATACGGCCTGCCACTGGCCGCCCTGGGCTTTGTGGCAGGTGAGGGCGTAGGCGAATTTCACCTGCAACGCGTTCAGAAACGGGTCTTTGCGCAGGGCCGCGCTGCGCTCTTTTTTGGTGGTGAGGTGGTCGTAATCCATGCCCACGGCCTCGTAGAGGGCCTTGTTGCGGTCGGCGGGCAACGAGGGGCTTTCGGTGTGCAGGGTGTCGAGCAGCAGCTTTACTTCCAGGTCGGGCTCGTCGGGATAGTCGACGAGGCGCACGCGGGCGTCGGCGAAGCGGAAGCCGAACTCCTCGGTGGTCCGGATGATTTTAACCACCTGCACGAAGTCACCGTTGGCCAGGAAGCCGATGTCGGAATCCTTGGGTAGCCAGTAGTAGTTGTTGCGCACCACCATTAGGTAGTCGCCCGATTCAATCTCGTCCTCGGCCTCGAACAGAATGCGGCGGATGTACTGGTTGTATTGGTTGGCGTTCTTGTTGGAGCGGCAGATAATGGTGCTATTCTCGTGGCCGAACTGCTTGTAGGCCCAGCGCAGGCCGTCTTCGAGCTTGTCGGTGCCCATCGAGAAGATGTCGGGGTAGCCTTTAGTGAAGAACTGGATGCGCGGGTTTTCCTCGCGCAACTCCTCCCGCAGCACCGTGGCGTTCATCAGAATACCCGACTGCTCGGCCTGGCGCATCACCTGGCGCAGCTCCACCGAGCCCACTTCGGCCCGGAACCGGTCGCGCAGCAGCTCGGGGTCGAGGGCGGGGCTGAGCAACTGGCCCACCGGCGGCAGCTGGGCCGTGTCGCCGATGAGCAGCAGGCGGTTGGAGGGCTTCTCGAACACGAAATTCATCACGTCGTCGAGCAGGCCATTCACGCCGAATGCCTTCTCGTCGGAAATCATCGAGGCCTCATCGACGATAAAGAGCGTGTCCTGGGCGCGGTTGGGCTGGCGCTGAAACGTGAGGCCCTGGGAGGGCGAGCCGCTGGTCTGGCGGTATATTTTCTTGTGGATGGTGCTGGCCGCCACGCCCGAGTAGGTGCTCATCACCTTGGCGGCGCGGCCGGTGGGGGCCATCAGCACGTATTTGCGGCCCATCTGGTGGAGCCACTGCACGAGCGCACTCACGACGGTAGTTTTGCCGGTACCGGCGTAGCCGCGCAGCACGAACGCCTTGCGCCCCGGCAGCGCATCGCCCAGAAACCCATCGAGCTGCCGAAACAGCGTGGCCTGGTCCTCGGTGGGCTCGAAGGGGAAATAATCTCTTACGGAAGGAGTTCTGACGCTTAGCATACTGGGCAAAGGTACAGCATTGCGCTATGCAGCTACGGCAACGGCACCGCGTCGATAGTTGCTCGGTAAGTATGCTTCTGCCACAAACGAAATCCTTGCTTGAGGCTGCGTTGCAGCTTTTTCCGCTCCTCTCGTTTCCAGCCTGGGATCCAGGGTTTAGTGTGTGGACCATGAAAATCCGCTTTCCCGTCCTGATTTATCTGAAAAATACCGTCGTTGAAATAAAGCTTATCGAAAACCCGATTACGCACCGTACTCTTCCGGTCACCATCAAACGGCACGCTCACTCCCGAGCCCACATCGCTGAATGTATTCCAAATAGCCAGACACTCCTTGGGCGGACGCTTTTGTGGCTGCTGCAACCACTGCCACACGCAGTCTAAATCAATCATACCAGGCTCTGCTGCCTGCACATATATCTGAACGCCAAGCTTGGTAGCCAGTAGGCCGACCTCCTCACTGGTTGCGAATAGCGGGACATTACCCCGAGCATCCGCCCAGTACTGCTCTCGTTCGGGCCATTCAATCCACAACGAATAGCCGTCCTGCCGTTGCCAGCGCAACCAACTCACAAAAAAACCTGCTTTCTCTTCCATATATCAACTGGGCTCAATTACAGCCATTGTGGCGGTGGCCTTGGCAATCAGCTTGTCGTCGCACCAAACCTCCGATTCGCAGAAGTGCAGGCGGCGGCCGGCCTTGAGCACCCAGCCTACGGCCCGCAGGCGCTGGCCCACGCCGGGGTGCAGGTAGCTGGTTTTGAGCTCCACCGTGACTACGCCCGTGCCTTCGGGCACCAGCGTCACGGCCGCGAAGCCGGCTACCAGATCGGCCATCGTGGCCACGAGGCCGCCGTGGGCGAAGCCGGTGTGCTGCTGGTGTTGCTGCTCTAGGACTAGCTCGGCTTCGATGCGGCCAGGCGCTATCAGGGTGAGATTGGCCCCGATATGGTGCATGAAGTGCTGGCGGACCAGCTTGCGGCGGATGCGGGCTTCGAGGGACTGGGGTGTTTCGGGAGTTGCAGGCGTTGGTTCGGGCGTCGTCATAGGGGGCAAAGTTGGGGATTTCTGGTGGCTCCCCGCGCGCGGCGGCTGGCAATAGAAGCGCGGCGGGGGCGTTGTGGGCGCAGGTTGCTAGCTTTGCCCGGCGGCCCGCCCGCTTTTTCTGTTCTGTTGCTATGGATTCCTCTTTCTCTGCCCACCCCCACGATTTGCTTCAGGCCTACGCCGGCGTAGCCCGGGTGCGGGTGTGCGGCCTGCTGGTGCAGGAGGGCACGTTGCTGCTCACCGCCCACCGGGGCCTGCTGCCCAACGAGCAGCTGTTCTGGTCGCCACCGGGCGGGGGCTGGCACTTCGGCGAAACCTTGCAGCACTGCCTACGGCGCGAATTTGAAGAAGAAACAGGCTTGGCTGTGCGGGTAGGCCGTTTTCTGCACCTGCACGAGTACCAGGGCCCTGGCTTGCAGGCGCTGGAGCTGTTCTTTGAGGTGCTGCCCCTCGATGCCACCGCTATGCCCCGCCTCGGCCACGACCCCGAGCATGCCCCCAATGCCCAACTGCTGACCCGCCTCGAATTTGTGGCCCCGCGCCAGTTAACGCAGCTGCCGCCCGCGCAGGTGCACCCGGTGCTGCGCGACCTCATCAGTACCGACGACGTGTTTATCCCTCAAACGCGGTTTCAGTAAAGAAGGCCTTTTGTACCTTTGGCGGGCCGGGGCCGAGTGCCGCCGCCCAGGCTGTTTCTCCCCTCCCCGATTTCCTGCCTCCTCTCCTGCTGCCCATGTCGCCTACTGTTACTGCTGCTTCTCTGGTCCCGGCGGCCCTGCACCGCCTGCGCGACGAAACCCTGGACCCGCAGCAGTTGGCGGCCTACAACCTTTACCTCACGGCCGGGCCCGCTGGCCTGCGCCTGGGTGTAGCCGATGTGAAGCGCAACAAGTTTGTGGCCCTCGAAGAGTACGCCGCGCCGGAAGCCGATACTACCCTGGCCCAGCAGCTGGCCGCCCTGGCCACCGACCACGATTTGCTGGGCCGTACCGGCTGGAACCGGGTGCGGCTGGCCGTGCATAACCGCGCCTTCACGCTGCTGCCCGCCCCCCTGTTCCGGCCCGGCGACGAAACCGCCTACCTGGGCCTGCACCACGCCCTCGACACCCGCCACGAATCGGTGCACGCCTACACCCATGGGGGCCCCGACATCGTGAGTTTGTTTGCGACCGACCGCTCGCTGAGCACTTGGTTCAAGCAGACCTACCCCGCTGGCCGCCTCGTGCACCGCACCAGCGCCCTGCTGCAGGGCGTGCTGCAACAGAGCGAGAACAACGGTCCGGCCCGGGTGTACCTGAGCATTGGCCCCCGCCAGCTTACCATCCTCGTGATGCGGGGCAAACAGCTGCAACTCTGCAACGTATTCCCCTACAGCACCCCCGAAGACCTTATTTACTACGTTATCCTGGTGATGCAGGAGCTTCAGCTCAACCCCGACCAGGACCCGGTAATGGTCTGGGGCGACCTAACCCACGATTCGGAGCTGTTCAGCATCCTGCGCAAGTATGTCCGTAACCTGCGCTTCGGCAACCGCCCCTTCGACCTGGGCTACAGCTACCGCCTCAACGACCTGTTCGAGTACCGCTATTTCGAGCTCTTCGCCCTGCACTTGTGCGAATAAGTGAGTGAGTGACTCGGTGAATGAGTGAGTCTGACAGCTGCTTCGCCCTGACTCCCCGCACTCAATACGGAGCACTTTTTTTCTTTGCCTCTCCAGAACATCATCACTCATTCACCGAGTCGCTCATTCACTGCCCATGCGTATCGCCCTGTTTCCCGGCTCCTTCGACCCTTTCACCAACGGCCACCTCGACGTGGTGCGCCGGGGCACCGAGCTGTTCGATGAGGTGATTATCGCCATCGGTAACAACAGCAGCAAGCAGCGCTACTTGCCGGTAGAAGTGATGCAGGGCATGATCGAGGACGTATTTCGCGATGAGCCCCAGGTGTCGGTACGGTCTTACAAGGGCCTAACGGCCGATTTTGCCCGCGAAGTAGGTGCCCGGTTTCTGCTGCGCGGCCTGCGCAATACCACCGACTTCGAGTACGAAAACACCATTGCCCAGGCCAACCGCCACGTCAACCCGGCCCTCGAAACCGTATTCCTCATCACCTCCCCGGCCCTGGCGGCCATCAGCAGCACCATCATCCGAGAAATCCACCGTTTCGGCGGCAACGTCGACGATTTCGTACCCTTCACACTGCCGAAATACGAGTAAGTTCAGCCCCAGGCAGCAAAAGGCAGCGCCGCTCAACGGCCCTTACGGGTAAGTTGAGCGGCGCTGCCTCTTGCTGCCTGGGGCTGACTTTGCTACCCTTACTGCCGACGTGCCACAACGCGCATACCGATGATTTCGGAGGCATTGCTGGGGTTCATTACGGGCAGCACCATATACTCGGGGGCGGTCAGGCTCAAGTTGGCCTCGCGCAGTAGCTCGTCCTCGTCGCTGCCTACCAACACAAGGTCGCGCACTTTGCGGTTGCTAGCGTTGAAGGTCACGATCATGGTGGTGCCGTTGCGCTCGAAGGTATTGATCCAGTCCTGGCCCTTGGTCATGCGCATCTGCTCGGCCGTGGGTTCGAGCCCGATGGCCTGCTCCTTGGTTTCCTTGGGGGCTCCCAGCGTGCGGCGCACCTGGTCGATGTTGCGGCCCATCAGTGCGGGCACATCAACGGCGGCCGTGCGGCCGGCAGCTTGGCTACCGGTGTTGGGGCTACTGCGCTCCGAAGCCATCTGCGAGCCGCTGCACGCGGCCATACTCCATAAAAGGCCAAGGGCAAGGTAGTGGGAAACACGCATGGAATGGAAAGCTAAGGGTGAAATATTACGTAGTGGGATCTTGCTCGACGGGGGCAACCTGGCCGGCCGTTTTGCTCAGGTAGTGGCGCATCACCAGCGCAATGCTGGCATACGACTCATCGAGGACGCCGAGGGCCTCCTGGGGCGACATCCAGCGGACTTCCTCGATATACTCCTCGGCCTGGGGCTTCATCAACGAGTCGTCGAGGCAGCGCATGATATACCAGTTCGTTTTTTTCAGGATTTTGTTGCCGTTGTAGGCGTAGGAGTGCCAGGTGCTGGGCAGCTCTTCGCCCAACTCAATCCGCACATTGCACTCCTCCTCCACTTCGCGCAACGCGCCCAGGGTCGGGTCTTCCTCCTTTTTGAGCTTGCCCTTAGGCAAATCCCACTTACCGAGGCGGAAAATCATCAGCACCATCCCATCCTTTTCCACCAAGCCGCCGGCAGCCTTCACAATGCGGAACTGGTCTTTGAGGTGGAGAATGAGGCGCTTTTTTTTGCGGGCCAGCAGCGTGAGGGAGGTCAGTTTTTTTAATTTCTTGACCTCCATCAGCCGTAGCAGCCGGTCTACAAAGCCGTCCGTCACGTCGCGCACCAGCACGTCGCCCACCAAATCCTTCGACGTAAACTCGTCCTCCGGATTTAGAATCAGGTCGTACTTGTGCTTGTAAATCTTTTCGCTGTTTTTCTTGATAATCAGCGGAATATCGTTGATGAAAACGTTCATCGCGGGGTAAGCTGGAGGGCAGAAAGAGAACTGAGACGGATTGCTGCAAAGCACAGCATATTTCCCCGGATACGAAAATACCCCGGGGGCCGGGCAAGATACGGGATGTAGCCGGTTGTGTTCCCAAATGGTGAGTTGGTAAAATGGGGATTTTGGTGAATCGCCATCTTATGCTTCCCTCAAGATGACAACCTACCAAACCCATTACCTCGCCTCCTACCTTCGCCCCATGAAAAAAATTGGTTTGCTTTCCGATACCCACAGTCACCTCGATGAGCGGATACTGCACCATCTGCGAGGCTGCGACGAAATCTGGCACGCCGGCGACTTCGGCACGGCGGCCGTAGTGGAGCAGCTGGAGGAACTGGCGCCACTGCGGGGCGTGTACGGCAACATCGATGGCCGCGACGTACGCCTAACCCAGCCACTGGTGCAATACTTCGAGCTGGAAGGCCTGCGCGTGCTCATGACCCACATCGGGGGCTACCCCGGCCATTATAGCCCCGCTGGTCGTGCCCTCGTCGAGGAGCACCGGCCCGGCCTGTATATCAGCGGCCACTCGCACATCCTGAAAGTGATGCCCGATAAGGCCCGCCACCTGCTCCACCTCAACCCCGGTGCGGCCGGCCGCCACGGCTTCCATAAGGTGCGCACACTGCTGCGGTTTGAGGTGGCCGACGGCAAGGTGCAGCAGTTGCAGGCCGTGGAATTGGGGCCGCGCGGCAGCGAGTGAGTAAGTGTTGTAGCTGTTTTCAGCCGCAGAATACCAGTAGCCATAAAAAGCTATATTATAAATAAAATAAATTATATTTATAAAAACAGCCACAGGACCTCTTTTATCGGTTTGCGGCGGCCAGCACCTCTTTATCCCACCCCTTACTTTCAGTACTATGCCTCTTTCTCTACCTAATCTTACCACTCGTCTGAAACGGTTGCCCCTCTTGCTGACACTGCTAGCCGGTTCGGCTGCTTACGCGCAAGCCCCCGAATGGCAAATGCCCCAGACTTTCACCCAAACAAACGGCAGCTCTCATGTTGCCGCCGTCGCCACCGACGCAGCCGGTAACGTGTTTGTGGTTGGTTCGTTTTCGGGTACGGTCAACTTTGGCGCCACTACGCTGGTAAGCGCGGGCCTTACGGATGCCTTCGTAGCCAAGTGGAGCCCGGTTAGTAAACGCTTCGAGTGGGCCCGCGGCATGGGCAGCGCCGACCGCGAAGAGGCCTTGGCTGTGGTGGTTCGCGGCAGCAGCGTATATGTGGCCGGAGCCTTTTACAGCTCCACCGTGGCGTTCGGGGCCGTTACGCTCACCAATACCAACAAGACCGCCGCTACCTCCGATGCTTTCATCACTAGGCTCACGGATCAGGGCAGCAGCGCCGATTTCATCTGGGCCCAGCCCATCTGGGGGCCTGCCAATGAGCGGGTAAATGCGCTGGCACTAAGCGAATCGGGCGTGTACGTGGGTGGTTTCTTTGAGAGCGACGTCACGGCTTTCGGCGAACTGAACCTCAGCAATGGAGCATCCCCCCTGGCCGACGGCTTCGTGGCCCGACTCGCGGAGGTGGCGGGAGAATATCGTTTCGAGTGGGTGCGGCCCATCAGTGGCAACGGCCGTGAGGAGGTGTACAGCTTGGCGGTAAATGGTAGCAGCGTGTATGCGGCCGGTAGCTTTTCGAGCAAGAATGTCGCATTCGGCAACCTGGGATTAACCAACCTGAGCGACTCCGACAACAGTTCCGCCAACGACGGCTTTCTGACCCGCCTGCTCGATACCGGTACCGCAGCCAGCTTTGCCTGGGCGCAAAACCTGGGCGACGCGGCCACCGCAGTAGCGGCCAATGGCAACAGCGTGTACGTGGCGGGTAATTCAACCTCCCCGGTCATTGTGAATGGTAGCCGCCCCGACGATATGTATGTGCTGAAGCTCACGGACGAGGGCAACGGCGCTACCCGCGTCTGGGAACGGCAGCTTACCGGCCCGGGCCGTAATTTCCTGCGGGGCATAACCGTGCAGGGAAGCAGCGTGGGCGTGGCCGGTACCTTCGATGGCCGTACGCTCAGCGCGGGCGGCCAGACCCTGACCAACGCGGGGGCCGTTGGCACCGATGATTTATTTGTGGCGCTGCTCACCGACCAAGGCAGCACCAGCGCCGTGGCTTGGGCGCAGCAGGCCGGGGGCCCCGGCAACGATGCCGCCGAGGCACTGACCCTGACGACCACCGGCCTCTACGTAGTGGGCGATACGCGCCCGTCCGCGCAATTCGGCCGCTTCACGGTAGCCGCCACAGGTGGCAGCCCCGTGGGCTTTCTGGCGGCAGTAGGAAGTGTTGCGCTGGCCACTAAAACGCTAGCGCCCTCACTTCACTTCAGCCTAGCCCCCAATCCGGCCCACAACACAGTTCGGCTCCTACTACCGCCTTTGCTTGGTGCGGCACGCGCTACACTTACAATGCGCGATGCCCTGGGCCGGTCGGTCCGCGCCATTACTGTAGCCCTACCCGCTGCTGGCCTGACCTACGAGCTGAACCTGACCGGCTTGGCTCCCGGCCTGTACATGGTCGGCGTGCAGGCCGGCACGGGGCGGGTCACGCAGCGGCTAATGGTGGAGTAGCCGCTGCTATTAGAATCAAAAAAGACAGCAAAAAAAGCCTTTCCGGGTTAGGAAAGGCTTTTTTATTATTATTCGCACTGACTCCGGTCACCGCTGGCTGGTAGCGTCACTTTCCTGGCTGGGGCATTAAGCGGGCCCCTACTGCCAAGCTGGTGCGCGCTAACCTACTCGGCCGACTCTAGCTGGCTGAGGCCCGAATTAGCGGCGGCCTCCGTAGCGGCCTCCGACTCGTGAACGGCAGCGGCAATGGCCTCCGTTTTAGGAGCAATGTCGGGGCGGCCGCCTCCGTTCTGGAAGCTGGCCTTCAACTCGTCGAGGTCCACGTTCTTCAGTACGGGGGTCAGCAGGAGCTGCTTGATGATGCGCTGCTTGTTGTTGGCGCGAGCAATGTTCTTGCGGTGCTTCCGCTTCAGACGGGTAACGCTCATTTTCCGGGTCGGTTAAAATCTTTCTGTAAATGAGGGGCAAAAGTAAGGACTAAATTTGACACCCGAAAACCTTTGCCAATTTTACCGCTTCTTGCAGCCATGAATACGCCCCCCATCGACCTGCGCTCCGACACCGTTACGCGCCCCACTCCGGCCATGCTGGAAGCCATGTTCCATGCCCGAGTCGGCGACGACGTGTATGAGGAAGACCCCACTGTGCAGGCCCTGGAGGCCGAAACGGCCGCCCGCTTCGGCCTCGAAGCCGGCCTGTTCTGCCCTTCCGGCACCATGACCAACCAGATTGCCATTAAGGCCCACACCGTGCCCATGAGCGAGGTCATCTGCGAGCAGACGTCGCATATTTATTTGTGGGAAGTGGGCGGTATTGCCTTCCACTCGGGTGCGTCGGTGGCGCTGCTGACCGGCGACCGGGGCCGCCTCACGGCTCCGCAGGTGGAGGCGGCCATCCGGCCCGAGAACGTACATTACCCCATCACCCGCCTTATTTCGCTCGAAAACACCCATAACCGAGGCGGCGGCAGCTGCTACACCCTACCCGAGCTGGAGGCCTTGGCCGAGGTGGCCCGCCGCCACCGCCTGCCCCTGCACCTCGATGGGGCCCGGGTGTTCAACGCCCTGGTAGCCACTGGCCAGGACGGCCGCGAGTACGGGCGCCTGTTCGACACCATTTCGGTGTGTTTGAGCAAGGGGATGGGCGCGCCGGTAGGCTCGGTGCTGCTGGGCAGCCGCGCCTTCATTCAGCAAACCAAGCGCATTCGGAAGGTAATGGGCGGTGGCATGCGCCAGGCCGGCTACCTGGCCGCCGCTGGTTTGTACGCCCTGGAGCACAACGTGGAGCGCCTGGCCGACGACCACCGCCGGGCCCGAAAACTGGCCGACCTGCTGGCCGCCCGCCCCTACGTGGCCGAAGTGCTACCCGCCGATACCAACCTGGTCATCTTCCGCCTCCGCGACAGCCAACCCGCAGAGGCGTTTCTGGCTTATTTGGAGCAGCAGGGCATCAAGGCCTCGTCGTTTGGTCCCCAGCTCATTCGGTTCGTGACCCACCTCGATGTAGACGATGCAATGCTGGCGCGGGTGGAAAAGGCGCTGGTCGCCCTCGACTAGGGTGGAGTATGACGTACGACTGGGCTTTGTGCCTCGAATTCGCGTCTTTTACCAAAACTCTCCCTAGTGTCCTTTCATGGAATTATATAATACCCTGACGCTGCTGTTAGTCATAGCAGCAGCTTTCGGCTACATCAATCACCGCTTTCTGCGCCTACCCTCCACCATCGGCCTCATGATTTTGGCCCTGGTATCCTCCCTTGTTGCCATTGCGTTGGGCCGCCTAGGGGTACCCTGGTTGCTCACGGCCAGCGAACTGGTACGCGGCATCAACTTCCATGATGTGCTGATGGAAGTGATGCTGAGCTTCCTACTCTTTGCCGGGGCCCTGCACGTCGATGTGCGCACCCTGGGCAAGGAGCGCGGCTCGGTGGCGGCCATGGCCGTGGCCGGTACGCTGCTTTCTACTCTGATTGTGGCCGGCAGCACCTACTACGTGCTGCCTTTATTCGGGGTCGAGACGCACTTTATCTACTGCCTGCTGTTCGGGGCCCTGATTTCGCCCACCGACCCTATTGCCGTACTCGGGATTCTGAAGCAGGCTAAAATCAGCAAGAACCTGGAAATCAAGATTGTGGGTGAGTCGTTATTCAACGACGGCATTGCGGTTGTCGTCTTCGCCAGCCTCTACGAAATTGCCATTTACGGCACCGATAAGGCCTCGCCGGCTTTCATTGGCAAGCTGTTCCTGCAAGAAGCACTGGGCGGCGTGGTGCTGGGCGTGGTGCTGGGCTACGCCGGCTTCTGGGCCCTGCGTACCATCGATAACTACAAAGTAGAAGTGCTCATTACGCTGGCCCTGGTCATGGGCGGCACGGCCCTGGCCTCGCAGTGGCACACCTCGGGGCCGCTGGCCATTGTGGTGGCGGGCCTGATTGTGGGCGACAAGGGCCGGGAGAAAGGCATGTCGGACCTCACCCGCGAGTACGTGGATAAGTTCTGGGAAATGCTCGATGAAATCCTGAATGCCGTGCTGTTCGTGCTCATTGGCCTTGAAATGCTGGTGCTCGACATCAACAGGACTATCCTCATGGTGGGGGTGATTTCCATTTTCCTGACGCTGCTGGCCCGCCTCATTTCGGTGGCCCTCCCCCTAAGCCTGCTCAAGCGCTACTCCGATTTCAACGCCCCTACCCTGCGCGTGCTGGTGTGGGGCGGGCTGCGGGGCGGTATTTCGGTGGCGCTGGCGCTGTCGTTGCCCGATTCCATGCCCCGTGACCTGATTGTGGGCGCGACCTATGTGGTGGTGGTGTTCAGCATTATTGTGCAGGGTCTTACCATCGGGCCGTTGGTTAAAAAGCTGGGCCTCAGCACTGAGGCCGAACCGGGCATGCACTGATGCTTGTACGTACGCTATTAGCCGAGGACCATTAGCTGCTAGATTTCGTTTAAGCATAAAACTATCAGCCAATGGCCCTCGGCTAAAGGTTTAAACACGATGGACCTATTCGTTATCGGGGATGTGCACGGCTGTTACCACACGCTGCGGGAGGTAGTGGGCCACTGGCGGCCGGCCACCGAGTTGCTGGTGCAGGTAGGTGATTTAGTGGATCGGGGCCGCTTTGCCCCCGAGTGCGTGGAGCTGGCCCGCGAGCTGGAGGCCAGCCATCCCGGCCGCACGGTGTTTCTGCGGGGCAACCACGAGCAGGAAATGCTCCGGCACTTTGGGCCCCAGGGCCCGAACCCGCGCTGGCTGACCTGGGGCGGCGACGTTACCGTGCAGCAGTACCAGGGCCGCCGAATGCTGTTGCAGCACCATCTGGCCTGGCTGGAACAGCGCCCGTTGTGCTGGGAAAGCGAGCAGCTGCTCATCAGTCATGCTGGGTTTGCCGACACGCTTACGCCCCTGGACCCCGGAAACCCCCACGGCGTACTCTGGCGGCGCGGCCCCTTACTTAACCAGGGGCGGCGGCAGGTAGTAGGCCATACCCCTACCGCCGGCGAAATAATGCTCGACCCCGCCTCCAACGCACTTTACGTGGATACTGGAGCGTACCTGGGCCAGTGCCTGACAGGCATACGCCTCGCCGCCACCGGGCAGGTGCTGGCCGAGTTTCCAGTGCCCACTTCCCGCCTCGATATTGCCTTGGCCTAGCGCCGCTGTTTTCCCTTCCGCCTATGTCCGCCCTCACTTCCTCCCCTTCTCCCGAAGCTGCCCTGCGCCACCTGCGCGCCGCCGACCCGGTGCTGGCCCATCTGCTAGCCGCCGGCCGGCCCATTGCGCCCGCCGCCCACGAAGACCTGTACCTGGGGCTGCTACGCGCCATCGTGAGCCAGCAGATTTCTACGAAGGCGGCGGCGGCCATCTGGCGTAAGTTTCAGGGTCTGTTCGGCCCCGAGGGCTACCCCGAACCGGTGGCGCTGCTGGCCTTTTCGGATGAGGAGCTGCGCACGGCCGGCCTTTCGCGCCAGAAAGCGGGCTACCTGCGTGCCATTGCCGATTTTTCCCTCCGCGACCAGCTCGACCACGCCCACCTGAGCCAACTCAACGAAGAAGAACTCACCCAGCACCTCACCCAAATAAAAGGGGTTGGCCGCTGGACGGCCCAGATGCTGTGCATGTTTGCGTTGGATATGCCCGATGTATTTCCGGAGGGCGACCTGGGCATCCAGAACGCCATGCGCCGCCATTATGGCTTGGAAGAAACCGGTCGGCCGCTGCTGCGCCGCATGGTGGAGCTTGCCGAGCCTTGGCGGCCTTACCGCACGTTGGCCAGCAAGTACCTCTGGCAGTCGTTGGATAACAGCCCTGGTGCGGAGTAGGACTGGCGCGCAGTAGTTGGCAACGTTGGCCTTACTGCTCGCCTTTCCGGCGGGCATCGCGGATGCCGAGGGCAATGGCAATGAACGTAGACACTATCGGCACGAAGAACCCGAACAGCAGCCAGGGCCAGAACCGCCGCCCGTACATGTGGGCAATGTAGACGGTCATCACCGCCGACAGCAGGCAGAGGGGCAGGGCGAAGAACAGGGTATCAAATAAGAACATAACGCGAAAGTAAGCGGCCTATTGGTAGTCAACCGGAATCTGGGCCAGCTGTTGGGCCAGGTTCCAGCCCGCAGGCCGGATGTTGGGGTAGAACCACTCCGCGCCCGCCCCCAGCCACTGGGCCCGCCGCTGCCGGGCAGCCTCCAGTGAGGCGTCGTGAAATCCGAATTCGGTGCCGCAGCAGCTGCACCACGTGTGGTCGGGCGTGCGCCCATCCGCGCCCCACGGCGACTCATCGTAATCCAGGCCGCACACGCGGCAAAACCAAAGGGCCATAGGTAGTAGTAAGGCGATACAAAGAGGAACAATATGCCGGGAATTACCCCCGCATCTTGCCGCGCTTTACCAGGTAAGCGTACAGCACTTTATTGAACGGCTCCCGGATATCAACCGGCACGAAGTCGATTTTGTACTGGCCGCAGCGCAGGGCCAGGTCGTGCTCGTAGCGGCGCATGGCGGCCTGGTACTGCTCGCGCACTTGGTTGGGCTGGAGCTTGAGAGTCTGGCCGGTTTCGAGGTCCTCGAACAAATACGGGCGGTCGGGGAAGTTGAAATCGGCCTCGGTGGCGCGGTCCATTACGTGGAACAGCAGCACCTCATGGTGTTGGTGGCGCAGGTGCTGGAGGGCGGCCAGGGTTTCGGCCTGCTCGTCGGGGGCGCGGCCCAGCATGTCGGAAAACAGCACCACCAACGAGCGTTTCGGAATTTGCTGGGCAATGGCATGGATAACGGCCGCCACGTTGGTGCCCGCCTGCCCCACCGGGGCGGGGCGCTCCAGCAGCTGTTGCAGCGTGAGCAACAGCGTGTGGCGGTGGGTACTGGTGGAGCGCACCGGCGTTTGCAGCTCCACTGCGTTGGCGAACGTAACGAGGCCTACCGCGTCGCGCTGCTTTTGGAGCAGCGTAGTGAGGGCGGCCGCACAGAGCACCGAAAACCGCAGCTTATCGTGGCCCGGAGCTGGGTAGTACATGCTCGGGCTCACGTCGAGCAGCAGGTGGCAGCGCAGGTTGGTTTCCTCCTCGTAGCGCTTCACGAACAGCTTGTCGGTGCGGGCAAACACCTTCCAGTCGAGGTGGCGGGTGCTTTCGCCGGGGTTGTAGAGGCGGTGCTCCGAGAACTCGACCGAGAAGCCGTGGTAGGGCGACTGGTGCAGGCCCGTAATGAAGCCCTCCACCAGTTGGCGGGCCAGAAACTCCAGGTTCCCGAAAGAACTGACGGCGGCAAGATCGAGGGGTTGGGCCATAGAGGAAGAGCGGCGGGCGGAACTACGGCAAGATACAACGGAATCGGGCGGACGGCCCCGGCAGAAGTCTAGTAAGCCCGCTTACCAAACCAGTTGACCCATACAATCACTATACGTTAGCTAAACTATATAATCTTGCTTTTATACCATAATAGACACTGTCGGCTTCCTCAGCGGTGAGGCTTAAAAGTTGCTTCTTTTTCTTATTTATATGTTATTATCCCGAAATAGGAAAAATAGCACTCTAAAACTTTCCAATGTTACCCTAACTCCGTATTTTGCATGCAACTTCAATCATCTTGGAATAACCAAATTTTAGCAACTAGGCCAGTGGAAGACCGTCACGACCAGGAAGAAATCTACTCCCAACGCATCAAAGCCGGTAAGCGCACCTACTTTTTCGATGTAAAAGCCACCCGCGGGCAAGATTATTACCTCACTATTACGGAAAGCAAACGCCGCCTACGCGACGACGACACGTTCTCTTACGAGAAGCACAAGATTTTCCTTTACAAAGAGGACTTCCTCAAGTTTGTGGATGCCCTGCAGGACGCTGTGGAATATGTGCGCGAGGAGTTGCTGACGCCCGATGAAGTGGCCGAGCTCGACCGTCCCCGCCCCGCCTACGACGACCGTGACCAGCGCGACGGTGGCTACAACATTCCGCCCGCCCCCGCCACCGATTCTGCCTACTAACTGCCCCTGCCTAGCGAAACAAACTTTACATTACTCTTTCTGGCAACTGCCTGCCTCACGGCGCACCTAGCTTTTATAGCTGGTGCGCGTGTTGCGTTTAAGCGAAATGGCTTGGGCTTGCGCCGGGCGCCCCAGGGCACCACCCGGCTTAGCCGTTCGCCACGATCCGCGAAGCCGGAGCTTCGCGCTACATCCTTGCGGGTACCATGCTTTCCCCAAAAAAGCCCCGTACCTTTGCCCCCTGAACTAGGCCGATAGCCTGATTCCTTATTTCTTCAACTTACCATCTCCTCTTATGGGTCTCCGCTGCGGTATCGTCGGCCTGCCGAACGTCGGCAAATCCACGCTTTTCAACGCCCTTTCCAACGCCAAAGCCGAATCGGCCAACTACCCGTTCTGCACCATCGAGCCCAACGTGGGCGTGATTACGGTGCCCGACGAGCGGCTGCAGATTCTGGAAGAGCTCGTGAACCCCAAGCGGGTGCTGCCCACCATCATCGAGTTCGTGGACATTGCCGGCCTCGTGAAGGGCGCCAGCAAGGGCGAAGGGCTGGGCAATAAATTCCTGGCCAATATCCGCGAGGTCGATGCCATCA
The DNA here is from genome assembly GCF_002204745.1 of Hymenobacter amundsenii. Taxonomy (GTDB): domain Bacteria; phylum Bacteroidota; class Bacteroidia; order Cytophagales; family Hymenobacteraceae; genus Hymenobacter; species Hymenobacter amundsenii. Next base: position 167,410 of record NZ_NIRR01000003.1, read on the forward strand.
TCCACGTGGTGCGCTGCTTCGACGACGAGAACATCGTGCACGTGGCCGGCGGGGTCGATCCGGTGTTCGATAAGGACGTGATTGACACCGAGCTGCAGATTAAGGACCTGGAGAGCATCGATAAGAAGCTCGCCAAGTCGGAGCGCTCGGCCAAGAGCGGCGACGCGGCGGCCAAGAAGGAAGTAGTGGTGCTCCAGCGCTTCAAGGATGCCCTCGAAGGCGGCCAGAACGCCCGCGCCCTGGAGGTAACGCCCGAGGACCTGGAAGCAGTGGCCGATTTGCAGCTGCTCACCATCAAGCCCGTGATTTACGTGGCCAACGTGGACGAAGGCAGCATCCAGAACGGCAACGCCCACGTGGCAGCCCTACAAGCCCATGTGGCCCAGGAAGGCGCCGAAGTGGTGCTCGTGTCGGCCGCCATCGAGTCGCAGATTGCCGAGATGGAGGACCCCGAGGAGAAGGAGATGTTCCTGGGCGAGTACGGCCTCACCGAATCGGGCCTGAACCGCCTGATCCGCGCCTCCTACTCGCTGCTCAACCTGATTACCTACTTCACGGCCGGCGTACAGGAAGTACGCGCCTGGACAGTGCACCGGGGCGACAAAGCCCCCGCCGCCGCCGGCGTCATCCACTCCGATTTCGAGAAGGGATTCATCCGCGCCGAAGTTATCAAGCTGCCCGACTACCAACAGTATAAGACCGAAGCCAAAATCAAGGAAGCCGGTAAAATGGCCGTCGAAGGCAAGGAATATGTGGTGCAGGACGGCGACATCATGCACTTCCGCTTCAACGTGTAAGGCAGTAAACCTGAACGTGTCATGCTGAGCGCAGCGGAGCGGAGTCAAGCATCTCTACCGCAGTAGGTAATCTTGTCGGCTGCATAGCAGGGCAACGAAGCGGTAGAGATGCTTCGACTCCGCTCAGCATGACGTTCTCTTTTACTTCCACTCTCCTCAAACCGCACTCCTCATGCACGTAAAGGACAGCAACGGCAACCTGCTAGCGGAAGGCGACTCGGTGACGCTCATCAAGGACCTGAAAGTGAAGGGCTCCTCGCTCACGCTCAAGCGCGGCACAGTGGTCAAAAACATCCGCCTCACCAACAGCCCCGCCGAAATCGAAGGCCGGGCCGGCGGCAGCACGATGGTGCTCAAAACCGAGTTCCTGAAGAAAGCCTAACGCCGCAGTTTCTGCCGCCCCCGCCGTACCTTAAGCGCCCCGCCCGAATTGTTCGGACGGGGCGCTTTTGATTTCATTCATAAATATGGATAACCTAGAATCCTATTTTCACGCGCCGTTGGCACAAGTGCTGGGGAAAAATTTGCAAGCCTGCTTTTATCATGATGTGTTCGACCAGAAATTTCTAACTACCAATGGCAAAGGAGTAGATATAGTTGCACATCAGATAGAACTACTTTTCGACGATAATCAGACCATATTTATTTCGTGGGCAAATATTGACGGATGGCATCAATATAGCCTCAGCGTGTCAAATAAGTCTTTTTGTGTCCATGCTGAAAGATATTCGGCAAATCCAGCATTTTGGCAGCACTACATTGGTGCGAGTTTTTCTCGCTACGAAATATATGGATACGCTACGAATCAAATTGATACACATGATTCGCACGGCCTTTTTGTTCAATCTAATTATTACTTCAATGAACCCCACCTCATTTTATTGTATTTCGACAACGTGGTAGTTGGAGTGGCTAATTTCTATCTAGAAGAAAACTTTATTCCCAGGCTTCCAATGGGGGATGATGTTTGGATACTATTTGATCCAATGAGTATTCAACTCTGCATAAAAAAGCTAGGCCTCGAAAAATTCGAAGCCTAGCTTTTACATATCCTTGGCAAGTTTACTTCCCCACTACTTTAAACAGTGTGCCAGCGCTGAGTTTGTCGGTGGTTTTCATGCCGTTGAGGATGGCCAGCTCCTCGTAGCGCTTGGAGGACACGCCGTTGGCGGCCAGGGCCTGGGCCAGCGTCTGGCCGGCTTTGGCGGTGCGGATGCGGATTTTCTCCGACTGGCGGTTGAGCTTGTTGGCATCGGTGAGGCGGCGGAAGCCCTGGGCGGTGCGCTGGAAGGCGGGGCCGTAGCTGTTGAGGGTGCCGGGGCCGCAGAGGCCGATGAGGGCGTAGAGCGTTTTGCCGTCCTGGATGATGTAGGAGAGCGTGCTGGCCTGCACGCCCTGGCGGCCCTGCTGGTCCTGGCCCACCTGGTCGCCCTGCACCACCACGGCGGGCAGGCCGTTGACGGTCGTGCTAGTGGCCTGGGGCGAGTTCAGGTTGAGTTCCTTGGCCAGGGCCTGGGCAGCTTCCTGGGCCGAGTTGCCGGGAGCCAGGGTAAGAATCTGGACGGCTTTGCCGTTGGGCTCGGCCATCTGGAACTGCTGGGGCGAGTTCTGGTGCTGCCAGCCCTGGGGCACCGGAAACTGGAATTTCAGCTCGGGGTGGTAGAACACGCCGCTTTCCACGAAGCCCTGGCGCGGGTCGTCGCCGTAGGGCAGGCCCTCGAGCATGCGCAGGTAGCCGTTGCGGTTCACGGTGAGGGCGCGGCCGCCCTGCTGCTGTTTGGCCTTGGCGGCCAGCTGCTTCACGGTGCTGTAGCGGTCGGCCGAGTTGGGGTGGCTACTCAGGAAGGTGGGCGTGCCGCCCGCGCCGCTGGCCTGCTCCTCGCGCTGGAGGGTCAGGAAGAAGTCGGCCATGTGGGAGGCATCGTACCCGATCTTGCTCGAATAGGCCACGCCCAACTCATCGGCCTCACGCTCATCGTCGCGGCCGTACTTAAGGAACACCAGCCCCACGCCCTGGGAAAGCGGCTGGGCCAACGAGGCCACCCGCTTCGAGAAGATGGAGCCCAGCAGCAGCGCCCCGCTGGCCAGCGTGGAGCGGGTCTGCTGCTTTTCGCCGTGCTTGGCCGTAATATGGCCTAACTCGTGGCCCAGTACGCCCGCAAACTGCGCCTCATCGTTGAAATTGGCCATGATGCCGCGCGTGAAGTATACGTTGCCATCGGGGGCGGCAAAGGCGTTAATCACCGGCGAATCGACGATGGTAAACTGGTAACCAAAATCGGCACGGCTAGACACAGCAGCCATCTGCTGGCCCTTCTGGTCGATAAATTTCTGGAGGGCCGGGTTGTTGAGCAGCCCAAATTGGGCAATTACCTGTGGGTCGGGCTCCTTGGCCGGCGGCGGCGTACGGAACGCGGTGGAGCCGGCCAGCGGCAGCAGCAGCAGCAGGGCCGCACGGCGCAGGGAGGCAGAGGAATAGGGAGTCTTCATGGGCAGCGGGAACAAAGAAGTGGGAACAGGCTCTCAACGCACCTCGACCGTAGAAAGGTTACGATAGCGGGTTGAGCAATGAGTTGCCAGGCAAAAAAACGCCCGGCAGCGCCATGCGCCGCCGGGCATTCCGGCATTGGAAACCAAATACCCCGCCACTTCTACTTGCCCACTACTTTAAACAGCATCCCGCGTCCGAGTTTGTCGCTGAGCTCCATGCCGTTGAGGATGGCCATTTCCTCATAGCGCTTTTCGGGTATGCCGTTAGCGGCCAAGTTCTGGGCCAGCGTCTGCCCGGCTTTGGCGGTCCGGATGCGCACGTGCTCAGGCTGGCGGTTGAGTTTGCTGGCATCGGTGAGGCGCTGGAAGCCTTCCATGGTGCGGGTGAACACGGGCACATAGGCCGCGAAGTCCTGGGGAGAAGAGGCCCCGAGGAGCGCGTAAATCGTTTTGCCGTCCTGAATCAGGTAGGTTAGCACCTGCACACCGGCCACCTGCTGGCCCGTTTGGGGATCCTGCTGCACCTGGGTGCCCACGAAGGCCAGGGCCGGGAAACCGTTCACCGTCAGCTGGCGCGATTCGGCTACCTGCAGGTTGAGCTGCTTGGCCACGGCCTGGGCGGCCTCCTGGGGCGAGTTGCCGGGGGCCAGCGTGAGCATCATCAGGGCCTTGCCGGCGGGGTCGGCCATCTGGAACTGCTGGGGCGAGTTCTGCGACTTCCAGCCCTGCGGAATCGGGAACTGGAACTTCAGCTCGGGATGATAAAAAGCGTTGTTTTCCACGAAGCCCTGGCGCGGGTCGGCTCCGTAAGTGATGCCGTCGATCAGGCGCAGGTACTTGTCGCGGTTGACTTCGAGTGTCTGGGGCGTGCCGGGCTTCTGCTTCCACTGGGCCGCCAGCTGGTTGACATGCGTGTAGCGGTCGGCGGGGTTGGGGTGGGTGCTGAGGAAGTCGGGGATGGCCTGGCCGCCCGCCTGCTGCTGCTCGCGTTCCAGGGTGCGGAAGAAATCGGCCATTTCGGCGGCGTTGTAGCCGATTTTGGTCGAGTACTCCACCCCCAACTCATCGGCCTGGTTTTCGTCGTCGCGGCTGAATTTGAGCGTGAGCAGCTGCAACCCCTGCATGGCCTGCTCGCCGAACTGGGCCAGCCGGGGCGAGGCAATCATGGCCCCCATCAGGCCCACCTGGCTCAGGATGGCGGTAGTTTGCTGCTTGGCCGAGTGCCGGGCCGTGACGTGGCCGATTTCGTGGCCCAGCACGCCCGCGAATTGGGCTTCGTTGTTGAAATTGGCCATAATGCCGCGCGTAAAGTACACGTAGCCGCCCGGCACGGCAAAGGCATTAATCACGGGCGAATCGACGATGCGGAACTGGTAATTCAGCTCGGGTCGGTGCGAAATAGCGCCCATCCGGTCGCCCATCGTGTTGATGTATTGCTGGAGCTTCTGGTCCTGGTAGAGGCCGAACTGGGCCACCACGGCCGGGTCCGACTCCTTGCCCATAGCCAGCTCCTGCCCTTCCGACACGAGCATCACTTCTTTCTTGCCCGTAACGGGGTTGGTGGCGCAGCCGGCCAGCAGCAGCGAGGCGCTCAGCAGCGCGGGGAGAAAACGTTGGGTCATGGGAATAGGATCAGGGTGAGAGGATACCTCTTCCAACGCAAATCCGCCCCCCGGCGTTGGCCACCGTTGCTAACATCCTCCGTAACAGGATCATAGCGCGAACCGAAGGACAGCAAAGCTCCCGCTTTGCGTATCGTTGCTGACGGGCACACGACCTCGTTCAATGATACGCGAAGCGGGAGCTTCGCTGTCCTTCGGTTCGCGCTGCAACCGCGCAACTACCCTATGCCGACTGGCCCGCTGGCGCTTCGGTTTCCGGCTCTTCGGCCTGCTCCTGCTCATCCTCCTCCTCGGCTGTGGGGCGGCCCTGCTGGCAGTCGAGCCAGTTCATGACGGGCGTGGCCAGCACGCCGTGCATAATGATGGACACGAGCACCGTGAAGCCAGTGGTGGCCCAGAGCCCGCGGCCGTCGGGGAAGTGGCGGGCATCAAGGGCGAAGGCCAGGTAGAAAAACGAGCCGATGCCCCGGATACCGAAAAACGAGATGACCAGCCGTTCCTGCCACGCCAGCCGGCTGCCCAGCAGCGTGAGCATCCCGCCCAACGGCCGCAACACCAGCACCAGAAACAGCCCCAGCGCCACCCCGGTCCAGCTCAGGTGCTCGAACAGCCCCCAGGAAATTGCCCCGCCGAACAAAATCAGAATCACCACAATCAGCAGGCGCTCCAGTTGGTCGGTGAAATCGTGCATCTCGTTCTGGTGCTCGTGGCTGCGCTCGTGGCGGCGCAGGGTGGTGGCGGCCACGAACACGGCCAGAAACCCGTAGCCGTGCACCAGCTCGGTGAGGCCGTAGGCCGTGAGCGTAACGGCCAGCGCCACGAACCCGTAGGCGCTGGGCTTGATACGGATACGGTGGGGCAAATCGAAAATCAAGTACGAAAGCCCCCGGCCCGCCAGCCAGCCGCCCAGCACGCCCATGGCCGTGCGGTAGCCCACGTCCATCCAGGTCCAGTGCCAGAGCCGCTCACCCAGGCTTTCCTGGGCGATGGGCAGCAGCGCCAGCGCCAGGTACACGAACGGAAAGGCGAGGCCGTCGTTGAGACCGGCCTCGCCGGTGAGGGCGAAGCGCACGTTGTCTTCGCGCCCTTCGCCGGGTTCGCCCACCTGCACGTCGCCGGCCAGCACTGGGTCGGTGGGGGCCAGCGTAGCGGCCAGCAGCACGGCCGCGGCGGGCATCATCCCGAACAGGCCCCAAGCCACGCTCACGAACCCACCGATGGTCACCAGCATCAGGCCCAGCACCAGCACCAGCGGAATCCGCCAGGCCTTGAGCGAAAACCGCCGGTCAATCTTGAGGCCGGTCCCGGTCAGGGCCACCGTCACGCAGATTTCGGTGAGGTGGATGGCGAACGAGGAGAACTCCACCGGATCGGGGTCGGGCAGGCCCAGCGGCAGGCTGAACAGCAGCAGGCCCAGGCCCACGAAAAAAATTGGGTACGAAAGCGCGTATTTCCTGAGCAACGACGGCAGCCAGGCCACCCCCAGAATTGATACGCCCAGCACGACGAGAATAATATTGTACATGCAACAGGTTGGGTTGGTGGAGGGGCTGGTTGGGGGAAACCAGCCCGACATAGGGCGGGGCTTCGCTTCGCTGTCCTGCGGTTGCCCCCACCCGCCAGCAAACGGGAACTGCTAGAACAACTCAGGCGGCTTTTGTTTGACGCTAATCGTTGAATGGCGGGCGGGGGCAACCGCAGGACAGCGAAACCCCGCTCCTACCTCGTTCTATCGGTGTCGTTGAATGGCGGGCGGGGGCAACCGCAGGACAGCGAAGCGAAGCCCCGCCCCTACGGCCGGCGGCTGTTCACGTCTAGGCGCTGGTAGCCGATGAGTAGGTCGGTGCGGGTGCCGGGCGGGCGGTAGTACACCAGCAGATCATACTGGTTTTCGGTTTCCTGGTGGCTGCCCTCCCAAGGCAGGCTGTTGGCCCCGGTGGGCGTTTGGGTGGCGTAGTAGTAGTTATAGTACCCCTGCTTGAGCAGCGCGTGGCCCAGATACACCTGGTTGGCTGCGTCGTAGGTCAGCTTGAACTCGTCGCGCAGCTGCCAGTCCGAGAGGGCCCCGATAACGTAGACCGGGCCGGGTGCGGGCACTGGCGAGCGGAGCTGGAACGTAACGTCGAGGTAGTCGGGGTTGGTGCCCGGGTCGCCGACGAACTCACGGCTTTCAATCAGGCGCTGGCCGTTGATGTCGTCGTACTGGGTGTAGCGCTGGTCGGCGCGGGAGGTTTCGGGCTGGAGCAGCGCGGCCCGGGGCGTGGCCTGGGCATCAATTTTAGCCACCCCTATGCCCGCCGAGCGGAACGTGCGCAAATCTACAAACCGGAACTCGCTGAAACCGGGAAAGGCGTTTTCGAAGTTGAAGTACTGGTAGTCGAGCTGCTGCTCGGCGTCGCGCACGAAGGTGGGCCGCAAGTTGTAGTGGGCGTTGTCCCAGCGGAAGTTCTGGCGCAGCACCACCTTGACCTCCTGGGCCGGGTTCACGAGGGCCATGTTGTAGCGGATGGTAAAATCGACCTGCTGCAAAATGTAGCGTTCCTGCCCCGCCACCGGAATGCCCTGCTTCATGGCAATCTGCACCGCGCCTTCCTCGAACACCAACACCCGGCGGCTAAGCAGCGGGGTGCCGCCCGCGCCCTGCACCACCCACAGGTAGTTGCCCGAGAGCTTCACCCGCGGCATCTGCACCTGGTAGTGCTGGTAGGGCACTTTGGTGCTCACCGAGGGCCGGTAGTTGGTAATGAGCTGCTCGTTGATTTCACTCAGAAACTGCATGTCCGTCAAAATCGAGGGCTGCCAGTTCAGGTCGCAGTGGATGAGCTTGGCCGTGAGCCGCTGCCCCGCCCCGCCCAGCACATCGAACTCCAGCACCGGCGACTGGCCCTGGCCCAGCGGCACCACCGGCGGATTGAACACCTGCCCGAGCTGGCCCGTGGGCACGTAGCAGAGCACCGTCCGCACGTTGGGGTCATAGATGTAGTCCTCGTAACGCAGCTTTTTATCGGCGTAGTACTCAGTGCCGGTCTGCCCAGTCGTGGGCACCCGGCGGGCGGCATTGGGGTCGGTGATGGGCGTACCCAGCGGCACGCAGCCAGCGGCCAGCAGCAGGAAGCTTATAATCGGGAATAGACGCATAGTTGCGAATGTAATGCGAAAGGATGGTTCTGAGCGGTGTTGCATGGCCGTAGCGCGAAGCTCCAGCTTCGCGTATCGTTGAACGAGGTCGTGTGGTGAGGTCGGGAGCAACAGTACGCGAAGCTGGAGCTTACCGCTACAATCGTTCTGGCTTCAACAAAAAAGGGTGGCCCGTTACCGAGCCACCCTTTTTCAATCTAAAACGCAAGCGTTTTACCGGTGCAAATCGAAGCGGTCCAGGTCCATCACTTTGGCCCAGACGGCTACGAAGTCGCGCACGAACTTGGGTTCGGCGTGGCTGGTGCCGTAGACTTCGGCAATGGCGCGCAGCTCCGAGTTCGAGCCGAAGATCAGGTCAACGCGGGTGCCGGTCCACTTGACGGTGTTGGTTTTCCGGTCGCGGCCTTCGAAAAGCTGGTCTTCCTTGCTGGTGGCTTTCCAGGTCGTGCCCATGTCGAGCAGGTTCACGAAGTAATCGTTCGTGAGCTGGCCGGGGCGGTCGGTAAACACACCGTTCTGGGAGGAGTCGAAGTTGGTATCGAGGGCGCGCAGGCCGCCGAAGAGCACGGTCATTTCGGGAGCAGTCAGCGTCAGGAGCTGGGCCCGGTCGATGAGCATGGCTTCGGGCGAGGCCTCGTGGCCCAGCTTGAGGTAGTTGCGGAAACCGTCGGCGTGGGGCTCCAGGGGGGCGAAGGCCTCTACGTCGGTTTGCTCGGCCGTGGCGTCGGTGCGGCCGGCACGGAAGGGCACCTGCACGCCCTGGTGGCCGGCCTGGCGGGCGGCCTCCTCGATGCCGGCGTTGCCGCCGAGCACAATCAGGTCGGCCAGCGACACGCGCTTACCGCCGGTCTGGCCCTCGTTGAACTCTTTCTGGATGCTTTCCAGCGTGTCGAGCACGGTGCTCAGCTCGGCGGCGTTGTTGGCTTCCCAGTACTTCTGGGGGGCCAGGCGCAGGCGGGCACCGTTGGCCCCACCGCGCTTGTCGGAACCGCGGAACGTGGAGGCCGAAGCCCAGGCCGTACGCACGAGCTGGGGCACCGACACGGCCGAGGCCAGCAGCATGCCTTTGAGCTTGGCCACGTCGGCCTCGTCAATCTGCTCGTAGTCGGCGGTGGGCACCGGGTCCTGCCAGAGCAGTTGCTCGGCGGGCACCTCGGGGCCGAGGTAACGCTCGATGGGGCCCATGTCGCGGTGGGTGAGCTTGAACCAGGCGCGGCTGAAGGCGTCGGCAAACTCTTCAGGATTCTCGTGAAAGCGACGCGAAATCTTCTCGTAAATCGGGTCTTCGCGCAGGGCGATGTCCGTGGTCAGCATGAACGGGGCGTGCCGCTTGGCCGGGTCGTGGGCATCGGGAATCAGGCCTTCGCCGGCGTTGCCCTTAGGCTTCCACTGCTTGGCCCCGGCGGGGCTAGTGGTCAACTCCCACTCATATTCGAACAGGTACTTGAAGTAGTCGTTGCTCCACTGGGCGGGCGTAGAAGTCCAGGCGCCTTCGAGGCCGCTGGTGATGGTATCTTCGGAATGGCCCTTGCCAAACGAGTTCAACCAGCCCTTGCTCTGCTCGGCAATACCGGCGGCGGCGGGCTCGTGCTCGATGTACTTGGCGGGGTCGGCGGCGCCGTGAGTTTTGCCGAACGTGTGGCCGCCGGCAATCAGGGCCACGGTTTCCTCGTCGTTCATGGCCATGCGGCCGAAGGTTTCGCGGATGTCGCGGGCCGAGCCCAGCGGGTCGGGGTTGCCGTTGGGGCCCTCGGGGTTCACGTAAATAAGGCCCATCTGCACGGCGGCCAGCGGGTTTTCCAGCTGCCGGTCGCCGCTGTAGCGCTTGTCGCCACCCAGCCACTCGCGCTCCGAGCCCCAGTAGATTTCGTCCAGTGGCTCCCACACGTCGGCGCGGCCCCCGGCGAAGCCGAAAGGCTTCAGGCCCATCGATTCGAGGGCGCAGTTACCGGCTAGAATCATGAGGTCGGCCCAGGAAATCTGGGGGCCGTACTTCTGCTTCACGGGCCAGAGCAGCAGGCGGGCCTTGTCGAGGTTGGCGTTGTCGGGCCAGCTGTTGAGCGGGGCGAAGCGCTGCATGCCCGAGCCAGCGCCACCGCGGCCATCGGCGATGCGGTAGGTACCGGCGCTGTGCCAGGCCATCCGGATAAAGAACGGACCGTAGTGGCCGTAGTCGGCGGGCCACCAGTCTTGGGAAGTGGTCATCAGCTCGAACAAATCCTGCTTCACAGCTGCCAGATCGAGCTTCTTGAATTCCTCGGCGTAGTTGAAGTCCTCGCCCATGGGGTTGGAGAGGTTCGACTGCTGGCGCAGGATATTCAGGCGCAACTGGTTGGGCCACCAGTCGCGGTTACGCGTACCGCCACCGGCCGCCTGCGTGGTCGAGCCGCCCGCGAAGGGGCATTTCGCCACGGACGTGTCGTTCATGAAGTACTCGGTGGTGTTGTTTTCGGGGGCGCGCCCCTCTTGCTCGTGAGCCATAGTGATGAGGTTGATAAGTTGAAAGTCGGTGGTCGGGTCGGCGTTGCGGCCGGTTTCAGCCCGGTGCCGCAGTAGCTTAAGAAGCCGCTGCCGCTGCTATTTGTTGCCGGTTGCAAAGGTAGGCAATGCTTTCTAGATAAGAATTATTCTCATCTGAGAAGCTAAAATTCTACGGTTGCGCTGGCCGCAGTTGAAGCCAGTGGGCCGCACGCTGCCAGCTACTCCCAAGCGCTGCCCAAACTATTTAACCCCTGCACAGCCATTTTGTGAGCAGTGAATCTAAGATGTACGTAATCAATGTTTTACACTCTACCCTTGCTTATCTTGCCGGTAGCTGGCATCCGTTCAACATCGAAACGCCAACCAGTGGGTTGTTACATCACATCGGGCCCACCATTCACAATGCTGCTATACCTCCACCACAATGGCCACTTATAATATTACGCTGACCCCAACTACCGCCGACGATTTAAATACGCTTTTTCAATTCCAGCTTGACGAGGAAGCGAACTATCTGGCCGCCTTTACCCCTGATAACCCAGGTAACAAAACCGCTTATCTGGAGAAGTACGGCAGGTTTCTAACCGAGCCGACCATTCATATGCGCACGATAAGGGCGGACAACACCATCGTGGGCAGCATTGCCAAGTTTATCATCGAAACCGATGCAGAAATCACCTACTGGATAGACCGAAAATTCTGGGGTCAGGGCATTGCCCAAACTGCCTTGGCCGAATTTCTAAAGCTGGACCAGACCAGACCCCTGCGTGGCCGGGTGGCCTTTGACAACCACGCCTCGCAAAAGGTGCTGGAGAAATGCAACTTCCTCAGAATCGGCCAGGATGAAGGTTTTTCCAATGCCCGGCAAGCGAAAATCGCGGAATACATTTACCTGCTTGCCTAGCCACAAACCAAAGTGCTAGAGGCAAAATCAGGAACACTGATGAACCAAAAAGCCTCTCCCGAACTACGCTTCGGGAGAGGCTTTCGATTTCAAGGGGCGGGGCGGCTATAATCCGGCCAGCATTTGCCACCGGTCGTTATGGCAGTTTCGCAAACGGTACACCTAAAGGCTGTGCTGTTACCAAGCGTACTCGTCCGGTTGAGGTTGCCAACCCGGGCCTAGTGCCGGGACTTCCATTGCGCTGCATCCATGCCCAGCGTAACGAGTAAGGCGTGCGGGAGCGTGACGACGGAAGCGGCCAGCAGCGCCAGGCTCACCAGCACCGGTCCGCTGGCCGTCCGTGTCCAGGCCAAGCCAAACACCACCACCAGTCCTGCCAGGCTGATGAGTAGCAGCGGAGCCGAGCGGCGCAAAAAGAAGCGGATTTCGGCCCACAGGCTGCGCCGGGGGGCAGTTGGGTTGCGGTCCATCAGTTGGTTCATGCGCAGCACATGCTGCAGGCTGTGCCAGAAAACGAAGTATACGCCCGCCGCCAGCACTGGCGGCAGCACCACTAGTAACACCAGCAGCAGTCCGGTTTCCAGCGCGTCGGTGCGGGCCAACTGCCCCTGCTGCTGCCAGTAGTAGCTCAGCCACAGCAGCAGCAGCCCCGCCAACACCGCGGGCAGCAAGCCAATACCCAAGAGGCCGGGCGTGGTGGGCAGGTTAGCGGCCCCGGCCAGCGCCAGCAGCCCCCGCACAATATCCAGGGTTTCGGTGGGCCAATGCCAGAGAGGCACGGCAAACAGCAGCGTGCCCCGCAGCAGGCTATGGGCCAGCCACTGGCTGCGGTGGCGGGCCTGCGTCGGGGCATCGCCCGAGCCCCAGTGCCAGGCCGTAAGCCCAAAAAATAGGGCTACCGCCGCCGCCGGCTGCCACCACCACAACAAACCCACGGCAGCCGCCAACCCCAGGTAGCCCACCAGAAAGCCCGCCCAGTAGCGGCTTCGGCTCCGGACCAGCGTTGGGTGCGTGGCCGGCACCACAAACTGGTCGCAGGCGCCGTGGGCCACACCCAGCACCACCATGCCGCCCAGTAGCACCGGCGCCAGCAGCCAGGTGGCAACCCCGGGAGCGAGCAGGCCCACGGCTACCGCGCCCAGCACCGCCGCGTAGGAGTAGCGCCGGTCGGGGCCCAACGTGGCCGCAGCAGAGGTTGATGGAGTCATGTTGCTAGGGAAAGTATTTCCAGGTAAACGGCTGGAATGATTCGGGGTAGCCGAATTCCCAAAAAGGCATTCCCGCCCCCCTGCATCATGCTGGTGGAGGGCGGGAACGGGTGAACCAGTCGGGACATATAGCCCCTATGGAACGGGCTTGTAATCAACCCCGGGCCAAAATCAGGCGGGCACCGTAGTAGCTCTGGTCGGGGCCGTGGGCATGGTTTCGTTCACGGCAGCAGCGCTCTTGCCCGACACGGCAATACCGTAGATTACCAGGCCAAAACCGATTTTATTGATCACGTCGGCAATATTGTAGAACAGGTCGACGCTCGATGCCTCCCAGCCCAGGCCCGTGTTCAGCCAGCCGCCCTTCATGCACATGTAGCCGATGGGGTAAATGGCCCAGCCTACCAGCACGAACCAGCCCAGGGCCCGAATGCCCTTGATAACAATTGCATCGCCCGTGGAGCGCGCCAGCTGAGCGACTTCGCCATACCAGGCCGTGTACAGAATGTATACATAGCCAATTGTGGAGATGCTGCCCCACAGTACCGAGTGGAAGGTCGAACCATCGGAGAAAGCCTCACCGATGTAGCCGGCCACCAGCATCAGCACCGAGGCGGCAATCAGCTTCCATAGCAGGCCGATTTTAGCGCCGGCCGCTTTGGTGAGCAGGTAGAACTCGACGCACATCAGCGGTACGGTCAGCGTCCAGTCGATGTAGCGCAGGGCGGTGGGGGTTTGCTGCGTGGCCAGGTAGTAGTCGCGCATGTAGTAGTAGTGCACGGCGGCGATGCCCGTAATCAGGGCCGACACCAGCAAAGACAGTTTCCACTTACCCTCCACCGCGCTCCGCTCGGCGAAGAAGAACACAGAGGCCGCCAGCATGGCCATGTAGCCAGTGAAGAAGGTAAAGGCAATGGGGTCGTCAACCTTAATGTCGAGCATTTCGGCCAGAAAGAGAGGATTTGCCATGGGAATAGGGGTTTGAAAGGTGGGAATTGTTTAATTTTTACTCCTGCATAGTTAAACAAGACTTTCGAATATTTGATAAAATATTTTTGCAGATATATGCATCGTTTACCCCTTATCCTGAAATGTTTGGCTTCCTGGGCCGCTTTTGCTTCAAGTGAAAACAGATTCAAAAAGGCCTTTACCACATCAGAAGCGTACTTATTGAGAGTGAGCAGGTAACAAGCAATGCCCAGGCGTAGCATTGCCGGGGCCGTAGCGGATACAATAAAAAATAGTAGTTGCTTGGCAGCAAAGGCCTCTGTCGGCACTTGAAACACTGTCAGACAGATGGCAGTCTCGTAGTCGGCTTAAACTAAAGCAGCAGCTGAACAGTGAGATATGCCCAACGCAAAAGCCTCCCCCGAAGCACTATGCTTCGGGAGAGGCTTTCGATTTTAGGCGGCTGGCGGTTATACTTCGGCCAGCATTTCCCAACGGTCGTTGAGCTGGGCCAACTCCTTTTTTACCTGTTCGAATTTGAGCGTGGCATCCTTGAGCTGGGCGGCGTTATCGTAAATTTTGGGGTCGGCCAACTGTCTTTCGTATTCGGCCAGCTCCTTTTCGCGCTCGTCAATTTTCTTTTCTACTTCGGCCAGTTCCTTGAGGGCTTTCTTCTGGTCGGGCGACGGGGTTTTGGCGGGCGTGAGGTCGGCTTTGGGCTCCTCTTTGGGCAGCGGCTTGTTGGCCGAAGGAGAAGGAAGGCCGGCTTTCTTGGCGTCCCGCTCACGGTCTTCCTGCCACTGCTCGTACTCGGCGTAGGTGCCGGGGTACTCCTTGAGCTGGTAGTCCTCGATAAACCAGATTTTGTTGGCCACGTTCTCCACGAAAAACCGGTCGTGGCTGATGACGATGTAAGTGCCCTCGTACTGTTCCAGGGCTTGGATCAGGATGTTGACCGACTGCATGTCGAGGTGGTTGGTCGGTTCGTCGAGCAGCAGGAAATTGGCCTCCGAAATCAGGGTTTTGGCCAGCGCCACCCGGCTTTTCTCGCCGCCGCTCAGAACCTTGATTTTCTTGTACACCTCCTCGCCCGTGAACAGGAACGAGCCCAGCACCGAGCGCAGCTCCATTTCGTTGCGCTTCGAGCCGGCCTCAATCATCTCCTGCAGAATCTCGTTCTCGATGCGCAGGCTTTCGAGCTGGTGCTGGGCGTAGAACGACATAATGACGTTGTGGCCTAGCTGGTGGTTGCCGTTGGTGGGCGCTTCCTGGCCCGCCACCAGCCGCATGAGCGTGGATTTACCCTTGCCGTTGGCCCCGATAAGCGCGATTTTGTCGCCCCGCTCGATGTGCACGGTGGTGTCGCGGAAGATGATTTTCTCGCCGTACTTCTTGCCCACGTGCTCCATGCGCAGGATGTGGCGGCCGGGATTCACCGTGAAGTTGAACTTCATGTTCACCTTGGCATCGGCGCTGGCCACGTCCTCCACGCGCTCCAGCTTGTCGAGGGCTTTCACGCGGCTCTGGGCCTGCTTGGCCTTGCTGGCTTTGGCCTTGAAACGCTCGATAAACCGCTCAGCCTGCTTTATCTGGGCCTGCTGGTTTTCGAACGCGCCCTTCTGAATGGCGTTGCGCTCCTCCTTCTCTTCGAGGTAGTAGCTGTAGTTGCCGGCGTAGGGCACCAGCTTGCCGCCGGCCACCTCCACGGTGGTGTTGGTGGTGCGGTCGAGGAATTCGCGGTCGTGGCTCACGATAATCACGGCACCCTCGTAGCCGGCCAGGTAGTTCTCAATCCACTTGATGCTGGGCAGATCCAGGTGGTTGGTGGGCTCGTCTAGCAGCAGCAGCGAGGGTTGCTGAAGCAGGATTTTGGCCAGCATCACCCGCATCCGCCAGCCACCCGAAAACAGCTTCAGCGGCCGCTGAAGCTCCTCGGTAGTAAAGCCCAGGCCCTCCAGGATTTCTTCGGTGCGGGCCTGCATGGTGTAGCCGCCCAGCAGCTCGAAGCGCTCCTGCGCATCGGCCAGCTTCTCCACCAAATCGTCGGAGTAGTTGTTCTCAAACTCCAGCAGGATTTCGTCAATCTTCTTCTGAATATCCAGCGCCTCGCCGAAGGCTTGCATAGCCACCATCAGGATGGACTCATGCGAGTCGTAGCTCAGCAAATCCTGGTTCAGAAATCCCAGGCTCACGTCCTTGCTCATCGAGATGGAGCCGCCATCGGGCTTGTACTCGCCCACCAGAATGCGCAGCAGCGTGGATTTGCCCTTGCCGTTGAGCCCAATCAGTCCAATTTTGTCCTTAGGCTTGATGTGCAGGCTGGCCTTGTCGTAGAGGGCGCGGGAGCCAAAATGGAAATCGAGGTCGGAAATGGAAATCATCTACTATCTATGCAGGAGCTATGAGGCCGCAAAGGTACGGGTTTGTGGGGAGGGATGCTTATTGCTGCCTCCAGTTAACTTTGGCCAATTACTTCTTATATCCATGCCAATTCTCTGGCACGCCGACGTCATTCAACTATGAAATACTTTCTGCCGATTACCGGTTTGTTGGCCCTGCTGGCTTGCGAGCGTGAGCCCACTACATACAAGAAGACGCAAATACCTCTTCCTTCCCGGATGAGCATCTTCACGTTGAATCAACAGTTAGACTCCACGGCCAAACCTCTCAAGCCAGATGTACTGTATGTGCCGTATTACATTTCACGAGGCGTGGAAACGGAGCTAGCGCGCTACGCAAACGGGCGAATTGACCGGGTGTATTCGCTGAAAGAAAAATCATACCACCTTAACGACACCGTCAATGCCTTCGTCATAACGGCCATTCTGACCCGACCGCAGGAAACCGTCGACTATGTAGGCATTTATAAGGATGGCAATTTCGACTATCAGACCAGCAGCGTGAAATTTGCCGACAGCACGGCAACAAGTGCTCACACTGATATTACCAAGCTGGAAAGCGGTAATAGGGAATTTAAAGTGACTTACATCTCCAAATCAGATGGGTATAAATCCGTGAACCGTGTCAGCTTTAAAGACATGCTAAATCAATTTCTGCGGTACAAGCTCGAATTCAGCAAATGAAGGATAACATTTTCGAATGCGTAGCTGAAAGGTGGGGTTTTCAACGTGTTTGAAGCAATGCGCTAGACTTCAGGCCTGTTCCTAAACAAGGCGAATCAGAGAAACGGCCGTCATGTTGAGCGGAACTGAAGTATCGTTACCGCTTCGTTGAATGCTGCGGACTAAGCGGTAACGATACTTCAGTTCCGCTCAACATGAAAACACCCGAATACGCATTCTCACACCCCCTCAAACACCTCGGCCCACTCCATCACCAGTTCCGGCAGCGTGGCCACCGGAATGGGGCCGGGCGTGTGAAACTCGCCGCGCAGTTCGTAGCGGGCGGTGGCGTCGTCGAGCAGGTACACCAGCACGTTCTGCTGCTCGGGCAGCACAATCCAGTATTCGCGTACGCCGGCTTCCTGGTAGAGTTCCAGCTTGTCGCGAGTGTCGCGGGCCACGTTGCCGGGGCTCACGATTTCGATAATCCAATCGGGCGCCCCGAGGCAGCCGCGCTCATCGAGCTTGGCCGGGTCGCAAACCACGCAGATATCGGGCTGGACCACCGTTTCGATGCTGGCGTCGCCGTTGGGCGTTGCCCGGCTCAGGCGCACGTCGAAGGGGGCCGCGTAGGTTTTGCACGACTGGCCGCGCAGGTACCCGGCAATGGGCGTACTGACGTTACGCGAAATATCCTGGTGCCGCCGCTTGGGGGCCGGGCTCATCAGGCGCACCCGGCCCTTTAGCAGTTCCACCCACTCGGTGAGCTGCCAGGTGAGGTAGTCGGCGTACGTATAGCGCCGGGTCAGGTCGAGCTGGGAAATTTCAGTGATGGGCGGCATAGCGAAGATTAAGGGGTGCGGACAGGCAAGATACGAAGCCCGCCTGCAATGCTTCGCGTGACTCCCCTACCCCACGAATGGCCCTTTGAACTCGGGGGCGGCGCGCTTTTTCGAGGCCTGCTCGTAGGCGTAGGCCAGGCCCAGCAACGGCCCTTCCTGCCAGGGGCCGCCCACGAACGAGAGGCCCACCGGCAGGCCGTAGGCCTGGCCCATGGGCACGGTTACGTGGGGGTAACCCGCCATAGCTGCTGGCGACGAGAAGCCTGGACCGCCGCCCGAGTCGCCGTTGATCAGGTCGATGCAGCGGGCGGGGGCGTTGGTGATGGCTACAATGCCGTCGAGGTTGTTCTTTTGCAGCACGCCGTTGAGGGCAGCGCGGGCCCCGCCCTGCGACTTTTTCAGGGCTTTCAGGTAGGCCGGCGTTTTCAGGTCGCCAAGCTTTTGGGAGGCTTCCAGAATTTCCTGCTGGAAGAAAGGCATGGCCTTGTCCTTGTGCTCGATGTTGAACTGGATGACATCGGCCAGGGTCTTGACCGACGCATCGGTGCCCGCTAAGTACTGGTTCACGCCGTCTTTGAACTCGTAGAGCAGTACATCGTACTCGGCCTGGCCCAGCGGGTCGGTGAGCTTTTCGACTTCCACCTCCACGATGGTCGCGCCCTGGGCTTTGAGCACTTCCAGAGCTGCCAGCAGCAGCGGCACGGCTTCGGAAGCGCCTTTCAGGTGGCCTTTCTCCACACCCAGGCGCTTGCCCTTCAGCGCGTCGGGCTTCAGGAAGGTGGTATAGTCATCCGACGCCTTGCCCTCGCCGGCTTTGGTGGCCGGGTCGCGGGGGTCGGGGCCAGCCAGGGCCGCCAGCAGCAGGGCCGCGTCGTGGACCGAGCGGGCCATAGGGCCGGCCGTGTCCTGGGTGGCCGAAATGGGGATGATGCCTGCCCGGCTCCAGAGGCCCACCGTGGGTTTCACGCCCACCAACCC
Organism: Hymenobacter amundsenii; assembly: GCF_002204745.1. GTDB lineage: Bacteria > Bacteroidota > Bacteroidia > Cytophagales > Hymenobacteraceae > Hymenobacter > Hymenobacter amundsenii. Next base: position 185,880 of record NZ_NIRR01000003.1, read on the forward strand.
GCTGCACGAGGCCGGCGACACAATGGAGCCGTCGGTTTCGGTGCCGATGGCGGCGGCGCAGAAGTTGGCCGAGGCCGCCGCGCCCGAGCCGGCCGAGGAGCCGCTAGGCGTCCGGTCGAGGATGTAGGGGTTCTTGGTCTGGCCGCCCACGCTGCTCCAGCCGCTGGTGCTACGCGTGGAGCGGAAGTTGGCCCACTCGCTGAGGTTGGTTTTGCCCAGCACCACGGCTCCGGCGGCACGCAGCTTCTGCACAATAAAGGCATCCTGCTTGGCCCGGTGGCCGGCCAGGGCCAGCGAGCCGGCGGTGGTGGGCTGCTGGTCGGCGGTGTCGATGTTGTCTTTGAGGAGAATCGGAATCCCGTGCAAAGGGCCCCGGGTTTTGCCGCCCCGCCGCTCCTGGTCGAGGGCGTGGGCCAGGTCGAGGGCCTCGGGGTTGGTAAGCAGCACCGAGTTCAACCGCGGGCCGGCCTGGTCGAGGGCCTTGATGCGGTTGAGGTAAAGCTCCGTGATGCCCCGGGAGGTGAGCGTGCCGCGCTGCATCTTCTCCTGCAGTTCGGCCAGCGTATTTTCCAGCAACTCGAAGTCGGCCGTTTCGGCAGTGGGCGGGGCGGCAGCGGCGGTTTCGGCGGCCGGGGCTTTTTCGGCCGGCGACGAGCAGGCGGACAGGGAAAGCACGGACAGGCTCAGGCCGGTTAGCGAGCTGTTGCGCAGAAAGATTCGACGATTCATAAAGGCAGTAGTTGAGGCTTCAAGATAGGCCGGAATCCCGGAGGACCGAAATTTTTCCTCGATTCAGTACGCAACGAAAACCCCTTCCAATTTGCGTAACACGTGTAGCTACACTAAATTGATCAGCCGAGTCGTTCGAGGGGCGGACTGCGGCCGAAACGAGGACCGTGCCGTTCGCGTACTATATTCCCATCTGCATTGCGGTTATGCCAGATGCCAGCGTTGTATCCTCACTGATTTGCCCGGATTTATTACGACTTATCTTATTCCTCCCCGCTTATGCTTCTACGGCTGATTCTGGAAACGCCGGATCTGCTTATCAGCCACGACACGGTCAACGACTGGCTGTACGTAAGCTGGCAGGGCAGCCACAACCAGGAGTCTGCGCGCGCGTGTTGCCGGCAAATTCAGGCCGTTTTCCAGCAGTACCCCACCAGCAAAATCCTGAACGATAACTCGGGCGTGTTGAATCCAAATGCCCAGCTCACCGAGTGGGGACTGCGCTGGCTGCAGGAGCTTTACGCGCTGGGGCTGCGCTACATGGCCTGGGTGTACGCCCCCAACTATCCGGGTCGCAGCCCTTCAGACGCCCTCGTGCAGTACCTCGATAAGCCGGTTGTAGCGACCTTCGACGACCTGGCCACGGCCCACGACTGGCTGCAACGTCAGCGGCTACCTTCCTTAGGCCCTGGCCGCTGGGAATAGAGTACCAAGTTTGCCCTCCCCTACTCGCCTTCGCTCAGCTTTTTGGCCAGGGGCGCGGGTACCCCGGCACTGTTGAGCAAGCCGCTTACCAGGCCCTGCCGCCAGAGCGTGAGCACAGAGTAGCGCCGCTCCCGGGCCGAGCGCATGCTGCCGGTTTTCAGCTCCTGCTCCGGCTGGCGGGGGTTGTTGTCGCGGATGACGAGGCCATTGATGGCGGTGGTTTCGAGGCGGTGGAGCAGGCCGGGTTTATTTTGGCGGTTGAGGCGCTGCAGTTTCAGGTTGGTGTAGCGGGCGCGCATGGTACCCCGGGCCGCTTGCTGGTCGAGCTGCATCCGGAAGTCAATCCGCTCGATGAGCCCGCTCCGAAACCGAATGCCCCGGGTGGGCACGGTCATGGAGTTTAAAATGGAAAGTGGAGCCTGATAGAACGTACCGCTGACCGTGTGCCGGCCCGCCGGATCGAGCACGTTGGCTTGCAGCTGCACGCGGGCCCGGCACCGGCCCTGGAGCAGGCCGCTGGCCGTACCCGTAAGCGGGTGGGCCGCGCTCATGCGGGCCGGGTCGTTGCTGACATTGCGCAGCGTGCCCCCGAAATCAGTAATCTGAATAAGGCCGGGCTGGGCATCGCGGGGGGCGCGGTACTGGGCCGTAATGGTACCCTGCCCGATGCGTAGCCGGTCGATGGCAAGCCGGAACGGCACCTTGGCCAGCTCCTCGGGCGTTACGTGCGATATATTGGGGTTCTGGGCGAACCGGCCATCGCTCCGGGTACTTACGCGGGCTTTAGTGACGGTTAGGGCGGCGGCCCGCAGCTCGTGGCGGTTGGCGGCGGCCTCGAAATCGAGGATAGCAAAGGACAAGGCCGGCACGCGAACCGTAACGTGGGCTGCCTGGTGGCCCTTGGCGCGCGACAGGGCCACCACCGATAGGGTGGGCACCACCAGTACCTGGCTCAGAGCCAGCTGCCCCTGGCGCGTATCGGCCCGCAGGCTGCGCCACTGCACATGGTAATAGGGCGCGTTGAGGGTCGCGGTAGTGAGGCCGGTGCGCACCTGCCAGGCCTGGGCATAAAAGATGCGGCCGGCGGCCCCCGGAATAAGGTAGAACTCGCAAATCGGTGGCGGCCACGGTTACGGCCCGAGCGGCGGGCACTGCTTCAATACCCGTTACCCGCAGTTGCCCGCCGCTGGTTACCAGGGCGGCCAGCCGGCACTCGCGCAGATAGGGCGCCAGCACCTCGTGCAATGGCGGCGGCTGGGTGGCGGGCAGCATGAGGGCCAGCCGGGGCGGTGCAGGCCCAGCGAATCGGCCCGGAAGCGGCGGCGGACCAGGGCGGCCGCATTGAGGCCGGTGAGCACCAGCCGGGGCAGCGCCAGGCTTACCCGCACGGGGGCACTGCGCCGGGGGCCGATGGGCTGGGACGGATGCACGGCCAGCGAATCGAGTATCAACTGGCGGGCCCGGGTAGCAAAGCGCAGAGCTCCGAGGGCCAGCGCGTGGCCCGGTACCTGCGCCCTCAGCCCCCTCACGCGGCCCGCAACGGCCGCCGCGTACCCAATGCGGGCCGAATCGGCGGCCCCGGCAGCGCTTAGCCGCAGGTCGCGCACCGTTAGGTCGGCGTGGGCGAGGCGGCCCTGGGGCCGGGCGGCGGGGCCATAGCGGCCGTGCACGTGGCGGACCGTGAGGTAACCAATACGCAGACCGGCGCCCGGCAGCTGCGCGTATATTGGGCCACCGCTGCCCAGCCCGGCGGGCAGCCGGTCGAGGGCCACAGCCACCGAATCGAGGCGCAGACTATCAATGGGCACTTCCTGGCCCCGTAGCAGGGCCCAGAGGCCCACCCCGCGCAGGTGCAGGCGGCCCAGCGCGACGGTAGCCGTGGGCAGCGTATCGGTGGGGGCGGTGGGGTTGGTGGTAAGGTAGGCGGCGCGGATGTCGAGTTGCCGGAGCCGTAGGTTGGTACGCAGGCGGCCCACCTGCAGGCGGTAACGGCCGTGGCTGGCGGTACGCACCTTATTTTCGAGGGTGCGTTGCAACCAAGGGTCGAGCCCGAAGGTTATTCCCAGCCAGACCACCAAGGCTAGCCCAATGAGCCCACCCAGCACCCACCGGCCCCAGGGACGGCCAGCGGCGGAAGTAGCAGGCAGGGTATTGGCGGACAAGGCGGGGGAAAGCACGCGGGGGCTTATGGCAAAGAGCGGCCCCCATGTAACAGCGGGTTCCGTTCAGTTTACGACTTTTGTTTCGGCTATCTACCACCGCCCGGCCAGCCGGGTTGCCCGAACGAGCTTTTTTTTAACGCCTAGCGATGCAAGGCCGACTACCGGCCACCGAAAACCGCCGGTTCTGCGTATCATTCCCCGGATTTCCAATCAATTATCTGTGTTTTCTACCGCCCCGTCCATGCTTGCCATTACCAGCCTGCTCAACGTCCAGAATGCCGACCGCATCAACCGCCTTATCCAGAGCCTGGAAACGGAGTTTGGCCTCGACGACGTGCAGGCCACGCCCGACCCGCACATTACCTACCAGCTGGCGGGCGTGCGCAAACGTTCGGCCCTGCGCCAAGTGCTGCACGAGGTAGCCCGCCGCACCAAGCCTTTCGTGGCCCACACCACCGGGCTGGGTATTTTCCCGGGCCCTAACCCGGTCATCTATATTCCGGTGCTGCGCTCCGATGCCCTCAACCAGCTCCACTACCGCATTCACCAGGCCACGGCCCCGCTGTGCCTGCGCACCGATAAGTTCAGCGGCCCCGACTGCTGGCTACCTCATATTTCGCTGGCTTTGCACGACACCACGCCCGAGCTATTGGGGCCCGTGATGCAGTACCTCAACCACCAGACTTTCGACCTGAAGCTGGCCATCACCAACTTAGCCATTCTGCGCGAAGAGGAGGAACAATTCGTACCCGAGAAGATTTTTGGCTTCGAGGGGCACAAGCTCGAAGTGGCACCATCGCTGTTTGGCGACGAATAGTAGACGGGGCCGGTAAAATCCGCCCCCCGAGCGTGTATTACTGGCGGCTGTACCCGACCTTTGCCCCGTACTCCTATTTTCTGCTGCTTATGTATCCTACGCTGCTGCTTTTGCACTCTTGGTCGCGCTGGCTCGTGCTGGTGTTTGGTTTGATTGCTATTTTTCGGGCCTTCACGGGCTGGCAGAACCGCCGCCCCTTCGTGGGGGCCGACAACGCCATGGGCGCTTCCTTCGTGGGCTCGATGCACCTGCAGCTGCTGCTGGGCATCATTCTTTACTTCGTGAGCCCGGTAGGGGCCAAAGCCTTCGAAACCGTTGGGAAGGCCGTCATGAAGGACCCCACGGGCCGCTTCTTCGCCATGGAACACCTGGTGGGTATGCTGCTGGCCGTGGTGGCAGCGCAGGTGGGCCGCACGCTTTCCAAGAAAGCCACCGACCCAGTGCTCAAGCACAAAAAAGCCTTCATCTGGTTTCTGGTTGCCCTGCTTATTGTAGCCGTAATGATTCCGTGGGGCATCTGGAATCCGGCCCGGCCGCTGTTCCGCATGTAACCAACTCTTGCCAAACAACTTACCCATTTCGAAAAAGACCGCCTCGTGGGGCGGTCTTTTTTTATGGTCCAACGGCGGCGCTCCGGGGTGAATGTATATCTTGTTGCAGCTTATCCTTCTTCTTTCCATCCACCCCCTTTTGTCCACTATGAAAAAGCTTTTCCCACTTGCCCTGCCACTGTTGCTATTGGCCGGCTGCGAGCAGCCCGCCGTCAGCGAAATAGCCCCCACCCCCGGCACCGCCCAGGCCAATTTGCAGATAGCGCCACCCGTTGTCGTTGATTCGTATATGCGCGGTTATGCCAAATACGAACAGTGCCTGTGGGGCTACGGCGCCTGCGCCGTGGCCGCAACAGAGGAACCAGAGCTACCAGCCACCGACGGCTCCCCTCAGAGCCGGGCTAGCGTGGCCAGCAACCCACGAGTGCCACGGGTGCGCCTCTCGCTGAACAAAAAGCAACTCGACGTGCAGTTTCTCACGCCCTACGACCCAGCCGTAAAGAAAATCACCATCCAGGCCGGGGAAGAGTTTTTCGTGGCGCAGCCCGAAACCGATGCCCTTGGCGCCCACGCTATCAAGGTAAAAAGCGGCTCCTATCCCATCGATGAAAAATGGGGCGAAAACGGCGGCGTCCACTTCAACGTGCAGGTATATTAGCACTTAGCAGCTATTACAGAAGCCCCGTAACGACCGTTACGGGGCTTTTTTTGCGCTTTCTTCGAACGGCTTGGCTACTTTTACGCTCGCCCATCCGCCGGTTTGAGGCTGTGATTGGGCGACCGGGCAACCTGTCGGGCATAATATCCCGCTGATTACCTGCCCGGTTTTTGTGGCCAGTAGCGTCACCTTATTCCTGGCCCGTTCAGCTTCCTGCTTTTGCGTTTATCCGTTTCCCTGCTCCTGTTTTTTCTGCTTTCCGGCCCCGTGTTCAGCCAGCGGACACCCACCACGGTAGTGGCCCGGCCCGGCGACGGGGCCCACGCGTTGCTCCGCCGCTACGGCCTCACCTCGGGCCAGCACTTCCGGCAGTTTATAACCCTCAATAAAGCCAACTTAACCACCGGCAATGGCCTCATCGTGGGCCGCCGCTACCGCCTGCCCACGGGCGCGGCGGCCCGCGCCACGGCGCCGGCCCGTTCCTCAAGCAGCAGTCCATCGGTGCTCAAAGCGCCGCTGTTCGGCTCGCAGTACAGCCGCGTGCGCATCCTCGACCGCACCATGCGTGGGGCCGTGTACTATCTCTCGGCCGGGCACGGCGGCCCCGACCCGGGCGCCATTGGCAAATATGGTCCTCACCGCCTCGCCGAGGACGAATACGCCTACGACGTGACGCTGCGCCTGGCCCGGGTACTAATGGAGCACGGAGCCACGGTGTACATGCTGGTACAGGACCCCAACGACGGTATCCGCGACGCGAGCATTCTCAAAATCGACCACGACGAGGTCACGTTTCCGCACCAGCGGATTCCGCTTAGCCAACTTGGACGGCTGCAGCAGCGCGTGGTGCAGGCCAATAAGCTCTACGCCCGTCACAAAGGGGCTTACCAGCGCCTATTGGCCCTGCACGTCGACAGCCGCAGCAAGGGCCAGAACATCGACGTGTTCTTCTACCACCACGCCAAGAGCGCGGCCGGTCGGCGTCTGGCCAAAAATATCCATCAGGTATTCACGACGCGCTACCGGCGGGCTCAGCCCAACCGCTCCTACTCCGGCAACGTGTCGGCGCGCAGCAGCCTGTACGTGGTGCGCAACAGCCACGCCCCGGCCGTATTCATGGAGTTGGGCAACATCCATAACGCCCGCGACCAGCAGCGCTTCCTGCTCGCCGACAACCGCCAAGCCCTGGCCAACTGGATTTACGAGGGATTGAGGGCGGATTATGTGAGGAAGTGAGAAGTGAGAAGTGAGAAGTGAGAAGTGAGAAACGGTACGCAAGCCGAACGTCATGCTGAGCGAAGCCGGAGGCGCAGTCGAAGCACGACGTTCGGCTTGCGTACCGTTTCTCACTTCCCACCTCCCGCTTCTCGCTTCTCTCCACTACGGGTTCATCAGCAGGAAAAGCAGGTTGTGGTAGAGGATGCCCTGGTCGCCGTCGAAGATGCCATCGAGGCCGGCGTCTTCCAGTAGGGCTTCCACTTCTTCGTAGTCCTGGAGGAAGTCGATTTCTACGTCTACCTCGCCGGGCACCTGGGTGTGAGTGAGGTAGCGGCGGCGGGGCTCGACGGTAATAAAGAGCTTTTGATACTCGGTGCGGGCGATGAGCAGGGCCTCGCAGGCCTGTAGTACGTCGTCGCCGTCCTCGTCCTGGGCGTGGGTGTACACGGTTGTTTTCTCGGCTTCGGTGGTGTGCTGCAGGAAGGTCAGAGTGTCGAGGGACATGGCGCGGGCGGGCAGAACGGTGAGGCTCTAAGGTACGGTTTGCCCGGGGGAATGCCCGGCCCACGGCGGGGAAGGTTCCGCAGAAACGATACCTTTAGGCTACCCACACTTCCCACCCACCCCTAATTCCCACCCGCATGACCAACCCCGCCGACCACGCCTGCATTGCCGGGCAGCGCCTGAACCCCGAGAGCCTGATGATGAGCTACGGCTACACGCCCGCTTGGAGCGAGGGCGCCATCAAGCCCCCCATTTTCCAGACGTCTACCTTCGTGTTCAAGAACGCCGAGGAAGGCAAAGCCTTCTTCGAGCTGGCTTACGGGCTGCGCCAACAGGGGCCGGACGAGGAAATGGGCCTGATTTACTCCCGCCTCAACAACCCCAGCCTCGAAATCCTCGAAAACCGCCTCACCCTCTGGGATGAAGCCGAGGAAGCCGCCAGCTTCGCCTCGGGCATGGCCGCCATCAGCACCACGCTGCTGGCCCTGCTGCAGCCCGGCGACGTGGTGCTGCACTCCGAGCCCGTGTACGGTGGCTCCGACTTCTTCCTGAAGAACGTGCTGCGCAAGTTCGGCATCGAGGCCGTGGGCTTCCGCCCTTCCGCCAGTGTCGAGGAAATGCAGGCCCAGGCCGCCGCCATTGCCCCCGGCCGCCTGGCTATGGTGTACGTGGAAACACCCGCCAACCCCACCAACCACCTCATCGACCTCGACGCCTGCGCCGCCCTGGCCCGCCAGTATGCCACGCCCGACAAGCCCGTGCGTTTCGTGGTCGACAACACCTTCCTGGGCCCCGTGTTCCAGCACCCGCTCAAGCACGGCGCCGACGTGGTGTTGTACTCGGCCACCAAGTTCTTGGGGGGTCACTCCGATTTGATTGCCGGGGCCGCGCTCAGCAGCCACGCCCTGATGAAGGAAATAAAGGCCATGCGCACATTCATGGGCACCATGTGCGACCCCAACACTGGCTGGATGCTGATGCGCAGCCTCGAAACGCTGAAGCTGCGCATGGAGCGCGCTGCCCAATCGGCCCAGTTGATTGCCGACTGGCTGCGCGAGCACCCACTGGTGGAGCGCACCCACTACCTCACCCACCTCGAGGGCAACCCCGTGCAGCAGGATATCTACCAGCGCCACTGCCTCTCACCGGGCTCCATGATTTCGTTCGACATCAAAGGCGGCGAGGCCGAAGCCTTCCGCTTCCTAAACGCCCTGCGCCTCATCAAGCTGGCCGTAAGCCTGGGCGGCACCGAAAGCCTGGCCGAGCACCCCGGCACCATGACCCACTCCGACATCACCCTCGAAGACCAGAAGGAAATGGGCATCACCCCCCAAATGATTCGCCTGAGCATCGGCGTAGAAGACCCCCAGGATTTGATGCTGGATTTGGGCCAAGCCTTTGAGGCTGTGGGGATGCCGAAGGAGGTAGAGGTGGCGGAGATGGTATAAATGTTAAACTGTGCGCTTCATGGATGAGGACTTGGTCATTTTGGAATTGAATGCCCGCTGGGGATGCGATATTCCTTTCGGTTGGATTCCCATTACTGGTGACCAAAAGATTCTGGAGACTGAGATTTACGATGCGGAGTATTTTGACCAATTCATTGAATATATCAGAGTTGCTGTCAAGAGACTCTATCGTGTCAGCGAAGTATATGAAGTAGTCGAAGGCGGAGCTGTAAGTACTCAACCATTAAGCACCTGCTTTCTCGGATATAATGGTCTTGAGCACCTGCATACAAACTTCAATTTCGACTTTGTTCTCTATTTCTCTCACGAGAACTCCGTTACGGTTGGCGGCAAATTACTTCTTGATGAAGTTCATAGACTATGGCCAGAATACAAAAATCATTTTTGGGCTAATTCATTGTAATCTTTAAAATCATTGCAAATACTCATCACCCAATGAAACAGGCCCGCCGCTGAATATCAGCGGCGGGCCTGTTTCATTGGGTGAACCACATATTCGAGTAGATTTACAATTAGCATTACAACTCATTCCTATGCAACCAACCGCTACTCCCGAGCTTGAACTTATTCTCCCGGACCCAACCCAACTACCCGTATCTACCCCAGCCGCGCATGGCCCGGCCCACTGCCTAAACTGTGGCCACTGCGTGCCCGACCGCTTTTGCGGGCGGTGCGGGCAGGACGCCCACCACACGCACCGCCTCACGATGGGCGACATGCTCCACGACATCCCGCATTCCATCTGGCACGTGGATAAGGGCATTCTGTACACCCTAAAAAACATGCTATTGCGGCCCGGACCCACCATCCGGGAGTACCTAGCCGGGCAGCGCAAGTACCACTTTCCGCCGTTGTCGCTGCTGTTACTGGTAACCGGTCTCTACGCCTTTACTTCCTCGGTCCTACATATCGACCTGATGCCGCCCCGCGACCCGGCCATACCTGAGGCCGTATGGGAGGCACAAAAGTCTGGCATGGAATTCATAGCCAAATATATGAGTTGGGTTTACGTGGGATTGGTGCCGATAATAGCCGCGTTTGCGCGGTTATTTTTACGCCGCGGGGGCTACAACTATGCCGAGTGCCTCGTTATTGCGGTATTTGTCACAGCGGTTTGCAACTCTCTAACCCTATTATTCCTACCCGTTTCCTACTTTTACTCCGGCACAATCCACATCACGAAAGTGGGGGCTATAGCCTCGCTAATAAGCTTCGGATATGCCACTTGGGCTTACAGTTCTACGCTAGCGCATACGGGCCTGAGCTTGGCAGGCCGTCTGATACGAGGTTTTCTTCCATTTGTGCTGGGCATCATCTTGCCATCTATACTCGTGGGAATAGTTGCGGCGGGGTTGAGAGGGAATACTATTAAAAAAGAAGTGGCGCAGCAACGGCTCCAAAAGCAGCAGGCTAAATCGGCACCTGCGCCGGCTCACTAGGAGCCAATCGGTGTGCCCGTTAAGAAAATAGAAAGCCCGCCGCTGAATATCAGCAGCGGGCTTTTTTTACTGGTGCTGCGCAGCAATTACTGCCCCAGCACCATAGCAAACACCAGCGGCGCGACAATGGTGGCGTCCGACTCAATGATGAACTTGGGCGTGTCCTGGCCCAACTTGCCCCAGGTGATTTTCTCGTTGGGCACGGCGCCGGAGTAGCTGCCGTAGCTGGTCGTGGAGTCCGAAATCTGGCAGAAGTAGCCCCACAGCGGCACGCTGGTACGGCCCAGGTCCTGGTGCAGCATGGGCACCACGCAAATGGGGAAGTCGCCGGCAATGCCGCCGCCAATCTGGAAGAAGCCGACCGGGCTTTCGTCGGTAGCCTGCTCGGTGTACCAGCCGGCCAGGTAAATCATGTACTCGATGCCGGTGCGTACGGTGTGCACGTTCTTGATGTCGCCCGAAATGACGTGGCCGGCGAAGATGTTACCCAGCGTAGAGTCTTCCCAACCGGGGCAGATGATGGGCAGGTTTTTCTCGGCGGCGGCCAGCATCCAGGAGTCCTTGGGGTCAATCTGGTAGTACTGCTCCAGCTCGCCCGACTTGAGAATCTGGTAGAAGAACTCGTGGGGAAAGTACTGCTCGCCGGCCTTGTCGGCCTTCTCCCAGAACTTGAGCACCGAGTGCTCCAGGCGGCGCATGGCCTCCTCCTCGGGAATGCAGGTATCCGTCACGCGGTTCATGTGGCGCTCCAGCAGAGCCTGCTCGTCGGCGGGCGTCAGGTCGCGGTAGTTGGGCACCCGCTCGTAGAAATCGTGGGCTACGAGGTTGAAGATGTCTTCTTCGAGGTTAGCGCCGGTGCAGCTGATAATCTGGACTTTATCCTGGCGAATGAGCTCGGCCAGCTGAATGCCCATTTCGGCGGTGCTCATGGCGCCGGCCAGGGTAATCATCATCTTGCCGCCATCGGCCAGATGCTTGTTATAGCCCTCAGCTGCATCGATAAGGGCGGCGGCGTTGAAGTGGCGGTAATGGTGCTTGAGGAAGTTGGTTACAGTCATTTTGTGAGCTTTTAGCTGTCAGCTGTTAGCTAACAGCTTTCTGAATGGATATCTCTGGTTCTCCTCTACGGAAGCTAACAGCTAATAGCTGTCAGCTAACAGCCAAAGCTACACTGGCTCCTCAATCATGAGGTTGTGGTTGGTGTAGATGCAGATGTCGGCGGCGATGTGCAGGGCTTCTTCCACCATCTGGCGGGCCGTGAGGTGGGGGGCGTGCTTTTTCAGGGCTAGGGCGGCGGCCTGGGCGTACATCGAGCCCGAGCCGATGGCGGCCACGTCGTTGTCGGGCTCCAGCACGTCGCCGGTACCGGCGATGATGAGCAGCTCATCCTTGTCGCAAACCACCATCATAGCTTCGAGCTTACGTAGGTGCTGGTCTTTGCGCCACTCCTTGGCTAACTCGATGGCGGCGCGGCGCAGCTGGCCACTATAGTTGCCGAGCTTCTCCTCGAACTTATCGAGCAGCATAAACGCATCGGCCGTGGAGCCGGCAAAGCCGGTTACCACTTTGCCCTCGTGGAGCTTGCGCACCTTGCGCACGTTGCTTTTAGCCACGTGCTTGTCCATGGTAGCTTGGCCGTCGGCCCCGAGGGCCACTTGGCCGTTGTGGCGCACCCCGAGCACGGTAGTAGAGCGGATTTTCATATCGGAAGCAAAAGGGAAGAAGAACTATTTCGGCGGGAAGACGCAAAGTTACGGGAATCCGATGGCAACGCCCGCCCCGCCGACGGGCCTACTGGGCCCCGTTACGCGGGTCGGGCCGGGGCTGGAGCAGGTAGTCGTGGGGCGGCTGGAGGCCTGCCAAGTGCTCCACGAAGTAGTCCCAGCGGCGGCGCATCATGTAGGACGACGACACGCCGTAGCCGTGGGCGGCGTTCGGGAACACCACCAGATCGTAGCTCTTATTGGCTTTGGTGAGGGCTTCCACCACCAGCCAAGTGTTGGAGGCGGGCACGTTATCGTCCATCAGGCCGTGGGCCAACAGGAGCTTGCCCTGGAGGTTTTTGGCGAAAGGGGCGTTGGCCTGGTTGTCGTAGTTGGTGGTGCCGTCGGGTTTGGTTTTCAGCAGACCGAGGTAGCGCTCGGCCCAGTCGTCCTCGTAGTTGCGGTTTTCGTGGTTGCCCGATTCCGAAATGCCCACCTTGAAGAACTCCGGGTAGCGGAACATGGCCGCCGCCGTGGCGTAGCCCCCGCCCGAGTGGCCCCAGATGCCGGCCCGTTCCAGGTCGATGTAGGGGTAGCGCTGGGCCAGCTGGCGCATGCCGCTTACCTGGTCCGACAGCGTGTTTTCGGCCATATTGCCGTAGCAGCCATCGTGGTAGCTCTTGGCCCGCAGCGGGTTGCAGCTGCCCTCAATCACCACCACCACGAAACCCAGTTCGGCCAGGGCCTGGTGGTCGGAGCGGGCCGCCGAAAACGACCAGCTGCCCACGCCGCCGCCCTGGGGCCCGGGGTAGATGTAGTTGATGATGGGGTACTTTTTGCCCGGCTCCAGCGTGGTAGGCTTGAACATCAGCCCGTAGAGGTCGGTATGGGTGTCGGCGGCTTTTACCGTAATGGGCGTGGGCGCTTTCCAGCCGGTGGCGGTAAGGCGGGAAATATCGGTTTTCTCCAGGGTCGAAATCAGCTTGCCCTCGGCCGAGCGCAGCACCGTCTGGCCCGGCTTATCGGGTTGGGAATAAGTGTCTACGAAGTAGCGGCCCGAGGGCGCGAAAGTTACCTGATGGTTGCCGGGTTCGGGCGTGAGCAGGGTCAGGTGCTTGCCATCGAGCCCGATGCGGTAGAGGTGGCTGAAGTAGGGGTTGCCGGGTTCCCGGCCATCGGCCAGAAAGTAGAGCTGCCGCTTCTGCTCGTCCACTTTCAGCAGCTGTGTTACTACGTAGTTACCCTTGGTAATCTGGCTTTTGAGCTTGCCGCTGCCGGCATCGTAGAGGTAGAGGTGGCCCCAGTCGTTGCGCTCCGAGTACCAGATAACCTCGCGGGTTTTGGGCAGGTAGCGCCAATTGATGGCTCCCTGGCCCGACTCGTACTGGGTGGCCACGGTTTCGGCAAACACTTCGCGCACGGCCCCGGTGGCGGCGTCGGCCAGGCGGAGCTTTTCCTCCTTGTGGTCGCGCGAGGTCGAGACGAAGGCCAGCTGGCTGCCATCGGGGCTCCAGTCCACATCATCAAAGGTGCCGCTGCTGGAAATATCGTCGGACAAGGAGCCGCGGTGGGGGTCGGGGGTCACTTGCAGGCGCACCACCTTGGCCGGGCTCACCTCCACAATCACGCGCTCAATCGTGATGATGTCCTTATCGCCGGGCAGTGGGTATTTCCAGGTTTCGAGCTGGGGGGCGCCCACGGTGGTAGGCACCAGGTACATATTGCCCACCCGGCGCTGGTCCTGGCGGAAGGTGGCGATTTTGCGCGAGTCGGGCGACCAGCGCAGCACCGGCCGGTCGCTGTGGGTCCAGCCGGCGTTGTCGGTGGCGTAGCCATAGTTGGGCGCCCCGTCGGTGGTGAGCTGCGTGGTTTGGTTGGTTTTTGTGTCGCGCACCCACAGGTTGTCCTCCTTGATATAGGCCGCTAGCCGCTTGTCGGGCGACACGATTTCGTTGGCCTCGTTGGCAACGGGAGTTGCGGCCGGGGCGGGGGTCAGCAGGCCGCTGGCCACCGCGTACTGCCAGGTTTTACCCGCCGCCGCGAAGTTTATGGTTTTCTCGTCGG
>NZ_NIRR01000040.1 GCF_002204745.1 Hymenobacter amundsenii
GCGGTATCCGGTTGCCCAATACCAAGCTACCGAAACGGATGAATCTGACAACGGCAACAGCTCGTCGGAGGCTTCCTCGATCATGGCTTCGACCTTCAAATTCTTCGCTTTGCATGACGTTCTAGAAAGTTTTTAAGCCCTAATACCTATCGGCCGTCTTCTGGATATCGCCGCCGTGGACGAACGTGATAAGGTCGCGGTTGAGGCGCTCTTTCTCCGGGATGAACAGGCCGTGAGGGGCTCCAGCGTACTCGATAAACTCGGCGTGGGGCACAAATTTCGTCATTCGCTCACCACTCACTTTCGGTGGCACCAGGGCGTCGTCGCCCCCATGAATGACCAGCGTGGGCACTTTGATGGTCGTCAGATCCTGGCGAAAGTCGGTTTCTGACCAGGCCCGGGCGCTAACTATCGTGGCGTGCGGGTCGGCTACTTCGCACATGGCCTGGGTCCAGTTGAGGGTAGCGTCGCTGACGGGGTTACTCAGCAGCCCTACGCCGTAGAAATTCTTGCCGAAATCCTGCAGGAAGCTGAAGCGGTCCTTTTCCAAGCCCTCAATCATGCCGTCGAACGTGGCCCGGTCAACTCCTTCGGGGTTGTCGGCTGTTTTGAGCAGGAAGGGCGTTACGGCCGATACGAACGCCACCCGGCTTACCCGGGCCCCGCCGTGCCGACCCATGTAACGGGCCACTTCGCCACCACCCATCGAGAAGCCAACCAGCGTGACGTCCTGCAAATCCAACTTGTCGAGCACAGCTTTCAGGTCGTCGGCGTAGGTATCGTAGTCGTGGCCCTCGAAGGGTTTGCTGGAGTTGCCGAAGCCACGGCGGGTGTAGGCAATAACCCGGAATCCCTGGTCGGTGAGGGCTGTGAGCTGGTATTCCCACATTTTATAGGAAGCCGGCCAGCCATGGATGAGCACTACTGGCTTGCCCTGGCCGTGGTCGATATAATCCAGCTTGATGTCGTTGCCGTGGGCATCTTGGCCCGCAATGATGTGATTCATAAGGAAGAAATCAGAAATGAAAAGCACCCGGGGACTCCCGGGAATAAAATCGTGTCTGTACATACGCCTGGTTGAGCTTCGCGGACGAACGAATGCCAAGAAAATGCATGGAGTTGAACGAATGCCAGTAAAACCCGTTCTTTGGGGCCATGAGCGCATCCCTTCGTTTTCTCCCCCTTGCCCCGCTAGCCCTAGGCCTGCTCCTGACGGCCTGTAATTCTGGCACCGATACCTCAACTGCCACTGCGGATGGTGCCGCCGCTTCGGCCGCCGTGGCGGAGCCCCGCAACGACGCCGGTACCTGGTACCGGCAGTACCGTGGAGTACTACCCGGCTCCTCCGATACCATTACTCTACACTTGCAGCGCCTGGGCAATGCGCCCGCTGCGAGTCTGCCTTCCCGGGTGGTCGGCTTCTATGCCGGCCCCGACGGCCATCCCTACGAGTTGGGTGGCGATACCGGCAGCGGCAGTACCGACAGCCTTAACCTGCGCAACCTGAGCGAGGAACTGGCCGCCGCCACTGCCGATGAAGAGGACGATACCCCAACGATGCCGGCCGGTCCCCAGTGGCGGCTACGGGAGCAAAACGGCCAGTTGGTGGGTACCCGCAACGGGCAGCCTATACAGCTGCGGCGAGTACGCCCGGGCAGCAGCATGGCGTTCGGCGTTCGGCGTTTTACCACCGAAGTGCTGCCTCGCCCCGGCCACCCCGAAGACAGTATCAGCGGCCGAATTTCGATGCAGGCGCTGGTGCCCGCCAGCGGAACGTACCAAGCCGATATCGCGGCCCACATCCGCCGCGGCCTGCACGGCGATACGCTCGACACAGCCCCCGCTCTGGCCCTCGATTCCGTTTGGCAGGAACATCTACGCCTGTTCACCCGCGACTACCGCGCCGACGCGGCCCCGCTGCTGGCGGCGGCCAAAAAGAACCCGAACGACTACCAGCCCGTGGCCGCCCTGGCTTACGAGCAGGAAGCCAACTCCTACGTGCTCTGGAACCAAGGCGACCTGCTGAGCCTGGGCTTCTTCGGCTACGATTACTCGGGCGGAGCCCACGGTATGTATGGCACCTACGTGCAGAGCTACGACCTGCGCACCGGCCGCGTTTTGCGCTACGACGATATTTTCCGGGCCGGCACCAAGCCCCAGCTGGCCAAGCTACTGGGGCAGTATGCCCGCCCTGTATTGGGCCTGAAGGCCAACGAACCGCTTTCGGGGGCTTTGCAGGTGAAAACGCTGCCCGTTACACGCAACGTGTACCTAACCAGTGGCGGAGCTGTATTTGTGTACCTGCCCTACGAAGTGGCGGCCTTTTCTTACGGTCAGATCAGCGTATTCGTGCCTTACACCGACCTGCAGCCCCTGCTCAAGCCAGGCCTGCCCGTTGGCGGCGGCAACGCAGCGGTAGCCAGCCGGTAAGACACTCGTTCTTCGCTCGCGCTACTTGTAACATCAAAACAGCATCGCCATCAACAGCCCCGACTCATCGGTCTTGCACCGGTAGCCGGGGCTGTTGGCATAAGGTTATATGGGCGCTTCGCCCGCTGGTGGCCATGTTTTTGCTCTCTAGGATGTGCAAAATCCCGGTATTCGAAAACCCAGGCAGAGCTGAACGGCTTTCGTAATCGTACCTTTATTGGCCTTTGCGAACCAGGTACCGATCTAATTCCGATCCGGCGCTGTTGCAATAGCACCCGCGCCGGGTACGCTGGCGGCTTTCCGCCTTATTTCCGGCTTACTTCCCTTTTCCCCTTTTCATGCAAGCCCCCAAATTCGCGGCTTCCCGCTCTTTTCATCAGGAGTTGAAGCGCCGCACGAATGCCTATTTCGCCGACGCTGGTAAAGCCACGACTGGCGGGAATGCCCTGTTTTTCAAAGCCCTGCTGCTGACTACTGCCTTCGTGGCCGTGTACCTGCACCTCGTGTTCTGGACGCCGCCCGCGTTGGTAGGCGTAGTAGAGTGCGTGCTGCTGGGCCTGCTGGGCGCAGCCATCGGCTTCAACGTAATGCACGACGGGGCCCACGGCTCGTTCAGCAAGCGCAAATGGATGAACCAGTTCGCGGCCTTCACCCTCAACGTGATGGGCGGCAACTCCTTCATGTGGCACAACAAGCACAACCTCATCCACCACATGTACACCAACGTGGAAGGCGTCGACGACGACCTTGACGCCCAGCCGTGGCTGCGTCTGAGCCCCGAGCAGCCCCGCCGGTTGCTACACCGCTTCCAGCACCTGTACTTCTGGTTTTTCTATGCCCTGCTGTTTATCGCCTGGATTTTCTTCATGGATTACCAGAAGTATTTCAAGGGTAAAATCGGCGAAATATCCATCAAGAAGATGACCGCCTCCGACCAGGGCGTGTTCTGGGGCTTTAAGGTGCTGCACTTGGCCCTATTTGTGGCCCTGCCGATTTATACCGTAGGGTTCCTGGGCTGGCTGGTCGGCTTTCTGATGTTTGCCGCCGTGGCCGGCTTCACGCTCAGCATCGTGTTTCAGCTGGCCCATACCGTCGAGCACACCAGCTTTGTGGTGCCCCACGAAACCACCCGCAAAATCGAGGATGAGTGGGCCATTCACCAGATCCGGACCACTGCCAATTTCGCCACCGACAACAAGGTCATCAGCTGGCTGGTGGGTGGCCTCAACTTCCAGGTTGAGCACCACTTGTTCCCCACCATATCCCACGTCCATTACCCGGCCCTGAATAAAATCATCCGCCAGATGTGTGAGGAGTTCAACATCGAGTACAACGAATACCCGAAGATGCGCTACGCCGTAGCTTCTCACGTTGCCCACCTGCGGGAGCTGGGGCGGCGGTAAGTAGTACATTAATGCTAAAACAAGACGGCCTATTCCACCGGAATAGGTCGTCTTGTTTCTGTTTACTAGGGTTTTATGCTTGTCACCCTGCGGCGGATGAGTGGCAGGATACTCTTTTTAAACTCTATCAATGCTGGGCCAGCATCTGCCCAACCTAACTTCACTACGGAATCACTTTGTAGTACACTAATGCTCGCTATTCTCAGGTCGCAATTTTGACCAATCAATCCTTGAGATGGTGAAATAGGATAACCACAGTTGCACAAATCAAACCCGTAAAAAATGCTTGTTCCAGGGTGGTAAAGGATGAATACTTTGTTGCTCCGGTAGTCAAAAAAGTAACCATCACTAATGAATTTTAAATCGCCAATAACCTTTCCGCCTCTGCGCTCTGCGTCTCTTGCAACAAGCGGTTGTAGTATTTGAAAATTCGTTTGGAACGTACTGTCGCGGTACAGGCTGATAATTCCTTCTTCAGTTAAACCTTTGCTACAAGCCTTGATTGGATAGAATGATCTGAATTGTTCATGATAGGTGCTACAACTGCTCAGCATAAAAGCAACAGCGTAAGCTAGATTCTTAAATGACATATTTGATAATAATAGACTTTCAGAGCAAGTTAGTTAAATGTGATAATTGTGCTCTCGTATTCTTGCCTTACATTCTGTGTCTTTGCGCTCCTGTCAGGGTGGCGGGACTGGAGCTTCGGCGCTGTGAATATGTTAACGTGAAGAAAAATTGGATAATAACAGGTTGAAAATACCATGAACGAGCTTTTTGGTCACGAGAAAACCGTCGAACTGCTCGAATTATACGCTGCAATCGAGAAACGATTTGCCGATCTGCTACTTGAGATAAAACCGCAAAAACCTGGATTACTGGCGTTTCTGGAGGGACTATTAAGATCCGAGCGCACCAGTAGCAACCAGCCTCTCTGGCGGCAGGAAACGGAAGAAATTGTCCGGGCACTTGCCGCTCGCAATACGCAGCAGCTGGCTTCGCTACTGAACCTGCACGCTCTGAACAGTGCCATCGAAGCAGCGCGCTATGAGGATGTAATTCTGGCTCAGCGCGCGGAGGAATTGCGCCGCTTTTCGGGAAAGGCCAAGAGCTTTGCAGCCGAGGAATAAAGGCCTTTTCATTCCTGCCTTACATTCCGTATCTTTGCGCCCCCGCCAGGGTGGCGGGACCGGGGCTTTGGCGCTGTGTATCAAACAAAAACGCGTTCCGGGGGCGGGCCCTGCGCCGGACGTGTACAAGAGGGCCACTGCAATATATCATGGCAGAGCAAGTAGAGTTAGTTGACAATTTCGACTGGGACAACGTGGACGCTAGCGGCTTCGGTGGTAATTACACCTCCGAGCAGCGCGCCGAAATGGAAGAGATGTACAGCGGTACACTCACCACGGTTCAGGAAGAAGAAGTAGTAACCGGCACCGTAGTTGGCATGACCGACCGCGACGTGATCCTGAACATCGGCTTCAAGTCCGATGGTCTGGTGCCCCTGTCCGAATTCCGCGACCTGCCCGACCTGAAGGCCGGCGACACCGTTGAGGTATTCATCGAGGAGCAGGAAAACGCCAACGGCCAGCTCATCCTGAGCCGTAAGAAAGCCAAAATCAAGCAGGCCTGGAAAGCCATCTACGACGCACTGGAGAATGACTCCGTGCTCGAAGGCGTGGTGAAGCGTCGCACCAAAGGCGGCCTCATCATGGACCTCGACGGCGTAGAAGCCTTCTTGCCCGGCTCGCAGATTGACGTGAAGCCTATTCGCGACTTCGACATTTATGTGGGTCGCCGCATGGAAGTGAAAGTGGTGAAAATCAACGCCGCGTTCGACAACGTGGTTGTTTCGCACAAGGTGCTCATCGAGAAAGACCTCGAGAAGCAGCGCGAAGCCATCCTCAATAACCTGGAGAAAGGCCAGATCCTGGAGGGCGTTATCAAGAACATGACCAACTTCGGTGTGTTCATCGACCTCGGCGGTGTCGACGGTCTGTTGCACATCACCGACATCTCGTGGGGCCGCATCGCTCACCCGAGCGAAGTACTGCAGCTCGACCAGAAGCTCAACATCGTGGTACTTGACTTCGACGAAGCCAAGAAGCGTATCAGCCTCGGCCTGAAGCAGCTGACCCCGCATCCGTGGGATTCGCTGCCCGAGGACATGGGCGTAGGCACCAAGGTGAAGGGCCGCATCGTGAACGTTGCCGATTATGGCGCGTTCATGGAAATCATCCCCGGCGTAGAGGGCCTGATCCACGTGTCGGAAATGAGCTGGAGCCAGCACCTGCGCAACCCGCAGGACTTCATCAAGCAGGGCGACGTAGTAGAGGCGCAGATTCTGACCCTCGACCGCGAAGACCGCAAGATGAGCCTCGGCATCAAGCAGCTCAGCGAAGATCCATGGACCCGTGGCGACTTCTCCGAGAAGTATGCCATCGGTACCAACCACAACGGCCTCGTGCGCAACCTGACCAACTTCGGCCTGTTCGTAGAGCTGGAAGAGGGTGTAGACGGCCTCGTGCACGTTTCGGACCTGTCGTGGACCAAGAAGATCAAGCACCCATCCGAAATGGTGAAGGTGGGCGACCGTCTGGACGTGGTAGTATTGGAGCTGGACGTAAGCAACCGCCGCTTGGCCCTGGGCCACAAGCAGCTGGAGGAAAACCCTTGGGATACGTTCCAGACGGTGTTCACCCCCGGCTCGATCCACACCGCTACTATCATCGACAAGAACGACCGCGGCGCGGTGCTCGAATTGCCTTACGGCATCGAAGGCTTCGCTTACCCCAAGTCGCTTCAGAAGGAGGATGGTTCGACGGCCGAAAATGGCGAATCGCTGGAGTTCCGCGTGTTGGAGTTCTCGAAGGACGACCGCCGCGTAGTGCTCTCGCACAACGCCGTGTACAGCAAGCAGGCTGAGGAAGAAGGCCGTGCTGCTAAGTTCGCCAAGAAGAAGCCCTCGACCAGCGGTGCTGCTTCGCAGGGCGAAGGCAAGCTCAGCGACCTGAAGAAGCCGTCGACGGCCGAGAAATCGACCCTCGGCGACCTCGATGCCCTGTCGGCTCTGCGCGACAAGATGATGGACAACGAGCAGGAGTAGTCGTAACCGACTATTGCTAGCCAATATGAAGGCCCCGACGCAAGTCGGGGCCTTCTTTATTTTAGCGATTAGGAAGGACCGTCATTCAGAGCATGTGGCACCTAGAGGCACATGCTCTGAATGACGGTCCTTCCTAATCACTGATTCCTAAAAAAGAAGCTGCACGTCGCCAACCACTTACCGGGATCGGGCCCGAAAAAAGCGCCCTGACTTTGGTCTCCTGCGGATTAAGGCGTATGTTTGCATCCTCAAAGCCCTCCCGGTGACGTGACCGAGCGGCTAGGTAGAGGTCTGCAAAACCTCCTACGGCGGTTCGAATCCGCCCGTCACCTCTACCTGTTCGCAGGCTTTCAAGCCCCGGTTGATTTAATTCAGCCGGGGCTTTTTGTGTCCGGATAATTTCAACCGGAAAAAATATGGGAGCGGTTGAGACTGAGGCTGAACCAACTACGGACGAGCTGAAACCAAAAAGCTGGTTGCGGTTTCCCGCCGCATTATCCTTACATTCCGTTCCCGCGTAGAAACGCGCACCCACCCGTTTTTTCTTCCTTTTCCCTTTTATGAAAATCGTTAATCTCCGCACGATGCGCGGCCCCAGCTTCTGGTCCGTGAAACATTACCGTTTGATTGTAATGAAAGTGGATTTGCAGGACATGGCCGATAAATGGTCGGGCGGAGTGCCAGCGCTGGCGGAGCAATTGCCCGTGCTGCTGCCCCGGCTGGCCGATACCCTGCCCACCGACTCGGACAAATCGGCCCTCAAGAAACCACCCCTCACGGCCGAGCAACTCACCGATGGTGAGCCGCTGAGCTACGTGATTCAGCACGTGGCGCTGGCCTTGCAGCGCATGGCAGGTATGCCCGTGTACTGGGGCAAATCGTATCCGGCCTACGAGCCGGGGGTGGAGTTTGTGGTAGTGGCCTACCAGGAGGAGCGGGCCGGCCGTATGGCGGCCGAGGCGGCCGTGCAAATCGTGGACGATATCTGCCACGGCATCCCGGTAAACGTGGATCGGCTGATCGAGGAGCTGCACGAAATCCGGGAGGAGGAATTTTTCGGTCCCAGCACCTGGAGCATCGTGTCGGAAGCTGCTTCGCGTAATATTCCCTACATCCAACTCAAGAACAGCAATATTATTCAGCTCGGCTACGGCGTGAACCAGAAGCGCATCTGGGCTACTACCACCAGCTACACCTCCCACGCGGGCGTGGAGGTGGCCGGCAATAAGAACCGCACCAAGGCCATGCTCGACGAGGCCGGCGTGCCCGTACCGAATGGCACCACCGTCTATTCTGAGGATGAACTGCGCGAGGCCATCGAGGAGCTAGGCTTCCCCATCGTGACCAAACCCCTCGACGGCAATCACGGCCGCGGGGCCACCATCGGCATCAAGAGTTGGGATGAAGCCGTGGAAGGCTTCAAGGCAGCCCGCGAGCATTCCCGGGCCGTGATTGTGGAGCAACTCGTGGAGGGCTTCGACTTCCGGCTGCTAGTGGTGAACGGCAAGCTGATTGCCGCCGCCAAGCGTACGCCGGCCAGCGTAACCGGCAATGGCACCAGCACCGTGCAGGAGCTTATCGATAAAGTAAACGAGGACCCGCGCCGGGGGGTGGGCCACGAAAAAGTGCTCACCAGCATCAAGGCCGACCACCATACCCAGGAACTGCTGGCTTCCCGGGGCTTGAGCCTGGCCTCGGTGGTGCCGGAAGCGGAGGAGCTGTTCCTCAAGAGCACGGCCAACATCAGCACTGGCGGTACGGCCACCGACGTGACCGACCTCGTGCACCCCTACAACGTGCTGCTGGCCGAGCGCGTAGCCGGCATCGTGGGCCTCGATATCTGTGGCATCGATTTGCTGACCTCCGACATCGCCATTCCGCTTAATGAGAGCCGGGGCGCCGTGATTGAGGTAAATGCGGCTCCGGGCTTTCGGATGCATATTTCGCCCACCCAGGGGCTGGGCCGCAACGTGGCCTCCCCTGTTATCGACATGCTATTTCCGCCCGGCAGCAAGGCCCGGATTCCAATTTTCGCCATTACCGGCACCAACGGCAAAACTACTACCACCCAGTTGCTGGCCCACATCGTGGCCTCCAAGGGACATAAAGTAGGCTATACTACCACCAACGGCATCTACATCCAAGGCACCCAGCTGCAAAGCGGCGACTGCACCGGTGGCCAGAGTGCCGAGTTCGTACTCAAAGACCCCACGGTGAACTTCGCGGTGCTCGAAACGGCCCGTGGCGGCATGCTGCGCTCGGGCCTGGGCTTCCATACCTGCGACGTAGCCGTGGTGACCAATGTGGCTGCCGACCACTTGGGCCTGCGCGATATTTATACGGTGGAGGAAATGGCGGCTGTGAAAAGCGTAGTGCCCCGCACGGTACGCAAGAACGGCTGGGCCGTGCTCAACGCCGACGACGATTTGGTGTACGCCATGCGCGAAAAGCTCGACTGCCGGGTGGCTCTGTTCAGCATGGACGAGCACAACCCGCGCATCCGGGAGCACGCTGAAAACGGCGGGCTGGCGGCCGTATACGAGGAAGGCTATATCACAATCTACAAAAACAGCTACAAGCTGCGCATCGACCGGGCCGCCGAATTCCCGGTGACGCTCGGCGGGCGGGCCACGTTTAACATCGAGAATGCCATGGCCGCTGCCCTGGCCTGCTACTGCTACGGCTTCGACAAGGACGATATCAAGCTGGCGCTGCGCACGTTTGTACCATCGGGTGCCAAAACCCCGGGCCGCATGAACGTCTATAAATTCCCCGAGTTTGAGGTGATTGTGGATTATGCCCACAATGCCCACGGCATGGAGAAGTTCGCCCAGTTCCTCGAAGCCACCGAAGCAACCCATAAAGTGGGCGTCATTTCGGGCCTCGGCGACCGGCGCGACGAAGACACGCTGGCCTTCTCGCGCATCGTGGGTCGTATTTTCGATGAGGTGATTCTGCGTCAGGACCAGGACCTACGCGGCAAAACGGCCGAGGAACTAAAGGAGTTAATGACCCGTGGCCTATGCCTCGATGCCCCCGATCTGCCCATCACTTATATCGAGCACGAGATGGACGCCATCGACCACGTGCTGGCCACTGCCCGCCCGGGTTCCGTCGTGGTCATGTTCACCGAGAATATCACCGCCACGCTTAAAAAGCTCGACGACTTCGAATCCCAGATCACGGATTAGCACGGATTTTAACAGATTCCACGGATTTTGTAGTCGATTGAAAACGAGAAAGCCACCTCAACTGAGGTGGCTTTCTTTTGTTTCGTGGCTAAAGCACGGCAGCGGTCGGGCCAGCTACAAAATTTGTGAAATCAGTTAAAATTCGTGCTAATCCGTGATCCTACTTGAGCGTGAACGTGGTCTTGCCGATCATCACGCCGCCTTCATATAGTTCTACAGTGTGGAGGCCGGTTTTGTAGGGGGCACCCTTGGTGTACACGAACTGCACGGGCTGGCGCGTGTTATCGTACACCAGGTCCTGCTTGGCGGTGTAGAAGGCTTCCGAGCCGTCGATCATGAACGTACCGCCGCCGGTGCTCAGGTTGTAGAGCGCCGCGCCGTCGGGCTCAATCAGGCGCATCATGATTTCCTTGGTTTCCTTTGGCGACACGTCGTTGCGGGCCAGGTTGAAGGTGACTTTGACTTTCTCGACCCGCTTGGCCTTGAACTCGTTGTCAGTGTCCTCTTTCTCCTTTTCGCGGCTGTTGATAACGCCCACGCGGATGTTATCGGCCTGGAGGCGGGAGGCAACGGCCACTTTTTGGCTCAGCTCTTGGTTGGAGCGGACCACCGTCGAAATGGTGTCGGTAAGCTTGTTCTGGCGCTCTTTAAGGGTGGTGGCTTCGGTGTAAAGCGCTTCGTTGTCGGCCTTGAGCTGCACGATTTCCTCGTCCTTCTTACGCAGTTGTGTTTCGAAGTTGGCGGCCCGTTGCTTGAAGCGGCGCTGCTCAGCCACGCTGAAGCTGCTGGACCGGAAGGAGCGGAGCTTGAGCAAGTCAGTGTTGATCTGGGCCAGCTTGGCTACCAACGAATCGTTGGCCAGGCCCATACCCTGTACCTCCTGGCTCTGGCGCTCATAATCGGCCTTCAGCGCTTCGTACTGTCGAATCTGGTCTTCGAGCTTGGCATCTTTGGTTACAACATCAGCCTGGAGCATCTCATTCTGCTTGGTTTTCTGCTGGTTCATGTAGAACAGGAACCCATTGATGCCCAACAGCACCAGAATAAGGGCGACAATCAGCAGGATACGGTTGTTGTTCTTCGGCTCGGGGTTCTGATCTTGTTCCATAGTCGAGAGGGGTTTGGTGAGGCCCGGACAGTGCGGGCGCGGTAGTACCTTTGAGGCAAAAATAACGGAGTTCTTTACTCCGGCAAGCGCCGAAGGTACAACCCTGCCACGATATGTACTCCAAATCAGCTTTCGACGCCACATATTGGCAACAGCGCTACGAGACGGGCCAAACTGGCTGGGATGCGGGGGCTATAACGCCGCCGCTGCGCGAATATTTCACCCAGCTCGGCCCGCCCGATGCTCGCCGTATCCTCGTGCCCGGGGCCGGCCGCGCCCACGAAGCCGAGTTTCTGCACCGCGCCGGCTGGCCCAATGTGCTGGTAGCCGATCTGGCCCCCGCTGCCCTGGCGGCTTTGCAGGCGCGTGTACCTGGTTTCCCGGCAGACCACCTATTGCTGGCCGATTTCTTTGATCTGACGCCAGCACCGCCCTTCGACCTCATCGTAGAACAAACCTTTTTCTGCGCCCTCGACCCGGCGCTACGTTCTGCCTATGCCCGCCAGTGCGCCCATCTGCTTCGGCCCGGTGGTAAGCTCGTAGGGCTGCTTTTTGATACCGAGTTCACGCAGCCTGGCCCGCCCTTCGGTGGCTCCCGCGCCGAGTACGAAGCCTATTTTGCACCGTATTTCGATTTTGTTCACTTCGAAACGGCCACCAACTCGCTACTGCCCCGCCAGGGTCGGGAACTGTTCATCTGCCTGGAAAAGAAATAAAATGGTCGGGGCGAAGCTAAGCCCCGCCCCGACCATTGCTGTCACTCTAAACTCCCAAATCCCATGATTGAAGCCCTAGCCAACGCACTGCCGCACTTCCGCAATACCAATTCCGGCCAGTTTTTCCTGATGGCTGGCCCCTGCGTTATTGAGGGCGAGGACATGGCCCTACGCATTGCCGAGCGCATACAGCACATGACCGATAAGCTCCAGATTCCGTTCATTTTCAAGGGTTCTTACCGCAAAGCCAATCGCTCCCGCCTCGATTCTTACACCGGCATCGGCGACGAAAAGGCGCTGCGCATCCTCCAGAAAGTAAGCCAGCAAATTGGGGTGCCCACCGTAACCGACATTCACGAAGCGGCCGAGGCCGCTATGGCAGCTGCGTACGTCGATGTGCTGCAGATTCCGGCTTTCCTGTGTCGGCAGACCGATTTGCTGGTGGCTGCTGCCCAGACCGGCAAGGTCGTGAACGTGAAAAAAGGCCAATTCCTGAGCGGCGAATCGATGCAGTTCGCAGTGGATAAAATCAAGCAATCGGGCAACGAGCACGTTATTCTTACCGACCGGGGCAACTCATTTGGTTACTCCGATTTAGTGGTCGACTTCCGTAACCTACCTGCCATGCGGGCCTTCGGCGTGCCGGTGGTCATGGACGTTACGCACTCGTTGCAGCGCCCCAACCAGAGCAGCGGCGTCACAGGGGGGCAGCCGGCGCTCATCGAAACTATTGCCAAGGCCGCTATTGCCGTGGGCGCCGATGGCCTGTTCATCGAAACCCATCCTACCCCCGCTACGGCCAAATCCGACGGTGCCAACATGCTGGCTCTCGACCAGTTGGAAGAGCTGCTGGTGAAGCTAACCCGTGTGCGGGAAGCGGTTCGGTAAACGGTAATAAAAGACCGTCATTCTGAGCGCAGCGGAGCGTAGTCGAAGAATCTCTACTGCTTTGTTGCGTTGTCGTTTCAACAAAACGGTAGATATTCTTCGACTACGCTCCGCTGCGCTCAGAATGACGGTTCTTTACTAACCACTAACCACTAGGAGCCAAACACCCGGGTCCATTCCAGTAGCTTGTCCAACGGGTTATTGAAGCGGAGGGTGAAATGCTGCTTGGGCAGGTTGGGATGGAAGAACACGAGGCCGATGTAGAACAGGTCGATGGTGAGCGTCACGTCGGGGTGCTGGCGGATGGCTGCCCAGGCCTGCTCCATTTCGGCCGACCAGTGTATGTCGTCGAGCACGAATACGCTGTGGTCGGTGCGGTGGCGGTTGAGCTGCTCAAAGTAGCGCAGCGTGGGCTCGTAGCGGTGGTTGCCGTCGAAAAAGGCGAAATCGACGGGCGCGGGCAACGCGGCCAGGGCGGGAGCGAGCGTGTCGTCGAGGTTGCCTTCCACAAGCTCCACGTTGGTCGCACCAACGGCCGCGAAAGTCTGGTGAGCGACGGCCGCTGTGGCGGGGCAGCCCTCGAAGGTGAGCACCCGGGCCCGCGAGTCGGCCAAGGCCAGGTAGGCGGTAGTCAGGCCCAGGGACGTACCCAGCTCTACCACCGTGCGCGGCCCGAAGTGGTTGACGAGCCGGAACAGCAGTTGCCCCAGCGCCGGGGGTTTGGCGGCCGTACGGGCAATGTCGCGCAGACGGCGGGTGCGGCCCGCCCCGGCCACCCGGGAGCCCGCTCCGAAGTCGCGCACGGCAATAGCTGTGTCATCGGCCAGCAGCGCGGCGCGGCGGGTTTCTACGGCCTCATAGGCCGCAAACGGGCCTTGGTGGTTGATAACGTGGGCATAAAGCCCGAACACGAAAGGCGAGTGCAGCCCATGGGCATTGCCCGAGCGCCCGAGGAAACGGAGGTAGCTGAGAACCTGAAAAACCAAAACGAAGTAGGGCGAAGCGTAGCCACGTTCCCGGCTAAAGATGGGAATTGGGCAAAGCTACTCCGCGCCGTTCAGAATTATGGTTTCGGGCGTGCTTCAGGATTCAGCCAATGGGGCAAAGCGGTGCATTAGCCCATAAAAAAAGCCGCCCGAAGGCGGCTAACTAAACCCAAAACGGCAAATTAGGCTAGTTGAGGCGGTAGGGAACCACGAGGGTGAACTCCGGAATTTCGACGGCAAACTCGCTGCCGTCCATCAGGCGCTCCATCTGGTAGGTGCCGCGCATCTTGCCGAGGCCCGACTTCAGGTTGCAACCCGATACGTACTGATGCGACTCGCCGGGCTCCAGGGTGGGCTGCTGGCCTACTACGCCTTCGCCTTCTACCTCGCGCACTACGCCGTTGGCATCATAAATATACCAGTGGCGGCGCAACAGCTTCACAGTATATTCGCTGTTGTTGCGGATATCAATTTTGTAGGCGAAGACGTAATGTTCCTGACCCGGGCTCGAATAGTCGGGCAGGTAGTTGGTAGTAACGCTGACGGTAACGCCCTGGGTCGTGGTCGTATTCATAACGGCGGAGTTCCAAAGAAGAAAAAAGCTAACAGCACGGGCCGCATTTTGGTTTGTCTACGGGCCCCGAACTAGCAAAGACGCCTCAAACTAAAAAAATAATCTGGTTCCTATGTCCGTCAAGATTGAAGAAAGCTGGCGCCGTGCGCTGGCGCCCGAATTCGAGAAGCCCTACTTCCAGCACCTAATTGCCTTTGTGAAGGGCGAGTACGCCACGGCCGAGGTGTTTCCGCCCGGTTCTCAAATTTTCCACGCCTTCGATGCCTGCCCTTTTGAGAATCTTAAGGTAGTGATTTTAGGCCAAGACCCCTACCACGGTCGGGGGCAGGCCCACGGCCTGAGTTTTTCGGTGGCCGAGGGGGTGCGCACCCCGCCTTCACTCCAGAATATCTTCAAGGAGCTAGCCGCCGATTTGCCTGATACAGCCCCCGCGCCCAACGGCAACCTCGACCGATGGGCCCAACAGGGGGTATTGCTGCTCAACGCCACGCTCACGGTGCGGGCCAAGGAACCCGCCAGCCATCAGAAAAAAGGGTGGGAGCAGTTCACCGATGCCGTTATTCAAACCATTTCCGACCAAAAGGAGCACGTCGTGTTCATCCTCTGGGGTGCTTCGGCCCAGAAGAAGGGCGAAATCATCGATGCCCGCAAGCACCTCGTGCTCAAGGCCGCTCACCCCTCGCCCTACGCTGCCGACCGCGGCTTCTTCGGCAGCCGCCCCTTCAGCCAAACCAATGCTTACCTACAGCAGCACGGCGAGCAGCCGATTCAATGGTAGATAGATCACAGATGTTGCAGATGAAAAGGATGATGTTCAACTGCCGCTAGAACGGATGAGACTATCTACCCAACAAGACAAAAGCCATTCAGATAGAATGGCTTTTGTCTTGTTGGATCATCGATAACAACACACTTATTTGCTACCGAACGTCATTCCTTTCATCTGCAACATCCACAACATCTGTGATTTAGTGTACTAGGTTGAACAGGCGGTTCCAGCGGATGCGGTGGGCGAAGTCGGCGTTGGGGTCGACGGACATCCAGATGAGGACGGCCTTGCCCACGATGTGGTCGGCGGGCACGAAACCCCAGAAGCGCGAATCGAGGGAGTTATGGCGGTTGTCGCCCATCATGAAGTAATAGTCCTGCTTGAAAGTGTAGCTGGTAAGCGGCTTACCATTTTGCAGAATCTGGCCCGAGGCGTCGGCCGTGATGCCTTCGTTGTGCTCGTAGCGCATGATGATTTTCAGGTACTGGGGCGAGTTCTGGGGCGTCAGTTGCACGGTCTGGCCTTCCTTCGGAATCTGGAGGGGGCCATAGTTGTCCTTGTTCCAGCTTGGGTAGGGCGGGTTTTGCAGGGGCTGGCTGTAAGGGTAGTCGGGGTTGTTGGGGAAGACCTCCTGCCGTTCGCGCTGGCCAATGGGCGTTTTCAGATCGATAATGCCCTTCACGTAGGGCTGCTGCTTGAAGTAGTCGTAGGCGGCGCGGGTCATGCTCACCTCGTAGCCCCGGCCGTACTGCTCGGTGTCCATCTGGTAGGGCAGGCCCTCGGGCGTGTCGTACTCCACCACGCCGTGCTCCTTGAAGGCCGTCAGCAGGTCATCGTTCGACTGGGGCACCTGCATAAAGTAGCTGCTCTGCATCTCGGGGAAATTCTCGGCGGGCTTCCCGTTAATGAATACCTGGCCCTGGCGCACTTCGAGTACGTCGCCGGCAATACCGATGCAACGCTTGATGTAGTTGGTGCGCAGGTCGGCGGGGTGCTCGGCCTCGAAGGGCACGTTGAATACCACCACATCGTTGTTTTTTACCTCCGAGAAGCCAGGCAGCCGGTAGCTGGGCAGCTGAATCAGCTCGGAGTAGCTTTTGAGGCTGGTGCCCCACACGGTTTGGTGGGTAAGAGGCACTTGCAGCGGCGTCTGGGGCGTGCGGGGGCCGTAGTGCAGCTTGCTCACGAACAGGTAGTCGCCCACCAGCAGGGTATGCTCCATGCTGGGTGTCGGGATGGTGTAGGCCTCGAAGGTGGCCCAGCGGATGAGTGTGGCGGCCACCACCGCGAACAGAATGGCGTCGCCCCACTCGCGGGCGGGGCTTTTGCGCTTTTTGGGGGGCACGGGCCCACCCGGCGGCACCGGCGCCGACGGGTTCTTTTCGAGGTATTTCTCCCAGGATTGTACTGCCATGATGTCTACGTTAGCAAGTCGGGAAGTTAGAAAGTTAAAAAGTGATTCTGGTGAAGAACGTCTGCCGCTGCGCCTGCTGAAACCGCCGTGGCGGGCAGTATGGAGCAGGGGCTGGCTTTCTCGCTTGGCGTCTTTTCAACCGGCAAACCTTAAATCCCTAATAAGTCCTTCATCCCAAATACGCCCTGGCGGCCCGGGAGCCACTCGGCGGCCAGCAAGGCGCCTTGCACAAACCCCTCGCGGGTGTGGGCCTCGTGCTTGATTTCCAGCGTGTCGGCGGGCGAGGAGTAAGTAACAATGTGCGTCCCGATAACCGCGCCCTCGCGCTCCGAAATAACAGCCAGTTCGTGGGCTTCGGTGGTCAGGTCGTTGCGCCAGGTGGTTTTGCCGGGGAAGTGGCGCAGGATGCCTTCGGCCACCGTGAGAGCCGTGCCGCTGGGCTGGTCGACCTTTTGGGTGTGGTGGATTTCGCGTACCTGCACATCGTAGCCGCCGAACTGGTGCATTTTGGCCGCCATGTATTCGCTAAAATGAAAGAACAGGTTCACGCCTACGCTGTAGTTGGAAGCATAAAACAGCGGCGTATTGGTCTGCGCGCTCAGGGCTTGCGCCTCGGCGAAATGGTGGAGCCAGCCCGTCGAGCCGCAGACGACCGGCAGGCCCTGCTTCAGGCAGGCCGCCACGTTCTGAAAGGCCGCGTCGGGATGGGTGAACTCGATGGCCACATCTACCTGGGAGGGCGTGAAATCGGTGATGCGTACGTCGGGATGCGAAGGGTCGATGATGCCGGCAATCTGGTGGCCCTGGGCTTGGGCCTGGGCTTCGATGGCCCGACCCATTTTACCGTAGCCAATCAGGAGAATATTCATGTGCGAAAGCTGAAAATCAGAAGTTAAACTATATAAAAGAACTGCTGGCGGGAAAAAGCGGTTGGAGTCAGATTTCCGCCGCAATGCCAAGTAGAAAAGGAGCATCCGGGACTCTGGTTATTTCGCCGCCGGCCGCCGCTTACCGCTTTAGGTGTAGCGAGAGGGCCAGCCCCGCGCCGGGCATCGTGCCCCGGCCCGGCAGCAGGGCCGGGTCGAGGCGCAGGCTCAGATCGTCGCTGATGTCGAAGTCGCGCAAGTGAGCATCGACTAGTGCATCCAGCACGGTAATGCCGTACACCAGCGCCGTGTAGGCGATGAACGTGTCGCGGTTTCGACGGTAGAACACAACGCCGCGCTCCACGTTAGCCGCGCTGGTTTCCAGTCGTACCTCCTTGCCGTCTAAGTCGCTCAGCTTCATTCCGGGATTGTCGAGTAGCTGGTTTTTGCCATCGACGTACTGCCGATAGCGCGACTGGTAGAAAAACAGCCCGTAGCCCACGCCGCCCAACCCGCCATACACGAGGGGCAGCTTCCAGTAGCGGTGGTTGTAGATCTGGCCGGCGCCGGGCAATGCCAGCGCCAGCAGGGCCGCCTTCTGAGGCCGCGTTACGGGCAGGCCCAGCAGCCGCTCGGTGCGCCTGGTCGAATCGGCCACCGGCCGGGTGGCGATGCGCACCGAGTCGGGGCCTTCGGTTACTACCTGGGCCCGGGCGGCGGGAGCATGGCACAAGCTGAGCCCCGACAGGAGCAAGGCGGCCGAAAAGAAGCGAAAAGCAAACATCCTGACGAAGCATTTAAATAAAAACGAACCCCAATAGCTGCTAGTGAGGCCGGAACTCCCGACCATCTTCCAACGGCTACTGCTGGCCCGCTAGTACACGCCCGAATAAGTAGTGAGGCAAAAAGGGCGGAACCTGGTTCCGCCCTTAGCCTGCATGCGTTAAGCGGGTTGCAGAATGTGCAGGATGCGCTGCATGTCTTCCACTGAGTCGAAGGCAATTTTGATTTCGCCCCGGCCCTGGGGGCCCGGCTTCACCAGTACGCGGCTGCCGAAGCGCTCCGACAGGTGGCGCTCGGTACGCTTGATTTCGGCTACCGGCACCGTGGGTTCGGCCGGTTGGGTGGGCTTGCGGGCGCCATCGGTAGGGGCTGCGCTGCCGCCGTTGCGCACGAGCTGCTCCACCTTGCGTACCGAGAGGTCTTCATCGACGATGCGGCGGAATAGCTCCAGCTGCTGGTCCATGCTTTCGATGCTGATCAGGGCGCGGGCGTGGCCCATGCTGATAATCGTGTCGCGCAGGCCGATCTGGATGTCGGGCGGAAGCTTGAGCAGGCGCAAGTAGTTGGTGACGGTCGAGCGGTTTTTGCCTACCCGCTCCCCCAGCTCCTCCTGCTTGAGGTTACACTCGCTCACCAAACGCTGGTAGCTAAGGGCAATTTCGATGGCGTTGAGGTTTTCGCGCTGGATGTTCTCAATCAGGGCCATTTCCAGCATCTGCTGGTCGTCGGCCTTGCGGATATAGGCCGGAATGGCGTCGAGGCCCGCCAGTTTGGAGGCCTGCAGGCGCCGTTCGCCGCTGATGAGCTGGTAGGAGTTGGTGCCGGTCTGGCGTAGCGTCACGGGCTGGATGATACCCTGCACCCGAATGCTCTCGGCCAAGTCCTGCAGCGCGTCCTGGTCGAAGTGAGTACGGGGCTGGTAGGGGTTAGCCTGAATCTGGCCAACCGGAATCAGGCCAACCGAGTTCACGGGGTGGGGCACGAGGCCCATCCGCTCGCTCTTCTTCTCGTAGCTGCCCTCAATCAGCGCGTTTAGGCCCCGGCCCAGGCCGCCGACCCGGCGCTTGGGAGCCGCCGCGGACGTATTCTTGTCGTCGTTTTTTTCAGTCATAACTGCAAGCCGCCTTCACCCAATAGCACGGAGCCAAAGCGGAAACCAAAAATACACAAACCCGCGGGAAGCCCGGGGAAAATTTGTTCCACGCCAAAAGAAAAGCGTGAAACAGTTGTTAGAGGCTAATCGTGAGGAACAGGGTAGCTGTACTTTAAACGGGAACGTCATTCAGAGCGAAGCGAAGCATCTCGCGTGCTAATCGTTGGGTTACTACCACAATGATCAGCACGCGAGATGCTTCGCTTCGCTCTGAATGACGTTCCCGTTTAACTCCTCAAAAACCTACGCTGCCGTGTCCTCGTGGGCGTCTTCCGGCTCCTCGCTACCGGTTCCGTTGAGCATCTCAATGTTCTTTTCCACGATTTCCCGGGCCAGGTTGAGGTAGCTGATGCTGCCCTTGCTTTCGGCGTCGTGCAAGATAACCGGGATGCCGAAGCTGGGCGATTCGCTCAGCTTCACGTTGCGCGGTATGATGGTGTCGAACACCAGTTGCTGGAAGTGGAGCCGCACTTCCTCCACCACTTGGTTGCTCAGGCGCAGGCGCACATCGTACATCGTGAGCAGAATGCCCTCGATTTCGAGCTCCTCGTTGAGGCGGCTTTGGATGATTTTGACCGTGTTGAGCAGCTTGCCCAGGCCTTCGAGGGCGAAGTACTCGCACTGCACCGGAATGATAACCGAGTGGGCAGCCGTGAGGGCATTCACCGTAATCAGGCCCAGGGAGGGCGAGCAGTCGATAATGATGAAGTCGTAGAGGTCAGCCAGCGGGCGCAGGGCGTCCTTCATCTTCTCCTCCCGGTTAGGCAGGTTGATCATCTCCACCTCGGCGCCCACCAAATCGATGTGCGAGGGCATCAGGTCGAGGTGGGGCAGCACGTTGGTTTGAATGATGATGTCCTGGGCGTTGATGCCGTCCACCATGCACTCGTAAATGCTGTTCTGGATGTCCTTGGGGTCGAAGCCTACGCCGGAAGTGGCGTTGGCCTGGGGGTCGGCGTCCACGAGCAGGGTCCGATATTCCAGCGCCGCCAGCGAGGCCGCGAGGTTGATCGAGGAAGTGGTTTTTCCCACGCCGCCCTTCTGGTTAGCTACCGCAATAATTTTGCCCATGAGGTTTGGAAAGCTGTAGGCTATCAGCTGTTAGCTGTTAGCTTGTCGCAAGTTCAGAATAAAAAGAGCTATCAGCTAACAGCTATCAGCCAACAGCTAAAAATCAAAGAGTTATGGTTTCGCCAACTTTCATCAGGATCAGCTCCTGGCCAGCTTCGCGGGCTTTGGCCTGCGTCTGGTCGTGGTCGATGGCGATGGGGGGGAAGGTGTCGTAATGCATGCCGATAACCTTGGCCGCTCCGGTCCAGTTGGCAGCTACCAGCGCGTCGTCGATGCCCATCGTGAAATGGTCGCCGATGGGCAGCAGGGCGTAGTCTATTTCGTTCCGCTCCCCTACCATCTTCATGTCGTAAGTCAGGGCCGAGTCGCCGGCGAAGTAGAGGGTTTTACCTTCCGCTTCAACAACAAAACCAGCCGCCAGTCCGCCGTAGCTGCCGTCGGGCATCGAGCTGGAGTGGGTGGCCGCCACCATCTGCACCGTGCCGAAGGGCAGTTCTACGGTGCCACCGATGTTCATTTTCAGGTCGCCGTTGAGGCCCTTGGCTTCAAACCAAGCCAATACCTCGAACATGCCCACCAGCTTGGCACCGGTGCGCTTGCCGATTTCCTCGACGTCGGCTACATGGTCGCCGTGGCCGTGGCTGAGCAGGATGTAATCAGCCTGTATCTCGTCCACGTTTACGTCTTTAGCCAACGGGTTGGGGCGGATAAAGGGGTCGAATAAAACGTGGCTGCCCCCGGCTTCGAGCAGGAAGCAGGAGTGTCCGTAGTAGGTCAGATTCATAGCGGGGAAGGAGAAGGAGCTTGGCACGAAGGCCGCAAGCCCAGGATGGGATACCTTTGGCAAATATACACTGTTTCACGGTTCTCCTACACTGTTTCACGGTTCCCATGCTCCCGTTTTCGCGCCGCGCCGCTCGTTTTGCCCTCTTTTTGCCGCTCGGTTTGTTGTCCGGGCTCACTTCCTGCACCGAGCCCGCCCCGCCCACCGATGAGCGCCGCGTGTTCCGCTACAACCAGCCCGAAAGCCTCACGTCGCTCGACCCGGCCTTCGCCCGCAACCAGGCCAACACCTGGGCTACTACCCAGCTCTACAACGGCTTGGTCGAGCTCGACGACAGCCTGCGGCCCGGCCCCGGCGTGGCCCGCCGCTACCGCGTCTCGCCCGACGGCACCACCTACACGTTCTGGCTGCGGCCCGACGTGCGTTTCCACGATAACGCCGTGTTTACCGGCGGTAAGGGCCGGCGCGTGGTGGCCCAGGATTTCGTGTATTCCTTTAAACGGTTGCTCGACGGGGCCACGGCCAGTCCCGGCGGCTGGATTTTCCGGGGTAAGGTGCTGGAGCAGGCCGGTGGCGAGCCGTCGGATACCTGCTTCGTGGCCCTGAACGACTCCACGCTGCGCATCCACCTCAAGGAGCCATTTATTCCGTTTCTGGGCATCCTCACCATGCCCTACGCCTACGTGGTGCCCCGCGAGGCCGTGGAGAAGTGGGGCAAGGACTTCCGGGCCCATCCGGTGGGCACCGGCCCGTTTCTATTCAAGGAGTGGGACGAGGGCAACGCCATCATCTACCACCGCAACCCCACTTACTGGAAAAAGGACGCGCAGGGGAAGCAGCTGCCCTACCTCGATGCGGTGCAGATCACCTTCATTCAGGACCGCAAAACCGAGTTCCTAACTTTCATGCAGGGCAAGCTCGACTTTCTGAGCGGCATCCGGAGTGGCTCCCGCGACCTGATTATGTATCCCGACGGCGAGGTGCGCGAGGATTTCCGGGGCAAGTTTCGGATTCAGAAGGTACCCTACCTCAACACCGAGTACATTGGCATGCAACAGGACCTGCGCAACTTGCGCGGCGACAATCTCACCACCGGCCGCGCCCTCCAGGACAAGCGGGTGCGTCAGGCCCTCAACTACGCCCTCAATAAGCCCGAACTGCTGGCCTACTTTCTCAACAACGTAGGCCAGCCGGGTATTTCGGGCTTCGTGCCGGCCTCATTGCCCTCATTCAGCGCCGTGAAAGTGCCCGGCTACACCTACCAACCCACTAAGGCGCGGCAGCTGCTAAAGGAAGCTGGTTACGGCCCCGGCAAGCCGTTGCGCCTGCGCCTGAACACGGTGGCTGAAACCAAGGAATACTGTGAATACTACCAGAAAAAGTGGGCCGAGGTGGGCGTGCAGGTCGAAATTGACGTGAACCAGGGCGCGGCCCACGGCGAAATGATTGACAACGGCCGCGCCGCTTTCTTCACCCGCAGTTGGCTCGGCGACTACCCCGACGCCGAAAACTACCTGGCCCTGTTCTACAGTCCCAACTTCGCGCCAGCCGGCCCCAACAAAACCCACTTCCAAAGCCCCGCCTACGACCAGCTTTACCAGCAGGCCAAGCTGGAGCAGAACGACGCAAAACGCTACGCCCTCTACCAGCAAATGGACCGCATTGTGGTGGAAGAATGCCCCGTTATTTCGGTGTATTATGATGAAGTCGTGCGCCTCACCCAGAATAACGTGCGCGGCCTTACGCCCAACCCCATGAACCAGCTGGTGCTGGAGCGGGTGAAAAAGAGTGAATGAGTGACTGGTTATGGCGAGCAGCACGAAGCAGTATGTCATTCGCGCAATCAGAAACCCTGGATAAGCGCAAAGCCCCTGACGTACGCACGTTAGGGGCTTTGTGTTGAAAGGCTACAAGCTCAGAAAAGGATGGTCTGCTTCGCGTTGCTCGTCACGACTGAACCATCACTCATTCACCGAGTCACTCACCGCTAGGGGTTCGTGCTCCACATGCTGGCTTCCTTGATGAAGATACGGCGGTTGAGTTTGAGCTGGCTGATGACGATTTCGGCCAAGTCTTCGGGCTGCATCACCTTGTCGGGGTTGCCGTCGGTCAGGTTGTTGCTGGTGGCCAGCTCGGTGGCCACGGTGCTAGGCGTTAGGGCCGACACGCGGATGTTCTGCTTGCGCACTTCCTGCATCAAGGACTCGGTGAAGCCCAGCAGCGCGAACTTGGAGGCGCTGTATGCGCTGCCGCCCGCCGAGGCCCGCAAACCGGCCGTGGAGGCCACGTTGATGATGTCGCCGGTCTGGCGCTCCACCATCTGGGGCAGCACGGCGCGGGTGGTGTAGTAGGCGCCCAGTAAGTTCACCTGAATGATTTTCTCCCACTCGGCCGGCTCCATGTCCAGGACTTTGGCGAAGGTGCCGATGCCGGCATTGTTGATGAGAATATCAATGGTGCCCAGTTCGCCGAGGGCGGTGCTCACGGCCTTCTCCACGTCGGCGCGGTCGGCTACGTCGGCTACTACCACCACGGCGGCGGGGCCGCCGAGTTTCTTTATTTCCTGGGCTACGGCTTGCAGGTCCTTTTCGGTGCGGGCCAGCAGGGCCACGCGCACGCCTTCCTGGGCCAGGGCCACGGCAATAGCGCGCCCGATTCCTTTACCTGCGCCCGTAACGAGGGCCGTTTTGCCAGTTAACTTTTCCATGAGGGAGGGTTTAGTTGAATAAGCCCTTATAACCCAACTGCCGTGCAAAGGTTGACTTTTGGGCCAATGGAAGCCAGGGAAGGACAGTTGTGCTTACCTTTCCGGTATTAGAACGGGCCCACCCACAAAATCCGTTAAAATCCGTGCTAATTCGTGATCCTGATGAAGAAAATAGTACTTACCGCGCTGCTGGCCGGTGCGCTGCTGGCGGGCTGCAACCAGCAGAAACCGGCCGACGACAATGCCGCTTACACCGTGCCGAATCTGACCAACGTGAAGGACATCGACCAGCTCTTTGCTTACTATTGGGAAGAAAACGCCCGCCTGTTCCCGCTCGAAGCCACTACTCAGGGTGACAACCGCTTCAACGACCAGTTGCCCAACGACGGCACCCGGGCCTTCCGCGAGCAGCTGCGCGGCTTCTACCAGAAGTACCTCGATGGTCTGCACAAATTCAAGCGCGCGGAGCTGGCCACCAACGACAAAACCAGCTACGACATCTTCGAATACGACCTCACTAACAAGCTCGAAGGCCTGAAGCTCAATACCTGGATGATGCCCTTCCAGCAGTTCTGGGGCCTGCCTATCAGCATGGGCCAGTACGGCTCGGGCGAGGGCGTGCAGCCCTTTAAAACGGCCCAGGACTACGACAACTGGCTGGGCCGCGTGAAGGGGTTCTCGGTGTGGGCCGATACGGCCATCAGCAACTTCCGCCAGGGCATGGAGGCCGGCGTAGTGCTGCCCCGGGCGCTGGTGGTAAAAATGATTCCGCAGATGCGGGCCATGGAAACCACGGACGCCACCAAAAGCCTGTTCTATGGCCCCATCACGAAGCTGCCCGCCGGTATGGCCGCTGCCGATAAGGAGCGCCTCACCAAGGCCTATCAGGCGGCCATCCTCACGGAACTGGTGCCCGCCTACAAGAAACTGGGCGACTTCCTCGAAACGGAATACCTGCCTAAGGCGCGCGCCAGCACCGGCATTTCGGCTATTCCGGGTGGCCCCGAGCTCTACAAGTACTACGTGAAAACGTGGACCACCACAGACAAGACGCCGGAGGAAATCTACCAGACCGGCCGCCAGGAAGTGGCCCGCATCCGGCAGGAAATGGAGAAGGTGAAGCAGCAGGTGGGCTTCAAGGGCAGCCTGAAGGCCTTCTTCGAGTCCCTCAAAACCGACCCCAAGCTGATGCCCTATAAAACGCCCGCCGAGGTGCTGGACGCTTTCCGGGCCATTCAGGCCAAGATGGAGCCCAACCTGAAAACGATGTTCGGCCGCACGCCCAAAACGCCGTTCGAAATCCGCCAGACCGAAGACTTCCGGGCGGCCTCGGCCTCGGCCGAGTACAACCAGGGCAGCCCCGACGGCTCCCGCCCCGGCGTGTTCTACATCCCGATTCTGGATGCCACCAAGTTCAACGTAACCTCGGGCATGGAGTCGCTATTTCTGCACGAAGCCATTCCGGGCCACCACTACCAAATATCGTTGCAGCAGGAAAACACCGACCTGCCCAAGTTCCGGCGCTTTGCCTGGTACGGGGCCATGGGCGAAGGCTGGGCGCTTTACTCCGAAAGCCTGGGCAAGGAGTTGGGCCTCTACACCGACCCCTACCAGTACATGGGCGCCCTCGGCGACGAAATGCACCGCGCCGTACGCCTAGTAGTAGACGTGGCGATGCACACCAAAAACATGAGCCGGGAGGAAGCCATCCGGTACATGATGGCCAACGAGGCCATCAGTGAGGAAGGGGCCACAGCCGAAATTGAGCGCTACATGGCTATTCCGGGCCAGGCGCTGAGCTATAAGATCGGGGCGCTTAAAATCCGGGAGCTGCGCCAGAAGTACGAGCAGCAGCTGGGCGGCAACGCCAACCGCCTGCGCGAGGAGTATGCCGGCCAGAACCGCGCCCACTTCATCCTGAGCGACTTCCATGACGAGCTGCTGCACGACGGCGTGATGCCATTGGCCGTGCTCGAACGTAAAATGGACACTTGGGCGGCCAGCCAGAAGTAAGATTGAGGATTGAAAAGTTAAATGAGAACCGTTCATTCAGCGCATGTGGCGCATCAAGCCACATGCGCTGAATGAACGGTTCTCATTTGCTGTGTTTCCAACCACCAAGGCGCGGGTTGCGTTAGAAAAGGCTCCACCTTTTCAAGCGATTCAACTTCTCTGTTATGACTAAATATCATTGGCAAACCGTGGGCCTGGGAGCCCTGGCCGGCTTCCGAAGCATGACGGCCCCTGCCTTGCTCAGCAGCAATCTGCACACCTACCACCCGCAGGCGCTGGCCGGCTCACCGTTGCGCTACATGCAAAAAAACTGGGTTGGCTGGGGCTTCAGGCTGCTGTCAGTCGGCGAAACGATAGGCGACAAGCTATCCGGGACGCCCGACCGGATTGCGGCCGCCGGGCTACTGGGCCGGGCGGCCTCGGGGGCGCTGGTGGGAGCCACCATCTTCCGCGTTAGCCACGACAAACCCCTTAATGGAGCCGTGTTGGGCGGACTGGCCGCCGTGGCCGCTACCTACCTGAGCTACTTCCTGCGCAAGCGCGCGACCCTCGAATCGGGGTTGCCGGGCGGCATCGTGGGCGGCTTAGAAGACTTGGTGGCCCTGGGCTTCGGCCTGGCCCTCACCAAGGGCACCGACGTGGGCAAGCCTCAGCCTCGTTCCTGGAACCTGTAAGCACGCTTCCTGCAAGCTCTGGTCAACAAAAAGCCCGTAAACCTGCAACGCCCCCCCGGATAGTCCGGAGGGGCGTTGTGGTACAGGAAGGAGAGCAGGTAAGGGGTGGAGCCGGGAAAATCCCGGGTGCTAAAACGGCTGCAAAG
This sequence comes from Hymenobacter amundsenii, assembly GCF_002204745.1. Classification (GTDB taxonomy): domain Bacteria; phylum Bacteroidota; class Bacteroidia; order Cytophagales; family Hymenobacteraceae; genus Hymenobacter; species Hymenobacter amundsenii. The sequence goes on from NZ_NIRR01000040.1 coordinate 26,783, forward strand.
CCGCCTAAAACTTAGTTTTCGCGGGTTGAAGCCTTGGCTTCGGTATTGGTCTGGGGCATGGAGTTGACCGGCGAGTTGCCTGGTTGAGCGTCGACGGCCGAATTTACGGACGTTTTCTGGTCGGCGGCCGACCCTTTACCGATGGGCGTATAGGCATCCTGGCTCTGGCTGACGCTGTCGAGGTTGGTTTCGGTGGCCGTGGCCTCCGGCGCATTGGTAAAATCCTGGCTGAACTGGGTGTCTTTGCCGGGCGTGTTGCTGTAGTCGCAGGCAGTGAGGGCCGCGCCAAGCGTACCGAGCAGGCAGAAAGAAAGCAGACGATTCATAAGAAGAAGGATTCGGAGGAGATAAGCCGGGCCCTGAAGGGCTGCTGGGCAAACGTGCCGAAGCGGGTTGGGGTTGCGCGAAATCAACCCGGGGCTCGCGGCTGAGGCCGTACCTTCGGCCCATGCCTAGTTTAACCGTTATGAACTGGAGCGGGGGCAAAGATTCGGCCCTGGCCCTCTACCACGCCCTGCGCGACCCCACGCTGCACGTCACCGATTTGCTGACCAGCGTGAACGCCCACTACGGCCGCGTGTCGATGCATGGGGTACGGGTAGCTATGCTCGAAGCGCAGGCCCAGCGGCTGGGCCTGCCGCTCACCCGTCTCAACCTACCCGAAAGCCCCGCTATGGCCGACTACGAGCATCTGATGCGCGCCGCCCTCGACCCGCTGACGGCCCGGGGCGTAACGCGGGCCGTGTTCGGCGACATTTTTCTGGAAGATTTGCGCCGTTACCGGGAGCAGCAGTTGTCGTTGCTGGGCCTGGAAGCCGTTTTCCCGCTCTGGCAGCGCCCTAACTGCGAGCTGTTGGCCGAGTTTCTGGCCCTGGGTTTCCGGGCGGTAGTGGTGTGCGTAAATGAGCAGTACCTCGACCGGAGTTTCTGTGGCCGCGAGCTGAACGCCGATTTCCTGCGCGATTTACCGCCGGGCGTGGACTCCTGCGGCGAAAACGGCGAGTACCACAGCTTCGTATTCGAGGCACCCTATTTCAGCCACCCCATCGCGTTCCGGCGCGGCGAGTTGGTGCGGCGTACGTACCCGGCCCCCGCCGGTTCCGGCGCGGCCGAAGTAGGGTTCTGGTACCAGGATCTGCTGCCGGAAGACGATGGGCAGGAGGGCCAGCTGCCAAAACAATCCGCCCCGTCCGATAGTCCTGACTAATTCACTACCTCTTCCGCCCATGTCCGGCCAACCCTCCGTTATTCTCTTTGATGGCGTCTGCAACCTATGCAACGGGTTCGTACAATTCGTCATTCAGCACGATGCCGCCGGGCAGTTCCGGTTTGCGGCGTTGCAGTCGGCAGCGGGGCAGGAGTTGCTGACGGCCCACAAGCTGCCGGCGCCCAGCACCCCCGATTCGGTGGTGTTGCTGGCCGACGGAAAGGCCTACACCCATTCGGCAGCGGCGCTCGGCATTTTGGCGCGGCTGGGCGGCCGGTGGGCAGTACTGGCCCGTGCCGGCCGGTGGTTTCCGCGTCCTCTGCGCGATGCCGTATACCGCCTCATTGCCCGGTATCGTTACCGCTGGTTCGGCCGCCAGGAATCGTGCTGGCTACCCACACCGGAACTGCAAGCCCGGTTTCTGTAACTGTAGCCGTCGGCGTAGCAAGCCGAAGCAGAGATGCGCCGAGAAAGGCACTACAGAATAAGGCTGACGTTCATTGCCCTCACTAATTTGTCTTCCACTTTTTAGTAATTCATTTATGCAAGCCCTCGTACTTCACGGTATCAACCAGCCCCTCGCCTACGAGCAGGTGCCCACTCCTCAGCCTGCCGCTGGCCAGGTACAGGTGCAGCTGCACGCCGCCGCCCTCAACCACCGCGACGTTTGGATTCAGCAGGGCCAATACGCCGGCCTCAAGTTTCCCATCGTTCTGGGTTCCGATGGGGCTGGCACTGTAACGGCCCTCGGCGAAGGCGTCGACGCGGAACTGTTGCATCAGGCCGTGCTCATCAACCCTGGCCAGGACTGGGGTACCAACCCCGCCGCGCAGGGCCGCGATTTTCAGATTCTGGGCCTGCCCCAAGACGGTACCTTTGCCGAATACGTGTGCGTGCCAGCAACGGCGGTACATGCCAAACCAGCCCATCTGAGCTTCGAGCAAGCTGCTGCCCTGCCCTTGGGCGGCGTAACGGCCTACCGGGCCGCCTTTACCCGCGCCCAGATACAGCCCGACGAGCGGGTCCTCATCAGCGGTGTGGGCGGGGGCGTGGCGTTGCTGGCCCTGCAAATGGCCGTAGCCATCGGGGCCGAGGTGTGGGTAACGTCGAGTTCGGCCGATAAAATTGCCCAGGCCGTAGAACTGGGTGCCCGGGGCGGCATCAGCTACAACACGGAAAAATGGCCTTCCGCACTCACCAAGCAGGCCGGGGGCGGTTTCCACGTTATCATTGATAGTGCTGCCGGCCCGGGCTTCAACAACCTGATTGATGCCGCTGAACCCGGTGGCCGCATTGTGTTCTACGGGGCCACTCAGGGCGATGTGCCCGAACTAGCGGCCCGCAAGGTATTCTGGAAACAACTGTCGCTGCTAGGTTCCACGATGGGCACCAAGCAGGATTTTGCCGCGATGGTTCGCCTGTTTGAACAGCACAAGCTGGTACCGGTCGTCGACGAAACCTTTCCGCTGGCCAAGGGTGAGCAGGCCCTGCGCCGGATGGAAAAAGGATTGCAATTCGGTAAGCTGGTGCTAAAAATAAAGGCCTAGCTTTTTGGGTTCAGGGTAGTTTCAGGCAAGAAAAATAAGCGAATTCCAGGGAATCAAAAACCTGCTAATAAGGTTAGTTAGTTGTCATCTAAACGCCTATCTTGCTGCCTCATGAAAAGCCCTGCCGAGTACCTCACTTGCCCCACGTTCGAGCTGACTTATCCGACTGGTGATTCGGCCGAATTCGTGCCTGTAGTAGCCTATACCGACGCCCTGCAAGCTGTGGAAGCTGCCCTGGCCGATGCCGAGAGATACAAGTACCTGCTCATGCGGGCCCTGCGCCGCAGTGCTCCAGTCAGCCAGCAGTACCCGAACATGCCCGTGCTGTCTTTCCCCGAGCCCGGTACCGATACCCGGGTACTGCCGCTCTACTCGCACGACGACCAGATGGCTGCTTAATATTGCGAGGGCTAAAAAGCAAAAAAGTGGTTTCCTGTTATCAGGAAACCACTTTTTTGCTTTTTAGTGAAGATACTCTACTAACTGCTTTGCAGGCGGAGCCCTAGCTCCTGAGCCATGGCTACGGCCTGGGCGCGTAGTTCGGGTACCGCAGTCGATTCGAAATAAGCCGGCCGGCGGCTGGCCCCTAGGGTAAAGAGCACCTCCGAGGCTTGGCCGGCGGCATTGATGAGTGCCCCGTGGTTGTCGGTAATGATGCCTAGCCGTAGCGGATCGGGTACCAGATAGCCTTCCTCGCGTAAATCCTTCACTAAGTGGCTCTGAATCCGGGTGTAATCGAGCAGCGGACCCGTGCAGTTGATGACATGTTGGGCCACCAGCGTCCGGGCAACTCCCACCTTCTGCTGCACTTGAACCTGCAGGCCTTCGGGCGTGGCCATAATAGCTTGAACCCGGCCAGTTTCCTGCTTTACACTACCCGAGTCCAGCATCTCCCGCAGAATGGCCGCGTTGCCAGGGGGGCTGCGGTGGCGGGCTACCGACCACCGGCTGGCCAGATGGCGCAGAAACCGCGCTTGCTCGGCCAACGGCCAGGCTGCCCAGATACGGCCTAAATCGGGCCGCAGACAATCGAGCACCGGCCGCCAGTCGTGGTTCTGGGCGTGGGAGGCCCGCAGGTGCCGATGCACCACCCGCAACACCTCCCCAACGGTGGTCAGGCCGGCTAGTTCGGCGGCGTAAAAGCTTGGGTAGGGCGCAGCCGACGCGCAATGGGCTACTGGCCAACGCCCGTGCTCCGACACTACGGTTACTGGTCCACGGTGCCCGTCTGCTCGCAAACCCAGCAAAATATCGACTGCCGTGAGACCAGTGCCGATGAGCAACACCGATTCGTCGGATGCAATATCGCGCAACGCGCCCACTGCCCAGGGGTTACCGTGATAAGTCGGCGCGTTCAGGTAGGCCGTACTGCCCGTTCCCCGGGTAGGCGGGGGCGGCGGGAAGTTGCCCAAGGCCAGCACCACGTAATCGGTGCGGATGATGGTATCGTTGCGTAGTCTCACCACCGCTCCGGGGCCGCCATCGGGGTTGAGGGTTATCGAGCGGGCTGTTTGGTTGTGCCAGTGGCCTTTGATGCCATTCAGGGAAGGCCATTCCAGCACCTGGCCTACCAGTTGCTGGAGGTAGCGGCCGTAGTTCTGGCGCGAGCAAAAATCCTGGGCGCAATACTCGGGCGGACCCGTAATACGCAGCCAGTTCTCAAAGTGGTCGGGCTGATCGGGGAAAGCGCTCAGGGCCTCGCTGCGCACGTTGAGCAGGTATTCGGGCCGCCGGGCCGTGTAAGCTAAGCCCGGCCCGGGTACCGGCCGGGGTTCCACCAGATGCACGTCGCAGGCAAAGGGCTGGTCGCCGGCCAGCCGGGCCAGCTGAACAGCTAGCATGGAGCCAGAAAATCCGCCGCCAATGATGGTTATGCTTTTGCGCTGCACCGCCTGAGTTGGTTAGAAACCTTTAAGGTAGTACTCTGGCGGAAAGATTATATAATAATTGTGATTTGCCATATAAAATACTTGTTGCCCCTGAAGGGCAACAAGTATAATAGCAGCCTCACAGGTAACTAGTTGTCGCCTGTTTTCAAGCCAAAAAAGCCGTTAAATAACCCTGTTAATAGTAAGCCCCGGGTACGA
>NZ_NIRR01000041.1 GCF_002204745.1 Hymenobacter amundsenii
CAGCGGCCACGCGGGTGCGCAGATCAAGCGAGTAAGGTTGCATCGTTGCCTATACGGCTAGGCCCCGAAAACGCCTAAACGGTTCGCGAAACCGCTATAGGAAGCATATGCCCGTATCATTCAGCTGTGCTTTCTGGCCAAGACCTGATTGATTTGCTTTGGCAGGCTTGGTCCTTCGTATATAAAGCCCGAGTACAATTGCAGCAATGACGCGCCGGCTTCCAGCTTCTCGCGCGCATCGGCGGCCGAGTGGATGCCGCCCACCCCAATAATGGGCAGCTGCCCGCGGCTATGGTGGCTTAGGTATCGGATGACCTCGGTGGCCCGTTGTCGCAACGGCCGCCCGCTCAGGCCGCCCGCTCCCAAGGCCGTTACCTGGTCGGCAGCCGTGGTCAGGCCCCCGCGGCCGATGGTGGTGTTCGTGGCTACGAGGCCGCTTAGGTTGGTTTCGCGGGCGATGAGCAGAATGTCGTCGAGCTGGGTATCCGTTAGGTCGGGCGCGATTTTGAGCAGCAGCGGCCGGGGCTTGGGCAACGACTGGTTGCGCTCCTGCACTTGCCCGAGCAGCGCAATCAGTGGCTCCCGCTCCTGGAGTTGCCGCAGGTTGGGCGTGTTCGGCGACGACACATTCACCACAAAATAATCGACCACCTCATGCAGGGCCTCCACGCAGGCCACGTAATCGTGGGCAGCTAGTTCGTTGGGCGTATCCTTGTTCTTACCGATGTTGCCCCCAATAACCAAGTCCCGGTCGCGGCGGTGGCGCAGGCGGGTGGCCGCGGCCGCCGCCCCATCGTTGTTGAAGCCCATGCGGTTAATCAGGGCCGCATCTGAGGGTAGGCGGAACAGGCGTGGGGCGGGGTTGCCCGGCTGGGGGCGGGGCGTCACGGTCCCGATTTCCACGAAGCCGAAGCCCAGCGCCCCTAGCTCGTCGGTCAGTTCGGCGTTCTTATCGAAGCCCGCCGCCAGGCCCACCGGATTACGGAACGGCAGCCCGAACACCTCCCGCTCCAGGTTCGGGTGCCGCAAATCATAGAGCCCGCGCAACAATGCCGGCATCCCCGGCACCCGATACGCCCGCTTCAGGTTCTCAAATATCAGATGGTGCGCCCGCTCCGCATCAAGCTTAAAGAGCAGCGGCTTAACGAGGCTTTGATACATTACTGAATGAGTTGGTAAAACCGGGTATAAAGAACGTTATTCAGCGCATTCCTTTGATCACCACCTCGCCTTACCTCATCCCGCCCAGCCTTCCCGGTCAAGACTACGGTACTGGATGGCTTCGGCTAGGTGAGGCAGCTCGATGTTGTCGGCGGCAGCCAGGTCGGCGATGGTGCGGGCCACTTTAAGGATGCGGTCGTAGGCGCGGGCCGAGAGGCCAAGGCGCTCCATGGCCGTTTTGAGTAATGTGAGGCCGGCGGCGTCAATCCGGCAAATATCCTTGACCATCTGCGAGGGCATGAGGGCGTTGGAATGGATGTCGGGGAATTCGGCGAAGCGGGCGGTCTGGCGCTGGCGGGCCTCGGCTACCCGGTGCTGAATGGTGCGGCTGTCCTCGGAGCGGCGGGTTTCGGCCATCTGGTCGAAGGTAACGGGCGTAACTTCCACGTGCAGGTCGATGCGGTCGAGCAGCGGGCCACTCACCTTATTGAGGTAGCGTTGCACCACGCCGGGGCCACAGACGCACTCTTTTTCGGGGTGGTTGTAGTAACCGCAAGGGCACGGATTCATGCTGGCGATGAGCATGAAGTTGGCCGGAAACTCGATGCTGAGCTTGGCGCGGGCAATAGTCACGCGACGTTCCTCCAGGGGCTGGCGCATTACCTCCAGCACCGTGCGCTTGAACTCGGGCAGCTCATCCAAAAACAGCACCCCGTTGTGGGCCAGCGAGATTTCGCCCGGCTGCGGATTGCTGCCCCCGCCCACCAGGGCCACATCCGAAATTGTGTGGTGGGGCGAGCGGAACGGGCGGGTATGGATGAGCGAGGCGTTGGCTCCGAGCCGGCCAGCCACCGAGTGTATTTTGGTTGTTTCCAGCGCCTCCTGCATGTTTAGGGCAGGCAAAATGCCGGGCAGGCGCTTGGCCAGCATGGTTTTGCCCGCCCCGGGCGGGCCGATCATAATCACGTTGTGGCCCCCGGCGGCGGCAATTTCGAGGGCCCGTTTGATGTTCTCCTGGCCCTGTACATCGGCAAAATCGGCCTCGTATTGGTTGGCCGCCTGCCGGAATACGTCGCGGGTGTCCATGACCACCGGCGCAATTTCCAACCGGCCTTCCAGAAAATCCACGGCCTCCTGCATGGTGCCTACCGGAATCACGTCGAGACTATTGACGATGGCGGCTTCCTGGGCATTCTCGCGGGGCAGAATCAGCCCTTTAAAGCCTTCTTTGCGGGCCTGAATGGCAATCGGCAGTACGCCCTTGATGGGTCGCAATTCCCCATCCAGCGCCAGTTCGCCCATAATCACGTAGTCGGCGAGCCGCTCGGTAACCAGCTGCTGGGAGGCGTGCAGGATACCCAGGCCAATGGGCAAATCGTAGGCCGAGCCCTCCTTGCGGATATCGGCCGGGGCCATGTTCACAACTACTTTGGTGCGCGGCATCCGGTAGCCTCGGAACTTGAGGGCTGCTTCCACCCGCTGCTGGCTCTCCTTGATGGCATTATCGGGAAGGCCCACCACAAAAAAACCGGTTCCCTGCGACACAACAACTTCAATCGTAATGGTATAGGCATTAACTCCTTGCACGGCCGAGCCGAAGGTTTTCGTAAGCATGATAGAGCAGCAGATAAAAGATGGAAAAGTTAAGCTGCTGGAAGATAGAGAGAAGTTGAAAGAGAAGCCGAATAAACATAAAAAGTGCCGTCATCTGGCGCGGAGCGAAGGATCTGGGCAGGTCAGAATGGCTGTAGTAACGCCCAGTTCTAATCTGCCCAGATCCTTCGCTCCGCGCCAGATGACGGCACTTTTTCTGCTTGAATTCCTGCGTTTTACTTTCCCACTAACTGCTCGATGAGCATGATCATGATATGGATGGCCTTGATGTGGATTTCCTGAATCCGGTCGGCGTAGCCGGTGTGGGCCGGGCGGATTTCCACGTTGCTCAGCGCGGCGAGTTGGCCGCCGTCCTTACCCGTCAGGCTCACTACCTGCATGCCCTGGGCGCGGGCGGCTTCGGCGGCCCGCAGTACGTTGGGTGAGTTGCCGCTGGTACTGATGGCCAGCAACACGTCGCCGGGGCGGCCCAGGGCTTCTACGTAGCGGCTGAAGACGTATTCGTAACCGAAATCGTTGGCCACGCAGCTCATGTGCGAGGCTTCGGTGAGGGCGATGGCGGCGAGGGCTCGGCGGTTCTGGCGGTAGCGGCCGGTGAGCTCTTCGGCAAAATGCTGGGCGTCACAGAGCGAGCCGCCGTTGCCGCAGGTCAGGATTTTACCGCCCTGGTTGAGCGAATCGGCCATCACCCGGGCCGCCTGCTCGATGGCGGCGAGGTTGGCCGGATTCTGCACGAACTGCTCCAGTACGGTTTGCGCTTGGGTCAGCTCGGCGCGGATTTGGTCGGTCAGCGAAAGGGGAGAGGGCACGGAAAGCGGGACTTACAACGGCTGGGAGGAGTTGCCGTCGGCGGGCGGAATGATGGTATTGGGGTTCTGGAGCGGGGCGTTGCTCAGGCTGGGGTCCGACTGCGGGTACAAGGGGGTGTCAGGGTAGGTGGTAACGCCGGTGCGGGGCGTGATGGGCGGCCGCTCGGCTGCCCGCTGCTGCTCCAGCTGCTGGTCGTAGAGGCGGGCCTTCAACTCGTTGATTTTACGCTCGTACCCGGCTACCTCGCGGCGCAGCAACGTGCTGTCGAGGTTTTCGGTAACCAAATGCAAGCCAAGCAAAATCACGGCCGCAACTAGGAGGCTATAGTACAGCGCCTGGGGCGAGCCGGCCATACCCACAAAACTGGTTTGCACCGAAGGCAGTAGCAATACCAGCAGGGCCAGCACCAGAAAAATCATGACCAGAATTGTAACCAGGCGTTTGAGGGCGAGCATATTTCAGAAGCAGGTTAAAAGCAGAATAAGAAGTCCATTCATACGGGAGAACCGAATAGACGGACTAAATATAGCACTTTGTAAATAGAAAGCGTTTGTACATAGTTGAGCTTGACCGGCCTTTTAACGAGCATTTCAGGCCAGTCCGCCGCTGGCGGTTTGCATGGTGCTCAGGCGTTGGTAGAGGCCGCCTTCGTGGCGCAGTAGCTCTTCGTGGGTGCCGCGCTCCACAATGCGACCGTGCTGCAGCACAATAATTTCGTCGGCGTGCTGCACGGTGCTCAGGCGGTGGGCAATGACGAGGCTGGTGCGGTTTTGCATGAGGCGCGTGAGAGCCTGCTGCACCAGCTGCTCACTCTCAGTATCGAGGGCCGAGGTAGCTTCGTCGAGAATGAGGATGGGCGGGTTGCGCAGGATGGCCCGCGCGATGCTCAGGCGCTGGCGCTGCCCGCCCGAAAGCCGCGAGCCCCGGTCGCCGATAACGGTCTGGTAGCCCTCGGGCGTGGCCGTAATAAAGTCGTGGGCGTTGGCGATGCGGGCAGCCTCCATTACCTCCTGCTCGGTGGCCTGGGTATTAAAGCGGATGTTGTTGAAAATGGTGTCGTTGAACAGAATGCTCTCCTGCGTGACAATGCCCATCTGGTCGCGGACCGAGTGAAGGGTGCAGCCGCGCACGTCGTGGCCGTCGATGAGCAACTGGCCGCCGGTGGGGTCGTAGAAGCGGGGCAGCAGGTCGGCCAGCGTACTCTTGCCGCCGCCGCTGGGGCCTACCAAAGCCACGGTTTTGCCCTTTTCAATGGTTAGGTTGATGTCGTCGAGCACCGTGGCCTCGCCATAGCCGAAGCGCAGGTTGCGCAGCTCGATGCGGTTTTGGAAGGGCGGCAGCACCCGGGCGTCGGGCCGGTCCCGAATCAGCGGTTCGGTGTCAATAATGCTCAGCACCCGCTCGCCGGCAACCAGCCCGCGCTGGATGTTGCCAAACGACGATGACAGAGCCTTGGCCGGCGTGAGGACCTGCGAAAACAGAATCACGTAACCGATAAACGTTTCGCCATCGAGGTCGGAACCGCCGCCCAGAATCAGGGAGCCCCCGAAGTACAGCAGCCCGGCCACCACCGATACGCCCGCAAATTCGGAAAACGGCGAAGCCAGGTCGCGGGTGTTGTCGATGCGGCGCGAAGTGCGAGCGTAATGGTCGTTTTGCTCCTCAAACTTGCCTTTTATGTACTCCTGGGCATTAAAGGCCTTGATGACGCGAATGCCGCCCAGGGTTTCATCAATCACCGATAGCATGGAGCCGAGCGTGCTCTGGCTCTGCTTGGCCTGGGTGCGCAGGCGCTTGGCAACCGTAGCGATAATGCCCCCCGATATGGGCAGCAGCACCAGCGTAAACAGCGTAAGCGGCACCGAGAGGTGAAACAGTACTACGAAATAGGCCACAATGGTCAGGGGTTCCTTGATGACGGCCGTCATCGTGTTCACCACCGACGTTTCCACTTCCTGCACATCGGCCGTGAAGCGCGACATTAAATCGCCCTTTCGCTCGCCCCCGAAAAAGCCCAGCTGCAGCCCCACAATGCGGTGGTACAGGTCGCGACGCAGGTTACGGATAACGCGGGCCCGCACGGTGGCCAGCAGGCGCAAACTCAGGTAGCGGAACACGTTGCTCAGCAGCACCGATACCACTACCACCCCGCATACGAAGGCCAAAGCCCCCAGCTTGCCCCGATCTTCGAGTACGCCGGCAAAGAAGTACTGGAATGTATCTGTAACCCAGCCGATGGTGGGCTTGAAATCGGGCACAACGGTGGGGGCGGCCAGTTGCACCTTGTCAGTTTTGTCGAAGAGGACGCTCAGCAGCGGAATAATGAGCGTGAAGTTGCCAATGCTGAAAAAGATAGTCAGCACGGTATACAGCAGGTACTGGGGCAGGAAGGCCGCCCAAGGCCGGGCGTACTGCAGAATGCGGAGGTAGGTTTTCATGGGCAGCCGCAAAGGTAGAGCATCGGGCGGGCTATGCGCGCCGCCGTGCTGCCCAAGCCGCAAGAAGCCCTCCGCACCAAAGGCGCGGAGGGCTTCTGCAAAGCTGATAAAGTGCCGAAACGGCCGCTGGCTTACTTGGCCGTTACGTTGCCGCGGATTTCGCCACCCGGGTAGGTAGTGCTGTGCAGGTTCACGTAGAGCTGGCCGGCCATCAGGCTATCGGCGGTGGACGGCTGCAGGGTAACCGTGCCGGTAATGGGCGACTTGCTCACGTCGTTGAAGCCCACGGCTATGTTGCCTTTCTTGCCGGGCTTCCCGAAGTGGAAGTGGCCCATTGTGGGACTCAGGCCCTGATAGGTCACGTTGTACTGGAGCACTTTGGTGGTCTTGTCGAAAGTACCGGTCATGGTGCCGGTGGCAGTCGAAGCCGTGGACGGTACGGCCTGCTTGTTGTCGAGGGTGGCCGAAACGGTCATCATCGTGTTAGCTGGCGTCACGTTGTCGTCGTCGTTGTTGCAGGCACCCAGGGCCACTACGCCCAGGGCAAAAAATAGGGAGGTGAGCTTATTCATGCAGAGAGGGAAAAAAGAGAAATCAGTAAGAGTTAAATCAGGAGGCTACTTAGCCGACAGCTGGGACACCGGTTCGCAGATCAGGCTGACTTTGATGCCCACGATTTTGGCAATGTTTTCGCGCACCAGCCGCGGAATTTCGATGCCATAGTCGGCCGGCGAAATGCTGAAATAGGCGTTGACAAGCAGGCTGCCCTGGCTGAAAGCCAGCGCCCCCGGCACCGTGAGCCGCCGCGTAACGCCATGGATTGTAATGTCGCCTTCCACCGACACTCGCTGGCCGTCTTTAAGCAGCTTGCCCATATCCAGATCGACAATGCGCCCGCGAAAAGTGGCCTTCGGGTACTTATCCGACTCCATGTAGTTCTCGTTGAAGTGCTCCTGCATGAGGGTGCGCTTGAACGCGAACGACTTCACCGGAATACTGAACGCCAGCTGCCCGCTATGCAGGTCGAAAACGGCCGATACCTGCTTGGTAGTAGCCTCGATGTCTTCGATGATGCTGGTGGAGAAGAAGCTGGCGGCACCTTCCTGGGTCAGGTATTTGCCCTGGGCCCGCGCCGGCGTGGCCAACGCCCCGCTCAGTAGTAACACGGCTAGCCCCCAACGTGCGGCAGTGCGGGTGCCTGGCACCTTCAATAGTAGTGGTTTGATCATACGTAGAGCTGAACCGCTACCACTCTCCTTCCAGCTGAACCAACTGGCTCTATTCGCGCCGGCAGCCCGTTTTGCTACCATGCAGGTAGTCCGGGTTGGCTTGCAGGAAGTGGTGATAACGGAAGTACAATACGGGCGGCGGCCGCCAGGTTTCGGAAATAATTATACTATTAGATGAAAATTATATACGGTCCGATAAACGCGCGAAAACGCCGGATGAAAAGGCCAAACTTCCTCAACTAACCTGGCGGCAGTAGCCCCACTACCTCAATTCGGCCCACAAGCTGGTGATTGAACCCGGCCAGCTCGGCGGCGGGTACGTGCAGCTGCTCCGGTTGCCGGCCAGTAGTCGCCGTTTTGAAATGAGCGGCATAATCAGCATCCACGGTAAGGCGCAGCAAGTAGTCAGCGGCGCCGCCGCCCATTGGTTCGGCGGTCGGCTGGGTCAGGTAAAAAACCCGCGGCTCCGACCCCTGCAACGGAAGCTCCAGCCAGTCGGAGGCTGCAATCAAATCCAGTTCTGCCTGCCCCACGGGCTGGTAAAGCAGCACCGTAGCAGAGTCGTGGCGCATATTGGGGTATGTGAGTGACTGAGTGACCCGATGGATGAGTAACAGAACTTGCGCTCAGTCGTCGAATCACTTATTCACCGGTTAAAACTCATGCAGGCGCTGGGCAATATTCCAGCGCAGAGCAATGGAGGCTAGGGCGCCGCCATCGGCGGTGTAGTAGGCCGGCACAGGCGCGTTGCCCGAGAAGCTGCGGTTGCGATACACGAGCTTACCATCGAGGAACAGGTTATGAGCGGCTTGGTACGAGGCCGTCAGGTCGGTGTGCAGCAGGTAGGAGGTGATGCCGCTGCCCACGAAAAAGCCGTCTTCGGCGGGGCGGGTGGTGTAGGGCAGCAGCACGTTGGAGCCGTAGTTCTGGCTGGCCGGGTCGAGGCCCTGCTTCACCAGGAAGGCCTTGCCTACCACGTGCAACCGGGGCAGGGGCTGGTAGCTGGCAATACCGATCAGCTCCCACAAGTTGGCGCCCATCGGGTGAGCCAGCGGCTGGGCGGCATGCTGGTAGTCGCGGTACTTGTCGATGGCCTGGTAGGTGAAGGGACGGATGAAGTTGAACTCGCCCTGCAAATCGAAATTGCGGATACCGGCCACGTTAATGTATTTCGCCCCGAGTTGTATCGCTTGCTTATTGGTCCACGATCCATTGCCGGCTCGGATGTTACTCAGTATAAACTCATCGAGCATGAGCTGCCCATAAAGCTGCACCCGCTGCTTGATGTTCCATTTGAAATCCAGGCCTAGTAAGGCGTTGCCGTCCTGCGAGCCTACGCTCTGCTCAATGGCCCGGTAGAAAATAATAGGGTTGAGGTACTGCAGCTCGAATGTATTGCGGTTCTGCACCTGTACCTGTCCGTTCACGAGCACCGAATCGCGCCGCCGCGAGCCAGACAGAATGCTCTCGAACAGGCCCACATTGAGGTTGGGCAGCACGTCGAGACTGAGGTGGTGCATGGCCAGAAACTTGCGGCCGTAGCTGTCGTCCTCGTCGGAAGGATCGGTGATGAGTTGGGCGAACAGGTTCTCGTACTTGAACTTCCAGACTCGGGTTTGAATTTTCAGGAACAGGTAGGGCGAGGAGTAATCCGACAGAATGAGGCTGCGGTAGCCGTTACCAATCTGGTTACGGTCGTGGCCCAGTTGCAGGCTCACGTGCCGGCCGGCGGCGTAGCTTACGTAGCCGCGGGCCGAAAGGAAGTCGTATTGGCCGGGCGTGGTCTTGAACGGTTTCCAGAAGCCCTCGTGGGGCACGGCCCGGTCGCGCTCAATCCGCTCCTGCACGTAGAACGGTACAGCCATCTGGTTGTCGGCCAGAAAGGCGTAGAAGCCCAGGCGCTGGTCCACGGTGCCTTCAATCTGTACGCCACGGGTATTTAGGAAAGAATAGTTCTTGGCCCCGTCGTTGTTGCCCAGGCTCAGGCCCGCCACCGGGTTCACGCGCAACGAGAAGTCGGGCGTTTCCACGCTGTACAAGTCGGAGTGGCGCTGGTACAGAAAGCCCAGGTAGGGGTTGGACCGGGCATTTACCGCCGAATCGAGGCGGGTATTGTGCCAGTTGTCGCGTAGCAGGTAGCGCACATTGAAGCGGTCCTGGACCGAGAGGCCGGCGCTGGAGTCGGCTAGGATGCGCTCGGCCAGCCGGGCCACGGCGGCGCGGGTGTAGGGCCGCACCGATGTATGAATATCGCCCAGTGAATCGGAGCCATGCAGGATGGCGTAGCGGTCGATGAGGCGGTAAATGTCGTTGTCGAGGGGCACGTAAGTGGTGCCCATCGTGGTTTTGGTACTCCGGCCCGCCTGGGGTTCATCCAAGGCCGGGTTATACGGCTGGGCGGGCTTCGGTGGCTGGTCGTAGGTGAGCCAGTTGCCCTTGCCGTCGGTGGGGCGGGTGGGGGTATCCTGGGCGGCGGCCGGGGCGGCCAGCAGCGCCAGCCAGCTACCCAAAATCAGATAGGTATTTTTCATAAGCAGAGGCCGGTACGCCGGGCTTGGCATACGGGGAAACAAAACTACGGAGTTTGGACCTGATTAGGACTTGTACAAAGTGACCGATAAAAATGGGTGCTTTATATAAACAGGCCGTCATTCCTGGCTTGGCTCTGCATGACGTTGTTTTGTGCGCTTCTCTATTCCACCAGCCATTCTCTAAGCGCCTACCTTTGCCGTCATGTCCCTGGTTCGCCTGCTGTGCTTTTCGGAACTCGACCTAGCCGCCTGGGATGTCTGCGTGGCCGAGGCGGAGCAAGTGGTTCCCTACGCCCACAGCTGGTGGCTGGCGGCCACTGCCGGCCGCTGGGATGCGTTGGTAGAAGTGGAGGAAGCCACTGGCCGCTACCTGGCCCTCTGGCCGCTGCCCACCAAGTGGCGGCCCAGCGGCCGGCAAACGTATCAGCCTCCCTTCACCCAGCAGCTCGGCCTTATTTCCCGCCCCGAAAGCACCGCCAACCTGCTGCAACCAGCCCGGCTGCTGGGCCGCTACGCCCACTTCTACGCCCAACTCAACGACGCCAACCACCTGCCGCCAACCACACGCAGTCCGGAAATCACGGTGCATGAGCGCCATACCTATCACCTCGACCTTAGCCCCAGCTACGAGCCGCTCCGGGCGGGCTACTGCGCCGATTACCGCCGCCGCCTGCGCCTCCACGAAGCCGACTCCGCGGCCCTGGCTGTAACCGAGCTACCCGACCCAGAGCCGCTCCTGAAGCTGTTTCAGCAAACCAAAGGCCCCGCCGCCGGCCTGCGCCCGCGCCACTATGCCCAACTGCGCCGCCTGCTAGCCGAGCTACAGGCCCGGCAGTTTCTAGAAGCCCGAGCCGTGCGGCACCCCAAAACCGGTGAGCTGCTGGCTGGGGCCCTGCTGGTGCGCTACCGTTCCCGGCTGGTATATTTGTTTGCGGCAGCCTCAATAGAAGGCAAAAAGGCCGCCGCGCCACTGCTGCTACTCGACGATGCTATTCGCCGCCACGCCGGTACGCCGGGACTGGTGCTTGATTTTGAGGGCGGAATGTTACCCGCTATTGCCCGTTTTTTCGCCAACTTCGGGGCCTCGCCCGTCCCGTACGCGGCCCTGTCATTTACTAAACGCCCCTGGTACCTGCCTGCATGGATGCGCTAACGCCTAACTCCTCCGATTCACTTGCCGCCGCCCACGCCAACCCCCGCGTGCGGGTGGTATGCGCCCAGCCATCCATTGCCAACCACTTCCTGTCCGAGCTGCGCGACGTAGAGGTGCAGAAAGACTCCCTACGCTTCCGCCGCAACCTCCAGCGCCTGGGCGAAATCATGGCTTACAACATCAGCTCCGAGCTGAGTTACACCACTAAAACGGTACGCACGCCCCTGGGCGAGTCGAGCAGCCAGCATCTCCAGGATTTTCCGGTGCTAGCCACCGTGCTCCGGGCCGGCCTGCCGTTTCACCAAGGCTTCCTCAATTATTTCGACCAGTCGCCCTCGGCCTTTGCGGCTGCCTACCGCATCGAGGGCACGGCCCAAGTGCAGGTACAGGTCGATTACCTCTCGGCCCCCAGCCTCGACGGGCGGGTACTGATTCTGGTAGACCCTATGCTGGCCTCGGGCAAGAGCCTGGTGCAGACCTACCGGGCCATGCTGCGCTTCGGCCAGCCTCGGCAAGTGTACATCGCGGCCGTTATTGCCAGCCCGCAAGGCGTGGAGTACGTGACCCGCGAAGTGCCCGAAGCCTCTCTCTGGCTGTCCGCCATCGACGACGACCTCAACGCCCAGGCCTACATCGTACCCGGCCTTGGCGACGCCGGCGACTTATCGTACGGTAGTAAGCTGTAGGATTTTGGAGCTGTTAAAGCTGTTTAGCAACTTTCCAAACAGCTTCATTAGATAATAGCGGTTGCCCCGATATCCGAGGTCATTAAATTATTTGCAGCCGGATGTTGTTCTGCACCGCACCACCCTTCCTTGCTGCCCATTTACCTTCAAAAACGAAGCTAACAGCTAACAGCTGTCAGCTAATAGCTCCAAAAAATTGCTGCCTTCCCTGCTGAAATACGCTTCTGTTTTCGCCATCGGCATGTTCAAGTTCGTGGCCGCGCCCATTGCCGGCGTGGCGGCGGGCCTGCCGATGACGATTATCTGGGGGCTCACGGTGGCGGGCATGATGACGACGGTTATCCTGATTTCGAGCGTGGGCCAGACCTGGGCGCTACATCTGCGCAAGCGGCGCCAGGAAAAAGGCAAGCCCCTGTTCAGCCGCCGTACCCGCACGGTGGTGCGCATCTACAAGCGGTTCGGCATGGTGGGTATTGCGTTCCTGACTCCCGTTCTTTTCAGCCCCGTCGGCGGTACCGTTATTGCCACTCAGTTGCACGTGCCGCGCTGGCGCATCGTGCTCCATATGGCCTGGAGCGCGGTTTTCTGGGGGTTCGCCCTCACGCTGCTTACCATTAAGTTCAGCCACCTCCCAATTTTTAATCGGTAGGGGGAAGGCTGGGTTAGTACTGGCTAACCGCACGTTATTCAGAGCGAAGCGAAGAATCTCGCGGGCCAAAGTAACTCCTGACAATAGGGTTATTTTGGCCCGCGAGATTCTTCGCTTCGCTCTGAATGACGTGCTGCTGTAGTCTATAACAGCCGCTAGTTACTTACCGCTTCTTGCGCTTGTATTCTACCCGGCCCTGGGCAACGCGGGCGGCTTTGGCGGCGGGGGTCGAGTTCTTGCCTTTGCCAGGGTTGGCCTTGTTGCCCTTCTGGCTGCGGGCGGGCTTGGCTTCGTACTCGCGGCCGGTGCGCTTGTCGATAGTCACGCCAGCCTTCAGCCACTCTTTCCGCTCGTGGAAGGCTCCTTTGAAATTGGGGTCCTCACGCTTGCGGCGCTCGTCCTTCTCGCGGTCCATGCCCTGCTGCTCCTCGAAGGAGGTAGGTACCACCTTCACTTCGGGGGGCAGCGGCAACAGCGGAATCGGCTGCCGAATCAGCTCCTCGATGCGCTGGATGTGGTGCATTTCAGCCTCGTTGGCAAACGTGATGGCCGCGCCGGTGTGCTGGGCCCGGCCCGTACGCCCGATGCGATGCACGTAGTCGTCGTAAATCAGCGGCACATCGAAGTTGATAACGTGGCTGACCTCGGGCACATCGATGCCGCGCGAAGCCACGTCGGTAGCCACCAGAAACCGCACGTCGCCGGCCTTAAACGACTCCATGGCGTTGATGCGGGTGTTCTGGCCCTTGTTGCCGTGGATGGCCCGCACCTCGCCGTGTCCCTTGCGCATCAGGAAGCTGGCCACGTTCTCGGCGTTGGCCTTCGAGCGGGTGAAAATCATCACCCGGTGAAATGTGTCCCAGTCGAGAAACAGGTATTCGAGCAGGTTGATTTTAGTGATGAGGTTGGGCACTTCATACAGGCTCTGGCTCACGTTCTGGGCCGAGGTGGCGGCCGGCGTCACTTCCACCCGCACCGGAAACTCCAGGAACTCCTCGCTCAGCGTGGTTACCTTGTCGGGCATGGTAGCCGAGAACAGCACGTTCTGGCGCTTGCGCGGAATAACTTCGAGCAGCCGCCGGATCTGGGGCATGAAACCCATGTCCATCATCTTGTCGGCCTCGTCCATCACCAGCGTCTTGAGCTCCTTGAGCACCAGTGCCCCTTTCAGGTAGAGCTCCATAAGGCGGCCGGGGGTGGCAATGAGAATATCAACGCCCTGGGCAATGGTTTCGATCTGGGTTTTGGGGCCAAGGCCGCCGTAAATGGCGTAGATGCGTAAATCGGTATGCACGGCCAGCTTGCGCAGATGGCTTTCGAGCTGCATGGCCAGCTCGCGGGTGGGGGCCAGCACCAGGGCCCGCGGGTGGTCACCCTGGGCATATTTCACCTTCATAAGCAGCGGCAGGCCGAAGGCGGCCGTTTTGCCGGTGCCCGTCTGAGCGATGCCCAGCACATCGTGGCCGGCCAGCAGCAGCGGAATCGTTTGCTCCTGCACGGGCGTGGGTTCGGTGAAGCCCGCATCGGCCACGGCAGTCAGCAGCTGCTTATTAAGCTTGAAATCGGCAAAGGTGAGCGGCTGGGGCAAATCGGACATGGCAACAAGAAAAAACGGTAACGTCCCCAAAGGTACGGCGAATACGGCCGGCACCGAACGCCCGCTCCCGTCTGCTGCCCTGGGCGAAGCGAGGGGCCCTAAGCTACCATAAGGCCGGTGGTTCAAAGTCCCTCGCTTCGCTCAGGCTGAGCATGAAGAACGATTTGAGCAAAAAAAACTCCGCGAAACCTTTGTTAATGCCCCGCCGCCCGCTACTTTTGTGGCATCAAGACCCAACACGGTAGATATAGCTCAGCTGGTTAGAGCGTCGGATTGTGATTCCGAAGGTCGTGGGTTCGAGCCCCATTATTTACCCTCCCTTAAAAAAGGCCTCTCCGTTCAGGTAGAGGCCTTTTTTCTTTGCAGCAGTTGGTGGCTGTCGTGTTTTTTTGGCTCTGGCCGGAAGGATTTCGGGGCCGCGGCTGTTACTTGCCCGTTGTAACTTTACCTCCGAACCCTTTTTCCCCTCTTGCCCTATGAGTCTGGTTATTATCGGTACCGTGGCCTTCGACGCCCTGGAAACTCCCTTCGGCAAAACCGACAAAATCGTGGGTGGCGCGGCCACTTACATCGGCCTGTCGGCTTCGTATTCGGTGAAACCGGTGAAAATTGTGGCCGTGGTCGGCGACGACTTCCCGCAGGCCGATATTATGCTGCTCCAGGAGCACGGCGTCGATACCGAAGGCCTGCAGATCAAGGAGGGCGAAAAGTCATTTTTCTGGTCAGGTAAGTATTCCAACGACCTGAATTCGCGCGAAACGCTCGTGACAGAGCTCAACGTACTGGCCGATTTCGACCCCGTGCTGCCCGACTCCTACCAGGATTGCAAGTACCTCATGCTGGGCAACCTCTCGCCCCAGGTGCAGCGCCTCGTGATTCAGCGCCTCGTTAACCGTCCCAAGCTCATCGTGATGGATACGATGAACTTCTGGATGGATATTGCGCTGGAGGAGCTGAAAACGACTATCGAGATGGTCGACGTGCTCAGCATCAACGACGAAGAAGCCCGCCAACTCTCGGGCGAGTACTCGCTCGTAAAAGCGGCCAACGTTATTATGGCTATGGGCCCGAAATACCTCATCATCAAGAAGGGGGAACACGGGGCCTTGCTGTTTCACCGCCAGGGCAATACCAACCACGTTTTCTACGCCCCGGCCCTGCCGCTGGAAGAAGTGTTCGATCCAACCGGCGCTGGCGACACCTTCGCGGGCGGCTTCATCGGCTACCTGGCCGCCACCGACGATGTCAGCTTCGAGAACATGAAGCGCGCTGTGGTGCATGGCTCGGCCATGGCCTCGTTCTGCGTCGAGAAGTTTGGCACTGAGCGGCTGCTCAACCTGAGCCAGCAAGAGATTGAGGCCCGCGAGCAACTGTTCACCAAGCTGGTGTCTGTGCAGCCGGCCGCAGTTGTGGCGCAGGTATAAGCGTTACAGTTTAAGCTGCTTATCAGAAGCGCTGTTCCGGCCAATTAGCCGGAGCAGCGCTTTTTTTGTGGCCAAAATCTTACGGGGGCTGGGTACAACCTTTGTCGGCGGAGCGGGGTAAAAGGAGGATAAGCTATTCTTTCACCCATAAAATCCCCCTTATCATGAGCAAGGACACCCAATATAAAGAGAACCCCGAGGTACCGAACCTGCAGAACCCCGACGGCGGCGCCGAAAACACCCATCCGGCCAACACCGATAGCAATAATTCGGTGGTCCAGAACCCAAGCCGTAACTCGATAACCCAGGACGGCAACCCCACTAAGGGTAACACCGCCGGTGGCAACCTCAACGAAACCACGCAGGCGCCCTACAACAAGCCGCGCAGCAACCCTCAGAACAACAAGCCTGCCTCAGTCGATGGCAACGCTAAAGCCGGCAAAGGCAGCGACAACAGCAAAGACCGTTAATTCGGGAGCTGTTAGTTGTTAGCATTCGGGCACCAAAATGGGTTAATTCGCCCAAAAAGAAGGTCCAGGACTCAACTGAGTGCTGGACCTTCTTCGTTTCTTTAGCTAACAGCTAACCTTTCAAACTAGGGAACCACCTTCAGGCGCACGACGCGGGTATCAACGTCGCCTTTCTCGAAGAAATCCTGCTCAAAGAGGATGGTTTTGTTGTCGAGCCAGCGGGGTTGGGTGCAGCCCCACTCGGTTTGCCGCTCCCAGAGCAGGCGCACGGCCCCTTCGTCGAGGCTCCAGAGCTGAAGGCCGCTGGGCTCGAAGCGGGCCAGCACATCGGAGTTGCCGCACACAAAATGGCGGCCGTCGGGGGCAATAACGGGCGGCGCCATGAGTTGGGTGCGCTTGCCCGTGCGCTGGTCGATGAGCAGGTAATAACCGCCCTCGTATAGATGCACCGATAGCAGCCACTGCCGAATTTCGGGTAGCGCTGCCAGGTATTCATAAGCGATGTTGTGCTCGTCCTCGGCGGGATTGTTGGTTAATCGCACTTCGGGGGCAGCAGTGGGGCGTAGGTGCAACACCCGCCCCGTGCGTAGCGCCCGCGGGCCTGCCTTAGCCAAATGTCGCCGCTCCTCCGCCGCGAAATCCAGAAAGGAGTCTTCCTCCTCGGCCGAGGCTGGCTTGGCTGCCACCCAGGCCGGGCTGCTGAGGCGTTCGTACACGGGCCGGGCCGCCGGATAAATGCGCAGTACCCGTCCGGGCACCTGCACGAGCGTATCCAGGCTTTCGAGCCGGTAAATGCGTGGGGGCTTGGGTGGCGGCAGCGGAAGGACCGCGATGTTGGGCCGGGGCTTCTCGGCGGGCTGCATCCGCAACGAACAGGCCGGCAGCGCCAGCGCTAGGGGGAGGGCGGCGACGACGGTACGAAACCGAA
This sequence comes from Hymenobacter amundsenii, assembly GCF_002204745.1. GTDB lineage: Bacteria > Bacteroidota > Bacteroidia > Cytophagales > Hymenobacteraceae > Hymenobacter > Hymenobacter amundsenii. The sequence goes on from NZ_NIRR01000041.1 coordinate 16,691, forward strand.
GCATGACAGGTAGAGTCGAGGTGTGTCGGAAGGCGCGGCGTTGTCGGGCAGACAGGAAGCGGAGAGAAGAAAGTCGCAAGAACGATTAGGGGAATGGCCAGTAGTCGCCGACGCAAACGGTGGTAACGTAACAGAAGCCAACTTCGGCTAAAGTTGCTGCGCAAAGGTACCACAACTACCCAAGGGATACCCAATCCAAAGCCTATAAATCCAGCCTGTATTCCAACGTTTTTAACGTTTCACATGTGCCAGCTGCTGCTGTTCGCTACATCAAGGATGGCGGGGTGCTATAAGCATTCTGAAGGCGGGGCGTTTCTGCCAGATCCAGGCTTAGCTAAGTTGCATGGAACGGCCCATTACTCCCAATAGGGCGGACAGTAGCAGCGCGTACTTTGCTATGAAAAGAGGAAATAAGACATGGTGTGGGTTGCCCGACTCTTCTTGTGTTAAGCTACACAGGCTGGAAATCCTGTTTTAACCACTGCTTGAAACTGGCCTGCTGCTCGGGCGTGGCAGTGGTCAGCTTCGTTACCGTGTACTTCTGCCAGAAGCGGTGGCCCGGGTCGGCGGTCAGGCTCACCGTCAGCAGGCGGTTCTGGCGAAACACCGTCAGCTCGTGCTGGTCGGCTCCGTCACTGAGCAGCACTTGCAGGTTCTGGCTTACCCGGCGGCCATTTACGGCCACTATTTCGTCGTCGACGGTGAGGGCCAGCGCGGCGGGGGCATCGGGCAGAATGTTGGTTACTTCCGTCCTTTCGTTGCTCACCACGGCCCGGAAGCCATAGGTGCCCTCGGCGGCCGACACGTTTTCCTCCGTCAGGAGTCGGCATCCCACGAAGCCCAGCACCCGGTTTAGGGGCTCTTCGAGCGGGGCCGTGCCGTAAATAAACTTATCGAAGTAAGCCTGCATATCGCGCCCGGCCACCTCGTTCACTGCCCGCTGGTAATCCTCCTCGGTGTAGCCCTTGCCGGTCTGGCCGAACTCAGTCCAGAGTTGGCGCAGCACGTTATCGAGGCTGCGCTGGTGGCCCGAGAGCTGGCGCAGCGTTAGGTCAAGCAGCAGGGCCGCCAATGCGCCCTTGTGGTACACCGATACCTTGCGGTCGGGTACGCCGGGCTTGTAGCCGTCGAGCCAGAGGTCCATGCTGGCATCGGCCACCGAAAGGTGGTAGCGGCCGTAGTCGTCGTAATGCTTACGCAGCACCGTGTTCAGCTCCTGGAAATACTGCTCGGCGGTGCGCACCCCGGCCCGGGCCAGCAGGTACTCGCCGTAGTAGGTGGTCAGGCCCTCGGCCACGAAGCAGGTGCGGAAGTAGTTTTCGCGGCTGTAATCGTAGGGCTGCATCTCGGCTGGCCGAATGCTCTTGATGTTCCAGGCGTGAAATAGCTCGTGGCAGCTCACCCCCAGCAGCTCCTTGTACAACCCTTCGGTCATGAGCAGCTCAGCCGGCCCGAGGGTAATAACGGTCGAGTTGAGGTGCTCTACCCCGTGGTAGTGCGGGTAGGGCAGGATCTGGTTCAGGAAGTGATAATCCTGGGCCGGAAACGAACCAAAAAGCTGGAGCTGCTCCTCGCTGAAAGCCCGAAAATCCTGCACCAGCCGCGCCCAGTCAACCGGACATTCGCCCTGAATCCAGATGTAAAAGGGCAGTCCTTCCACCTCATAGTTGCGGTATTGCAGCGTGGGGCTGGCAATCAGGGGCGAGTCGGCAAGGTGGTCGAAGCTCTGGGCTTCGAGCGTGTTGGGGCCGCGTTGGGGTAGCCCGCAAGCAATTTGCCAGCCCTCAGGAATGTCGAGCAGCAGCTGGCAGGTTTCGTCCTGGCGGCCTTCTACGTACATCAGGGCCTGCACGGGGTTGAGGTAAAGCTGGCTTTCATCGAGCCAAGAGCCGCCGGCGTCCATCTGGTGGGCGTAAAAGTTATAGCGCACCCGCACCATGCGGCCCGCCGCGCCATCTAGCCGCCACCGATCCTTGGTAATCTTGCGCACCGGCAGGGCCTCGCCCGAAGCGGCATCTTCTACCACCACGCGTTGCAGCTTCTGGGCGAAGTTCTGAAGTTCGTAGCGACCCGGCCGCCATGCCGGTAGCTGGAGCTCCAGCGGCTTAGTAGCATCGGCCGCCACCTCAAACGTCATCTGGACCTGGAGGTAAAAAGTAAGCGGGTTGTCGAACGAAACGTGGTAGTGAATCATGGAGCAGGAGCTGGGTATGGGCTTCGGGGTGGCTAAACGAAGGTAGGGACTGACTGTTGTTCGTTACTCGTAGAGGAGCGTCATTGAGGGCAGTACGCAAGATTCTTCGCGGCGCTCTGAATGACGCTCCTTGTTTCTTGACAACCAACTATCACCGTCAAAACTTGCCCCTAACGCTTGCCTTTTTCAAATCAGCGGCCTACCTTTGCCGGCCCTAGTTGTAATAGAGTCACTTACCCATACCATGAAACGTACTTTTCAGCCCTCGCAGCGTAAGCGCCGCAACAAGCACGGGTTCCGCTCGCGCATGGAATCAGTTAACGGCCGTAGCGTAATCGCTCGTCGCCGCGCCAAAGGCCGCAAGCGCCTGACCGTATCCGACGAAGGTCGCCACAAGCGCTAAACCGCTGCCACTGGCTGCTGCGCCGCATTTTCCGCCGATGGACAACCTTGTTTCAACGCCGGACGCGCGCTCTTACTCGTTCCCGAAAGAAGAACATCTGTGCCGCAAAAAGCTCATCGACGAGCTATTCGGTCGGGGTTCTTCTTTTGGGTTATACCCGTTACGGCTGATCTGGCTGCCGGCTCTGGCACCCACTACGGCCCCGCCCCAAGTGCTGGTGAGCGTGAGCAAGCGCAATTTCAAGCGCGCCGTCGACCGCAATTACCTTAAACGCCTGCTGCGCGAAGCCTACCGGTTGAATAAATATCGGCTACTCGAAGCCGATGGTGGCCACCAAGTAGCCCAGTTAGCTATTATTTACACAGGCAAGGAAAAAAAGCCCTTGTCGGTGGTGGAAAAAAAATTAATTTCAGGGCTGGAGCGTTTGCTCACCGAAATCGGTGCAACTCCTGCGGGCGGCAGCGGTTCCTAGTAGAAGTACCACCGGTAGGTGGTGGAGTAGCTTTCGTGATGAACGGCTGCCTACCCAAGTACCATCCGGCGTTTCGCTGCTTTCAGCCCCACCCATGCGCAAAAAATCTATCGTTACCGCCGCCTTCCTCGGAGGTGCTGCCTTGCTCGTATCCTTCCGGCCGCCGATAACGAGCGGTATTTCGAAATTGCCAAGAACCTCGACATTTTCGCCACTCTTTTCAAGGAGGTGAACACGTACTACGTGGACGAGATTCCGCCGGCCAAGCTGGTGAAAACGGGCATCGACGCCATGCTCAAGTCGCTCGACCCCTACACCAACTACATTTCCGAGGACGACATTGAGGACTTCCGCACCATGACCACCGGGCAGTATGGGGGCATTGGGGCCATTGTGAGCAAGCGCAACGGTAAAACTATCGTCCAGGCCGCCTACGAAGGCTATCCGGCCCAGAAAGCCGGCTTGCTCCCCGGCGACGAAATCCTGAACATCAATGGCGTCATCGTCGATAAGAAGTCAAACGGCGACATTAGCAAGCTGCTCAAGGGCCAGGCCAACTCTCTGGTAAAGCTGCTCGTAACGCGCTACGGCCAGGACGCGCCGGTCGAAATCAACATCACCCGTGATAAAATTCAGGTGGATAACGTGCCCTATTACGGGATGTTGACGCCCGAAATCGGGTATTTCCAGCTCGGCGGCTTCACGATGGACGCGGGCAAGGAAGTGCGGATGGCGGTGGCTAAGCTCAAGGAGCAGGGCGCCAAAAAGCTGGTGTTCGATATCCGCGACAACCCCGGCGGCCTGCTCAACGAAGCCGTCAATATCTCCAACCTGTTTGTGGATAAGGGGCGCGATATTGTGAGCACCAAGGGCAAGGTGGCCGACTGGAACAAGACTTACAAGGCCTTGGATATGCCCCTGGATATCCAGATTCCGATTGTCGTCATCACGAGCAACCGCTCGGCCTCGGCCTCGGAAATTGTGTCGGGCGTGCTGCAGGACTACGACCGGGCGGTGCTGGTGGGTGAGCGCACGTTTGGCAAGGGGCTCGTGCAAGCCACCCGGCCGCTGAGCTACAATTCGCAGCTCAAAGTCACGACTGCCAAGTACTACATTCCGAGTGGGCGCTGCATCCAGGAAATCGACTACTCGCACCGCGCCGACGACGGGACGCTGGGTAAAGTACCCGACTCGTTGCGTACGGCCTTTAAAACCCAAGCTGGCCGCACCGTGTTCGACGGCGGCGGCGTGGCCCCCGATGTGGAAGTGGCGGAGCGCGAAATTGCCGACATCACCCGGGTACTGCTCCAGAAGAGCTACCTCTTCGACTACGCCACCCGCTTCCGCGCCCAGCACCCGACCATTGCTTCGGCCCGGCAATTCAAGCTCACCGATGCTGATTACCAGCAGTTCGTGGACTTTCTCAAGGGGAAGGATGTCAACTACAACACCGACGCGGAGAAAGCCTTGGCCGAGCTCACCAAAAAGGTGAAGGCCGAGAAGCACTACGACGACGTGAAAATCGAACTGGAGGCCATGCGCCGCAAGGTAACAACCAACAAAGCCAACGACCTGACCCGCTTCAAGCCCGAAATCAGGGAACTGCTGGAACAGGAAATCGTGTCGCGCTATTATTTTCAGAAGGGCAGCATTGAGGCTACTTTTGATGATGACCCCAACATCCTGATGGCCCTAGCTGTGCTCAACGACCAGCCCCGCTACAACGCCTTACTGCGCCCGGGCACCGAAGAAGCCAAGGCCCGTCCCGAAGCCCGTCGCAGCGTAAGCGGCAGCGGAGGTCGGTAGGTTGCCTGGTAGCGAATGTTCATAAGTAAAAAAGCAGCCGTAAGTCGCGGCTGCTTTTTTATTGGATTGGTATAGCGGCTTGCAATGCTTCCCTCATTGCCGCGCTGCCTCATTCAATGGCAACGCTGCCACGCCCACAATGCGGTGCGAGACTTTTTCCTGCACTAGCACCACGGCCCGTAGGTTCTGCGTTTTCCAGATTGGGTTGATTTGCAGCGGCGTAGTAGTGGCAAAAGTGCCGTCGGCAGCCGGGGAGCCCAGGGGGCGCAGGGCCCGGACCACGGCGGCGTGGCGTAACAGGCGGCCCGCGTTTTCGCCCCGGCCAACCTGGCTCGAAAGACCGGTTTCGGTTAGGGCTAGCAGCACTTCGGTAGGAGCAGTGCCAGCGGGCAGGTGGCTGACGCTAATGCCAAGCGTACCGGGGCTGGGGCGGCTAAGCACTACAGTGGCGCGCGGAGCCCGAGCTGCGCGGGCAATGGCGTCGGCCAGTTTGGCGCGCTGGCTGCCTACGAACTCGTAGCGGCCGTTCACTACGACTTGGGGCGTGTAGGAGCCGGTGCCAAAACCGGCTGCGTAGTCGCGCTGGCGCTCGGTAAACTGCGACGAAGAAAATGCATCTTTCCAACCCAGTCGGTTCCAATAATCGACGTGCTGGCCCAACGCAATAACCTCCACTCCGGGCACCGAATGAGCCGTTTCCAGCTCCCGTAACGCCGCATCGGCCGCGGGGCAGCTGGAGCAGCCTTCCGACGTGAACAACTCTACGACTACTGGCACCCGGGGTAGGTCATCGGAGGAAGCAGTTAGGCCAGGAGCGGGGTGGGAGCCCATGAGCAGCGCGGCAGCGGCGAGCGGGAGCACGGGAGTCAGGAGAAACAGCACAGGTTTCATAAGGCAGCGAAAGTGACAGAACGACCAGCCCGGTGGCTTAGCTGAGGATTGGTTACACCTCAACCAACGTTTAGGCGCAAGGAGTGGTTCTTAGGCCAGCGCCAGCCAGCTTCACCAGGCTTTTAAAGTGGCCCGATGATGTCGGGGCGGGCGTAGTGGCCGGTTACGTCGAGCGTGAGCTGCTCCTCGCGGATGCGGCCGAGGTCGATTCCGGCGGTCAGGATGATTTCTTCGTCGAAGATGGTGCCGGCCAGAATGGTGCCGTCGGGGCCGATGAGGGCGCTGCCACCGCGCAACAGCAGCGCGTCGGGGTCGGCTTGGAGTTCGGGCAAAGGTTTGAGCTCGGGCGGCAGGTCGCGCACGGCCCATGGCTTCGGCACTGAAAGTAGGCGCCCCCGCTTCCGCTTTCAAGGCCAAAGACAGCCTGGGCCGCGAGGTAGAACTGAAAAGTCTGCTGAAAAAAGGGCCGGTGGTGCTGTATTTCTACCGGGACCAGTGGTGTCCCTACTGCAACAAGCAGCTCAGCCAGCTCCAGGATTCGCTGCAGCTCTTGGCGGCCAAGGGTGCGCAGGTCGTGGTGGTATCGCCCGAAACCCAGGACAACATCGACAAGACGGTGGGCAAAACGAAGGCCTCGTTCCCCATCATCCACGACCAGAGTTTTGCCATTATGAAGGCCTACCGCACTGCCTTCACCGTCGATGAGCCCATGGCTACCAAGTACCAATGCTTCGGCGTGAGCCTGAAAACGGCCAATGGAGCCGACCAGAACGTGCTGCCCGTGCCGGCTACCTACGTCATCGGGCGCAACGGCAAAATCAAATTCGCTTATTTCAACCCCGATTACAAGCAGCGCGTGTCGGTGAAACAGGTAGCGCAGGCGCTGTAACCGGTAGTGGGCAATAGGGCTGTTAGGGGCTACCTTTGCGGAATGTCTTCGTTGTTGCTCTCGCTTGAAACCTCCTCGCCCGTTTGCTCCGTGGCGCTGCACCACCTCGAAACGGGCCGGCTGGTGGGCCAGTCGGAGCTGCGGCTGGAAAAATCGCACTCCTCTCACCTGAGCGTCCTGTTCAGCCAACTGCTGGAAAATACCCTGCACACGCTGGCCGATGTGGCGGCGGTGGCCGTGTCGGACGGCCCCGGTTCCTATACCGGCCTGCGCATCGGGGCGGCGGCGGCTAAAGGCCTGTGCTACGCGCTGGATGTGCCCCTGCTGGCCATCGGTACCCTGCCCAGTCTGGCCCGGCAGGTGGCGGGCCGCACTGCCCGCCCCGAGCAGTACCTGTACTGTCCCATGCTCGATGCCCGCCGCCTCGAAGTGTACGCCGCCCTCTACCGCGCCGACGGCACCGAAGTGCTGGCTCCCGCGCCTTTGCTGCTCGACGAAACTACGCTGGCCGAACAAATGGCCGGGCAACCGGTGTTATGCTTCGGCAGCGGAGCCGCCAAGTTCCAGCCACTGGTGGCCGGACAGCCCCATGCCGTATTCCTGGCCGGCATCGAGCCCTCGGCCATAACGGTCGGGGAGTTGGGGCTGGTAGCCTACCAGCAACAGCAGTTTCGTGATGTAGCCTACTACGAGCCGTTTTACCTCAAGGAAGTATACACCACCACGCCTAAAGCGAAATAAGCGAGGAGCGGAACATGGCTCTGCTCACCGCTTACTTCTCCCCTCTACCTATGGAAGACTTCATCAACCGCGTCGCGCAAAGCGCCCTTATCACTCTTAACCTGGAAGAGTTCATTCATCCTGGCGAGCGGGTGGTATACGACATCAAAGACAACCTCTTTCAGGGACTGATGCTGCGCGAAAAGGATTTTCGCGCCTTCGTGAAAGACCACGACTGGAGCCAGTACGACGGCCAGAATGTGGCCATCATCTGCTCCGTCGATGCTATTGTGCCCACCTGGGCGTACATGGTGCTGGCTGGCAAGCTCCAAGATCATGCCCACCGCTACGTGTTCGGCGACCTAGCCGCGCTGGAGCAGGACTTATTCCACGAAGCCATTGCCGGCCTCGACGCCGAGCAGTACCGCGACGCCAAGCTGGTCATCAAGGGATGCGGCGAAAAGCCCGTACCCACTTACGCCTACGTGGCTATTATGCAGAAGCTGTTGCCCGTAGCAAGCAGCGTCATGTATGGCGAGCCTTGCAGCACCGTCCCGCTATATAAGCGCCCCAAAGTAGCCTCAGCCTAGCAGCTGGTCAGCACTGGTAAGCTGAGGTTTCAGCAATGGCTAAGAATTTAGAATCTACTTGATAGCCCCCGCAACGGAAGTAGCGGGGGCTATTTCATTGAAAAACACCCAAACGCTATATGTCAGAGTCGGCTGGCTGCTTCTTCCCAGCAGGAAGAGCCAGGGGGCTGGGATGAATTCCGCATCTTTGGCCTGCCAACTGCCCCGCATGAGCCAACCGACTACCCCCATATATAAAATCAGCGTCCTGACGGGCGTGTCGATTGTAGTGGCCAACATGGTGGGCACGGGGGTTTTTACCAGCCTTGGGTTTCAGGTGATGGACATCCAGAGCGGGTTTGCGCTGCTGATGCTCTGGATAGTGGGGGGCATAATTGCTCTGTGCGGCGCCCTGAGCTACGGCGAACTGGCGGCGGCCCTGCCCCGCTCGGGCGGCGAGTACCACTACTTATCGAAGATTTATCACCCTTCATTGGGCTTCCTTTCGGGTTGGGTGTCGGCCACGGTGGGGTTTGCTGCGCCCACCGCCGCCGCCGCGCTGGCCCTGGAGCAGTACGCTGGTAGCGTTTGGCCCGGTCTGCCGCCCAAGCTGCTGGCCGTAAGCGTGGTGTTGCTGCTCACGCTGGTGCACGGCATCAGTAGCAGGGCCGGCAGCCGCCTGCAAGTGGTGGTTACAGCCCTGAAAGTTGTCGTGCTGGTAGGTTTTATTGGCCTGGGCCTGCTCGTGGCCACGCCCCAGCCACTGGCCTTCGTGCCCCAGAGTCCGGCCGACTGGCACCAACTGCTAAGCCCGGCCTTTGCCGTGTCGCTGATTTTCGTGTCGTATGCCTACTCGGGCTGGAACGCGGCCGTGTACGTGGCCGGCGAAATCGACCAGCCCCAGCGCAACCTACCCCGGATTCTGCTGCTGGGCACGGCGCTGGTGCTCCTGTTATATGTTGCGCTGAATTTCGTTTTCCTGTACTCCACTCCTATAAGTGCGCTCAAGGGCCAGGTGGAAGTGGGCTTCGTGGCGGCTACCACGTTGTTTGGCCCAGCCGGCGGCCGGCTCATGGGCGGCCTTATTGCGGTGCTGCTCGTGTCCACCATCAGCTCGATGGTGTTTGCCGGCCCCCGGATTGTGCAGGTAATGGGCGAAGACTTGCCGGCGCTGCGGTTTCTGGCCAAGCGGAGTGCGGCCGGGGTGCCGGTGCGGGCGCTGCTGTTTCAACTGGTGCTCACGCTGGTATTCGTTATCGAGTCGTCGTTTGCCCAGGTAGTAGTGTACGCGGGCTTCATCCTGAACCTGTTCACGTTCCTGACCGTGCTGGGGCTATTCGTGCTACGGGTGCGCCAACCCGAATTGGCGCGGCCCTACCGGGCCTGGGGCTACCCCTTCACGCCGCTACTGTTTCTGCTGCTTAACGGCTGGACGCTCTGGTTCATCGCCCGCGACAAGCCCACCGAAACCCTCTACGGCCTCGCTACCCTGCTGGCTGGCTTGCTGGTGTACGGACTGAGCCGGCTGCGGCGGAGTTAGGAATCGGTGCGGAGTTTCTGAGTGCGGACGTTACCTTTCCCACTCAGCAACCCAGCGCCGCTCACCTGCTGATTATTCAACCTAGCGACTTCTCAACTTACAATACATGCGCTTTCCTACTTCCCAAAGCCTTTTTCCGGCCCTGCTGACGCTGCTTGCCGGCTGCTCCGGACCCGACGATACCAAAACCAAACAACCTGTCGCAACATCCGCAACGGCCCCCGATACCGTAGCTGCCCTGCCAACCCCCGCGCCTGCGGTTCCCGATACTTCGGCCACGCACAACGTGGCCGCTTACCTGGCCGGGCAGCGGGTGAGCCGGGACAGCAACCTGCAAAGCCTGGAGAACCAGCCCGCCTGGCAGGCCTACGCCACCGACGCCGACAAAAGCTGGGAGAAATACCACGCCACCCGCACCACCAAAATTGAGGCGTGGGCGGCCCGGGAGCTGGATTCGGTGCGGGCGGTCAGCCCCACCATCTTCTACCCCTTCAGTGGCCCCGACTTCCTGAACGTGACCACCATGTTCCCCGCCAGCCAGACTTACGTGCTGCTGGGCCTCGAACCCGTGGGCACCGTGCCCGCCCGCGCCACGCTCGAAGACCCCAAGCTGTTCGCGGCCCTCAAGGAATCGTTGTGGTCAGTGCTGAGCTTCAGCTTCTTCCGCACCAACTCGATGGCCGTTAACCTTAAATCGGTAGAGTTGGATGGGGCGCTGCCGCTGATGATGCTCTTCGCCGCCCGCACCAACCACCAGGTAGAGGCCGTGCGCTACGTGCAGCTCACCCCCGAAGGCCAGCTCACCGAGGCCGATTCGGCCACCATTCGCAAACCCGGCCCCAAAACGGTGCCCGGTGTCGAAATGAAGCTCCGCACCCAAAACGGCCAGCCAAAAACCGTGTTGTATTTCTCCGTCGATATCAGCGACTGGAAGCTTGGCCAGACCCAAGACGCCGCCCTCAAGTACGTGCGCACCCTCGGCCCGCTCACCACCTACGTGAAGTCGGCTACCTACCTCATGCACAAAGCCTACTTCAGCAAAGTCCGCAACCTAGTGCTGGAGCGCAGCAATTACGTGCTGCAAGACGATTCCGGTATTGCCATGAAATACTTCCCGGCCGCCGACTGGCAGTTCACCTACTACGGCACCTACAAGCGGCCCATCAACCTTTTCGCCAAGCAATATCAGCCCGAGCTTACGGCCGCTTATACCGATAAGGCCCACCCACCCCGCCCGCTGCCCTTCGGCACCGGCTACAACTGGCGCGAAAACGACTCGAACTTGTTGCTGGCTCGCCGTGCGCAACCCGTAGCCCAGTAGGGTGGGGGAGTGAAGCTGAACCCAAGCGCCGGATTCCGTTAGGAGTCCGGCGCTTTTTGGTTGGGCCCGCCGTGGCCGTGTGCCGCCCGGCATCAGGCCACTCCTTTATATAAGAGTGATGCTGCCAGCGCCAATTGCTCGTTGCGGCCATGGACCGAGGAGGGAGGGAGAGAAGTTTTTGCCGACCTTTAAGTATATGATGCGCCCTCTTGTACTCCTCGCGTGCGGTTTCCTCAGCGCTCTGCTGGCCCCCGCTGCCGGCCCGGCCCCCGCGCTGCCGACTCAGTTACAACCTAACACTAATAGCCCACTGCTCGACAGCCTGCTCCGGGCCGATGCCCGCCTGCTGCCCGTGGTGGAGCATACCGCCGAGTACGAACTGCAAGTCATCTACACCCAAATCGACCGCAACGAGCAAGGGCAGCCAGCTTTCACCGAACATACATTTCGACTCGATGCCCGCCAGTACTTCAACCCGGCCAGCCTCGTGAAGCTGCCCACCGTAGCCCTAGCCCTCGAAAAGCTGAATGAGCTGCACCAGCCCGGCCTTACCCGCCGCTCGCCCATGAGCACCGCCGCCGCCTTCCGATGCCAAACGCCCGCGCCCTACATCACGTCCGCCGATTCCGACCGCGTTAATACCATCGGCAACTACGCCAAGCGGATGCTGCTCGTCAGCGATAATCGAGCTTACAACCGCCTCTACGAGTTCCTGGGCCAGCGCCCCCTCAACGAGCGACTGGCTACCCTCGGCTACCCCAAAACCCGCATCGTCCGCCGCTTCGCCCCCTGCGACACCGCCGCCAACCGCCACACCAACCCCATCGAGTTTCTCGACCCAGCCACCGGCGCGGTCAGCTACCAGCAGCCCGCTGCCGTCAACTCCCAACCCTTCGATTTTCCATTGGGCCGCATCAGCAAGGGCCGCGCCCACCAAGCCGGCGGCCGCATCGTGCCCGGACCCTACGATTTTACCACCGCCAACTATCTGCCGCTGGCCTCCATCACCGGGATGTTGCGCACCTTGCTCTTCCCCGAGGCCGTGCCCGCTGCCCAGCGCTTCCACCTCCGCCCCGACGATTACGCCTTCCTGCGTTATTACCTCCATCAAACGCCCCACGGTGCCAACTACTCCTCGTATAGGCCGGCTCGCTACTTCGATGCCTATAAGAAGTATCTCTATTATGGCCGCCAACCCACCACCAGTGCCGAGCCCGGCCTGCGCATCTATAATATAGTAGGGATGTCGCATGGCTATCTGGCTGATGTCGCCTACTTCGCCGATGCTACCAACCAATCAGAATTTATGCTCAGCGCAGTGCTCTACGTGAACAAAAACGGAATTATTAATGACGGTACCTATGAATACGACAGTGTGGGTTTGCCTTTTTTAGCAGCACTGGGGCAGCAAATCCGGCAGTACGAAGCTAATCGCCCTCGTTCTGGTCAGCGGTTATCAGCGCAGTTGGCACCAATGGAAACAGTTCGCTGAGTGATCCGCCAAAAAGAAAGTCGCTGACAGTGTGGCCTGAAGCGGGATGTATACGGGTATTTTAAGAGGTGAGTTTGCAGAAACGATTTCGTTGCCGCACTTTTGCATCCCCATCCGAAACGCGGATGAAGCTGCAGCTTACCAACAGCAAGTATTGAAAAAAAGGCCGCAAGAAGTAGCGAAAGTCGCGAAGGTTTTACTACCTTTGCACCCCGCTTCAACCGGAGTCGCTTTGACGAGGCCAAACCAACCACTACTACAGCCTGTAAAAGGGCCTTGTCTGTAGCGAGAAGGCTGAAAAGAGTAAAAAAACTTTTCTCTCTTTGGCTTGCTAACTTCAGAAAGCTACTTACCTTTGCATCCCGCTTCAACCGGAAGGGGATAAGAGAACAAGAAAAGAACAGCGCTTCAAAAAAAAGTTTTCCTCTTTCACTTGCTTCCTCTGAAAAGCTGCTTACCTTTGCATCCCGCTTCGATCGGAAGGGGTTGAAAACACAGACCGCCTCTCTTAATAGAGGCACACGGTAGACTCCAATTGGGAGACTGCACACGTTCTTTGAATGACTGGAAAAGACAAAATAGGTAAGTCCTGAAACTCTGACGTTTCAGGCAGGTAAGGACAAGCGAATCATGCATCGCAACTTCGGTTGAGATGCGCAAGCGGGTCGGATCAGCACTTGACATCAGCTATGCTTCGGCATAGTGTAGTAATTTATACAATGGAGAGTTTGATCCTGGCTCAGGATGAACGCTAGCGGCAGGC
>NZ_NIRR01000042.1 GCF_002204745.1 Hymenobacter amundsenii
GGCCTCACGCCACATGAATTTGTGTGTGCCCAGTGGCAGAAAAACCCCGTTAACTTTACCCATGACCCGACCCACCTCACGCTGGGACTATACACCTAGGGCCCGGTTTGGCTGCCTTCGGGTACTAAATCCCTTTATCTTTACGTTCCTTGCTCTGAATTTTGCCCAACTCGCTAATGCGTCTGTTTCGTTTGTACTGCCTGCTGGCCACGCTACTACTGGCTGGGGCCTGCTCCAAAAAAACAGTTTCCTTCAACAGCAGGCCCGAGGCCCCCGAAGCCCTGGCCGCCGCCACCGATAGCCTAACTCAGTTGGCCGATACCGCTGCCTCACCCATGGCCAAGCGCGTCGCCATGACCAAGGAGCAGGAGCAAGCCGCCAGAGCTAAAGAGCGAGCCGCCCAGCGCAAGCCTAAAAAGAAGAAGAATATTTTCCTGGGCCAGCCCATCAAGAAGGGCTACACCAAGTCGGGCCCCAAGGGCAAGCGACAGGAAATCGAGATTTTCTATTACCTCAAAAACTTCCAGCAGCCTGACCCGCTGGCCCCGGCCGTGTACTATTACAATCCGCGTAAGCGGAAGGTGTTTAAGGCCAGCGACGAGCTTAACCCCGCTACCGATAAGGTGATGCACGGGCCGTACAAAAAGCTGAAAGGTGGTAAAGTGATTGAGACGGGCTATTTCGCCTATGGCACCCGGCACTTGCGCTGGGAAAAATTCGCGGCCGACAATACGCTGCTCGGTAAGATGCACTACGAGATGGGCTTTCCCCGCGACGCCAACATCACGTACTACGATGCCGACCGCAAGCAGCTCAAGGAGGTAATACCATACCTCAATGGCGAAATGGAAGGCGACTACGTGCGCTACCTGGCCAACGGCAAGCGCGAGTGGGACGGCCAGTTCGAAAACGGCCGGCGGATAGGAGAGTGGGTGAACTATTGGGGCTTCCGCAACCTCAAAGACCGCCGCCATTATGTGTACGCCTACGGCGAATCGGGCTACGACCCCGAAGTGCAGGAACCGGTATTACTTAAAGAGTACAACCGTAACGGCGTACTCATCTATGAGAAGGATAAGCTCGATAACCGCGACCAGGTTGAGAAAACGCGCCCTGGAGCCCGCTACCGAAAGTAAGCAGCGCGAACGACCTGGGAGTACCATTCCTCATTATGGAGTTTGCGGATGGCGGATGTAGCGCGAAGCGCCAGCTTCGCGTATTGTTGCTGACGGTCAAAGCTCACCGAAACGTGCAGCTGGAGCTTCGTGCTATAAGCCTACGAACCCCTTTTGAGTGGGTCTGAGGTTAGTAAAACGCGTCCTCGAAATGCTCGATGCGTAAGCCTTGGGTGGTAGGGCTGAGGGCCAGGATGTCGAAGCGGATGTCGCCGTTCCAGTCCATTGTTTCCTGCAAGTGGGTGGCAGCCAACCGCAGCCGCTGGCGTTGGGGCTCAGTTACGAATTCCTCGGGATGCCCGTAGCGGGATGAGGAGCGGGCCTTCACTTCCACGAACACCAATAATTCGGGCCCAAGCTGCATAATCAGGTCTACTTCGGCGCGGCGGAAACGGTAGTTGCGGTGCAGCAGTTCGTAGCCTCGGGCCAGCAGATAGTGCAGGGCGGCCGTCTCGCCTTCGTGGCCGAGCTGGTGGGCAGAGTTGGACATGTTGCGGGCAAAAACCCTGACCCGACGGCCGGAAAGATAGGACCATAAGCGGGCACCGGACGGTGCCGGGCCGATGAAATCTAGTACCTTTGACTGTCTTTTGAAAGCTGTTGCGACTCTTAGTTTTAAGGCTGCGGCTTTGTGCTGCCGCTCTCGGTAGTTTGTCAGGGGTTTTACTGCTGACTCAAAAGGCTTAGATTGCTGAATGAAGGCCACTGTTTTGCCTTTTTTCGGCGGCCCCAATCAACTGCTTGCCCAACGCGAATAGACTTTACTCAAGCCATCCATGACCACCACCTATTCTGCCTGTGCGCTGTCTGCCTCCGCTACGGAGCCGTTGCCCGCCGAGGTGGTAGCGGCCACTGCTGCACCCACTGCGGGCCAAAACCGGCAGGTGCAGGTGCAAAAGTTGGGGCTGGTGGAGTACAAGGCGGCTTGGGAGCTGCAGGAGGAGCTGATGGCCGCTACACTAGCCGCAAAAACCCGAAACCGGCAAGCCATCGAAGCAGGCCTGTTGCCCGAACCTACCCCCAACCATCTGCTACTCTGCGAGCACCCGCCCGTGTACACGCTTGGTAAGAGCGGTAAACCCGAGCATCTGCTGCTCGATGAGGTCGGGCTGGTGGCCCACGGAGCCACGTTTCACTGCATCAACCGTGGCGGCGATATCACGTTCCATGGTCCAGGTCAGTTGGTGGGCTACCCGCTCTTCGACCTCGATAACTTTTTTACCGACATCCACCGCTATCTACGTCTGCTCGAAGAGGCCGTCATTCTTACACTGGCCGACTACGATTTAGCGGCCGGCCGCATTGCCGGCCTAACGGGCGTATGGCTCGACTTTGAGGCCAGCGCGCTCAACCCGCGCAAAATATGTGCCTTGGGCGTGAAATGCAGCCGGTGGGTAACCATGCACGGCTTCGCGCTCAACGTAAACACCGACCTAACGTATTTTGGCCACATTGTGCCCTGCGGCATTACCGATAAAGCCGTGACCTCGCTCCGGCAGGAGCTGGGCCGGACTGTGCCGGTAGCCGAGGTGCAGGAGCGCCTGCTACTGCACTTGGCGCGCCTGTTCGGGGCCGAATTGCAGACTGAACCCGCCGTCCGATGAAAAGAGATATTGCTTTCCGCCCCGTCGAGGGCGTCGCCATCGCCATAGTTCCCGACGAACAGGCCGCTACGGCTACCCCGGAGCAGCCGGGCTGGCAGGTGTACCTGCTCAACGACAACGACGAGCCGCTCGATAACGTGTTGGTTAGCTCCAACGGGTACGGCACCGGCCCGGCAGGCGAGCCTATCCGCACCTCCACATTGCGGCACAGCCTGCCCCAGGTACCGCCCCGATCCGCATCTCCCATCGAGGCCATCGACCCCGCTGTATTTCACTTGCACAACCAGTACTGGGTTAGCTATTATCTAGGCGGCCAGGTTTTTGATAAGAAATTCATCTTCGCTCCCGAATCAATTGGAGTCGATCAGTTGATGATGATTCCCCTGATCGATCAGGCGGGGGTGTTGCACAGCTAACTGTCTTTTTGCCTTTTTATTGCGTCCCTGGGCGCGTTTTTACCACAAGAGCCGACCCGCAATGAATGCACTCGGAATTCAGTTGGGCCTGTCCTCCCTGTGGGCGTTTCTGGTGGCGATGTTTGCCGTCCCGTCCATTATCTACATCGCCCACCTGAAAAATATGCTTGATACGCCTAACGTGCGGACCGTGCATGAGTCGCTGACTCCCCGCCTTGGAGGAGTGGCTGTTTTCGCGGGCTTTATGTCGGCCCTCACCATCTTCGCCCCACTCAACAATGGGGTGCAACAACTGCTAGCCGGTTGCATCATCCTGTTTTTTGTGGGGCTGAAGGATGATCTGGTGAGCATTTCGGTAGCTAAAAAGTTCGTTGGCCAGCTGTTGGCCACGGGCGTCGTCATGATTATGGCCGACGTGCGCATAACCAGCTTCCAGGGTATTCTGGGCATTGAAGAGCTACCCATCGGTATCAGTTACGCTTTTACATTTTTCGCCATCGTGGGCATTACCAACGCCATCAACCTCATTGATGGCCTCGATGGCTTGGCCGGCTCCATTGTGCTCATCATCGTGAGTACCTTCGGTTACTACTTCTACCAGTACGGCGGACCGGGCTATCAGAATTACGCCTTTGTGGCCGTGTGCGTGGTGGGTGGTATCATGGGCTTTCTGCGCTACAACTTTCATCGGGCTAGTATTTTCATGGGAGACACTGGCTCACTGGTTTGCGGCTTTATTGTCTCGATTCTCACTATTCAGTTTATTGAGATGGGCCTGACGGTGGGGCAGCCCTTCGGTTCGGCGGCCCCGGCTGTGGCGCTGGGCATCTTGTTTGTGCCGCTGTTCGATACATTGCGCGTTTTCATTGTGCGTATGATGGCCGGCCGCTCCCCCTTCTCGCCCGATAAAAACCACGTCCACCACCGGATTCTGGCCATGGGTTTCCAGCAGATCAGCACCGTCATGCTGTTGGGCCTGCTCAATGTGGTGGTGATATTGTTGGTGATTAACTTCGCCTACCTGGGTAATCTGGTTTTGATTGGGCTGCTGGTAGGATTATCGCTGATTCTGAGCCTGTTTTTGGGCGTTTACCACAGCCGGGCCGAACGGCAGCGGGTAGCCTCGTAACCTAGCTCGGGCAGTGCGTAACCGTTTCCATTTCCGGATTCTGAGCCTGCTCTGGCTGTTATGGCTGCTGCCATTAGCGGCGTCTGCGGTCGACTACCGCCCGCTGGCGCCCAAGCCCCGCGCCGGCCTCACCTCCGACTGGCTGATTCAGGATGTGGCCCGCAACCGCCTCGTGCTCTACCTGCCCGACTATCATGCGCCTGTGCATGCCTATTATCAGTGGTTGTCGGTGCGGCCCGGCCAGCCAGTGCGCATCAGTTTCACGGCCCGCGAAAAGCTAAGCCTGTTTCTAGATAACCGGCTCGTGTTCACGGCCAGTTCCCCGGCTTCTTACACTCTCGATTTGGCGGCGTTGCTACCGGCTGGAAGCAATGCCGGTCCGCACCTGCTTTGCGTATGGCACCCCGACGTGCTACCCAATCTGGCTTCTTTCCAGAATGCCCCCGACGTTTTGAAAGCCCCCGCCGGTACGGTAGCCCCACTGCCACTACGGGCCCAACCCCGGCCCCAGGGCCACCAGGGACAGAACGTATTTGTAGGGTTTCTGCTAGTGTTGGGCCTCGGCTACGGCAGTTTGCGAGCTACGTACCAGCCCGGCTTCACCCGCATCTACCAGCTCGAAGGGTTGTGGGGTAAAGCCTCCGCCGAGCAGGACTTCCTGGCCAAGCCCACCCTTACGTGGCTTAACCTGCTGCTGGTACTACTCTTTGCTCTCTCGTTTGCCCTGCTGCTGGTCGCCATCCATACCAATATTCAGAACATCGTGATTCTGCGCCGGCTCTTCGACGTAGCCGAATCGACCATTGTCGTGAAGGTGCTGCTCTACACCGGGCTCGTGGCGGGGTTCGTGCTGGGTAAATACCTGTTTCTGGAGTTAATGGGTTACATTTTTGATGTAACTGAGTTGGTCACGATTCAGTACCGGGAATTCATCCGCACCATCCTGTTTATGGGCTTGTTTCTGCCGATGGTAATGCTCTTGTATCTGGGGCTGAACCAGCGCCTGCCCGAAACGGTTTTATGGGTATCCAACGGCGTGGTTTCCTTGCTGTTGGTAGGCACCGTCTGGCGCGTAGCTCGCACGCTGCACCGCAAAAACTCGCTCCTCAATCTGCATTTGTTTTCGTACCTTTGCGCCACGGAAGTCATTCCATTGATCATTTTGCTCAAACTCATCGTTTTTACCTACTGACCTGCTCTTTAGCGCTTTGCCTGTCTCCTCGTAACGCCCTCCTATTGCTTTAGATTTTACCCTTTTTTTCCTACCCAATGGCCGACACTAAAGACCAACCGGGAACGGGCCGTCACGCCAACCGCATTGCCACCATCCTGGTCAGCCAACCCCAGCCAACCAACGATGTATCTCCTTACTTTTCCATCGCGGATAAGTATGGCATCAAAGTAGATTTTCGCGAGTTTATAGAGGTGCAACCGGTATCCTATAAGGAATTCCGCAAAGAACGGGTCAACATTCTCGAGCACACGGCCGTTATTTTTACCAGCCGCAATGCCGTCGACCACTTTTTTCGCATCTGTCAGGAGTCGAAAATAGAGATGCCCGCCGAGATGAAATATTTCTGCATCTCGGAGCAGACCGCTAACTACCTGCAGAAGTACATCGTGTTGCGCAAGCGCAAGCTATTCGTAGGCCAGCGTACGGCCGCCGACATGTTCGATGTCATTCGCAAGCATAAGGGCGAGACGTTCCTGTATCCTTGCTCCGATATCCGCAAAGACGATATTCCGGAGTTCATGCGCGCCAACAATTTCAAGTTCACGGAGGCTGTCATTTACCGCACCGTAGCTAGCGACTTGTCGGACCTGACCGATGTAAAGTACGACTGCATCGCCTTTTTTAGTCCTTCCGGCATCAGTTCGCTGTTCATCAATTTCCCTGGTTTCGAGCAGAACGGTACCCGCATCGCCGCTTTCGGCCCTACTACGGCCAAAGCGGTAATAGATGCTGGCCTGTTCCTCGACATTGAGGCTCCCCAGCCCAATGCACCATCCATGACCGGTGCCATTGAGGCATATATCCGTCTGCATCATGGATCGGCTACCGCCAGCGAGGCTACTGCCAAGAAGGCCAGCAAGTAAACTACTAGTTTATAATAGAAAGAAGAGCTGCTCCGTAGCTCTTCTTTCGTGCTTCTAATTGAATTGATCGGGGTGGTTTTTTCGTTACATTTGAAGATGTAGGCCCATTGTATCATCCGGGGCTTAATCACGGCTGATTCCTATGAAGAACTATCTATTTGGTATTGGCGCTTTGCTATTGGCTGGACAAGCAATGGCGCAACAGCAACCCCAGTTCAGTCATTACGGCTTCAATGGCCTAAACCTGAACCCAGCTTATTCGGGCATCAAGGGCTACGGCGAAATCACTGCTATCGGCCGGATTCAGTACTTCGGTTACAACGCCACCTTTGATGATGGTGGCTCTCCTGCTACGGCTTCGCTCACGGCCTCGCTGCCGGTACCGGTACTAGCTGGCGGCATCGGCATCGGCATCTACCGCGACCGAATTGCCCAGCTCAATACGACCAACGTGCAGCTCTCTTACTCCCGCCACCTAAAATTAGGTGAGGGCACACTCGGGCTAGGTGTGCAGGGTATTTTCAATAACATCTATCAGGGAACGTACCGCGCCAACGACGAAACTGATATTTTCGTACCCAAAGAGGGCTCCGATGGTAAGCTGGACATGGGCGCGGGTGTATGGTACGAGGCGCCTAAATTTTATTTAGGGCTCAGCGCCAATAATTTACTGCGCTCTGGCTACCGGTTTAGTAGCCAAGTGCAGGGTAGTGGTAAAACGGCTCAGTATTTGATTGAGAATCATGCCTATCTGACGGGCGGTTACAATATTGACCTCAATTCTTCCGTTATTTTAACGCCGACGGCGTTGGTAAAAGTAGTATTGCCGGGAAAATTTAGTGACAACGACAAACTAGCGCTTCGTAATACGTCGTATGAAGTAGGTATGCGTGCCACGTTCAACGACCGTTTTTGGGGAGGGTTGGGGTACCGGTCGCAGGATGCGTTTACGGCCCTGGGCGGAATATCTTTCGCCAAAGACAATGCGTTGCGGTTGGGATTAGCCTATGACATAATTGCATTTGGCCAAGATGCTAAAGCGGCGAGTTCTTTCGAAATCATGTTGGGCTATCGGCTGCCCAAGCCGAGTATGGCTATCCGTCCGGCTATCCGTACGCCGCGTTATAGCTTCTAACAGGCCCTTTTTTGCAGCTTTTAGCTGCGTTGCCGCGCCGGAAAACCGGTTAGCGAACTTGCTGATAGATTTAATGCCCCCAGTTCGGTGTTTAACCGGCTGATTCATTAGTTGGTAGACAAATAAGCGGCATTAGCCGGATTGCTTGCGTACAAACGGATGATTCACTAGATTTGTCAGCCCGAAAAATTGTAATCTTTGGATATCACCCCTCGGTCGTCTTTTTTCTTTCCACATGAATAAGTTTCTCATATTTCCCTTGGTTGCATTCTCGACGCTCCTGCTGGGGTCGTGTGGTTTCAGCAAAGGACCCAGCGGCGACCTAGTAGGGGCGGAGGACCGGCCGGAATTCAACCCGCAGGAAGTGCCTTACGGCATGGCACCCTGCCCCGGCGGTACCTTCCACATGGGCCAGACCGACCAGGATATCTCGGCTTCGATGGTCAACATGAACAAGCAGGTGACTATCGCCGGCTTTTACATGGACGAAACCGAAATTACCAACAACGAGTACCGGCAGTTCATGAACGCCATCCGCCAGGACTCGATTGACGTGTTGGGTGAGGAGTACGTGATGACCGAGCTCTACCCAGACACTACGGTGTGGGTTCGCGACTTCACTTACCATATGGGCGACCCGCTCATGGAGTACTACTACACCCACCCCGCCTTCGACGACTACCCGGTAGTAGGTGTGGATTGGTTCGCTGCCAAGTATTTCTGCAACTGGCGCACCAAAAATAAAAACCTCGCAAACGACGAGGCGGGCTTGGCCCCGACGCCTAACTTCCGCCTGCCCTCCGAGGCCGAGTGGGAGTACGCCGCCCGTGGTGGCCGCGACTTGGCAACCTATCCTTGGGGCGGCCCATATCTGCGCAACTCCAATGGTTGCCTACTGGCCAACTTCAAACCCGGCCGCGGCGACTATGCTTCCGATGGTTATGCTTATACGGCCCCAGTGGGTGAGTTCTTTCCCAACGACTTCGGCCTCTACGATATGTCGGGTAACGTGTCTGAGTGGTGTGATGATGCTTACATGGAAGCCTCGGTGCCGGTAGTTTGGGATATGAACCCAACCAACCCCGACGATAATGAGCCCCGCAAAGTAGTGCGCGGCGGTTCTTGGAAAGACATTGCGTTCTTCCTCGAAACCGGTACTCGTAACTACGAATACCAGGATTCGGCCCGCTCTTACATTGGTTTCCGCACGGCCATGATCCAGATTGGATCGGGAACCGGCCGCTAGGCTCCCTTTCCTCCCGCACGTTTCTCTTTAAATTATTACCACAACAACTCTTTCCAACACCACAATCACATGGCAGCTAAAGGCGGTAGTTTTCTGTACGATGTGTTGATGCCCAAAATCTATGGCATCGGCGCAGCAGTCGTAATCGTAGGAGCATTGTTTAAAATTCAGCACTGGGAAGGCGCCAGCGAAATGCTGATCGTTGGTTTGGGTACGGAGGCCGTAATCTTCTTCCTGAGCGCGTTCCAACCTACTTCTAAGGAGGTTGATTGGTCGATGGTTTACCCCGAGCTTAGCGAAGGTTACGACCCCTCGACCGGCAACTCCAGCTTCCTGCAGCAGGACAATGGTGGCACGGGCCTGACCCGCAAGCTCGACGACATGCTGAAGGATGCCAACGTAACACCCGAAGCTATTACGTCGCTGGGCCAGGGCCTCAACCGCCTGAGCACCACTACCCAGCAGCTCGCCGGCCTCGGCGATGCTACCAACGCTACCGACGAGTATACGACCAAAGTTCGTTCAGCTGCCCAGTCGCTGGAGCGCATCAACGAATCGTACTCGAAGACGGCTGATGCGATGAGCACGATGGCCGACGCCACCGCCGACGCTGGTGCTTATCAGCTACAGGTGCAGAACGTGACCAAGAATCTGGGTGCGCTCAATGCTGTGTACGAGATGGAGTTGCAGGATGCAAATTCCCACCTCAAGTCCATGAACCAGTTCTACGGGACGCTGGCCCAGGCCATGCAGAATCTGACCGAAGCCGGCAAAGAAACCGACCAGTTCAAGACTGAGGTAACCAACCTGACCACCAATCTGGGGTCGCTGAACCGGGTGTACGGCAATATGCTGAACGCCATGCGCGCTGGTAGCTAAGGCTGCGCTTAGGCAATAGGTTTAGATATAATTCCACAGCATAGCAACAGGCAGATACGATGGCGGGAGGTAAAGAAACTCCACGGCAGAAGATGATCGGGATGATGTACCTGGTACTCACCGCGCTTCTAGCCTTGCAGGTAAATTCAGCAATTCTACTCAAATTCAAGTTTCTCGACGACAGCCTCTCTTCCATCAACGGGAAAGTATCGAAGGCCAACGACGGCACGGTAAAAGGCATTCAGGCCGCGGTTGAGAAAAACCGTAACCAAGCCAAGGACCTGGCCGTGCTCAAGCAGAGCCAAGAGGTACGGGAGCGGACTAAGGAAACTATTGGTTATTTGGCTTCGGTACGGGACCAGTTGCTCACTAAAACCGAGAACAAAGGCAAGAACGAGTTCAAGAACATGAGCGCCGAGGATAAAGTGGCGGAACTCATGCTTGGCGCCAATAAAGACGGCGTGGGCTACAAGATGAAAGGAGAGCTGAACAAGTACTCCGATTATATCAAGAACATCATTCCCGGCGTTTCGCCGTTGGCCCTCGACGCCGGCGACGATCCGATGGTAGTGGATAAGGAGCAGAAGAACAAGAATTTTGCCCAGCTCAACTTTGAGAATACTCCGGTAGTAGCGGCCTTGGCCATTCTCTCCCAAAAGGAGGCCGAAGTGCTCAAATATGAGTCGGATGCTTTGAACGCACTGGCCCAGAAAGTGGGTGGTTCGGTTATCGTATTCGACAAAATTGGAGCCTTCGCCAGTGCTGAGTCGAATACCGTGGCCGCTGGTACCAAGTACAAAGGCGAGTTGTTCCTGACGGCTTCAGCCTCGGGGCTCAACCCGAGCATGACCCTGAACGGTTCGCCACTGTCGGTAGGACCGGATGGTAAAGGCAAGGTGGAGTTCACTGCCCGCCCAGGCAACTTCGATAAGGATGGCAACGCTAAGTCTACTTGGACAGGTACTATCCGCTTCAAGCAGAACGGCCGCGACACGACCTTCAAAGTAAGCGTGCCTTACACCGTGACCAAGCCCGTTATGCAGATTCAGTCGGCCTCTATTCAGGCCCTGTATTTCCGTTGTGGCAACAAGCTAAGCGTAAACGTGCCTGCACTTGGCGCTCAGTACGATCCAAGCTTCTCAGCCACTGGAGCTGCTACCATTAAGGGTGCTACCAAAGGTGAAGTAACACTGGTACCTAACGCCAGCGAAGTAACCCTGAGCGTGAGCAGCGGGGGCAACCCCATTGGTTCGCAGAAATTCGAAGTTCGCCGCATTCCTAAGCCCGACATTCAGTGCTGGGTAGGTGGCCGACCCGCTAACGAAAAGCAGGGCACTCCCATTACGGCCGTGCGTAATATGAACCTGAAAGCCATTCCGGATGCCAGCTTCGCTACTTTCCTGCCCGATGACGCCCGCTTCCGGGTATCGCGCTACGAGGTAACGTTGGTGCGCGGCAAGCGCCCGGCTATTCCGGCCATCCCAGTTAGCGGCCCCAACGCCGACCTGAGCTCCGTAGTAAACGCAGCTCGCGAAGGTGACCGTCTCTACATCGAAGTGAAAGGCGTACAGCGCCAGAACTTCCAGGGCAACGTGGAAGACGTACAAGTGTCGAAGGTGTTCAATATTCCGCTGCTCTAAGCGTTGGAACGGTAATTGGTAGTTGGTGTTAGGATATTCTACTGTCCGACCACCAACTACTTACGACCAACTAATTTACCTGGTATGAACAAATTCCTTTCCTTCGCCGCTTTGGCGGCCGGCCTCACGCTGTCGGTGGCAGCTTCGGCTCAGGAGCAAGCCACCACCGCGAGCAGTAACGGCTCATACCGCCCGATCCCAAATTCGGACATTATGTTCCGCAAAACGATCTGGCGGGCTATTGACCTGCGCGAGAAGCAGAACAAGCCCATGTTTTCCGAGGGTAGGGAAATCAGCCGTATCATTCTGGAAGCCGTGAAGCGCGGTGAGTTACAAGCTTACCGCAATGACTCGCTTACGAGCACGCTTTCGGCTAAGGAAGTATCCGGCAATATGTCGTACCAGGAAGCTGCAGCTGGCCTAAGCGACGAGGAAAAAGCTGCTGGTTTCTCCGAGGACACCGGCGACGATTGGGGTGCCCCAAAAAAGGGTAAGACTGCTAATGCTGCCCCCGCCGCTCCACCGAGCTACGAGTACCGCCCCAAGGACGTCTACCAGATGGAATTGAAGGAGGATATGATCTTCGACAAAAAACGGTCGCGGATGTATCACGACATCAAAGCCCTTACCTTGCTGGTCCCTTCGACGCTGGGTGCCAACGTTTCGGGTATTGAACGGCCGATTGGTAGCTTCAAGTACAGCGACTTGGTTCGTGTGTTCCGGGCTAATCCGGACAAGGCTATCTGGTTTAACCCCCAGAACGATGCCCAGCACAAGAACCTAGCCGATGCTTTTGAGCTGTGGTTGTTCAACTCCTACATCGTGAAAGTATCGAACCCTAACGATTCGCGCCTCGACGAGGTATATGGCAGCCAGCAGCAGGGCATTCTTGCCTCGCAACAAGCGGCAGCTGACCTAATCGAGTATGAGTACAACTTGTGGTCATTCTAAGCTGTTAATCACAGCTTCGTTCTGAATCGCAACACCCCAAAAAGTAACAGGCCCCGACCAAATCTGGTTGGGGCCTGTTGCTTTTTGGGGTGTTGCGCCTTATACCGCCGCGTCGGTTTGGGCGAAGTAGTCGATCAGGATGCGGGCTTTGGCTTTGCCGACTTCGGTGACCAACTCGGCTTCGGAGAGCTCCTTGATTTTTTTAACTGACTTGAACTTAGTCAGTAGCTTGTCAGCCGTAACAGGGCCGAGGCCTTTGACGTCGGTGAGTTCGGTTTTGAGCGTGCCCGCGTCGCGGCGGTTGCGGTGGAAGGTAATGCCGAAACGGTGCACCTCGTCGCGCATGCGTTGGAACAGGCGTAGGCCTTCGCTCTTCTTGTCGATGTAGAGTGGGAGCGGATCGTTGGGAACATAGATTTCTTCGAGGCGCTTAGCAATGCCGATGACGGCCATCTGGCCCCATAGGCCCAGATCCTTGATGGCCTTCACGGCCATGCTGAGCTGCCCCTTGCCACCGTCGACAATCACGAGTTGAGGCAGGCTGGCACCTTCGTCGGTGAGGCGGCGGTAGCGGCGGCTAACGACTTCGTACATCGAGTCGAAGTCGTTGGGGCCGATAACGGTTTTGATGTGGTAGTGGCGGTACTCCTTCTTGCTGGGCCGGGCGTTACGGAAGCACACCATGGCGGCTACCGGGTTATCGCCTTGGAAGTTGGAGTTGTCGAAGCACTCGATGTGCTTAGGCAGCTCAGTAAGGCGCAAGTCTTTCTTGATGGTTTCCATAATGCGCACCTCGTTGAGGTCCTTGCTCCGGTCGTTCATGCTTTCCTTTTCCTTGCGTAGGTAGAGCACGTTTTTGAGGCTCAGTTCCAGCAGCTTGCGCTTGTCGCCGATCTGGGGTTGAGCTACTGTAACGCCGGGCAACGGCAGGGGCGGCAAGGCCACGTTGGTCAGTATTTCCTTCGACTCGCTCTCGAACTCCTCGCGCATCCGCATCACCAGCGGGGCCAGTATCTCGTCGTCGGGCTCGTCGAGCTTCTTCTGCACCTCCACCGACTGCGTAAGTACAATGCTGCCGTTCATCACTTTGAGGTAGCTGATAAAGGCCGCCTTCTCGTTGGAGGCAATGGCGAACACGTCGATGTTCGTCAGGTTGGCGTTGACGATGGTGCTCTTGCTCTGGAACTCGTCGAGCTTGTCGAGCTTCACCTTGAACTGGTGGGCCAACTCGTACTGCTGCTCCTGGGCCGCCTGGGCCATCCGGTCGCGGAAGTACTGCTTGGGCAGGCGCAGGTCGCCGTTGAGAATCTGCCGGATCTGCTGGATGTACTGGTTGTAGGTCTCTTCGTCCTGGTGGCCCTCACAGGGGCCTTTGCAGTTGCCGATATGGTACTCCAGGCACACCTTGAACTTGCCGGCCTCGATGTTAGCCTGCGAGAGGTTGTAGGTGCAGGTGCGCAGCGGGTACAGCGCCCGAATCAGCTCCAGCAGCAGGTTCATGCCCGTCACGTTGGCGTAGGGGCCGTAGTAGTGGCCGTCACCGGGGCGCTTGGTTCGGGTGGGTATCAGGCGCGGGAACCGCTCGTTGGTCAGCAGCAGGTAGGGGTACGTCTTGCCATCTTTGAGCAGGATGTTGTACTTGGGCTGGTGCTGCTTGATGAGGTTGTTTTCGAGCAGAAACGCATCCGACTCCGAATCCACGATGGTGAACTCGATGCGCCGGATATTCTTGACCAGCTGCTGGGTTTTCTTGTTATGGTCCTGCTTGGTGAAGTAGCTGCTGACCCGCTTGCGCAGGTCGATGGCCTTGCCCACGTAGATGATAGTTTCCTCATCGCCAAAATACTTGTATACCCCCGGACGATGGGGCAACTGGCGGATTTGGTCTTGCAGCTCGGGAGAGGCGGCCATAAATAATCACTGATTTTCGCTGATTCTTCAGCGGATTACGCAAATTGTGGGTGGTGGCAAGGAATGCAGTTCAAGCTACGATTCCTGTTCATTGGAAGATACGCAGGGAAAGAAGTCCGCAATACATCTTCTAAAGTTGAATCAAAATGTCAACAAAAAATGTGGCCAGGATGTCCCGGCCACATTCCGTAAAAAATCAATCTGATAAGCGCAAAATCAGCGCAAATCTGTGATGTTAGATGTCCTCGCCCCTTAGGTCATCCAGCTTGATCTGTTGGAGCTTCTGGTCACTGGGGATAGTGTCGCGCTGGCCCATACCGCCGTAGTAGCGCGAGCAGTCGGTTTCGATGGTGAGTGTGGCGGGTTTGGGGAAGGGGCCGGTGTTGATGTCGAGGCTTTTGTCGGCGTACACCTTCTTCATGAACAGGCCGTAGATGGGCAGCGCCATGCGCGAGCCTTGGCCGTAGTAGCCGTTGCGGAAGTGGATGCTGCGGTCTTCGCCGCCCACCCACATGCCACACACTAGGTCGGGCGTGAGGCCCATGAACCAGCCGTCGGAGTAGTTGTTGGTGGTACCGGTTTTGGCTCCCATCTCATACGGAAACTTGAAGCCGCCTTTCAGGATGATGCTCGTGCCGCCGCGCTCCTCGGTGGCGCCGCGCAGCATGTAGGTCATCAGATAGGCAGTTTCCTCGCTTAGCGCCTCGCGGGTCTGGGGCACGAATTCGCGCAGCACATTACCGTTCTTATCCTCGATGCGCGTTACCATCACCGGCGATGTCCAGACGCCCTTGTTTACGAACGTGCCGTAGGCGCCTACCATCTCGTAAACGCTTACATCGGAGGAGCCGAAGCCCACGGCCGGTACCGCGTCGATGGGGGAGGTGATGCCCATGCGTTTGGCGTAGCTGACCACCGTTTCGGGACCGAGCTTCTTCACCAGCCAAGCCGTAATCGAGTTCATGGAGCGCGCCAGGGCCTGCCGGATGGTGTAGTTACGGCCCGAGAAGGTGCCCTCGAAGTTGCGGGGCGTGTAAGCGGGGCGGCCGGCTTCGGCCGGGAAGGTGGTGGCCACGTCGGGACGCTGGTAGCAGGGCGAGTAGCCCTGGTCGATAGCGGCTGTGTACACGAAGGGCTTGAAAGTAGAGCCCGGCTGGCGCTTGCCCTGCTTTACGTGGTCGTACTTGAGGTAGCGGTAGTCGACGCCGCCTACCCAGGCCTTTATGCGGCCGTTGAGCGGGTTCATGGCCAGAAAACCGGCCCGTAGCAGCCGCTTATAGTAGGCCAGCGAGTCCATCGGCGACATCGTGACTTCCTTCTCGTGGTTGGGCGAGGTCCAGCTGAAGACCTTCATCGGGTACTTCTTGTTGAGGTAGTACTTCACCGAATCGGGCTGGTCGGGGAAGCGGCCTGTGAGCGAGCGGTAGCGGCCGGTACGCTTGAGCGAGCTGTTCAGGAAGCCCGGAATTACCCGCCCGCTTTCGTCGCGCCAGGGCTGTTGGCCTTTCCATTGCTGGTCGAACCACTTTTGCTGGAGCTTCATGTGCTCGGCCACGGCCGACTCGGCGTACTTCTGCATTCGCGAGTCGATGGTGGTGTAAATTTTCAGGCCGTCGGAGTAGAGGTCGTGGTCGGTTTCTTTGGCCCACTGGCGTAATTCCTTGCTCACCTCCACCCGGAAGTAAGGCGCGATACCTTCGTTCTGGTTCTCGACCTGGTA
Source organism: Hymenobacter amundsenii (assembly GCF_002204745.1). Classification (GTDB taxonomy): domain Bacteria; phylum Bacteroidota; class Bacteroidia; order Cytophagales; family Hymenobacteraceae; genus Hymenobacter; species Hymenobacter amundsenii. The sequence continues at coordinate 15,904 of NZ_NIRR01000042.1, forward strand.
ATCGAGCTTCATGGGCTGGATGGTATCGGCCTGAAGCTGCTGGGCATCGAGGTAACCGTACTTGTTCATCTGGCGTAGCACCCAGTTGCGGCGCGCCCGGGAGCGGGCCGGGTTGAACTTGGGGCTGAAGCGCGAGGGGGCGTTGAGTACACCCACCAGCGTAGCCGCCTCGGCCCGGCTTAGCTTCATCGGCTTTTTGCCAAAGAAGGTTTTGGCCGCCGTGTTGATGCCAAAGGCATTAGAGCCGTAGTCGTTGGTATTCAGATACATGCGCAGTATTTCGCGCTTGGTGTAGCTGCGTTCCAGCCGAATCGCCAGAATCCACTCTTTGGTTTTGGTGACGAACATCCGCACGCCCGGCACATCGTTGAGAATGCCATCGTTGAGGTCGTCGCGGGTGCGGAACAGCACTTTGGCCAACTGCTGAGTGAGGGTAGAGCCGCCGCCGCCGCTACCGCCCGTGAGCAAACCGGCCGCCACCCGGCCGGTGGCCTTGGGGTCGATGCCAGAGTGTTCCTCGAAGCGGGCATCCTCGGTGGCAATTAAGGCGTCTACGAGGTGCTGAGGCAGGTCTTCGTACTCGGCAGGCGTCCGGTTCTCGCGGAAATATTTGCCCATCATCACGTTGTCGGCCGAATATATCTCGGAGGCCAGCTCACTGCGCGGGTTTTCCAACGACTTCAGGTTGGGCATGCGGCCGAACAGGTTCAGGAAGTTCGCACTTACGGCCAGCACGTACAACACCACCCCGGCCAGACCCAGCGCAAACAGCACCCACAACAAGCGGGCCCAGCCGGTATAGCGCCCGGGCCGGTTGGTTTTACCATGGCCTGCATTCGTCTTTTTAGTGGCGGAGTAAGCCATTGTTCGAATTAAAAATCAAAAAGTAAAAGTGAGAAATCGAAAGCGGAGAGGCGGCTTTCTAGGCTCAAAAGCCAGAATACGGCCCAAATACGCAGGCTTCACCAACAGCAGCCCTCAGCGCTCAATTTTCAATTGACATTAACGGTAGTTCTGCTCGTAGAAGCGCTGGTAATCGTCGAGTTTACCTTGCTCCACTAATACCGGCACATTGTCAATGCCTACAATCAGGGTTTGGTAACCCGCCCCGCGCAGCTTGCTCAGCGGCGATTGGGGGCTGCGCAGCTTCAGGGCGTAGCTTTGCGCGATTTTGGCGTTGTCCAGCGCCTCCACGATAACCAGTTCGCCCCCACCGCCGGGCAATGTCTGCCGACGCACCAGCAGCTGGCTCGATTTGTAGAACCGGCCGTTGTAAGCTCCCAGCTGGGTTACGAGGTCATCGGGTGTCAGAGCTGCGTCGGGCGTTAGGGCAATAATAACGGTGTGCTTGCTGGCTACATCGGCCTTGTAGGGCGAAACCGGCACCGGCGGTACCGGCGCGGTTGGCGTTGGGGGCGCTGGCAAAGCAGGCGAATTCGTGGTCGGAGCCGGTGCGGGTGTTGCGGGCGTAGGCGCGGGTGTCACCGGGTCGGGGGCAGTCGGGTCGGTAGGTTCTGCCACCGATTTGGCTGGCTTCTTCTTGGAAGCGGCGGGTGTTTTCTGGCCCCGGGCGCGGGCCTGGGCGGCAGCTCGCCGGGCCGCCAGAGCTTCTTCCTCGGGCGTAAGCGGCGCAACTGGTGCGGGCTCAGGCGCCGGCTCGGCCGAAACTGGGGCAACTTTATCGAGCACGGCCGGCTGGGTGGGCGTTGGGGACGGGGAAGTGGCCGCCGGAGTAGCCGGAACGGTCGCCGCCGGAGCCGGCGTTATGGGCGGGCTTACGGATAGCGGGCGGGCGGCGGGCTGGGCGCTGTACTGCATCCGGTTGGCACGCGGGTCGACTTCGCCGGGCCGGAAAACCGATATTCCGGGCTTGGCGGTGCTGGCGAGGGCTCCCGTAATCTGGCCCTGTTCGTATTTCTGGTAGGTTTCGAGCAGAATGGCGGCCTTGCTGGCCAGCGGACTTTCGGGGTAGTCCTTATAGAATTTCTCCACCGTGGCTTTGGCCGTCAGTGGGGGCTGGGTCCGAATCGTGAGCAACGTATTCAGGTAGGCTACCTGGTCGTTGAGGTCGTTTTCGGGGTACTGCTGGCGGGCCTGATCGAGGGTAATGCCCGACTTCTTAAAGTCTTGGCGCTTATAGGCTGCAAAGGCCGTATCGACCAACACGGCCACCTTGGCGTTGGCAATGGAAGTGCGCCGCAGGTACTCCGGGTCGGCCACCAGGCGGGCGTACGACGAGTTGGGGAACGTCTGCCGCAGCCGGTTGGCGTACTCCTCGGCCGGGCCGGGTTGGCCGCGCTCCTTGGCAATCAGGTACAAAATGTAGAGCGTTTCGGGCGTGTGCGTTCCTTGCGGATAACGACGCAGCAGCGTTTCGTAGGTTTCAATGGCCTGCTCGGGTTCGCGTAATTGCTGGTTATAGATGCCGCCCAACGCATAAAGCGCCTCTTGGGTCTGGGTAGCCGAAACCTGAAGCTGGGCCGGGCTGAGCGGGATATTGAGGCGGTACTGCTCCACCAGCGTCTGGCGCTCGGCTGCCGGGTCGATGGCGGCTGCGGCAGGCTGCTCCAGGCCGTTGACTACTGTGTTGCCGTTGCCGGCGATGCTCACCGGTACGTTGCCGCCCTGGGGCGTTACGGGCGAGTTGCTGGCCTGCGTTACGGTGCGCCAGTTGTCCTGGAGTGGCCGGTCGCCCCATTTCCGAATGAAGTCGTTGCGGGCCGTGCTCAGGGCTGTAGGGTTATCGAAGTACCACTTGGCCCCGGTGTTACCGTCCAGGAAATCGTCGGAGCTGATGTTGGGTTGCAGGTCGCGGCCCGGTGCCAGGCCCACGGCGGTTTGCAGCTGCTGTTGCTGGCGTTCCTGCTCCTTGGCCTGGCGGGCGGCCAGCAGCTCGGCCTGGCGCTGACGTTCGGCCAGCTCGGCCTCGGCGTAACCCGTGAGGCGGGCCGTTAGCTCATCCGGTCCGAGGCGGGCCAGAGCCTGGAGGCTGTCCTGGTTTTCTACGATGATGAGCTGCTGGGTGAAGTCTTTAAGAATACCAGCCCGCTCGGCCACGGCCTCATACTGGGGTACCGTGCGCGACATGGTCTGCACCGTGCTGTCGTAGTAGGCGGCCGCCAAGCGGTATTTCTGGAAGTTCTCGTAGTAGATGCGGCCCTTCAGCAGGTAGGCATACGACTGCTGATTCTTGGTAGCCTTAGGCGTACGCACCGATTTTTCCAGTAGCGCAAGGGCCTCCGGGTAGTGCTGCTGCCGGTATTCGAGCCGGCCCATCTCGTAGAAAATCTTGTCGGTGTACTCCTTGTTGTTGGGGTCTTTGAGCAGCTTAGCGAAGTACTTATCGAGGCGGGCGCGGTCGTTTTGGTTGAGGTCCGACACTTGCCCAAGCATCAGCTTACTGAAAAAGTCCAGCTCGTAGGGCGGGTTCTTTTTCAGAATTTGATTCAGCTCGGCGTACGCCTTTTTATCGTCGCCCTGGGCCTGGTACAGCTGGGCCAGAATGTAGCGGCTGCGCGACTGCTCGTTCTTGGGCTCAATGTAAGTAATAGCCTTTTCCAGGTTCTCAATAGCCAGTTTAGGCTCGCCTACGCGCTGGTAGTACTCCGACCGGGTCAGGAACAGGGCGCGGGCATTGCGCTCGGTACCGGTTTCCTTATCGAGGATGTTCGACACAGCCAGCACATTGTCCAGCTCATCGAGGGCCAGGAAGGTGCGCATAAGCCAGATGAGGGCCTCATGGCGGGCGTTGGGGTCTTGGCTGGTGCTGTTAACGTACTTAAACGTCTTGGCCGCGTCCTCGAACTCGCGCTTGTAGTAGCGGGCTTTGCCGATGAGGATGTAACTGTCGTCGGTCCAGTCGGAGCTCGGGCGGTACTGCACCGGCAGCGAGGCCTTCTTCACGATGTCGTCCATGTCGGCCGCCACGCGGGTGGCGGTGGCCTCATCAACGGTTGGAAACAGGGGCAGCACCCGGTTGTAGTCGTTGACGCGGGCCTTGTCGAGGGTCAGCTCGGTCGTCTTCATCTTCTCACGCGCCAGGAAGTAGGCGTTGTCGCGGGCCACTACGTTGTCGTAGGTACGGCCCACCAGTGAGCGGCGCTCCGAGGCGCAGCCGCCCACGGCGGCGGCCAGCAGCGCGGCGACTACGGGTGCGGCAAGGGCGCGTAAAAGCAGGGAGTTGGTCGTCGTCAAAGCGGCAGAAAAGCTCAGGGCGAAAAATAGGGTCCGGACGGAAAACATCCGCCGCCCGCCGAATCGTTCGGAGGCCGGTTTTTCAGGAACGTCGCAAGCTGAGTAAAAGTACGGGTTTCTCCCCGGACGCCGTCGGGCCGGTTGAGGCCGACAATGGTTGGTAAGCCGCGAAGCCGTAATTTTGCCCTCCCCACCACTATCCCGCCCCCATGTCCAGCCTCCTACCCGATTCCGGCTCCCCCAAGCCCGATGCCGACTCCGACCGCCTGCGTACCGTCGCCCGCTACTCCGGCATCGGGGCGCAGATGGCAGCCACCATCGGCCTCAGCACCTGGGCCGGCTACTGGCTTGACCAGCATTTCCAGAGCAAAACGCCCTGGTTCACGCTCGGCCTGATGCTACTGGGGCTGTTTGCGGCCCTCTACAACGTGATTCGGGCCGTGAGTAAGGGGGAGTAAATATGAGTGGCTATCCAACTTCCATCTCTATTGCTGACTTAGAGCAGTTGTTACTCCAGAGCCTAGCCGCACTGAAAAGCCAATACGGTGAGCAGGGACAAATTGAGTTGGAGCATGATTTCTATTGGGATATTTCTGATGACCAACGCTATGCGATATACCAAGAGCCTCAGGGGTTTACCATAGGTCAGCTGAGTGAGGACTCCCAAATAATAAGGGAGAGTCAGGAAAGAGGCATTATTGGGTTCGACTTACTCAAAGCAGCTCACTTGCTACGCTACATTGGCCATACGCACCCAATTTTATAGTTGACGTGAAACCCTTCCTCAAACAATACCTGCTCTTCAGCTTACTCGTCGGCTTCGTGCTGTACGCGCTTTACAGCCAGTTCGGGAGTCAGATCGTGCATCCGTTCACGCCCTACACGTTTGCCTTCTTCTTTGTGCTCACGCTGGTGCTCTACCGAATGATGGAGCGGTTGTTACGAGCCAGCCCCGACAACTTTCTGGTGGCCTATTTCGGGGCCATGGTTGCCCGGCTGCTTTTATCGCTCACGCTGGTGCTGGTGTACCTTTTGCGGGGGGGCGGCCACGAAGGCAATGCCCGTTGGGCCTTCCTCGGAAGCTTCTTCATCCTCTATTTTCTCTTCGCTGGGTTTGAAGTATGGGCCGTTCTGAGTAACTTGCGCCCGTTTTCAAAACGGGGCGAAATCACAGAATGAAGATTTTGTGAGTAAATCCCTAAGCCACTCTGAATGAAGCGCTTACTTTTTGCCCTCTTCTGCCTCCTGTCGCTGACGGCCCGTGCCAACGAGCCGATAGCCACCACGGCCGACGCAACGGAGTCCGAAAACTTCAACCCGGGCGAGATGATTCTGCACCACATCGGCGATTCGCACGAGTGGCACTGGTTCTCCATCGGCGAAGATCATTACACTACCTACCTACCCGTTATCGCCTACCGGGCGGGCAGCGGTCTGTCGGTGTTCTCGTCGCGGCACCTGGCCGAGGGAGAGGTGCATGAGGGCCTCAAGCTGGAGCACGAGCACCTGGTGTCGGAGGACGGCAGCAAGGTGTACGACTTCTCCATTACTAAGAACGTGGCTACGCTTATGCTGAGCGCGGTGCTGCTGCTGGTCGTGTTCACGACCGTAGCCCGCGGCTACAGCAAGCGCGGCACAGGCTCCCCCCGGGGCATTCAGTCGTTCTTCGAGCCTGTTATCGTCTTCATTCGCGACGAGGTTGCCAAGAAGTCGATTGGGCCCAAGTATGAGCGGTATATGCCTTACCTACTCACCGTGTTCTTCTTCATTTGGTTCAACAACCTGATGGGCCTGATGCCCGGCGGCGCCAACCTCACCGGCAATATCGCCGTGACTTTAACGCTGGCCCTGATGACGCTGCTCATCACCCTGTTCAGCTCCAACAAAAACTACTGGGCCCACATTTTCGCTACGCCCGGCGTACCTAAGCTGCTGTTGCCCATCATGATTCCGGTCGAGCTGATTGGCATCGTGGTGAAGCCGTTCTCGCTGATGGTTCGACTGTTTGCCAACATCACAGCCGGTCACATCGTGACGCTGAGCTTTATCTCGCTCATCTTCATCTTCCGCAACATCGGCATCGCGCCCGTGTCGCTGGCCTTTGGCCTGTTCATCAATCTGCTCGAACTGCTGGTGGCCATTCTGCAGGCCTACATCTTCACGCTGCTGACGGCCATGTACATTGGCGGCGCCGTGGAAGATCATCATGATGCCGATTACCAGATGGGTGGCGGCGAAGATGCCGATCCGGCACACGTGCCCGCCCACTAATTCCCGTTTTCTCCCCTGATTTTTTTCCGTTTTTCACTTCCCCAAATTCTTTTTTATGCTTCTTTCTCTGTTGTTGCAGGCCATTGCTAACTCTACTGGTCTGGCCGTATTCGGTGCCGCTATCGGTGCTGGTCTGGTTGCTCTGGGTGCCGGTCTGGGCATTGGTCGTATCGGTGGTCAGGCTATGGAAGCCATCGGCCGTCAGCCGGAAGCTTCGGGCAAAATCCAGACGGCTATGCTGATTGTGGCTGCCCTGATTGAAGGTCTGGCCCTGTTCGCCGTAGTAGTTTGCCTGCTGATTTCCTTCAAGCTCTAGGGATAAAGGTAGTACCAGAGCAGCCCGCTGCGCTAGGGCGCTTTCGCGCACAGCGTAGCGGGCTGTTTTGGCTTTTCCGGGGCCCGCGGGGCCTAGCCGGAATTCAGCGTCTTAAGTACTCCTCACTGATTACTTCCCATGAATATTGTAACGCCCGAACTCGGCCTGATTTTCTGGCAGGTGGTGATCTTCCTCATCGTGCTACTCTTGTTGCGCTCGTTTGCCTGGAAGCCCATTCTCAGCTCCCTCAAGGAGCGCGAAAGCTCTATTGAAGGAGCCCTGCGCATGGCCGACCAGGCCAAGTTGGAAATGCAGGCGCTCAAGGCTGGCAACGAAAAGCTGCTGACCGACGCCCGCATGGAGCGCGACCGGATTCTGAAGGAAGCCACCGCCGTTTCCACCCAGCTCATCGAGCAGGCCAAAGACAAGGCAACCGAAGAGGGCAACCGCATGGTCGCCCAGGCCCGCGAAGCCATCCAGAACGAGAAAAACGCCGCGCTGGCCGAGGTGAAAAATACTGCTGCCCAGCTCTCCATCGATATTGCCGAGCGCATCCTGCGCCGCGAGCTGACCGATCAGCCCGCCCAGCAGCAGCTCGTCGACTCGTACCTGAAAGAAGTAAAGCTTAACTAAGCTGATAGCCATTAGTTGTTAGCTGTTCGGTTTTCAAAGCCCGACAACGCTATCAGCTAAAAGCTAACAGCTATCAGCTCAAATAATATGTCTGAAATACGAGTTGCTTCCCGTTACGCCAAGTCTTTGATTGATTTGGCCAAGGAGCGGGGCGAGCTGGAGCAGGTAAAGCAGGATATGGACCTGTTCAGCAAAACGCTGAGCGAGAACCGCGACCTGCGCCTGTTGCTGCGCAACCCTATTGTGAAGCACGACAAGAAGCTGGCTATCCTGCGGGCTATTTTCGGCGGCAAGGTGACGGAGATGACGGAGAAATTCTTCACCCTCGTCACCCAGCACAACCGCGAAACGGCCCTCGTATTCATCGGCGACGAGTTCCTGAAGCAGTACAACCTGCAAGCGGGCATTCAGGTGGCCCAGGTAACGACGGCTACCGTGCTCGACCCCGCTTTGCGCGAACAGTTGCGCCAGCTCGTGCGCGAGCAGGCTGGCATGCCCGAGGTCACGCTCCAGGAAAAAGTAGACCCGTCGCTGATTGGGGGCTTCGTGCTCCGCATCGGCGACCGGCTCATCGACGACTCGGTGAGCTACCGGTTGCGCAAGCTGCGCACCGAATTCTCGAAGAATCTCTACCAACCCCAACTATAACCCACCATGGCAGACGTACGTCCGGATGAAGTATCCGCCATTCTGCGGGAGCAGCTTTCCAACTTCAAAACCGAAGCCGAACTCGAAGAGGTGGGCACGGTACTCCAGGTTGGCGACGGTGTAGCCCGCATCTACGGCTTGGGCAACGCCCAGTCGGGGGAATTGCTCGAATTTGAAAGCGGCCTGCAGGCCCTTGTACTGAACTTGGAAGAGGACAACGTGGGAGCAGTAATGCTCGGCGATTACTCCGACATCCGGGAAGGTGCCACCGTACGCCGCACCGGCAAAATTGCCTCCATCCAGGTGGGCGAGGGTATCGTGGGCCGCGTGGTAAACACGCTGGGCCAGCCCATCGATGGTCGGGGCCCCATTCAGGGCGAGACCTTCGACATGCCGCTGGAGCGTAAGGCGCCCGGCGTAATTTACCGCCAGCCAGTAACCGAGCCGATGCAAACCGGCATCAAGGCTATCGATGCCATGATTCCGATTGGCCGCGGCCAGCGGGAGCTCATCATCGGTGACCGTCAGACCGGAAAGTCGGCCGTAGCTATTGACACTATCCTCAACCAGCGCGAGTTCTTCGAGCGTGGCGAGCCCGTATACTGCATCTACGTGGCCGTAGGCCAGAAGGCCTCCACGGTAGCCCAGGTAGTACAGTCGCTCACCAAGGGTGGCGCCATGGACTACACGGTAGTTGTATCGGCTTCGGCTTCTGATCCGGCTGCGCTGCAGTTCTATGCTCCCTTCACTGGGGCCGCCATCGGCGAGTTCTTCCGCGATACGGGTCGTCCGGCCCTGGTGGTGTACGATGACTTGTCGAAGCAGGCCGTGGCCTACCGTGAGGTGTCGCTACTGTTGCGTCGTCCTCCGGGCCGCGAGGCATATCCCGGCGACGTATTCTACCTGCACAGCCGTTTGCTGGAGCGCGCCGCCAAAATCAACTCCTCGGACTCTATTGCCCAGGATATGAACGACCTGCCCGAGAGCATTAAGCACTTGGTGAAAGGCGGTGGTTCGCTGACGGCGCTGCCCATCATCGAAACCCAGGCCGGTGACGTTTCGGCGTATATCCCGACCAACGTAATTTCGATTACGGACGGCCAGATCTTCCTCGAAACCAACCTGTTCAACTCTGGTGTGCGTCCTGCTATCAACGTGGGTATCTCGGTAAGCCGTGTAGGTGGTAACGCCCAGATTAAGTCGATGAAAAAGGTGGCCGGTACGCTGAAGCTCGACCAGGCTCAGTTCCGTGAGCTGGAAGCATTTGCCAAGTTCGGCTCCGACCTCGACGCCTCGACCCGCCTCACGATTGAGCGCGGTCGTCGGAACCTTGAAATCCTGAAGCAGCCTCAGTTCTCGCCCCAGCGCGTGGAAGACCAGGTCGCTATCATCTACGTGGCTACCAACGGCCTGCTCGACAAAGTGCCCGTAGACAAGGTGCGCCAGTTCGAGAAGGAGTTCACCCAGACCATGCAGACCCGCCACCCGGAGGAACTGAAGGCCTTGAAAGCCGGCAAACTCGACGACACCATCACCGGGGCCATCCGTCAGGTAGCCAAGGACCTGTCGGCGCAGTACTCTTCTTAAATAAGCTGCAGGCCGTAAGCTGCAAGCTGATGTTCGCTCATCAGCTTGCCGCTTGCCGCTTACAGCTTGTAGCTCAACACAAATGGCTAACCTAAAAGAAGTCCGCAACCGCATTACCTCAGTGCAAAGCACGCAGCAAATCACCAAAGCCATGAAAATGGTGGCGGCGGCTAAACTGCGGCGGGCTCAGGACAATATCCTGCGCATGCGCCCTTACGCCCAGCGGCTCAACAGCATCCTGAGCAACCTTACGGCGCTGGCCGGCGATGAGGTGGAAAGCGAGTACGGGGTAGTGCGCGACGTGCGCCGGGTACTGGTTATCGCCATCACCTCCGACCGGGGCTTGGCGGGTGCGTTCAACAGCAACGTGTTCAAGGCCGTGAATGTACTGGCGCAGAGCCGTTACGCCGAGCAGGCTGCCACTGGCAACCTGACGGTGATGGCCATCGGCAAGAAAGCCCACGACTACTTCGGGAAGCGTGGGCCGCTGCTGGGTAGCTATCAGCACGTGTTCGGCAAACTATCGTTCGATACTGTGCGGGAGGCGGCCGAGCAGGCCATGGATGGCTTCCGGGCCGGCGACTACGACGAGGTGACGATGGTATACAACGAGTTCCGCAACGTGGCCACCCAGGTGATCCGCGTCGAGCAGCTGTTGCCCCTCGTGCCCGCCGAACAGCCCGCAAATGTGCCCACCACTAATGTGGACTACATTTTCGAGCCTTCCCAGGACGATATCATGCAGACCCTGATTCCGCAGTCGCTCAAAATTCAGCTCTACAAGGCGGTATTGGAAAGCAACGCTTCGGAACACGGCGCCCGCATGACGGCCATGGACAAGGCCACCGAAAATGCCGGTGAGCTGCTCAAAGAACTCAAGCTGACCTACAACCGGACCCGCCAGGCGGCCATTACCACCGAGATTCTCGAAATCGTAGGTGGTGCCGAAGCCCTAGCCGCTAGTCGGTAATATTACGTTGCTTCAAACTGCAAAGGCCCGCTTCCGAAAGGAGGCGGGCCTTTGCAGTTTGAAGAACAACAGGAAAAAAGTCTTATGCCAAAGTAGGATCGTCCTCTCTCTGCTGCTGATAAGCAAGTACCAAAACGCAGTAGTAGTACACTTCAGCTCCTAGAGCAATTTTCAAGTTAGTGTACAGGTCGTTCTGACGTCGTGCCTCACCCCCCAGCCCCCTCTCCGAAAAAGGAGAGGGGAGCCAACTACCGCCCGTACGAGGACTTGAAAACCGCTCTAGTTCAGGTAATCGAATAACTGCCGAGCACCCCCACGGCTTGTAGAAAGGTGGGTGACTGCGTCGGATACGGTAGGTGCTAATACTCAAACCCTCAATGCGTGCCCGGGTAAGCAAACAGTTGAGGACATAATGCTGCTTAGTTTGTGGTTATGTCATGCAACAACTGATTGTTTTTAAGTGTTTTATGCTCTCTTAAATGAGGTTTCGCCTGACAGAGGGCCGCCAGCAACTGTTGGTGACGGGTGGTAATTGGTGTTTGCTGAATACTGTTTCGCTGTGCAATACTGTTCGATAGGGAAAGTGTGGGATTTAACATTGATCTTGACTACCAATTACAGTTCGAGTATGAGCTGTAGTATGTTACTGAATTGTTTTACTCTTCCTCTTATCCGCGCATGAAAGTATTAGCTCCTCTCTTCGCACTTACTTGGTTGGTTTGTTTGATGCACTCATCAGGCCCGGCATGCCGTCGGATCATGGCGGGCTTGCTGACCTTGCTGCTGATTACGCTGCCGCTGGCTGCCTCATGGGCTCAGGTCGCCCGAGCGAGCCGGCTCCATCGGTCGGTACTGTTCTGCAACCCGATGGTACACTGCGGCCTGGGGCCAAAGGTTCGTTCGATGCTACAGGGTACGAGTTACAGTATGGGCTCAAAGGTGAACCTCGGCTACACCATACTACTGCTACTGCGGAATGGAATAGCATTGGTGGAGATCCGGCCGGGTTTCAAAACGGAGTCAATGGTGCCGTACTGGCCCTAGTCGTACGCGGGGCGGACGTATATGTGGGCGGAACCTTCACACAGGCCGGCGGAATAGCGGCCAACAATGTGGCTAAGTGGGACGGTTCGCGCTGGAGCAGTCTGGGCACGGGCACGGCCAACGGGGTTAACGGCACGGTTAAAGCTTTGGCCATAAGCGGGGAAGATCTGTACGTGGGTGGAAGCTTTACCCAGGCTGGCGAGGTGGTGGCCAACCGCGTGGTTCGGTGGGACGGTTCGCGCTGGAGCAGCCTAGGCACGGGCGCGGTCAACGGAGTTAATGCTACTATATCAGCCTTGGCCGTAAGTGGAACGGATGTGTACGTAGGTGGGGAATTCGTTAATGCTGGGGGAGCGCCCGCCAACCGCGTAGCCCGATGGGACGGTGTGCGCTGGAGTAGCCTGGGCACGGGCATATCCGACGGAATTAATATTGCGGTTTACGCCCTGGCTGTGCACGGCACGGACGTGTATGTGGGTGGGCGCTTTAGCCAGGCTGGTGAGTTAACGGCCAACAACATCGCTAAGTGGGATGGGACAAACTGGAGCAGTTTGGGCACAGGGGCAGCTAATGGACTCAATCTTATGGTTTACGCCTTGGCTATACGCGGCACGGACGTGTATGTGGGTGGGAGCTTTAGCCAGGCTGGTGAGATGACAGCCAACAATGTGGCCAAATGGGACGGTGTGCGCTGGAGCAGCTTGGGCTTGGGTGCGGACAATAAGGTGAATGGTACGGTTTCCGCCCTCACCATAATCGGAGCAGACGTGTACATAGGTGGGCTGTTTACGCTGATCGGCAAAAATACAGCCTCGAGTATAGCCCGGTGGAACGGCATAAGTTGGGACAATGTAGGCTTCGGAGTTGCTGGTGATGTTTACGCTTTCGCTGTGCGCGGTACGGACGTGTATGTGGGTGGAGAAGTTACGGCGGCTGGTGGGATGGTGGCCAACAATGTGGTTAAGTGGGACGGAGCAGCCTGGAGTAGCCTGGGCACGGGCGTGCCCAACGGAGTTGATGGTAATGTATCGGTCTTGGCCGTAAGTGGGACGGACGTATACGTGGGCGGAACCTTTACACAAGCTGGCGGGGTGGTAGCCAACCGCGTGGCCCGGTGGGATGGTGTACGCTGGAGCAGCCTGGGTACGGGCGAGGATAACGGTGTTATCGGTCACGTTTACGCCCTGGCTGTGCGCGGAACAGACGTGTATGTGGGCGGATCTCTTGTCCGGGCCGGTAATATGTGGGGGGTTAACAACATCGCCAAGTGGGATGGGACAAACTGGAGCACTCTGGGCAATGGGTTGGGCAATGGCGTATTCGCCATGGTTATGATCGGAAAAGACTTGTACGTGGGTGGGACCTTTGCCCAGGCCGGTAAAGTTGAGGTGGTCTAGCTAAGCCGGACACAATTGGGACGTTGTTTGAAGATGGGTTTCAAAGTGATTGGGCGATTGATAGCCGAGGGCAGAATGCCGGCGTT
>NZ_NIRR01000043.1 GCF_002204745.1 Hymenobacter amundsenii
CTCCTTCGGCTTCACAATCACCTTCGGCAACAGAAATAACCCGGCTACCAACGCCAGCGCCAGCGCCAGCATTATCAGTTGATGTTTAGAAGAGGAAGCCTCGACGGCACCATTACGGGCCAGGTGCACGTAACGGCCTACCAGATGCACTACGGGGTGCTGCGGGGCAACAACTTCGAACTGCTGACGTCGCTCGAAGCCGGCCGCGCCCGCCTCGAAGACTGTTCGGTGGAGGCGTTCGGGGGCAAGCTGGAGCTGCGGGGCGTGCTCTGGACCGATTCTGGGGCCAGCCACCACCCGCTGCGGGCCCAGATGCAGTTGCTGGGCGTAGAACTACCCCAGCTATTCGCGCTGGCTGCCCCACTGGGCCTCGATGTGCTGGGGCCCGACAACGTGCGCGGCACCATGCGGGCCGAAGCCGACATCCAGACCGACCTGGGGGCCACCTTCCTACCCCAGGTGGCCCGCACCCGCGCCTTCGTTCACGCCGACCTGCGCGAGTTGGAACTGCTCGACGTGGAGGCCCTCACCCAGGCCACGGGCATGCTGAGTCCGCGCCGCACGGGCCACCTGTACTTCGAGCCCGTGCAGGCCGATTTTCTGCTCGACCGGGGCCTGGTGCTGATTCCTGAGCTTAACCTGAGCAGCAACCTTACCGACTTGCAGGTGTCGGGCAAATACGGCCTCGACGGCCGCGCCGACCTCTACGTAGGCCTGAGCCCACTGCAAACGCTGTTCGGCAATAACCGCAAGCGCGTGGCCCGCATTCGCAGCGGCGAGGCCACCCAGCGGCGCAGCCGGGGCCTGATCTACCTGCACCTGCACCGCGCCGCCGGCAGCCGCTACCAGGTCCGGCTCTTCAAGAAAAAAGACCAGCAGCAGCAGCAAACTGAGCTGCGGGAAGAGTACGAGCGCCTGCTCCGCCAGCCCTCGTCGCGCACCAACCTCTGGCCGATGAGTGAGTTGGTGAATGAGTGACGTTCCGCTCACTCATCGACCTTCAATGCCAGCGTGAATTCGGTGAATTCGCCTTCTTCCGATGCTACCTGAATGCTGCCGCCATGGCCCTTCGTGATGATGTCGTGGGCCAGCGACAACCCCAGGCCGGTACCCTCGCCCAGGGGTTTAGTAGTGAAGAAAGGATCGAAAATACGTTCCCGTACGGCGGGAGGCATGCCGGTCCCGTTGTCACGCACCCGTACCTCAACTGTCGCCCCGTTCCGCTGGGTGCTCACGCGTAGCTCGGGCACGTAGCCGGGCCCCGCCTGCCGGACGCGGGCGGCCAGTGCGTAAAGTGCGTTGGTGAACAGGTTGAGCAGTACCCGCTCCAGTTCGGCGGCCAGTAGCGGTACCGGCGGCAGCGCCGATTCGAGCACCAAGTGCGGCACCGTGTCTGCTAATATCCAGGCTGATTCGGGCCGCCCTTCGTAGGCCAACTGCAGCTGCTTGGCCACCAGCGTGTTGATATTGGCGGGCAACAGGACCGCCCCCGTACGGGCGTGGCTGAGCATGCTGCTGATAATGGACGAAGCCCGCTGCCCGTGCTGGCTGATTTCGTGCAGGTTCCGGCGCAGGCCCGCCATAATTTCCTGGCCCAGTTCGTCGGCGGCGGGGCTCCCGGCCGGCTCGCCTACGAGGGTTGTTTCCTGGGCCAGCAGGGAGTTGCTGACGGCTGCCAGCCGGTTCATAAAATTGAGCGGGTTTTGCAGTTCGTGGGCAATACCAGCCGAGAGCTCACCCACGAAGGCCCACTTTTCGGCCGCCACCAACTGGCGCTGGGTGGCCACCAGCTCGGTTTGCTGGCGGGCCAGCAGCTCGTAAGCCCGCTGCTTGGCCCGGTAGTTTCGCCCCAGCACCACGCTCAGGCCCGTTACCAGCCCCAACCCCACCAACGACACCACCAGTAGCCACTGCTGCTGGCGGTTCTGCTGGCGCACCAGGGCCGTGGTATGGGTCAGCTGGCCGATGCGGGCCTGCTGGCGGGCCAGCTCGTAGCCATATTGCAGGGCCGCCGTGCGCCGGATCAGGGCGCGGCTGCTGAGCGTGTCGCGGTAGGCGGCATAGAGGCGGTGGTAGCGGTAAGCATCGGCGAAGCGGCCAAGCCGGGCGCTGGCTTCGGCCAGCACGGCGCTGCCGTCGCGGATGTTCTCCTTTACCCCGCTGGCTTGGCTGGCTTCCAGCCCGGGCCGGCCGTAGTAGAGGGCGCTGTCGGGGTGCCGCAGGTGGAGCTGGGCCCGGGCCATCACTAAGTTCAGCAGCGGCAGGTAGCCCACCGCATCGAGGCGGCGCAGCTCGGCTCCGGCATGGCGGCCGTAGCGCAGGGCCTCGGCGGGGTGGCCCTGGCGCTCGGCCATATCGGCCATATATATTTCCTGCACTACCTGCCCCGGACGGTCGCCGAGGCGGCGGGCCAGCGCGGCCCCTTCGCTATAATACTGGTGGGCCTGAGTCCATTGGTTTTGGGCCTGATATAGGTCACCGAGGCCGCGCAACCCCTGGGCCACCCCGCTTTGATCGTGGGTTCGTTGGGCCAGGGCCAGGCACTGCTCCAGGTAGCTCAGGGCCTGGCCGTATTCTCCCAGCTCGGTGCTTATAAAACCTAACTGCGCGTTGGTGAGCACCAGCCATTTGTGGTTATGCAGCACTTCGGCCCTGTTAAGCCCCCGCTGAGCGCTGGCCAGCGCCTGGGCGTAATTGCCCTGGCCGAAATAAATGTAGCCCAGGTTATAGCCAACGGCAATCAGGTTCAGCGAGTCGTGCTGCTGCTCAAATAGCCCCGCGGCCCGTTGCGTGAAGGTTAGGGCCGGGCCGTATTCGTTACGCTTGCGGTAGTAGAAGCCCAGCCCCAGCCAGGCCTGGGCCTGCCCCGATTCGTAGCCCAAGCGGCCCGCAAGCGCGGCGGCCTCCTCGAACCGGACCCGCGACTGGCGCGGGTCGGAGGAGCGTAGCTTGAACGCCAGGCGGTTGAGCTGGTTGATATGGGCTGTATCGGGGGCAGGAATGGCCGGAAAGGCAATATCAGGCAGCAGCCCCAGCAGCAAGGCCAGACCAATGCAGAACCATATGCGCAGTGACAGCAGCGGATCAACCATAAATATAGCTGCGAAGATATAGCGCTGCTACCGGCCTCGCACTACGCAGCACAGAATTTCCGGACCCATCTTTTTATAAGCTACCTAAAGCGTGTGCATACTTAGCTACGGGTGCTATTGAACCCCTGAAAACGGTCATGCTCTATCTAGTGTCAGCTGGCCGATTTTTTCGTTGAGTATCCATACATTCCAGGCTGATTTTTCAAAATCCCTTGGGCAAATCAATTCCCCGAATGGTGCGGAACAGGCTCAGCGCATTCTGGTCGGTGAGGCCACCGATGTAGTCGGTGAGCAGGATGATTTGCTCGTAGGCCGCCGCGCCCTGCTGGGGGCCGGTGGCCCGGAACTGTTCGGGCAGTAGCTGGCCCAGCTTGCGC
This sequence comes from Hymenobacter amundsenii, assembly GCF_002204745.1. GTDB lineage: Bacteria > Bacteroidota > Bacteroidia > Cytophagales > Hymenobacteraceae > Hymenobacter > Hymenobacter amundsenii. The sequence continues at coordinate 3,470 of NZ_NIRR01000043.1, forward strand.
GAGCGGGCACTGCCCTGGGGGTCGAAGGTGGCGTGCAGAAAAGCGTCGAGCAAACCGGCCAGCACCTCGAAGCCGGCGGCCTCAATTTCGAGAACCGGGCGGCTCTGATACAGGTGCTCCACCGTGAGGCGGTGCACCTCTTGGAGCTGCTCCCAGCAATCGAGCTGGCGGACCAACGGTTCGTCGAGGTAGCCGCGTAGGAGCTGGGGGGCGCGGTCGGCGAAGCGGCGGGCCGTTTGCTGCACGAGCCGGTTGATGAGCCGCGCCCGCAGGTAGCCCAGCTCCTCGCGCCAGTCGCGCCACTCCACCGAGCCCCGGCGACCGGGCGCGTCGCCAAGCATATCGCGCAGCAGCGCCAGGCCTTTATCACACGGAATCAGGCCCAGTTTCAGGCCGTCTTCGAAGTCGATGATCCGGTAGCAGATGTCGTCGGCGGCTTCGACCAGAAAGGCCAGCGGGTGGCGGTGGTAGAAGCCGGCCACGTCGGTGCCGGCCGGTTTGGCGAGCAACCCCAACTCCCGGGCCACCTCCTCGAACCGTGCGGCCTCGGTCTGGAAATACCCGTACTTCTTCTCGCTGGCCGTCGCCTGCGTAAGGTCGGTTTCGGCCACCACCGACGGGCGCGGGTACTTGCTGAAGGCGCCCAGCGTGGCATAGGTCAGGCCCAACCCGGCCGAGCCGCTGCTGTGGGTGGGGTAGGTGTGGGTGAGCACCCGAAAGCCGGCCGCGTTGCCCTCGAAGTGCTGCAAATCGGCTCGCTGGGCGGGGTTCAGCATCCGCACGAAGGGTTCGGCGGCGGGCGAGCGGAAGTAAGCCGAAATAGCGTCTTCGCCCGAGTGGCCGAAGGGCGGGTTGCCGATGTCGTGGGCCAGACAGGCGGCAGCCACAATGTCGCCGAAGTCGGCGTCGAGGTGAGGCAACTCGGCGGCCAAGCCTTCGGTTTCTTCGAGCAGCAGCCGGCCCCCGAGCCGGCCCAGCGAGCGGCCCACGCAGGCCGTTTCGAGCGAATGGGTCAGGCGGGTGTGCACGAAGTCAGTTTCGGGCAGGGGCATGACCTGGGTTTTGCGCTGTAACCGCCGAAACGCCGAGCTGAACACCACCCGGTCGTAGTCGGCCACAAAGGCCCCGCGCACCGGAGCAGCATCCGTCACGACGTGCAGTTGGGGCTGCTCGGGGTAGCGGCGGCGGCTCAGCAGCTGGGCCCAGCGCATGGCGGGGGCATTGTCGTCGTCGTCGGTGGGAGGCGTGAGGTGGAGCATGGCGGCGGGAGTAAAGGACAGCAAATCTAAGAGCCAGAGAGCTTTCGGAGGTCGGGCGCAACTATTCCCCGCGTCGGTCCGGCGGCTCAGCCAACCCCTTGCAGTTCATACGTAAAACCACCCCCAACGACGGGGCCTCACTACCCACAACCGTCTTGCTCCCGCCGCACGTTGTCCTCCAACGGCAGTTTCGCGAAACCGCAGCCGCCACGCAGCCGGGGTAGCGCCTGATCAGAGGTGGCGACGCTTAACGCCTTCCCGCCGATTTGTATGCGTAATTTCGCGGTTCGGCGTGCTGGCTCGGCATCGTGTTGGTGAGCCAGTACGCCGAATTCCAGGCCGATTACCCTGTTGTTGTTTGACTATGTTTGGATCTTTGACTACTTCTTTGGGCTGGCTGCGGCTGGTTGCGTTTCTGGAAGGCACCTCGTTTCTGGTGCTGCTGCTAATTGCCATGCCCCTCAAATACCTGGCCCACCAGCCCGCCGCCGTACGGCCGGTGGGTATGGCGCACGGGGTGCTGTTCGTGCTCTATGTGCTACTGGTGCTGCAAAACGCGCTGGCGCTAAGCTGGCCGGCCCGAAAGGTGGGGCTGGCCCTGCTGGCTTCCGTAATACCTTTCGGCCCTTTCTGGGCCGACAAGCGCCTGTTTCAGGCTTAGCACTACGCCGCTTCCCGCTGGTGCCCCACCCGGCCCAGCAGCCGCACCGTGGCATAGCCAATGAGCAAGAATACGCCGTAAAGTAGCGTCACGCCCCAGGTGCCGGAGTGGGCCGTGGGGTGCAGAATGCGGCTCACGATATCGTAGAACAGCGTGATGGGGTTGGTGAGCACGTCCCAGCTGTTGAAGCGCAGGTAGCGGCCCAGGTAGATGCCGAAGCTGCTCAGCAGCAGGGCCACCGTGGCAAAGGCCCAGCCCGCGCCCGTACCCAGACGGCGCGCCACGAGCTGCTGCATGTCGGTGAGGGAGGCGTAGGCCAGCATCAGGCCATTCCAGGCGCAGCTCAGAATCAGGGCCAGATCGTACCAGTAGGGCACGCCGGGGCGGGGTTCGAGGTGGAAGAGGTCGGTGAGCATGTAGGGGGCGTTGGGGAAGAACAGCAGCCAGGCCACCCCTACCGGCACTAGCACCCGGGCCCGCAGCCGCCCGGCGCTCAGGCCCAGCATCGTGCTCAGCCCAAACGGAATAAGGGCCAAAAACAGGTTCCAGAGCAAGAAAACAAAGGAAATCCGGTGAGTCAGCAGCACCCGGAACGCAATCAGCCCCACGCTTAGGGCCAACGAAGCCCCCAGCACCAGCAGCAGGTGCAGGCGCTGCCGCAGTTGCGGCTGAGACAGGGTAGCAACAGACATCGACATACACCCAAGTACGGAAATTTTGTGGGCTGTAGCGTAAAACTTCCACTTCGCGTGTCGTTTCACGAAGTCAGCAGGCATGTATTCTCTTTCGGCCAGAAGAACCGTCATTCAGAGCATGTGGCGCATTAAGCCAAGGACGAAGAATGACGTTCTTTATGTTGCTCGGTTACTCCTCCACAATTCCGCCGGCAGCCCAGCGTAGGGTGGCCTGGGTTTGGGCGTACTTAGCCTGGAGCTCAGACAGCTTCTGACGGGCTTCCAGCAGCTTGGCTTCGCGGGAGTTGAGCAGAAACACCGAACTCTCCCCTATTTCGAAGCGGATTTGCTCGCCCTGGCGCAGGCGCTCGGCGTTCTGCACCACCTGCTGCTGCAGCACCAGCTGCTCGCGCAGGGCCTGCCAGTTGTTGGCCACGGTTTGCACGCCGGTTTCTATTTCGCGGGTGTCCTGCTGCAACTGCAGCTGGGTGTCCTGCTGCTTGAGGCGGTTGAGCTGCAGCTTAGCCCGCTCCTGGCGCAGCAACAAAGGGTAGGCGAAGCTCACGCCCAGCTTGTAGTTGTTTTCGAGGTAACTCCCGCTCAGGTTGGCAGGCTTTTCAGGACTGAAGGGCTGGCCGGCTTGCAGCAGGTTGTAGTCGAGGGTAAGTTTGGGCAGCAGCTTGTTACGCAGCAGCCGATTCTCCACGCCCAGCTGGCTGAGCTTAGCCCGGCTTTTCTGCAGTTCCGGATGAATCTGCTGAGCCAGCACGGCCAGGGCGGCCACCGAATCGGGGGGTAGGTTGCGCCAGTCGGCGGGGCCGGGCAGCAGCTGGGGGCGGGCCGTGGCGGGCAGGTTCAGGGGTTGCTGCAGCTCATCCCAGAGGTAGTTGCTGAGCACCAGCGTGGCGTTACCGAACTCCATCAGGGCCTGGCTGAGTTCGGCCTGGCGCTTTTGCAGCTCGCCTAGGGCTTCCACCGAATCGATGGCGGCCAGGTCGCCGAACAGCACGCGCTGGCGCACGGCCCGGAAGCGCACGTCGCCGAGCAGCACGTTCTGGCGGCGCAGTTCCAGCTGGCGGTAGTTCAGGCTCCAGTCCCAGTAATCCTTGGCGGCTTGCAGCAGCAGCTTATTAAGGGCCCCGCGCCGTTGGGCTTCGGCCAGGCCCTGCAGGGCCTGGGCCTGGCGCACGGCCGCCCGCCGCTCGTCAATCAACAAGCCTTGGGCCAGCGGCAGCGAGAGGCCGATATAGCTCAGGCCGGCCGGCGACGTGAAATTTTCGGGGTTGATGTAGGTGCCCGTGCCCCGCTCGAAGCCGGCTTTCACCTCGAACCCGTACCAGACCGGCACCCGCAGCTGGGTATCCCAGTCGTGGAAATACTCCTTCCCCTTGAGGGTTTTACCGTAATATTTGCTCGTGGCATTGGGGTCGAACAGCCCCCGGGCATAGCGCACCTCCTGCAGGGCCCGCTCGGGCAGCAGCCCCGCCTGCCGGGCCACCGGGTGGCGCAGGGCCACGTAGGTGAGCATATCCGTGAGCGTGAATACACGGCCCGAATCGGCCACTGGCACCGGGGGTGCCAGCGGCGTTTGGGCGCGGCTTACGGAGGCAGCCAAGCAAGTGAGGAGTAGGAAAAGAGAAAGTCGGAAGGGCATAGGAAACAGTACTATGCTAGCGCTAGAAACTAGCTCCCCTCCTTGGAAAGGAGGGGTTGGGGGTGGTTGATGCTGATAGAACGATGACTAGCGCTAGTTTCCAATGATTGTTCAACAGATCAACCACCCCAGCCCCTCCTTTCCAAGAAGGGGAGCTAGTTTCTAGCGCTAGCTCACTCCAAGAGTTAGCGGACGGGCCACAGCCCGCCGCTTTTAATATTCATCAGCCGATGTATCGGCCTTGCCGTCTTTGCTTTTAGCCGTCGGGGCACCTACAAAGTCGGGTGGGAAGCCGTTGAGCTGGCGCCAGAGTTCGTACCAGATGGGTACGTTGTCGAGCAGGGCCCAGCCATACACGCCGGAGCCCACGCGCAACGGAGCGGGCCAGGCCTCTAGTTCGGGGTCGGGCGTCACGAGGATGCGGTACTGGCCCTGGGAGTCGATGTTGTCGATGACGGCCACCCGGCCCCCGAAGGTGCCGAAGCTCGTGCCCGGCCAGCCGCTGAATACCAGTGCCGGCCAACCATCGAACTGCAGGCGCACCTTGCGGCCCACGCTTAACAACGGAATATCCATGGGCTGCACGTACAGCTCGGCGGCCAGCTCGGGCGAAATGGGCATCACTGACACAATGGCCTCGCCCTCCTTCACAATTTCGCCAATGCCTTCCTTGAGGGCCCGCACCATGTAGCCATCCTGCGGGGCCTGAATGTGGTAGTAACCGGCCCGGATGCTGAGGTTGGCCAGCTCGTTGCGCAGCTTGGCAATCTGGCCCTCCGAATCGAACTGGTAAGCCACGGCCGAACGGCGGTCCGACTCCGACTTGGCCAGCTTGTCCTGGTACTCGGCCTGCAACGAGCTTAGCTCCAGCTGGGAGTTGGTGAGCTCCTGGCGCGAGGCCCCAAGCTTGTTTTCTACGCCCTGGCGTTTGGCCGTGCTTTCCTGGAACTTGAGGCGGCGCTGCTCCAGCTCGGTGAGGCTCTTGAGGCCCTGTTTGTAGAGCTCTTCCTGGCGGGCCAGCTGGCGGGTGGCAATGGCAATATCGTTTTCGGCAGCCCGCAAGTCAGCCTCATCGGAGTTGACTTTCAGGCGCGTCTGGGCCACTTTATTGCGGGCCTTGTCGAGGCTCACGGCCAAGCCACTACGCAACGCGTCCTGCTGGTCGCCGAGGGCCACGGTTTTGCCTTTGTTCTGTTCCAGAGATGATATTTTGGCGGCCAGCTGCTCACGGGTGCGCTCCAGCAGCTGGGGGTCGAAGTACTTCTCCTTGATTTCGGTAATGGTCACCAGCGTATCGCCTTTTTTCACCTTCTGGCCCTCGCGCACGTGCCAGCGAGCAATGCGCCCTCCAATGGTGCTGGGCACGGTTTGAGGGCGGTCTTGGGGCCGCAAAGTGGTGAGTGTGCCAGTCGAGCGGATGTTCTGGGTCCAGGGCAGGAAGCCGGCCGCCAGCACCAGCACGCCCAGCACGCCCAGCCAGCGGGCCAGCGTACGGCCGGCCCGGGGCGTCTGCACCCGCCGAAACGAGCGGAAGCCGGACGTCAGCGGGTTGGTTTCTTCCAGGGGGTGTTCGGCGAAGGGCATTGGATTTGGGTGATGGGGTGGCGGAAGAATAGATGAACAAAATCAGCTGTCATGCTGAGCGAAGGCGGCGCCGCAGTCGAAGCATCTCTACCTCTGACTAATCAACTGGCTTTGCAACGAGGCGATAGAGATGCTTCGACTGCGGCGCCGCCTTCGCTCAGCATGACACCGCTCTTTTTGCAGCTCTCACTCCATTCACATCAGCTTCGATACCGTTTCGTAGTCGCCCTCGGCCACCAGGCGGCCTTCGCGTAACAGGGCAAGGCGGGGACAGCGCTCCAATACGCTGGGGTCGTTGCTAGACAGTAGCACGGTCCAGGACTGGTCGGGCGCCAGCAGGCGGGCCAGAATGCGCTGGCGCTCGGGCAGGGCTACGTTCAGCAATGGGTTATCGAGCAGCAGCAGACGGGGCCGGCTGATGAGGGCGCGGGCCAGCAGCAACTTCTGGCGGATGCTGTCGGAGAGCGGGGTGCCCGCGCCCACGAGCGTGTTCAGTCCCTGCGGACGGGCGTATAGGTCGTCGCGCAGGCCCACCAGCTCCAGGGCCCAGGCCACGTCGTCGGCACTGATGCCGGGCTGTTCGAGGGTTAAGTTCTGGAGCAGGGTGCCCTCGAACAGGCTCTGATGCGAGATATTGTCGGCCAGCACCCGGCTCAGCGTGGCCGGGGCCAAATCGCGCAGGGGCAGCCGGTCGTAGGCCACCACACCGGTATAATCATCGAGCAAGCCGGCCAGCACGCTCAGCAGCGTGCTTTTGCCCGAGCCATCGTGGCCGGCCAGGCCCAGATGCTCGCCCGGTTCCAGCGTCAGCGACACATCCTGGAAGGTGGGCTTAGGGTTGTCGGGATACTGGTAGCGCAACTCGTGCAGCTCCACTCGCAGGCCGGTGCGGTTGGTGGCCAGCGGCAGCTCCTGAGTGCCCGTATGAGGCTGTAACACTGGCAAATCGAGCACGTGGCCGATTTTGTCGAGCGACGTCAGGGCATCATACACTACATCGAGCTTGAGCAACACTTTTTCCACGGCCGAGATGGTGAGGATAATCACGATTTCGGCGGCCACAAACTGACCGATGTTGATCTGCTTACTGATCAATAGCCAGCATCCGATGCTGAGCAGCGCGGCCGTAATAAGCGTTTTGAAGGCCACGAAGCCCCAGAACTGGGTCAGCAACACCTTAAAGTGGTTCTGGCGGGCCGTGAGGTAGCCACCTACCAAGTCGTCGGTGCGGCTCAGGGCCAGCTTCTGGCGCGGCGGGTGCCGGAAGGTGTGCACCGTGCGGGCCACGTCTTCGAGCCAGGCCACCACCCGGTACTTGTACTTCGACTCTTCCAAGCTGGTTTCGAGACCGTGGCCCCCGGTGAAGCGAATCAGCAGGACCAGCAGCCCCACCAGTAGCAGCCCAAAGGCGATGAAGATGGGATGGTAGAAGGAGAGCAGAATCAGGCCGAACAGGATTTGCAGGGCGGCCGCCGAAAACTCAATCAGCAGCGTCGAAAGGCCTTTTTGCAGGGTGGGCGTATCAAGCAGGCGGTTCATGAGCTCGGGCAGGTACTGGCCATCGAGTCCCTCGGTACGCACCCGCGGCAGGCGCACGGCGAAATCGAAACTCACCCGCGCAAACAGCCGCTGCTGGATGAATTCGACCAGATATAGTTGCATCACCTGCAACGCTCCCACCGCAAAGGTGCCGAACACGATAAAGCCAATCAGCACCACCAGCGAGGTACTGACGCTACCGCTGCTCACAAACCCGATAACCGACTGCACGCCCAGCGGCAGCGAGAGGCTGATGAGGCCCGTGAGGGTGGCGTACACGTAGAGGTAGGTGATGTCGCGCCGCTCGGAGCCAATAAGCTGCCACAGGCGCTGAACGGGCGTAAGCGAGGCGGGAGAGGAAGTAGAAGCCATAAACAGAGAAATGCCAAAAAAGCCGCTGCCCCGAAACAGTAATGGCCGTTGCCCGAAGTGGGCCAGGAATTTCCGCGCGGCAGCCAGAAAAAGCCGTTTTTCAGTCCCACAAAGGTACCGCTGCCAGAGCAGCACCGTCTTAATACGGCGTTAAATCGAGCTTAAACTTTGATTAAAGCCAGCTTAATAACGCATTAAATTCGGCTTGAGGACCGGTTGAGTTTCTACCCCCACAACACCGGTTGGCGGGGCGCTACCGTAGCTTCCCGGCGCCGACTCCGTACCTTTGCCCGGCCCGGCGCACCAATTACGGTACTGCGGGGGCCCAGTTGTTTGTTCCTGCTTTTCCCTGCTTGCCTGGTTTATGAGGTCCTTTTCCGCTTTGCTTGCCCTGCTGCTGGGCGTCGCGACGGCCCTGCCGGCCCGGGCCCAGCTCAAACCTGCTCCCACGGCGGCTCGCGTGGCCACAACCCGGCTGGCCCCGAAGCCCGCACCAACGCCGGCCCCGAAGCTGGCCGCCACCACGCCAGCCCGGCCCGCCGCCAAACCTGCTGCCCCGGCCAAACCCGCTGCCCCAGCCAAACGGATGGCCCCGGCTAAGCCAGTTGCCCCTACCCCACCCCTACCCGCCGGCCTGGGCTCAGCCGACCAGAACCTGCGCTACAAAAACGGGAAGATTCTGGTAGAGCAGGGACGTTACGCGCTGGCTATGCAGGAGCTGGAACCGCTTACGCTACCGGCCGCCAAGTTCGAGCGGGCCCCCGAAGCGGCCTACCTCTATGCCGTAGCGGCCAGCCGGGCCAAGAAATGGGCCGAGGCCGAGCAGATGATCAACCTGCTGCGCAACCGCTACCCTAGTTGGGCCGGCCTGCCCGAAGCACTGTTCCTGCAAAGCCAGGTTTCGTTCGAGCAGCAGGACTACGACAACGCCCTGAAGGTGCTCAATAGCCTGCAAGCAGGCACCCTAGCCCCGGAACGGGCCAATATGGAAGCCGCCTACCTGCCGCGCATCGCCGAGAAAGGGACTTTCCAGCGTCTCCTTAAAGACTACCCTCAGGATGCTGCCCTGGCCCGCACCTACGCCGACAAGCTGGTGGGCGGGGGCTGGTACACGGCCGCCGACCAAGGCCAACTCGACCAGCTCATCGGCCAGTTTGGGCTCAACCGCAACGCCTACACGCCCCGCCTGGGGGCCGCCAAAAAAAGCTCTTATAACATTGGGGTGCTGCTGCCCTTCGAATTCAACGACCCAAGCTGGGAAAAGCGCCGCCGCAACCAGTTCGTAACCGACCTCTACGCCGGCCTGCGCCTGGCCCAGGACTCGTTGCAGCGCGAGGGCCACCCGGTCCAGCTGTTTGCCTACGACACCGGGGCCGATACCATCCAGCTCAAGCAGTTGCTGACGCTACCCGAGCTGGCCGGTATGGACCTGCTCATCGGGCCGGTGTACAAGTCGGGCTCCAAAATCCTGGCCCGCTACGCCCAGCAGCACCAGATTGCGGTAGTTAACCCCCTCTCGCAGGATGGCAGCCTGGTGCTCGACAATGCCTGGCACTACTTGTTCGAGCCCAGCACTGCCACCCAGGCCCGGCAGGCGGCCCAGTTCGCCTACACCCGCCTGGGCGGCCCCCGCACGGCCGTCGTCCTCTACGAAGACACCAACGACGAAGAGGCATTCGGCTTGGCCTACAAGCAGGCCTACGAGGCGCTGGGCGGCAAAGTACTGCAGCTGCGCAGCCTCAAATCCGACGACGAAGCCTCTCTGGCCGCCGGCTTTGCGGGCATCGACCTGAAAACCATCGGACACCTGGTCGTAGCATCCGATAATCCTAAATCAGGCGTGTACACCCTCTCGGCGCTACGCGTGCAGAACGCCCGCCCGCCGCTTATCACTTACGCGTCCTGGCTCACCAATAACCGTCTCAGCCTCGACCAGCTCGACTCCCGCGACATCTATTTCCTCAACCCCAAATACCTCGACCGCACTAACGCGGGCGTGCGCCGGGTGCGCCAGCTTTACACCCAGCAGTTCAACCTGCCGCCCTCGGTATTTACTTATTCAGGCTTCGAGTTGCTTTACTATTTCGGCAACCAGCTTCACCAGTACGGCGCCGCCTTCCAACAGCCATTGGCCAATGGCGGACCGGTTTCGGGAGCAGTCTTCCAGGGCATTGGTTACCCCGAGGGTGCCCACGACAACCAGTACGTGCCCATCACGAAGCTGGAGCGCCTTGAAGTAGAAGTCCTGAACCCAGTGGGCTTCCGGTAGGTTGTTTGTTTGATGCGCAGAATGAATTTTGAACGCGGCAAATGTAAACGCGGGTCGATCTACGCCTTCCCGGCGTAGGACTGCCTGCTTTCCGCTTCCCGTATTTCCTGCTTCATTCGGCGCATCCCCCCATTATCCACGTTCCGCATAGTTGAACCACATGTCCCAAGTTTCCGACAGCCCTACGCTCAACCTCACTACTTCCGACTCCTTATTTACCCGCGCCCAGCGTCACATTCCGGGCGGCGTGAACTCGCCGGTTCGGGCATTCCGGGCCGTGGGCGGCCACCCGGTGTTCATGCAGTCGGCTAAGGGCGCCTGGCTCACCGATGTGGATGGCAATAAGTACCTGGATTTCATTAATTCCTGGGGCCCGATGATTCTGGGCCACGCCCCCGACCTCGTGGTAAACGCCGTGCGGGCCGCCGCCGAATACTCGCTTTCGTTTGGGGCCCCCACGCGCCGCGAGGTCGAAATGGCCGAGCTCATCAAGCAAATGGTGCCCAGCATTGAAAAGGTGCGGTTGGTGAACTCGGGCACCGAGGCTACGATGTCGGCCATTCGGGTTGCGCGGGGCTACACGGGGCGCGACAAAATCATCAAGTTCGAGGGCTGCTACCACGGCCACGGCGACTCGTTTCTGATTGCGGCCGGCTCGGGTGCCCTCACGTTGGGCGCGCCCGACTCGCCCGGCGTCACGCAGGGCGTGGCCCAGGACACCCTCACGGCCCCCTACAACGATTTGGCCGCCGCCGAGAAGTTGGTTTTAGCCAACGAAGGCCAGGTAGCGGCGCTTATTCTGGAGCCGGTGGTAGGTAATATGGGCCTCGTGGAGCCAGCCGAAGGCTACCTCCAGGGCCTGCGCGAGTTGTGCACCCGGCACGGCATCGTGCTCATTTTTGATGAGGTAATGACCGGCTTCCGCCTCGCCCGCGGCGGCGCGCAGGAGCTCTACGGCGTGCAGCCCGACCTTACTACGCTGGGCAAAATCATTGGGGGCGGCATGCCGGTGGGCGCTTACGGCGGCCGTCAGGATATCATGGACCAGGTAGCTCCGGCCGGCAAGGTCTACCAGGCGGGCACGCTCTCGGGCAACCCGATTGCCACCGCCGCCGGCATCGCCCAACTCACCTACCTGCAGGAGCACCCCGAGCTCTACACCGAGCTGGACCGTATTACGGCCCGCCTCGCCGACGGCACCCGCCAGATTTGCCAGGAGCTGGGCCTGAACTACACCGTGAACCGGGTAGGCTCGATGTTCAGCGTTTTCTTCACCGACCAGCCCGTTGCCAACCTCGACGACGCCAAGAAGTCTGACACCGAAGCCTTCGGCCGCTACTTCCGGGCCATGCTCCACCGCGGCATCTACCTGGCTCCCGCCCTCTACGAAGCCCTGTTCGTAAGCACATCCATCACCGACGAGCTGGTAGACGTCTATCTGACGGCCTGCCGCGAGTCGATGAAGGAGGCCCACGGGCTGTAAGGATTAGGGAAAGAGCGTCATTGTGAGAGAAGCGCAGAATCGCGCGTGCCGAAGTAATCCTATCGCAGGAAATTACTTCGACGGGCGCGATTCTGCGCTTCCCTCACAATGACGTTCTCTCGGCTAACAACTAATCCTTAAAAACCCGACCTTTGCGGCAACCAACCGCATGTACATGCCCCGATTCCGTCTGCTGCTGCTGTCTTTTCTGTTGCTGGGACTCGCTTTGCCCCTGGCCTTGCGGGCCCAGTCGGCCAATCCGGCCGAGGCCAATAAGCGCTTGTTCGACCGCACCGTAGACGAACTCAATTTCCGGACCATGGAAATCGTGTACGACAAGTCGTTCACCCGGGCCAAATTTCCGGTGAGCCTGCGCTCGGCCAAGGCCCGGCGCGAGTTCGATAACTTCTTCGGCCGCGAAGATCTCAAGAAGCTTTTCCGCAACTACAACGGCGTTTCGGAACGGTTTAAGAGTCAGTTTGGCAAGGGCCGCACCGACTTACAGGAGTTCGAGAAGGAGCTTAATAGCATTTTGGTCGACCGCAACTTCGAGTTCTTTATCCGGGTGCTGCCCCGCGAAGAGCGGGTATCGTTGGTGCGCACCTTGCAGCGTGTCATCAAGCAGGGTGCGGCCCAGTTCAACGCCTCCCAAGACCCCACGGCCGAGGAGGTAGCCGCCGACGGAGCCGCCGTGCCACCCGCCGCCGACGGGGCCGCCCCCGCTACCCTGGCCACCCCCGCCGCCGTCGCCGAAGACCCGCAGCCCCAACCCGAAGCCGATCTGGCCTCTTCGCCCGCCTACGCCGGCCCCCGCCCCCTCGATGTGCCCGCCCGCCACGACTGGCTCGATTACCTAAGCCTGATGCTGGCCAGCGGCTCGTTTCTACTGCTGCTCTACCTCACGCTCAGCGTGCTGCCCACCCTGCGCCAGCGCCTCGATGCCGCGCTGCCCGCCTACGATTACGAGCCGGAGCCCCTCCCCAAACCCGCCCGCCGCGCCACAACCCTGCCCGAAGATCGGTATGAGGAAGAAGAGGAAAGCTGAGGGAGAGCTACAAGCGCCGAATTGCCCATGCAGGCCAGGTTGTGACGGTTTTCCCGATTGCACTTCCGGTTTTCCGCCCCTAATTTTTACTTGACCACATGATTCTTTCCGACCAGCAGATTCTCGCCGAAATTGAGCGGGGCACCATCGTTATCGAGCCCTACGAGCGGAATTGCCTCGGCACCAACTCCTACGATGTGCACCTGGGTCGCTACCTGGCCACCTACCGCGACGCCGTACTCGACGCCCGCAAGCACAACGAAATCGACGTGTTCGAAATCCCCACCGACGGCTTCGTGCTGGAGCCGGGCATCCTGTACCTGGGCGTAACGGAGGAATACACCGAAACCCACGCCCACGTGCCTTTTCTGGAAGGCAAAAGCAGCGTCGGCCGTCTCGGCATCGATATTCACGCCACCGCCGGCAAGGGCGATATTGGCTTCTGCAACACCTGGACGCTGGAAATCAGCGTGTCGATGCCCGTGCGTATCTATTACGGCATGCCGGTGGGGCAGCTCATCTATTTCACCGTGGAAGGCGAGGTGGAAAACCTTTATAACCACAAGCCCAACGCCAAATACAACGAGCGCACCGTAAAACCAGTGGAGTCGATGATGTGGAAGAACGCCTTCTAGCCACACGTACGCGGTAAGTGCCTAACAAGCAGCACCCGGAATTAAACTCCCTGGCATAGTTTTTCGTTAGGGGAAGTAGCAACTGCCGGTTTTCGCGCCCTGCGTGAAACCTGGTTAGCAAGAAAGCCATCTGCTCACGCTATTCTCCCCCATGAAAAAGATACTTGCCTTCGCCTCCGTCATATTATTGAGTTCCGTCAGCGTTTATGCCCAACAACGTGCGCCCCTAGTGGTGGTAAAAGACGAAACCAAAGTTGTTAATCAGCTTACTCCCGCCCAAAAGCACGCCCGCGAGTTGTCTTACCAGATGACCCGCGACCTACGCTTGAATGGCTACCAAAAAGCCCGATTGCAGGCTATTAACAACGATAAGCAGGCCAAAATCGTAGCCATTCTGCAAAAGAACAACGGTGACAGCAAGCTTATTAAGGACCAATGCGACGCCGTTTGCAAAGAGCGCGATAAAGAGCTCCAAACGGTACTCAGCACCGACCAGTACAGCAGCTACTACGGTTCGCGGCGCGAGTACAACGAGTTCACGATGGACTATAAGGCGCAGACTACCAACGATGCATTCGTGAAGTCGGTGAAGGATCCTTCTCCGGTTAGCAGTAAAGGCGCTACCATCGGCCCGGCCCGCACCACGGTAACCAAGTAGCCCCCCGATTGCCTTAGTTATACAGAAAGCCCCGCCAGCACGTTGCTGGCGGGGCTTTCTGTTATTATAGACAGCTGTTAAAGCTAATACTACCGGTTACTTCTGGTTGCGTTGCTCCTCCTCGATATGGTCCATGAGCTCCCGGCACAGGGTACGCATTTTAGTGGCCATTACCGAGTCGTTGGTAGCCGTGAGCACGCTTTCGGCCATGGCTCCGATGGTGTCCACGTAGAAGTGCTTCATCTCATCGACGGGCATATCCTTGGTCCAGAGGTCGATTTTCATCGTACCCGCCTCGTCACGGTCCCAAAGGGAGATATTGATGGCCTTAGCAAAGTGGATGTCAGGACCCGCATCGGTAGCCGTCCAGCTGATGGCTTCGGGTACTTTCTGGTCGTCGAGGGCAATGCTGAAGCGGATTTCAGATTTCTTCATCACAGATGTTGCAGATGTTGCAGATAGCGCAGATGCGGACTATTTATTACGCCTCTACGCTTTGCTCATCATTCTAATTGGAAACTGTATGCTGACCGAAAGTTAAAACAGCGGTGCAGGCGTCGTCCGCATCTGCGTAATCTGCACCATCTGTGATTAGACGTAGTTGTTCAACATCACCGGCATCACCAGCATCAAGATGCTTTCGTGGTCGTCGGGAGTGGTGGGCATGAGCAGGCCGGCGCGGTTGGGCGTGCTCAGCTCTAGGGTAATTTCCTCGGAGTCGATGTTGCTGAGCATTTCCTGCAGGAACTTGGCGTTGAAGCCAATTTCCATGTCCTCACCGTCGTACTGGCAAGCCAGCTTTTCGTTGGCCTCATTGCTGAAGTCAAGGTCTTCGGCCGACACCGTGAGCTCGGAACCGGCCAGGCGCAGACGCACCTGGTGGGTGGTTTTGTTCGAGTAGATGCTGATGCGCTTCACCGAGTTCAGCAGCTCCTGGCGGCTGATGATGAGCTTGTTGGGGTTGCTTACCGGAATGACGTTCTCGTAATCGGGGTAGCGTTCATCAATCAGGCGGCATACCAGGCGCATCTGGTTGAAGCTGAAGAAGGCGTTGGAGGCGTTGAACTCCATGCGCACGGGCGTGGCCTCGGAGGGCAGCGCGCCCTTCAGCAGGTTGAAGGCCTTACGCGGGATGATGATGTTGCTGGTCTGGCCCGCGCCCACATCGGAGCGGCGGTAGCGCAACAGGCGGTGGCCGTCGGTGGCCACGAAGGTTACCTGGTTATCGGCCAGCTGCACCAGAATGCCGGTCATGGCCGGGCGCAGCTCGTCGGTGCTCACCGCGAAGATGGTTTTGTTGATGGCCCGCGCCAGCGTGGACGAAGGCATTTCGACCGGAGCCGTGCCCTTCACGACCGGTACGCGGGGGAAGTCGGTGGCATTCTCGCCGGCCAGCTTGTAGCGGCCGTTGGAGCTGGCAATTTCGATGGTGTAGGTTTCCTCGTCCAGCGTGAAAGTCACGGGCTGGTCGGGCAGGTTCTTGAGCGTGTCGAGCAGGATGCGGGCGGGGGCGGCAATGCGGCCGCTTTCGCGGGCTTCCACGGGCAGCTCCGTCATCATGCTCGTCTCCAGGTCGGAAGCCGTAATCGTCAGTTTACCATCCTCGATTTCGAAGAGAAAGTTCTCCAGAATGGGTACCACGGGGTTGTTCGTAACCACGCCGTTGATGCTCTGGAGCTGCTTGAGCAGGGCGGAAGACGAGACGATGAACTTCATATGAGGCAGTTGAGTTAGAGGCGTTTTGGGTAGCAGGCAAAGATAGGCAACGCGGGCGGGGTTTTCTAATGAAAGCGGGCCACCCCTACCACCGCCGGACCAGTCAGAAAATCAGGGCTAGGGCCCCTCCTATCCATAGAGCCAGCAACAGCCCTATTGCCAGCGCCTGCAGTAGCACCCGCAGGGCCGCCGCCCCGGCTGTGGCGTATCGGTTGCCGTACTGTAGCGCCAGTTGCTCGCGCACCTGCTGTGGCCGCCAGTAGCGTAGGTAGAGGCATAGGAAGCCGACCGCCGACCGCAGCATTCGGAAAATGCTGCCAAACAGGGCTTCTGCTATTCCTTCACCGATAAGGTCTTCGAGCATCTTTTCTTCTCAACCCCTATACTACTCAGAACCGGGCGTAGCGCCGCTTCCGGCGCCAGGCGCGCACCAGCCCGAACAGGCCCAGCAGCACCAGCGGCGCGCCCAGATTCAGGAGTTGCCAGCGGCGGCGCTCGGTAATGACGCGCAGCTTATCAAGGGGGCGCAGGGTGATTTGCTTGCCGCGCACGCTGATCAGGCCCGACTGGTCGAGCATGTAATCGACGGCGTTGAGGACCAGCTCGCGGTTGGCGAATTCGGTGTTGGCGAGGCGGTCGAAGCCCAGGCGCATCGGGCGGCCGGTTTTGGCATCCACCTCGTTGCGCACGAAGTCGCCGTCGGAGATAACGAGCACTTTGGCGGGGCGGGCCTGGGGGCTGGTTTCGGGCTGGAAGGTGGTGGTGCCCGGCGCGGCGCGGTTGGCATACAGGGACCGGAACTGGCCTTCGAGCAGATAACCGACGGCTTTAAACTGGGTGTTGTAGAGCTTAGGATCGGGCGGCAGGCGGGCGTCGTTGAGGTTAACGGGCACCGGCGAAGGTAGCACCCGGGTGTAGCGCGACGTGAACAGCAGCGGCGTTTTGCGGATGCCCACGGCCTTCACCGTATCAATACTGCTCACGAATTTGGTGTACACCGCGTCGAGGTTGCGGGTGATGGGGTGCGGGCTAAACTTGTTGATGAGCGGATAGAACTGCCAAGGCATGGGTTCCACCTTGGGCTTGTCGCCGTTCATGCCCGTCACGAGCGGGATGCCGCCGGAGTTAAGATCGAGCAGCAGGTCGGGGTTTATCCGCAGGCCGTATTTGAACAGCAGGTCGTCGAGGTTCAGGCTCTGGGGAAACGCGAGCATGCCGCCCCGGCTGGCGCTGTCGAGGTTCACGCGCATGGCGTCCACGAAAAACAGGGCGTTGCCGCCTTTAACGATGAACTGGTCGAGCTTGAACTTCTCGGCCTCGGAATACTCCTGGGCCGGCTTGGCCACAATGATGGCGCTGAGCGTGGCCAGCACCTCGGGCTTCGACTGGCTCAGGTTCACCCGGAACACGTCGTAATACTGGCTCAGGGAACCGATCAGGTCGCCGGCTTCGAGGTTGGTGAGCTCGCCGTGGCCTTCCACTACGCCAATGCGCTGGCGCTGGCCGGGGCTGAGCTTACGGATGGCGCTGGCCAGCTCGTATTCCAGTCCCTCGATGCTCTGGTTGAGGCGCACATCAGAGGATGCGGCCTGGTTACCACGTAGCAGCAGCACTTTTTCTTCCTTACCACCCGCCGCTACCACGGCCCAAGGGAAGATGATTTTCTCGGTGCGCTGGCCGTTCTCGTTGGCCCCCAGGTTGGTGGGACTAAGCCCCTTCTTGAACAGGGCCTGGTAGGCTTCGTTGCGGGCCTGCTCGGTACCGGCCGCCGAGGGGTCGATGAACACAAAGTGCAGGTTGGCACCGCCGTATACGCGCATCTCGTTCAGGGTTTCGCGCACGGCCTGCTGCAAGCGCCGGAAGGCCGGCGGGAAGTCGCCATCGAGATACACCGTCACGGTGACGGGCTGGGGCAGCTTCTCCAGCAGCTCCTTGGTGGCGCCCGACATGGTGTAGCGCTTCTCCTCCGTCAGATCGAGCCGAAAAAAGTACAGGCTGCCCAAGAAGTTGAGCAGCAGCAGCGCCCCCAGCAACAGCCCGAAACGCGTCAGGTCGCGGCGTTTGTTGTTGGCTGTTAGCGGTTGGCTGTTAGCTATTGACTCTTGTTCTGTATTCACAAATTGCTTTTGAAATAGACGTCCAAAATCAGGTTCAATAGCTATCAGCTGTCAGCTAATAGCTATCAGCTCAATATTTACCAGTTACGGCTTTGCAGCACGAGCCTGGTGGCCAGCAGCGCGCCGGCAATCAGGCTACCGAAGTAAAGCAGGTCGCGGGAGTCGATGAGGCCCTTGCTTAGGTCGCGGTAGTGGGCTGCAATGCCGAGCTGGCCAATGTAGTAGGCCGGAGCTCCATCAAATACCGAGGCCAGCGAATCGAAGCCGGTGTACACCAGGAAGCACCCCACCACGGCAGCCAGAAAGGCCACAATCTGGTCGCGGGTGAGGGCCGAGGCGAACACGCCAATAGCCGCAAACACGGCCGCCAGCAGCATCAGGCCCAGGTAGGAGCCCACCGTCGCGGCCGAATCGATGTTGCCCACCGGGTTGCCGAGTTGGTATACCGAGTAGTAGTAGAGCAGCGTGGGTACCAGCGCCAGCAGCGCCAGCAGCAGGCAGGCCAGATACTTGCCCCCGATAATCTGCGCGTCGGTGAGCGGGCGGGTGAGCAGCAGCTCCATGGTGCCGGCCTTCTTCTCCTCGGCAAACGTGCGCATGGTAAGGGCCGGAATCAGGAACAGAAACAC
Organism: Hymenobacter amundsenii; assembly: GCF_002204745.1. Lineage (GTDB taxonomy): Bacteria > Bacteroidota > Bacteroidia > Cytophagales > Hymenobacteraceae > Hymenobacter > Hymenobacter amundsenii. Next base: position 21,765 of record NZ_NIRR01000043.1, read on the forward strand.
CCAGGGCGCGGTGCTGAACAACGTCTGCAAATCGGCAAACCCATAATCGAGCACCGAGCTATCCGGGAACACCCACACGAACAGCCCGGTAGCCACCAGAAACACACCCAGCACTACGTAGGCGACGGGCGAGTTCAGGAAGCTGTTGAATTCTTTACGAAGGATGGCAAGCATCGGGGGGGGTGATGGTTGAGTTGTTGAATGGGTGAACTGGAGAACGGCTGGTAAAGGACGTGTCATGCTGAGCGTAGCCGGAGGCGTAGTCGAAGCATCTCTACCGCAGTGGTAACTTTCATTGATTACAACGAAGCGGTAGAGATGCTCCGCCTGCGTTCAGCATGACACGTTCTATTATGGCCTCACTCCTTCCCTCCTTTCGTCAGGTTCTTAAACACTTGCTCCAGACTCTGTTCTTCCTGCCTTAATCCCAGCAGCACCCAGCCCTGGGCGGCGGCGAGGCGGGAAATAGCCGCGCGCTGGTCGGAGCCGGCGCGGGCCCGGATGCGGTAGATGGAGCCGATTTCTGCCTCCACGGCCCCGATGCCGGGCAGCGCCAGCAGCGGGGGCCACGTCGATGGGCTGCTCGAACTCGGCGCGGATGATGGTTTCGCCGGCCGCGCGCGCGCCCAGCTCCGACACGGGCGAATCGGCCACGAGGCGGCCGCGGTTGATAATGACGGCCCGGCTGCACAGGGCTTCCACCTCGGGCAGGATGTGGGTGCTAAAAATGACGGTTTTGTCCTGGCCCAACTCGCGGATGAGCTGGCGAATTTCGCCAATCTGGTTGGGGTCGAGGCCGGTGGTGGGCTCGTCGAGGATGAGCACGCCGGGGTCGTGGATGAGGGCCTGGGCCAGACCCACGCGCTGGCGGTATCCCTTACTGAGCGCCCCGATCTGCTTGTTCTGCTCCCGGCCCAGGCCCACGCGGTCAACCAGCCCGGCTACCCGCTGGCGCAGGCTGCGCCCCCCCAGCCCGTGCACCGAACCGATGAATTCGAGGTACTCGTGCACGTACATATCCAGGTAGAGCGGGTTGTGCTCGGGCAGGTAGCCCACGCGGCGGCGCACTTCCAGCGGAGCCGTCTGCACGTCGTAGCCTTCCACCACAATGGTACCGGCCGAGGGCGGCAGATATCCTAGCGCCATCTTCATGGTCGTGGACTTACCCGCCCCGTTTGGCCCCAGAAAGCCTAATATCTCGCCCTTACCCACCGAAAAGCTGATATCGTCGACGGCCGCCTGGGAGCCGAAGGTTTTCGTGAGGTGCTGAACTTCTACCATATTATTCAGTTGCCAGTTGGCTTGTGCGATAGAGAACGGTGTCATGCAGAGCATGTGGCTTTATGCGCCACATGCTCTGCATTATCATAGTATCCCTACTTTTTAGGCTGCAACGGCCGCATTTCAATGTCCACCAGATGGAAGTTAAATGGCGTTTCCAACGCGTAAACCATCGTGTCAGCAATGTCCTGGGGCTGCATCATGCCTTCGTTGGCTTCCACGCCGGGAATGTCGTCGAAGAAATTGGTTTGGGTGGAGCCGGGGTAGATGCAAGTGACCTTGATGCCGTCCTTGCGCACTTCCTTAAATAACGACTGCGAGAAGCCGCGCACCGCGAACTTGGAGGCGCAATAGCCGGCCATCTTCTCGATGCCGGTAGTGCCGGCAATGGAGCTAATGTTGAAAATGTGGCCCAGTTGCTGCTTTTTCATGGCGGGCAGCACGGCCTGGGTGCAATAGAAGGTGCCATGCACGTTGGTGTCGAACATCAGCCGCCAGTCGTCGGACGAGAATCCATCAACCTCGCCCGAGATGCCCAGCCCGGCATTATTGACGAGCACGTGCACTTCTTCGCCGAGCTGCTTGGTAGTGGTGGCAAAGGCTTTCTGCACCGATTTTTCGTCGCGTACGTCGCACTCAATGAAGTGGAAGCGCGGGTGCTGAAACTCGGCTGGCGCGGTGCGGCCCCAGCCGGCCACCGTCATGCCCTTGGCCAGCAGCGCCTCCACGGTGGCCAAACCTATACCTTTGCTGACACCTGTGATAATGGCTACCTTGTCGCTCAGATCCATAGGTTGAAAATAAGATGGAGGGGGTTCATTTGAAGATGCAAGGTAAGGCCCCCAGGCGGGTTTTGCGTACGGCCGCCGCCGGGCTGCTGCTGAGCGGGCAACTGTTGCTAAGCGGCTGCGACAAGGAAAGCGAAGCCGGCTGCTTTACCAATACCGGCCGCATTGTCACCGAAGCCCGCGCCCTGCCCCCCTTCCACGTCCTCACTACCTACGACAACATCAGCGTCGTGCTGGTGCAGGACCAGCAGACCTACGCCGAAGTGCGGGCCGGCCAGAACTTGCAGGACGATATCCGCCTCGAAGTGACAGACGGCGAGCTGACGGTGCGCAACACCAGCCGCTGCAACTGGGTGCGCCGCTACGACACGCCCCGGGAAGTGACCCTGCACCTGCCCCAAATCACCGATATTTTCCTGCGCGGCCAAGCCGATATCAGTACCCAAGGCGAGTTTCGACAGGACACCATCTTTCCCCACCTCGTGGGGGCCGGCGACTTCCACCTGAACCTGGTGAGCCGCTACATCAACATGACCCAGTACGAGCTGGGTGACATCTACCTGACCGGCTCTACCAATGAGCTGCACCATACGCTGGGCGGCAGCGGCAGCCTCTACGCCCCCGACTTCCCCGTTCAGGACGCCTACCTGCAACTCAATGTCGACAGCGACGGCAATGTTCAGGTGCGCCCCGCGCGCCTGCTGGCTGGCACCCACGCCGGCAACGGTACCGTGTTTTACGCCCGCCCCAACCGGCTCGATTTGAAGGTAACAGGGAAGGGTAAACTGAAAGCCGAGTAATTTTTTCCTGCGCTATTCGCCCCGCCGTTGCTTTCCGTCCTTGTTGTACTGAGTGCAGTCTTGCTTATTCCGGCAAGCATTTTATTGCTGATTGCCAAACATGGCACCTTGCGCTATGCGGCCATTCGTTTGGGGCTGCTGCTACTCGCGCTTGGATTTATCGTGGTAGGCACCCTGTTCAGAATTCAGCATTGGGAAGGAGCCAGGGCCCTACTGATTGGGGGTGGTGCGGGGCTAATGGCCATTTACGGCCTTTGGTTTGCACAAAAGCCAACCAAAGGAGTACTCGACTTACTGAAGCTGGCGTTTGTGCTAACCTGCGGGCTAACCAGCGTTGCCCTAAGCGTATTTCCGGCGTTACGGCCACCCTTGGGTATACTCCAGACTACCAGCTTTTGGGCCATGACGCTGTACTTTCTCTACCAAACCTACCTCCGCAAGGCAACGTCTGCCCCGGAGCCACGCAACAGGTAGAGCCAATCCCACGGCCCATTGTCCCTCGCGGTTACAAATCCCCCAGCTGGGGCCGGATAAGCAGTTCTTCCACTACGGCCTGGGTTGAGAGGCGGTAGGTGCCGAAAATAGCTTCGGCTACGTCTTCGGCCTTAATAAAGCGCTCGGCTGGCAAATCAACGCCTTCCCAGCTAGCCGTGAGCGTGGGGCCAGGCAACACGGCCGTTACCCGGATACCGGCTTCCTTTAGCTCTTCGCGCAGGTTTTTGGTGAACCCAAGCAACGCATGCTTGGCGATGCCATAGGAGCCGCCATTGGGATATGCCATGGTGCTGGCCGTAGAGCAGATATTAAAAATGTGGCCCTCCTGCCGGGCCAGCAGGTCGGGCAGTAGCGCCAGCGTCACGTCGTAGGCGCTGAGCAAGTTCACGGCCAGCATTTGCCGCAGCTGCGAGCCATCGGCGGGCTCGTCCTGCAACCTTCCGGGGGTAAAAGCGCCCGTATTGTTGATGAGCACGGCCACCGGGTCGAGCCCGCGCACGAAATCGGTGAAACGGCGCGTGTCGGCGGGCTGGCTTAGGTCGGCGGCCAGCGTGTGTAGCACGGCTCCGGGCACCAACTCGGCAGCGGCAGATTGCAGGGCCGTCAGGTCGGCTTGGGAGCGGGCGCAGGTTACCACAGGGTAGCCGGCCCGCAGAAAACGGAATACCAGGGCGCGGCCAATTCCTTTGGTGCCCCCAGTGACGACGATATTTTTTTGCATTTCGGTGATTCGTGTAGCGTTTTTTACGTAGGGAAACCGGACCTTTCTCCGGCTGGCTCGCAACCCAACCGTAAGCTGATTGTTCCTAGTTGCAAGTTTCCGCTTTTCCTGTTTGTTTTTCTGTTTTTATGGTCAAATCATTTGGTCAATTTCTGCTCTTTATTCAGAGCATGATCACCCGCAAAGAGCGATTCGCGGTTTTGTGGAACCGCACGATTGATGAATGCGTGACCATTGGCGTTAATTCCATCTTCATCGTGGCCATCGTCTCGGCTTTCATCGGGGCCGTAACCTGCGTGCAGATTGCCTACAACCTCACCAACCCACTTATCCCCAAAAGCACTATTGGCTACATGGTGCGCGAGATGACGATTCTGGAGCTGGCCCCTACCATCACCAGCATCGTGCTGGCCGGCAAGGTAGGCTCCAGCATCGCAGGTGGTTTGGGTACTATGCGCATCACCGAGCAGGTATCGGCGCTGGAAGTGATGGGTATTAACTCAGCCTCTTACTTAGTGCTGCCCCGCATTCTGGCGGCCATCCTCATGTTTCCGCTGCTCGTAATTCTGGCCATGGCCCTGTCCATTGTAGGCGGCTACCTGGCGGGTTCACTCACCGGCTCCATCTCAGCTCAGGATTACATCGAAGGCATTCGCTCCGATTTTATTCCTTACAACATCGTCTTTGCCCTTATTAAGTCGGTGGTATTCGCGTTTCTGGTGTCGGCCATCTCGGCCTTCAAAGGCTACTTCACCGAAGGTGGTGCCCTGGAAGTGGGCAACGCCAGCACCACGGCCGTCAACAATTCCATCATCGCCATTCTGGTGGCCGACTTCCTGCTAGCCGCCATTCTTCTTTAAGGCTTTGCGCTTGAAGGGAAAGTGGAGCCAAGCCAGCTGCCCGTGGTAACATTGCTTGGCTCCACTTTCCCTGTCGTAAGCACGTAGTCAAGGAAGTTTTCAGACTTTACTAATCATGATTGAAGTTCATAACGTCCAGAAGTCCTTTGATGGCAACCCAGTGCTCAAGGGCATTACCTGCACCTTCGAAACGGGCAAGTGCAACTTGCTGCTGGGTGGTTCGGGCACGGGCAAATCGGTGCTGTTGCAATGTATTGTGGGCTTGATGCAGCCGGACTTGGGTAGCATCACGTTCGATGGCACCGTGTATACCAACAACAAGGTTCAGATTCGGCAGGAAATCCGCCGCAAAATCGGGATGCTGTTCCAGGGTTCAGCCCTGTTCGATTCGATGACGGTGGCTAAGAACGTGGAGTTCCCGCTCCAGATGCTGACGCCCGAAATGACCCGCGACGAACGCCGCGACCGGGTGGAGTTCTGCCTCAAGCGCGTGGGCCTCGAAAATGCCGGCGAGAAAATGCCGTCTGAAATTTCGGGTGGCATGAAGAAACGCGTAGGCATTGCCCGCGCCATCTCGGCCAACTGCACTTACTTGTTCTGCGACGAACCCAACTCCGGCCTCGACCCGCTTACGAGCATCAAAATTGACGAGCTTATCCAGGAAATCACCCAGGAATACAACATCACCACCGTCATTATTACCCACGATATGAACTCGGTGGTCCAGATTGGCGACCATATCATCTTCCTTTACAAGGGTCTCAAGCTCTGGGACGGTACCAAGGACGAAATCCTCAACGCCGAAGTACCCGAACTCAAGGAGTTCATTTTCAGCAGCAGCCTCGTGCGCGCCGCCAAGCGCATCGACGACGAGACGCACAATGGGGTAACCAACCTGTGATTTGGTAAATGAGTGAATGCTGTTATTTAGATTCAGCAGAAAGCCCCTGACGTCAGTATACGTCAGGGGCTTTCTGCTGAATCTGGTTCCTCACTTACGAGATGACAATAGGACTTACGCAAAACGAAGCGTGGGCTGGGCTAGTTCGCGGCGCAAATAGTCGTCGAGTAAGCCTTGCTTGAGTTGATATACTGTTTGGCCTGTTT
>NZ_NIRR01000044.1 GCF_002204745.1 Hymenobacter amundsenii
TGAGAGGCGAGACTTTTTTGCTACACGGCCAGACGAGGCTTACAGCAAAAAAAAGTCTCGCCTCTCACTTCTCTGTACTCATATCTAACAACCTACCTTTGCGGCTGTCTACCCGAACCTGCCTTTGATGCCCGCTACTCTGCCGCCTGCCACGCTGCCCGACCTGTTTGCCGCTTTCAACCAGCTCACCGTGCTCATTGTGGGCGACGTGATGCTCGATGCCTACATATGGGGCCGTTCGGTGCGCCTCTCGCCCGAAGCGCCGGTGCCAGTTGTGAACGTGAGCCGCACCGAACAGCGCCTGGGCGGGGCCGCCAACGTGGCCCTCAACGTGCAGGCTTTGGGCGCCACGCCGCTGCTATGCGCTGTTATCGGACAGGATGCGGGCGGCGACCAGCTGCTGGAGCGTCTGGAGGTGAATGGCTTGTCGGCCGAGGGTATCGTGCGCTCCGGGGCCCGGCCCACTACGGTTAAGCAACGGGTACTGGCCCAGGGCCAGCAGTTGCTGCGCATCGACTCGGAAGTGGAAACTGACCTCAACGAAGAAGAAAACCGGGACCTCACCACCCGCTTCGAGCAGTTGCTTGAGCGCGCCGATGTGGTGATTTTTGAGGACTACGACAAGGGCGTACTGACCGAAACCAACATCCGCTACTTCATTGATCTGGCCCGGCAGCAAGGCGTACCGACGGTGGTAGACCCCAAGAAAAAGAACTTCCTGGCTTACCAGCACTGCACCCTTTTCAAGCCCAACCTAAAAGAACTGCGCGAGGGCCTCAAGCTGGAATTTGGCGACCCTACTTCCGACCGGCCCGGTTTCGAGGCCGCCGTGGCGCGCCTGCGGGAGGTGCTGCGGCCCGATACGGTGCTGGTTACGCTTTCCGAGCACGGCGTATTCGCCCAGCACGAAGACCACAAAACCTACCTGCCAGCCCACCTGCGCACGATTTCCGATGTGTCGGGGGCCGGCGATACGGTCATTAGCATCGCGGCGCTGTGCGTGGGCCTGGGCCTGCCCGTGGCGGCTACGGCGGCGCTGGCCAACCTGGGCGGCGGGCTGGTCTGCGAGCAGGTGGGCGTGGTGCCTATTGAGAAGGACAAGCTGCTGGCCGAAGCTCAGGAGGCTCTTGGCTTTTAGCAACCAGGAAAATCGGCTGCTTTTTATATGCTACCTATGGACTGGGCTGGAACCATTCTAGTTCCCTATGGCGTCGGAGCAACGCGCACGGAATCGATGCCGAACCACGTGGCCAGCCGAGTATTAATGCCATAAGCTGCTTCTTCTGACAACGTGTTAGGTGGTATAATAATCAGCCGATTGATAAGCGGAGGCTGCGCCGGTAGCGTGAGTTGGGCATGCGGCACACGACTAGCTTGTGCTAAGGCTGCGAAACGGCGCTGCCATTGACGTGCAAATACTGGGGCCTCGTGACGTAGATCCAGATAAGCGTGGGTGCTAGCGTTAAGTACAATAATAAACAGAACGCCGCTTAACAACCCGCGCACTGCGGCCGGTAGGGGCACAATAACTGCTGGGAAGGCCGGTAGACTAGCCCAGCCGGCAAACAGCCACCCCAGCAGCCACCACCACACCATAATATTAGTCGCCCGCGGAATAAGCGGTATGCGCGCCCACGTTAAGGCGTAAGGCAGCGTACTCAATACTACACCAGTTATGAGTACCGCTGCACCTAGAAATAATGGTATCCGCAGGCCCGGCGGCCGAACCGGTCCTATCCGAGCTGCTAATGGCCGCAATAGCAGCGTAAGGGCCGGTATCACGAGGAAAACTGGATCCGTAAATAAGTGGCGGAGCAAGATGACCAAGCGGGCCAGCCCTTCCCCTATAGAAGATGCTGGCCGTAAGGAGTTATCCAGCGCCAAGCGCGAGGTATTGCCGGGGGCTAATAGGGCTACCATGCCAGTCATGGCTAGTACCAATCCAAGCCCAACCCATACACGGGCGCTAGACCATTGTTGGCGCCATAAACTCAGCCCAGCCCCTAAACTTATTATCAGCCCCAGTAATATAATGGTCAGTTCGTTGGAGCCAGCTACGGCGACTGTGCCGACCAGGGCCAGCAGACCCCATGCCCGGCGTGCTCCGCGTCCTGTGGTTCGCTGGAAACGGTCAGCAGCTAACGGCACTAATATCAGCAGCCATGCTGGTATATGGTACACTACTAACTCTGTAAAATAGTATAGTGCTGAAAATGGAGAAGGAATTACACTGCTATAAACCAGTGCTAAGCCCGCCGCAAGCAGGCCGGCAGTGCGACGACGCAACTGCCGGCCTGTTGTTAGGCGTACGCCGATATACAGTACAGCTATTCGCAATAGTTGACTGATAATGGCGGTCAGCTGCACACCTTGTAACCAGCGGTAGTTTAATGGGTTGGCGGTTAATTGTAGCCAATTAGTGAAATAGCGGCCTGACCAATTCGTGAATAATCGTGTTTGAGCACCCCAGAAACCATAAGCTTCGACATCCAGGGTCCAAGAAAAATCATCCGCGTACGGTTGGTTATAATAGCACAGCAGCAGTAGAGGCAGCAGGCCGACAGCCACTCCAGCTGTCAGCAGCCCCCACCAGTGTCCCGTTACCCAACGGGCTAAACGCGAATCCAAGAGCGGCACGACAGTATGAGGATAAGAGTAAAAGTGCTTATGCCAGAAATAGCAGTGGTCTAATACCGTTCAATGTACTGCTTGCCGGTTGTTCACCCTATAGATCAGTCTGCATTTTCCCAAGCAGTCTAATCTGAAGGGCAACTACGTAGCTAAGTTAGCCGCGCATCCCCGTGCTGTACTCCTTCACCGTTTCGATGAAGACCTTCACGTTGTCGGGGTTGGTATCGGGGTAAACGCCGTGGCCAAGGTTGGCGATGTGGCGCTGGGGGCCGAACTGGTCGAGCATGGCGATGGTAGCGGCTCGGACCTGGGCGGGCGTACCGTAGAGGGCACAGGGGTCGAGGTTGCCCTGGAGGGTTTTGTCGCCTACGAGTGGCCGTACGGTTTGCGGATCCTGGTTCCAGTCGAGGCCAATCGTGCGGCAGGGTAGGGCCGCGAAGTCTTCGATGGCCCAGAAGGCTCCCTTGGCGAATACCGTAACGGGCACCTCGGGAATGGCAGCACAAATTTCGGCGATGTAGCGCTGGCTGAACTCGCGGTAATGCGCGGGAGGCAAAATGCCGGCCCAGGAATCGAATACCTGAATCAGGTTGGCGCCGGCCGCTACCTGCGCCCGCAGGTAGGCAATGGTTGTGGCCGTGATTTTACGCAGCAGCTCATGGGCCAGCGCCGGCTCCTGGTAGAGCATCCGGCGGGCTTTGCTGAAGGTTTTCGAGCCGTGGCCCTCCACCATGTAGGCCAGAATGGTCCAGGGAGCCCCGGCAAAGCCGATGAGTGGCACGCGGCCGTTGAGGGCCCGCTTGGTTACGCGCAAGGCCTCCAGCACGTAGCCCAAATGCTCCTCGGGGTCAGCCACGCGCATGCGGGCCACGTCGGCGGCCGACTGGATGGTTTCGGGGAACAGGGGCCCTTTGGCTTCCACCATCTCGTAGGTCAGGCCCATGGCCTCGGGCACCACTAGAATATCGGAGAAGATGATGGCCGCATCCACGTCGAGGGCATCGACGGGCTGGATGGTAACTTCAGCGGCCAACTCCGGCGTTTCTACCAGCTCTTTGAAGCCACTCAGGCGACCCCGCAGCGCGCGGTACTGGGGCAGAATGCGGCCGGCCTGGCGCATAAGCCAGACGGGGGTACGTTCGGTGTCTTCGCCACGGGCGGCACGCAAAAGGAGGTCGTTCTTGAGCACGGAGTTCGGATTGAAGTAAGACGAAAGGCGTAGCGGGTCAGCGAGCAGCAAAGGTAAGCTGCCTGAGCCATGGGCACTACCCCCAGGATGGGCAAAATCGGCTAGGTAGTCATGAATAGGGCCTTGATGGCCGTCATGATAAAGTTGACGCCGATGGCCAGGGTGATGAAGCCCATGATGCGGGCCAGTGCTGCCAGGCCCGGGCGGCCTAGAAAACGGGTGAGCCGGAGCGACGACATGAGGATGATGTAAGCGGCCAGGGCTACCAACACAAACCCCATAAATATTAGCCCCATATCGAAATACGTGAGCTTTTTAGTGTAGAGGCTGATGCAGACCGCAATGGCCCCGGGACCCGAGAGCATGGGCATGGCCAGGGGCGTGAAGCTGATATCGTCTTTCTCGCGGCTGGCCTCAATAGTTTCCTCCGACACCTTGCTGCGGTTGCCGCCGGGCGTGAGCAAATCGAAGGCCGAGCGCATGAGCAGAATGCCGCCCGCAATGCGTAGGTGGTGAATGTTGATGCCGAAGAAGTTGAGCACGTACTGGCCCGCAAAAAACGATACCGACAGTACGCCCAACACGGAAATACAGGCTTTCAGGCCGATGTTGGCCCGCTCTGCGGCCGAGTCGTTTTCCGTCAGAGAAAGGAAAACCGGCATGGCCCCAAACGGATTGACCACCGAAAGCAGCGTGGTGAAGGTGGCAAGCAGGATATTCATAGGCAGCAGCGAAATTCAGCGGGCAAAGGTACAACCCTTTAGTCGGCGGCGTGCGGAAAAATCCTAAATTTGACCGCATAACCCCGCCGTCGAGGCCGCGTAAATGCGACTTTCGCTCTTCGGTTCCCGGCGTGGTCCTTGCCTGCTATATTTCTGCCCCACCTTCCAACTCCTGCCTTTTGCCCGACTTCAACTCTTTTTCCTGGCTCGCGCTGGCTCACGGCCTGACGCTATTGCTAGCCTTCGTGGCATTGGTAGCCACCCTGCTGCCCCTGTTGCGCCAAACGGCCTGGTGGATTCGGGTATTCGATTTTCCGCGCCTCCAGATTGTGAGTGTGCTGGTGGGGGTAGTGGTGGCCGGGCTGCTGCTGCACTGGAACCGGCCCACCGATGGCGCTTACTGGCTGCCGGCTTTGCTGGGCACTCTGGGCCTAGCCGCGCTTTATCAGGGCTACCGCATCATGCCCTACACGCCGCTGGCCTCCAAGGATGTCGGCGACAGCACCCGGTCGGACGGTGATGGACACCTGAGCCTAGTAATGATGAACGTGCTGCAGTATAATAAGCAGAGCGACAAGGCCCTGCAAGTGCTACAGGAGGCCGATGCCGACATTGTTATGGCCGTTGAAACCGACGAATGGTGGCACCAGCAGCTCAAACCCCTGGAAAAAACGCACCCGCATACCTGCCACGAGCCCCTCGACAATACTTACGGCCTGCTGTTTTTCTCGCGTCTGCCCCTTGATGGTTGCGAAATCAAGTACCTCATCGACGACGACGTGCCCAGCCTGCATGCCCGCGTGCAACTTGCCGATGGCCGGACCTGGGTTCGTATTTATGGGCTGCACCCCAAACCCCCGGCCCCGGCCGAATCGGACACCAGCACCCGCCGCGACGCCGAGCTCATGGTGGTGGGCCGGGAGCTGGAGGAGCGCGACGAACCGACCATCGTATTCGGTGATATGAACGACGTGGCTTGGTCGCACACCTCCGAACTATTCCGCCGCATCAGTGGGCTGCTCGACCCACGGGTGGGCCGGGGCCTGCTGCCCACCTTCCACGCCGAGCATGCCCTGCTGCGCTGGCCCCTCGACCACGTGTTTGTTTCGCCCCACTTCAAGGTCGATGACATGGCACGCCTGCCCTACGTAGGCTCCGACCACTTTCCCATTTATATCAAGCTCAGCTTCGAACCCCAGGACAAAAAAGAGCAGGAGGAGAACTGCGAACAGGCTGATGCGGGCGACGAGCAGGAAGCCGACGAGAAAATTCGCGAAGGCATTCAGGAAGAAATAGAAGAGGAGGCCGAGGAAGCCACCGGTAAAGGCGGAAAATAACGTTTGCTTGGCTGCTTGTTAAAACCCGCGTCCGCTTGGCGTTCGGCCTATAACTCCTCGTACAGCCACGCCATCTGGTAGCGGGCCACGGCGGCGGGCAACAGCCGCATGGTGGCGTTACGAAGCGCAACCAACAGCGGGTTTTGAAACTGCCCCACGCGGCCTAGCTGACGCGAGGTGCGAATAATGCGAGCCGTGCGGGCCTGCCGAAGCTGCTCGAACTGGCGGAACGCGGCGGGCAAATCGGTGGGGGTGGTGCGGAGGCAACGGGCCAGTACGGCGGCATCTTCGAGGGCCATGCCTGCTCCCTGGCCCAGGTTGGGCGTGGTGGCGTGGGCTGCATCGCCGAGCAGCAGCACCGAACCCTGGGCGAAATACGGTAGCGGGCGCAAGTCCAGGATATCATTCCAGAGCAGTTGGTCGTCGTGGGTGAGGCCGAGCAGCTGGGGCGCCGGCGCATGGAAGCCGGCAAATTCGCGCTGTAAGTCGGCCACCCGGTAGTCGCGGAAATGGGGGTTGCGGGGCGTGGCACTGTTGAGGCAGGCAAACCAGTAGACCCGGCCCGCACCCACCGGCACGTACCCGAACCGTCGGCCTGCATCGCCCCAGGTTTCGCCCGAAGTGCCTGGCGGCAACTGCAGTTGAGTGGCATCAACCACGGCCCGCCAACAAGTATAGCCCGCATAGCGCGGCTGGGTATGGGGCCATAGCTGCTGTCGTACCCGGGAGCCAATGCCATCTGCACCCAGCAGCGCGTCGGCCGTTGCGTGGTGGCCGTTGGCAAAATGAGCCACCACGCCGGCGGGCGCAGTGGTAAAGCGTTCGAAGGGCGTGCCCACATGCAGGCAGTTGGCGGGCAGTCCGGCCAGTAGAATTCGCTGCAGCGTGGCCCGGTGAATACCGATGTTTTCGAAGCCCAACTTTTGGGTGAATTCTGAGGTGTCGGCCGCGTGCAGCTGCCGGCCCCGCTGGTCGAACAGGTACAGGTGGCTGATGGGCGTTCCGTGGGCGCGTACGGGTTCAGCTAGGCCCAACTCGTGGAGGGCGCGCATGGCGTTGGCCCCTACAACTATTCCGGCTCCCACCTCGCGCAACTCGGGCGCTGCCTCGTACACCTGCACCGCATGGCCCAGGTTCAGGAGGGCGTGGGCTGTGGCCAAGCCTCCAATTCCGGCCCCGATAACGATAAATTCTGCCATGCCTCGATTCTCGGCTAAAACGATAAGGTGAAACCACCGAATGGATTCCTGGTGAAACCAGCAAATAAAGCCAACTGCCGCCTTGCTCCCGGCCAGACGATGCAGGTAGCCCGCAATTAATTAGCCGGAGGGAGTAAGTCGGGTGATGAATTTAGCTAAGGGCCGGTTGAGAACACGGTACTCCAAGTAACATAGAAAGGCCCGGAGCAACCTGCTCCGGGCCTTTCTATTGTCAAAAATCAGCGTTGGCAATACAACCAGCGCCAATCAGTGCGCTACTTGCCTTCTACTTCTTCGTAGTCAACGTCAGTCACGTTGTCGGCGTTGGCTCCGGCTTGGCCGTTACCGTTGGGCTGACCGTCGCTACCGAAAGGGTTACCACCATCGGCACCCGGCTGGCCGCCTTCGGGGCTGCCCTGGGCGTACATCTCCTGCGAAGCAGCCTGCCAAGCGGTGTTGATGGCCGCCATGGCGGTATCAATGGCTCCGAGGTCTTTGCTCTCGTGGGCTTTCTTGAGGTCGGCGAGGGCGTCTTCGACGGCCGTTTTATTGCCGGCGCTCAGCTTGTCGCCGTACTCGGTCATCTGCTTCTCGGTCTGGAAAATCATGGAGTCGGCCTGGTTGACCTTCTCGATTTTCTCGCGCTCAGCTTTGTCCGATTCGGCGTTCGACTGGGCTTCCTGACGCATCCGCTCAATGTCGGCGTCGGAAAGGCCAGACGAAGCTTCGATGCGGATTTTCTGCTCCTTGCCGGTGCCTTTATCCTTGGCCGTTACGTGCAGAATGCCATTGGCATCAATGTCGAAGATAACTTCAACCTGCGGTACGCCGCGGGGTGCGGGCGGAATGGAGTCGAGGTGGAACTTGCCGATGGTACGGTTCTGCGAAGCCAACGGCCGCTCGCCCTGCAACACATGGATTTCGACGCTCGGCTGGTTGTCAGAAGCCGTCGAGAAGGTTTCCGATTTCTTGGTCGGGATGGTGGTGTTGCTCTCGATGAGCTTGGTCATCACGCCGCCCATGGTCTCGATGCCGAGGCTGAGCGGGGTCACGTCGAGCAGGAGTACGTCCTTCACCTCGCCGGTGAGTACGCCACCCTGGATAGCAGCGCCGATGGCTACCACTTCGTCGGGGTTCACGCCCTTGCTCGGCTTCTTACCGAAGAACTTCTCGACCTCTTCCTGAATGCGCGGAATACGGGTCGAGCCACCTACCAGAATCACGTCGTCGATGTCCGAAGTGCTCAGGCCAGCGTCTTGCAGCGCCTTTTTCACGGGCTCCATGGAACGCTTGAACAAGCTGTCGGCCAGCTGCTCGAACTTGGCGCGGCTCAGTTTCACCACCAAGTGCTTAGGGCCCGAGGCAGTAGCGGTGATGTAGGGCAGGTTGATTTCGGTTTCCGAAGACGAGGACAACTCTACCTTGGCTTTCTCGGCAGCTTCCTTGAGGCGCTGGAGGGCCATGGCATCCTTGCGCAGGTCCATGCCTTCGTTCTCTGAGGCAAACTGGTCGGCCAGGAAGTTGATGATAACCTGGTCGAAGTCGTCTCCTCCAAGGTGGGTGTCGCCGTTGGTGCTCAGCACCTCAAATACACCATTGTCAAGCTCCAGAATCGAGATATCAAACGTACCACCGCCTAGGTCATACACGGCTACTTTGTGGTTCGAGTGGTCCTTGTCGAGGCCATAGGCCAAGGCAGCGGCAGTCGGCTCGTTGATGATGCGTTTCACATCGAGGCCCGCAATGGCACCAGCTTCCTTGGTAGCTTGGCGCTGGGCGTCGTTGAAGTAGGCCGGAACCGTAATAACAGCTTCGGTTACGGTAGTGCGAGGTACTCTTCGGCAGTCTGCTTCATCTTCTGAAGCACCATGGCCGAAATTTCCTGGGGCGTATAATTCCGGTCGCCGATTTTCACGGTGGCCGTATTGTTAGTGCCGCTGGTTACTTCGTACGGCACGTTTTTCGACTCTTCGGAAACCTCCGAGAAGTTACGGCCCATGAAGCGCTTAATGCTCTGGATGGTGTTGGTGGGGTTGGTAATGGCCTGGCGCTTAGCAGGGTCACCCACTTTGCGCTCACCTTTACCGTTGTCAAGGAAAGCGACAATAGAGGGAGTCGTACGGCGGCCTTCGCTATTTGGAATTACCACCGGCTCGTTGCCTTCCATTACAGCAACGCACGAGTTGGTGGTGCCGAGGTCAATACCGATTATCTTGCCCATTGTGTTGGTTGTATTATTAGAAGTTAGATTGTCAGTTGGAAAAGGGTCGAAACCCTCACGACGCAGTATTTACAAGACGCGTACCAGCCCCGGAAATGCCTGTTGCTTGTGACAGATTGTCATTTTCAAGCTCATGCTACACCGGTTTTGTGCCGGTCTGACTTCAACGAAAAACCCGCCTGCCAGTTATCCTGACAGGCGGGCAGTAGTGCGAAGCTCCAGCTTCGCGCTCCGTTGAACGAAGTTATGTGGCCGTCAGCAACGGTACCAAAACAGGAGCTTCATGTTACTTCTGTTCCGTCATAAACTCGGCCACCATGCGCTGCCATAGCGCCTTGTGCTTCCACCAGTACGGCTCGTGGCCGGACCCGGGGAAATCCTGGCGCTGCTTGGGGCCGGCCAGCGCCGCGAAAATAGCGTCGGTTTCGGTGCGCGTTACGCGCGGGTCGGCGGTGCCCCAGAGCAGTAGGGTGGGCGTGTGGGTATGGGCGGCGTAGGCGGTGGCGTCGAGGTCGAAGGCCTGGAAGTTGTTGGCCACGCCGCCCCAGAATACTAGTAAGTTGGCCATAGGGAAGGGCGGCACGTGCATGGAGCGGAAGCGGCTCTGGGCCGTGGCCAGCATCGAGCCGTAAGGGCACTCCAGCAAGTTGGCGGTGGGGCGCACACCCAGCTCGGCCTCGGCCCGCAACGTGGCCACCGCCCCCATCGAGTTGGCATAGATAATTACCGGGCCCGGCCGCCGCCCAAGCCAGCGAATTACGGTCGCCACGTCGGCGGCTTCGTGGTGGCCCACGGTGCATTGGTAGCCTGCGGAGCCGCCGTTGCCAGCAAAATCGGTGAGCAGCACGTTGTAGCCGAGCCGCCGGAAGTAGACGGCCTCCGTCAGGAGCTGGCTTTTGGAGCTGGTATAGCCATGAAACAGGGCCACCGTTCCCCGGGCGCGGGGTACCGCGCCATACCAGCTTTCCAGCTGGCCATTAGGTCCCGGTAGTTGCACAGTGGCGTACGGAAACGAGGGCCGGATGTGGTTTTGCGGTTTCGGGATTTTAATGCCCGTCAGCAGAACGCCCAGCTTCTGAGCGGGCGAGAGTTGCTCGGGGTTGGCCGTGTGCGGGCCGGTTTGCGCCGTGAAGTGGGTGAAGCGCCAGGCGTGAAAGAACGCCACAGCATTCAGGGCCGCGAAAACCACGGCGGCTCCCAGCAGCAGCAGGGAAAGTCGCCGCCGCCGCATTAGCCGCGCCCCTTCCGGCCGCCGGGTGCGGCGCCGGGCTTGCCACCGGGTTTGCCGCTGGTCGGTTTCGTGCCGAATCCTTTGCCGCCCGCGCCAGGCTTCCCACCCGCCGCTTTCGGACCCGCCGATTTGCCCGCCGGCTTACCGCTGGCCGACTTGGGGCTGGCTAGTTTTGAGCCGGCGGCCTTGCCGCCCGGCCGTGCGGCCAAGGGTCTGGTGCCGGGAGCCGTGAAGCCGCCCCGGTTGCCACCGCCTTTCTTGCCGCCGGGCGGAACGCCACCGGGCCAGTACTCGGAAGTACGGGGCGTTTTGAAGGTGCCGGCGGCGGCCGTTTGGGCAGCCATGTCTTCCGTGAGCCGACCCACTTCGGCCTCTGTCAATTCGCGCCATTGGCCGGGCTGAAGGTCAGCCAGCGGTAAATCGGCAATGGCGGCGCGCACCAGGCGCAGGGTGGGGTAGCCCACGGCGGCCGTCATTTTGCGCACCTGCCGGTTCATGCCCTGGGAAATGCGAATCTGTATCCAGCTGGTCGGGATGGCCGCCCGGAAGCGCACCGGCTTGCTCCGTTCCCACAATTCGGGTGCTCCGGGCAACAGCTCCACCTCGGCGGCAGCGGTGTAGCCCGTTTTCAGGTCGACGCCTCGGCGCAGGTTTTCCAGGGCCTCGGGCGTGGGCTGGCCTTCCACCTGTACCCAGTACGTTTTGGGCACTTTAAAGCGGGGCTCCGAAAGGCGGTGCTGCAGCTGCTTGTCGTCAGTGAGCAGCACGAGGCCTTCCGAATCGTAATCGAGCCGCCCCACGGGGTAAATGCCGGGTACCTCCACGTAATCCTTGAGCGTCTGCCGCCCCGCCTCATCGGTAAACTGGGTCAGGACTTCGTAGGGCTTGTTGAGCAGGATGTAGCGCATGGCAGAGGGGGAGTCGGTGACTCAGGGAATAAGTAAACCGTTCACACTTCCTGATGGAGGGAAAACTGAGCGGTCAGCAAAGGTAAGGCTACTGCGCCAGTCGCCGCTTCCGAACGCTTTCGGCAATCAGCAACCGCACCTCCCCATTGGGCCGCACCACGTACTCGCCGCTGTCGCGAACCAGAATACCATCAGATGTTTGGTCGCGGTAATCGTGGTAAACGAGAATGCCAATGCGGGCCGTGTCGGCAGCGGCCGGCGCGGGCGGCGCCGCGATGTTATTGATTTGGGCCAGCTGGGCCAGGTACAGCAGCGAGTCGCGGCGTGTGTACGGCTGCAGCCGGAACTTGCCCGGGAAGTAGTGCCTGGGGTCGGAAACGCGGGTACGCAGAAACTCCTGCACGGCCAGTTCGGCCTTTTTTTCGGTTGATTTCGCGCAGCCAGTGAACAACAGAACAGCCGCGAGGAGGGGAAGGTATTTCATAGGTATTATTCTTGATGAACGTCATGCGGAGTGGAGTTGCAGTCGAAGCATCTCGACTGTAATGCTACTCTGGCTCAATGCTACTCCTGACGCCCGCAACGAAGCGGGAGAGATGCTTCGGCTTCACTTTGGCCCTGGCTTTATGCGCCACATGCTCAGCATAGCGTTCCTTTACTGACAACTGACAACCGAATTATACCCCGCCGGAGTATTTGCGGGTGGCCCATTCTACCGTCATCAAGCCAAGCAGCAGGAAAAACAGCCATTTCAGGTTGATGAGGTCTTTCAGGTCTTCCTGCTCGTAGATGACGGGCTTGTAGCTGGCTTTTTCGATGTCCTGAGCCAACTGGCCGAGTTGGGGTGGGAAGTAGAGGCGCTGGCCGCTACGGCGGGCCAGCTGGGCCAGCAGGTTATGGTCGGCGCGGCTTTGCAGGGCTTCGAGCTGCTGCTCCTGCACCAGCACTTCGCCGGCATCCTGTTGTGCCTGACCACCGAGCGTAGCCCGGGCCTGGTAGCGGTAAAGGCCGGCTGGTAGCGGGCCCAGGTGCAGGGGCGCGCCATCGGGGGTAGGGGCAAAGGTGAACGTGCGGGTCTGCTGCTGCTCGTCGGTGAGCGTAAGCGTGACGGGCTCGCCGTACACCCGCTCAAAAATGGCGTTGTAGGTTTCGGCCCCGAACGTAACGTCGTCGGCCCCATTGAAGGCATCCTGAGTAGGATACACATCGAGGCGTTTGCGGTTGGCGTTCTGGGTGAGTAGCTGAAGGGTGCGCAGTACCAGCTGGTCGTAGGCCACAGGTTTGTCGTCGTGCTCCACAGCTTCCTGTAAGCGCCACTGCCAGCTGCCCTCGGTGAGCAACGTGGCCTGCCGCTGGGCCGGGGTACCCCCGAAAACCAGTAACGGTTTTTTGGTGGCAATGCGGCCCACCTGCTGCCACAGGGCAGCCTCGGCCCCACCGCCGAGTTGGGCTTCCCCAAACGGCACCGGCACTGGCGGATACGCCAGAAACCGCCGCAGCGCGTCGTCGTCAAACGTAAAACGCTTGAAAGCCGGGTTGGGCACCGGTGTCACGTCGTCGGTCTGCGAACCCCGGGGCGTTACCGTGAGGCCAGTGTTAAGGCGGTTATAGGCCCCAAAGTCAGACTGCGCCCCCAATACATACAGGGCCGGTACGCGGCGGGCCTTCACCTGGGCCAGCACCTCACTGCCCACACCCGAGCGAGCCGGCAACTGGTGCAGAATGGCCACGTCGAAATCCTGGCTTTTGAGCGGACTGATGCCCGGTAGGTAGGTGACGAGGTCGAAGTTGTCGTTTTGCAGAATGGCGGCGCGCAACGCCTTGAGGTCGGGGTGGGGGGCGGCACCAGCCAGCAGCACTCGCAGCTTGCCCTTCACCACGTCGAGGTAAGCAAATTTCTGGTTGTTGAGGCGGGTGAACTCGCCCGCCAACGGCTCGGCTACCACTTCGTAGCGCCGTTTGCCAGTACCGGTAGCCGTCACCAGGAACGTGGTTTTGGTGCGCCGCTGCCCCGTCGGCAGGGACACTTTTTTGGTCTGGAGGACCCGGCCTTTCTCGCGTAGCTGCACGTTAGCCACGGTGCCGGCCGCGAAACCGTCGTAGGCCAGCTCGACCTCAATCGGGAACTGGTTGCCGCTAAACGCTACCCGATTATAATTCAGGGCGGGTAGGCTCAGGTCTTTCTTAGGGATGGTATCGCCCACGCCCACGGCATACAGTGGAAAACGGTAGTCGGCAAATTGCGGGGCCTGGCCCTGGTTCACGAGGCCGTCGGAAAGCAGCACTACGCCCGCCAGGTTGCGGCCCTGCCAGGCCTCCCCGATACCAGCCAGCAGCCCATCGAGGTCGGTGGCCGGCGCCCGGAACTGCACCGAGTCGAGCCGGGCGGCGCGGCTGGCCGAAAGCGTGCGGGTTTCCACCTCGAAGCCCTGGCTGCGCAACGTGGCCGCCAGCCGCGTAAGGCCGGCCGTAGCTTCGCGGAGCACTGCTGGCGGCGTAAACAGCCCCACCGACTGTGAGTCGTCAACGGCCAGCACTACGGTGGGCTTTTCGGTGCTCGTCGTGATTGATTTGAGAAAGGGCGAGAGCAGCAGAAAGCACAGAAAGCTCACGACCGCAAAGCGCACGGCCGCCAACGCATAATTTATGGCCCGGCTCCAAGGTGCTTTGGCCGAATACAGCAGGGCAGCGTAGCCCGCGCCCACCAGCAGGCACAGCCCGATAAACCAGGGAGAAGCAGATAAAATCAAAAGCCGATGCAGTCAGTAGAAACCCAAGAACCCCGAAACCTCGCCCGGAGTTGCGCGAAGGTACAAACCTGGTCAGCAGTAGACCCCAAGCGGGGACCGAGGCGGGAAAGTACCCGTTGGGTAGCAAAAGGTCCCGTAGTTGTTTTAAATAGTGCTGCCCGCCAATGGCCCAGGCATAGCACGCAGGGCGACCACTGTTTACCCGATCATGGGCTGAAATGTCTCCTGGTAAACATCTCTTACGCCGTCCGCTAACTCAATTCTGTACCGCCAGCCGGCTTCTGCCAGCTTCGACACATCGAGCAGCTTGCGCGGGGTGCCGTCAGGTTTGTCGGTATTGAACCGGACCCGACCCTCGTAGCCTACCGTTTCGCGCACTAACTCCACTAGCTCGCCGATGGTCAGGTCGTGGCCGGTGCCCACGTTAACCGGCTCGCGCCCGTCGTAGTAGCGCAGCAGGTGCAGGCACGCATCGGCCAGGTCGTCGACGTGCAGAAACTCGCGGCGCGGTGTGCCCGTGCCCCATACCTCTACTTCGGGGGCGTTGCTTATTTTGGCCTCGTGGAATTTACGTAGCAGCGCCGGTAGCACGTGGGAATTGTGCAGGTCGTAGTTGTCGCCGGGCCCGTAGAGGTTGGTGGGCATGGCCGAAATGAAATTACTGCCGTACTGGTCGCGGTAGGCTTCGCAGAGCTTGAGGCCCGCGATTTTAGCTAGCGCGTAGGGCTCGTTGGTGGCTTCAAGCGGCCCAGTGAGCAGGTACTCTTCCTTGATGGGTTGCGGGGCCAGTTTCGGATAAATGCACGACGAGCCCAGAAACAACAGTTTCGTAACGCCGTGGATCTGGCTTTGCTGAATGACGTTGTTCTGGATTTGCAGGTTATCGAGCAGGAAGTCGGCCCGGTAAGTGTTGTTGGCCATGATGCCGCCCACTTTGGCCGCGGCCAGCACTACGTAATCGGGTTTTTCAGCCGCAAAAAAATCGGCCACCGCTGCTGTATCGCGCAAGTCCAGCTCCTGGGAGGTGCGTACCACGAGGTGGTGGTAGCCAGCCTGCTGTAAGCGGCGAACCATTGCCGACCCTACCATGCCGCGGTGGCCGGCTACGTATATTTTGGCTTGCTGATGCATGAAGCAGAGAAGGAAGGCTACGAATGAGACGCTTACTCGGCGTAAAACCGGGATATCTCGTGCCCGCCCGCCCGCAGGTAGGCATCGCGCCGGAATAGGGCCACGTCGGAGAGCACCATTTCCCGCACCAGGGCCGCTAAATCGTAGCGGGGCTCCCAGCCCAACTGCTGTTTGGCTTTGGTAGGGTCGCCGATGAGCAACTCGACCTCGGTGGGCCGGAAGTAGGCCTCGTCCACTTCAACCACCACCAGGCCGAGGGGTACCTGGTACTCGGCGTTGGAACAGGCCACGACCACGCCCTTTTCCGCCACGCCTTCGCCCTGGAACGCGACTTCTATCCCGAGTTCGGCAAACGCCAGTCGTACGAATTCCCGCACGGTCGTCGTTACGCCGGTGGCAATTACGTAGTCCTCGGGCGTATCCTGCTGCAGCATGCGCCACATGGCTTCCACGTAGTCTTTAGCGTGGCCCCAGTCCCGTTTGGCATCAAGGTTACCCAAGTATAAGGTTTGCTGCAGGCCCAGGGCAATGCGGGCGGCGGCCCGGGTGATTTTGCGCGTTACGAATGTTTCGCCCCGGTGCGGGCTTTCGTGATTGAAGAGAATGCCGTTGCAGGCGAACATGCCGTAGGCTTCGCGGTAGTTGACCGTAATCCAATAGCCATAAAGCTTGGCTACTGCATAAGGAGAGCGGGGGTAAAAGGGGGTAGTTTCGCGTTGGGGTACTTCCTGCACCAGCCCATAGAGCTCCGAGGTACTGGCTTGGTAAATGCGCGTTTGGGCCTGCAGGCCCAAAATACGCACCGCCTCCAGCAGGCGCAGCGTACCCACGCCGTCCACGTCGGCCGTGTACTCAGGCGTGTCGAAGCTCACCTTCACGTGCGACATGGCTCCGAGGTTATAAATCTCGTCGGGCTGCACTTCCTGCACGATGCGGATCAGGTTGGTCGAGTCGCTCAGGTCGCCGTAGTGCAGCTTGAAGCGCACATTGGGTTCATGAGGATCTTGGTAAAGATGGTCGATACGTTCGGTGTTGAGCATGGATGAGCGGCGCTTGATGCCGTGCACCTCGTACCCTTTGCTGAGCAGCAGTTCGACCAGATACGACCCATCTTGGCCGGTTACTCCCGTAATCAATGCACGCTTCATAAAAGGTAGGTAAGGTGTGAGGATTCAACTAAAGCTGAGCTGCCGTGAAAAATAAGCCGCCGTGCGAACCGTGGCGAGGTGCTGACCAACCTGCCGCGGCCATGAATAGCTCAGGCAGCGAGCAGCCCTGTTTCAACATCCTGGCCCGCCGTATTTGCCGCCGTCAACCGTTAAGATCCTGGGCACAAAGCTGACGACGGTGCCTTCAAATATATTGTACTCTGCTTTATGAATTGTCAATTATACGATATGATTTTTTAAAGTATGCTGAATTGTTGCGCTTTCCGGCCGCAACGGCAGGGACCGGAAAGTGGGCAGTAGGCGGCATCAAATTTTCTGGGGGCCGCTAACCCACGTAATCAGCTTATAACCAACGCCCCAGATGTTGAGGGTTCCCAGCTTAGGATCGTGGCATAGGTGTTTGCCCAGGCGCAAGATGAAGGCATCTATCAAACGGGCTGTGAAGAAATTGTTGTCGCCCCGGAGCCGGCGCGACGGCGGTTGCCTCCAGTTGCTGAACGGTAACTGCCGTTCAACTAGTGCTTGGCGCCCATGAGTACTTAGGAGATACCTATGCCGGCAGCCAAGACCACAAGATTCGAACGCAACTGCCGTTCCCGCATTTAGTGGGGCAACAGCAGCAGTGGCATGAATTTGACCCATTATCCGGATCAGTTCTACCGCACGGTCACCAATTCGACGCTTTCCAGCATCCGGATCGGCGAAATCACGCGCTCATTCAGCGGAAGCTTATTGCCATACCGTTCGCGCATTTTGGCCTGCACGCTGGGGTTAGAGAGGTCGAACTCGCGGAGCGTTTGGAGCTGGCCGATTTCGCGGCCAGTTGCCTGCCGGTACATCTTCCAGAGTAGCTCCGAGCAATAGATACGCTCATCCGACCAACCGAAATACAGGTCGTAGCTGCGGCCCCGGTACTGTTCGCCAGCGGCCTGCAGACGGCGCAGGGCAGCAGGCGTGAGTACCGTCTTGGCATCGCGCAGGCGCTTGACGACGAACGTGCCGTTCTTGCCCCGAGCCACCCAGGCGGCCAGGGAAGTTTCGCTTACTGGCTGCACGGCCTCAAATACGCGCCACTCGCCTTGCTTCTGAAACAGAATGCCGCAGTGGCTGTATACCGAGTGCGTCGCCAGCTGAATGGCTTGGCTCTGGGCCGATTGAGAAGTCTGAAAAATCAGGTCGCCGTTGCGTAGACGGGGCGTAATATCTGCCACGGTTTGGTTCGCGGCCCGGCTGGTCTGGTAACGTACGAAGCGGCGGTGCAGGCGCGGATAGGCCAGATAAGCCACCAGAAGTAGCGGTAGCAGAAATAAGAAACGCCGCATACCTAATGGGGTAAAAAAATAGCGCGAAGCTTCTGCTTCGCGCTACTAACCTACGTCAGCATGCCGCCATCGACCTGCAATACCTGGCCTGTGATGTAGCTGCTGTTGTCGGAGGCCAAAAAGGCGGTGGCTTTGGCCACGTCGTCGGGGGAGCCGCCGCGGCGCAGCGGGATGGCTTTGCGCCACTCGTCGACCTGCTTGGCATCGAGCGCATCGGTCATTTCGGTTTCGATGAAGCCGGGAGCTACCGCGTTGCAGCGGATGTTGCGCGAGCCCAGTTCCAGGGCCACCGACTTGGTGAAGCCAATGATGCCGGCCTTGGAGGCCGCGTAGTTGGCCTGCCCCGCGTTGCCCTTCACGCCCACCACCGACGACATGTTGATGATGCTACCGGCTTTGGCCCGCATCATGGGCTTGGTGGCGGCCTTGGTCAGGTTGAACACCGACTTAAGATTCACGGCCATCACCTGGTCCCACTGCTGTTCGCTCATGCGCATGAGCAGCCCGTCCTGGGTGATGCCGGCGTTGTTGACCAGAATATCCAGTTTACCGAACTCAGCCACCACGTCTTCCACCAGCTTTTCGGCCTCGGTAAAAACGGAGGCGTCGGAGCGGTAGCCTTTTACTTTGGTGCCGTGCCCGGCCAATTCCTGTTCCAGTTGCTGGCCTTTCTCCACGCTGGAGAGGTAGGTGAAGGCTACCTGCGCGCCTTGCTGAGCAAAATACACCGCAATGGCGCGGCCAATTCCTTTAGAAGCCCCCGTAATCAGGGCCACTTTTCCGTCGAGCATTTTGGTCATTTTATCTGAGCTAATAGCTGATAGCTGTTAGCTATCAGCTTTGATGTTATAATGGTGCAAGCTACAAGCTTTGCCCATTAAGCCACAAAATTGAAGCGACAAACAGTTTCAATGAGCTTATGGCGCGTAGCTTGCAGTTCGAACACGAAAAGCTAACAGCTAGCAGCTGATGGCTAACAGCTTAAAATATGACTATCTGCATCCTCGGGGCCGGGCCGGGCGGGGCCACGGCGGCCCTGCACCTGGCCAACGCCGGCCACCGCTGCCTGCTACTCGACCGCGCCATGTTCCCGCGCGACAAAGTGTGCGGCGACGCGCTCAGCGGTAAAGTGCTCAGCGAATTGCGCCGGATCGGGGAGGAACTGCCCGCCCGCTTGGCTGCCGAGCCCGCCCAATTGCCCAGCTGGGGCATCGACTTCTACGCGCCCAACGGCCGCCGCTTGGCCGTGCCCTTCAAGCCCCACTACAACCCGGCCCTCGACCGCGCCGCTGGCCACATCAGCAAGCGCATCGACTTCGATAATTTCCTCATCGAAGAGGTGCGCCGCCGGCCCGAAATTGACTTCCGCGAAAATACCGACGTGGTACGCCACGAGCAACTGCCCGACGGCCGCTGGCGCCTGCTGGCCAAAGACGATACTGAAATAACCACCGCCGATCTGTTGCTGGTGGCCAACGGGGCCCAGTCGAACTTTGCGCGGGTGATAGGCGGTCACGTACTGGAGCCGGCCCACCATTGTGCCGGTCTGCGGGCCTACTACCGCGGTGTAACCGGCTTGCACCCCGATAATTTTATCGAGCTGCACTTCATCAAGGAGTTCCTACCGGGCTACCTCTGGGTGTTTCCGCTGCCCAACGGCGAGGCCAACGTGGGCGTGGGTATGCTGAGCGAAGCGGTGGCGAAGAAAAAGGTGAAGCTCCGCGAGCGGCTCGATGAAATTCTGCGCACCCACCCGGCCCTGAAAGAGCGGTTTGCTACCGCCGAACGGCTGGGGCCGGTGCGCGGTTTCGGGCTGCCGCTAGGCTCCAAGCGCCGTCCGCTTTCGGGCCCCAATTACCTACTGCTCGGCGATGCCGGCTCGCTCATCGACCCGTTTTCGGGGGAGGGAATCAGCCACGCCATGGTCTCGGGCCGCCACGCCGCCGACTGGGCTGCCCGGGCCGTTGCCGCCCACGATTTCAGCCCCGCATTTCTGAAGGGCTACGACGCGGCCGTGTATAACCGCCTCTGGCAGGAGCTGCGCCTGAGCCGGGCCATGCAGCGCCTGCTGGGTTATCCCTGGCTGTTCAACTTCATCGCCAACCGCGCCGCCAACAATCCCACCCTGGCCGAAACCATCAGCAACATGTTCCTCGACCTCGACCTGCGCGAACGGCTCCGCCAGCCCAGCTTCTACCTGAAACTGCTGTTGGGGAAGTGAGGGGGAGCAAGAGCAATTAGAAAAGGCCCGTCATTCAGAACTCTGAATGACGGGCCTTTTCTAATCGCTCACAACTACTCTTTCTCAGTGTAACGGCGCAGGCTTTTCCCAGCTTCGGGGTTGAGTTGGGCGGCTTTCTCCAAATCGACTTTGGCTTCCTTGGGCTTGTTGATGGATGAGTAGCTGATGCCGCGGTACTCGTAGGCGTCGGCGTAGGTGGGGTCGAGGGCAATGACTTTGGTGAAGTCGGGTATGGCTGACCTGTAGTTGAACATCTGCATCTTGGCCGCGCCGCGCCCGAAGAAGGCGTCTTTATCTTGGGGGTTGTATTTGGTGGCCTTGGTGAAGTCAGAAATAGCCCCGGTATACTCCTTCATTTTCAGGCGGTTGAGGCCCCGGTTGTAATATACTTCACCACTGGTGGGTTTCAGGCGGGCCGCCGAATTATAGTCGTTCATGGCCTCCTTGTAGTCTTTGAGTTGGCTTTTAGCTTTGGCGCGGCTCAGTAACGCGTCAAAGTCGCGGGGCGAGGCCTTGAGACGGGCGTCAGCCAAACGGATATCCTCGCGGTAGTCGGTGCTGTTTTTACGGACGGCCGGTTCCACTACAGTGGGCGTGGCAGGAGTTGCTATAGCCGTACTCATGGTGCCGGCCGTTGTATCGGCGGCGCGGGCCACGGCCGTTTCGACGGCGGCGTTGCGTGAGGCCGAGGTTGGGCGCTCCACATCGGCGGTGGTGCCGCGGGCGCAGGCGCCGGCCAGGAGTAGCGTGGCGCTGGCCAGCAGGGAAAGTAGGGGTGCTTTCATGAAAAAAGAAGGTTCGGGGAAGTGGGGAAAGTCCGTTTAAGACTGGTTTTTTAGAAATGAACCTTTGTACGGCGGCTCGGGCCTAGGGGCTGAAGGTGGCCCCGAAATTTTATGCGGCCCGGGCTGACCCGCAACCGCCCGGCCGTGCGGCCGACTGCCCGGACCTGCCTATCTTTGTCCGGCCACGCGGCGGCTTGTAGAGCCCGGCGCGGCGCTTCTTCTTACCCTTCAACCGAACACAATATGGCATTGCAATACGACCTGGTCGTTATCGGCAGCGGCCCCGGCGGCTATGTGGCCGCCATCCGGGCCTCGCAACTGGGCTTGAAAGTAGGTGTAGTCGAGCGCGAGTCGCTGGGCGGTATCTGCCTCAACTGGGGCTGCATTCCTACCAAGGCCCTGCTCAAAAGCGCCCAGGTATTCGAGTATCTCAACCACGCCAAAGACTACGGCCTGAGTGCCGAAAATGTGAGCTACGACTTCGGGGCCGTTATTCAGCGCAGCCGGGGCGTAGCCGAGGGCATGAGCAAGGGCATCAATTTCCTGTTCAAAAAGAATAAGATCGACGCCCTCATGGGCACCGGCAAGCTGCTGGCCCCCGGCAAAATCGAGCTCACTAAAGCCGATGGCAGCAAGGATACCATCGAGGCCAAATCCATCATTCTGGCTACCGGTGCCCGCTCGCGCGAGCTGCCATCTATGCCCGTCGATGGCAAGAAAATTATCGGCTACCGCCAGGCCATGGTGCTGCCGGAGTTGCCCAAGCGCCTTGTAGTAGTTGGTTCCGGCGCTATCGGCGTCGAGTTCGCCTACTTCTACCGCACCATGGGCTCCGAGGTAACGGTGGTGGAGTACCTGCCCCGCATCGTGCCGGTGGAGGACGAGGACGTGTCGCGCCAGATGGAGAAGTCGTTCAAGAAAATTGGCGTCAACGTGCTCACTAACGCCGAAGTCACCAGCGTTGACACCAGCGGTGCAGGCTGCAACGTGACCATTAAAACGGCCAAGGGCGAGCAGCAAATAGCCTGCGACGTGGTTCTGAGTGCCGTGGGCGTCATCACGAACCTCGAAAATCTGGGCCTCGAAGAGCTGGGCATTAAGGTGGAGAAAGGCCGCTTGGTGGTCGATGATTTCTACCAGACCAACGTGCCCGGCATCTTCGCTATCGGCGACATCGTGCCCGGCCCCGCGCTGGCCCACGTGGCCTCGGCCGAAGGCATTATCTGCGTCGAGAAGATTGCCGGCCACCACCCCGAGCCACTCAACTACCAGAACATTCCCGGCTGCACCTACGCCTCACCCGAAATTGCCTCGGTGGGTCTCACCGAAGCCGAAGCCAAAAAGCAAGGCTATGACGTGTTGGTGGGCAAGTTCCCGTTCTCGGCCTCGGGCAAAGCCTCGGCCGCCGGCGTGAAGGATGGCTTCGTGAAAGTCATCTTCGACAAGAAGTACGGCGAGTGGCTGGGCGCCCACATGATTGGCGCCAACGTGACCGAAATGATTGCCGAAGTAGTTGTCGCCCGCAAGCTCGAAACCACAGGCCACGAAATCATCAAATCGGTGCACCCGCACCCCACCATGAGCGAGGCCATTATGGAAGCTGCCGCCGCCGCCTACGGCGAGGTTATTCACCTGTAAAACCGCCTCACTGATCAGTAACTGAAAGCCCCGGTGATTTCGACCGGGGCTTTCAGTTACTGGGGTAGCACTACTTGCGCCTGATGTAGTGGTAGGTGAGGGTATTTCTGCTGAAACACTAAATCCAGCGTGAACTTCTCGTCTAGAAACCGCGGATCGAACTCTTGGCTGAAGTCCCAGGTACCCACGTAGTGCAGTTGGCCAGGCATCACCGTAAACATGTAGCGCGTCCGTTTCAGTGTCTGACTGTTGCGGTGTTTACGAACGGATTCAACGCTCGATTGTATTCCCCCCGCAAACTCGTACGTAATGAGGGCGTAACGTCCGGCTGGCAGCGCGTAGCAGAACGGGTTTTCGCGGCGGGAGCGGACAATGGGCTTCACATTTAATCGAAAGTACTGCTGCGTATCGAGGTTGACGACGCGCACGTACTGGCCCAAGCCACCGCTACTGAAACCCAGCCGCTGTACGCAACTGCCATAAAGAATTCCTTTATCGGGGGGCAACTCTTTGTGGCTGCTTCCCCAAGTTGCAGAAGGCAATACAAGCAGCGGCCCGGGATGCTCATCCAGCGAATCGGGCAGCATCTTTACCAGCTCTAACTCCTGTTCCTGGCGCTGAACCTGGATCTGGGACTGGGCATAAGTGGGTTGCGTTACTAAGCCACCCCCCACAAGTAGAGCTATTCGAAAAATTCTGGATAAAAGCATGTGCGTATCGGCTGTTGCGCGGGCACTACTGTGCCCGGTACTTGCCCTTAATGAAACCGGGCATATCCTGGCCGTAGTCTTCGGTTTTGGTGGCCTCGGTTTTCCAGAGTGCTTCTACCAGCAGCAGCAATAGGGCCGTTTCCTTGTCCGGGTCGGGATACTGAAGCTTTTGGAAAGCCTGGTGCAGCAGCGTCGGGAGCGGGCGCATAAACCGCTCATGCTGCTGGCGGGCCATTTCGGAGTCGGCCAAGCGGTACTGAAGCTTCCAGAAGTAAGGTTCGTCGCGCACGAGCTTGAAAGGCAACTCGATGACGCTGTGGATGAACGTGAGCGAGTCGGGCTCGGTGAGCCCCCCCCGGTTGGCTTCGATAATGCGCTTGTATCCGCTACGAATAACGAACTCTAACAACTGGTCTTTAGATCCGAAGTGCTTGAAAATGAGGGCCTCCGATACGCCGGCTTCGCGGGCGATGAGCTGGGTAGAGGTGTTGTCGAACCCTTTCTCCCCGAAAAGGCGCAGCGCAACGTCGGCAATGTGCTGTTTGCGGTTGGTCATGGGCAGCGGGGTTGGGCAACGACTCGCCGGGTAAGGCCAGCGGACGGCAATTGAACCCGCAAGTACGCGCTCAAAAAGCAAAAAATGCAGTTCGGTTCAAAAATAAAGCGCCGCTGTTCCCCGCTGTCCGTTACAGGCGCTGATTCTGGCCCAAACAGAAGCCGCCGACTCGGGGCTTCCGAATCGGCCGGCTACGTGGGTTCCGAAAGCCGACTAGCAGCAGCGCCGGGGGCAAGGCTACGCGTCTTTCAGAGGGTTCCGGATGTGGGTGGGAATACATCCGGGTAATCGGGGCGGGGAATTGGCCATCAGCAACTAGTGGGAGTCGTTAGCTGATAGCGGGAGCAATATTACACATTCTTTGGCAGTCCTAGTAAGTGTTAGCTTACTTTCCCGGGGTGAGTGAACACTCACCCTTAAAGAGTGTGGGCTAATGGGTTGAAAAAAAGCGGATTAACCTGTTGTATAAAATTTTGTCTTTGCTAGCTACTCCGCCGTATTTGAACCGGCTAGCTTGCTGCTGGCCCGGAACCGTGCCACCTTCGCCCGGATTTCTTCCAGCCCGAGATTATGAACGCTGCCCAAATGGGTGGTCTGGAACTCGCGGTGGGGCTGGTAGCTCCCGTCCTCCACGGCGCGGCCCACTTGCTTGTAGGCCTCCCGGAAGGGCACGCCGGCCTGAATGAGCTGGTTGATATTTTCCACCGAAAACACGGCGTCGTACTTGGGCTGGTGGAGCAGGTCGGGCTTGATGCGCAGCTGGGGCAAGGCAAAAAGTACGATGTCGAGGATGTCGAGGAACTGGGTCAGCGGCTCGAAGAGGATTTCTTTCAGAATCTGAAAGTCGCGGTGGTAGCCGCTGGGCAGGTTGCTGGTGGCCAGTATGAGCGTGTTGGGCAGGGCCTGCAGGGCGTTGCAGCGGGCCCGGATAAGCTCGAACACGTCGGGGTTCTTCTTGTGAGGCATGATGCTGGAGCCCGTGGTGAAAGCGGCCGGCAGCTCCACGAAAGCCAGGTCCTGGGAGTTGTAAAGCACCAAGTCGTAGGCCATTTTGGCCAGGGTGGCAGCCATACCAGCCAGCGCGAAGGCGAGGGTTTTCTCGGTCTTGCCGCGTAGCATCTGGGCACCCACGCTGCTCACCGCGAGGCTGCCGAAGCCCAGTTCGCGGGTGGTTTGCAGCCGGTCGATGGGGAAGGAGCTGCCGAAGCCCGCGCCCGAACCCAGCGGGTTCTGGTCGGCCACGGTGTGGGCGGCTTCAAACAGGGCCAGATCTAGGAGCAGGTGCTCGGCGTAGGCCGAAAACCAGAGCCCGAACGAGCTGGGCATGGCCGCCTGGAAGTGGGTGTAACCTGGCATCAGGTCGGTCTGGTGGGTTTCGGCCTTTTGCAGCAGCACCTCTATTAGTTCCAGGGTGCGGGCGGTGGCGCGCCGGGTGTAGTTTTTGAGGAAGAGCTGAATGGCGGTCAGCACCTGGTCGTTGCGGGAACGGGCGGTGTGGATTTTCTTGCCCGCGTCGCCGTAGTGCTCGGTCAGGTAAGACTCGATTTTGGAATGCACGTCCTCGTACTCGGGCTCAATCACAAACGTGCCGGCTTCCAGCTGGGCCGTCAGCTCCGCGAGGCCCTGCTGGAGCTGCTCGTTTTCGGCGGCCGAAATCAGCCCTGCGGCGGCCAACATGTTGGCCTGGGCCCGGGAAGCCTGCACATCGAACGGCGCGAGGTACAGGTCCAGCTCCCGGTCGCGGCCTACAGTGAACTGTTCAATTTTCTTATCGACGGCAATGCCTTTGTCCCAGATTTTCATGGTAGTGGTGCTAAGAGCTAGAAAGCTAGTTCCCCTCTTTGGAAAGGAAGGGCTAGGTGTATAGTCCCAGCGTGAGGTGGGTCGGGTCATGGGTAAAGTTAACGGGGTTTTTCTGCCACTGGGCACACACAAATTCATGTGGCGTGAGGCC
>NZ_NIRR01000045.1 GCF_002204745.1 Hymenobacter amundsenii
GTCCTTGGCCCGCAGGCCGTGGTAGGCCAGGCGCAGGTACTCGTCGGCGAGCTGGTTGAGGTCGGTGGGGGCTCGTTCGCCGGTGCTCTGGCGGCTGTGTTCGAGCATGCCCCGCACGATGCTGGCCGCCCGCTGCCCATGATGGTGAATCTTGGTCAGGTTCTGGCGCAGGTCAACCAGCAGCTCGGCTTCCAGTGCCGCGTCGCGGGTGGTGCGTTGCTGTTCTTCTTCCAGCTCCAACACCAGTTCGGCACTCACATCGGCGAAGTTGGTGACGAAGTTGAGCGGGTTTTGGATTTCGTGGGCAATGCCGGCCGTCAGTTCGCCCAGCGAGGCCATCTTCTCGCTTTGGATCAGCTGGTCCTGGGTGATTTTGAGCTCCTGCAAGGCAGTGCGCAGTTCCTCGGCCTGTTGGGTAAGCGAGGCCGTGCGCTCGGCTACTAGGTGCTCCAGCTCCATATTCTGAGCCTCGATCTGGCGCTTGGCGGCCTCGTCGGCCTCGCGCATCAGGCGTTCCTTTTCGAGGTGCTTTTTCTGGCTGCGGGCGATGAGCACAAACGTGCCGAGCCAGATCATGGCGAAACCCTGGGAGTTCTCAAAAACGTTGTTATAGTCTTTTAGAAAGCTGTTGCTGAGCAGCATCGAAACCAGTTCCACGAACGAATACAGCAAAAGCGGGGCGATGGCCAGCAGCAGCGTCCGGGCCGGGCGGTAGGTTTGCACCCGCACCAGCACCAGCGCCACCATGGCCAGCACGAAGAGCATGTACATTTCGTCGAGCTGGCTGGTTTTCCACTGGATAAGCTGCGAAAACAGGTATAGCCCAACGCCCGGAACCCAGAGGTAGCCCAGCAGCTGGCTCAGATGCGGCGTGCGCGTGGGCAAATCCAGGAACTTGCGCATCCCTCGCACGATGAATATGGCCAGCAGGATGCTGATAAAAATCGAGGCGTTCTGACTCATAGCAAGGTAGGGGAGGGGCGAAAAGGCGGCGGGCGGCGCGGGTCGTTTGCTTTATGGCATCAAGTATATCTATTTCCCGGAATCTTTCGGCGCATCGCCCGTTAGCAGGCGCGGCAACGGAATACGCAGGTACAGCACTGGGTTGCTGGTTGACGTGCGGGCGGACTTCGTCTTGTCTGGAGAAACCAGGATGCCGGTCATTTCGCCCAGACGCCCCACCACGCTGGGCAAGATAATCTGCAGCTTTAGCACTTTCTGCGGTGGCGGCGCAGCCGGCACGGTAACCGGCGCGGGTACCCGCTGCTGGCCCCAGACCTGGGTTTGGCGGAGCAGCAGCACGGTGGTAAGCACTAATAAGGCACGATAAAAACGCATAACGAACGCAGGAAAGAAGCGTGGGCAGTAAAGATGCGAGGATTAATAGTTTTCCAGCGGGAAAACCCGAACCGAAACCAACAGCGGCCTTCTGCCCGGCCAGATGCTTTTTCGGCTCCGACCGTTGTCTTGGCAGCCGGAGCCGTTACCTTAGGCCAACCATGACTTACTCCGCTCTTCTCCGAACCGCCGCTTTTACCGCCTCCGCCGGCTGCGCGCTGCTCACGGCCTGCGCAACACGTCCGGCCACGTCGGCGGCCCCGGCCGCTGCTGCCCCAGCCCTCAACCAGTTCGCCACCGATAGCGCCCTGCGCCGCATTGCCACCCTCCAGGACGAGCGCCGCACGGCCGCGCTGCTGCCCTACCTCGACCGCCCCGAAGCCCGCTACCGCCAGGCGGCGGCCGAGGCCCTTGCCTCGGTGCAGAATAAAGCTGCCACGCCCCGCTTGCTGCTGCTGCTCCAGGAAGACCAGGACCCCCGGGTGCGCCAGCTGGCCGCCTATGCCTTAGGCCAGAGCGCCGACTCGATGGCCGAAACCGGCCTCTACCAGCACCTTCCCCGCGAAACCGATGCCGCTACCCGCCATTATGCGCTGGAGGCATTGGGCCGCTGCACCAGCCGCGCCGGGCTGGTTAGCTTAACCAAGCTGCCCGCCGCCCTGGCCACCGATACGGCCACGCTCAGCGGCCAGGCCTGGGGCCTGTACCGGGCCGGCCTGCGGGGGCTGACCTCGGAAGCCGCCGTGGCCCGGTTAGTGCAATTGCTGGCCAAAGGAAACACTACCGGCACCAGGCTGGCTGCCGCCAGTGCGCTGGCCCGCACCCGTGGCCTCAACCTCGCGCCCTACACGGCCGCCCTTACCACTGCTGCCCAAACCGATGCCCACTATGCCGTGCGTAGCGCGGCGGCTTCGGCCCTGAGCAAAGCCGCCACCAACCCCACCGTGCCCGCCACCCTGGCCGGGCTGGCCCGCCGCGACCCCGATTACCGGGTGCGCCTGAGTGCCTTGCGTTCCATGACGGCCCCCATGTATGCCCCGGTAAAAGAAGCCGCTTGGGCCGCCCTCACCGATGCCAATGCCCAGGTAGCCCTCACAGCCGCCGAATTTTTCCTGGCGCATGCCACCAATGAACCCGGCGCGGTGCTGCTCGAAAAAGCCCAGGCCCTGCCCCAGTGGCGGGTGCGGGCCACGCTGCTGGCTGCCGCGCTGCACCAGGGCGGCCCCAACAAAGCCGCCATCCGGCGGGCGGTAGAGGAGCGTTACGCCGCTTCGGCTAACGTGTATGAGAAAGGGTATTTGTTGAAAGCGTTGGGTGAAGACCCCGCCGCCTTCGACTTCGTGCGCCAAGCCGCTTTTGCGCCCGGTCGGCCGCTGGTGGTGGGGACCTACGGCGTAGAGGCGCTGGTAGCCCAGCGCCGCCACCCCGATTTTCCGGCCGTGCGCCGGCCCGATTTTGCGCTGGCTCTGCGCCAGGCCGTGCTCAGCACCGATGTGGCCCAGACGGGGCTGGCGGCCGAAGCCATCCGCGACCCCAAGCTCGACCTGCGCCGCCTGTTGCCCAACCCCGATTTCCTGGTGGCCGCCCGCGATAAGCTGACGCTGCCCCGCGACCTCGAAGCCTGGCAGTCGTTGCAGCAAACCATCGATTTTCTGCGCGGTGTGCCACCCACCCCGGTACCCGTAGCTTCCGCCGCTACGCACCCCATTCCGTGGGACGTGGTGATGGCCCTGCCCGCCAACCCCCAGGCGGTGGTGCACACCAGCCAGGGCGACGTGGTATTGCGGCTGCTCGTGAATGAGGCGCCCGGCTCGGTGGCCAGCTTCGTGCAGCTCACCGAAAAAGGCTTTTATAATGGCAAGAACTTCCATCGGGTAGTGCCCAACTTCGTGGCCCAGGGTGGCTGCCCCCGCGGCGACGGTTGGGGCAGTTCCGACTACAACCTGCGGTCCGAATTTGCCGACCTGCACTACGGCGAAGGAGCCGTGGGTTTGGCCTCGGCTGGCAAAGACACCGAGAGCTGCCAGTGGTTCATCACCCACGCCCCCACGCCCCACCTCGACGGCCGCTACACCATTTTCGCCCAGGTCGTCCAGGGCATGGATGTCGTTAGCCGCCTCGAAATCGGCGACCGGATCGACAAAGTAGAAATACTCAAATAAAAAGGAGCTTCCTGCATCTCCCCGTAAACGAAAAACTGCCCCGGCGCTAAGCACCGGGGCAGTTTTTGTATGTCAGCTAACAGCTTATTTAGCGTCGTCGCGGCCGTGGGCCTGGGCGGGAGGCGTGGTGGCTTCTACGGCCGAAAACGCCTCCAGAATTTTATAGGTGTGCGAGGCCCCTTTAGGCACTACCCACGAGTTGCCGGGCTCCAGCACTACTTTCTGGCCTTCAAGGTGCAGTTCGGCGCGGCCTTTGAGCACGTAACCCACCGTTTCGTAGGCGCTGGCCGAGGGCTCCTTGGGCTCGCCGGGCTGCTCGTTTTCCCACAGACGCATCGAAACGTGCACGCCCGAAGCCAAGTACTTTTCGCCATCTGGGCCTTTGGGCGAATGTTGGGAATCTACTTTGGTGATGGTGGTATCAGCCATGTGGAATTGTCGAAATAAAGTGAAAAGAACTAGATTACTCTCCCGCTAACGCAGCCAGCGGGGCCGGGGTTGCTGGCTGTATTGCCCGGCAACTACCGCCTAAACCTTCGTCACGGTCGGGTGGTTACCTCTCATCCGGGTCTGTTTGCCAGCTGGCCAACCACCGGAACACGTCCAGTTATGTCCGTCTACGACTCCGATTTTCTGTCCGAGCTGGCCCAGGTCCACCAGGCGACGGCCGTGGCCCTGCCGGCCGCCGGCTTCTGCCAACTCGCCGACCACCTGCTGGAGCTGCTGTTCCCCGAGCGGGCTGCCCGCCCCCTGCGCGACGCCGATGCCTTATCGGCTACCCTGCGCCTGCTCCAGGACGACCTCGCCGACCTGCTCAGGGCCGTGGCCCCACCCGCGGAGGCTGCTTTGCTGGCGGCGGCTTCCATCAATGCCCTACCCGCCCTGCGCCAGACGCTGCTGCTCGATGCCGCGGCCATCGTGGCTGCCGACCCCGCGGCCCAGGGCTTGGCCGAAGTGGTTACCACATACCCGGGCTTTTACGCCACGGCCCTGCACCGCTTCGCCCACGGCCTGCACCGGCGCGGGGTAGTGCGGGTGCCGCGCCTGCTCAGCGAGTACGCCCACCAACGCACTGGCATCGACATCCACCCCGGCGCCAGCATCGGCCCCTCGTTTTGCATCGACCACGGCACGGGGCTGGTTATCGGCGAAACCTGCATTATTGGTACCGGCGTCAAGATATTTCAGGGCGTCACGCTTGGGGCGCTTAGTGTGGGCAAGCACCTGCAGGGCATCAAGCGCCACCCCACTATCGAAGATAACGTAGTGATATATGCCGGGGCCACTATATTGGGTGGGAGTACCACCGTGGGCAGCCACAGCATCATCGGTGGCAACGTCTGGCTTACGGCCAGCGTGCCGTCGCACTCCCGCGTCTACCACCAGGCCCAAATTCACGTCACCCGTTCCCAGGACCCAGCTGAGGACATTATGTTTTCCATTTGAGAAGCTAAGCGCGAACGTCATTCAGAGCGAAGCGAAGAATCTCGCGTGAATCGTTGCGGCGACTGTTCAATGGGTTCGTGCGAGATTCTTCGCTTCGCTTTGAATGACGTTCGCTCTTAGTTCCAGACTCCAGCCTCCTAACTTAATAACCCCAAAAAATGAAAGCCAATACCATTCTCGATACCATCGGCAACACGCCGCTCCTACGAATCAACCGCCTATTTGCCGACCGCCCCGATGTGGAAGTGTGGATGAAGCTCGAACGGGCCAACCCCGGTGGCAGCATCAAGGACCGCATTGCCCTGGGCATGATTGAGCAGGCTGAAAAAGACGGCATCCTTCATGCCGACAGCGTTATCATCGAGCCTACCTCGGGCAACACCGGCGTGGGCTTGGCCATGGTGGCTGCCGTGAAAGGCTACAAGATCACGCTTGTAATGCCCGAGAGCATGAGCATTGAGCGCCGCCGCCTAATGGCCGCTTACGGGGCCAGCCTCGAGCTCACGCCCCGCGAAAAAGGCATGAAGGGCGCCATCGAGAAGGCCCAGGAGCTGGTGCGCGAAAACCCGAAGGCCTGGATGCCCGGGCAGTTCGACAACCCCGCCAACATTAAATCCCACGTGGAGCACACGGCCCAGGAAATTATGACCGATGCTCCCGAGGGCTTCGACTATTACATCACGGGCGTGGGCACCGGTGGCCACCTGACCGGCGTGGCCGAGGTGCTGAAGCCGAAATTCCCGAAGCTGCAGGTGTTTGCCGTCGAGCCCGAGCTTTCGCCCGTTATCAGCGGCGGCGCACCCGGCCCGCACCCCATCCAGGGTATCGGCGCGGGCTTCATCCCCGAAAACCTGCACACCGATTTGCTCGACGGCACTATTCAGGTCAGCCAGCAGGAAGCCTCCGACATGGCCCGCCGCGCCGCTCGCGAAGAAGGCATCTTCATCGGTATCTCCTCCGGCGCCTCGCTGGCGGCCGTAGCCAAGAAGCTGCCCGAAATCCCACAGGGTGGCCGCGTGCTCACTTTCTGCTACGATACCGGCGAGCGGTACCTGTCGGTGGAAGGCCTGTTCGCCTGATCACGGAGTAGCGCGGACTTTAACGGATTGCACGGATTTTATAGCCGGCGCGGAGTGGGACAGTATTCCAGCCCGCGCCAGCTATAAAAAACGTGCCGCCGTCGGGTACTAACCACCAACAAAAAAGGCCACCTCATCAGAGGTGGCCTTTTTTGCTAATCGTCTACGAAATCCGCTCAATCCGTTAAAATCCGCGCTAATCCGTGATCTGTGGAGAATATCGGAGTCGAACCGATGACCTCTTGCATGCCATGCAAGCGCTCTAGCCAGCTGAGCTAATCCCCCGGGGGTACGCGTTTCGCCGGTTGCGAAACAGGAGTGGAGAATATCGGAGTCGAACCGATGACCTCTTGCATGCCATGCAACGCTCTAGCCAGCTGAGCTAATCCCCCTCAAGTAGTACCATTGTCCAAAACGCCGGATGTGTTTTGGTGAGGCAAAGTACGACGCCTTTTTGAATCTGCAAGCGGTTGAGACAAAAAAAGGGGCTGGCGACACCGCCAGCCCCTTTTCGGGTAGTTAACTACCTGACTGCCTGACTTAGTTGAAGATGTAGCGGATGCCCACCTGCATCTGCCAGCGCGAGTTGAGGCTGCCGTTGTTCTGGCTGAACGTGCTGTTCAGCGGCTGGCCCGCATTCACCGTTTTATCGGCATTCACCGAGGGGTTCACATAGTACGGGAACGTGTAGTTGGGGCGGCCCTGGGCGTCGTAGCCCGAGAAACGGAGCGGGTTGGTGCGGTTGACGGACCGAACGGCGCCCCAGTCCTTATTGAGCAGGTTGGCGAAGTTGAAGATGTCCACGCTCAGCTGCAGTGTATTCTTCGACTCGCCGATGTTGGTGAAGATATCTTGGAGCAGTTTCACGTCGAGTTGCTTGAACCACGGGGCGACGGCCCCGTTGCGCTCGGCGTAGCTGCCACGGCGCTTGCGCAGGTAATTATCCTGGCTGATGAATGCGTCGAGGTTGGCCCACTGCTGGGCGGCCGAGTAGGTGCCGCCGCCCTGCGAAGCCGGGATGGTGATGGGCAGCAGCACGATTTCGCTCTGGTCGCGGGGCACGTAGAGCAGGTCGTTGGCCGTCTGCCCGTCGCCATTCATGTCGCCCGAGTACACGTAGGAGTAGCGGTAGGCCGGCGCTGCATCAAACACAAACGAGAGGGCCGTGCCCAAGTGGTTGATGTACTCGCGGCGGTACGAGGCCGTGGCTAGTACCCGGTGCTGCTGCAGGAAGCTGGAGTAGCTCAGCACGTTGGCGTTCGGGTCGCCCGATACCTGCCGGTCGCGCCAGATCGACTGGGCAATCGAGCCACCGTCGTTTACCGAGCGCGAATCGGCGTAGGTGTACGAAGCCGAGGCGTAGAGGCCGTTGCTGAAGGACTTCTGCAGCTGGCCGGTTACGGTGTAGGAGTAGCCCTTGTTGGTGTTGCGCATCTCAATGGCATCGGTGATGATGGGGTTGGTGGCCGAAGCGCCCCCCTGTCCGTTGTAGATGCGGTTGTTGGCCGTCTGCGATACGGCGCCCGTCGTGGGGTTCACGGCCACCGTGTAGAAGATGGGCCGGGTGTCGGCGCCAGCGGCGTTGCGCGCAGACTGGGGCAGGTTCACGTTGGCGTGGTACACGCTGTTCACGTCCTTGGTATAGATGCCCTCCAGGGTTGCTACCACGTTGCCGGGCAGTACCTGATCGACGGCCAGGTTCGTGCGCCATACCTGCGGAAACTTGAAGTCGCGCGAGGTAACGGCCAGGTTGTAGCTGGTGTTGGCTGCCGCGCTGGTCGGCAGGTAGGCGTTTACGTCGGGGTTGAAGGGGAAGCCCGCCGTCGAGGCCGCCGCGCTGCTGTTGTTGCGGTCGAAAGAGCCGAACAGCACGCCGTTGTTGGAGGCCTGGTTGCTGATCCAGACGAAGGGTACCCGGCCGGTGAAGATGCCCGTACCGCCACGTAGCTGCGTGGTTTTGTCGCTCTTTACATCCCAGTTGAAGCCCACGCGGGGCGAGAAGAGCACCGTTTTCTTAGGCGCCTGGCCCGTGTTGATTTTCACGCCGTCGCGGAAGGTGAGGTTGGCAGCCGCCTCGTTCTGCAGCAGATCCGAGGTAATAAAGGGCAGGTCGCCGCGCAGGCCCACGGTCAATTTCAGGTTGCTGTAGGGCGTCCACTCATCCTGCACGTACAAGCCCAACTGGGCCGACTCGATAACGGCAAACGGGAAGCTACCGTCGGGCCGGGCCGAGTACTGGAGCTGGTAACGCTGGGGCGCCGCCTGGTTGGCCAACTTGATGGTTGGGTTGCCGTTCGCATCGCGGCCGTAGCCCGCCGAGGCGTAGAAGTCGGCCAGCGAGTTGAACTGGTAGGCGCCGAAGAAGTTGGGCGCGAAGCCGTTCTTGAACTTGTAGAACTCGTTGTAAGTGCCCAGCGTCACGTTGTGCTTGCCCAGGTAGGCCGTGAAGTTGTCGCCGAACTGATAGACGTCGGTGTTGAGGATGTTGTTGGCCGTGAAGGGCTCGTAACCGAACGAGGTGAGCGTATTGGACGCTGAAATCCGGGACCCGGCAGGGCTCAGGCCGGTGGCGTTACCAATGTCAACGAGTGGGAAAATGTCCCCGCCCGGGCTCTCGCGGAAGTCGCGGAAGGCCGTGTAGCCGGCCGTCAGGTTGTTGGAATAGCGGCTGCCGAAGGTGCTGTTGAGCTCGGCGATGTACGAGTCGAGGTTGTTGTTGATGGTATAGTAAGCCGAGAAGAAGGGCAGCCCGAACTGGCCGGGTGCCCGCCCGTTGATGGAGCCGGAGGCGCTTGGGTTTACATCGCGCAACGAGCGCAAATAGTTATACTTGACGCTGAAGCGGTGATTCTGGCTGATGTTCCAGTCGATTTTGGCCGTGGCCTTGCGGCTCTCCTGCCGCAGGCTGTACCCCTCAAACGCGCCGGGGTTATAGCCGTACTGGGTCTGCAGGAAGTTGCTGAGCACGCTCAAGTCGTTGGCCGTAGCCTGCGACGTGGTGGAGTTGGCACCCGGGGCCGGGGCTCCGTCGCGGTTGGCGCTGTAGGTTGTGCCCGGGTCGCTGCGTTTCTCCTGCTCGGCATTGAGAAAGAAGAATACCTTGTCCTTGATGATGGGGCCACCCACCCGGAAGCCATAGTTGTTGAGCGTGAAGTCCTGAAACTTCTGCTCCAAGCTGCCTGACTTCTGGCCAATCAGGTTCTGGTCGCGGTGGAATAGGTAGACCGAGCCCGTAAACTTGTTGGAGCCCGAGCGGGTAACGGCGTTGATGCCGGCCCCCGTAAATGAGCCCTGGCGCACGTCGTAGGGCGCAATGCTCACCTGGATCTGCTCGATGGCATCAATCGAAATCGGCTGGGCATTGGTCTGGCCTCCCACAGTCGACGACAAACCGAACGAGTTGTTGAAGATGGCCCCGTCGATGGTGATGTTGTTGAAGCCCCCGCTACGGCCGGCGAAGCTCTGGCCGTTGGCCTGGGGCGTGAGGCGGGTAAAATCGCCAAACGAGCGGCTAAGCGTCGGCAGGCGCTCAATCTGCTCGCGCTGCACGGTCGTGGAAGCGCCCGTGCGGCCGGCGTTAATAATAGGGTCCTGGCGGCCGGTTACCGTTACCTCGCCCAGCGTCTGCTCGGTGGCGCTCAGGCTCACGTCGAGGCGCTGGTTCTGACCCAGGGTTAGGAAGATGTTTTCGCGTACCGTTTCCTTGTAGCCCACAAAGCTGATGCGTAGGGTATAAGGCCCGCCCACCCGCATGTTCTGGATGTTGAAGCGACCCTCCGAGTTGGTGGGGGCCACGTACTGGGTGTTGGTGGGCGTATGGATGGCAATGACCGTCGCGCCCGGCAGGCCTTCGCCGGTTTTATCCGTTACCAAGCCATTCATGGCTGAGGTGGTCGTGCCCTGTGCCCAGCCCAGGTGGGCCGATGCCAGACCCAGTGGTAGCAGGGCCATGGAAGCGTAAAGGTGTCGTTTCATAAAAGAGGGGAATGGGGGAAAAGTGACACCGGCAGGGTGTGATAAAGCGACACAAAAGTACGGCTCCTGATTTTCAGCCTGTGTTATGATACTGTTAAGACTCTTGCCAAGCCCTCTGCTATTCGCTTAGCCTAATAGCCCGCCAAAACCAGTCCGGCACTGCCCTTATCTGCGGAGTGGACCCGGGAAGCGCACAAAAAAAAGGGGGTTGGCGATATCGCCAACCCCCTTTCAGGTACTTAACTAACTGCTGTGCTTAGTTGAACGAGTAACGTACGCCCAACTGGCCCTGCCAGCGCGAACCGAAGAACGACTCGCTGTAGCCGCGGTTTTTGTTGGCGGCAAACGTGGCGGGGAACGAGATGGTAGGCTGCGCCCCGGCGGCAGCAGTTTCTACCCGCAGCAACTCTACGGCGTTGTTGTTCACGAAGTACTGGCGGCCCCAATCCTTGTTGACCAGGTTACCTACGTTCTGCACGTCGAACGTGATCTGGAAGGAGTTCTTCTTGCCGCCAGCCAGGAAATTAACATTCTGGGCCAGGCGAACATCTACCTGGTTGGTCCAGGGCGTACGGCCGGCGAAACGCTCGGCGTACTGGCCGCGGTGGCTGCGCAGGTAAGGGTCGTTGTTGATAAAGGCATCCAACTGGTTCTGGATGTCCTCAATGCTGCGCGTGTCCGACGAGCCGCTCTTTACAAGCTTGATTTCGGCGGGGTTACGGACATCGCGCGGGATGTAGATCAGGTCGTTGGCGAAGGCGCCATCGTTGTTGATGTCGCGGCCACCCTGACCGTACACGTAGGCGATAGGCGCTCCGGCCAGGCCTTCATAAATAACCGAGATGTTGGTCGAGAGCCGGTCGCCGGCGTAGCGGAAGGTATAACCACCCGTTACGAGCACGCGATGGCGCTGGTCGTTGCGCGAGAAGCCCAGCTCCGGGTTGTTCGGATCGAACTGCACCTGGTTGAACTGCCAGTTCGAGAGGGCCGTGCTGCTAGCGCCGCTGTTGATTTCCTTCGACACGCCGTAGGTGTACGACGCCGACGTATTGATACCGTTGTCGAAGTTCTTCTGCAGCTGGCCCGTTACGTTGTAGCGGTAGCCCTTGCTCGTGTTATCGAGCAGCAACACGTTGGTGTAATCTTTACCGTTGACCTGACGGGCGCTCGGATAGAATGGGCGCTGGTCGGGACCAGCCAGGCGGCCGGTCGGGGCTACCAAGTTGATGTTGCGGTAGTAGATGTCGTTGAGCGTCTTCGAGTAGATGCCTTCCAGGGTGGCAATCACATCACCGGGCAGGCGGAAGTCCACAGCCAGGTTGGTGCGCCATACCTGGGGCAGCTTAAAGTCCTTTTCTACTACGTTGATTTCCGATCTGGGCGAAGCCGAAGCCGCGAATACGGTCGGAAGCTGCGATGGATCGGTTACGATGGGTGGGTTGGTCGTGGCAGTTGCCCGGGCATCTACCGCGCCCTGAATCAGACCGCTGTTGGTGAAGTTGTTGGACAGGAATACGAACGGTACCCGGCCGCTGAAGATACCCGTACCACCGCGCACCTGCACACGGGCATCGTTGTTGACGTCCCAGTTGAAACCAATCCGCGGAGCAAACAGCAGTTGGCCGTTGGGCAATTCGTCGGTGCGGATGCCCGGAAACGTGGTGGTAACTCCTTGATTGAAGCCAGGCTTGTCGAAGAAGAAGGGGGCATCCACGCGCAGGCCAGCAGTGAGGCGTAGATTCTCGATGGGCGAGAATTCATCTTGGATATAAGCGCCGAACTGCATGGCGCTGAACTGGGCCGCACCTCCGTCGCGGGTAGCGTAGGCCGCCTGCAGGCGGTTAGGCTTCTCGTCGAGGAAGTCCTGCAGTGTGTTGAACTGGTAATAGCCTACCCCGTTGTTGATGAACAGGTTGTTGAACTTGAAGAACTCGTTGTGCGTGCCCAGCGTAACGGTGTGCTTGCCGAAGGCGCGGGTCAGGT
This sequence comes from Hymenobacter amundsenii, assembly GCF_002204745.1. GTDB lineage: Bacteria > Bacteroidota > Bacteroidia > Cytophagales > Hymenobacteraceae > Hymenobacter > Hymenobacter amundsenii. Next base: position 11,984 of record NZ_NIRR01000045.1, read on the forward strand.
TGTCGGTGAACTCAAAAATGTCTTGGTTCAGGGAGTTGAAACCCGAGCTGCGCTGGGTGCCCAAGGTGTAGCGGTTACCAGACTGGTTGATTTCAAAGGTCGGGAAGAGCGTACCCGGTACATCGCGCGAGTCGCGGATAGTCTGGTAGCTCAGCAGCAGCTTGTTCGATATTTTACCCAAGCGGCTGTTGAGTTCGAGCACCGAGCTGTTGGTTTTGCTGCTGATGCGGTAGGCGTTGTTGCCGTACTGCAACGAGTTCTGGCTGCGGCCAAGCGCATCATCGAACGCGTCGATGTAGTTATGGCGGATCGTCAGCTGGTTGTTCTGGTTGAGGTTGAAATCGAGGCGACCAAAGATTTTGGTGCTCTCGGTGCGCAGGGCCTCGCTGCCGTAGTTGCCCACGTCGTAGCCATATTTCGACAAGGCGCGGTCGGCAATGGTTTTGGCCACAACCGGGTCAATCTGCGAGGCACTGGTACCGAGGTCGAAGCCCAACGGTGAGCTGCGACGGTCAATCTCTGCATTCACGAAGAAGAACGCCTTGTCCTTCACGATGGCGCCGCCTACGCGGGCGCCCGTTTGGTAGCGGTAGAAGTCGGTAGCCTTGGTACGGGAGTCATCCACGCTCTTGCCTACCAGCTTCTCGTTACGCCCAAAGGCGTACACGGAGGCCGAAATATCGTTGGTGCCCGAACGGGTTACAGCATTCACGCCGCCGCCCGTAAAGTTGCCCAGCGTTACGTCGTAAGGCGCTACCACCACCTGGATTTCCTGGATGGCGTCGAGCGAGATAGGCGAGGTGCCCGTCTGGCCACCGGGCGTACCCGAACCCGAAAGACCGAACACGTCGTTATTTACCGCACCGTCAATCGTGATGTTGTTGTAGCGGTTGTTGGCGCCGCCAATCGAAGAGCTACCGCCGCCGTTGGACTGGGGCGAAAGGCGGGTAAAGTCATTGATGCTGCGGCTCAGCGTCGGCAGACGCTGAATCTGCTCGCGCGAAATGGTGGTAGCGGCACCCGTGCGGCCGGCATTGATGTTGCGGTCCTGAGTACCGGTTACGGTTACCTCACCCAGCGTCTGCTCCGAGTCGTTGAGGTTCACGTCGAGGCGCAGGTTCTGGCCCAGCGTCAAGAAAATGTTTTCCCGCACCGACTCTTTGTAGCCGACGAACGAAATCCGAATCGTGTAGGGTCCGCCTACGCGCATACCCTGGATGTTGAAGCGTCCTTCAGAGTTGGTAGGAGCTACGTACTGGGTGTTGGTGGGCGTATGCACGGCAATCACCGTGGCACCTGGCAGACCTTCGCCGGTCTTATCGGTCACGATACCGTTCATGGCCGAAGTGGTTACCTGGGCCCAGCTCATGTGCGCCGACACTAATGCCATGGGCACAAGAGCCATTGAAGCGTAAAGATGACGTCTCATAAAAAGAGGGGGATTGGTGAAAAAAGGTGCCTGTTCAGGGGGAAAAACGCCGCAAAAGTATGCAAACGCCCGCAGTAGTGTGTTATCGTAATGTTACGAAAGCCCATGGCTTCCAAAACGCTGATAACGGGCGCAAAGGTAAGACGGAAATTCACAATCTGGGGCGTACTGCCTTAATGAATCTGCTGAGGTAGTAGTCGGTTTCCAAGGCGTTTTCGATGACGCCTAACGAGCTGGAAGCGTGAATGAACTGGACGCTTTCGGCCGAGGCAGCCGTTACCATGCCCACGTGAGTGATTGTACCGCTGCCAGGTGAAGCTCCGAAAAATACCAAATCGCCTGGCCGTAGATTCTGGGGCTTTACCGGTTCGCCCCAAACCGCCTGCTCGTTGCTGGAGCGCGGAATGCTGACATTGATAGCCGCGAATGACTCGTATAGCAGTCCCGAGCAGTCCATGCCCAGGCGGGTGGTGCCGCCATATTTATATGGTACCCCCTGGTAAGATCGGGCCGTCTCAATTACTTCGGCAATGGGGGCCGACACGTTGGCCGCCACTGGCCGCGCCCCAGGCCGGCGAGATATCATTTTGGTGCTGCCAGCCGCCGTTTTGGTCTTAGTTTTGACCGTAGAGGTCCGGCCCCGGCCCCGGCCGCGCTCGGCAGCTTTGATGCGGGCCATGTCGCGGGCCGAGTGGTAGCGGCCATTGCGGTAATTTACCTTGCCCGCGTTGCAACCCGTCAGCCAGATCAGCCCCATCAGCAACACGAACCACCGCCCCGAAAGCCTTACCTTCGTTCTGTATTCCTGCATTGGGGCAAAGATAGGCCAAGCCCCGCTTTTATTCCTCTTTCTCATGGACTTTCAACCGTTAACCCCCGCATTGATAGCGCAGTTTGAGGCCATTGTGGGGCCAGCGCACGTGCTCACGGCTCAGCACGCGGAGGCTGATGAGTACGCCAACTATGGCCGCGACCATACCGAAGACCTGCATTTCGCGCCCGAGGTAGTGGCAAAGCCGGGCAACGCCGAGGAAGTGAGCCATATTGTGCGCCTGTGCCACGAAAACCACATTCCTGTTACGGCCCGGGGGGCGGGTACGGGCTTGAGCGGGGGGGCACTACCGGTACACCAAGGGCTGGTGCTGAGTACCGAGCGGCTCAACCGCATCATCGAAATTGATGAGCGCAACCTCCAGGCCACCGTCGAGCCGGGTGTTATCAACGAGGTGTTTCAGCAAGCGGTGCAGGCCGTTGGGCTGTTCTACCCGCCCGACCCGGCCAGCAAGGGCAGCTGCTTTCTGGGTGGCAACCTGGCCCACAGCAGCGGCGGCCCCAAAGCCGTGAAGTATGGCACCACCCGCGACTACGTGCTTAACCTGGAAGTGGTACTGCCCACCGGCGACATCATCTGGACGGCCGCCAACACGCTCAAGAACTCTACTGGTTACAACCTCACCCAGCTCATGGTGGGCTCCGAAGGTACGCTGGGCATCATCACGAAGGCCGTATTCCGGCTGTTACCCTACCCGAAACACACCATCCTGATGCTAGTGCCCTTCCGCCAAGAGGCCCAGGCGGCTGAGGCTGTATCGGCCGTGTTCCGGGCCGGCATTATCCCCTCGGGCATGGAATTCATGGAGCGCGAGGCCATTGCCTGGTCCTCAGACTACCTGAATATCCCGCTCACGCTGCCCGCCGACATTACGGCCCACCTGCTCATCGAACTCGATGGCCAAGACCTCGACCAATTGTACAAGGAGGCCGAGCAGGTATACGGCGTGCTCGAAGGCTACGACGTGGGCGAAATCCTGCTGGCCGACAACGCCACTCAGAAAGATGAACTATGGAAGATCCGGCGCAACATTGGTAACGCCGTGCGCTACAACTCCGTGTACAAGGAGGAAGACACCGTAGTGCCCCGGGCCGAGCTGCCCACGCTGCTGAAAGGCGTAAAGGAAATAGGGGCCCGCTACGGCTTCAAAACCGTTTGCTACGGCCATGCCGGCGACGGCAATCTACACGTCAATATAATCCGTGGCGACCTCGACGATGAAATGTGGGACGTGGGCCTGCGCGAACCGATTTCCGAAATCTTCCGCCTCTGCGTGAAACTTAGGGGCACCATCTCGGGTGAGCACGGTATTGGGCTGGTGCAGAAAGGGTACCTCAACATCGCCCTCCAGGAAGCCAACTTAAACCTGATGCGCGGCATCAAACGCGTATTTGACCCCCACGGCATCATGAATCCCGGCAAAATCTGGAGCACGGATTAGCACGGATTTTAACGGATTGCACTGATTTTGTGGACGATTAAAAATAAAGCAGCTACCTCAACCGAGGTGGCTGCTTTATTTTTATCAGATAGCGGTTGGCTTGATGCTGACAGACAGACCAGCTACAAAATCTGTTTAATCCGTGCTAATCGTGATCTACTGCTTGTTTTTCAGCTCGTCTTCGCCACCGTAGGGCGTACCGTCCTTGAGGTCACCTTTTAGGCCTCCTGGGCTGCTTTGGCCGGCGGCGTTCTGGGCCTGGGCGGCGGGGCTGGCCTCGGCCGTGCCGGGAGCGCCCAGCGGCTGGTTGGCTGCCGACTGCGGCTGGTCCTGCTGGTAATGCGCGGTCAGTTCATCAGCCCGCTTGATGTACTGTTGCTTGGCTTCATCGTGCGACATGCCTTTGCATTTGCTCCAGGCATCCCACTGGCCCTGCGAGAGGCCACCGGGGCCATTGGGGTTATCGGGCGTCTCGTCGCCGACTTCGTCGCGCTTGGCGTCGTGGTCGCCGTCGGTGGCTTGTTTGTAGAGGCCGTAGAGTTCGGTCATGTGGGCGGCAGCCATTTCGCCGGGCAGGCGGTCGATGTTAGTGGCAGCGGCTTCAAAATCTTGTTGGAGGCTCATAAAAGGCTAAAAAAGGTGAGGAGGAAAGGGCAACGTCCGGCGGTCCGGGGCTTCGCCTCTTACTGGCGTGGTACAACTATCAGTTCGATAGTGAAAGGGTGTACTAGCCCGGGCGGGCTTTGGTTGCGGTAGCGCATCACAGTTTTTTAACAACTCACGTGCTAATAGTTCGTACTTTTGCCCGCCTTATGTGTGGAATTTCCGGAGTATTCGCTTTTACTGATGCGGGCCGCAACTCGCTATCCGCGTTGCAAGCCTCAACCGACGCCATTGTGAGCCGGGGCCCCGATTCGCAGGGTCACTTTATGTTCGACCGGTGCGGACTGGGCTTTCGGCGTTTAGCCATTCTCGACCTCTCGACTGATGGTAACCAGCCCATGACCGATGAGTCGGGCCGTTATACTATTGTCTTTAACGGAGAAATATTTAATTTCAAGGAGCTGCGCCAGAAGCTGGTAGCCAAAGGGCATCGGTTTCATTCCCAGACCGATACCGAAGTGGTCTTGCACCTCTACATGGCCGAGGGGCGCACCTTTCTCAAGAAACTCAACGGCTTCTTTGATTTCGCCATTTACGATAAAGAGGAGGACTCCCTGTTTCTGGCCCGCGACCGGATGGGGGAGAAGCCCTTGCTCGTGTACCGCGACGAGGACAAGCTGCTGTTCGGCTCCGAGATGAAGTCGCTGCTGGCGTTGGGCATCCCGCGCAAGCTCGACTATACCTCCCTGAGCCAGTATTTACAGCTCAACTATATTCCCGGCCCGGGTACCATTTTTAAGGGCGTGAAAAAGGTGCTGCCCGGCCACTACCTGTTCATTAAGGGCAAGAAGGTGGTGCGCAAGCAGTGGTACAAGATTCCGTACGACGCCAAAAAAACCAACCGCAACAAGCTTAGCTACGAGCAGCAGCAAGCTAAGCTTGTTGAGTTGCTTGATGAAGCCACCGCCCGCCGCCTCGTGGCTGATGTGCCCATCGGTGCGTTCCTGAGTGGCGGTATCGATTCGTCGGTGGTCGTGGCCCTAGCTACCCGCCACACGCCCCACCTGAATACGTTCAGCATCGGTTTCCGCGACGAGCCCTTCTTCGACGAAACCAAATACGCCAAGCTGGTAGCCGAGCGCTACAAAACCAACCACACGGTTTTCTCGCTCAGCAACCAGGACCTCTACGACCACATCTTCGATGTGCTCAACTACCTCGACGAGCCCTTCGCCGACTCCTCGGCCCTGGCCGTGTACATCCTCAGCAAGCGCACCCGCGAGAAAGCCACCGTGGCCCTGAGTGGTGACGGAGCCGACGAGTTGTTCGGGGGCTACAACAAGCACATGGGTGAGTTTCAGGTGCGCCAGGGCGGCTTCAAGGCCGAAGCCGTGGCGGGTCTCGATCTGCTCTGGAACGTACTGCCCAAGTCGCGCAACTCCTACTTCGGCAACAAAGTGAGGCAGTTTCAGCGCTTCTCGCGCGGCATGCTCAGCGGCCCCAAGGAGCGCTACTGGGACTGGGCCTCGTTTGCGTCGGAGAAAGATGCCCGCAACCTGCTCAGCCCGGCGTCCCGCCGCAAAATCAGCAACAAGCTGGCCGAGCGCCGCCGCCGCGACCTGATGGCCGATCTGCACGCCGGTGGCGACCTAAACGAGGTGCTTGTTACCGATACCCGCATGGTGCTGCCCTACGATATGCTCGCCAAGGTAGACCTGATGAGCATGGCCAACTCACTGGAGGTACGCCCACCCTTCCTCGACCCGAACGTGGTGGAGTTCGCCTTCTCAATACCCGTCAGCAGTAAGATTGACGCGAATATGAAGAAGAAAATCGTGCAGGACGCCTTCCGGCCGATGCTGCCCGAGGAGCTCTACAAACGTCCCAAACACGGCTTCGAAGTGCCGTTGCTCAAGTGGTTCCGCGGCGAGTTGCGCCCTTTGATTGAGGACGACCTGCTCTCCGACGACTTCATCGAAGCCCAGGGTATATTCGACGTGGAAGCCATCCGCGGCCTCAAAAAACAGTTGTTCTCCACCAGCCCCGGCGACGTGCACGCCCGCATCTGGGCGCTCATCGTGTTCCAATGGTGGTGGAAGAAGTGGATGGTAGCTTGAACGCGAGAATAATCTGACCTGCTGCATCTCTACAACCCATTTTTCCTATCCCTTCGCATATGCTGGCACCCGTATCCGCGCCCAAACTGTCCATCATTATCCCGGCTTACAACGAAGGAGCTACTATTCATCTCATTCTCGACCAAGTCAAAGCTGTAAAGCTAATTGGCGGGTTCACGAAGGAGGTTATCATCGTCAACGACTGCTCGTCTGACAACACTGAGGAAGCCATTAAACGCTACATGGCGGCCAATACTGATCTGCCGATTCAGTACCGGCGTCACGAGGTAAACCAGGGTAAGGGGGCCGCGTTGCACACCGGCATCCGCGAAGCCACCGGCGACTACCTCATCATCCAAGATGCCGACCTCGAGTATGACCCTGAGGAATATAACGTGCTGTTGCGCCCCGTGCTGCGCGGCATGGCCGACGTAGTGTATGGCTCCCGCTTTATGGGCGGCAACCCCCACCGGATTCTATTTTTCTGGCACAGCATCGGCAATAAGTGGCTCACCGCGCTCTGCAACGCCTTCTCCAACCTCAACCTAACGGATATGGAGACCTGCTACAAACTCTTCCGCCGCGATATTGTGCAGGGGCTGATACTGGAGGAGAAGCGTTTCGGCTTCGAGCCCGAAGTAACCCTGAAAATGGCCCGGGTACCCGACGTGCGTATTTACGAAGTGGGCATCAGCTACTACGGCCGTACCTATGCTGAAGGCAAGAAAATCGGCTGGCGTGACGGTTTTCTCGCTATTTACTGCATCATTAAGTACGGTTTGTTACAATAGCGTACTTTTGCATCACTAACTGAGTAGTTTCGATCATCGAATTCTTTTACATATGAAAATTGCAGTAGTAGGCACCGGCTATGTCGGTTTGGTTACCGGTACCTGTTTCGCTGAGGTAGGTATCACCGTGACGTGCATCGACATTGATCAGCGCAAAATCGACAACCTTCATAAAGGCATTTTGCCCATCTACGAGCCCGGCCTGGAGGAGATGGTGAGCCGTAATGTGGCCGCTGAGCGCCTGCATTTCTCCACCGATATTGCCTCGGCCATCAAGGATTGCGATGTGGCTTTCATTGCTGTGGGTACGCCTCCCGGTGAAGATGGCTCGGCGGACCTGAAGTATGTGCTGGCTGTGGCGCGGAGCATTGGCGAGAACATGAACAGCTACGGCGTTATTGTGACTAAGAGCACCGTGCCGGTAGGCACGGCGGCCAAGGTGCGCAAGGAAATTGCAGATGCGCTGGCCAAGCGTGGTGCTGACATTGAGTTCGATGTGGCATCCAACCCCGAATTCCTGAAGGAAGGTGCCGCCATCGATGACTTCCTCAAGCCTGACCGCATTGTGGTGGGCGTGTCGTCGGAGCGGGCCGAGGAGGTAATGAGCCGCCTCTACAAGCCCTTCCTGCTCAACGGCCACCCGATTATCTTCATGGATATTCCGTCGGCGGAAATGACGAAATACGCGGCTAACTCTATGCTGGCCACCAAGATTTCGTTCATGAACGACATTGCCAACCTCTGCGAAATCATGGGCGCCGATGTGAACATGGTGCGCAAAGGCATCGGTTCCGATGCCCGTATCGGTACCAAGTTCATCTACCCCGGCATCGGCTACGGCGGCTCCTGCTTCCCCAAGGACGTGAAGGCGCTCATCAAAACAGCCCAGGAAAACGGCTACCAGATGCAGGTGCTCCAGGCCGTGGAAAGCGTGAACGAAGGCCAGAAGGAAGTGCTGTTCAACAAAGTGAAAAAGCACTTCGGTGGCGACCTGAGAGGCAAGAAGATGGCGGTCTGGGGGCTCTCGTTCAAGCCCAAAACCGATGATATGCGCGAGGCGCCTTCGCTGGTCATTATCGAGAAGCTGCTGGCCGAGGGCTGTACCGTATCGGCCTACGACCCGGTAGCCGTAGCCGAAGCCAAGCACTCGCTCGGCGACCGGATTACCTACGCCGAAGACCAGATGGAAGCCCTGATTGACGCCGACGCCCTGCTCATCGTAACCGAGTGGCCCGAGTTCCGAGTGCCTAACTTCGCGGTAGTAGGTCGGTTGATGAAGCAGAAGGTGGTGTTCGACGGTCGTAATATTTACGATGCTGATGACTTGCGGGCTGCTGGTTTCGCTTACCATTGCATCGGCGTTCGGACCGGCCACCAAGAGCCAGCGCAGGCTTAACGAACGCCGCCATTAGGCGACCTTCTCTTTCTTCTAGAACTTCTCTGTATGTCTGATAAAAAACGTGTCCTGATCACCGGCGGAGCCGGCTTCCTGGGCTCTCACCTCTGCGACCGGTTTCTGGCCGAAGGTTACCATGTTATTGCCATGGACAACCTCATTACGGGCGACTTAGCCAACATCGAGCACCTGTTCGGCAAAGAAGACTTCGAGTTTCATCACGCCGATGTGTCGAAGTTCGTGTTCGTGCCCGGTAAGCTGGACTATATCCTGCACTTCGCCTCACCGGCCTCGCCCATTGACTACCTGAAAATCCCAATTCAGACCCTGAAAGTAGGCTCGCTCGGTACCCATAACCTGCTGGGCCTAGCCCGGGTGAAGGGAGCCCGAATGCTGATTGCCAGCACCTCGGAAGTGTACGGCGACCCCGAAATCCACCCCCAGGTAGAGGAGTACTTCGGCAACGTAAACCCCGTTGGTCCGCGCGGTTGCTACGACGAGGCCAAACGCTTCCAGGAGGCTATTACCATGGCCTATCATACCCACCACGGTTTGGAAACCCGCATCGTGCGCATCTTCAATACCTACGGCCCCCGCATGCGCCTCAACGACGGCCGCGTATTACCTGCGTTCCTAAGCCAGGCGCTACGCGGCGAGAACCTGACCGTATTCGGCGACGGCTCCCAGACCCGGGCCTTCTGCTACGTCGATGACCTGATTGAGGGCATCTACCGCTTGTTGCTGAGTGATTACGCCCTGCCCGTGAACATCGGCAACCCCGACGAAATCAGCATCAAGGAGTTCGGCGAAGAAATTGCCAAGCTGATGAACGTCGAGTTCCAGCCCACGTTCCAGGAACTGCCCCAGAACGACCCGATGAAGCGCAAACCCGATATCACGAAGGCCCGCGAAATCCTGGGTTGGGAGCCGAAAGTAGACCGCGCCGAGGGCCTACGCCGCACGCTGGAATACTTCAAGGAGCACGTGAGCGAAGTGATGGCCGGCAAGGTGGACAATACGCCGCGTAGCTTCTGAGAAAAGGTCAGGCGTAATTAGAAGCGCACCCCGGAGCTAGACTCCGGGGTGCGCTTTACTGTAGTGGCTGCGCGAACGAGGCATTATGGGGATATAATAGTTCGAAATAGTATCTTGTAACCTGTTAAATGGCGACGGATATGGCGCGGGTAAAGATGGAAGCGGGTTCGGGTATTGCCGGCCTCAGTGGGCGTGTTGGCAATCTGGTGTTCCGGATGGGAGCGGAGGGTACCACCTATGTACAGCAGGCCCCTACTGGCAAAAAGCGGCCGGGCTCGGCCGCTCAGCAGGAGCACCGGCGTAAGTTCGGGGCCGCCACAGTATATGGCCGACAGCAGCAGGCATGCATCGAAGGCCGGGCCTACTACCAGCCCTTTGTGCAGGCGGGCAACTTCGGCAGCGTGTACCGCACGGCCCTGGCCGACTTCGCCAAGCCGCCGCAACTGCTAGCCGTGGAGGTTGGTAACTACTGCGGCCAAGTGGGGCACCCCCTGCGTGTGCAGGCAAAGAAGCCCTGTGGGGTAGTGGCAGTGTGGGTGCGTATACTGGATGTGGCCGGGCAAATGCTGGAGGAGGGGGCCGCCGCGCCGGAAAACGCCGACTGGTGGAGCTACAAGACGCAGCAAACGCATCCGGCCGCCGCGATCCGGCAGTTGCAGGCGCTAGCCCGGGACCGGCCGGGCAACGAGGCGGAACTGGTTGTAGACCTGAAATAATACTATATTCGCGCTAGTGGGGTAGACAGGCCAAATCATGTGTTGATCCTATAGCCAGCCCGCATACACGTTGGGCAAGGTAGGCTTCTGGGGCGAGGGAGGAAGCAGGGAAATGTGCTATTGGGTGGGGAAGTGTTGGTGTCGGATTTTCATAGTGATACTCAAAAGGAAACCAGAGGAGTCTAGGGTTTTGTCAGAGGCTTGGACGAACCCGAGGGCTGCGCATTGGCCGCGTTGCGTGGGAGCGTACGAATCAGCGACTGGACTGGCGGCCGGTAAGCCTGGTACTTTCTCGCGTTGCATGGCTATAGGCCGTTACAAGGAGCAACGATAGGGTGGGTGTTGTTAGCGCCTCGCGGAACTAAACACTCGTTGCTTTGTGGCAGGTTGCGGGCGATGCGCTACCTTTAGGTAGCCTTGCTTCGGATCTGCATGAAGCGGGACATCTTTAGCGGTTTATGCCCGGATTTGCAAATCCCTACCTAATTGAGTTTCCAAAGCTGGGGGAGCCAAGCATTGGCTATATCTCCGTTACCGAGCAGAGCCAGCTGGTGCCGTTTGCGGTGCAACGCATTTTCTGGACATACTACACGCCCGAAAGTATCCTGCGGGGCCGCCACGCCCACCACCTTACCGAGCAGGTGCTCGTGGCCGCCGCTGGTCGCATCACAGTAACCACCGAGCTGGCTGACGGTACGATAGAGCTTTTTCGGCTTGAAGACCCACACATGGGCCTTTACGTGCCGCCCCAAGCCTGGCACACCATCCAGTATTCGCACTCAGCCGTGCAGCTGGTGTTGGCTTCGGTTCCGTATCAGGAAGACGATTATATCCGTAACCACGACGAGTTCAAGCGGATATGGAGTTCCTAGTCGTAACCTCTCCTAATACTGACTGGATAAAGCTGCGCGCCGAGGCGCTGTTTCGGTACTCGCCCACGCATTTTCTGCGGCATCTGCCCGCCGCGCCGCAGCAGGAGCGCTATGGTATGGGGGCCGCGGCCCGCTTCGGTAGGAGAGAGGGGGAGCAGGTACTCATGGCCGCCGACGGGCACAGCCAGTGGCTGTTGCAACATTTGGCCTGGGATTCAGAGTTTTTTGGCACTGACACCTACTGGCTCTTCACAGGTCTGTTCGGGGCCGATGCCCGGCCTGCCGCGCTAGCCACCGCCGCGGCCGAAATCCGGCAGGCGCTAGCTGCCCGCGGACCCTACTACGCCTTCAGCGTGGTACCAACTGAGGATCTGGACTTGCTGCAAGCTCTGACTGCGGGCGGCTGGCGGCTCGTTGAAACCCGTCTGAACTTCCACTGCCCCGTAGCCGACGCTACTCTGCCTGCGCCCGCGCCCGTGCGGCTGGCCCGCCCCGGCGAGGCCGTTCATATTGGGCGTATCTCGGCGGCGGCGCGCAATCCCTTCGACCGTTTTCACGCCGACCCCTGGTTTGGGGAGGCCCGCGCCGACGCCCTGCTGGCCCGCTACGCCGAAGCCGCTACGGAGGGCCGCTACGCCGATGCCGTACTGGTGCCCGATGTGTCGGGCTTGCCGGTAGATTCGTTTCTGGCCATCGGTGATACCCTAAGCGAGGCGGGGGTGCCGGGTAGCGGCTCTTCCCGGGTGCTGCTCACGGCGGTAGGGCCCGCGAACCGGGGCTGGCACCTGAAACTAGTGGCCGAAACCGTGCGCCGCGCCGCCGCACTATCCTTACCCCAGGTCTTGATGACCACCCAGGCTACCAACGGTGCCGTGTTCCGCACCTGCGAGAAACTGGGCTTTCGGTTGGGCAGCACCAGCCACGTACTGGCGTGCGACAGCAACGTTAGCTGAGTACTGCAAGCCAGCATCATGTTCCACGAAAGTCCTCGCATAGCGGGCGGGCATGTGGCGCTAGATTTTCCCCGTGAGATACGTCGGGAAATGAGGTCTTTCCTCCTCATATTTGAGCTTCGTTGCTATCCGAAGTATAGTCCTGTGTCTGCCTTATGAGTAAGCTGCTAGTTCCGTTTCTTTCTTTTCAGCCCCAACACGGCCCTATCCGGGATGAAATCATGGCCGCCGTGGGCCGCGTTTACGACTCGTACTGGTATGTGCTGGGCGACGAGGTAAAAAAGTTTGAGCAGGCGTACTGCCACTTCAACCAAGTCGCCCACACAGTGGGCGTGGCCAATGGGCTTGATGCACTGGTGCTGGCCTTACGGGCCCTTGAAATCGGCCCCGGCGACGAGGTGATTGTGCCCTCGAATACCTACATCGCCACGTGGCTGGCCGTGACGCAGGTGGGGGCCACGCCCGTACCGGTGGAGCCAAACCTGGCCACTAGTAACCTCGACCCCGCCCGCATTGCGGCTGCCCTCACGCCCCGCACCCGCGCCGTCATGCCGGTCCATTTGTACGGGCAGGCCTGCGAGATGGGGCCGATTATGGCGCTAGCCAACCAGCACAACCTATTGGTAGTGGAAGACAATGCACAGTCGCAGGGGGCTGCTTTCGAGGGGCAGCTCACCGGTAGTTTCGGCCAGGTGAATGGCACGAGCTTCTATCCCGGTAAGAACCTGGGGGCCCTGGGCGACGCCGGCGCAGTGACGACCAACGACGCCGTGCTGGACCAGAAAATACGAGTGCTGCGCAACTACGGCTCGCAGCAGAAATACTACAACGAAGTAGTAGGTTACAACTCGCGCCTTGACGAGCTGCAGGCGGCCGTGCTGGAAGTAAAGCTGCGGCATTTGCCCGAGTGGACCCGCCAGCGCCAGCAGGTAGCCGCCTGGTACGACCAGCACCTGGCCGGCATTGCCGACCTGCGCCGGCCAGTGGTAGCCACCGGGGCTACCCACGTTTACCACCTCTACGTGGTGCATACTCCGCAGCGAGACGCCCTGCAGCAGCACCTCATGGCCCAGGGCATCGGCACTATGATTCACTACCCCGTGCCGCCACATCGGCAGCAGGCCTACGCGGCCATGCAACTACCGGCCGGGGCGTTGCCCATTGCCGAAGAACTAGCCGCTACCTGCCTGAGCTTACCCCTGTACCCGGGTATAAGT
>NZ_NIRR01000046.1 GCF_002204745.1 Hymenobacter amundsenii
GCTGCACTCCAGCATCGACTATCAGACCCCCTATTACGCTCACCAACAGCTTCTTCCACTTAACGCCCTAAACTGTCCAGCGTAACTAGACCACCTCACATTTGCCGCTCGATTCATGTATCTTGCCTTAGTCAACTCCTGAAACCTGGCTTCCTATGGATGATTCCGAGAACCGCAATAAGCGCGACCTACCCGAAGTGGTAGCCGATATTCTGATTACGCTTGATAAGGTCCAGCGCGACGTCCGGGGCCTTCAGCAGGGAATGGATGGCCTGCGCCAGGAGATGAATAATGGCTTTTCCCGCATGGAAAACTCCTTCGACCGGATGACCGACGCTGTTATCGATGCTATGAACCGGCAGACGGCCCGCTACGATACCGTGCAAACTACGCAGGGCACCCAGGATACGGAGGTACGGGAACTGCGCCAGCGGCTGGAGAACCTGGAGAAAATCGTGTACAAAAAGGCGGGCTGAGAATAGCACGACGTTTTATAGAGTGGATAGCGGCGCGGAACGGTAAGTTCCGCGCCGCTATTTTTGACTGGAAGCCACCCGGCCGCAACCGTTGGGCGTTGCGGCGGTTGCTTGCGTTAGTAACCGCCCACTTCGTTTCCTGCCGCGTGCCCTCCTCCACCCCTAGCCCTGCCGCCCGGCCCCGCCTGCCACTCATGCGGCAGCGCTGGAGCAACCTGCTATTTGCCCACTGGCCGGTGGCGCCCGAAATCCTGCGGCCCTACCTGCCGGCGCGGCTGGAACTGGATTTGTTTGAGGGGCAGGCATGGCTGGGGGTGGTGCCGTTTACTATGAGCCACATCCGGCCGCTGGGGCTGCCGGCCGTGCCGGGCCTGAGCGCCTTGCATGAACTGAACGTGCGCACCTATGCCCGCCTCGATGGGGTGCCCGGCGTCTGGTTTCTCTCGCTCGATGCCACCCAACCCCTGGGCGTATGGGCGGCCCGCACCTTGTTCCACCTGCCCTACCTGCACGCCCGCATGAGCCTAACGGAAACTGATGGCCATTTCCGGGCCGTGGCCGAACGAACCCACCGGGGTGCGGCGCCCGCCACTTTCGCCGCCACCTGGACGCCCGGGGCGGCGCTGCCGTGGGCCCGGCCCGGTACCCTCCCCCACTTCCTGACCGAGCGCTACCACCTCTACACCGCTGGCCCCGACGTGCAGGCCCACCGCCACGGGCCCGACCTCTGGCGCGGCCACCTCTGGCACGAGCCCTGGCAGCTGCGCGAGGCCACGCTGCAGGAGTGGGACTCGACGCTGCTCGAAAGTCACGGCCTACCTACACCCGCTGGCCCACCGCTCCTCTACGCCGCCGAGCCACTCGACGTGACGGTACGGGAGCTGCGGCGGGTCTGAGACAGCATCATTCAGCCACGAATTTCGAACGCGTGGTAGCTGCGCACCGGGCCAGCCGTTGCTTCCACCTGCTCGACGCGGGCACTGGGCGGACCTTGCTGACACCACTGCGCAAGTTGCGCGAGGACAGCGGCTGGCCCTTCGGCTTCGATGGTGACGGTGCCGTCGGGGTTGTTGCGGGCGTAGCCGGTGAGGCCCAGCTGCTGCGCCTGCTGGCGGGTGCTCTGGCGGTAGAACACGCCCTGAACGCGGCCGTGGACGGTAAACTTGCGGTGTTCGATGCTCATAATAGCTGGGGATAAGCAGATCAGGACTAGCGCCTTACAACGCTTTGTAGATGTAGTAATCCTGGAAACGATAGGCGTAGCGGTACTTGCCGTACGTGCGGCCCACTACCGGCCGGGGCAGGCCCAGGTCGTGGAGCGAGTTATCGTTGAGGATGATGAGCTGGCGGTGAAAGCGGGCGGCTTCGGTGAACAGCACCCGCCCGTCGGGGGGCAGCTGGCCCGCTTCCATCCGCACCAGGTAGCACGGCACCCCCTGAATGGTGAAGTTGTTGATCTGGTTGAAAACCAGTTCCAGCGGGGCTACTACCCGGCAGTGCTGGTAGGAGGCTAGCTGCCGGGCCAATTGCTGGTTTTTAGCTACCCGGTCTTCGTGCCGGCTAATCAGGTAGCCCGTGTAGCCCGCGTTGGTTAGCAGGTAAAGCAGCAGCAGACTACCCAGCAACCAGCGTTGCCAGGGCCGGTGCTTACTCAGATAAACGAACGCCAACGTGATAAACAGGCCTATATGCGGCAGGTAAAGCAGCAGATACTTGGTAGTTTTCCCTGGCGAGAGGCAGGCCAGTGCACCAATCAGCAACCCTAAGTACAGCGCGGCGTCGGCGCGGCGCGGCGTGCCGGAGTGGGTTCGGTAGAGGAGCAAGCCCGCTGCCAGCCCCAGCACCGACAATACGGCTTCTACCGGCGAATGAAGAAACCGTTTATGCTCGTTGAGCACGTGCAGCAGGTAGGCGAGCACCCGGTGGGGCTCGGGATTAACAGCGGGCGCAAGCTGCGCGAAATAGGCTGGCCAGGCGTTATGCACCAGCACATCTAGAAAAGCCACCGAAAAAACGAGGCCACTCACCCCCCCGAACAGCACGGCCGCCCGGTACTGCCGCCGCAGAAGCAATAAACCAAGCCCGGCCGCCACGTAAATGAGGCCGTTCAGGTGGGTTAGGGCCGCCAGGCCGGCCAGCAGCGCGCCCAACGCGGCATAGCCCAGGCGCGGCGTAGGGCGGTGCAGGCTCCGTTCGAGCATGATCCAGGAGCCAAAGCCCAGGCACATCAGCATTACTTCCGGCCGGAAAACGAAGCTGTATTCTACCAGCAGCGCGTTGGATAGCAGCACCGCGTAGAACAGGCAGCAGGCGGCCGCACTATGCAGGTAATGCCGCCGCAGATGCCGGTAGCTGATGAGCAGGAAAATGCCCAGGTAGCTCAGGCTGATCAATTTAAGCCCCGTTACGGACCAGCCCGCCACCTTGATGACGGCCGCTGCCTGCCACACGAACAGCCAATGGTACACCCACTGTCGCGACTCGGCCCCCAGAAACCCGCGAAATAGCTCGGAGCGCACGGCGCCTTCCTTGGCCGCCCAGTACGCCTGCTCGCCAATCCAAGCTTCGTCGCCGTGCAGTACGCGTTGGTAGAAGCTGGCGACCAGCAGCACAATGGACGCCAGCAGCAGCCCATAACAGATGATTGGAGAGGCCCGGCTGGTAATTTCCGGCGGTGGCAGCGTGGTTTCTTCCGTATTACGCATCCATTAAATAGCTATAAACGAGTAGGAGGTTCAGCGGTAAAATAGCATGGCTGAATGATGCGGGCAGCCGGCAAGCAATGCCTTTTACCCCCGCTGGCGCACGGCCTCGAAGGTGAGCACGGCCGTGGCGGTACTCACGTTAAGTGAGTCGATATGGCCGCCCATGGGGATGATGATGGTGTGGTCGCAGGCACTCATCAGCTCGGGCGTGAGGCCGTCGGCTTCGGTGCCCATCACGAAGGCGGTGGGGCCCCGGAAGTCGAAGCGGGTGTAGGGCTGGGCGTGGTCGGAGAGGGCGGCGGCGTAGGTGCGGATGCCGCGGGCGGCGCACCAGGCCAGCAGCTCGGAGCGGGTGGTGGCCACGGTAGGCACCGTGAACGAGCAGCCGATGCTGCTGCGGATGGCGTTGGGGTTGAACAGGTCGGTGCGCGGGTCGCAGATGATAACCGCGTCGGCCCGGGCGGCATCGGCCGTGCGCAGGATGGCGCCCAGGTTGCCGGGCTTCTCCACGGCTTCCAGCACCAGCAACAGCGGATTTTTGGGCAGCACGAGGCTTTCGAGCGTGTGCTGAGGCGGGCGGGCCAGGGCCAGCACCCCGTCGGAGCCCTCGCGGTAGGCGACCTTCTCGAACACGGCCCGCGAGACGGCTAGCCACTCGGTAGCCGGCTCGGGCGCGAACAACGCCCGCAACTCGGCTTCCCGGGCCGGGCCGGCCAGCTCGCTGCACACAAACACGGCCGGGCAGGCCACGCCCGCCCCGTGGGCAATCGTGAGCTCGCGCTGGCCCTCGATGATGGTCAGGCCCTGGCGGCGGCGCTCGGCCGACTTCTGCTGGAGCTTCAGCAGGTTTTTGATGCGCGGATTCTGGGGAGAAGTAATGAGTTCGGGAACGGACATGCGGAAGGGCAGCGGACGACGGCGGAGGGCCGACGGGGCTTGGGCAAAGATAGGGAGCCTGACCCACGGCGCCATAATGGCCGGAACCCAGATCGAACCCGCCGCCCAAGGCCGTACTTTGCACTCGTATTGCAGCCTGATGGTAGGCTGACTTGCTGCGCGCTCCCTTATGAATCTTAAGCTCAACACCCAGATTCGCCTGGGCTTTCTCATTGCCGTGGGCGTGCTGCTGCTCACCTCGGTTGCCTCCTGGTACAGCATTCAGCAACTGGGCTTCTATACCCGCCAGGTCGAGCGCAGCTACCAGATTGTGCAGCGCACCGACAACCTGCGCATGTATGTGCGCGACGCCCAGGCTCAGGCCCGCAGCTTCCTGCTGCTCAACGACTCGCTGTACCTGGTCGAATTCCAGCAGACCGTACCCAAAGCCAACGACATGCTGACCGACCTGCGCCAGCTCACCGGCGACAATCCGCGCCAGCAGCAGCGCCTCGACACCATTGGGAAGGCCCTGACCGAAGTGTTGACTTATTTGGGCGACTGGCGGGCCGAGCGTACTTCCTCGACCCGGGCCGTGCGCCAGCTCATCAGCGGCGACAAGCGCGTGGACACGCTGCGCATCCTGCTGAGCCGGGTCCGGGATGCGGAGGATGAGCTGCTCGTGGGCCGGCGGGAACGCCAAGACATCTATCAGAACACCACCCCGGTGGCCATCGTGCTGTCGGCGCTGCTGGCGGCCATTATCGTGCTGTGGCTGTTCACCCGCATTGGGCGCGAACTGCGGGCCAACGAGCGGCTGCAAACCGAGCTTACGACCACCAACGAGAAGGTGGCCCGCCGCATTCAGATCATCGAAGCCCTGGCCAACCGGGTGGTGGCGGGGGAGTACACCGTCCGGATATCCGACCAGGAGCAGGACAGCCTGGGCAACCTGGCCAGCTCGCTCAACCACATGACCGAGACGCTCGACGCCAGCTTCACGTCTCTGCAAACCCGCAACCGCGAGCTCGACCAGTTTGCCTACGTGGCCTCGCACGACTTAAAGGCACCATTGCGCGGGGTGCTGACGGTGGTGAAGTGGATTGAAGACGAACTGAGCCAGGAAATCAGCCCCCAGCTGCACCAGTACCTGGGCATGATTAAGGGCCGCCTGCAGCGCCTCGAAGACCTGATTAACGGGCTGCTGGCCTACGCCCGGGCCGGGCGGGCCGACCGCCCCCGCGAGCAGGTAACCGTGCGGGAGCTGGTGCGGGAAGTAGCCGAGCTGGTAGTGCCCCCGAGCTTCGCCGTTGCTATTCAGGAGCCGCTGCCCGTGCTGCACACCGACCGCCTGAGCCTGGAGCAGGTATTCACTAACCTGCTGAGCAACGCCGCCAAATACCACCACCGCCCCGCCGAAGGCCACCTGACCATCAGCGCCCTCGATTTGGGCGACTGTTACGAGTTTCGCATTCGGGATGATGGCCCGGGCATTGCCCCGCAGTTTCACCAAAAGATATTTCTTATGTTCCAGACCCTGCGCGACCGGGATACGGCTGAAAGCACCGGCATCGGCCTGAGCATCGTGAAGCGCATCATTGAGGAGCAAAAGGGTACTATTCGGGTCGAATCGGCCGAAGGCCAGGGTTCAACCTTTATCTTTACCTGGCCGAAGCGGTGAAACGGCTCGGGGTGAGCTGCTGATTTGCCTGCTCGATTGAATTCGAGGGCACGCAAGGCTCCTGCTTGCTTGGTACGAACTTCATCGTTTCTTCAATTACTGCCCCTTTACTTCACCTCGTCCCGCTCTTACTGTTACCCACGCCGCCAAATTGCCGGAACGTATACCCCACCACCTCCCCATTCCCCCATGCGCTCCATTCTGCTCGTTGAAGACGATTTTTTTGATAAAATGACTGCCCAGAAGGCTTTCGAAAAGTTCAGTGTCCCCCACCACCTCTACACGGCTTTCAATGGCCTGGAGGCCCTCGATCTGCTGCGGGGAACCAATGGTGTGGAGGCCATCCGGCCGCTGCCCGAAGTTATTCTGCTCGATCTGAACATGCCCAAGATGAACGGCCACGAGTTTCTGGCCGAAATCCGGCAGAGTCCCGAGCTGGCCGATATTCCGGTGTTCATCACGACCACTTCGGGCATGGATGTGGACCGGCTCAGCGCCGAGAACCTGAGCGTGAGCGGCTACATTCTGAAGCCCCTCGATTTCGAGTCCGGCACGAATATGGTGGACAGCCTCAACCTGCTCGAAAAGCTGCTGCGCTAGCCTCCCCGTCGAGCTATAGCCGGGCCGCAGCCAGTCGGCTGGCGTTGGTTCTGAGGTTTCTACTTTCCTTGCTTTTATGCTGCTTCGTTCCCTTTCCTTACTGGTCCTGAGCACGCTCGCGCTGCCGGCCCTGGCCCAACAAACACCCCGCGAGCTGAACACGCTACCGGCCCCCGTTGTAGCGGTTCCCGATACTACCCGGCCCGCCGCCACTGCCCCTCCGGTGCTGGCCCCGCCCCCGGCGGCTCCGGCCGCGCCCGACCCACGCCGGCAGGCACTGCCGCCGGCCAACACCACCCGCTACGCTGTGGGCCTAAAATCGGGCCAGGTGCTGCGCGGCTACGACGTGGAAGTGCGCCAGCCGGTATTCGGACGCACGTTCCTGCTCGTGGATGGCCAGCAGAAGCTCGACCTGGACCAGGTACGCTATTACGAGGACGAAACCGGTTTTTACGTGCGCACCACCCTGCCGGGCCGCAGCAAGCGCGAAAGCACCCTGCGCCGCGACCGGGTGGGCCGCATCAGCCTTTATTCCATCACCAGCCAGCAGTACAGCAGCAGCCCCTACGGCAGCGGGCGAGGCTACGGGGGATACGGCTACGGCGGCATGAACCCCTACGGGTTCGGGGGCTACCGCACGGTCCGCACCGAGTATTTCAGCAAAGACAATGGCCCGATTGAGGACCTGAGCATTCGCAACCTGCAACTGGCCACCCAGGACAATCCGGGTTCCCAGCAACTGCTGGCCGATGCCCGCCGCTACCAGACCCTGACTACGCTCAGCTACGTGGGCGCCGGTGGGTTGCTGCTGGCCGGGCTGGTATCGAGCCTGGGCAATAGCAACGGCTTCTCGGTGTCGCCACTGGCATACGCGGCTATTCCGCTGGCCATTGTTCCGTTGGTCATCGGCAGCAAGTCACAGAACAACGTCAAGCAAGCCTTGATGCTATATAATACCAGTCAGTAGTCAGTTGCCGGTATCGAGTTGTCAGACACGAGGAACGCCATGCTTCGCTCCGCTCTGCATGACGTTCTTCCTGAAAACCGACAACTGAACCCCGGCAACTTTACGTAAGCAGGCGGGTGAAAAACCCTGCTTCTGCTACTGATGATGCTCTGGCCGCACGCCGGGAGCTGGCCTTGTGGACCCACGAAAAGCTCTGCGCCGAGTACGGCTGCCCGGTTGCCTTTTTCGCCACCAAAGACCCGCTGAGCGAGCTGATTAGCTCGTTGCTTTCGCACCGCACCCGCAACCAAGATTCGCACCGGGCCTACCAGCAGCTACGGACCCGTTTTCCGACCTGGGACGAAGTGCGCGACGCACCCACGACCGAGGTCGAGGCCGCCATCAGTCCCTGCACCTGGCCTGAGCAGAAAGCGCCCCGGCTCCAGCAGATTCTGCGCGAAGTGGCCTCCCGTTGCGAAGGGGGCCCTTGCGACTTGGCCTTTCTGGCCGATTGGCCCATTCCCGAAGCCCGGGCCTGGCTGGAAGCCCTGCCCGGCGTGGGGCCCAAAACCAGCGCTGCCGTCCTGCTCTTCAGCACCCTGCGCCGCCCGGCCATGCCCGTCGACAGCCATCATCACCGCGTGGCTCAGCGCCTGGGCCTCATCGGCCCGAAGGTGAGCGAAGCGGCGGCCCACAAGCAGCTGCCGGCCCTGCTCCCGCCCGACTGGACCGCCCAGCAGGTTTACGACCACCACGAGGTGCTCATGTTCCACGGCCAAAAGTGCTGCTACTTCCACACCCCCGCCTGCGGCCGGTGCTCGTTGCTGGAACGCTGCCCCTTTGGCCAAGCCCGGGTGAATTAGGAGTGGGCAGGTTTAGGCAGCCCTTGGGAATGCCTGCTGATGTCCCACATTTTGCTTTTCTTGCCTACTTACCGCCCCATCATCTCCCCGCTATTATCCCATCCCGACCTCGTTACTATGAAACAGACGTACGGCCTGCCCGCCTTGGCTTCCATCTTCGTGCCCGGACTGGGCCAGCTTATCAAGGGCCATTTTTTAAAGGCCTTTTTGATCTGGGCCGTGGGCGGCGTTATCAGCTTTCTGCTGGTTTGGACGATCATCGTGCCCTTCCTCATCTGGGCCTGGAACGTGTACGACGCCTACAATTCGCCCGCCTGAGTAGTGCCCGTGCTACACCTGAAGGCCAAGCCCAACGCCCGTCGCAACCAACTGGCAGTAGCCCCCGACGGCACCGTAACTGTGCGGCTGCATGCCCCGGCCCAGGATGGCAAAGCCAACACCTGCCTGCTAGCTTATCTGGCGGAGGTATTCGGTGTGAGCAAATCCAGCCTCACACTACTCAGCGGCCATACGCCCCCCTTCAAGAAGGTGCAAATCGAAGCCCTCACGGAAGAGGACTTCCGGGCGGTGCTGGGGCAATTCGCGAGCTGAGAAGGCGAAACCAGAACCAGGTATTTCGCCCTTTCTGAACGTTTCAGCTTACCAGCTTTTCCACCGTGCGGCGGTAAGTACGCTCAAACTCTTCGTCGATGTGGTAGGTAGATTCTTCGTGCTGGCTCAGGTCGAGGCCCAGTTCTTCGTCGGCAAGCTTCACGCGCAGACCGATGAAGCGGTCGGTGAGCCGGAGCAGCAGCCAAGCCCCGCCGAAAGAGTAGCTCACCACGATAACCAGGCCCAGCACGTGGTAGCCAAACGTGGTAGCCGAGCCATGAATGAGGCCTACTTTATCGGCGAATACGCCCGTGAGCAACATCCCCACGATGCCACCCAGCCCGTGGCAGGGAAACACGTCGAGGGTATCGTCGATGGTGGTGCGGGCGTTTTTCCAGTGCACGGCGGCGTGGCTGATGAGAGCCGCCACCACCCCGATGAAGATGCTCTGGCCGTAATCGACGTAGCCGGCGGCTGGCGTAATGGCCACCAGGCCCACCACGGCCCCGGTGCAGGCCCCCACGGCAGTGGGCTTGCCGCCCCGCACCACTTCTACCAGCACCCAGGCCATGAGGGCAGCGGCCGAGGCCAAGTTGGTATTCACGAAGGAGAGGGCCGCCAGCTCGTTGGCTCCCAGCGCCGAGCCGGCGTTGAAACCAAACCAGCCAAACCACAGCAAACCGGTGCCCAGCAGCACGTAGGGAACGTTGGGCGTCGAAAATGAGGTGGGGCGCAGGCTGGCCGAGCGTTGGCCGAGCACCATGGCTCCAGCCAGTGCCGCCACGCCCGCCGAAATGTGCACTACCGTGCCGCCCGCGAAATCGAGTACGCCCCACTGCCGCAAAAAGCCTTCGGGGTGCCAGGTCCAGTGGGCCAGCGGGCAGTAAATGAACAGGCTGAAGAGCACCATGAAGGCCAGGTAGCCCTTAAACCGCACCCGCTCGGCAAACGAGCCGGTAATGAGGGCCGGGGTGATGATGGCGAACTTAAGCTGAAAAGCAAAGAACAGAATGAACGGGATACCGGCTGCAAACACCGGGTTGGGGGCCGTGCCCACGTCGCGCAGCAGGGCAAACGTGAAGGGGTTGCCAATCAGCCCGTGCCAGGAGGTGCCGTAGCATAGCGAGAACCCCACGAAGTAAAACAGCACCGAAACCACGCCCAGTGCCACGAAGCTCTGCAGCATGGTACTGATAACGTTCTTTGGCCGCACCATGCCGCCGTAGAAAAACGAGAGGCCCGGCGTCATGAGCAGCACGAAGGCCGAGGCTGTGAGCATCCAGGCCACGTCGGCACCGTTGAGCGAACCGGGCAGGGCGGCCGGATGCGGCACTCGCACAAAAGCAGCCACGCAGGCCAGCCCGATTAGCAGCAACAGCGTGAGCATCGTCAGGCTTGGCCGATGTTTTGAAGTCGATTGGTGCTCCATTTTCATTTATCCAGCATATTGACCCTATTATAAAAGGTCTATTTAGTGAAATATCATACTTATTTTTCATTATCACCTTCATACCGAATATCATTTTACGATTTTACTGAAACATAAGCCAAATACCCCCTTAAAAAATAAACCCCCGACAGCTTCTCTTGAGAGGAGTTGCCGGAGGCGCTGGTTATAAGCTACCCGAACTGAGAAAGGCTAATTTTTGCGTTTCCAGCGGTAGTAGCGGCGGTACCAGGAGGCAGTTTTTTTGGCGCAGGCTGGCATTTCGTGAGGGAACATATTGACGCGAAAAATATGGAACCGGTCTTCCTCCAGGTGCAAGCCGCTGGTGTCGATGGCCACGGCGTAAAGGAGGCCAACGGCACGGGCTTAGCGCTTGGTTTCAGGCATGAGACTGCAGTAGGGATAAGCAAGAGAAACAGTTTCGGTACCCAGACGTGGCTCCAGGGTGGTTTTGCGCGAGACTATTCCAGCAGAAGCTTCGGTTGGCAGCGCGGTACAACGCATAGTAAAAAGCAGTGGCTGCCCAGCATAACCGGACAGCCACTGCTTCTATTGACAACCTGATACCTCAGCCGTTGGCTCTGCCTTCCACGTTGTCCATGTACTTCTGGCCGGAACCAGTGTTAAGGAGCAGGATTTGCTCGTGGGGGGCAATCCAGCCGGAGGCCAGGAGCTTGCGGGCGGCCAGCCAGACGGCTCCGCCTTCGGGGGCTACGAACAGGCCTTCGTGGCGGCCCAACTCGCGCATGCCTTCCATCATTTCTTCGTCGGTGATGCTGATGGCCGTGCCGTTGGACTCAGCCAGCACGCGCAGCATCATCTGCTCGCCCAGGGGGTGGGGTACGGCCAGGCCGTTAGCAATGGAAGGCTTGCCCACGTAAGCGTGGCAGTTGGCCTGCTTGCCCGTGTACGTGGCCACCAGCGGCTGGCAGGCGTCGGCCTGCACGGCCACCATCCGGGGCAGCTTGGCGCCGGGGGCCAGCCAGCCGAGTTGTTGCATTTCCCGGAATGCCTTCCAGATGCCGATCAGGCCAGTGCCGCCGCCGGCGGGGTAAAGCAGCACGTCGGGCAGCTGCCAGTCGAGCTGTTCGGCCAGCTCGTAGCCCATCGTTTTCTTGCCTTCGAGGCGGTAGGGCTCCTTGAGGGTCGATACGTCGAGCAGTTCGCCGTTGGCGTTGTGCTGGCGGACCCAGGCGGCGCAGTCGTTGATGAGGCCGTCGATGAGCTGCACTTCGGCCCCGTACCAGTAACATTCCTCCTTGAAGGCCTTGGGCGTGTGCCGGGGCATGGCCACTACGGCCCGCAGGCCCGCCCGGGCGCAGTAGGCGGCCATGGCTACCCCCGCGTTGCCGGCCGTCGGGATGATGCAGCCGGTGGCGCCCAGCTCCTTGGCCTTGGAAACGGCCATGCTCAGCCCCCGAGCCTTGAACGAGCCGGTGGGGTTCTGGCCTTCATCCTTGAGCAGCAGACTGCGCAAGTCGTAGCGGCCGCCGAGCGTGGGCAGGCGCATGAGCGGCGTGAAGCCTTCGCCCAGCGTCACCTTGTTCTCGTCGTCGAGCAGCGGCAGCAGGGCCCGGTAGCGCCACATGGAGGCATCGTGCAGGTCGATGGCAGTGGCCCGCGACAGGCGTTCCTGCAAATCGTAGGTAGCCACCAAGGGCACCTTATGGCACTCCGACACAAGTTGTAGCTGGTGGGCGGAGTGGGGCTGGCCGCACTCGGAGCATTCGAGTTCGTGCAGGCGGGTGAGGGTTTCGGCGGTCTGGTTCATATCTGAGGGAGTTGAACGCAAAATTCCCCGAACCCTATGCCGTAAACAAATGGCCACTTGGAATGGGCTATGCCATTTGGGAATAGTGGCTAGCAAAATGAACGTCCTGCTGAGCGAAGTCGAAGCATCTCTCCTGCAATACTAATTCCATCACTGAGTCTGCTATTGCGGGAGAGATGCTTCGACTTCGCTCAGCAGGACGTTCCTTTTACTTCACTCCTCCGCCCCCATAATACCTTCGCGCGAACTGCACGAAGGTCTTGTAGGGCAGGTTGTTCTCCGTGCCTTTGCGCTGCACGAAATCGAAGTGGCGGACCAGGTTCAGGTCGGTAATAGGAACTTCGACTAGCTCGCCGGCGGCTAGCTCCTTGGTCACGGCTTGCCGGGGCAGGAAGGCCAGGCAGGTATCCACGCGAACGAAGTTCTTGAGGGCCTCGGTGCCGCCCAACCGCACTTTCACGGGTAAATCGATGAGCTTTATGCCTTTGGCGGCTAGGGCTTCTTCGAGCACGGCCAGCGTGCCGGAGCCGCTTTCGCGCAGGGCCACGGGCATGCGGAGCAGGTCGGTGGCCAGCAGGGGCTGGCGCAGCAGCGGGTTACGGCCCGAGCACACGGCTACTACCTCGTCGGTGAGCAGGGGCGTGTAGGTGACATTGCTGACTTTGTGGATGCCCTCAATGATACCCAGGTCGATTTCGTGGTCGAGCAGAGCCTTGAGGATGTTTTCGGAGTTGCGGTTTTTGAGCGTGAGCCGGGTGTTCGGGAACTGGCTCAGGTAGGCCGAGAGTACCGGTGGAATTACGTAGAGAGAAATGGTGGTGCTAGCCCCAATCACCATATCGAGCGGGGGCGAGAACCCGGGGCTCAACTCCGCAAATTCGAGGTGTAGCTCGTGCTGGAGCTGGCGAGCTAGCAGCAGCTTCTGGTAAAGCAGCTCCCCGGCCGGTGTGAGTTGCACCGAGTTGCCCAACCGCTCGAACAGCCCGGTTTTGTAGTGCTCCTCCAAGCTGCGCACCCGTTTGCTCACCGCCGACTGGCTTAAAAAGAGCGTCTGCCCCGCTTTGGTGAAACTAAGCTGACGAGCCACTTCGAGGAATACTTCGTGGGCGTGGGAGAGCATGGCGCGAAGGGAAAAGGGAATCGGCCCGTAAGGTACGCCAGAAGCGTATTCACGGTGAGAGCAAAACAAATGTGTAAAATTTTGTCATTTACATAGGGAGTATCCGAAGAAGAATTTGTAGGTTTCGGTCCCTTAGATATGCCGACAACCCGGTGGATGCCTGACTTTTGTGCGCCCCTTGTCGCCCCGTTATGGGCCGCGTGACAGTGGCCGTTTTGTGTCTTATTCATTCCAGTTACCGGATGGTCGCCTTCTTATTGATGCTGGCAGCGATAGGCGCGGGCCTGCTGTACCAGAAGCTGCAAAAGCTATTTCAGGCCCTCACCGACCGAATCACTGAGCGCGAACGGGCCTACGACAGCTTGGCAGGCATCGTGGAGCAGCTTCGCCAGCAGGTCCAGGAGTTGTCGCAGTCGGCCCCGCCGTCAACCGCCGCCGGTCCATTGGCGGCCGCCGTTACCCCGCAAGCAGCAGCAATCAGTGTTGCGGCCCCCGCTAGTGCGCCGGTAGTCAGCCCGCCTGTTGTTGCGCCCGTTGCGGCGCCGGTGGTAGCTTCCCGGCCCATTTCGGTGGCGCCACCAGTTTTACCTCCGGTTGCGCCAGCGCCGCCGGCTCCGGTGCAGGCTCCTATGCCACTTTTCAAGCCAGTTGCTCCTACGGAAGCGCCAACGCCGGTAGTGCCGGTTGCTACGCCAACGGTTATTACTGCCCCGACCGCAACGCCCGCCCCGACCGCAACGCCTGTTCCGGCAAGTCCGGCAGTTGCCGATACTCCAGCTTCGGTTGAGGCTCCAATGCCCCCCACTCCCGGCGCTCCGGCAGGTCCGGCAGTAATCCCACCAGAAACGCCATCGGCACCCTCCAAACCGACCACCAACCGGCCGCAACCAACGGCTCCAAAGCCCGCACCCGTTCGGCCCCGAATGGCCCCGGTAGCAGCCGGGCCAGTTGAGCCCACGTGGTGGGAGAAGACCGAAAAAGTGCTGCTCGATAACTGGACCGGCATTTTGGGGGCCGTGGTGCTCGTGACGGGCATTGGCTTCCTAGGCGTGTACACCGCTTTGCGCGTGAGTGCGCCATTGCGCTTCGGAATGATTACGGCCTTCGCGGCGGCGCTGCTGGGGCTGCATTATTTCCTGAAGCCCAAGCCCTTTGCGGCTAAGCTCAACGTGTGGCTGCAAAGCAGCGCGGCGGCTGTATTTCTGTTTGCCTGCGTGGGGGCCGTGAGCGTGCCGGGGCTGCAATGAGCCGGGCCGCCGCTGAGCTACTTGCTGCTGCTGGCCGGCGTGGCCGTTAACCTCTGGCTGGCCTGGGACGCGGGCCGCGAAGATGTGGCTACGCTGCACGGCGTACTGAGTTTGGTAGCCCTGGCCGTGCTGCCCCGGGAGTTCATTACGTTAGCCGCCGCCGCGGGCGTTACCGTATTCAGCATCTTTATCACCTACCGCCAGCGCTGGAAATACCAGCTCCTGCTCACCATTCTTAGCTTTTTCGCCTTCCACCAGTACTGGCACTACGCCCGGGAAACGGCTGGCATGCTGGCGACGGGTCCGCGCCTCACGGCTATGGCCCTGGTGCTAGCGGTAGGCGCAGCGGGAGCCGTGGTGCAATACCGCCGGGTGTACGCCCAGCAGCGGTTCGATGCGCTGCTATTCTCGGCCCACGTGCTCAACTGGACCTGTTTGGGCATCAACCTGTACCAGTACAGCACCGGCTCGCCCTGGAAAACGGTACCGCTGGCGCTGGGCGCGCTGCTCACGTTCGGGGTGGCCCGGCAGGCCCGGCGGCTGGGCATCGGTTGGCTGTTCCGCACCGACAGCCTTATTTCGCTGATGCTGGCTTTGTTCGCGGCGTTTTCGCTCCAGGGTTGGCACGCCTCGGGCACCCTTATTTTCCTGTTCATGCTGCTCGAAACGCTGCTCGTGGCCTTCGTGATGGCCCGCGAAGGCGAGCGGCTGGTGTTTCAGGTGGCTTCCATCGGGGCAGTGGCCGCCGGGCTGGGGCTGGTGGGGCTGAACCTGTTCTACCTAACCTCCTACTCCGCCGCCGAAGTGCCCCGCAACGCGCTCCTGCTGCTGCTGGCGGGCCTGCTAGGGGCCGGCTACTACCACCTGCTGCGGCAAGCCCCACTCCTGACCGGAGCAGCCGCCGACCGCCATCAGCAAACCACCCGCGTGTTTGGGGGCGTGGTGGGGCTGCTGTACCTGGGGGCGGCGGCGCTGCTGGCCCAAGCCATTTTTGGGTTCGCCCACCCACCCTTGCCGGCCTTGTTGGGCGGGACGCTGGCGGCGGCCGGGGCTGTATTCGGCGGGGCCTGGTACCTGCGCGGTACCGGCGGCTGGTTCCATACGCTCCATCTGCTCAGCGGACAGGCGCTGCTCATTGTATTCGTGTTGGGCTTGCACGAAACCGGGCTGGGTTGGCCAGCCACCTTCACCATCCTCTACTTTGAAACCTTACTATTGGCCGGAGCCTGCGGGTGGGTGGCCGAAAAACTGGCTTACCGCATTCTGATGGGCCTGGCGCTGGCCAGCGGAGCCACCTTATTGGTGGCGGCCGTGGGCTCGGTGCGCGAACTAGCCGCACCGGTGCTCCACCAGCGGCTGACCCTACTGCTGCTCACCGGCCTCGGCAGCGCGGCCCTGCTCCTGCTGCCCACCCGGCGGCCGTCCCTGCGGCCGCTGCTGGCTAACCCCGACGACCAGCTGCTTTTTCAGGCCCTGCGCGGGCTGACGGTGCTCTTTTACGTGAGCGGAATCGGGCTGCTAACTCAGGCGCTGTTCGGGCTGCCGCACCCTCCCCTGCCGGCGCTGCTGGGCGCGACCACGGCCGCCGCCGGCCTCACGTTCGGGCTGGCCTACTGGGTCCGGGCGCAAACCGACTGGTTCCGGTTGGGGCTGATTCTGCTGGGCCAAACGCTGCTGCTCGTGTTCATTCTGGGCTTGCACGAAGCGGGCCTGAGCTGGCCGGCCGCCACCACGCTGCTCTATTTTGAAACCCTGTTGCTGGCCGGGGCTTTCGGCCTGGCGGCCGAGCAACCGGCCTACCGGCTACTATTGGGCGTGGCCCTCGGCAGCGGGGTTGCGCTGCTGCTGGTGGCCGTGGGCTCGATGCGCGAACTGGCCGCCCCGATGCTTCACCAGCGCCTCTACCTATTGCTGCTAACCAGCCTCGGCAGCGCGGCGCTCCTGCTGCTCCCCGCCCGCTGGCCGGTAGCCCGACTACTCCCTACCAACCAGCCCGACCAGACCATGCACCAGACCCTGCGCGGGCTGACGGTGCTTTTCTACCTGAGTGGAATCGGGCTGCTGACCCAAGCGCTGTTCGGCCTCCAGCAGCCGCCCGTGGAGCTGCTGCTGGGCGCAGCCACGGTTTCCGCCGGCTTCACGTTCGGGCTGGCTTACTGGGTGAAGGGTCAAGCCGATTGGTTTAGGTCGGCACTGCTGTTGCTGGGGCAGGGCTTGCTGGTGGTGTTCGTGTTGGGCCTGCACGAGGCGGGCCTGAGCTGGCCGGCCGCCACTGCCCTGCTTTACTTCGAAATGCTCACGCTCACGCTGCTTTTGGCCTGGCGAGCCGAACCGCTTTACCGTGCGCTGCTGGTGGGCAGCCTCGTACTGGCCGTAGCCCTGCCCGCGCTGGTGTACCGGCCTGGCAACCTGCCCGATTACCAGCGGGCCGCCCTGCTACTGATGGCCGCCCTGGGCAGCATCGCAACCCAGGCCATGTTGTGCTGGCTGCGGGCGCCGGTGTTTGATGCCCTGCCAGTGTCGTTCAATCCGCACTACCGGCTGCGGCTGTTGGG
Organism: Hymenobacter amundsenii; assembly: GCF_002204745.1. Lineage (GTDB taxonomy): Bacteria > Bacteroidota > Bacteroidia > Cytophagales > Hymenobacteraceae > Hymenobacter > Hymenobacter amundsenii. The sequence continues at coordinate 16,879 of NZ_NIRR01000046.1, forward strand.
GCTGGCGGCGGGGGGCTTGCTGCTGGCGGCCGGCGGCCTCGTGCACGAACATACCTGGGTCGGCTGGGCAGCGGCGGGCCTGGGCGGGGCTCTGTTGATGCTGCGCCGCCAAGTGCCGGTACCCGGTTTGTGGCTGGGACTGCTGCTAGCAGCACTAGGCTACCAAGCGCTGCAATGGGAGCACCTGCTGCCCGTTGGCCCGGCGTTCCGGCCCGGCCCGGTATGGCTGTACCTGTTGCCGCTGCTCTTGCTTTCACTGGTGGGAATGGGAGCTTCGTGGTGGGCGGCGGCCGAACGGCACGTACGCTGGCCCTGGCTGTATCTACTGGGTTTGCAGGCGGCAGCGGCCTCCTGGATAGCCTTCGCGCCCCGCACCGAGGCCCTGCCCGTGCTGCTCTGGACGCTGCTAGCCGCCGCCTCGGCGGGCGCGGCGCACCTGGCCCGGCGGCGCTGGAGCACCCTGGCCGCGCTCATCCGTGCCGGGTGGCCCGACCGGCGCCTGCTTCACCTCACCTACACCCTGCTTGCCCTGGCGCTGGCAGTCCATTTTGATGGCGTCTTCGGCCACTCGGCGGGGCAGCTGCTGGGCATTCCGGCGCGGCGGCTCACGGCCGGAGCGTTGCTGCTACTGCTAGCGGGTCTGGCCATCCAGCGCCCACCCGCCACGGAGCCAACCTACCGTTCGTGGCGCTACTTCCAGCCGCTACTGCCCGAGCTGACGCTGCTTTTCGGCTGCTTCACGTTCGGCTACGAGCTGCGGCTGGAGTGGCTAGCCCTGGTCTGGCTCGCGCTGGCTTTCGGCCTTACCCTCGGGGCGGGCCGCTTGCCCCAACGCCTGCGCCGCGTACAGGCCTACGGGCTGCTGTTTTTCTGGGCGGCGGTTGGTTGGATTATGCACGTGAGCTTCCATGCCCTCGCCCCCGGCCAACTCCTGACCGTACCCTGGGCCACCACGGCCACCGCCGCCGCCCTGCTCTTCGGCTACGCGGCCGTGCGGCTTCAACAGCCTCCCGCTGGCCCCGCCGACTGGCCCCCGCTACTGGCTCCGCTGGCCGGGCTGGTCCGGTTACCGCTGCCGGGGCTGGTGGGGCTGCTGCTCTACCCGGCCTTCGTGGCTCTCACGGCGCTGCTTACCCAGTCTTTCGACCGCTCGGTGCTCACGGTGCTGCTGATGCTGGAAGTAGTGGCCGCTTTCGTGGCGAGCCTACTGCTGCGCCGCCAGGATTTGCGCTATGCAGCCCTGTTGGGCATGGCGGCGGCAGTGGCCCGGCTGTTCTTCTTCGACCTGCGCCAGACGGGCACCATCACCCGAGCCGTAGTCTTTATTATGATGGGCCTGCTGCTGCTGGGCATGAACGCCCTTTACGCCCGTTTCAAGGACCGTTTCGCGCCGGCCGATGAGCCCCTCACGGAACCACCGCAACCGGAGTCGCCCGAGGAGGCTTTAGTCGCAACGGAATAGCCGCGTTACGTCAGGCACGAGCTAGTTGGTGAGAGCATCGTAGCGGTGCAGAATAACGGCGGTTTCTACTTATCTTCTGCTCCCCAAACACCTGCCAACATGCACCTTACCGACCTTCGCTACCTGAGTGCCTACCTCGTGCCCGGCTGCGTAGCAGCGGGCTTGGCCTGGCGCGGGCCCTGGGCTTGGCTCACGCCCCTGTTCATCTTCGGGCTGGTGCCGCTGCTGGAGCTGGCCGTGCCGCCCCGCAACGTTGTCAGCAACGAGCCGGCCACGGCGGGAGCCCCGCACCATCCGTTTTTCGACTGGCTGCTCTACCTCTGCGTGCCCCTGCACGTGGGCCTGGTGGTTTGGTATCTGGCCGTATTGGCGCGGGTGCCCTTGTCGGGGGCCGAAACTGCCGGGCTAGTCGTGAGCATGGGAATTTGCGGGGGCTCGCTGGGCATTAATGTGGCGCACGAGCTGGGGCACCGCAGCCGGGCCTACGAGCAGCGGCTGGCCCAGGTGCTGCTGGGTAGCACGCTGTACCTGCACTTCTTTATTGAGCACAACCGGGGCCACCACCGCCATGTGGCCACGCCCCTCGACCCGGCCACTTCGCGCTTCAACGAATCATTCTGGCGGTTTCTGCCCCGGGCGCTGGGTGGGGAGCTGCGCTCGGCCTGGCACCTGGAAACCGAACGGTTGCGGCGGGCCGGCGGTGCTTCGGCCTGGAGCGGGCAAAACCAGCTGTTGCGGTTTGTGGCGGTGCAACTGGTGGCCGTTGGGATAGTGGCGCTGGTATTTGGCTGGCGCGGGCTGCTGGCCTGGGTGGGCGCGGCGCTGGTAGGGGCGGTGCTGTTTCAACTGGTGAACTACGTGGAGCACTATGGGCTACTGCGGCGGCGCACCGGAACCGGCGCCTACGAACGGGTGCAGCCCCACCACTCCTGGAACTCGGAGCACGCCGTGGGTCGCATCCTGCTCTACGAGCTCACCCGCCACTCCGACCACCACTACCTGGCCTCGCGGCCCTACCATACGCTGCGCCATCAGCCGGCCTCACCCCAGATGCCCACCGGCTACCCCGGCATGATGCTACTGGCCGCCGTGCCCCCGCTCTGGTTTCGGGTGATGAACCGGCGGGTGCCCGCCGAGCAGTAGTTTTTTTGCCGGAGCCCGAAACCAGCCGGCTGGCTGCCAGCCATTGTGAAGGCTATTTGGTCCTCCTACAGGACAAGCCAGGCGGCGCGCTTCATGTTAACGAATTATGTATTTGTTGCATTTAGGAGGTTTTAGCGCCAACTTTACCGAACACACCGTTCTGTTCAAGCGGTTTATTTGTAGCCGTTTACTTTTTTCTTTTTCAAGTTTCGCACCTATGATGAAACGTTTCCTCTTACTGAGTTGCGCCAGCCTGCTCACCATGACTTCGTTTGAAGCCCGGGCCCAGGTTACGCTCACGACCAGCCCTTACGTCGAAACCTTCGACGGGCTAGCCAACGGTTTGCCGGCCGGCTTCAGCATTTACACCGGCGCCACGCCTACCAAGGTAGGCACGGCGGCTACGCTCACCGCCGCTCCTACCGCCTGGAATAATACTTCCGGCGCGTTCAAGAACTTCGCTTCGGCTACCGGCCTTAGCAGCACGGCTTCGTCGGCCGACCAGGCAGCGGCCACCAACCGGGCCTTGGGCGTACGCCAGACCGGCAGTTTCGGCGACGGCACCGATGCCGGACCAGCTTTCGTGTTCCAGGCAGCCAACACCACCGGCAAAACCGATTTCGCGCTCAGCTTCAAGCTGCAGTCGCTCGACAACTCGGTGGGACGTACCACCACCTGGCAGGTGGACTACGGCACCGGAGCCACGCCTTCGGCCTTTACGCAGCTGGGCTCCACGTCTACAACCGGCCCCACCTTCTCTAACGAAGTCATCACCGCCAGCTTCGGCGGCGCCCTCGATAACCGGACTGGCCCAGTTTGGATTCGGATTGTGGCCCCTACCAGCACTACGGGTTCGGGCAGCCGCCCCAGCTCGGCCATCGATGATTTCTCGCTGAGCTGGAACGCTAACGCCAGCGCCCCCGCCCTGGCCGTAACGCCCGCCACGCTCGATTTCGGCAAGCAAACCATCAACTTACCCTCGGCGGCCAAAACCTTTACCTTGACGGGCACCAACCTGACGGCCGCCGCCACGGTAACCACCGCCGCCCCGTTCGCCGTTTCGAAAGACGGCACCACCTTCGGTACCAGCGTCGTGTACTCGGTGGCTGAGCTGGCGCAGCCCCAGCAGGTGTTTGTACGCTTTACGCCCACCACGCTGGGCCAGGTGAGTGGTCCGGCTACCGGCACCGCCACTGTTAGCAGCACCGGCGCCACCAACCGCACCGTAGCGCTCAGCGGAGCCGGCAACGACCCGACCCAGACCGTGTACGACTTCAATGCCTGCACCGGCAGCACGATGCTTTCTGATGGCTGGATTCAGTTCAGCGTGACGGGGGCTCAGACCTGGGCCTGCACCGCCTTCGGCCGCGACCCTAACAACCCCACCAGCACGGCCGCTTACCCTAATGCCGTGCAGATGAACGGTTTCTCCGGCGGCAACGTCGCCAACGAGGACTGGCTGATTTCGCCCGCCCTGAACCTGACCAGCACCAGCTTCCCGCTGCTCTCGTACTGGACCCGCACGGCCTTTAATGGTCCGAGCCTGCGCCTGCTGGTTTCGACTACCTACTCCGGCACCGGCAGCCCGAACGCCACCGGCGTTACCTGGACCGACCTGAACGCCAACTTCCCCGCTACGGCCTCGAACGTGTGGCAGAACGACAACCTCGACCTGAGCGGCTACAAGCAGGCCGGCGTGTATGTGGCATTCGTGTACACCTCGACCACCAACGGGGCGGCCCGCTGGACCGTGGACGATGTGGTGCTGACCAACTCGGCCACCCCCGCGCCGCCCGCCGTGCGCCTCGACCGCCAGAACCTGGCCTTCGGCTACCAGGCCGTGAGCACCGCCGCTACCCAGGTTGTCACTCTGACCACGACCAACCTGACCGGCCCGCTGACCGTGAACTCGTCTAACGCCGCGTTCCAGGTATCGAAAGACGGCATTGCCTTCAGCTCCTCGCTGACTTACACCCAAGCTGAAGCCAACAACCAGCAGGTATCCATCCGGGTGCGCTTCCTGCCCACGCAGGCCTCCACCACCTACGCCGCAACGCTCACAGTTGCAACGACCGGCGTAACCACCCAGACCATCAACCTGAGCGGCAACACCTACGATGCTGCCAAGACGCTGGAGGTAGTCAACTGGAACGTAGAATGGTTCGGCTCGACGGCTACGGGCCAGGGTCCGACCGATGTGGAACTCCAGCAGACCAACGTAACGTCCGTGCTCAAGAGCCTGGCCGCCGACGTATTCGTGCTGCAGGAAGTGGTAGACACGGTGCGCCTGCGCAACGTAACCATTGCCCTCTCGACCCAGTCAGGCATCCAGTACGGCTACAAAATTGCTGATTTCGGCTCGTACGGCGACAATACCAGCGACCCCGATTACCCCGGCACCCAGAAGCTGACCTTCATCTACCGCAAGGATGTGGTGCGTCCCGTGAAGTTTGAAGGGCTGCTGCGCTGCACCGAGGCACAGGCCTGCCCCGCCTTTAACGCCTGGGCTTCGGGCCGCTTCCCGTACCTGATGGCTGCCGACGTTACGCTCGACGGTGTTACGCGGCGTATCAACTTCGTTGATATTCACGCCAAGGCCAACGCCACGTCTAGCTCGGCCAACGATTACGCCCGCCGCAAAGCCGGCGCCGAGCAGCTGAAAGCTTACCTCGACACCACCTACCCTAACTCCAACACGCTGGTGCTCGGCGACTTCAACGACGTGCTCGAAGGCACTATCGCCACGGGCGTCACGCCGGCCGTGTCGTCGTACAATGCCTTCGTCACCGACCCCAATTACGTGTCGCTCACGCTGCCCCTGGCCCGCGCCGGAGCGCAGTCGACGGTGGGTTTCAACACGTTGATCGACAATGTGATTGCCACCAAGCAAATGGCTAATTACTACATCAGCGGTTCGGCCGCCGTGCGCACCGACCTGGCCGCTGGCATTGCCAACTACGCCAACTCGACCACCGACCACTACCCGGTCTTCACGCGCTTCTCGCTGACCCAGATGCCGCTGGCCGTTCGCAACGCCACGGCAACCGCCGCGCTAAACCTGTACCCGAACCCGGTGACCAACAGCGTGCGTTTCGAAGTAGCCGAAACCGGCCAGAACCTGCACCTGAGCGTGTACACCACCACCGGCCGCCTGGTGCTGCAAGGCACTGGCTCGGTTGAGCAGCTCAACCAGCAACTCAATAAGCGCGTTGCGGGCCTGAGCAACGGCCTCTACGTAGTGCGCGTAGTGGGTGCTCAGCAGGCTTACGTAAGCCGCTTCCAGAAGCAGTAACCGCTTCGAAAACGACGCTTAAAAAAGCGCCCCGGCCGATTGGCCGGGGCGCTTTTTTGTTGGACGAATTGCTGCTTTAGCCGCGTGGAAGGCAGCCAGTTGGGGCGCTACTTCTGCTGATCAGTGGAGTGCAACAACTCCTGCACCAGCGCCCAGCCCTGCGGCCACAGGCCCAGGCCCGAGGTGGAGTTGAGGTGACCGAGCGCCCCCACGTTTACCAGCCGGCTACCCCAGGCATCGGCAAACGCGGTGGCGCGGGCCAGGGTCACGTACTCATCGGTGGTGCTGGCCACCACAATGCTCGGAAACGGCAGCCGCACCAGCGGCATGGGCGCGAACCCACTCACTTCGGGCAGCTGCTCCCGCCGGTCTACGTCGGCGGGCCCCACGAGCAGGGCCCCGACCAAGGGCCGGGCCGTGGTGGTGGCCCAGTGCGCCACCGTGGCGCAGGCCAGGCTGTGGGCCACCAGCAGCACCGGCCCCGGCGCGGCCGCCACGGCGGCTTCCAGGGCGGCCACCCAATCGGCGCAGACGGGCTGGTCCCAGTCGCGCTGTTCTACCCGGCGGCAGCCGTGCTGCTGTTCCCAGCGGGTTTGCCAGTGCTGCGGGCCGGAACTGCCCAGGCCGGGGACGGTGAGGATGGAAACGGCTTGCATAGCCCGAATGTACGCGCACCCGCGTATCTTTATAATGCACCTTTTGCCCACCGCCATGCCCGTCATCACCCACATTTCTCAGCTCGACCCCACCAAAACCTACACCTACGCCGATTACCTGACCTGGCGGCTGGATGAGTTCGTGGAGCTGATTAAGGGCAAGGTGCGACTAATGAGCCCCGCGCCCCTATCGTCGCACCAGACGATTTCGTTCAACCTCGGCGGCGCAATTCACGCCGGCCTGCGGGGCCAGAAGTGTCGGGGCTTTGCCGCTCCTTTCGATGTGCGCCTGACCACGGCCGGCCCCAACGGCGACGACCAGATTACTACTGTTGTGCAGCCGGATTTGTGCGTGGTCTGCGACCCAGATAAGATTGACCGCCGGGGCTGCCTGGGCGCCCCCGACTGGGTTATCGAAATCCTGAGTCCCAAAACCGCCGCCTATGACACGCGGGAGAAATTCAGCCTCTACGAAGAGGCGGGTGTGGCCGAATACTGGCTGGTATTTCCGGGCGAACAGACCGTGGTGACTTATGTGCTCGAAGCCGGCAGCTACCAGTTGCACGGCGAGTACTTCGAGCCGGGCGTGATTCCGGTGCAGACGCTGCCGGGGTTTGCAGTAGAGTGGGCGGAGGTGTTTGAAGGGGTGTGAGAATCACAGTATAATTAAAAACCTGTACTTATCTGCGTTATGCTGTAATCACGCAAAACTGTTTTATAGAACAGCTTTCTATTTTCCCACAATTTATTATCCAATGAAAAATCAGATAACGGCATGTAAAATACGCCCTCGTATTTACTTATCAAAGTATCATACCCTGTCATCTTACAAGTGCACATTTTTCCAACTATCGGCGTAGCATAAACCGTTATTCTTTCTCTATGACCATTAGGCCATGACTTATCGATCTTCTGCACTTTTACTCTGTTTTTATCTATAACGTTCTTGAGTTTGCTCATCATCAAGATGTAACTATTATCGAAATCAAAATCAGAATTTTGCCTGAGGGAAAATATCTCAGAAGAAGAATTAGAGCAACATTCTCTCAATGCCTGAGTTGCAAATCCCTCAAAATACAGCGGAGGCAAATATTGTGTCATATTTTGTATAGAATCCGTTCTTGCTACTCTGTAATAAAGTTTGGTTCCATGCTGACTGGGAGTCACCTTCCATTCATAAGTAATAACAATATAGTTATCCAGCTCTTGACTATAGCGGTTTCGTGAACGGTTCGTTCGTTTTTCAGTCCGTGGTGGCGTGATAGCCACAGTGGTCAAACCAGCCGAGCGCATCGGAGCTGGTAATCCA
>NZ_NIRR01000047.1 GCF_002204745.1 Hymenobacter amundsenii
GTATTTACGCCGTTTGTCGGGCGACGTCCCGCTTGATTTTGTTGCCATAACAGAAGAAATATACGTCCTTCTTCTGTCCGTCTTGCCTAGACCACCTCACTTTCGGCTTCATCCTTTTTTTCGATGGCCCTCAAAGTTTGCCTTGTCCGTTTATCAGCGCCTCACCAAAATCCGCTTCTACTGTTTTTGCCATTCGTCCCAAAATATGTCCAGCTGCTCTTTGCCTCCATCGCTCACTCTATACCCGTCACCGCTCTTTTCCTGTGGAGTGGTTTCGTTTTTTTTACGCTGGCCCTTCTTCCCGTCGCTCCTGTTTTGGCTGGTATAATTTCTCTCCATTGCGGTTGCTTTTCCTCTCGCTACTCCTGGCTACTCCCACACAATTCCGCCACTTCTCTACTTGGTCTGCTTCCTTACGACTGGCTCTTTTTCGTTTGCCTGCTTTTTCGAACTACCCTGAGTATTTGACGCTGGCCCTGTTTTCACATCGCCCGATTTTCAGCCATCTTCTCAAAATTCGCAGCCGATAATTTTACTGCTTCCAAGCTGGTTGTCTCTCCACTCTCTACAAAATTGCGTCAGCCCGCCTTTCCTCGACCTCCACCGACTGCACTTGTTCCTCGGTTGTGCGCTCCTTGGCCAGCTCCTTCTCATTCGTTCTGTCCTCCTTCCACCAAACCTCAATTCCCTCGCCAATCACTCCCCCAACCTTCCGTCTGATTCCATTTCAAGATCGTCCACCCTTTCCACAGTTTCTCATTTTTCGACTGCCCCCTCCAACTCTTCCAGGTCCAACATTTGCGCTATCTGGTTCTTCACTCTCTCCCTGCTCCAGCACTTCCGACCGTAACCAGCCGCCACCAACTTCTATCCCGGCCACCTAAAACCAACCCGCCCGCCTCCTCGCTCCTCCCCTAACTCCAGCCTTCCCTAATTTTCGAGTCGTTCCGTTTTTTACGCTGGCCATTTTTTTCCTCTTCTCCACTTTTCACCCGAGCCGCCTTTTTCCCTTCGCTCCAATTTTAAGTCGATGCCCAATTTTGAGGCGGCCCATCTTTCAATGGTCCCCAAAATTTGCCTTACAATTTTGAGGACTATCAAAAAGTGTGGCGTAGCCAAGGTAGCCCCCTGCCGCTCGCAGGTGAATGGTCCTTTCGGTAGTGATTATGAGAAACTCGCTTGATAGCAACCCAATACGCCTGCCCCCCCCCTTTTTGATTCTCCCTTGTTACCCTTAACTATCCACCGGCATTTTCTTCCATAGTTAGATGACCCTATTCAGTAAAACGGCCTATCTGATATTTCAATCTGCTGCCGTTAAGATACTCTGACAGAGAATTTTACTCTGAACTATGGAAGGAAATGCCGGTGCCACACACTCTGAACTATGGAAGGAAATGCCGGTACGCAGAATTAACACATGTACATACACGATTCGGCCATTGATACTTGCTTCGTGTTTAGAGGCCCTGCTGAACGATTAGAACCACTTACTACCGTTGTACCTATCGTGATCCGAAAGTCTCGGAGAGCAGGGATTTTGGCCATTCCTAGCCCTCTTAAGGCATTTACCCACTGTAGATGCTTTTAAAAGAAGAAATAAACTAAAAATCCGAAACCCTTCTTCGGTTTCTTCTTTCTTTTCTTTCTCTTCTATTCTTAGGAGTCCACAACTATTTGATAAACAAATATATATGAGGCTAACTATGGAAGGCAATGCCGGTAACTATGGAAGGCAATGCCGTTTAACTATGGAAGGCAATGCCGGTAACTATGGAAGGCAATGCCGGTAACTATGGAAGAGAATGCCGTTGAATCATGGAAGGGTTTGAAAGTTATTCCATGATTCATATCTTCGAGCTTTAACTAGCTCATTTGCTTATGAATCCGACTAAGACGGAGAACACTATTGTGTTTCAGCACAACCATCTTATCCGCACTCAGATGAAGATGGGCCAGACCGAAGCTCGTGTCTTTGTCGAAGCTTTAAGGTGCATCCATCAATCCAATGATGAACTTCCCCCCATCCGGATTCATATCGATGCTATCCTCCATGGTGAACGTGGTGGTTCTGCGTATGCTAATCTAAAGCAGGCTTGTCGTGACTTGTTCGACAAGGAGCTAAACTTGGAGCCGGTCGAAGGAAGTAATAAGAAGGGCTCATTTATCCTCACTCGTATCGTATCCGATATATCTCTGGATACTGGTACTGGTTATGTTACTGGAAACTTCGCTCCGCTTATTAAACCCTATCTTCTACAGTTAACCAAGGCTGGTAATTTCACTAGCGCCGACATTGAAACTCTGCTGACTTTAAAGACGCCGAACGCCCAGCGGTTTTACTGGTTACTGAAGAGTTACCAATATGGGAAGCATGAGTACGCGCCAACGTTGGAATCGTTGAAGTATATCTTGTTCAATGATGAGTTCATTTATCCGGTTTTTGCCGATTTCAAGCGCTACGTCTTGGAGCCAATAATGAAGGAATTCACCTCCAAAGAAGTTGGGTTTATGGTAGCGTGGAATCCGATCAAGACAGGTCGAAAGGTTACCGGTATCCATTTCGAAATCCCCAGAGCTGATATCCTTGTTCCTCGCCAGCTCTCCCTTGGCCTGAATCCGGAAATCAAACCGCCCATCGACATGGTAGTATCCGCGAGCAAGGATTCACCATCTATGGATAAGGCTGCTACAATTCTGAACTCGTTGCGAAAGAAGTGGTCCTTTGCTTCATGGCAGCTTATGATAATGAAAGATGCCATCGGTGCTGATGACGTAAAGTATACTAAGCTCCGGGATACAATGTCTGCCGTAAATGCTGATTGGGATAAATTAGATAACCCACCAGCCGTTCTTTGGGCCAGACTGAAGAAAGAGTTCACTCAAGTCAAGAAGGCTTGTGATGCATATGAGAAAGCCTAAATAGTGCTATCGTTAAACAGATAGCTTAAGGTGCTTTCTCCAATTAACTTATAGTACCAAGGTTTGCGCATTATCATATAAGACCGAATCTTAAAAGTAAAAAATGGTTTATTTCCGCTTCAAAAACGCACTTTTTTATACTACTATAGACTGCTTACATCTTCCGCATCTTGTACTTCAGCCGCAGCTTCTGATACCGGTTTCTGGAAGGCTGCGGTTACTATTTTCCAGCTTGTCAAGCTTTGCACATACGGTCTAGCTACTCAGTTGAGCGGCGAGGAGACGTCGGAACAGGTAGCTACTTAGTTGAGAATTACCGAACTGGTTTTTACTCATATTATATACCCGTTCAGGTACTATTAGCGGATAAATAGCCATATTTGCACCCGATCGGGGATAAAATCCGATATTCTGCTCATTAATATACCCGATAGGGTACGGATATGCTATCTCCCCTTGCTATGTTTGTCAAGCAGCGGCGTAAGCTGTTGCACTTGTCCCAGCCCGAGATGGCGGCTAAAGCCGGTGTCGGGCTGCGCTTCGTGCGTGAATTAGAGCAGGGCAAACCCACGCTCCGGCTGGATAAAGTCAACCAGGTACTCCGCCTTTTCGGCCACGAAATGGTCCCTGCTCCCCTCGACCGCACCCTGCTGGTGCAACAGCTATGAGAAAGGCCGCCGTGTATGTCCGCGAGCACCTGGCCGGTCACCTCACCCAGGACGAGCAGGGTTACCACTTTGCCTACTTGCCCGCCTACCTGCTCAGCCCGCAGGCGGAGCCCGTGAGCCTGACGCTGCCCTTACGCCCGGTGCCGTATGTGGAGCGGGTGCTGTTCCCCTTTTTTGACGGGCTGATTCCCGAGGGCTGGCTGCTGGAAGTAGCTGAGCGCAACTGGAAACTGCAGACCCGCGACCGGATGGGGCTGCTGCTGGCCTGCTGCCGCGACTGCATTGGCTCGGTCAGTATTCAGCCACTCGAAACGGGCGACGAGCGATGAGCCGCTGCCTGTACTGCTACCAGCCCTTGCCTGCTGGCGATGAGCGGGCTTATCATCCCGGCTGTAGCCGCAAGCTATTCGGCCGGGCGGTTGCGCCCGCATTTCCCTACAGTGAAGCCGAGCTGCTCTCCCTGGCCGAAGAGGTGGTGCGCCAGCACATCACGGTGACCGGCGTACAACCCAAACTCTCGCTAAGTCTGGCCCCCGCCGCTACCGCCACCGGCCAGCCCAGCCGCTTTACCATCGTCGGGGCGCTGGGAGGCGAGTACATTCTCAAGCCGCCGACCACCCACTACCCCCACTTACCGGAAGTGGAAGACCTGACGATGCACCTAGCCCGACTCGCCGGCCTGGCGACGGTTCCTCACGGACTGTTGCGCCTGCAAGGCGACGCGCTGGCCTACGTGACGCGCCGCATTGACCGGCAGAAAGGGCATAAGCTAGCCATGGAAGACATGTGCCAGCTCACCGAGCGGCTGACCGAAAACAAGTACGATGGCTCCCACGAACAGGTCGCCAAAGCCTTGCTGAAATACTCGGCCAATCCCGGCCTGGACGTGGTTAACTTCTACGAGCTGGTGCTTTTCTGTTTCCTGACCGGCAATGCCGATATGCACCTGAAGAACTTCTCGCTCTTGCACACGCCCGGCCTGGGCTACGGCCTGGCCCCGGCCTATGATCTGGTGGCCACCGTGCTGGTCAACCCGGCGGATACCGAGGAGCTGGCCCTGACGCTCAATGGCAAAAAGAAGCGGTTGCGGCAGGTAGACTTTCGGCAGGCCACGCAACGCGCGGGGATCGACGAGAAAGTGGTGACGCGCATGTTCACGCGCTTTGCAGAGGCCAAGTCAGCTTGGCACACGTTTATCACTGGCAGCTTTGTGCCCGAACAGCTCCAGGAGCAATTTCATACCCTGCTCGACCAACGCTTCGCACAATGGCAACTGCTTTAAAGTTCGAGCGGCTGGTCGAGCAGATGACATGTCTCGTCCTAAGAAATCTTGACAGCTTTTTCTGCCTAAAACGGTCGTTTGCTGAGACGCCCCGCCCGCCACGAATCCGGGTGGACCCCAACTCAACCAGCCAGCGCTCCCTACCGTTGTTTTCCGTTCCTACTGTCGTGCTGCGACCCCTGATACAGGTTTCCGGAGGGCTGTAGCTCGCATTTGCCAGCTTGCTAATCATGGTAATGTAGCACTTCGCCTAGTGAAGTCAGTTTGGGGCACTTAGCCAATAGCCAGTAGATATTTTACCATTAATTTTAGCTCGTAGCTCAGGGGGCTAACAAGGCATAAAGTGATTTTTAATAGCGTTCTGCTGTATCTTAATGCCTTATCTGAGATACGCTGTAAAGTAGATAGGCAGGGACTCAATAAACAATTTACTAAATAAATTAGTAGTATTGTGCAGCTGGCTCAGCCGGTTTCACGCTATGACTACCATCGAATTAATCGACGTGGGTACGCCCATTACCACGCTCTGGCTGCCGGTATACGCCTCGCTGGTTCCCTGCGGCTTCCCCTCCCCGGCATCCGATGAGCTGGAGGAGCTTTTCGACCTTAACCGCCTGCTCTTCCGCCATCCGGAGGCTACTTACCTGATCCGCGTGTCGGGCGAGAGCATGCAGGGCGCTGAAATCCACGCCGGCGACCTGTTAGCCGTCGACAAGCACATCGAAGCCGACCACAACCACATCGTTGTGGCCGTTATCGAGGGCGAATGCACCGTCAAGCGCCTGGTACGCCGGGGTTCCAACTGGTGGCTACAGGCCGAAAACCCTGCCTACCCCGATTACCCCATCACGGAACCCGAAAACCTGCGCATCTGGGGCGTCGTCACCCACGTCGTCCACGAGCTCATTCCCGGCAAGCTCACGGCCCTGCTCCGCAGCCGCGACTGAGCGTTTGACTTGGTAGCGGAGAGCCATTAGCTGCTAGCGCCAGTTCAAGCCACCCACACCAGAACGAAAGCTAACAGCCAGCAGCTGTCAGCTCCTAGCTCACTACCCATGTACGGTCTCGTCGACGGTAATAACTTCTACGTTTCCTGCGAGCGGGTCTTCCAGCCCCGCCTCGAAGGCCGTCCCGTCGTGGTACTGTCCAACAACGATGGCAACGTTGTAAGCCGCTCCGCTGAAGCCAAGCAACTTGGTATTCCCATGGGTGCTCCCTTCTTCGAGGTACGCGACCTGCTGCGTCGCCACCAGGGCCACGTGCTCAGCTCCAACTACCCGCTCTACGGGGACATGTCCCGGCGCGTCATGGCCCGCCTCGCCGACCACGTGCCGGGCGTCGAAGTCTACAGCATCGACGAAGCCTTCCTCGACCTGCACGGCCTGACCACCTTCTGCGGCACGCTCGACGCCCGCGCCCACCGCATCCGGCAGGATGTGCTGGCCTGCACCGGCATTCCCACCTGCGTGGGCCTGGGCCCCATTAAAACGCTGGCCAAGGTCGCCAACCGCCTGGCCAAAAAGTACCCCGAACTGCAGGGCATCCTGCGGCTCGATACCGAAGCCCGCCGCGAACGGGCCCTGCGCGCACTGCCCGCCGCCGACGTCTGGGGCATCGGCCGCCAGTACGCCGCCAAACTCCAGGCCCAGGGCCTCACCACGGCCTGGCAACTGGCCGGCATTTCCGAGGCCTGGGCCCGCCAGCACCTCGGGGGCGTCGTGGGCTGGCGGCTCGTCCAGGAGCTGCGCGGCCAGCCCTGCCAGGGCCTCCACCCGTCCGAAGACGGCACCCTCGCCCGCCAAAGCATCAGCTGCTCCCGCTCCTTCGGTCAGCGCCTGACCGCCTTCGACGACCTCTGGGGCGCCGTCAGCACCTACCTGAGCCGGGCCGCCGAAAAGCTGCGCGCCCAGCACGACCAGGCCCACATCCTGACGGTCTTTATCAGCCAGGACCGCTACGACACCCGCCTGCCGCCGCCTTACACCCGCTCGGCCACACTCACCCTGCCCGCCGGCCCCACCGCCGATACGCTCCAGCTGCTCACCTACGCCCGCCACCTGCTGGCCAAGCTCCACGAGCCCGGCCGCCGCTACGTCAAAGCCGGCGTCGTGCTCGACGGCCTGGAGCCTCCCGGCCGCGGCCAGCAGCTCAGCCTGTTTGCCCCTGCCGCCAGCGCCGTACCCACCCTTGCCCACAATGCCCGCGCCCAGCAGCTCATGGTCAGCCTCGACGCGCTCAACCGCCAGTTCGGCCGCGGCACCGTGCGACCCGCCGCCAGCGTGCCCCCGCCGGCTGCCGCTGGCCAGCCCGCCCCCTGGCTCGGCCGCGCCGAGCACCGCAGCCCCGCCTACACCACCCGCCTCGAAGACCTGCTGGTGGTGGGCTAGGCCTGACGACGGTTCAGCGGGCTGCTCGGGCTAATTGGGTTCATAGGTGATGGATAGGCCTGAGGGGTAGCCTTCTAAGACACAGGCTTCAGCTGACTGTGGCATAGCATAATTGCCATATTGTTTTGGCGTGGCGAATGATATATTGCAACAACTATTCTTGGTTGTTCTCTTCTCACTTCCCACCCACTGCAGCGCGTATGTCGAACGATGAAGAGGCCCTCATTGCGCAGAAAATAGCCGAAATAGCCGCCACTGCCGACCAGTATCCGGCCGTTGTAATCATTCACCATGTGCCCACGCAAACGGTGCGCTATCTGTCGGAGTGGGGCCTGCAACTACTGGGGGCCACGTTGGAGGAGCTTACTGCGCTGGGGCCTAGATTCTCGCCTACGTATTTCAATGCGGTCGAATCGGATGAATACATGGCCCGGGTATTTGGGCTGATGTATGAAACCGAAGTGCCCGAGGTACATACGTTTTACCAGGAAGTGCGCACAACTGAGCGCCCCGGCTGGAGCTACTATCTGACCTCTATGCGCCGCCTGCTGGCAGACGGCCAGGGCAATCCGCTCTTGGTCATGGGGCTGGCCATTCCGCTGCACCCCGACAACCACTTCGCCACCAAGGTACAGCGCCTGCTGGAGGAGAATCAGTTCCTGCGCCAGCACTCCGCCTTGTTTGCCACCCTCTCCAAGCGTGAGCGGTGCATCCTGCGGCTGCTGGCATTGGGTAAGAGCGCGCCTGAAATAGCGGAGGAGCTCTGCATTTCCGAGCATACGGCCTCTACCCACCGCCGCAACCTGCGTCACAAGCTGAGTGCGAGCTCAACATTTGAGCTGGGCTTGTATGCGCGGGCCTTCGACCTTATTTAAGCCGGATTGCCCGCCCTTATCCCGCGTCATTTTGAGAGAGTCTGTAAGGAAGGTATGATGCCCCGCCTGCGCCTGTGGTAAGCGCTTGGATGCCCGTGTCGCCGGGCACCTCGGAGCACATATGGGTGCCGGCGGGACTGTCAAAATTGAACCGGCAGGGGGGCATCCGCTTCACTTGGTTGCGGGGCAGCAGAAGGTGAGTTTTACCGGGGGAGAGCTGTGTCATCACGCAAGGGGTGGAGGTGAAATGGGCAAAGCTGTGGTTGCCTGAGCAGCATATTAGCACTAGCAGCCCGAGCCGAAGCCGGTGCTGCCCTACCAGGCGAAGAGCAAGCCGCCTACCACAGGTCAATCGGCTGTGCCTGCCTCGTATAGCCAAGATACCACGCCGTGCTAGCCCTTTACAATACCTTGAAGTGGGTATATTTCTCCCCGCAGCTTGCAAATCGACCAGTGAGTTTGGTCTGTTTTACCTGGCATAACGAGCCTGCTAGCGGGGCAAGCCCACCCCCTGCAGCAGAAGTGCAGTGGCTCGTCAGATACCGTGCTCAGGGCCTCCCGCAATGCGCTGCCACCGGTATCGTCACTTGACGTTTGGCGCCGGAAGAGTCGTGACTGGCTACCAATAACCCACATCGTAGCTGGAACCCTCAAAACCTTCAGTTCGGCCGCCCCACCGGCCCCTCCCGGCCGGCCAGCCCGCCCCCTGGCTCGGTCGCGCCGAGCACCGCACCCCCGCCTACACCACCCGGCTGGAAGAGTTGCTAATTGTTAGCTAAACGGGATAAACAAGCAGGCTATTTCCCACCTCTTGCCTCTGGAGGGTCTGCATGTAAGCGGTCTACCCATTTGAGCGCATTTCGCAGATTGAAAAAATGATACGATGCGGATTGGATAATTTCTATTTTTGACGACCTAATCCACTCCTGCCGCTATGCGTCCGTTTATTCCGCTGATGATCCGCCTACTGGGCCGCCTTGCCTTGGTTATGCCCATCAGCATGCTAACGAGCAGCGCCTTTGCGCAGCAGACCTCGCCTTATATTCAGGTCAGTGCCGGCGGGTTTAAGTCGATGGCCCTGCGGGCCGATGGCACCTTATGGGCCTGGGGCTCCAACTGGGATGGGGAGCTAGGCATCGGCGACCCAACATCGACCCGTATTGCGACTCCCCGGCAAGTCGCGCTACCCAACGGATTGCCCCCAGGCAGCACCTGGACTCAGGTAGCATGCGGTGGCTCGCACGCGTTGGCCATTACCTCTAACGGCAGCCTGTGGGCCTGGGGCAACAACGGCTACGGCCAGTTAGGGTCAGACATCGGTCGGAGTTCCTCTTCGCGCCCGATACCGGTGGTAGCACCAGCCGGCGCCCGCTGGCTGCAATGCGCGGCCGGGAGCCTGTCCTCGCTGGGTATTCAGACCGATGGCACGCTCTGGCAGTGGGGCAGGTACCCGGCCAGCATAAGCGGTACCTGGTACGATACGCCCCAGCAGGTGGTAGCTCCCGGCGATGGCCCTGGTACCCGCTGGACCCAGGTAAGTATCGGGCACTACCACATGCTGGCGCTCCGCTCCGACGGGACCCTATGGGGCTGGGGGGTAAACCAGGACGGAGAAGTCGGCGATGGAACGCAGACGCGCCGCCACAGTCCCGTTGCGGTGCCCGTGCCGGCTGACGCTCCCGCGGGAGCATACTGGGTTCAGGCAACGGCAGGCCGGCTATTTTCGCTGGGGCTGCTTTCCACCGGTACGCTTTATGGTTGGGGCTGGAATGTGGACGGCTTGCTGGCTCAGCATACGTCGACGCTGCAGCCAGTGCCGCTGCCGTTGCCGGCCAATGCCGCCCCCGGCACTGGCTGGCGGCAGGTGCATGCCGGCGTGGCGCACGCTACCGCTATCCTGACCGACGGTTCGTTGTGGACCTGGGGTGAAAATGTGTACGGCCAGCTGGTAAATAACACGCAGACCGTACCCCTCGCCCCCACACGTGAGGCCACTAACGGTGTCTGGGCGCAGGTATCCGGCGGTCATGTGCATACGCTGGCTATTGGGGCCGACGGCAGTGTGTACGCCGGCGGAGCGGAGCGCGCACCAGGGCCTGACCCGACCAATTATTATAACCTGGGCCAACTGGGCAACGGTTCGTACAATGGGTCCCTGGTGCTGCGTCGAACGTTAGCCGTTACGCTGGGCCGGCACAAAGCCTACCAGGCTGCCTATCAGGTCTACCCCAACCCCGCTGGCCAATGGCTGACCGTCGAGGGGCTGCCAGTTCGCGCCACGCTCAAACTCACAACCACCCTCGGCCAACCGGTGCTAACGCAGTCCGCCAGCCGCCTGACCCGCCTCAACCTTGGCAATGTAGCCGCAGGCAGTTATCTGCTCACCATAGAAACTGACAACGCGCCCCCACAAACCCTGCGTGTCGTCGTCGAATAAGCCTTGCTTAAGACGACGAGCTCTCATTAACTTCTGCCAAGGCGTTGCCTTCCTGCTCCTTCCGCTTGAAAGGTTGTTTTGCGTGGCTTTTCCCAGTGCACTCGCTTAAGGAACCAACTACCCGTGCGCCCCACCGCCAGTATGGATTCGTCATCGGCCGCCCCGGGCAGTTCGCTACACCCTGGCTCGGAAAAGGGCTCCGAACGATTATCGTAGCCGTCATTATTTCAGACCGGTGCAACAATCAACCAGCCAGCCTACATTTGGCTTTCCGCCGCCGTTTATTCTACCCGATGCTGCTAACCATCACCACTACGTATTCGCCCGCCACCGACCTGGGCTATTTGCTTCATAAGAACCCGGCCCGTCTGCAAAGCCTGGAAATAGCCGGTGGGCAGGCCCACATCTTTTACCCCGAAGCCACGGCCGAGCGTTGCACCGCCGCGCTGCTACTCGACCTCGACCCCGTGGGCCTGGTCCGCGGCCGGGCCGGCTCCTCCGGCGACGGATTCGCGCTCGAACAGTACGTCAACGACCGGCCCTACGTGGCCTCGTCCTTCCTGAGCGCCGCGCTGAGCAAAGCCTTCGGCACGGCCATGAACGGCACCTGCAAAGACCGCCCGAACCTACCCGAGCAGGCCCTGCCCCTGGAGGTAAAGGTGGCTGTGGTGTCGGCCCCCGGGCCCGACTGGCCCCGCCGCCTCTTCGAGCCCCTGGGGTATGATGTGCAGCTCGAAACCACCCCGCTCGACCCCACCAGGCCCGAGTGGGGCGACAGCCGCTACTACACCCTGCAGCTGCGCCACGCGGGCCTGCGCCTGCAGGACGTGCTGACCCACCTCTACGTATTGCTGCCGGTGCTCGACAACGACAAGCACTACTACGTCGGCGAAAACGAAGCCGAAAAGCTGCTGCGCAAGGGCGCCGACTGGCTGCCCCAGCACCCCGAGCGCGACTTCATCACCCGCCGCTACCTGCGCTATCTGGCCGCCTACGTCAACCCCACGCTCAAGCGGCTGCTGGAAGACGAAGAAGGAGCAGAGCCCACCCTGGAAGCGGAGCCGGTCGATGCCAGCGCCATAACCGCGCCCGTAACAGCCGAGACGGTGGCTGCCGACAGCCCGGAGCCCAAACTCTCCCTGCACGACCAGCGGCTGCAGCAAGTGGCTGACGAAATCTACCAGCTCGGCCCCAAGCGCGTGCTCGACCTGGGCTGCGGGGAGGGTAAGCTTTTGCGCCTACTGCTGCGCCAGCCCAAAATCGAGTTCATCCTAGGCATGGACGTATCCCACCAGGCCCTGAGCCGGGCGGCCCAGCGCCTGCACCTCGACGAGATGCCCCCGCGCCAGCGCGCCCGCCTCGACCTCATCCAGGGCTCATTGCTCTACCGCGACGAGCGCCTGGCTGGCTTCGATGCGGCGGCGCTGGTGGAAGTGATTGAGCACCTCGACGAAAACCGCCTGGCGGCATTGGAGGGCGTCGTGTTCGGGCAGGCCCGGCCGGCGCACGTATTCGTCACCAGCCCCAACGCCGACTACAACCAGCTTTTCGAGAAGCTCAACGCCGGCGAGTTCCGCCACACCGACCACCGCTTCGAGTGGACCCGCGCCGAGTTTGCCGCCTGGGCCGCCGGCGTGGCCGAGCGCCACGGCTACCAGCTCCGCCTGGAAAGCATGGGCGAGGAAGTGGCAGGCGTGGGCGCCCCGTCGCAGATGGCGGTGTTTGACGTGGCCTAGGCTATTTATCTACTCTTTATTAAACCCTTCTTTAATGTAGTCTTTATCACGTTGACCTACTGCCTGGTTTCTAAGCTCTGAAATTATGGAATAAGCTTCCTCCACATTTTTAACTCCCAGCTCATTCACTGCCCGACCCCATTTGTACAAGGCAATATGGCCAAGGGTGGAATACACACCAGGCTTTATTTGGGCACCGTCATACTCGTGGCCTTTGATGGGGGTGAAGAAATCCAGTTTGCCACCCGGTTGGGAGCCTTTTATAATGAAGGCTCTTAGGTCGTCTGAATTCGTCGGCCTAACCGCTGATGGAGACGGGGCAGATGAATTTGATGGATTAACACCACGTGCGCAACCATTGGTCAGGCTTCCCACGACGAGCAGCTGCGCGAAAGCACTGAAATACCTTTTTATCATTTGAGCGAACTATCACAGTTTACCAATGCCCCAAGATACCATCAAGCTCCCCGAACTCTCCCTTATCATCCTCATTGGCAGCACGGGTGCCGGCAAGTCCACGTTTGCGCGGCGCCTGTTCAAGCCTACCGAAATCGTCTCGTCGGATGCCTGCCGGGGGCTGGTGGCCGATGACGAGAACGACCAGTCGGCCAGCCAGGATGCCTTTGAGCTGCTGCACTACCTGGTGGCCAAGCGTCTCAAGCGCGGGCTGCTTACCGTCGTCGATGCCACCAACGTGCAGGCCGAGGGGCGCAAGCCGCTCATCGCGCTGGCCCGCCAGTACCACGTGCTGCCCGTCGCCATCGTGCTCGACGTACCCGATTCCGTCGCCCACCAGCGCAATGCCTTACGGCCGGATCGTAAGCACATGGGCCCCCACGTCGTGGCCCGCCACCGCCAGGACCTGCGTAAAAGCCTGCGCAACCTCAAGCAGGAAGGCTTCCGCCACATCCACCACCTGCGCGGGGTGGAAGAAGTCGACGCGGTGCAAAGCATCGTGCGCGACCGGCTCTACAACAACCGCCAGGACGAAACCGGCCCTTTCGATATCATCGGCGACGTGCACGGCTGCTACGACGAGCTGCTGACGCTGCTCGGCCATCTCGGCTACCAGGTAGAGGCCGAGCCGATGGCAGACGTCCGCGACCTGGGCGTGCGGGTAACTGCCCCGGCCGGCCGGCGGGCCGTGTTCCTAGGCGATTTGGTGGACCGCGGCCCCGCCTCGCCGCAGGTGCTGCGCCTAGTGATGAGCATGGTACGGGACGGTTCGGCGCTGTGCGTGCCCGGCAACCACGACATCAAGCTGCTGCGCCACCTCAACGGCAAGAAAGTAACCGCCAACCACGGCCTGGCCGAAACGCTGGCCCAGCTCGAGAGCGAGCCCGCGGCCTTCGGGGGGCAGGTGCGCCAGTTCCTCGACGGGCTGGTGAGCCACTACGTGCTCGACGGCGGCAAGCTGGTCGTGGCCCACGCGGGCCTCACCGAAGACATGCAGGGCCGCGGCTCGGGGGCCGTGCGGGCGTTTGCGCTGTTTGGCGAAAGCACCGGTGAGATTGACGATTTCGGGCTGCCCGTGCGCTACGAGTGGGCCCGCGAATACCGAGGCCGGGCCCTGGTGGTCTATGGCCACACGCCGGTGCCCGACCCCGAATGGCTCAACAACACCATTGATATTGACACGGGCTGCGTGTTCGGCGGCCGCCTGACGGCCCTGCGCTACCCCGAGCGGGAGTTGGTAACCGTGCCCGCCGCCCAGGTGTACTGCGAGCCGGCGCGCCCCCTAAACTACCGCGCGGCCGCCTTGCAGCCCGAGGTACTTGCCGGCGAAGGCGACCTGAGCGGGCAACAGCAACACGACGACCTGCTCGACATTCGCGACGTGACGGGCAAGCAGTTCATCGAAACCCGACTGATGCGCGGGGTCACCATTCGGGAGGAAAACGCCGTGGCCGCCCTGGAGGTGATGTCGCGCTTCGCCCTGCACCCCAAGTGGCTGCTCTACCTGCCGCCCACCATGTCGCCCACCGAAACGTCTGATCTACCCGACCTTCTGGAGCACCCTGCCGAGGCCCTGGCCTACTACAAGCAGCTGGGTGTGGAGCGCGTAGTGTGCGAGGAGAAGCACATGGGCAGCCGGGTAGTGGTAGTAATCGGTAAAGATGAGGAAGCCATCCGGCGCCGGCTAGGGCTGGTGGGCGAGGGCATCGGCAAATGCTACACCCGCACCGGCCGCAATTTCTTCACCGACCCCGAGTTGGAAATGGCCTTCCTGGCCCGACTGCGCGATGCGCTGACCACCGCCGGCTTCTGGGACAAGTTCAACACCGACTGGGTGTGCCTCGATGCCGAGCTGCTGCCCTGGTCGGCCAAGGCCCAGGAGCTAATCAAGAACCAGTACGCGGCCGTAGCGGCCGCCGCCAACGCGGCCCTGCCCCAGGTAGAGGCCGTGCTGACGCAGGCCGCCACCCGCGAGCTGGACGGAGTCGAGGCGCTGCTGGCCCGCACCATGGCCCGCCGCGCGGCGGCCACCGACTATGCCGAGGCCTACCGCCGCTACTGCTGGCCCGTTAATGGGCTCGACGACCTGCGCCTGGCCCCGTTCCATCTGCTGGCCACCGAGGGCCAGACCTACTTCGACCGCGACCATGCTTGGCACATGGAAACGCTGCGCACGCTCGCCCTCGCCGACCCGGGTTTATTGCGCGCCACGCCCTACCGGGTAGTGCCGCTAAACGACCCGGCCGAAGTGGAAGCCGCCATCCAGTGGTGGACCGAGCTGACTGCGGCCGGCGGCGAAGGCATGGTGGTGAAGCCCTACGACTTCGTGGCCAGTAACCGCAAGGGCCTGCTGCAGCCGGCACTCAAGTGCCGGGGCCGCGAGTACCTGTGCATCATCTACGGCCCCGACTACCTGCTGCCCGGCAACATCGAACGGCTCAAGCAGCGCAACGTGAAAGCCAAGCGCAACCTGGCCCTGCGCGAGTTTGCCCTGGGAGTAGAAGGGCTGGAGCGGTTCGTGGCCGGAGAGCCGCTGCGCCGGGTGCATCAGTGCGTGTTTGGCGTGCTGGCCCTGGAGAGCGAGGCCGTCGACCCGCGCTTGTAAAACGTATCTGCCTGTATTCTTAAGCTCATAGTTAGTTATGCTTGCCCGCATCCAAACTGCCCTCCGCCAGCTTGAAGCCACCCACAACATTCGCATCCTCTACGCCTGCGAGTCGGGCAGCCGGGCCTGGGGCTTTCCCTCGCCCGATTCAGACTACGACGTGCGCTTCATCTACTGCCACCCGGCCGCCTGGTACCTCACGCTGGACGAGGGCCCCGACACGCTCAACTTCCCGGTAGACGACGAGCTGGACCTGGCCGGCTGGGAGCTGCGCAAGGCCCTGCGGCTATTGCGCGGCTCCAATGCCGCCCTGTTCGAGTGGTTGCAGTCGCCAGTAGTCTACCACGAGGCCCTGGATTTTCGGGCCCAACTGGCGCCGCTGCTCCCGGCCACGTTCAACCTCAAGGCCGGCCTGCACCATTACCTGGGCCAGTTGCGGCGGGGCGTGGAGCAGGACCTGACGGGCGAGGACGTGCGCCTGAAGCGGCTGTTCTACGCTTTGCGCTCGGCACTGGCGGCGCGCTGGATTCGGGAGCGGCAGACGGTACCGCCCATGGAGTTCGCGCCGCTGCGGGCGCTGTTGCCCCCGGCCCTGGAGGCCGAAGTGGACGAGCTGCTGCGGCGCAAGGCCGGGGCAAACGAAAAAACGGTAACAGCGCGGTCGGAAGCACTGACGGCGTTTTTGCGGGCCGAGTTGGTGGCGGGCCAGGCGGCGCGGGAGTCGCTGCCGGTAATTCGGGCGGGCAGCGCGGCCGGCGAGCTGGATACTTTGTTTGGGCAGCTGTTGTCCGCCGCTTTCCCGGCGTAAAAGGAGGCTGGTGTCGCTGACCTGGGTACCGGCTGCCGCCCGGCGGGGCCGCCGTGGGCGCTGGGGGTGCGGGTAACAGACTAAACCGCGCTACATTCGCTTATGACTATTGCCGACCTGCGCGAGCAGCACCTGATTCTCTTCGAAGCCGTGAGCGGCAGCCGGGCCTACGGCACGAATCTACCCCATTCGGATACCGACCTGAAAGGCGTGTTTATCCTGCCGGAAGACCGGTTCTTTGGCCTGAACTACGTGCCGCAGGTGGCCAACGAAACCAACGACGAGGTGTTCTACGAGCTGCGTCGCTTCGTGGAGCTACTGCTCAAAAACAACCCCACGGTGCTGGAGCTGCTGGGCACCCCGGCCGACTGCATCGTGTATCAGCACCCGTTATTTGCCCGGTTTCAGGCGCGCGACTTCCTCTCCAAACTCTGCCGCCAAAGCTTTGCCGAATATGCCGTCGCACAAATCCGCAAGGCCAAGGGCCTGAACAAGAAAATCAACCACCCCGAGCCGCCGGCCCGTAAATCGGTGCTGGACTTCTGCTACGTCACCGTGGGCGCCGGGGCCCAGCCCATTGCGGCCTGGCTGTCCCGCCAGGGTTACGAGGCCGCGCAATGTGGCCTGGCTAAAGTGCCCCACCTGACGAACCTGTACGCCTTGTTCATAGACGCGACGCCCGAACGCCAGCACGGCTACCGCGGGCTGGTGCGCGACCCGGAGGTTTCCCAGGATATACTGCTTTCGGCTGTACCCAAAGGAGAAGTGCCCGTTGCCTACCTGTCCTTCAACCGCAACGGCTACAGCACCTACTGCCGCGTTTTCCGCGAGTACCACGACTGGGTAGCCAAGCGCAACGCCGAGCGCCACCAGAACACGGTGCAGCACGGCAAAAACTACGACGCCAAAAACATGCTGCACGTATTCCGGCTGCTGCAGATGGCGGGCGAAATTGCTGAAACCGGTCAACTCCACGTGCGCCGCCCCAACCGGGAGTTTCTGCTGCAAATCCGCCGCGGCGAGTTCGAGTACGATGAACTGGTGGCCAATGCCGAACAGCTGGTAGCCCAAGTAAAAGCGAGCTTTGCCACCTCGACACTGCCCGAAGCCCCCAACAAAGAAGCGGTCGAGCAGCTGCTCATCCGGCTACGAAAGGCGTTCTATGAACAACAAGCTACGTGAGCTAACCATATGGCTGGTCACCTTGCCCCTTTCCCCTTTCCCCAAATACAGCCATTGAGGGCTTCACACTTTACCCCGTCAACGAGCGCTGGAATCTGCTGCCTGTCCATATTTACATATCGCGCGTGAATGGAGTCAACAATGCTCCCCTGTAAATCTACATGGTGCTCACCCACTAGTTATGGGCCACAGTATAAAAAGGAAGGCTTCTAACGGGGTAATGTCTCTTTCATAAACTCGAAGCGACAGGTTGGCAGATATAAAATTACTTCTTAACAGAAAGTTACATCTTAAAAACGGTCGTTGTTAAGATGTAACTTTGTAGCTTCAAGCTCGCATTTACTGTTTCTCACTATCTGGTATGGACTACGTTCTCTACTTGCGCGCCTCGACGCTCCGACAAGGCCAAAGTGGCCTGGGCCTCGAAGGCCAGCGCCTGATTGCGCATCGGTTCCTGCAACCCGGCGACCGGATTCTCTCCGAGTACATCGAGGTAGAGAGCGGGCGCAAGAACAACAGACCGGAAATGGCTAGGGCTATTGTCGAAACCCGCCAGGCTGGTGCTACGCTACTGGTGGCGGAAATGTCGCGCTTGGCCCGCAGCGTCTACTTCACTTCCAAGCTGATGGAGGAGCGCGTGCGCTTTAAGGCGTGCGACATTCCCAATGCCGACGAGTTCACTATTAACATCTTGGCGGCCGTCGCGCAAAAGGGAGCCAAGGATATTTCCGAGTCAACGAAGCGGGGTTTGCTAGCCAAAAAGGCTCGCGGATTTACTTTGGGCAATCCGGATAACTTCACGGCGGACTCCCGGGCCTTGGGCCGGGCCACAGTACAGCGCAATGCCCAGGAGGCGATACCCAACAAACAGGCCCGGCGCCTCGCCTCCCTGCTCCGCCGGGAGGGCTTGACCCTGCTGGCTATTGCCGACGAGTTGAATGCCCACGGCTATTGCACGCGGCGCGGGAAGAGCTTTCATAAAACCACGGTACTACGCCTGCTCAAACCAGATGTTCCCTCGGTCAGCCTGCCAGTGCCTGACGCAACAGCGTAAGCCGTTGTAAGTAGCCATCACCGCTGTTTGCACCCTCGCACTTGGGTGCCTTGCCCATTCAGCAGCATCCCGCTTCTCATTGCCCATTTTCTGAGGCGCTCCGCCCCTGCCAAAATCTAGCGAGCCGGCTCTAGCGTGAATACCTGTTCTTACTCTTGCGCTTCCCCTACCCTTCGCTGAGTGCTTAACAGCTCATTGGCAGCAACAGAGCGTGCTCATAAAACCAATCCCGGTACTACTGTATGCCGCACTGCACGACAGTAATATGAACACGTTGGTGCAGCAACAATTGGGGTTGAGCAAACTCATTGCCACACATTACCTGAGCGAGTTGAAGAAAATCGGTACCTGTGGGGCCATAACGACGGATATTTGGTTCATGATTGGATCACGCTGAACGAGATTGCAATT
This sequence comes from Hymenobacter amundsenii, assembly GCF_002204745.1. Classification (GTDB taxonomy): domain Bacteria; phylum Bacteroidota; class Bacteroidia; order Cytophagales; family Hymenobacteraceae; genus Hymenobacter; species Hymenobacter amundsenii. Next base: position 18,824 of record NZ_NIRR01000047.1, read on the forward strand.
GATTGAATAGGCGTTGTAGGGCGTGTTTTGCAGGCAGTTCAATTCGCTCACTATTGGCTCAGTTACCCTTGGTCAAGCCGCTACTGCCAACCTCCTTTCCCGCTGATATGATCACAAGTAATGCTAGCATTACTTTCATCAATTTCATTGCTTGCATCACTTGAAATAGTTATAGCGCTTGCACTACTCGCATTTAAATATACGCTTGTAGCTCTAGCAAACTAACTGATTTAAAGATTTTCTACTGCTTCTTTAGAAGACGTTAGCCATTACATCAGAAACGATAGCGCTGCTGATTAACCAGTTAAAACAGCAGTATCACATATGATATCGTAGATATTTTTAATAGAGGCACTAGCTATAATTGAGAGCATAGTATATCTTGCATCAAAACAATCGCAAGAAGTGCTAGCACGACTAGCACTGAAATTCCTGCTAGCTATGTCTCTTTCAAATACATCATCGCCAAATCCACGGGTCATTGCTGTCGCTAACAATAAGGGAGGTGTTGGAAAAACAGCTTCTGCAGCGGCGATTGCTGGTGAGCTTGCTCGCCAAGGCCACGCTGTACTCGCTTTAGACTTAGACCCGCAGGCGGGCAACCTCACGGCCGTGCTGCATCAGCGTGGCTATCGGGGCCACACACTGCTTTCTGTACTGCTAGGGGAGGCTACGCTGGAAGAAATAATCGTCGAAACCAAGCAGACGGATTTAGACCTGCTGCCTGCTTCAATTCAACTGCTGAGCCAAGAGTCACGGCTCCAACGGATTCCCGGATATCATGGTCTGCTACGCCGGCTGCTACCACAGCTCAGCGGCTACGCTTACGTAGTAATTGACTGCCCGCCTTCGTTGGGGGATCTTACCAGTTTAGCCCTGACAGCGGCTGACGTGTACGTCATACCCTGCCAAGCCGAACAGCTGGCCTTCGACGGACTTCACGACATGGTGCGAGCCGCTGGTGTTGTGCGGGAGAACCTGAATGAAAAACTGACCATGGCCGGCATCTTCTTCACTGCCTACCATCCCAACCAGCGCGGCGCGCTAAACCACGGCACGGTGGAAGCTACGCGCCGTATCTACGGCGATGAGGCACTATTGCCCCATATCCGCAAGGATATGGCGGTACCAATGTCGCAGGCGATGCAGCAAAGCGTTTGTGCATACGAACCCAACAGCCGCGCTGCGCAAGATTACCAGCTCCTTACCCAAGCCATTCTAAACGCTCTATGAAAAAGCCCACGCAAAGTATGGCAGATATGCTGATGCAGTCGGTCGCCGCCCCGTCAGTTACTGTTGCCCCCACGGCTGCTTCACCAATGCCGGAAGCAGGGGAGAAGCTAGTCGCCTTTGGCCAACGTATTACCGCCACTCACAAAGAGCAACTAAGTCGCCTGGCTTTTTGGAGCCGGCGTAACGAGCGGCTTCTACTTGACCGGGCGCTAAGTGAATTCTTTGCGCGTCAAGACCCCGACTTGCTGCGGCCGATCCCTAAGGAGTAGGCAGTGGGGGAGGGGGATAAAGCAGTCGCGGTATGTTGGAAGCCCCCCACGATGGCCACGCTCGTATCAGCTTGGCGCAGGGCAGACACCTAATGCCCCCAATAAACTCCGTCTTTATTATGGTTACTACCTATCAGTCTGAGATAAAGCAAGGACCAACTCGCCCCTTTTGAACTCACCCAACCGGTTCAGCCCAGTGTAGCGACTATTTAGGCCGAAACCCTGGACAGCCTACTCAGGAGGGCCCGCCTCCCGCACCATGAAAATACTCTTGAGTTGCCTGTTGTTCGTCAATGCAGTGTGTTTCTTGCTCTTCGCTTTGGATAAACGGAAAGCTCAACAGAAACAGTGGCGCATTGCCGAAAAAACGCTGCACCTCGCTACGCTGCCTGGCGCAGCGCTTGGCGCGTGGGCGGCTATCTTGTTGCTGCACCATAAAAACCGCAAAGCCGCTTTCTGGGGCATCACTCTAGCGCTGACGCTGCTGCAAGGGGCAGTTCTCTATTTTACGTGGCCCTATTTTTAGGAGCAGTTTTGACCGTATCAAGCGTCTGTATTTGGGGAGTTGGGCCATGCAAAAGATAAACAATGGCACTACCTGAGCTGAAGTACAGGTTTGGTCATTCGATATGTTTTACAAAAAATCCTATTCTGTCTCGCTCAACAAGACTATCTCAAGCCCAGGCCCTGGGAGGTGGCCAATAGTATCTGCCCGAACTCCGGGCTCTGATGCAAGGTCATTTGATGTTCCACGCGGCGCGGTTGGGCAAAGCAGCGGCACTGATGCTTAAGCGGTAGGTAGTTAAGGGATTAAGGGTGGCGCGCAACGTGGCCGCGCCTTTGGAATCGGTTAGCCGCTCCAACAGTGCGCCCAGTACGGCGCGGGCCCGGGGTGGGGACTGGGCCGCGGCCAACTCCGTGAGGCGCCGCCGGCCGGCCGGGGCAAGGCGGGTGATTTCGCGCTGCACCCGGGCCAGTACCTCATCGGGGCTGGTGTCGGGGATGCGGCGCAGGTCCCGCAGCACTTCCAGCCACTGCAGCAGGGGCACGTCACTGGCCCTCTCCGGGGCCGGGCGTACCACGAAGGTGACCCACTTCAAGCGAGTGCGCCGGGGCCTGGGGGCCGTCACTTTCACGGTTGCCGGCACTTGGGTGGTAAGACATAGTTGGTTGTAGAGCGCCACACCGGCAGCGTAGGCTGATACCACCCCGTCTTCGGCGGTGAGTGTGCGCATGATGGCTCCTTCCGATGGCCCAAGCGGGCCAAAGCGGGTCGTCTGGGGCCGGTAATACTGTCCTTTGGCGTAGCGGATTACGATGCCCTCCCGACAAAGGCGGCTCAGTGCCGCAGCCACCGCACCGAACTGAGCGGATTCCGTCACCAGATCGGTATACGTCAGCAGCTCACCTGGCGTAAAGGCCTCGACTTGCCGGCGGACTCGCTGCATGATGGATTGGGGCATTGCAAACAGAACTACTCGGAAGGTAAAGATACAAATTGTGTCAAGTTTTTACGTGTAAAAACTTGACACAATTTAATCCTAGTCAGCTCCTGCCGGGGGGCGATTGCCAGCCTGCACCTCTGTCAAAACCACGGCTATGATGTCCTGCACGGGCCCGGTAATCAAATCCGCGGCCCGCATCAGCTCAGCAACCATGCGGGTGGAAGGGTTTGCCTCACGTTACCTGATGATGCGGTAGCTCATGTCCGGATGTTGCATCAGCTTGCGCTCGGTGAAGCGGTAGCGGCCGTGGCGCAGCAGATCCGTAAAATGCCGGGGCGAAGCGGCAGGCGGGGTAGTGGGGGAGGGGGAGCTGGACATCTAGGGGAAGGAAGTAGAGCGTAGAGCGTCGGGTAGAAGGCAGGGCAGCGATACCCCGCTTTCCCCGGTTCTACCGGTAATGTGAAATGAGGTCACCGGCGGGTGCAAAGCGTTAGCAGTCGCCGCAGGGGTAGGGGGGCGAATTCTGCCGCGCCTCCTCGGCCAACACGCGGTATAAATCCAGATTAGTTACCCTTGCTACTGGTGGCGTACCAAGACAAGTCTGCACTGACCAGCTAGTCCGACTGATTGCATGTTTGTTTTTAACTTATGATAAGCTTTACTTATCGGAGCATCGGAACCTATCTACTCATCCATGGATAAGGTCCGATAAATCTTACCTGCTATACCTTATTAGTAGTTCGTCATAAGGACTGATAAGGTTTACTTATCGTTCCTTATCTTAGAGCAGCGAAACCCCGTAATTTTCGCTTCGCTACTCCTTAATTGTATGGCTACCGAAAACCAGTTGCCCGTCGTGGCATCGTCACCCGCGGCCCAGGTGCCCGCCCACCTGGTCGAATCCACCCAGCGCTACGTCGAGTCCGGCTTGCGCGGGGCGGCCAACACGGTGCGCGCCTACGCCGGGGACTGGAAGCGCTTCTCAGCCTGGTGCGCGCTGCACCAGCTCGCGGCCTTGCCAGCACCAATCGAAGCGCTGGTGGGATTTCTGACGGAGCTGGCCGACGCGGGGAAAAAGTACGCCACCATCGAGCGGCACGCCGCGGCCATCGCCAAGGCCCACGAGTTGGCCGGGCTGGAGTCGCCCACGGCCGATAAAAAGCTCAAGGTGCTGCTCAAGGGCATTGCCCGCGAAATCAAGACCCGCCAAAAGCAAGCACCGGCGTTTTCGCTGGACCGCTTCAAGCGTACCATCAAAAGTATCGACGTCAGCGTGCCGGCCGGGCTGCGCAACCGGGCCCTGCTGCTGCTGGGCTTTACGGGGGCCTTTCGCCGTTCGGAGCTCGAAGCCCTCAATATCGAAGACTTGGCCTTTGACGACGATGGTTTGGTGGTAACGCTGCCGCAAAGTAAAACCAACCAGCTGGGGCAGGCCGAAGAGAAAGCTGTCTTCTACTCGCCAGATTCTGCCTTATGTCCGATCCGGTCACTGCAAGCCTGGCTGCGGATGCTGGGCCGTACTGAGGGACCGGTATTTGTGTCATTACGCAAGAACCACCAAGTAACAAGCCGGCGCATGACGACTAAGTACACCAACCTGATTGTGCAGCAGTACTTGGGGGCGCAGTTTACTGCCCACTCCTTGCGAGCTTCCTTCGTGACGGTGTCTAAGCTCAATGGGGCCGATGACTCCAAAGTCATGAACCAGACAAAGCATAAGACCAGTGCCATGATCCGCCGCTATACTCGGTTGGATAACGTGCGCCAGCACAACTCGGCCAAGGAGCTTGGCTTATAAGCGGCTGACAAGGTTTAATAAAAGAGTCTTACTGAAAGTGCCAGCTAACCTAAATCCGCTTTCACCGATATCTACTTTAGACATCGTAATTGTTACTTACGATGTCTAACCCGACCCGTCACCCTTCCAACACATAAGGTCCGATAACCTTCTCTTCTACCCAATCAAGTTGCAGCTGAGTTTCGAAACCGCCATGGGCCTGGTAGCGTTGCAATTGTACCGCCTGCACCTGGGCCAGCGTAAGGCCGCGCGCGGTAAGGATTGAATCGAACACCTCTAGAGCCTGTTATGCACTGGTGCGCCGAAACGCGGTTTATCAAAAGCACCTCAACGCATTGGAAGCCCTTTACGACACGCAGAGACACTTTTAGTACT
>NZ_NIRR01000048.1 GCF_002204745.1 Hymenobacter amundsenii
ACGCCACCCTTAGCGCCGCCAAACGGCACATCGACGAGGGCACATTTGAAAGTCATGAGGGTGGCCAGCGCCATTACCTCGTCCTCATCCACATGAATGTCGTCTGGCCGTGTAGCAAAAAAGTCTCGCCTCTCACTTCTCTGTACTCATATCTATTTAAGCTTTGCCAGCGCGTCCTTAATCCGTACGAACGCCTCGCGCAGCTTGTCGTCGGCGGCGGCAGTGCTGAAGCGGATGCAGTCGGGCGCCCCGAAAGCGGCCCCATCTACGGCTGCTACGTGGGCTTCGTTGAGCAGGTACATGGCTAGGTCAGCAGCGCTACTGATGGTTTCGCCGGCAGGCGTGCTACGGCCGAAGTAGCCGCTCACGTCAGGAAACAGGTAGAAAGCGCCGCTGGGCACGTTGGTGCGGAAACCGGGAATATCGGCCGCCAGTTCCAGCACCATATCGCGGCGGCGGCGGTAAGCGGCCACCATCTCGTCGGCCGACGCGCGGCCGCCTTCCAGCGCCGCAATGCTGGCCCGCTGGGCAATCGAGCAGGTGCCGGAGGTAATCTGGCTCTGGATTTTCTCGCAGGCGGCGGCAATTTCGCGCTGGGCGGCCAGGTAGCCCACCCGCCAGCCGGTCATGGCGTAGCCCTTCGAGAAGCCATTGACGGTAATCACGCGGTCCTTGATGGCGTCGAACTGGGCCAGGCTCACATGCTCACCCACGAAGTTGATGTACTCGTAAATCTCGTCAGCCAGCACATATACGTGAGGGTGGCGCAGCAGCACCTCGGCAATGGCGGCTAGTTCGTCGCGGTTGAAGACAGCCCCGGTGGGGTTACAGGGCGAGGAGTACATGAGCAGCTTGGTACGGGGCGTGATGGCGGCTTCCAACTGCGCGGCCGTCACTTTGAAGTTGTTCTCCATCGCGCCCAGCAGCGGCACCGATATGCCCTCGGCCAGCCGTACCATCTCCTCGTAGCTCACCCAGTAAGGCGCGAATACCACCACCTCGTCGCCGGGGTTCACCAGGCTCAGCACAGCGTTGGCCAACGCCTGTTTGGCCCCGGTGCTCACCACGATATTCTCGGGCTTGTAGCTCAGCTGATTGTCGCGCTCGAATTTGTCGCAGATAGCCTGGCGCAACTCTAGGTAGCCGGGCACCGGCGTGTAGAAGGTGTAGCCGTCGTCCAGGGCTTGCTTGGCAGCATCCTTGATGTACTGGGGCGTTTGGAAATCGGGCTCGCCGAAGCTCAGGCTAATCACATCGACGCCCTCGGCGGCCAACGCCCGCGCCTTTTTAGCCATGGCAATCGTCTGCGACTCCTGCATGGCATTGATGCGGTCGGACAGGATAAGGGGCGCGGTGGTTGTAGTGTCGGGGGCGGCAGCGGACATAAGCGGGGTGGGTTGGTGGGGAAGGGTAAATGTAGGGCAGAATGTACGAATGCCGCTGGAAAAAGGCTTTTAGCAAAAGTAGTTATGCATGAAAACGGTCATTCTTTACTGCGCGCTGAATGACAAGCTGCTCTAACTTATAGCGAAGCTGTTTAGAAAGTCTATAGAACGTCATGCTGAGCGCAGCCGAAGCATCTCTACCGCTTCGTAGCAGTCGTTCTACGAAGCGGTAGAGATGCTTCGGCTGCGCTCAGCATGACAATTGCTTTGCTTCTAGCAACTTTTTAACCAGCTTCAGCTCCTCGTTGCTGGCTTCCCTCTTACTCCTGCTCCCGTCCCAACTGCCGGAAACACTGGCCGAGCACCCGCAAATCGGTGGTGGGCTCATAGTCTTTGGCATAGAGCAGTTCCAGGCGGCGGCGGGTGGTATCGGGGAGCGGGGCGGCTGAGTGCACGGCATCGGTGGGCGAGAGGATGGGGCGGATAGCGTGCTGGGGGGCCGCGGCGTGGCGTAGGCCAACCCAGGTACGCGAACCGCCCAACACCCGCAGGCAGTTGCGCAGAAAGCCGCCTTTGCTAGCCTGTCCCCAAACCAATACCGGACTCAGGACCAGCAGCAGCAAACTCACCAGCAGATCGAGCAGCCGCTTGTTGCGCACCTGCGCGGGCCGGAACAGATTTAGTGTGATGTCGAGGGCGTAGTAGTCGCCGGGCGAATCCTTGCCCGAGCTGCCGATGATGTACTCGCTGTCCTGGGGCAGAATTTTGAAGGCTACCGGGGGCTGTTGGGGCAGGCTTACCATGAGGCCGATAATCTGACTGGCCGGCAGGTCGCGGCCGCAAAAAACCAGCTCATTCAGCCCGTAGATGCGGATAATATCAGCGAGCTGGCGCACCTCGCCCAGCAAATCGTCGGGCAGCGGCAGCGCACCGCTGGCTGGGCGCGGACCGGCCGCGTTAGGCTCCACGTAGCCAATCACGCGGGCCGGCACGGCGGCCTGCTCCAGCAACTGGCGCACCCGGTGGCTTTCCTCGCCCGAACCCACGATGCCCACGTTTTTCTGGTAATGATCGGTGAGGCTGAAGCGGCGGTAGCGCAGAAAGTTGCCCGCCAGCCGGCGCAGCAGCAGCGCCGTTACGGCCCAAGCACCGCCCAACACAATCAGGGCCTTCGAGAAGCGCCAGGCATCCAGGAAGTTGCTGAAGGCCGAAATCAGCAGCGTGCCCACGGCAATGCCGCGCACCAGCCGCCCGGCCCGGAACGGCCGGTCGTAGGCCCCGCTGAAAAACGCCGCCAGCAGCCACACGGCAATGTACACGGGCACGGCCACCAGCATGTACTGGGCGGGATAGGGCTCGCGCACGTATTTGTGGTTGAGCTCCCAGTAGTTTTTCAGCAGGTACATGCCCGCGTACACTAGTCCGGCATCGAGCAGCACCGGGGCCGCCCTCACCAGCAGCCGCTGAACTACGGCCGCGCCCGCCCGCAGCCAAATGGCCATATTAATCAGCAGCGAAAACGTGCCCGCGCGCTGGGGCGCAAAGTGCTTGCGGGCGAAAATCACCATCGCCCGGTAGAACACGAACACGTAGTTCACGCTCGTGCGCTTGGTGCTCTCGCCCTTGTAATGAATGATGCGGGTGCCGGGGTAGTAGTAGTTCTGCCAGCCGCCCTGCATCAGCCGGTACGAAAGGTCGATGTCCTCACCGTACATGAAGTAGTCCTCATCGAGCAGCCCTACCTCGTCGAGCGCGGCTTGGCGCATCAGCATAAAAGCCCCGCTAAGCACTTCAATTTCGTGGGTTTCGTCGGGGCTGAGGAAGCCGAGGTGGTAGCGCCCGAAGCGCCGCGACTTCGGAAACAGCTGCGCCAGCCCAAATATCTTGTAGAACGCCACCGCCGGCGTGGGCAGCCCGCGCTTGCTTTCGGGCAGAAACCGGCCTTGCCCATCGAGCATTTTCACACCCAACCCGCCGCAGCGCGGGTGCTCGTCCATGAACTCGCAGCAGAGCCGGAAGGTATCTTCCTCCACCACCGTATCGGGGTTGAGCAGCAGCACGTAGCGGCCCCGCGCCACCCGCAGCGCTTGGTTGTTTGCCTTCGAGAAGCCTGGGTTATCGTGATTGGCAATGAGGATAACCTCTGGAAAGCGGGCCCGCACCATCGACACCGAACCATCGACCGAGTTGTTATCGACCACGAACACCTCCAGCGGCCGGCCCAGCTTCTCGCCCGCCCGGCGCACCGACAGCAGCGCCTGCTCCAGAAAGTAGCAGACGTTGTAGTTGACAATAACAACGGAGAGGGCAACTTCTTCAGTCGGCACAGGGCAGAGCGTCGGCGGTGGTAAAGGCCGCGAAAGTTACGCAGAAGGGCTGTAGCGCGAAGCTCCTCCCCTACTGCATCTGGCGCTGCCTGTCGACAATGCTGCGGCCCAGGGTGATTTCGTCGGCATACTCCAACTCGCCGCCCATCGGGATGCCGCGGGCGATGGTGCTCACGTGCAGGTTGGGAAGGTCGCGGAGTTTGCGCGAGAGGTAAAAGGCGGTGGTGTCGCCCTCCATCGTGGGGCTGATGGCCAAGATAACCTCGCGGATTTCGGAGCCATCGCGGGTTACGCGATCCAGCAACGAATCGATGGTAAGGTCGGAGGGCCCGATGCCTTCGATGGGTGAAATAACGCCGCCCAGCACGTGGTACATACCCTGGTACTGGGCCGTATTCTCAATGGCAATCACGTCGCGGATATCCGATACCACGCAGACCGTGCTCTGGTCGCGCAGGTGGTTGGCGCAGATGGCACACTCTGCCGTATCGGAAATATTGTGGCAGGTATCGCAGTAGCGGATTTCGAAACGCATCTTAGCCAGCGCCTCCGCCAGCGAGGCAGTGGTATCGGTTTCGGCTTTCAGCAGGTGCAACGCCAGCCGTAGCGCCGTTTTCTTGCCCACCCCCGGCAGCTTCGAGAGCTCGCCCACGGCGTTTTCAATCAATTTGGAAGGAAACTCCATTTGGTTAGCTATTAGCTGAAAGCTGTTAGCTGTTAGCATTTTCCGCCCTCCACGCCCGCGGAAAGCTATTAGCTGTCAGCTAACAGCTCAAATTAAAGGACGTCGGCCGAGATGCCGCGGTCATGGATAGCGGTGCACATGCCAGCCAGCTCGTCGTAGCTGCCGTGCTTGACGGTGCACTGGCCTTTGTAATGGATAAGCAACGTGCACTGCTCGGCCTGCTCGGGCTGGTGGCCACACACGTCTATCAGGGTTTTGATCACGTGGTCGAACGTATTGTGGTCATCATTGTACACGATCAGGTCGCGCACGTCAATCGTTTCTTCCAGGAGCAGAACGTCCTCGTCGTACTCGATTTGCGGGTTGCTGTTCATGGCACAAAAATACGAAAAAACGGGCAAAAAGCCGGCTACCAGAGCCTTGGCGGCCGGGTATAACAGGCTCAAGGCGCGAATCGTTTCCGGGCTTTAAAAAGAGTCTGGCAGCCTGCGGCCACCGCGTTATGAACCCGTTGAAACAGCTCGCCAGACTGGCCCGTTAACTTTTAATTCTTCATTTTTAGTTTTTAGTCTCCCTCCATGCCCGTTCCGTCCGCCGAGTTTAAGCGCGCCCTCAAACAGCTTTCCGACAAGGAGAAGGAAGCCTTGCTGCTGCGAGCAGCCCGCCGCGACGCCGAGCTTTACGATACACTCTGCTACGAACTGTTGCCCGACGTCGACTCCGAAACGGTGTTCGAGCAGGCCTCCGACCAGATTCACGAGCTATTTGCCGTGGGCGCAACGGGCCGGCTGCTCAACCGCAGCCTTACCAAAGCGCTGAGCAAAACCGTGAAGGAGGTGGCCCGCGCCCGGCGCATCAGCAAGGACAAGCGCCTGGAAATCGATTTGAATCTGTACGCGCTACGCCACATTTTCGAGAACTACACCGGGCAGTTCGAGAGCCCCTACGCCGGGTTTTTCACGGCTACGGCTCGCCTTGCGGCCCGCACCGTGCAGTTGGTGCAGAAAAACCTGCACGAGGATTTATGGCTGGAGTACAAAACCGATTTGGATGATTTCCTGACTCAGCTTCATGGCCGCAGTAAAAGCCGGAGCCTCAAGTTCGAGCTACCCCGCGAACTAACGATGGCCGAATAAAAAATACATTATTTAACATACTTTCAATCAGACGGTTATAAATAGCTGTGGATTGCGGCAAGAAAATTCATAAACTTTTCATTCTCCCAATAAAGCCTATCAAACCCGCAATTATATTTGCTCGGAGTATCAACGCCCGATATTCGTATCCTATTCCTCCTTTCGTATTACTATATGCGGAACACGTTTACCCGATTAACCGCCATTGCTTCGGCGGCCACATTACTTTCTGGCTGCGCCGGTAGCTACCACGCCATCCAGCCCGAGCGCCTCACGTCGTATCAATCTGCTAGTGCGAGTGGCGCGCCGCTCGATTTCAGCTACCGCTACAATGCGCTGATAATGAATGGGGCCAACAAGAAGTACGTAAAGAAGGAGCGTAAGCGGGGCTACCAGATCGTGGCCGTGCAGCTCCGCAATAACACGGTGGCCGACCTCAATTTTTCCCGCGATTTAGAGCTGACTTTCGCTGACCGACCGATACAGCCCGTTTCGTCGCTGCAGGCTTCCGAAGACCTGAAACAAGGCGTAGCGATTTACTTGCTATATGTGCTCGGCATTGGCCAAGTAGGTGGCACCTACGACCCGTACACCGGCCAGACGACGGGCGGCACTATTTTGCCTTGGGGACCGGTGGTGGCCGGCGGTAACATGCTGGGAGCTAGTGCCGCCAACAAGAACATGCGCAACGAATTTGCCCGCTACGACCTCACCAATAAGGTGTTGCATCCCGGCGAAACCGTGTATGGCATCGTGGCTCTGCGCGAGACGGGCATAGCTCCCCTGAAAATCAACTTTCGCAATAGCGCGGCCGTTGTTCCGGTAACCGTTCCCGCTCCCATTAACACTGTACCCAGCAACGGCGGGCAATAAATTAAACGGCTCATAGAAAATCAAAAAGCCTCCGCAACAGCTGTTGCGGAGGCTTTTTGGCTAGTCAGGCTATTAGCGCAGGCGCTTATGCCTCAGCTACTAGTTCTTGGCAATTACGTTGAAATTGAGCGTGAAGTCGTCCATGATGGCTTTGTCGCCGATACTTTCGAAGAACGACTTCGAGCCGTACTTGATGTCGAACTTGGTGCGGTCGATGGTGGCCACGCCGGTAGCCGAAGCCACGCCGTTCTTTACGCCGGTTTTGGCCGGGAAGCTGATGGGCTGGGTAATGCCCTTGATCGTAAGGTCGCCCTTCACGGTGGCGTTGTTGCCCTTAGCATCGCCTTTAAGCGGCGTTACGCTCGTGATTTTGAACGTAGAGGTGGCATTTTTGTCGATGCTGAAGAAATCCTCCGAGCGCAGGTGGCCCACCAGTTTGGCGTTGTACTCCTGCTCCTTGAGGTCATCTACTTTCAGCGAGGTCATGTCGACCACGAAAGTGCCGCCTACTACCTGGCTGCCGCGCACCAGAATAGCACCGTCCTTGAACTGCATGGTGCCATTATGCTCGCCGGTTACTTTTTTACCTATCCAGCCCAGCGTGCTCAGTTGCGGCTGCAGCTGGTAGCTCGTGGAAGAGGCTTTCGACGAGCCGGGAGTCATTTTTTTCTGAGCCGAAGCTGGGGCAGCGGCTAGTAGCGAGGCTGCTAGCAGGGCAGGCAGAAGAATCTTTTTCATGAGAAGGAAAAAAGGAAGTGAAAAGCGTAGAAAAGTTGGATTCAACCGTCAATCGCGAATTTTATCGAGTAGGTCGCTGAGTTGGGCAGCTTCGGCCAACGTCAGATTCTGGGTGCCCAAGCGTTGGGTTTGCATGGTTTCATCGAGGCGGCTGAGTAACGCCAGCCCGGCCTCCGTAATGCGGATGTCTACGGCCCGGCGGTTGCTGGGGCACACGCAACGGGTTACGAGCGCCTTGCTTTCGAGCTTATCAACGATGCGCGAGGCATTGCTGGTCTTATCAAGCATCCGCTCGATGAGCAGGTTGACCGTGGCCGGCTTGGGGTGCTGGCCGCGCAGAATGCGCAGAATGTTAAATTGAGGCAGCGTAAGACCGTATTCCTTAAAAAAGGCGCTCTGTTGCTGCTGAAGCCAGCCAGCCGTGAATATTAGGTTGATATGAGCCTTGTGATAGTCGCTGTGGAAAGCGGGCTGCTTGATTTCGTCTTCAATTTTCATAGGCGGTAGAAAGAACCAGAACGCGATACAAATATATGTACATACATTTTATGTCGCAACATTGTTCCTAGATATTTACTTAAAACTACTACAATAAAGCCTTTAATGGCCCATTGATGCTCCTTTGCTTCTGGCGCTAAACGTCGCCGGCCACTTTGCGTAAAGCGGCTGAGTTTTGCTCCCTTAACCCCGTGCCCCATGAAAAAAGTCCTGTTTGTTTTGCTATTCGGCCTGAGCGCCGCGCCCGTCCTGCGGGCCCAGACTACCACCAACGTAGCCGGTCCGGTTGAAACGAACCCCTCCGACCGCTTTATGCTGCAAAATGGCGAAGTAGTGCTCGTGCAGGGCAAGCGGCCCACCGCACTTACCAAGAACGTGCTGCTCAGCAATGGCACTAAAATCAACTACAAAAATGGCATGGTGGAATTGCCCGGTGGCAAAATCACTACCCTTAAAGAAGGCGACTACGTGCGCCCCGATGGCAGCATCGTGTTCGGCTCGCCCGCCAGCGCGGCCCAGGCCCGCGGCGACAGCTCGGTACCGGCCGATACCCAGTTCAGCACCTACATCGACCCCCGCCCGGCCCCGGCCAACGCTGGTGCCTTGGAGGCCCGCCTTACTGAGATGAACTCGAAAATCGGTCTGATGGCCGAAAAAATCGGTTTATTAAATCAGAAAATCAGCCTGCTCAGCACCCAGCGCAAAGCCGATACCTCGGCCCTAGACCAGCAGATTCAGGCGCTGGATGCGAAGTTGAAGTAAGCGGGAGGTAGTGATGAGGTAGTGAATAAATAGCCCGTCATGCTTCGGCTTCGCTCAGCATGACGGGCTATTCTATGTTTTCGCTTACTACCCTCTCACCTCACTCCCGTCAGCAGCCCGTCGGCTTCTTGCACCAGCCCAAAAGGTTCGTCGCGGACGATGAGGAAACCGTCGAGGTCGCAGACGTCGGCCAGGGCGCTGATTTGCAGGGCCGACCAGATGCCGAGCGACGTTTCGACCATGCAACCAAGCATTGTTTGCAGGCCGTGGGCCCGGGTTTCGCGCAGAATGTGCAGGCCGTTGAGGTAGCCGCCGGCCTTCATAAGCTTCATGTTGACACCGTCGAACTGCCGGGCTATTTCAGCAAAATCGGCGTGGCCGGTCACCGATTCGTCGGCGAAAACGGGGCAGTTGAGTTGGCCTTTAAGGGCGCGGTAGTCGGCGGCGCGGGCGGCGGGTAGCGGTTGTTCGAGCAGACGCACGCGCAGGCCGGGCAGGCGCTGAATCTGCTCCCAACTCCGGCGCAGGCTGTCGGCGTCGGGCCAGGCCTCGTTGCCGTCGATGATGAGCGGGTGGCCGGGCAGCAGGCGCGTGACTTCCGTTAGCAAATCCAGCGCGCCGTCGCGGTCCACTTTTATTTTAAGCATCGGAAACCGCGTCAGCCCCTGCTCATGCACGAACCCGGCCACCTGCTGCGGCTCCATAATGGGCAGCGAAACGGCGGTGGGTACCGGCCCATTCGGCGCGGGCACCCCCAAATAAGTCGGCACAGATTGCCCCAACCGGCTGGCCTCGCGGTGTACCAAAGCCGATTCGAGCGCGAACCGCAACGCCGCCGCGGGCGGATGCTGGGCCAAAAAGGCGGTTAGATCGGTTAGCGTTTCGCAGCGGCTTAAGCCATTGGCCACCAGTTGGGCAAACTCGGCTTGCAACCCTTCGGGCGTTTCGTGGTAGCGGATGTTGGGGGCTGCCTCGCCCCGGCCCACGTGACCGCCACCAGCTACTTGCACCAACAAGTTGGTTTTGGTGGCGGTGGCGTTGCGGGCAATCTTCCAGGTAAAGCGCAACGGCAACGACAGCGGCGTCAGAGTCCAAGTCAGCATAGGCAGTAGGGGCGCGTAGCACGCGGCCGCCGGTTTTTAGAGAGTTAGAGAAGCAAACCAAACGCGTCTGCCACTTTTGCGGCATAACGGAAGGCGCAATGGTCGAAGCTAACGGTTTGGGCGCGCTTCTCCGGCGCGGAAAGCTATATTTGTCCAAACCCGCTTTTTTTTCTCAGGCGGCGACTGCTCCGAATCCTTATCTCCCACCAAACTGGCGGGCGCGTGCCACGCGCCCCTACCCCGCATGAAAATATCGCGACTCACGCTTCTTACGCTCCTCTTATTCGCGCTGGCAGCCGGGCTCACGGTGCTCGCCAGCCAGGCCCAACCCCTACTCGACCCCACCGTGGCCTTGGCCGCCCGCTGGCTGTTTCTGGCCGCTTTGGCCTGGGTGGGCTGGCAACGCCGCTCGCTCACGTTCTGGATTGTGGTGAGCATGTTTGTGGGCGCTGAGATTGGCAATGACTTCCCGGTTTTTGCCGTGAATATGAAGGTATTGAGTGACGTGTTCCTGCGCCTCGTCAAAACCATTATCGCGCCGCTGGTTTTTGCCACGCTGGTTGTGGGCATTGCCGGCCACGCCGACCTTAAGCAGGTGGGCCGCATGGGTATTAAGGCCCTGGTGTACTTCGAAGTCGTGACCACGTTCGCCCTCTTCATCGGGCTGGCGGCCATCAACCTGACCAAGGCCGGGGCGGGCATCAACCGTAGCGGTATTGCCGCCGACACCGAGCAGCTCCAGACGGTGGAGCAGAGTACCAGCGACATTATCCTGCATATTTTCCCCGAAAACATTGCCAAATCGGTGGCCAACGGTGAGGTGCTGCAGGTGGTGGTGTTCGCCATCATTTTCGCCATCGGCTTGGCCATGGTGCACCAGAAACACCGCCAGCCCCTGCTCCAGGTAACCGAGAGTTTGTCGGAGGTGATGTTCAAATTCACCAACGTAGTAATGTACTTCGCCCCTATTGGTGTGGGTGGCGCTATTGCTTACACGGTGGGTAAAATGGGCTTCGCGCCGCTACTGAATGCCTTCCAGCTGCTTCTGACCCTTTACGCGGCGCTTATTGTGTTTGTGTTGGTGGTGCTGCTGCCGGTAGCCCTTATCGCGCGCCTGCCCGTAATGCGCATCGTGAAAGCCATTGCCGAGCCCGTGAGCATTGCCTTCGCCACGACCTCCTCGGAAGCGGCGCTGCCGCGGGCCATGGAAGCCATGGAAAGCGTGGGCGTGCCGCGCCGCATTGTGGCTTTCGTGATGCCGACGGGTTACTCGTTCAACCTCGATGGTACCACGCTCTATCTCTCGCTGGCGGCCGTGTTCGTGGCCCAGGCAGCGGGCGTCGACCTGACGTTTGGCCAGCAGCTCGTGATGGTATTCACGCTCATGCTCACCAGCAAGGGTGTGGCGGGCGTGCCCCGCGCCTCGCTCGTAATTCTGCTGGCTACGGTAGCTTCGTTCAATCTGCCCGCTTGGCCCGTGTTTATTATCCTGGGTATCGATGCGCTCATGGATATGGCCCGTACGGCCGTGAACGTGGCCGGCAACTGCCTGGCCTCGGCTGTAGTGGCCCGTTGGGAAGGCGAATTCATTGATAATTACGTGGCTCCCGATCCTGTACTCGATTTGGTTGAAGCCGATGGTGCCTTGGCTCAGCCCGTTCATTAGCCGCTTGGCCTTCAACTGATTTAAGCCCTCATTGCCCCCGCGGCAGTGGGGCTTTTTTTTAATTTGTTGAAGATGATGCACATATTTTGATCTAGTAATTACATTTTTTAATATATAAATACTATTTTAATCAAATATTTCCTCGTTTAAGAGGCTGAAACTCCTTGTGAAGCGCCGTATTTTTGCCTTCCTACCTGACTGCTAGTCTGCTAAATCCCCAGCGTATGCCTACTCTTCACCGTGGTGCCATTCTGTTTCTGTTGGCTGGCTTAAGCCTAACCGGTTGCAAATCGACGGAGAAGGCTGTTTTCAGCACCATTCGCGCCAATAGCTCGGTAGCAGTGGGGACGCTGCCCAGGTTGGAAGCCGTTATAGAAGCCGGCCCACTCACGACCACCTCGGAAGATGGCTACCCCGACGACCCGGCCAAAGTATTCCGCCAGGAACTGTCCTATCATCTGGCCGAATCGACTACCACTGCCCTCGATGTGGGCACCGACAGCCTCACGTACGGCTACGCCAAGCTGCAGGTAGTGCAGGCAGACCAGCAGCGCACGGGTCGTTTTCTGCAGTTTTTTCAGATGCTGACACTGATGACGCCCAGCCTGTTGGGCATTCCGCTGGAGTGGTACCGCACCGATGTAAAAGCCGAAGTGCAGATCATTGATTCGCGGGGCGAGGTAATCGGTACCTACGCTGGCCGGGGCCGCAGCAAAGTGCGCGTGGCCATGTACCACGGCTACGGCCAAAGCAAAGCCGCCCGCCTCGCCGACGTGCAAGGACTACGGCTCGCCCTCGACCAGATTCGCCCCCAACTCGATGAGGCCGCCGACACGCTGCGCCAGCAACTGGTAGGCACTGGCCCGATCCAGGAAGTTATCGGGGGCACAGTTGGGCTGAAGTAAAACGCACCATCGATTCGGGAAAGACGGGCATCCTTTACCACTCGCCGAACGACCATCTTTCTGCATTCATTGTAGTTCCTGCATTTATTTCAGCTCCTCCATAACCCGAAATAGATAGTCCGCAACGGCCGCGGCCCGGAGATAACGCCTAACTTTGTTTCCCGTTATGCCAGACCGAAATTCCACTTCCGCGGCTGCAACGGCCAAGTACATTTTTGTAACGGGCGGCGTTACTTCTTCCCTGGGTAAGGGCATCATTTCGGCCTCGCTGGCCAAATTGCTGCAAGCCCGCGGCTTCCGGGTCACCATCCAGAAGTTCGACCCCTATATCAACATCGACCCCGGCACGCTCAACCCCTACGAGCACGGCGAATGTTACGTAACCGACGACGGGGCCGAAACCGACCTAGACCTAGGCCACTACGAGCGGTTCCTGAACGTGCCTACCTCCCAGGCAAACAACGTCACCACCGGCCGTATCTACGACCACGTGATTACCAAGGAGCGCGAGGGCGCCTACCTGGGTAAAACCGTGCAGGTGGTGCCCCATATTACCGACGAGATTAAGCGGCGCATGCTGCTACTGGGCCAAACGGGCCAGTTCGATGTAGTGATTACCGAAATTGGGGGCTCCATTGGCGACATTGAGAGCCTGCCCTTCGTGGAATCGGTGCGGCAGTTGCGCTGGGAACTGCCCGAGAGCAGCTCCCTCGTGATTCACCTCACGCTGCTGCCCTATCTGAAAGCGGCCGGGGAGCTCAAAACCAAGCCCACCCAGCACTCTGTGCGTGACCTGCGTAGCGCCGGCCTCCAGCCCGACATCCTGGTCTGCCGCTCCGAGTACCCGATTCCGGCCGAGATGCGCCGGAAAATCGCGCTCTTCTGCAACGTCAACATTAACTCCGTTATCGAGAGCCTCGACGCCGACAGTATTTACTCGGTGCCGCTGCTCATGCTGAAAGAGCACCTCGATGAGCGGGTTATCAAAAAGCTCAACCTGAAAGGCGGCGCGGCCCAGCCCGATCTGGAAGCCTGGAAGGACTTTCTGGGTCGCCTGAAAAACCCGACCGAGGAGGTGACCATTGCCTTGGTGGGTAAATATGTGGAGCTGCCCGACGCTTATAAGTCTATCATCGAGTCGTTCATCCATGCCGGGGCCCAGAACGAGTGCAAAGTCACGGTGCGCAGCATCCAGAGCGATAATTTGACGGCCGAAAACGTGGCCCAGCAGCTGCACGGCGTGCACGGCGTGCTGGTGGCGCCGGGTTTCGGCGAACGGGGCTTCGAAGGCAAGATTGCCGCCGTGCAGTACGTGCGCGAAAACAAGATTCCCTTCTTCGGTATCTGCCTCGGCATGCAGGTAGCGGTGGTCGAATTCGGTCGCAACGTGTTGGGCCTGGCGCAGGCTTCTTCTACCGAAATGGACCCAAACACGAGTGAGCCCGTTATTGCCATGATGGAAGACCAGAAGGACATCACCCAGAAAGGCGGCACCATGCGCCTGGGGGCCTACGACTGTGAGCTACGCCGGGGCTCGAAGGCGGCCAAAGCCTACGGCCGCAACCACATCAGCGAGCGTCACCGCCACCGCTACGAGTTCAACAACGATTATTTGGAACGCTACGAGGCGGCTGGCATGATGGCCTCGGGCCGCAACCCCGAAACCGGCCTCGTGGAAGTGATAGAGCTACCCAACCACCCTTGGTTTGTGGCCGGCCAATTCCACCCCGAGCTGAAAAGTACCGTCCAGAATCCCCATCCGCTGTTCGTGCGCTTCGTGAAAGCCGCTATTCAGTATAGGAAAGGATAATTAGGCATTAAAAGGAACGTCATTCCGAGCGAAGCGAGGAAGCTCGCGTGCTGGCATTGTGAAAGTAATCCTGTAATCGGGTTGCCGTCTCAGCGTCAGCACGCGAGATTCCTCGCTTCGCTCGGAATGACGTGCTTTTATCAGCCTGTAATCGGCCTCTTAGCACCCTCCTTTCCTAAAAAACCGGCCACCGAAAAATATTCGGCTTACAAATCCGACCTTTGCGGTTGGGTAGCCGGGTTTCGGCCCGCGGCCCTTTTTGTATTTCCCGTCCGGGCCAGTGCGGCTGCGGGCACACACTACTTCCTAAATGGACAGAAATTCAGCAATTGGCCTGTTTTTGATGGCAGCCTTGCTTCTGATTTACCTTCAGTTCGCGCCCAAACCCGAGCCTGCCGCCGTAGAGCTGGCCAAAACCACCAAGTCGGCCACCGCGGGTACAGATTCGGCCCGCGCCATTGCTGCGCGCGTTGCACCCGATTCGGCGCAACTGACAAAGCAGCTTGGTTCGTTTGCCACCGCCGCCCAGGGCACGGCCCAGACCACCGAGCTCAGCAACAAGCTGCTTACCGTCACCTTCTCCTCGAAGGGTGGCCAGCCCCAGGCCGCACGCCTGCACAAGTACAAAACCTTCGGCGGCCAGCCGCTCGATATTTTTGATGCTCAGAGCGCCAAAATGGACCTGCGCTTCCGCACCACCGATGGCCGGCAGATAAAGCTTTCCGACCTCTACTTCCGGTCCGAGCCCCAGGGCAGCACCGGCCTGCGCTTCGTTGCCGATGTGGCCGGCGGGCAGATTGAGCAGACCTACACGCTGGCGCCCGAGTCGTATGAGGTGGGCTACCAACTGCGCTTCAATGGCCTGACTCAGACGCTGGCCCAGGAGCCGCTCACGTTCACATTCGTCGACAACGTGCGCCAGACCGAGCAGGACCGCAAGCAAAACCGCAACCACACCGCCATTAACCGTTACCTCGTATCGGGCGACCACACGGTCCTATTTGAGGCCAGCGAGACCCCAGAGGAAATTAAGGTGGAAGAGCCGCTGCTGTGGGCCGCTCACAAGCACAACTTCTTCATCGCGGGCATCGTGGCCGACCACGAGTTTACCTCGGGTCAGCTCAACTCAACGGTGGATCTGGAGGATACAACCTACATCAAAACCCTGAGCAGCACGCTAAAAATCCCGGTGGCCGATGTGCAGCAGGGCAAGGCGAACTTCCGGTTTTTCTTCGGGCCGAACTCGTTGGATTTGCTCAAAACAGTGGCGCCCGAATTCGACCGCAATGTGTCCTTGGGTTGGGGCCTGTTCCGGTGGGTAAACCGGTTCGTGGTCCTGCCGGTGTTCCACTTTTTGCAGCAGTTCATCAGTTCCTACGGTCTGATTATCGTACTGCTGGTGGTGCTCATCAAGCTCGTAACCTGGCCCCTGACCTACAAAACCTACGAAAGCCAGGCCAAGATGAAGGTGCTCAAGCCCGAAATCGACGCCATTAAGGAGAAGTACCCCGACGACCAAGTAAAGCAGCAGCAGGAGACCATGAAGCTCAACCAGAGCATGGGCGTGAACCCGCTGAGCGGATGCGTGCCGACGCTCCTGACACTGCCGATTCTGTTCGCTATGTTCCAGTTCTTCCCCAATGCCATTGAGTTGCGACAGGAAGCGTTTTTGTGGGCCAAGGACCTGAGCACCTACGACAACCCGATTATCCTGCCCTTCGCCCTGCCGTTTATGGGCAACCACATCAGCCTGTTCACGGTCCTGATGACGCTTTCGACGCTGGCCATGACCTACCAGACGAACCAGAACAACCCCTCGGCCATGCAGGGCCCGATGAAGTTCTACAGCTACCTGATGCCGCTGATTTTCTTCTTCGTGCTCAATAGCTTCGCCGCCGGCCTGACTTGGTATTACCTGGTTTCCAATTTGGTAACTATGGGCCAGCAGGCCATTACCCGCCGCTTTGTGGATGACGACAAGGTACGGGCCAAGCTCGAAGCCAACAAGGTGAAGAACAAGGACAAGAAGCCCAGCGGCTTCTCGGCCCGCCTCGCCGACGCCATGAAGGCCGCCCAGGAGCGCGACGCCCAAACCAAGCAAACCGGCAAAGGCGGCAAGAACCTGGCGGTCAACGATGCCACTGAACCCGGCACCGGCGCCGACGACGTAACGGACCCTAAAAAGCCGCGCAAAACGCGCCGCTCGTAACTTTTCCGGCTTCCTCGGGAACTTTTAGCCCCGCAGCCTTCCGGCTGCGGGGCTTTTTGCTGGTTCTGGCACCAAGTTTGGCTATTACAGATTCACTATATAACCTACTTCTTTACACCCCAACTTA
This sequence comes from Hymenobacter amundsenii, assembly GCF_002204745.1. Lineage (GTDB taxonomy): Bacteria > Bacteroidota > Bacteroidia > Cytophagales > Hymenobacteraceae > Hymenobacter > Hymenobacter amundsenii. The sequence continues at coordinate 16,225 of NZ_NIRR01000048.1, forward strand.
TGCGCCCTTCCTTACTCTCGCCGCTTCTCCTGCTGTTGGGGTTGAGCACGTTGCCCGCCTGCACAGTTAATTATTACGTGCCAGCCACTACCCATGCGGGCGTGGCTACCAACAGTCCGCGCCGCCAGCAGCAACGGCCTAGTCGTTGGCAGCAGGCCCCCGGGCCGAGTTACCCCGGTGACTACTATCCGGCGCCTTCCTATCCGGCTCCACACTACCCTGCTCCACACTACCCCGAGCCCCAGCCGGGGCCCACGCCTCCTGGCCCCAGACGTGGGCCGGTGCGAGAAGGACCAATGCCGCAGCCAGCGCCGCAACCGGCTCCTATGCCCCAGCAACCAGTGCCACAACCCGCACCTTCTCCTGGGCCGGTGCTAGTACCTGCACCGATGCCCACTCCCGAGACACCTCCCATTTTTGTTCCGGCACCCGAAAACGAGCCTGCTCCCGGGCCAACCAAGCAACCGCCCGTCGACCCTGAGCCGATGCCAGTTCCCACGCCTGAGCCAACCAGGCAGCCCCCTGTCGAACCCGAGCCCGCCCCACCGACCCAAGAGCCGGAGCAAGGTCCTGCGCCTACCAGGCAAATACCGGTCAACCATGAAACGCCGCCCATTTTTATTCCGGCCCCGGAAATAACCAGAACGGATGGTGGGCCCAATGCTCCGGGTACGCTGAACGAGGCACCCCAGCAAATAGCGCCAGTTCTGGCATTCAGCCGGACTTCCTGCTTCGGTACCTGCCCCGACTTCACGGCCCGTTTCTTTGCTGATGGCCGGGTGGAATACGAAGGCCGCCAGTTCGCACCTGTTCAGGGCCAGCGGCAGGTAAAAATCGATCCGGCCATTGTACGGCAGTTACTGCACGAGGCGGAGCAACTGGGTTTCTTCCAACTGCGCGACACTTACACCACCGGGGCCGTTGATATGCCCTCCACCATCCTCACCATTACCACTGCACAGGGCCAGACCAAGCGCGTGCAGGTTGAGGAAAACGCTCCGGCAGCCCTCCTGCAATTCTTCACCCACCTCGACCAAGCGGTACTGAATGCCGTGAGTTCAACCGCTGATTAGGGATTAGGGATTAGGGATTGGGGATTAGAAAAAACGTCATTCAGAGCGCAGCGAAGAATCTCGCGTGCTACTCGTTGAGGCTTATTCCAACGAGTAGCACGCGAGATTCTTCGCTGCGCTCTGAATGACGTTCTTACTAACAGCTAGCAGCTAGCAGCTAACAAAATCACCCTTTGCGGGCGGCGTCGTAGCGGCTGCCGACTTCGCTCCAGTTTACCACGTTCCAGAACTCCTTGATGTACTCGGGACGCTTGTTCTGGTGCTTGAGGTAGTAGGCGTGCTCCCAAACGTCGAGGCCCAGAATGGGAGTACCGCGCTGCATACCGGGCAGGTCCATAAGGGGATTATCCTGGTTGGGGGTTGAGGTGACGACCAGCTTATTGGTCTTTTTATCTACCATCAGCCAGGCCCAACCCGAGCCGAAGCGGCTGCCGGCGGCTTTGGTGAACTCCTCGCTGAACTTGTCGAAGGAGCCGAAATCTTTGGTGATGGCCGTGGCGAGGTTACCGGTGGGCTGGCCGCCGCCTTTGGGCGCCATAATCTGCCAAAAGAAGGAGTGATTCCAGTGGCCACCGGCATTGTTGCGGATGGCCTCGGGCTGCTTGTTCATGGAGGCCAGCAAGTCGGCCAGGCTCATTTTCTCGGCGGGCGTGCCCATGACGGCCGCGTTGAGCTTCGACACGTAGCCCTTGTGGTGGGCGTCGTGGTGAATTTCCATCGTGCGGGCATCGATGTGGGGCTCCAGGGCACTGAAGGAATAAGGCAGGTCGGGGAGGGTGAAGGGGCCGTCGGCCATGGGCGTAGCGCGGGCTTCGCGGAGCAGCTTTTCGTCGTGGGCGGCGGCCAGTACGGCGGGGCTCACCAGGGCGCCTACTACCGTGAGCAGGCTATTTTTAAGGAAATCTCGCTTTAGCATGGGAAAGGGGTTTCGAGGTTCATGTATAATTCTCTGCTATCTGTTGTTCGGGGCTAGCCAACCTGTTTACAGCATCGGCCTTTGCCTGAAAGGTCGGTCAATCCGTTGGTCTAAGAGCAAAAAGCGCGCAACAAATAGTAAATCAAGCTACCCTCTTAACTACAACGGCCGGGTACGGTTGCGTTTCAGACGTACTTTTACGGCGGCGGGCACGGTTTTGGGTAAGGCCCGCGTTGTATTTTTTTGGTTCTTTTTGCTTTTCTCTCGCTGTGCTTATGCCCGCTGCCCGTTTCTCTGGCTCCTCGTTATTTATTGCTCGTTTTTTGGTCTGGCTGCTTCCGCTGCTGGCCCTTGCCCAGCTTGGCCAGGCCCAGGTACAGGTGCGGGGCGTGGTGCGCGACCGGGAAACCCAGGAAGTACTGCCCTTCGCCAGCATTGCTGTTATCGGTACCACTAATGGCACCACCTCTAACTTGGAAGGTGAGTTTACGCTCGTAGTCAAAGAGCTGCCGGCCATGCTGCTGGTATCGGAGCTGGGCCACGTGCGCGACACAGTGCGGGTAACTTCGGCAGCGGTGCCGCTCAACATCGGGCTGGCTTCGGCGGCCGTAGCCTTGCCCGAGGTAAAAGTGGCCAGCTTCCCGTTCCAGCTCGTCGACCGGGCCTTCCGCAACCTGCAACGCAACTACCGCCGCACGTACTACGGCCGCGCCTTCTACCGCCAGATCACGCGCATCGACAACGAGCCCATTGAACTGCAGGAAGTGGTCTGGAACGTGAAATCGAACCCGGCCCGGATTGAGGGCACTACGCTGGCCCAGGGACGCTACGCTGCCGTACCGGCCGCTATCAGCCTGAGCAACTTCTCGGTGTACTCGCGCCGCTATGGCCTTTTCGATGCCAACCAGGACAGCGCCACCTCACTGGCCCTAATGAGCCCCAACGTGGAGAAAAACTACCTGCTGGAGCTGAAAGGCATCCTGGGAGAAGACTCGACGGGTGGGGTGGCCGAAATTTCGTTCGAGACCCGGCCCGAAGTGGCCTATCGGGCTCAGGGTACGGTCTGGATTGATATTGAAACCAACCAGATAGTACGCTACCGCGTGGTGCAGCCCAGCTTCACGGGCAGCACCAACAACCCGCGTCAGGAGTTCACCAATGCCAAGCTCACCATTGAAATGGCCTTCAAAGAAGGCGGTGCGGCCGGCGTGGGTCCGCTGGAGCTGATAAAGATGGATTTGAGCACCGACCTGACCGAGCCCGGTAAAGACCCGCTGGCCATCAAGGTGTCGTCGTTCACCTACTTCTACGACCAGAGCACCAAGGTTCAGCGCCTGCCCTACGCCCGCGCCAGCCTCACCGACCGCGACCTGGCCGCCATCAAGGCCAAGCCCTACGACCCCGAGTTCTGGGCCAACAACCCGGTAGTAAAGCGGACCCCCGCCGAGGATGAAGTGGTGACGGCCTTCGAGAAAAAAGGCGCCTTTGGCTCGATGGTTAAGAAGAAAAAGTAAGTAAAGACAAGAGTGCCTAACGAGCACGTCATTCCGACGCCCGGGAAACTCCGCATGCTGCTGCCAGATAAATCAACGACAACACGCGAAGTTTCTCCGCAGTCGGGACTGACGAGCGTCCTTATCTGTCGCGCATCAGGGTGCTAACTCAGAAACAGCACCAGCCCTAGCAAAACCAAGCCGGACAGAAAGGCACAGCCTAGTCCGATACCGATGAATTTGAACAGGCGGGCGTCGCCATTGGTAAAGAAAGGCGGGCGGGAATTGGGGGGAGTGGGCATAGCGGTCAACCGCAAAGCGAGTGAAAAGTGAGGAATAGAAAAAGAATAGTTTCGGGCGGCAGTGGGCAGCCTTATGGGCGCATCCTCTAAATTAGGGGTCTAAACCCTCCCGCCGTGCTCCGCTCCTTTTTCTATTGCCTGCTGCTAACCGCGCTATTTTTATCCGCTTCGCTCCCTGGTTGGGCCCAAAAGCGTTCCGTTCCGGCGCCGGCCGCCACTGCCCCGCGCAACCAGCCAGTGCCATTTGCCGGACAGCTAGCGCAGTCGAAGTGGGTGGATTCGGTGATGGCCACGCTCACGCCCGACCAGCGGGTGGCCCAGCTGTTTATGGTGGCCGCCTACTCCAACCGCACCCGGACCGACGAGGATTCGGTGTCGGCGCTGATTCAGCAATATGGCATTGGGGGGCTGATTTTTTTCCAGGGCGGGCCGGTACGCCAGAGCAAGCTGCTGAACCGGTACCAGGGCCAGAGCAAAGTGCCGCTGCTGGTGGCCATGGACGCCGAGTGGGGTGTGGGCATGCGCCTGGATAGCGTGGTGCGCTTCCCGTTCCAGATGAGCTTGGGCGGCCTGCGCGACAACGCCCTCATTTACCAGATGGGCCAGGAAGTAGCCGCCCAGTTCAAGCGCTTGGGCATGCACGTCAACTTTGCCCCGGTGGCCGACGTGAACAACAACGCCCAGAACCCGGTCATCGGCTTCCGCAGCTGGGGCGAGAACCGGGAGAACGTGACCGAAAAGAGTTACCAGTACATGAAGGGCATGCAGGACGCGGGCGTGCTGGCCGTGGCTAAGCACTTCCCCGGCCACGGCGACACCGACGTGGACTCCCACCTGGCCCTGCCCCTGTTACGTATTGATCGGCAGCGGCTCGATACGCTGGAGCTGTTCCCGTTTAAGAGCTTGATCCGGCGCGGACTGGGCGGCATGATGGTGGCCCACCTCAACATTCCGGCCCTCGACACCACCGGCGTGCCCTCCACGCTTTCCAAACCTATTATTGAAGGGCTGCTGCGCCAGAAGCTAGGCTTCGAGGGCGTCATCTTCACTGACGCCATGAACATGAAGGGCGTCATCACGAAGTACCCGCCCGGCGAGGCCGATTTGCGGGCCGTGCTGGCCGGCAACGACATCTTGGAGTTCAGCAAGAACATTCCGCTGGCCCTGCGCATGATTCGGGAGGCCATCGACCAGGGCCGCATTTCGCAGGCTGAAATAGACCGCCGCTGCCGCAAGGTGTTGGCCCTGAAACAGTGGTCGGGCCTGAACAACTATCGGCCCATTGCGCTGAAAAACCTGGTAGCCGACCTCAACACGCCCCACGCCCAGTACTTGAGTCGCCAGCTGACGGAGCAGAGTATGACGGTGCTGCGCAACCAGCAGAATTTGCTACCCCTCCAGCGCCTTGACACGCTGCGGCTTGCCACGCTCACGCTAGGCACCACCGATACCACCGCGTTTCAGCGCATGGTGGCCGACTATGCGCCCGCCCGCCACTTCTGGCTGCCCGCCACGCCCTCGCTGGATGAGCTGACGCGGATGCGTGAATTGTTGAAACCCTATAACCTGGTGCTGGTGGGCGTGAACAACCTGGGCCGCCAGCCCGCCACCAGCTTCGGCGTAACGCCCGAAATGAACGTGCTGCTGCGCGAGTTGGGCGGCCCAGGCCAGAAGCTGGTCGTGACGGTGTTCGGGACGGCCTACGCCGTGGACCGCCTGCGCGACCTGAGCCGGGCCGAGGCCGTTGTGCTGGCTTACCAGGAAAGCCAGAACGCCCAGGAAGTGGCCGCCGAGGTAATTTTCGGGGGCGTTTCGGCCAGCGGACACCTGCCGGTAGCGGCTTCGGGACGCTTTGGCTACGGGCTGGGGCTGCCCACCAAGGGCGGCATTCGGCTGCGCTACAGCTTCCCGGAGGCCGTGGGTATGAACAACAACCTCGAAAGCCGCGTCGATTCGGTGATGAACGCGGCGCTTGCGGCCGGGGCCTTCCCGGGCGGCGAGGTGCTGATTGCGCGCAAGGGCACGGTGGTGCTGCGCAAGAGCTACGGCACCCAGACCTACGGCGCGGCAGCCCGTCCGGTCCAGAATGATGACCTCTACGACTTGGCCTCCCTCACCAAAGTAAGCGCCGCCCTACCGGCCCTGATGAAGCTGCAAGACCAGGGCAAGTTTTCGCCCGACATGACGATGGGACAGCTTTTCCCGGAGCTGCGCGGCACCAACAAACAGGATCTGAAGCTGCGCGACGTGCTTACCCACCAGGCCCGCCTCAAGGCCTGGATTCCGTTCTGGAAGGATTATACCAAGCCCCAGGGGTTCTTCAACTCGATTTTTGGCAAGATCCCAGCCGCCCGCGAGGTTTCGCTCACCAAGCCCTCAGAGCTGAGCCGCCGCTACTTCCGGCCCGATTCATCGGCCCGGTTCCCGTTGCGGACGGCCAATGGCCTATGGTCCCGCCAGGATTTCCCCGACCTCATTTTCAAGGCCATTGCTGAGTCGCCCCTCAACGAGAAGCCCGGCTACGTGTACTCCGATCTGTCATTTATTCTCTATCCGCGCTTCGTGCAGGCGGCCAGCGGACAGCCGCTCGATGGGTACGTGACCCGGGAGCTTTACCGGCCGCTGGGCGCTACCACCCTTGGCTACAACCCCACCCGCCGCTTCCCGCTCAGCCGTATTGCGCCCACCGAGTACGACTCGCTGTTCCGCCACCAACTGCTTTATGGCACCGTTGACGATGAGGGCGCGGCCCTGCTCGGGGGCGTGTCGGGCCACGCGGGTCTGTTTGGCTCGGCCAACGATTTAGCCAAGCTCGTGCAGCTTTATGCCTGGAACGGGCAGTATGGTGGGCAGCAGCTCCTCAAGCCCGAAACCCTGGCCGAGTACACCCGCTGCCAGTTCTGCCCCGATAACCGCCGCGCTCTGGGCTTCGACCGGCCCGCCGCCAACCCGGCCCTGAACTCGGCCAAAAGCGCTTCCCCGCTGAGTTATGGCCACACCGGCTTTACCGGCACCATGTTCTGGGTCGAGCCCAAGGAAGACCTCATCTGTATCGTGCTCACCAACCGCGTGAACCCAACCCGCCGTAACAATAAGATTTCGAGCATGAATGTGCGCACCGACGTGTTGCAGGTGGCCCTGGAAAGCATCCGGCCACGGCAGCGGCTGAAGGTGGAAACATCGGTGGAGCAGTAGAGCCTGTTATGCACTGGTAGCGTAATTTGGGGTATGGCACAGCAAAGAGCATACCCCAGCGACGTAACGGATGGCGAATGGATGTTTGTAGCGCCC
>NZ_NIRR01000049.1 GCF_002204745.1 Hymenobacter amundsenii
AGCACCGGGTAGCCTACTTCCCGCACAAATTCGTTCATAGCCTCCAGCGAAGTCAGCTCCTTCCAGCGCGGCTGGGCAATGCCCAACTCGTCCATGATGACCTATATATAAGGTGTCGGAACGAGGTCAAGTTGAACTCCCGAATCCAGTAGCTCTAACGCTCCCTGTGCCTACTCTATGCGCGAAGACCTTTCGATTGTTCCGGCATCCCCTGTTCCCCCCACCGTCAGCACCCAGCTGGCCCGGGCCTCGGCCAAAGTCGCCGGCTTCCTGGAAGTCGGCCTGCAGGGCGCGGCCAACACCGAGCGCGCCTATACTTCGGACCTGAAAAGCTACGTCACCTTCTGCGAGCGCCATGGGCTGCGGGCGCTGCCGGCCGACGTGGAAACGCTGACCGAGTACGTGGCGTACCTGGCGACGGAGAAGCCAACCCCGGAACCCGGCGACGGGGGCAGTGGGGAGAAGAAGAAGCGCAAAGGCCAGCAGCCGCTCACCCGGCCGCATTCGCTGGCCACCATCAAGCGGCACCTGGCCGCCATCCGCAAAGCCCATCAGCTCGCCGGCCACCGGCTACCGGCCACGCTCGATGCGCTCAACATCGTCATGGAAGGAATTGCCCGCACCCTGGGCAAGCGGCAGGATCAGGCCCAAGCCTTCACCGTGGACGAGCTAAAGCAGGCCCTTCGCCGCATCGATCTGGAAACATCGGCCGGCCTGCGCGACCGGGCGTTGCTGCTGCTCGGCTTTGCGGGGGCCTTCCGGCGCTCCGAGTTAATGGAGCTCAACATTGAGCAGCTGGAATTCACGGAGCGGGCGCTGCTGGTGCATCTGGCCAAAAGCAAGACCAACCAGTACGGCGCGGTGGAGGATAAAGCTATTTTTTACGCGCCTACGATGGATTTCTGCCCCGTGCGCTGCTTACGGGCCTGGCTCAATCTGCTGGGCCGCACCAAGGGGCCGCTGTTTGTGAAGATTCCGCGGGCGGCGCCGGGACACATGGCGGCTACCTCGGACAAGCGGCTTTCCGACATCTCCATCAACAAGATCGTGCAAAAGCGCCTCGGGGCGGATTACTCTGCTCACTCACTGCGCGTGTCCTTCGTGACGGTGGCTGTGCTCAACGGGCAATCCCACAAGGCCATTAAGAACCAGACCAAGCAGAAAACGGATGCGATGATTGAGCGCTACACCCAGCTTAACAACGTGGTTTCCTACAATGCTGCTCAAGCGTTGGGACTGTAGTTTGCACACCACTTCGTAAATGAACAGCTTCGTTATGAGGTGAATTTCCCAGTAAAGCGGCCGAAAATTTCATAAACAACCTAAAGGCCTCGCTTGATTCGGGGCTCACATCGCGCAAACGGGAAACCTATACCACCAACAACGGATAGAGCACACACCTAGACCAAGGGTTGAGCTTACTGCCATAGCGGGTGCTCCCGCCACTCTATGGGGAAGCCCATTGCGGCTGGGTCCACGTTAGGATGTTGGGCGAAAAGGTCAGCTAAGCGGGTGCTTAGGCCGAAGTCAGGTGCTACAGTAAAGAGCAAGTGGTTGATGACGCATAGCGCCGGATAGAGCTTGTGCAGCGTGTCAGGGCGAATACGGCCATAGGATAAGTGCGGCTGGGGACGTTTAATGTGTTTAGGTGCGGCAGTAATGACGCGATTCCAAAGCCGGGCGTGGTGGGCGCAGATGTTGCGTACCTGTGTCAGGCTTTGCAGCCAACCTGAGAAGTACTGGCGCGGTGGCACCAGATAATACGCCGCAATTTCATCGCGGCCCGCTAGGTCCTGACGCAGGTTGCCATATAGCCGCGATAACGTTCCCAAGGTCACGATTTCCAGCGTTTTCCACACGGGTGGCAAGCGGCCATCCTTTGGGTAGCGATGCCGGTGACTCTTGATAAAGTCTTCATGTGAGCGCTCCAACTCTCCGCTAATAGTTACTAAGCTTTTGGCGTGGTCGAGTGCATTAGTAAAGAGAGTGGCGTCTTCAAACCACCAAGGCGAGTGGTTCAGCGACATAGTATAAATAAACCGGGTGCGGACGCTTACCTCGATGCGCTCAATTAAGTCGAATACCATTACCCGCAGTTGTTGGTCAAAGCGGTACAGCTCTAGTGCGGTTTCGAAGCAAGTGCCTACTTTGTAAGTACGTGTTTCTTTGTCTGCTTGCAAAGGCACCAAGTAGCTAGCCAACCGATAGTAGTTGATGTTAGCCAGTTGCCTTTTCGCTTCATCTTCGTCGTCGATGGTCAACCCGCGCTCTCGCAAGAGAGCTACTTGCCCATCTAAGGTGCGTGCCGGTTTGATATACTGCATCCGTTCTTGAAAAAGTACAGCTGTAGAGAAGAGGACAAAAAAAAGACTCGCCCTGGTACGCTGTTCTAATGAGAAGCGTGGCGAGTACTGTTAATGCAAAGATACGGCAATTTTATCAAAAGTGTTGACTTTCAATCAAGCCCGAAAGGCAAACCGGCTTTGTGTTACTGCTCCGCCGCTAGGTCGTCGAATGCCGCTTTGTTTACTGCAGCCGCTTCCGGCGCTTGGCCTGCAACTGTAACTAATTAAGCACTAACTTACAAAGGCCTCATTTTTTCATCTTCGCCTCCATCATGCTGGCCAGACACGCCAATAGTGCATAATAGGCTCTATGCAGCGCGGGTCGCACTCGTTGCTCCTTGCCGCACCTCCCACGGCCCCTAGGCCAAGACTATTATTGAATGTTAGTCTCATCATCCTGAAACAAAGGCCGGAAGCAGCTTCGATTTTGTTGAAATCAACCAGTTATCCATGAGATTTGGGAAACTTTTGTAACTTCGACACAACAAAATCGTTGTGTCAATTATGAAATCTTCGCTACCGCCTTTCACCTCCTATGGTATATTGCCCCCCGGCATTCATTGGGCAAGCTGGAAGGAGATTACCGATAGGTTCGGGCACACACCGCACCGGCAAAATCTTTTGCTGGGTCTGATGCAGGGCATTGATGCACTAAAAGCTGCCGGTTGTCAGGCCATCTACATTGATGGCAGCTTTTGCACTGACAAAGAAGTACCGGGAGACTTTGACGTTTGCTGGGACGACTCAACGGTTGACCTTGACTTCCTATTAGTCTCTGCTCCGCTCATGTTTGAATTTGGACAAGCTAGAGCTGCCCAAAAAGCTGCTTATCTGGGCGAATTTTTCCCATGCAGTGGTATCGCGGCGCCGCCGACCACTCTTTACCTAGACTTTTTCCAATGCGACAAAAATTCGGGCAGTGCTAAGGGTATTGTTGGACTAAAACTCTAGAAACCCATGATTAAGAACGAACAACAGTACAAGCTCACCAAAGCGCAAGCGAATAAGTTCGCCGCCGCCGCTGCGGAATTTGCTAGCACACAAGCCGCAGACGTTTCGCCTCTTCGCCGAAAACTTTACGAAGATGCCATGCGGAGCCAGCACACTGAATTGAATCAACAGCTTGAAGAGTATGATGCCCTGAAACAAGGCCGCATTCGTACCCTCCAAGTAGATTCGTTCGAGGACCTGCCTATCGCGCTAATTAAAGCGCGCATTGCTTCAGGAATGACCCAGAAAGACCTAGCCGACATTCTAGTCATGAAAGAGCAGCAGGTACAACGTTACGAGGATACCGAATACGCGGGTGCCAGTTTCACCCGCTTGAAGGAAGTGATTCAAGCGTTGGGAATAAGTGTGCGTGAGGAGCTATTTGTATCCGAAGGCGTGATTTCACGCTCAAACCTATTCAGCAACTTGGCTCGGCTCGGATTCAAGAAGGACTTTGTATTGCAAAAGTTGGTGCCGAGAAAAATTGCAGCCTACCTAACGAGTCCAATAGTGGAAGGCGAGGCCGCTATCCGGCAAGTAGTGCTTCAGGCAGCTTCTATCATCAGCAAAATGCTGAGCGTGGAACCGGCCGAGTTGCTGGGCAACCAGCAGCTTGTACTTGATATGAGTGCTGTTCACCAAACCCGCTTCAAGAAAGCAAGCAATGTCAGCTTGCAGAAGATTGCTCCGTACACTATCTATGCCCAAATGCTGGCGCTAACGTTGCTTGACGCTTGTCGTCATTTGGAACGGCGTCCAATACCTGAGTCCACCGCTGAGTTTCGGGAGCAAATCTTGCAACTCTACGGCGAACTAACTTTCGAAACGGGGCTACGATATGCTTGGTATTTAGGTATTCCTGTGCTTCCTCTTAATGACACCAGCCATTTCCACGGGGCCTGTTGGCGGGTAGATGGAGCGAACGTTATTGTTCTCAAACAAAAGACTGAATCATCTACCCGGTGGCTATTCGACCTACTGCACGAGGTAAGGCACGCCGCGCAGAACCCCGAGCAGGAGTCGCTAGCCATCATTGAAAGCGACGACGATTTCACCCGCGAAATGATTAGTTCGAAAGACGAGGTAGACGCCAATGTCTTTGCCGGTCAGGTTATGCTAGACGACCGCGCCAACGAACTATCCGTCCAGGCTATTCGAGAAGCTAATGGTCAGATAGAATTGCTCAAGTCGAAGGTTCAAAAGTTAGCAGACGCAGCGAGCCTTGATGCTGGCGCTTTGGCTAATTATTTGGCTTTTAGATTAATGGCCGAGAAAAAGCTCAATTGGTGGGGAGCCGCCACTAATCTACAGTCCGCAGGAGGTAATCATTGGGAAGTAGCGCGAGATGTCGTTCTGCAACATGCCCGATTCGATGAACTGCCCGAAGTTGAGCGTGAATTGCTAATGAATGCCCTGCACTGATTTAACTCCGCGTCGACATGGAAAGTCTAGGATTTGGGGAGCCGCTTCCCGACATAAAGTGCAAGGCCACCAAGTGCGAGGAAGGGCTTCACTGTTTCCGGCCCAAAAGGGCCGCACCACTCACGTTAGTGGGTGCGCTTGCCATGCCTGCAAGGAAGACAGTGTGGACTGGCAGCAGGCGTACAAACGAGATATTGGCCAAGTCGACGCGCTGTTTTCAGAGTTGCGGAAGGAATACATTAGGCAGCACTTTTGGGAGGTACCAATCAATGATAAATTCAAGCGACGCTTGATAATCAAAGGAAAGAATAAGCTTAAAGTGGAGGCCGCCAAGCGAATAAAATCTTCAGTAAGGGAAGCTGGCACCACTCGCTATCAAGATGGTACACAGACGCCAACTAAAAAATACAACATCATTTATTTCGCACAGCACGCTACGGCTACGTGCTGCCGTAAATGCATCAAGTATTGGCATGGCATCCCCTATGACCGGGATTTGGAACCGGCAGAAGAGATTTACTTGCAACAGCTCATCACTAAGTATATCGAAACCCGCTTGCCCGACTTGCCAGACGAAGGTTCCCAACTGACTTTATCACTCGATTCCTAGCCTCTCACGTATCTTATGGCTGCTTATATTGACACCGCAGAACGTTCGGCGCACTACCGTACCAAGGGCTTGGATAAACTGGCCCAAAAAGTACTTATGACGCAGTTCGCCGACAGCAAGCAAAGCCAGGATATCACCCTGTCTTATAATTGCCAAGGATTTGGCAGAATTCATCATTTTCGCCGCTCGATTCCTGGGGCTGGTTTTCCCGCCAATCCGTTGCCTATTGATCCAGCGAGCCAAGCCCTGGGGTTGCCAGCCCAAGAAATGATGCAGGCTCAAGTGTTTCAAAATGCGGTCTGCAGTTGGCGCTGCTGGTACTGTTTCGTGGACTACAACCTACTCGATGGCAACCCGAGGCATTCCGCGTTTTTATCGGCTGACGAGTTGATAGACCTTTACCTAGCCGAGGACAAACAGTGCCCTATCATTGACTTGTCAGGTGGGCAGCCCGATTTAGTGCCCGAATGGTTGCTGTGGGTGGTGGATGCGTTACGTCGACGCGGGCTGGAACACAAAGTATATTTGTGGTCTGATGACAACCTGAGCAACGATTATTTGTGGGAAGCGCTAAATCCCGACGAGTTACGCCGAATAGCTACCTATCCTATGTATGGGCGGGTCGGCTGCTTCAAGGGATTTGATGCCGATTCATTTGCTTTTAACACCCGCGCCAATCCTGAACTGTTTGCCAAACAGTTCCAAGTGATGCGCCGCCTGGTGGAGACTGGTTTAGATGTGTATGGCTATGTTACCCTGACATCTGACAATGACCAGTATATACCTCGAAAAGTTGCTGAATTCGTTAGCCGCTTACAGGACGAAGTGCACCCAAATTTCCCCTTGCGCACCATTCCGTTGCCCATCATTACGTTCACCCCCACGCTTTCTCGCATGGGTGAAGACCATCATCGGTCAGTGCTGATTCAGCAAGAGGTAGCTGCCGCCTGGGAAGCAGAATTGGCGCGTCGGTTTACTCCTCAAACTAGGAGCAAACCAGTTTTTAGCCATTCCCTGCACAAATAATTTCTGTTTGAAATGCCGATGCACATGCAGCCATTCAATGTGGATGAGGTTTATGCCAAAACATTGGCTGAATGCTTGTGTACATTATATAATGAGGCGACCCTAGCTAAAAGGCGTTATTCGCTCCACCAATTCATTTTAGGCGCGCGTGGTGCTTATCCAGTTGATGTGGTGGCCATGCTCCAGCAACTCAATGTGCCGTACTACGAGGACAAATGGGCTCATGACTTATCGACCGGGTCATGGCCTGTTGAAGTAGATATCCCACGCAAAAGCAATACTTCAATTTTTGCCGACTCACATCCAGCCGATTATGACTGGCGTTTCACGGCCACTAACATCCCTGTGTTAGTTGAGGCGTTGGCTGACTCATCCAGGGGCGGTGCCATTGCGCTGCTGGGCACGAAGACGCTATTCTCACCCTTGTATGATAAAGGTGCCCAGGTTACGCTGTTTAACAAAAGCGCCGCCTTACTTAGCGATTTACGCAAAGCCGGATACCAGAAAGGGCTGGTCGAGTGGGACCTACGTGAACCGTTGGCCGACGGGGTAAATAAATATCAGGTCGCCTTTGCCGACCCACCTTGGTATCCAGACTATTACCAAGCCTTTCTGCAACGCGCAAGTGAATTATTGGTGATTGGCGGTACCTTGTACTTAAGTGTCCTACCCATTCTAACACGTCCCAGCGCCGTTGTAGACCGGGCGGATATCCTTCAGGAAGCTACTCAGGCAGGATTTGACTTGATGCGACAGGAACCAGGTATGCTTTCTTATGAAACCCCGCTCTTCGAGCGTCAAGCACTTTCAGCACAACACCTGAGTTGCACAGACTGGAGACTAGGCGACCTGTGGATATTCCAGAAAGTCAGGCGGAATGCGCCCATCCAGCCTCAAGAAACACCCGTAGGCGAGCCTCAATGGGATGAGTATAGAATCGGTACCAAGCGCATTAAAGTTAGAGTAAAGCTTGGTTGCGAAGAAAGTTTATTTGCTTATCGGCCAGCCGACCCCACCGGCAATGTTTTCACCCAAGTATCCCGACGTTCACCCTTTCGGAATCAAATTGATGTGTGGAGTTCTGATAATCAGGCGTACACCGTAAGTCGGCCCTCTATCCTCAAGCTGTATCTGAGTGAATTGGAGCGCGACAGCTCCCTCGAGTCGGTTGTCGATGTTTTGAAGAAAAATAAGGACGTCAGTGGCGCGGAGGGCGAAGAGTTGATAGCTTTGCTACAACGTCTCGTACAATGAAAATCCCTTCCGAAGCTGCCAAACCCGCTATAATTCACTATTCAGCTCAAAGTGGAAATGCTTGCTTGCCTGACTTGCTGGACGCTCTGCAGCACGCACTAGCGGGGGATCTCTACTGGGAGACTCAGTTGCAAAGGGTGCGGCAGCAGTCAGGCGCAACAATACACATAGGAGTATTCATTGAGCCGTACCTGCAGTTCATTTTAGAAGGCAAGAAAACGCTAGAGTCACGCTTTTCCGTTAACCGTACTGCTCCTTACCGACAAGTACGCGACGGCGATATTCTGCTGCTCAAACGCTCCGGCGGACCGATTGTTGGCATCTGCTGCATCACTCATGCCTGGTTTCATGTCCTCGACCCGAAGACGTGGAGTTCGTTGCAAAGCCAGTACGCGCAGGCATTGTGCATCAGCGACCCAGCATTCTGGCAAGAAAAGCAAAAGGCCAACTATGCATCACTGATGCAGGTTCGGTACGTGCGACCGATTACACCGACAATATCCTTCATTAAAAGCGACCGACGGGGTTGGCTGGCTTTGATTCAACCTGAAATCCCAGCACAATGCTTGTAGTTGCGTTTTCGGGCAAAGTCGGAAGTGGGAAGTCTTCGGTGTCGGCAGCAGTTGCATCCGTATTGGGTTGGCAGCGGGTCAGTTTTGGTGAGTATGTGCGTG
Source organism: Hymenobacter amundsenii (assembly GCF_002204745.1). Lineage (GTDB taxonomy): Bacteria > Bacteroidota > Bacteroidia > Cytophagales > Hymenobacteraceae > Hymenobacter > Hymenobacter amundsenii. Next base: position 8,322 of record NZ_NIRR01000049.1, read on the forward strand.
GTGTAGCTCAAGCGCAACACTTGGACGACTCCAGGCTCACTCTCCAGAACCTTGGTGAGCAGCTGCTTGCCGCTGATGCACGAGCTTTTTGCGCCAATGTATTGGCGCAAGCTCCCAATCAGTCAGAGCCACTCATTATTGATGGGGTAAGGCATATGCAGGTGCTAAGAATGCTTCGAGAGCTGGTAGCTCCTTGCAGTGTAGCTCATGTGCATCTAGCGTTAGATGAAGCCACAAGGGCTAAACGCATATTGGCCTGTCGAGGGGAGGTGGATGCGCAGGAAATACAGAGAATCGACACCCATACCACTGAGCAAGAGGTCATCAATTCGTTGCCTCAATACGCAGATTTAGTGGTTGATTCTTACGATAATCTGACAACTGTGACGCAGAAAGTTTCTGTCTGGATTAGGAGCCGTAACCTGAGGTAGTCTAGCTAAGTCGGACAGAAATGGGAAGTGGTTCTGAATTGGGTTTCGAAGTGATTGGGCACGAAGTAGCCCAGCGCTGAGTGGCGCCGCTCAGCATTACAGTAGGCCACATGGTAACTCAGGGCTTACGCATCAAAATTAGCTGAGTGCCTTTGCTGGCTCTGGAACCGTTTTACAACCAGTTGTAGCCGTCAGATTTTTGGATCAAATGTACCCTTACGGGATAGAAGAGAAGGCTAAGATGTTTGATGCGTAAGCCCTAGACCTTATTCGACTTGGTTGGTGAGTTTATCGGGCGCGTAGGCCCGCAAGGCGCTACGTACGCGCAGGTTATGCAGGCCGCAGGCCACGACCATGACCGTGTCGCGCCGCCACTCGCCGCGCAGGCGTAGCGTGTCCTGGACCATGCGCAGGCGCTTGATACCACTGTGGGCGTGCTCGATGACGACGCGCAACGGACTCAGCAGCTGATTGTAAAGCCGCTGAGCGAAGGTCAATTCCTGTTTCGGCGGCTTTTTGTGGGGCATCTCCACCAGCACCCCCGCCGGGGCGTGGCCCAGCAGGCCCAGGTCCTGGCGCAACACGCTGCCGGCGGGCAAACCCAGCGCATACTCGTCGGCCAGGCGCTTGTCGTGACAGCATCCGCCTTCCGTGGGCGAGAGGTAGTGCACGTACTGCGTCGCATCGCACAAGGTCATGTTCTTTAGGCGGTGCGCTTTTTTTTTCCGCTGTATTCCTCGGCCTGGGCCTCGCGGTCCTGGTTGCGCGGCACGCCCCGCTCGACCCCGTCGTAGGCGAAAACCAGTTCGCCATGCGCGGCCAGGCGCTGGGCTAACTCGCCCCCATCGCGCACCGGCAGCAGCCCACGGCGGGCCAGCACCTGATTCAATACGCCGAGCAGCGCCGTGCTCAACTGACTAACGCGGGCTTGGGAGATGCCGAAGCTGGCCGCCTGATGCTGCTGTAAGCTGTTGTTTTTAAGATAGGTCAGCAGGAAAAACAACTTTACGTCGCCACCCGCCAGCACGGCATTGGGCCGTTCGCGGTGCGCGGCAAACGCCCGGCACTAGCCTTCGAGCGTATGCCAGCGGTGGTAGCGCTCCCAGGCCGGGGCGAAATCGGTAAGTAAGTCATCAAACTCGGCCACGTGCAGGCTGGTCAGAGCCAGAAATTGGCGCGGCTTCTCGCGTAGGGCAACGTAATCCATCCCCCAAGTTACGGCTGCCTCGCACGAGTTAACTTAGCAACCTTTTCCGAATCAAGTCTCCTGCATGGTAACTGATTTCGAGCTGGCCTTCTTATAGCAGCAAGGTGATAAAATTAATGTAAGCTGTTTCCAAGTAGGGTCATTAAGGTACACCTTCCTGGACCCTACCAATCAGTGGCTGATCGTCCCAGTAATTAGGGGCCAGAAAGTGGGGCCAGCCATGTATCTTCGTGGCCCCACCTTCCTGACCTACTTACCATGAATTTCGGTTACGCCCGCGTCTCGGCCAAAGACCAGCACCTCGACACGCAACTCGTACAACTCTAGGCCGCTGGCGTTGACCGGGTGTTTCAGGAAAAGATCAGCGGTGCCACTACCCAACGGCCGATGCTCACCGAGCTGCTGGCCACCTTGCGCACCGGGGACACGGTGACCGTGGCTCGCTTGAACCGGCTGGGCCGCAACAGCGCCCACATCATGCAGCTGGTGGCCGACCTGCACGAGCGCCAGGTGCGCTTCGTAGCTCTGGACCTAGTCATCAACACGGCTACTCCCGCCGGCCGACTGGTGCTGGGCATCTTCGCCGCGCTGGCCGAGTATGACCGCGAGAGCATTCGCGAGCGGGCCACGGCCGGCATCGCCCTGGCCAAAGCACAGGGCAAGCACCTAGGCCGCCGCCTAGGCGTAGACGCCGGCAAGCTGGCCAAGGTGCAGGCTTGCCTGACCGCCGGCATGTCCGTGCACCAGACGGTAGCCGCCACGGGCGTGAGCGAGTCCAGCGTTAAGCGCTACCGCCGCCAGTTAGAATTGCGCAATTCAGAGGCGGGATGAGGCAAGACAATTCTGCTTGTCAGGTTTCGCACTCGATACCGACCTGTTCTGTCCAGCTGGACTAGACCACCTCATATGCCATCGAAACAATTAACCCACGGCTCTTGCGCTATACCACGTCACCTAAAAATACGTGCGGCGGATGGTGGTTAACAACCACCTCGCACCCCGGCAGCGATAGTGCTAGCAGACGGAGGCGGTCTTGAATAAGGGGAGTGGAGAGGTCTGACGAGATAAAAACGGTTTGTAAGCAGTCTCCACGCAGCTCCAGTAAGCCATCGAGCGTCACGCCGGTGCCGCCCAAATGAAGTAGTTCCAGGCCTTTGATGCGAGCTAAATCGGCCACGCAGTCATCTTGCAAAGCTGTGCAGTCCTTCAACCGCAACTCTTTCAACTGTTTTACACTAGTTAGGTGCTGGATGCTGGCGCGGGTGATGGGGGCATCGTATATATCCAGCATATCGATGGTTGCAAAGCGCGCCGCTAACCAGCCCACCTGTTCGTCTTCTAAATCCCCGTCCCAAAATCTACCGTGGTGAAGGTACCCAGACTCGTTTTCTGGCATCGGGATAGCTGGGAAGAGCGTGCGCCAAAAAGCAGCCTCCCGGGCGGCATGCTGCTGGGCACGGGTAAAAGCGTGCGAAGTTGAACGATTTACGTTTGCTCCCTTTTTCATCGGCTATGTAGGGGCGCAGCAGGCGGAGAGCTGCTGCTGTGACCAACTTAAAGTAAACGATTGCTGAGCACATGATCGACCAGGCCCAGATTTCCGGTTCGCACCAGAAGAAGCAATAAGAATAGTTATATCTGAGAGCCTAGAGTATGTCGGTTTTGCAGGTAAGCCGGTATTTAGCCAGCCCCAGCGTGATGCGCCCACGACTACAACTGTCAGGGAACTCTTCCAAGTGGTTTGCAAATTAGTGACGCAAGTATGCCCTTACCCGCGGCCAACCAGCGTCAGCACTTTGAGGCTTGGTTGAACGGCTCCCATTTCTGCCATCCCACGCGGTCAGGTGAGGCGCCGGAAGAACTAAGGCTGCTTTATCCTTTACTGTAGCCGTTGATGCCCGCGCTGCTGACTTTCTTCTACATCCGCCGTCAGCTACAGGCTGCGACCACAGAGTTGCCAGTTATCCTGCCTCCTACCTCCGGGATGGAATGCCACTTGTGAGTAGGGAAATAAGGACGTCCAGAAAAAGGGTAATAATGAATTAGGCAGGGTATTATGGTCGTTACAGCATCTCCTGTCCTTTTACCTCCATTACGTCCCGATGGCCCTTGATGTGTAGTGGCAAGCGATGCGAACTCCTTACGCTAGCACGCGGCAGCGTCGCCGCCAGTATGCCCGGGCCAAAGGCGGGCAGCGCGTGGGCCAGTCCGTGCCGCTGACGCGTGCTCGCTCGCTGACGCTGATTGGGGCGCTGTCAATACGGGGTTGGGGGCAGTGCAACTGCTGGACGGCGGCCTCAACTACGTGAATTTTGCCTGGTACTTGACCGAGTGTCTGGCCCCCACCTTGCGGCGGGGCGATGTACTGGTGCTGGATAATTTCTCGGTGCACAAACTGCCAGACTTGGTCGACTGGCTGGCCGAGTGGGGCGTGGAGGTGGTTTTTCTGCCACCCTACTCCCCTGACTTAAGCCCGGTGGAGCAGGCCTGGAGCAAGCTCAAGACAGCCCTACGAGCCGCCCAGACACGCACCCGGCAGTCGCTGGAGCAGGCCCTGCAGCAAGCCATCAACTGGATTACCAGACAAGATGCGCGCAATTGGTTTGACCACTGCGGCTACCATACCCAATGTCCCAAAAAGGGCTAAACCGTTCACGAAACCGCTATATACAACAGCAGCTCGCGGCGGCAGCCCCGCACGCTGCTCCTATTCTCCCCGGGGCGCTCCCGTTGACAAGGCAGAATTATTAAAAAGTCAGTTTAAAACTCCACCCCAAAATTATCAGCCACTGTATTACCGCCTATTGAGGAGCCAACTAAACTATTGACTGATTCATTTGATTCCCTCAACAATTCGCCATTGGCGCCAGTATCTGACCAGTAACGGCCTCTTTTGCAATCAGAGAAATCATAGGCCCAACCTGAACGTACCGCAATTACGGCCTTAGTGCTTGCGCCTACTTTAACCCCGAGTACCCGCTGTGCTTTTTCTGGTGCGAAAGCAGCATATTCTTTGATTTGATACACCTTAGTAGGGCACCCACAGGTCTTCATCTTTTGGTCCAGCGCCCGTTGGTCAGGAGATGATAGGTTTTTGTAATCCGGTGTACAACCTACGACTGCTTTAGAGGATGGTTTTCCCATTTTATCCCAAATATTCTTCGGATTAAAATTACTGAACAATACTAAAGTTAGAGTGAAAGTAGTTATCAATAAAATCAGTATGTAAGAGGGCCTTTCCATGATTAAATGTTTTAAGAAACGTACCAAGAGAAGAAATTAAATAACGTCTATAATATACTACCCATAATTATCATATTAATATTAATTCATCTATTCACAGTTATAGGTAAAACTTGTATTTACCACTTTATAATTTTCACTTTTTTGATTAACTATATATTCATATAATTTATCTATAGCAGTCTGTCTACCATCAAAAAGTTTATATTCATTTTGACCGCCTGCGTCTAATATTCTAATATTATTTATTGCTGAGTAAGTAAAATTTTCAGTATAATTAGCGCGTAAGTGTTTCTCAAAATCACTTTCAGCTTTTCTTTGATAATCAAGATACTGCTCAACATTACAGGATGCAACCCCAGGAAAATAAAGCATTTGGCTGATATATGCTACTCCATTTCCGTAAACGGGTGGGATATAGAGATAAAAAAATCCCTTTTCATCTCTAACAACCTTTGATTTAGAATTTGCATCTAATCTTAAGTGATGATTAAAATTCACAGCTGTGATCATTGAGACAACCATAATCGGAATTGCAATAAATGATTTCATTTTCTCAAAGGTTAAGTTAAATGTGTGTTTGGAAACGCAGTTGAACAATTTTAGGTACCATCCGACTTCTTCACGCAGTCCTCGAGTGGGGCCTCCTTGTAGCACGTTTTCTTGCGCGCGGCCGCCTTTTAGGCCGGGCATCCGCGTTCTGCTCCCCGAAATAGACCCCGGTAGACATGGTCAGCAACAGGGTAGCGCCTAGAGTGCCCTGCAGGAAAACTTGTTCATAGAAAAGGAAGGGCTGCCAGCTAGTAAGCAAGATACCTTATGTATTTATAAAAGTAAATTTTTTATATGTTACATACAATACCTAATAGTAGGTATATTGCTCACAAGCGAGAGAAACCAGCGAGCTACTTGAGTATGTATAGTACACGTTGTCATATACTTGGCGATAAAAGCTGCTACTATTAGTGAATATGCTGCGTAGCACCAGGGCAAACGCATGAAGCTGAGTGCGGGCTAGCTTTGGGTCATGAGCCACCCCATTCGCGACTACTTTCTACAAGTGGAATATTTCCGTCAAGTCGCCAAATGCCGCTACCGGCTGGCTGATATTCTGCTCATTGGCTTGTGCACCTACCTGAGCGATGGCCACGATTACGAGGGAGTGGTCTTGTTCGCTCAAACCCACGCCCGGCACCTAGCCGAACTGGTGGACTTGCCCAGCGTGCCGTCACACGATACGTTTAATCGCGTGTTTCAGCTGCTCTCCCCCGCTTTGCTGCAGAGCTGTCTGGCCCAACACGGCCATGCGCTACTCGACACGCTGGCCCAGAAACAAATCTGCCTGGATGGCAAAAAGCTGAGGGGCGTGAGTCCGCGCAGCCCCGGCAACGCCGGCCTGTATCTGGTTAATGCCTGGGTGAGCGAGAACCGCTTGTGTGTGGGCCAGCAGCGAGTGGCCGATAAAAGCAACGAAATCACGGCCTTACCCGAAATGCTGGCCCAACTGGACCTGCGCGAGGCGGTGGTCACCACCGACGCCATGGGTTGTCAGGCCGCCATTGCCGGTCAGATTCGGCAGCAGCAGGGGCATTACCTGCTGGCCCTCAAGCGTAACCAGGGCCAGTTATAGGAAGAAGTGAGTTGCGCTTTCCAGGCCAACGCGGCGAGCAGCGCGCAGGAAAAATGGGAATGTGCCCGTGACCGGTTCGAGCAACGCCGTTGCTGGTGCCTGGCCGCCAGCAGCCTAGAGGCCTCGTTCATCGTCGCGTGGGCCGGCTTGCAAACCCTGCTCAAAGTCGAGGCCAGTCGGTGCGTGGCGGGAAAGACGACCCGCGAGGTGCGCTATTATTTAAGTGATGAGACGGAAGAAAACCCGCGCTATTATAGCAAGTTAGCGCGGGGGCACTGGAGCATCGAAAACCACTTGCACTGGCATCTGGACGTGATGTTGAAAGAAGATGCCTGTCGGGTACGCTCAGGCTACGGGCCGGAAAACCTGGCCACTTTACGCAAGCTCACCCTGCAAGTACTCACCCAACAACGCAACAGCTTAAGCCTGGCAAAACGGCGTGTGAAGGCAGCCTAGAGCGGTTTCGTGGTCAGTGTACAGTTCTTTGCTTTATTTCGCGGCATGAAACCGTATTCTGACGATTTACGCGAACGGGTCATGGCCGCCTGTGCCGAAGGTGGGCGTTCGGTGGGCGCAGTCGCTGCGCAGTTCCGCGTGTCGGTCTCGTTCGTCCACAAGCTACGGCGGCGCCAGCGCACCACGGGCTCGTTGGCGGCCTTACCCCACCGCGGCGGCCCGGCCCCACTGCTTGACGCGGCAGCCCGCGCCGAATTGGCCGCCTGCGTGGCGCGGCAGCCCGACGCCACACTCGACGAATTGCGCGGCCGACTCACCGCGGCCGGGGCACCGGCTGTGGGCCGTACCACGGTCTGGCAGGCGTTGCAGGCGCTGGACTTGCGGCGCAAAAAAAGAGTGTCCACGCCGCCGAGCGCGACACCGAGCGGGTGAGGGGCCTGCGCCGGGAATTTATCGAAGCGCTCGAGCACGAAGACGTGACCCGCTTCAAGTTCGTGGACGAAACGAGCGTGAACCTGACCTATACGCGCCGCTATGGCCGCGCCGCCGGGGGCCGCCGGGTCGACCAAGCCGTGCCCTTGCACAACGGGCCGAACGTGACGGTCGTGGCCGCCCTCACCCCGCAGGGGGTGGAGGCCGTCATGCAACTCGACGGGGCGGTGAACACGGCCAGCTTCGTGGCCTACGTCGAGCAGGTGCTCGGCCCCACGCTGGCCCCGGGCGATGTGGTCGTGCTCGACAACTTGCGGGTACACAAGGCCCCCGGCGTAGCCGAAGCCGTTGCCACTTTTGGGGCTCGCCTCTTGTTTTTGCCGCCTTACTCGCCCGACTTCACCCCCGTGGAACTGGCCTTCAGCAAGCTGAAAACCAGCCTGCGCACTGCCCAGGCCCGCACCCGTGATACCCTGACCCAAGCGCTGCAGGAGGCCCTGGACTGGATAAGCGAAACCGATGCCAAAAATTGGTTTGACCATTGCGGCTATCATGTACACTGACTGCGAATCTGCTCTATGATATCCACTACCTCAAACAACTCCTTGAATAGGCTTCATGCGTTTGCCCTGGCGTAGCACCGAATCGGCTATCATTGTTTTTTTTCTATTTGCTGTCTCGGACCCTTGCTATATATTGTCTAAACTATGGCATTTAGGCCTATTTTGCGTCTCCCCTCAATACCTCCCCTCCCTTCTTAGTTTCCATGACTGACGAGCAGCAAATACAAGCGAAAATAGCCGAGCTGGCGACCGTAGCCGATATACTGCCCGGAGTGGTCATTGTACTCAACCACGACTGCCGACGTGTACTCTACATGTCAGCCCAGGGACTTGGCTTACTGGGCGCCACGCTCCCGGAAATCACAGCATTAGGGGAGGAATACTACGCTCGCTATTTTGATCCCGACGAAGCTCACGATTACGTGCCCAAAGTCGTCGAACTGCTTGAGCGCAATGATCTCAGTTATGCCGTCAGCTTCTTTCAACAGGTGCGAACCGGCCTAAATAGTAGCTTTGAGTTGCACTTGAGCACGGCCCGAATCCTGTTGCAGGGTGAGCAAGGCCAACCCCTGCTCACCATCTGCCTGTCTTACCCCATCGAGCCCACCAGCCACATCTCCACCAAAGTACAGCGCCTGCTGGATGAAAACGCTTTCCTGCGCGCCAACGCAGCCCGTTTTGCCAGCCTCACCAAACGCGAGCGCCAGGTGCTGGCCGGCATCTGCCGGGGACTGAGCTCAGATGAGCTGGCCGTGGCCTTGTTCCTGTCCCGCCTCACAGTGGACACACATCGGCGAAACTTGCGCCAGAAGCTGCAGACCAATTCGGCCTTCGAACTAGGGCAATACGCGCGGGCCTTTGACTTGCTTTAACAGTTACTCACTTAAGCCCGTAGTTCACGCCACCAGAGAAGTTGGCACTTGAGGTGGTCTAGAGACTGTTATGGACTGGTGGCGTAATTTGGGGTATGGCACAGCAAAGCGGATACCCCAGCGACGTAACGGATGCAGAATGGACGTTTGTAGCGCCCTATTTGGCCCTGGTGCGCGAAGATGCGCCGCAAAGCGAGCATGCGCTGCGCGACGTGTTTAATGCCCTGCGCTACCTGGTCAAAACCGGCTGCGGCTGGCGTTATCTACCCCACGACTTGCCGCCCTGGCCGGTGGTCTACCAGCAATGGGCCCGCTGGCGGGATAACCGCTGTTTTGGGCATATGATGGCCGATTTGCGCGAACTGGCACGGGTGCTGGCCGGACGCGAGGCCGAGCCCACCGCCGTGATTCTGGACTCGCGCACGGTGCAGAGCACGCCTGAAAGCGGAGCCCGTGCCGGCTACGACGGGGCCAAGCGGCGCAAGGGCAGCAAGGTGCACGTGGCCGTCGACACACTGAGCCACCTGCTGGCCGCCGTTGTTACGCCGGCCAACGAAGCCGACCGCGGGCAGGTCGACGCGCTCTGTGAGCGGGTGCAGCAGCTCACGGGCCAAAAGGTGCAGGTGGCCTATGTAGATCAGGGCTACACAGGCGAAGACGCCGCGTATGCCGCGGCCGTGCACGACATTGACTTGCAGGTTATTGCCAAGCCCGAAGGCCAGACGGGCTTTGTGCTGCTGCCCCGCCGCTAGGTCGTCGAGCGCAGCTTCGGCTGGGCCGCCCGCTTCCGCCGCTTGGCCCGCGACTATGAACGCTTGGCCCTGACCATGCAGCAATTTCACTTCCTGGCCTTCGCTACACTCTTGCTAGCAAAAGGCGTTTTTCGCACCACCAGTCCATAACAGGCTCTAGGCGAGAATGACAGAAGTGGGACGTGTATTTCTTCTGTTATAGGAACCAAATCCAGCGGGGCGTTGCCCAACAAATGGCGTAAATACGACGAGTCATTTAAATTGGAGGCACCGTACCTAGCCAATGAGATCCGGAGCACGCAGGCGGCGGCCCGGCAGTTGGGCGTCAGCCCCGGGCTGCTCTATCGCTGGCAGCAGGCGCAGGTAGTGGCCGAGGTTGCCCGCTTTGGACGGGCGCGCGACACGGAGGTACGCGTCCTGCGCGCCCGTCCAAAGCGGGCAGAGAAGGAACTTAATACTTTGAAAGAAGTATTAATCATCTTCGGCCAGCCGACCCGATGAGCACCTACCAGCACATCGGCCAGCGGGCCGCTCAGGTGCCCATGTGCCAAGTGTTGCCCATTGTAGTCAGCGTTACGGCACGCGACGGCAGCGCACCGAAGTGAAGACCAACTGTCACTTGGGAGTGGGACGTTGGCGCATCCGTCGCGTGCTGAAAGTGCACTGTCTGTGAGCGCGGCATCCCCGCTCATTTATGCCGCGCACCACCAATTTCAACCAAGCTTTACGTACGGCTCCCAACCGCTTGCTCGACCAACTGGTCCCACCGTCCCCAACCGGGTGTGGTGTGCAACATCACCTACTTGCCGCGGTAGGGCGGCGGGTGGCTGTACTTGGCCGTCTGGCTCGACCGCTGCTCGCGCAAAATTGTGGGCTGGGACGTGACCATGCTAGAGGATTTGGTCTGATAGGCCCTTCGCCGTGTGTTGGCCCTCGGCCGGGCTGGTGATCCATTCAAACCAGGGCAGCCAGTACACGGCCACCCGGTTCAAGGACTTACTTGCTCGGCATGGGGCCGTGCCGAGCATGGGCCTGTGCGGCAACTGCTACGAAAACGCCTATGCCGAATCCTTTAGGAGCCGCTTCAAAATGGAGCTGCTCGACGGCGGCGGCTTTCTTAGCCTGGCCGAAGCTAGACTTGAAATCAGCCACCACATAATTTGTTACAACGCCGAACGCCGCCACTCCGCCCTTGGTAACAACTCAGCCAATCACTTCGAAACGCAACTTCGAGCCACGTTCTAAATGTGTCAAGCTTAGCTAGACCAACTTAAAAATACCTACTTCTAGGTATTGAATCATTCATACAATTTTTATTCTTTTACAAAGAAAAAAGCAGCTAACCACGGAGTGATTCTACCATTCCCTAATCCATTTTCTGTGATTTTTTTCTTTAGGTCGTCCTACGCGTGACCATATCTATAACTGCGCCCGCCGGGGGCTATTTTAGGTAGCGGCACGCGGGCAATATTCCCATCAAGGAAGAGTCGGCGGCAGCGGCGGATACGAGGGCTAAAAAAGCTGCAAAAAAGAAAGAGGTATGTTTTTCAGTCGCTGAACTCGATAGCCGCATAAAAGAGATTGACAGGACGTAGACCTATTATGCTTCTTCCGAATAGCATAGGGATAGTTGCTCTGGACTTTGAGATTAACTAATGTTCATATTTTGGAGAGTGTGTTTTCAACAACAAACTTATGAAAAAGGTCTTCAGATTAATTCCAGCAGTAATATTTGCTTCACTGTCCTCTTGTGAAATACTAGATGAAGGGGGTACAGGGACCTATATGGTGGGTATTAGCAACTCTACTAATACTAACTATCATATTCAGATTCATATAGACGGCGTAAAGAGAGGCGATGCTTTCCCAAAGGCAAATCAACTTTCAAGTTTTGCAGGGGATTGCAATGACATTAGCTACTCAATGTCCAAAGATTACATTGGTATAGTTTACGATGTTGAAACAGGCAACCACAAAGTAGAGTTAATAGATGCTACAAATAATCGAGTAATGTCAAGGGCCTCCTTTACAATGGTGTCGGACGGATGCGTAACTCAGCTAGCAGAATTTTAACTTTAAAATTACTTGACTTGAATTCACTTTACAAGCGGATAGTTATACTTCATGGAAAGTAGAGCTCACTAAAAATAGACAATAAATTGTCTGAAGAACTATTGAGCGCTGTTATTATAATTACAGTTCTCACTAATCTGGCCATCTCAAAATGAGACTACATACCTAATGGTTTCCTTGGCAAGGATCATAATATACCCAATATCATTACTGAACTAGAATAATAATTTATATAAAGTAATAAAGGCGCCATAAATTGTAAAAGCGGTAGCAGAATGTTGCATGCTCCCTTTGAAAAGAATGTTCTGTAAAACCTTTAACACCCCCCCCTTTTATGTTGACAAGAACTAAGAAGAGCGCCGTTGGCTTAACGCTGCTGTTGTCCATCAGTTTAGTGGCGTATGCCGGGGAACGGTTCTCGGGCAATGGGGCGACTAAAGAAGGGGCCGCGGCGGCGGCAGAGCAAAGAGCCGCCAAAGCGGCGAAGGCGCGGGGCACGTGTTACACTGTGGCCCAGCTTGAGGATTGCAAAAAGGAATCAGACGGCTCCTGGACGTGTTACTCCTCGGTGGCGAATCACAAAGGCAGCTGTGACGGCACTATGTTGAAGCCCTAAATTAATTGGTAGTGGTCTGAGCCAAAAAAGTGCGCTGATTGTACTGCTCGACACAAATACTAATCGCGCTGCGTGCATTGGAAATGAGTTGCTGTTCGGGGACAATTTGCGAACCAAACTTGCGCTAAAGGCAAAGCTCTAGTGGGAAATAGGTGCGTCAAATATTCGCAGTGGCAGTAATTGAGCAGCACTTGCCAGAGGCTAGAGCTTATTAAAAATTGGGCTAACGCTAAGTTTGAGAGGCAATTGAATAGCTGTTATGAGTGCTTTCCATTTCTCATCTCTATGCTGACTGCGCTACCAGTGTGCCTTGTAGGGCTCGTTCCGGGTAAAGAAGTATTAGTCAAAGCTAATTTTAATATCTTTTAACTAGTAGCCTAGTGCTTCAAATGCTAGGATAAGCCAGATACTTTCCAATAGTATTCTTTAACCTATGCCTTTGATTGCTCCATAGCTTCAACTTTAATTTCATAAATTTCCTGAGTAATCATGTCAACGCCTCGCCTACAAATTAAGCAAATAATGGTTTCATTTGCCATAAGAATAATTCTTGTTATAATACTATGTGGGCCTCTTGCATTTAATAATGTTTTTGGCCAATCTCCTACAAAGGAGGTAACAATTAAATATATGCAGACGGCTCTAAAAGGTGTGATAGGAACAGAAATAACTACAGATTATTTCATTTCGGAAGTCAAATTTGATGGATCCGAATACGAATATTATAGTAGGAAACAACCAAGTTATTTAGGGTTTATAAATAGAACTGAGCAAATACCTTGGCATGACTTTAAAAAATTTGATGAAGATCATAAAGTGGATGAAAGAATTACTAGCGTAACAATGATTTTCAATATCAAGGTAGAGGGAGATTTAATAACGATTAGGGAGAATGGTGAGCATTGGGCAAAAGTAGATACCTATAAAGAAAGCATTGTGATGTTAGTGCCCAACGAAAAAGTTGAAAGTTTTAAGAAAGCTGTCCTTAGGATGGTAGAACTAGCGGGCGACGCGGATCCTTTTAAATGAATACTAGCTATATATAGCGGTTTCGTGAACAGTTCGGTTCTTTCAGCTGTCTTTGCGTATGGTAAGCGATGCAACCTTACTCGTTTGATTTACGCACCCGCGTGGCCGCCGCCTGTGAGCAGCCCTGCTCGCGCCAGCAACAGGTCGCCGAGCACTTCGGGGTGAGCGTCTCGTTCATCAAAAAGTTGCGTCACCGGCAGCGGGCAACCGGCTCGTTAGCGCCCAAGCCCGCCAGTGGCGGCGTTCAAAGCTGAGGTAGCCTTAGCTACCTTAACCAAGCGTCAGTCCTTAGCTGACCTGGCCGGCCGCTACCAGTTGTCGGTGGCCCAGATCAGCCGCTGGAAGCTGCAGTTGCGCCAGCAGGCGGCCCAGGTTTTTACCGAAGCGGCGGCTGTGCTGCCCGCGCCCCCCGACGTGGAGCCACTCTACGCGGCCATCGGGCGGCTGCAAATGGAAAACCAGCTGCTAAAAAAAACACTGCCGCCATGCGCGTAGCCCAGCAACGCGCCCTGGTGCAGGCTAGTGGCGAAGGGAGTGTGCAAGCCCGTTGCCAGGCGCTGGGGCTGGCCCGCAGCAGCTATTACTACCAGCCCTGGGGCGAAAGCGCGCTCAACCTGGAGTTGATGCGCCTGCTGGACGAGGAGTTTACGCCCACAATTTTAAGGGCGTGCTCGGCCTGCGCGACTACCTGCGCCAGCTGGGCTACGCCGTCAACGCCAAGCGGGTGCGTCGCCTCGTACGGCTCATGGGCCAGGAGCCGGTCTACCCCAAACCCCGCCTGTCGGTGCCTGCGGGAGGCATTACACGCTACCCGTACCTGCTGCGCGAGCGGGTGCTGAGTGCCCCCAATGAGGTCTGGAGTACGGACATCACCTACGTGCCCATGGCCAAAGGCTTCCTCTACCTGGTGGGCGTGCTCGACTGGCATTCCCGCTTTGTGCTGAGCTGGGAGCTGAGCAACACGCTCGACGTGGGCTTTTGCCTGCAGGCCCTGCACGGGGCCTTGCAGCAGCAACCCGCCCCGTTTATCTTCAACTCCGACCAGGGGAGCCAATTCACCAGCCAGCCCTTCGAGCAGGCGCTGCTGGCCGCCGGCTGCCAGATCAGCCGCGACGGCCGGGGACGCGCCACCGACAACGCTTTCATCGAACGGCTCTGGCGCTCGGTCAAATGGGAATGTGTCTACCTCAACCCAGCCACCGATGGCCAACACCTCTATGAGCAACTGCAGGCCTACTTCACCTACTACAATCACCACCGCCCCCACCAAGCCTTGAAAGGCCAAACACCCGCCCAATTCTTCGCCCAAACCCCTCCTTTAACTAAATGTGGCGCGTTTACCTTGCCACCTTTTTGCTGAACCCAGCGAGTGTTCTCAGGCTGGCTTGCAGAAAACCGGTCCGTACCTTGCCATTGATGGAAATAGAACGGTTTGTTGAACAGGTC
>NZ_NIRR01000004.1 GCF_002204745.1 Hymenobacter amundsenii
GCCTGCCGCTAGCGTTCATCCTGAGCCAGGATCAAACTCTCCATTGTATAAATTACTACACTATGCCGAAGCATAGCTGATGTCAAGTGCTGATCCGACTCGATTTTCATTTGACGAGCTTTAGTGGGCTCCTCCCATGATTCGCTTTGTTGTCATCTTACCTCAATCAGGTAACGGAGCTTCTGGTTTCACTAGCTGTTTCCCGAAGGAAGCCAGCAGCGAAGCAGGTGCTTCGTTACTCGTTTTGTTTTTTCCAGTCATTCAAAGAACGTGTGCCGATGCCCCGTTGGGCGTCTGCAGTGGACTACTCTAAAAGAGTAGTCGGTGGTTGTTTTTAGCCCCTTCCGGTTGAAGCGGGTTGCAAAGGTAAACAGCTTTTCTCAGCTTGCAAGGAAAAGAAGGAAACTTTTTTTTGAAGCGCTTCTCGTTTCGCGGCTGTTTCCCCTTCCGGTTGAAGCGGGTTGCAAAGGTACACAGCTTTTCGCTTTTTCCAAGAACCGAAGCAGAAAATTTTATTTTTCTTTTCGGTGTCCTCAGCGCTTCCTGTGTTGTTTTCCCACTTATTATAGGGAAACAACGAGGTAACCACTGGTTGCACTTTTTCAAGGATGCTGTTCGAAAGAACGGCGGGTGAAAAGCGCTTCCGGTTGAAGCGGGGTGCAAAGGTAGCATACTGGGTTTCTACTTTGCAACTCCGGAGCAAAAAACTTTTTCAAGTCCTGGCTGCCGTAGCGGCCGGTCCCTTCCGCGTTTCGGATTGGGAGTGCAAAAGTGCGGCATCTATCCCGCTTTTGCAAGCTAGAAAGAGAAGTAGTTTATGAACTAAGCCAGTCGTAGTTTCGAGCAGGCTGTATTATAACCTTTTAGCATCCTGAATAAGTTCGCATCAGCTCTGATTTTTCTTCTTGTACTTCGATAAAGCGCAAAGAAACCTGGATTACAAGTCGTAATCCAGGTTTCGGGGAGGTTAAAATACCTTGCCTATTATGCCATGTGCAACGTGCTTACCCGGTCGGGGCCGACACTAACAATGCTTATAGGTACTTCCAGATGCTGCTCGAGAAAGTGAACATAGTCCTTAAGTTCCTGGGGAAGGGCCTGCGGATCGGTTATTTCCTGAAGATTGGTGCGCCAGCCGGGCAGACTTTCGTACACCGGCGTTAGCTTTTCCAAGTCGCCGTGGTCGGGCATGTGGTCAGTTTTATCACCGTTAGGCATCTGATAATGCGTACAGACCCGGATTTCATCGAATTCATCCAGCACATCGGCCTTCATGAGATGGATTTCGGTGACACCGTTCAGCATGATGCTGTAGCGTAAGGCCGGCAAATCAATCCAGCCGCAACGGCGCGGGCGGCCGGTAGTGGAGCCGAACTCGCGGCCGGCCTGGCGGATCTGCTCCCCTACCTCATCGTGCAGCTCGGTGGGAAAAGGCCCGCTGCCCACCCGGGTACAATAAGCTTTGCTGATTCCGTACACTTTATCGATGTGGCGCGGGGCAATACCTAAACCGGTGCAGGCACCGGCAACAATGGTACTCGACGATGTGACGTAAGGATAGGTACCGAAGTCGATATCGAGCATGGAGCCTTGAGCACCTTCGGCCAACACATTTTTACCTTGGCGGAGCAGGTCATTCAACAGATACTCTGTGTCGGTGAGTTGGAGGGTGCTCAGGAATTCGACGGCGGAAAAGAAATCGGCCTCGAATTCTTCAATTTCGAGGCCGCGGCCGTGGAATTCAGCAATCGTGGTATGGCGGGATACAGCCTCTTGGTAACGTTCTTGGAAGTCGGGCAGCAGGATGTCACCGACGCGCAGGCCGGTGCGGCCAATCTTATCTTGGTACGTGGGACCAATACCCTTCAACGTCGAGCCAATTTTGCTACCGCCACGGGCTTCTTCGCTAATGCGGTCGAGGGCGCGGTGCGAGGGCAGAATCAGCTGGGCTTTGCGGGAGATGTAGAGGTTCTGGCCCCAGTTCACGCCCCGGTCGGTGAGTTTCTTGAGCTCCTGACGGAATACTACGGGGTCGAGCACTACGCCATTACCGACTACATTAATGATGTGGGGGTGGAAAATACCCGAAGGCACCTGATGCAACACATGCTTGGTACCATCGAAGGTGAGGGTGTGACCGGCATTGGGACCACCCTGGAATCGGGCTACTACATCGTAGGTGGGGGCCAATACATCGACAATCTTGCCTTTGCCTTCGTCGCCCCACTGTAGGCCTACTAGTACATCAACGGGCATTACGCGGTTTTTAGGAGTTGAGCGGCCGCCGTTTCGTCGTCGGCCACGGAAAAAATAGCGTTCAGCTTGGTCAGCGCCAACATTTTGCGCGGATGGTCGGCAGGATTTACCAGCACTAGCTCACCGCCACGGCTGCGAAACTTGGTGAGCAGCGACACGAGAACCCCGATGCCTGTGCTGTTGATGTAGCGGATACCCGACAGGTCGACGGCGCAATGGAGCAGTTCTTCACCGAGGTGTTGGTCGACGCTCTGAAGCAGTTGTTGCGTATCGGGGCTGCCGATCAGGTCGCCGGAGAGGCGCACGAAGAGAATGCCGTCCTGGACGGCGGAATCAGTTTTCATTCGGTTGGAGGGCGGCGGCTTTGGCGCGGCAGTCGCCGCACACGCCATAAAGGTTCAAAGAGTGATGCAAGATATGGAAGTTGAGCAACTCCCCGACCATCGTCTGGATGCCATGGATGCGTGGGTCGCAGAACTCGACCACTTTGTGGCACTCGGTGCAGATGACGTGGTCGTGCTGACGGTAACCGTAACTCTTTTCGTATTGCGCTAAGTTGCGCCCAAATTGATGGCGGCTTACTAAGCCGTGCTCGACTAGTAGGTCCAGTGTGTTGTAAACCGTAGCCCGGCTTACCTGCAAGCCTTGCTCCTTCATGCCGGCATAGAGCTGTTCAACATCGAAGTGGCCAGTACGGGAGTATATTTCCTCCAGAATGGCGTAGCGCTCCGATGTTTTGCGCAGCCCTTTATTTTCGAGGTAGGCCGTGAAAATCTTCTTCACCTCCTCGTACTTTTCCTTATCGAGATGCTTCGTTGAAACTGCCATTTAAGGGGCCTTATATATAAGGAGTAGAAAACGTCCGTAAAGCAGCTCCCGCCCACCTGACAAAGGGCTCAGGAATTCGCTAACGAGGCTTTTTTTTGGACTGTTATATACTCGCGGTTTTGAGGAGTACTTTTTAGAGCCTTTGCATGATTATCGATTTAGACAATCATGTCAACACTCAGAGAAACGCCATTGCGCCTCACCCATAGTCAGGAGTCGAATCTATCGACAGCAAGCACGCCAGCCACCCGACTCAAGCGCTGAATGAGGCGGTCGAGGTGGGCGGTGTCATTCACAAAAACCATGATCTGACCATCGAAGATACCATCGTTCGAGTCCATCGTAATAGAGCGCATGTTCACTTTAAGGCTGGTGCTGATGATGCGCGTGACGTCGTTAACGAGGCCCACCCGGTCGGACCCCTTAATGCGGATACCAGCCAGAAAGGCCAACTCCAGTTGTTCGGTCCATTTGGCCCGTACAATGCGGTTGCCGAAGTTCGACATCATCTGCACCGCTTTGGGACAAGAGGTGCGGTGGATGTCAATGCCCTTATCGGTTTCGAAGCCGAACACATCGTCGCCGGGGATGGGGTTGCAACAGGGTGCAATGGTATAGTCGAACTTGTCGGTTCGCTCGCCGATGACCAGCATATTAGCATTCACGCCGCGTACTTTTTGCACCTCATGGTCGAAGGCGCGGGGCTCCAGCCGGGAGGGCAACCGTGGCGATTCGGCAGTGGCGTCAAAGACACTCTGCACGATTTCGCGGCCGTCGAGCTGGCCTAGCGCAATTCGATAGAAGAACTCGGATAGCGTGCTAATGTTGAAATGAGCAAGCAACCGGTTTAGGTTCTCCTGGTTGAGCTCCACCCCGAGCAGCTCCAGCCGTTTCTCTACCAGAAAGCGGCCGTCTTCAGACTTGGCTTTGCGGTCGTCGCGGAGCCAGTCTTTGATGCGGGTGCGGGCCTTGGAAGTGGTTACATACTGCAACCATTCCTCGGTGGGCTTCTGCTTTTGCGAGGTCAGAATCTCAACCTGGTCGCCGTTGCGCAACTGGTAGCTGAGGGGTTGCAGCTTCTGGTTGACCTTGGCCCCAAGGCATTGCATGCCGATTTGGGAGTGAATTTCAAAGGCGAAGTCCAGCGCCGTGGCCTTATCGGGCAGAATGATGAGCTTGCCCTTGGGGGTAAAGGCATACACTTCCTTCACGAACAGGTTCTGGCGGAACTCGTCCATGAATTCGAGGGCGCTGGAGTTGTTGGTTTCCAGCATCTCGCGCACTTTATTGATCCAAGCTTCCAGCGTCGATTCGGGCTGGGGCGTACCGGTTTCCTTGTACTTCCAGTGAGCGGCGTAGCCCTTCTCGGCAATATCATCCATGCGGCGGCTCCGGATCTGCACCTCCACCCACTGGCCAGTGCGCGACATAACGGTGGTGTGCAGGCTCTCGTAGCCGTTGGCCTTGGGCGTACTCACCCAGTCGCGCAGGCGGTCGGGGTTGGGCTGGTAGAAATCGGTGACGATACTGTATACCTGCCAGCAGGCGGCCTTCTCCTGTTCCGGCGGCACGTCTAGAATCACGCGGACGGCAAACAAGTCGTACACCTCATCGAAGGTGATGTTCTGCTTGCGCATCTTTTTAAGGATGGAATAGATGCTTTTGGGCCGGCCTTTCACTTCGTAGGCAAAGCCCTGGGCCTTGAGTTCTTCGTCAATAGGCTGCACGAACTCCTTGATAAAGCGGTTGCGCGCCGTGCGGGTCTGCCGCACCTGCACCGCCAGCTCCTGGTACACTTCCGTATCGGTGTACTTCAAATGGAGGTCTTCCAGCTCCGTTTTAATAGCATAGAGGCCCAGCCGGTGAGCTAATGGAGCATAGAGATAGATAGTCTCGGACGAGATTTTGAGCTGCTTATGCCGGGGCATCGACTCCAGGGTCCGCATGTTGTGCAGGCGGTCGGCGAGCTTGATAAGAATTACGCGCACGTCGTCGGAGAGCGTGAGCAGCATTTTGCGGAAGTTCTCGGCCTGCTCGGAGGTGCCGTAATCGAACACGCCCGAGATTTTGGTGAGCCCGTCGACAATGCGGGCCACCTTGGGGCCGAACTCGCGCTCTACGTCGGCCACTTCCCAGGGCGTATCCTCCACCACATCATGCAGCAGGGCTGCTACAATGCTGGTAGTGCCGAGGCCAATTTCCTCCACCACAATCTGGGCAACGGCCAACGGATGCATAATATAAGGCTCGCCCGATTTGCGGCGCATCTCCTTGTGCGCTTCCAGGGAAGTATTGAAGGCCTTCTTGATAAGCTTGGCGTCGCCGGGCTTGAGGGAGGGTTTGGCGGTGCGGAGCAGGCGGCGGTATTGGCGCAGGATTTCCTGGCGTTCTACTTCGGGGTCGATAACGGTGGACATGGCAGGCAGGCGGCACCCGATGGTGCCCAAAAGAGCGAGTAGCGAAGGTACGACACCAAGCCGGACGCATTCCATTAAAAGTAACAAGAACAAGGCGCACTTGGTGCGGGAAAGCCGCAATGCGCAGCTTATACGGCGCGCATCAGGCCCTGAGGCTCCCTGAAGTACTCTTGGGCAATAAAACGCACGACGGAAGCGGTGCGCAACGACTCTTCATAATGGCTGCGCAACAGTTTAGCAACAGGTTGTTGCGAAAGACGTTGGTTTTGTAAAGAGGCTTGCGTAGTTTTGCGCCCCCGAGGTTAATGACCTCGCGACGCGGATGTGGCGAAATTGGTAGACGTGCCAGACTTAGGATCTGGTGCCGCAAGGCGTGTGGGTTCGAGTCCCTCCATCCGCACAAAGTGGGTTTCAGCTTGGCTGAAATCATTTTTAAACCCTCAACCCACCCGTTGGGGGTTTCTTTTTTAGGCCCCAACGTAGCACTTTTAACCGACCCATCACTTTGGACATTACCCTCGACAAGCAAGACGACCAGCTTCATGCCATCCTGACAGTGAATCTCACGGAGGCCGACTACGCCCCCGCTGTGGAGAGCAAGCTGAAAGAGTACAGCAAGAAGGCCCAGATCAAGGGCTTCCGCCCGGGCAAGGTGCCCGTTACGCTCGTGCGCAAAATGTATGGTAAAGGTATTTTGGTGGACGAAATCAACGGTTTGCTGGGCAAGTCGGTGGATGAGTACATCAAGGAGAACGATATCAAAATCCTGGGCGAGCCCCTGCCGGTAGCTTCCGACATCGACTTCGATGCCCAGAAAGAATACGCTTTTCAGTTCGAGCTGGGCCTGCTACCCGATTTCGAACTGCCCGCCGACCAGGCCGTGACCGTTGACCGCCACAAAGTGAGCCTCGACGAGAACACGCTGAAAGAAACTTACGAGCAGCTGGAGCGCCAGTTTGGCGAAACCACCGAGCCCGAAGCCGCCGAAGCCGGCGATTACCTGCTGGGCAAGTTGCGCAAGGAAGGCGAGGAAGGCGAAGGCCGCATGGTGATGCTGCCAACCAACAAGCTCCAAAACGACACTGATAAGTTTATGGGTGCCAAGCCCGAGGACGTTATTACGTTTGACTTCAAAAGCGCCTTCGGTGGCGACGCTAAAGTAATTGCTGGCTTCACTGGCATGAGCCAGGAAGAGGCTGGTTCGCTGGAAGGCCCTTACACCCTGACCGTGGAAAAGGTAGAGCGCACGACGCCCGCCGAATTCAACCAGGAGCTGTTCGATAAGGTATTCGGGAAGGACATTGTGACGTCGAAGGAGGATTTCGACGAGAAGGTAAACTCCACCGTACTGGAGAACTACGATAGGGAGTCCGACAACCTGATGAATCGGCAGATCATCGACAAGATGTTGGAGAACGTCACCATCGAGTTGCCCCAGGAGTTCTTCAAGAAGTGGTTGCTGCGTGCCAACGAAGGTAAGCTGACGGCAGAGCAGATTGAGGAGCATTACGACGACTACGCCAAGGAGCTGAAGTGGTCGATGATCCGCAACAAAGTGGTGGAAGCCAACGAGCTGAAGGTGGCCAACGAGGAAATCGTAGACCGCACGATGCAGAAGATTCTGGGTCAGTTCAACATGGAAATGACGCCCGAGCTCGAAGAGTCGGTGCGTGGTTTCGCCGACAACTTCCTGCGTCAGGAGAACGGCAAGAACTACGTGCAGGAGTACGAAGCCATTCTGGCAGAAAAAGTACTGGAAAACCTGCGCGGCAAAGTTGTTGTTAACGACAACGAGATTACGGCCGAGGACTTCCGCAATCAGAACGCCGGCTAAGCGCCGTCATTCTTCCGGTTTTCGAACCACCAAAACAAGCCCTTACTTGTCGTAGGGGCTTTTTTTATTGAGAAGTTAGGAGACAGAAGTTAGGAGTTAGAATCATTCTTGCTCTTTAACAACTACTGCTTGCCTCTCAATTCTAGCTCCTAACTTCTATCTCCTAATTCCTTTTTTCTCTCCATGCTGAATAAACAAGAGTTCCGCAAGTTCGCCGTGAAAGGCCAGGGCCTGAATGGCCTGGGCGTTGACCAATACCTAAGCCACGTGGAAGGCCAAGTGCGCAATGGCATGATGATGCCTTCCAACATGACCCGCTCGGTAATTGAGGAGCGCCCGACGCGCTTCGCCGAAATCGACGTTTTCTCCCGCCTCATCATGGACCGCATCGTGTTCCTGGGTACGGCCGTAGACGATTATGTGGCCAACATCCTGACGGCGCAAATGCTGTTCCTGGAGTCGGTTGATGCCAAGAAGGACATTCTGCTTTACATCAACTCGCCCGGTGGTTCGGTGTATGCCGGCCTCGGTATTTACGACACCATGCAGTATGTGAACCCCGACGTGGCCACGATCTGTACTGGCCTGGCGGCCTCGATGGGCGCCGTACTGCTGGCCGGTGGTGCCAAGGGCAAGCGTTCGGCTCTCCCCCACGCCCGCGTGATGATTCACCAGCCTTCGGGTGGTGCGCAAGGTCAGTCGTCGGATATCGAAATTACGGCCCGTGAGATTCTCAAGCTCAAGAAGGAGCTGTACGACATTCTGGCCGACCATACGGGCAAAACCTACCAGGAAATTCACGACAACTCCGACCGCGACTACTGGATGCGGGCTGATGAGGCCAAAGAATACGGCCTGATTGACGAGGTGCTCGAAAAGAAGAAAGCCGAGTAAGTGCACGGCTGAACAAGAACGGCTCAGGCTAAACGGAGCTGGAACCTGGTGCCCTTTTTCGGGAGTGGCGCCGTTTTTACAACCGTTGCTGATTCGTTCTCTATCAACTGAATACCTAAAAAAGCCGCTTCGGCGGGCTTTTTTAGGTATTATAGCGGTAACCTCAACGGCACGTTTTTACCGCTGTTAGGCGTTGGCCTTTTCGTACCTTTGAAGTAGGGTTGGGCAAACGCCCCTCCTCTCCCCTATCCAGCGAGTTCCCTTGGCAATGGCAGATATTACGTGTTCTTTCTGCGGCAAGAGCAAAAAAGACGTTACAGTGATGATTTCGGGCATCAATGCCCACATCTGCGAGCGGTGCGTAGGGCAGGCCCAGCAGATTTTGAACGAGGAGAATAAAATCCGGTCCAATTCCAAGACTCCGAAGTTCAACCTCGTGAAGCCGCGGGAGATGAAGGAGTACCTCGACCAGTATGTGGTGGGCCAGGACGAAGCAAAAAAGGTGATGTCGGTGGCCGTGTACAACCACTACAAGCGCCTGATGCAAACGCCGCAGAAGGACGACGTGGTGATTGAGAAGTCGAACATCATTATGGTGGGCGAAACCGGCACTGGCAAAACGTTCCTGACCCGGATGCTGGCCAACATCCTGCAAGTGCCCTTCTGCATTGCGGACGCCACCGTACTCACGGAGGCCGGTTACGTGGGCGAAGATGTGGAAAGCATCCTCACCCGTCTGCTGCAAGCTGCCGATTACAACGTGGAAGCGGCCGAGCGCGGCATCGTCTACATCGACGAAATCGACAAGATTGCTCGCAAGAGCGACAACCCCAGCATAACGCGCGACGTGAGCGGCGAGGGCGTGCAGCAGGCCATGCTGAAGCTGCTCGAAGGCACCACCGTGAACGTGCCGCCCCACGGTGGCCGCAAGCACCCCGAGCAGAAGATGATTACGGTGAATACCGAAAATATCCTCTTCATCTGTGGCGGGGCTTTCGTGGGCATTGAGCGCATCATCAAGAACCGCCTCAACACTAAGCCCATCGGGTTCGCTAAAACCCAGCTCGACGAGAAGGTGGACACCAATAACTTCCTGCGCTACGTGACGGCCCAGGATCTGAAGTCGTTCGGACTGATACCCGAGCTGATTGGTCGCCTGCCGGTGCTCACCCACCTCAACCCCCTCGACCACGCCACGCTGCGCAAAATCCTGACCGAGCCCAAGAACTCCATCGTCAAGCAGTACCAGCGCCTCTTTGACATGGAAGGCATCGAGTTGAGCTTCTCGGAAGGGGCTCTGGAGTACATCGTGGTGAAGGCCGACGAGTACCGCCTCGGGGCCCGGGGCCTGCGCAGCATCTGCGAAGGCATTATGACCGACGCCATGTTCGACATGCCTTCGGAAGAAGGCGTAAAGGAACTGGTTATCGATGAGGACTACGCCCGCAGCAAGTTCGAGCAGACCGCCATTAAGCAGTTGAGGGCGGCGTAACTGTTTCAGTAGACAGAAAAAGAAAAGCCCCTGTACAGGGGCTTTTCTTTTTCTGTCTACTATGCCTCAAACTCATTTCCTTTTGGCATTGGCTCGTTGTAGTTGCCCGAACCGAAAGGGTCTGAAAAGAACATCTCTTTCCCATGGATTGTACGAACATACTGAGCAATAGCTACTGCATGATACGGTAAACCAATATCTTCTCCTGTAGGTGACAGTTCGTAATGCTGATTTAATTGTAAAAAACCAACTATAGTTGCTTCACTATTTTGCCACGGTAGGCCTTTACCTACCCCTCGGATTTTATTCCAGTGATCCTGATTTTCAGTATCAAAATCAGGTATAAGAAAATAATATTTAGTCAATCCTGACTCATTTTTCAGAATAGGCCCTTGCTTGATTTCCATTTGCTTTATTTATTAGGTGAATACTTTTACTTTATTTCTTAATTAGACTTCGTTACCCCCTCAAATACCCCACCATCAACCCAGCCGCTTTCTCGGCGGATTTCTGCTGCCCCAGCTTCGCATGAATCTCGGCGTAGCCGGCTTTCTGCTGGGCGATAAAGGCTTCGTCGGCAGTGATTTTCTTGAGTTCGGTAACAAGATTGCGGGAGTTAAAATCGCTCTGGATGAGCTCTTTTACGACTTCCTTGCCCGCAATCAGGTTGACAAGGGAAATGTAGGGCACCTTGATAACGGCCTTGCCTATGGCGTACGACACGGCGCTGGTGCGGTAGCACACCACCTGGGGCACGTTGAAAAGGGCTGTTTCGAGCGTAGCCGTACCGCTGGTGACCAGGGCGGCGGTGGCGTGGGCCAGCAGGTCGTAGGTCTGGTCGAAGAGGACGCGGACGTTGTTGCGCTCGAAGTGGGCGTAATAGTTGCGCTCTAGGTTATCGACCCCGGCCACGATGAACTGGTAGTCGAGGAAGGGCGGCAAAATGGCCAGCATTTCGTAGAGCATCTCCTCGATTTCCTGCTTGCGCGAGCCGGGCAGCACCGCAATAATGGGCCGCTGGGGGTCGAGGCGGTTACGCTCGTAGAAGTCGGTGGAAGGCTCGAATTCGCCCACGCTGTCGGCAATGGGGTTGCCGATATAGTCTACTTTATAATCGAAACGCTGGTAGAACTCCTGCTCGAAGGGCAGAATCACGAACATGCGGTCGACCAAGGCCTTTACCTGATGCACCCGACCCTGGTTCCAGGCCCATATTTTGGGCGAGATGTAGTAGAACACCTTTAGGCCGGCGGCTTTGGCGAACTTGGCCACCCGCATGTTGAACCCAGCGTAATCGACCAGAATCACTACGTCGGGCTGCCAGGCCAGCAGGTCGCGCTGGCACTCTTTGAGGTAGCCGCGAAATTTGAGGACGCTGGTAGCGGCTTCCCAGAAGCCCATGATGGCCATTTCCTGGTAGTGGCGCACCATTTCGCCGCCCTCGGCCTGCATCAGGTCGCCGCCCCAGAAGCGGAATTCGGCGGCCGGGTCCTGGTTGCGCAGTTCCTGCATGAGGCTGGATGCGTGAAAATCGCCGGACCGCTCGCCCGCTATCAGGTAGTACTTCATTCTTTTAGATTAAACCTGGCCGTCAGGCTCCGCAACGCGAAGCATATCGCGGGCTGACGTTGCCAAAATAACTTGATTCCTGATGAGCAAAATGCTTCTTCTCCGGCCTAACACGCCACATGCTCAGCACGACAGTTCCGAAACTTACGCTTCCCCGTAGTATTCGACGAAGTTGCGGGGGGTTTCGTAGAGCTTGAGGCAGTGCAGGCGGGCGGGGGAAATCTGCTCGATTTCGGGCTGGAGGATCTTCCAGAAAGCTACGACCAGGTTTTCGGTGCTGGCTAGCTGGCCCTGCATAAAAGGCACGTCGATGTTCAGGTTTTTGTGGTCAACCTGATCGATGACGTGGGTACGGATAAGGGTGCTGAGCTCCTTGAGGTCGATGACGAAACCGGTTTCCGGATCGGGCTGGCCCTTAACCGTGACAATGAGGTCATAGTTGTGGCCGTGCCAGTTAACATTGGCACAGGGGCCGAACACTTCGCGGTTGCGCTCCTCGCTCCACTTAGGGTTGTGGAGCTTGTGGGCAGCGTTGAAGTGTTCCTGGCGGCTGATGTATATCATTTTAAAATCGGATGGTCGGAGGAATTTGGGGCTTTACTGACGCGCTGGGCAGGTTGTAGCCCGGCCGTGCTGAGCGGTGCACAGAAGCTCACAGGAAGTGGCTTCTGTGACACCCACTTTTTGGGTTCTGGGCTTCGTTCAGGCTAAGAGAAATAGAACGCAGACCGTTACGAGCCCATTCGGCGCAGCAAATATACGAAGAACGGTACGCCGAACAGGGCCGTGACCAGGCCCACGGGCAAGCCAGCGGGTGGGTAGAGCAGGCGGGCCAGCAGGTCGCAGAGGACCAGGAAATTGCCGCCCAGCAACGCGCAAAACAGGATGTTGCCCCGGCCCGTGGTGCCCAGCAACCAGCGTGTGATGTGCGGAATAACCAAGCCCACGAACCCAATGGGGCCACACAGCGCTACCACGGTGCCCGTAAGCCCCGAGGCAATCAGCAGCAGCAGCCACCGCGTACGGGCCACGGGCAGGCCCAGAGCAGTGGCCCGCTCCTCTCCCAGCAGCAGCAGGTTCAGGTTGTTGCGTAGCAGTGCCAGTGCCCCCAGCCCCAGCCCTATGGCCACCGCCGGGTAGGGCAAAGTGGCCCAGCTGGCCCGCTCGAACCCGCCCAACGACCAGAACGTGATGGTGCGCAGCTTCTCCTCGGTGGCGGCCAGAAACGTGAGCAGCCCGCCCAGCGCCGTAGTCAGGGAGCCCAGGGCCACGCCGGCCAGCAGCAGCAGCGTGGGCACGATCCGGCCGCGCCGGCTGCCCACCACCACCACTACCAGCGTGGTACCCAGGGCCCCGACTAGGGCCGCTAGCGGGGGCATATAGAGGCCCGCCAACGTGAGCCCGGGCAGAAACATAAACGTGAGGCTGGCTCCTAACGCGCCCCCCGAGGCTGTGCCGAGCAGGTAGGGGTCGGCCAGCGGATTGTTTACCATCGCCTGCATCACGTAACCGCTCACGGCCAGCCCCGCGCCGGCCAGCAAGGCCAGTAGCAGCCGGGGCAGGCGCAGCTCCATCAGCACGAGTTGGGCCGGGTCGCGGGCATCGTAGTGGAGCAGCGCGCGGCCGATCAGGGCATAATCGGTTTCGTAGCTGCCCACCCGCAGGCCCACGGCCAGCAGGCCCGCCATCAGCAGCAGACACGCCAGAATCCAGGGTAGCGCGGGGCGGCTCATGGCGCGGGAGGAGCCCAGATGAGCCGGCGCAGCTCCCGCACCGACTCCACTACCCGCGGGCCGGGGCGCGACATCAGGTCGTCGGTGGTGCCGTACACGCGGCGGGTTTGGTAGGCGCGGAGTCGTTTGAGTTCGGGATACAGCCGGAAGAACGTACTGTCGAGCTGGCCGATGCTTCCGCCGAGTAGCACCTCCGGGTTGAGCTTGAGGATGTATTCGCGGGTGAGGGCGGGGTAGGGCTGGGCGAATTTTTCCACCACCGCGTTCTGCCCCCCCGCTAGCCAGATTTTATCGGTGAACAGCGTATTCTGGCCATACGCGTAAATCGGGTCCTGCCAGGTAATGGCCAGTACTGTAGCGGCCCGCCGGGGCCGGGGCAGCGCCTGAATGGCCCGCAGCTCGGCCCGCAACGAATCGGTGAGGCGGCGCGCCTGGGGCTGGCGACCCAGGATGCGGCCCAGGTCGGTGAGTCCTTGGAAGATGTCCTCTACCTTATCGTACTGCTGGTAATAGACCGGAATACCCAGCTCCTGCAACCGTTGGGCATCGGCTTCCGACGTGATGCCGGTGGTAGTGAATACCACGTCGGGCCGCAGGGCCACGAGGCGCTCCAGATCGAGCGGGTAGCTGCTAACCACGGGTTTGCGTAGCGCGGCCGCAGGATAGTCGCAGACCTGGGTTCGGGCCACGATGGTCGCCGTATCGGCCACGGCGTAGAGCATTTCGGTCATAGAAGCCGCCAGCGCCATAATGCGGCGCGGGTGAGCGGGCACCGTGAGGTTACGGCCTAAATCGTCGCGCAGGTGCTGGGGCGCGGCTTCGGCCGCGGGCAGGACGGTGGTTGCGGGCGCATCGGGGCGGCAGGCGGCCAGCAGCAGCGGCAGGCAGTAGCAACCGAAACGGACGAAGGATGGGCGAAGCATGGGCGCAAAGGTAACCGGCCGGTTGGGAGCAGGAAATAAGAATAGTAGTTCCGACGCAGGAGGAATCTCGCGTGCTGACGCTGGATTTGCATTACAACGTCAGCACGCGAGATTCCTCCTGCGTCGGAATGACCGTTCCTGATTTCGGACTTCTCCCCTGTTCAGCCCGGCTACGGCTACCTTCTGCGGCCCGTTCCGCGTATGCTGGTTACTTTTGAGCTTAACTCTTCTGCCTTATGATCGTCGTCACCGGAGCGGCCGGCTTTATTGCCAGTGCCCTCGTTACCCGCCTAAACGCCGCCAATTTCAACGAAATAGTGGTGGTCGACAACTTCACCAACGAGCGGAAGCTGCTCAATCTTTCGGGGAAGCACCTGCAGCAGTACGTCGATCGGGAGGAGTTTTTTCCCTGGCTCGATGAGCACCATGCCGACGTGGAATTTATTTTCCACCTCGGAGCCCGTACCGATACCACCGAAACCAATCGCGACCTGCTCAACATCCTCAACCTCGAGTACTCGAAGCAGATGTGGCAGGCCTGCTGCCAGTACCAGTTGCCGATGGTGTACGCCTCCTCAGCCGCAACCTACGGCTCGGGCACGCTGGGCTACTCCGACGATGATGCCCTGCTCCCGCTGCTGCGGCCGCTTAACCCCTATGGCGACTCCAAAAACGATTTCGACAACTGGGCCGTGCAGCAGCCGGAAAAGCCGTTTTTCTGGGCGGGCCTGAAGTTCTTCAACGTGTACGGCCCCAATGAGTACCACAAGGGCCGCATGGCTTCCGTGATTCTGCACGCCTTCCGCCAGATTACTGAAACCGGTTCCATGACGCTCTTCCGCTCCCACAACCCCGACTACGCCGATGGCGAGCAGCAGCGCGACTTCGTGTACGTGAAAGACGTAGTGGACGTGTGCATGTTTCTGATGCAGACCCGCCGGCATTCCGGCATTTACAACCTCGGCACCGGAGAAGCCCGCACTTTCCTCGACCTCACCTTGAGCACGTTTGCCGCGTTGGACCGCCCCGCCGATATCCACTTCCGCGACACGCCCGAGGATATCCGCGACACCTACCAGTACTTCACCCAGGCCGATATGAGCAAGCTACGCGGCATCGGCTACGAGCGGCCCTTCACCCGCCTCGAAGACGGCATCAACGACTACGTGCGCCAGTACCTCGTACCCGGGGCTTACTATTAACAGGGTTATTTAACGGCTTTTTTGGCTTGAAAACAGGCGACAACTAGTTACCTGTGAGGCTGCTATTATACTTGTTAATAGTTCGGGCCGCCGCACGGGCGTTAAATAAACGTGTGACAATCACAATTAGCGCGTGGCCTTCTCGCGCTCAAGCCGGGCAATCATGCGCTTCATTTCGGCAATTTCGCGCTCCTGGGCCTTGATGATATCATCGGCTAACTGGCGTACTTCCGGGTCTTTGATGTCGGCCCGTTTGCTGACCATGATGGCAATGGAATGGTGGGGAATCATGGCCTTCATCCAAAGCGTATCATCAACGAATGTCTGGGCCCGGACCATCAACAGGGAGGCAATGAAGAGCGAAATGCTCCCCGTAATAATCAGCCCGTTGCGGGTCTTGTTGGGGTACATCTTCAGCATGAAAAGCAGCATGACCACCGCCATACTCGCAATCATGAGCACGGTCATGTAAAAGCGGGTGAGGCTGAAGTACACGTGGTCGAACTCGTACGTGTTGAAATACATCACGACGTACATGATGACGAACGACACGCCGAGCATGACGAAAAAGCGGCGGTAGTGGCTTTGTTCCATAAAAGAGAGGAGAAGCTGACGGGTAGAAGTGATGAGCATTCTACGTCCGGAAAAGGGTTCGTGCCAAATCTTACCCCAATTCTGCCCAAGATCTGCCCGAATTATGTATGCCGTTGCTTGGACGCATCCAACAGCTACCGGGTTTTGGTGAGCTCGGGCAGCAACCGGAAATACGTGGCCACGAAGCGGTTGTCAACGACCTCGCCCTGCACTTCGGCCCGCCGAATTTTCTGGCAGAAACCATCCTTGGCGTGGGCGTCGCCGTGGGAATCGATGTTGGTGCCGTCGAGGAAATAGGCGTGCCCATTCAGGCGGATGGCCAGGTCGCAGCTCTTGCCCGGCAGACCCAGCTGGCACTGCCCGCAGGAGGCCTCTACTACCTGTAAGGACTTGGTTTTGTCGGGCGCGACCGACGCTTTAGGAGCCGATTGGGCCAGCGCGGCCGTGGCGGGCCCGGCAGCCAGCAGGCCCAGCAGGAGCAGAATTTTCATGGCAAAAACGGTTAGCGAGAGCCGGAATATAGCCAAAAAGCCCGTCGGGCCGGCTATACCGGTGGCCGACGGGCTCCAGGGTGTTACGCTAAGCCGTCCGGGCTACGGAAACTTGGGGAATTTGTCGAAGTCGGGCTCGCGCTTGTCCACGAAGGCATTGCGGCCTTCCTTGGCTTCCTCGCTCAGGTAGTAAAGCAGCGTGGCGTTGCCGGCCAACTCCTGAATTCCGGCCTGGCCATCGAGTTCGGCATTGAAGCTCGACTTCACCATACGAAGAGCTAACGGGCTGCGCTTGAGAATTTTGTGGCACCAGGCGACGGTAGCTGCCTCCAGCTCGGCCAGGGGCACCACTTTGTTTACCAAGCCCATATCGAGGGCTTCCTGGGCGTCGTACTGGTCGCAGAGAAACCAGATTTCGCGGGCCTTTTTCTGCCCTACAATACGGGCCAGGTACGAGGCCCCGAAGCCGCCATCGAACGAGCCAACCTTCGGGCCGGTCTGGCCGAAGCGGGCGTTATCGGCGGCAATGGTCAGGTCGCAAACCACGTGCAGCACATGGCCGCCCCCAATGGCCCAGCCGGCCACCATGGCAATCACGGGCTTGGGCAACGAGCGAATCAGTTTCTGCAAATCGAGCACGTTGAGGCGGGGCACGGCGTCCTCACCGATGTAGCCACCGTGGCCGCGCACGCTCTGGTCGCCGCCCGAGCAGAAGGCCTTGCCGCCCTCGCCGGTGAGAATGACCACCCCGATATCGGTCCGGTCGCGGCAGATGTGCATGGCCTGAATCATCTCGTCCACCGTGAGCGGCGTGAAGGCGTTATGCACCTGGGGCCGGTTGATGCTGATTTTGGCGATGCCGCCGGCCTGGGTGAAGAGGATTTCTTTGAACTCCTTGATCGGGGTCCAGGTGATTTGTTCGGACATAGAAAGGTGTCGTTTTGGGTGCGGCGAAACAGCTTATCACGGCCGCGCCGCAAGGTTATACATGAGCCAACGCAAGCAACCGTGATAAGCTGTTGCCTGCATCAGCCTACTAAGTTGTTAGGCAAAAGCCAATTTCACGGCTGTACGGTACTGCTCGAAAAAGGCAGCGTTGGTTTTGCTGTCGGTGAATATTTCGAGAATGGCCGCGCCGCCTTCGGCTGCGAGGAAAACCGGCAACGCGGCCTCAAGTTCAGTAAAAGTAGCAACCGGAAAGTAGCGCAGCCCAAAATCCCGGGCTGTATTCTCGGCCGTTAGGGTTTGGCGGGTCTCGAAGAACTCCTCCAGCTCGGGCTGCTGGCGGGGCCCATCGATGAGCCGGAAAATGCCCCCGCCGTGGTTGTTGAACAGCACCACCCGCAGGTTGGGCGTGGGGTAGTTGTGCCAGAACGCGTTGCGGTCATAAAAGAAGGCCACGTCGCCCGTCAGCAGCACCACCGGCTGCGCCGGCTGGGCCAGCGCCGCACCCACGGCCGTGCTCGTGCAGCCATCAATGCCGCTGGTGCCCCGGTTGGCGAATACTTCGATTTGCCGGCCCTGTGGGATGCCCAGGATGTTGGCGTACCGCACCGCCATGCTGTTGGCCAGGTGTAGGGCCGTGCGGTTCAACAGTGTGCTCAGAACCTGGTGAAAAGCCGAAAATTCGTTGAATGGCTGGTCATCAGCTGTGAAAAAAGCGGCCAGAAACGCTGTGGCTGTCGTTTCGGCCTGCTGCCAGGGTTGCAGGATTTCGCGCACCGGTAGCTCGGCCGATTCCCAACGCGCAAAAAAATCAGCTGGCGCGCACCGTACGACTTGCGTGAGGCTACCAAACGTATCGGCCACTGGGCCGCTGGCTTGAATATGCCAGTGCTCTTTGGGTTTCGCAGTGCGCAAAAACAGTTTCAGGCTTTTTGAAATCAACGACTGACCGCAGGTAATAAGTAGGTCAGGTTGGAGCGCGTTTTTATCAGCCGCCGACAGGCCCGCCAGAAATACGTCCTGGTGCGTTATGAACTGCTCAGCCGGTGCGGGAAGTAAGCTGGAAACGGCAGGAAAATAGGCACTTCCAACTTCTGAGGCATTTTCTCTTAGGGGCACCATGCCCGTCAAATTGCCAATAACATCACTCACGACGGGAGCTCCGAAAACGGCGGCGAATTTGGCTACCGCCGCCGTTAGCTTGGCGTTGGCAGGCTGTTGCCCCATCACCACCAGAATGCGCATCTCTGGCTTAAGTAGCTGATAAACCCCTAAATCAAGGGAGGTATGAGACCGAGTGCCTCCAAGCTCGTCATCCCGAATAATCTTCACGTCCTGCTCGTACTCAATTTCCTCCTTCGGATAAAACGGCTCCCGCAGCGGAATATTCACCTGCACCGGCCCGGCGGGCGCGGCTTGCGTCAGGTTGATGGCCTCGTTGATAATGCGCCCGGCGTGCCACTTGGCGTCAGGGTGGCTAGTATCGGGGGGGAAATCAAACGCGCCCTTGGCGTGGGCGCCGTAGAGGTTGCGCTGGCGGATGGTCTGGCCGTCGAGTTGGTCGATCCACTCCGGAGGTCGGTCGGCGGTGAGGATGAGCAGCGGTATCTGTTGGAAAAAGGCCTCGGCCACGGCCGGCGCGTAGTTGAGGCCGGCCGTGCCCGAAGTGCACACCAGCACTACCGGCCGCCGCGTGGCCTGGGCAATGCCCAGCGCGATAAACGCGGCGGCCCGCTCGTCGGGCACCACCCGCAACTTGCCCTGGTAGGCCGGGTGCCGGGCAAAGGCCAGCGTCAGGGGGGCCGAGCGCGAGCCGGGCGACAGCACAACGTCGGTAATGCCATGCTGGGCGCAGATTTCGGGTATGTTGTGGACGGCCTGAAGGCTGGACATGGCAGAAGTTAAGGGAGAAGTACTCGTGGAAGCCCAGTGTTATCTGAGAGTAGGTCTTGCCTGCTTTTATATCGAAATATCGTCAGGATTAACGCCCACTATAAGCAGGATTTCGCACGCTAAATCGTATAAATATTCGCGCTCCTCAGTATCGAATTCAATAATATCCCACTCTTCTAGATATTCCTGCACAGCTAGCGTCAGGGGCTTACTGCCAGGTGCCAGTGTGGCTATGCAGGATTGCAGAAAACGCAAAAAATCGACCAGCGCCACCTGCATTTCCTGCTGCGTTTCTTCCGAGGACGGCATTAATCCCCGTTGGTCCCAGTCGGCCAAAGGAAAATTATTGCGGGTAACATAGGATTCAAGTTTCTGAAAAAGGGTGGTTTGCATAATAAAAAAAATAGTGAGGTAGGTAGAAATCACCCTCCCAGAACCGCGCCCACGGTTCGGAGTTTTAGCTCCGTTTCCTGCCATTCGCGGGTGGGGTCGGAGTCGGCGGTGAGGCCGGTGCCGGCGTAGAGCACGGCCTGGCCGGGGCGCAGCTGGAAGCAGCGCAGGTTCACATAGAGATGGGCCGCGCCGGGCTCGGGTAGGTTCACGGGCCCCAGGAAACCGGCGTAGTAGGCCCGGTCGTACCCCTCGTGCTGGCGGATGAAATCCAGGGCCGCCTGCCGGGGCATGCCGCTTACGGCCGAGGTAGGGTGCAGCAGCCGCAGCATATCGGTGCCGAGCGTGGCAAAGGGCACATTGTGCAAATCCACGGCGAAATCGGTGCGCAGGTGCAGCACGTCGCCGGCGGCTACGGTGCGGGGCCCCGTTTCCTGGTATTCGCGCAGCCGCAGCTGTTTGAAGCAATTCACGATGTAGCGGGCTACCAGGGCCTGTTCCTCAATCTCCTTCTGCCGCCAGATGGCCTCGCTGGGTTGGTGGCCGGGCAGCAGGGGCTGGGTGCCAGCCAGCGCCATCGTCCGGAACACTTGGTCGTCGCCCACTTCGGCCAGCACTTCGGGCGTGGCGCCCAGCCAGGTGCCCGCCCCCGGCGCACTCACCAATGATACAAAAGCGTTAGGGTAGCGCTGCTGCAACTGCTCGAAGGCGGCCAGCGCATCGAAGCCGGCCGGCAGCGCTTGGTGCACGGCCCGGCTCGATACCACCTTCTGCACCGTGCCGGCCCGGATGGCGGCTACCCCGGCAGCTACCAGGGCCTCATACTCGGGCTGAGAAGCTGGTTTTGGGGCGTGGCGGGGCCGCACGTGCCAACCGAGCGGGGCGGAGCGGGGTAGGGCCGCGAACTGCTGCCGCAACTCGGGTAGCCGGCCGGCAGCGGCGGCGCTAACCAGTACTTCTTCGGGATGGGCCAAATCGAAGAAAACGTCGGCCGGCAGAAACAGGGGCGGATTATGGTCGGAATCCTGGAACGGAAAGAATGCGAAACCAGCCGGGGCGGTGGCCTCCAGGGCCGGGGGCAAGCCCACGTAGGCCGCCTCCACCCGCAGGCTCAGACAAAGCCGCGCCTGGGTTGCGCCGGGCAGCCGCCACAAAGCCACCGGCCGGCCGCTGCTCAGGGCCAGGGCCACCAGTTGCCGCAGCCGCTGGGGCGGCGTCAGATCAGGATTCCAGGCAACGGATTGGAGCATGTTGGGAAGGGCTTGGGAGCTTAGGGTTTGGGGGAAAAGAACGTCATGCTGAGCGAAGGCGTAGCCGTAGTCGAAGCATCTCTACCGCTTCGTTGCGATTATGTGGAGTTGGCATTGCGGTAGAGATGCTTCGACTGCGCTCCGCTTTGCTCAACATGACGTTCCTTCTTCTCACTTCTCCACATCAATCACCGCCATCGTAATGCGGCTTATGCAGACCAGGGCGCCGGTTTGCTCGTGGGTGATGCGGATTTCCCAGACCTGGGTGCGGCGGCCGACATGCAGGGCCGTAGCCCGGCCGACCACGTAGCCCTCACGGACTCCCTTGATATGGTTGGCGTTGATTTCGAGGCCCACGCAGGCTTGTTTGGTAGGGTCGGGCAGGCGGGTGTGGGCGGCGATACTGCCCAGGGTTTCGGCCAGGGCCACCGAGGCGCCGCCGTGTAGCAGGCCCATGGGCTGGTGGGTGCGACCATCAACGGGCATGCGGCCTTCGAGGTACTCGGGGGTGATGGCTGTGAGTTCGATGCCCAGCGCATCGGCCAGGGTGGGGCGGGTGCTTACCCACTGCTTAAGTTGGTCGAGCTTCATAGGGGAAAAGAGAAGAGGGGCGCAGTGTAAACCGGCCAGCAGCCAAAAGTTGCCGCAGACCCGGGCAAACCAAAGAAACTTCTGCTCAAAAGGGCCGAAAGCTTGCAGCTTGCAGCCTGAAGCTTGTAGCTTTAAAGAGCTTTAGAAATCAAACCGCAAAACTAGGGGGAAAGTGAGCGTCAAAAAAATATACCTGATTCGCCACGGGCAAACCGATTTCAACGTGCGCGGCATTGTGCAGGGCAGCGGGGTCGATTCGTCGCTCAACGAGTCCGGCCGGCGGCAGGCGGCTCGCTTTTTCGCGGCCTACCGCCATGTGCCCTTCGCCAAAGTGTACACGTCGCTGCTGCGCCGCACCCACGAGTCGGTGGCCGGGTTTCTGGAGCTGGGCCTGCCCCACGAGCAGCACGGCGGCCTCAACGAAATTAGTTGGGGCACCCGCGAAGGCACCCGCATTACGCCCGAAGAAGACGAAGAATATCACGGCGTGCTCCAGGATTGGCGGGCCGGCCGTACGGCCTCCTGCCTGACGGGCGGCGAAAGCCCGGAGCAGGTAGCGGCCCGCCAGCGCCCATTTATCGAGCTGCTCCTGAGCCGGCCCGAGGAGGAAACGGTACTCGTGTGCATGCACGGCCGGGCTATGCGGGTGCTGCTGTGCCAGCTGCTTGGCTATCCACTCAGCCAGATGGAACACTTCGAGCACCGCAACCTGGGCCTCTATGAGCTCGATTATACCGGCTCGCTCTTTACGGTGCGCAGTTTTCTGGATACCCGGCATTTGCACGATGCCGAATGAAGGCTGCCGGAGCCTGGCTGGCAGCGGCTGTGGCAGCGGCCGCGAGTGTATTGCTTGCCGGTTGCCATCCGAAAACTGCCCAGCCGCCGGAAGCCCGGGCGCTACAACCCCTGGTTGCCGTCCCGGTAGCGTCCGTTGCCAAGCCTGCGCCGGAAGATACTGCCTCGACTAAATTCGTCTGCTACTTTCCGGAGAGCTGCTACCGGCTGGCAGCGCCCGTTGCCGCCCCACCCGCTATGCAACACCAAGAGCTGGCGGGCCGGGTATTCGTGTACTTTATGGTTGACTCACTGCTTAACAAGCACGATTTCAGGATAGCCTGCGCCCGCCTGACCTGGAAGAGCACGGGCCGCCAGTACGCGGCGGATTGTCAGCACCTGACCCCAACTCAGCAACGAACTCTATTGGCGCTGGTGACGCCCCTGATCCAGCCGTTGCGCTTCGCCCACTACCGCCTCAACCGTAAAGGCTGCGGACAGGAGCGCTGGACCATGCCGGTAACCTTCCGGTAGCGGCGGAGTATTGTTTGCGGGCTGCCGCCAAGGGCGCTCAGGCAATAAAATCCCGGGCAGGCGAAAATTCGCTGTTTTCTAGCGTTTTGGCGAAGATGGGGTTTGGTTTGCACCCCCGGATTTTCGGGCTAATTTTGGCCCTACTAAACTCAACGACGACGACGCAGATGGCCGAACTCATAAAAATGCCCAAGATGAGCGACACGATGACCGAAGGGGTTATCGCGGCGTGGCTCAAAAAAGTAGGCGACAAGGTAAAGTCAGGCGACGTGCTGGCCGAAGTGGAAACCGATAAGGCCACCATGGAGCTCGAAAACTACGAGGATGGCACCCTGCTCTACATCGGCCCCAAAGAGGGCGAGGCTGTGGTCGTGAATGGCCTGTTGGCCATTGTGGG
This sequence comes from Hymenobacter amundsenii, assembly GCF_002204745.1. GTDB lineage: Bacteria > Bacteroidota > Bacteroidia > Cytophagales > Hymenobacteraceae > Hymenobacter > Hymenobacter amundsenii. The sequence goes on from NZ_NIRR01000004.1 coordinate 23,008, forward strand.
CAAAGAAGGAGAAGATATTGCGGCTTTGCTCCAGGACGCCGAAGCGGCCACCGCCAAGCTTGCCGCGGGCGAAGAAGAAGCGCCCGTAGCCGAAGCCCCCGCACCTGCCCCAGCCGCTCCCGAAGCGCCTAAAGCCGAAGCGCCCGCGCCCAAAGCCGCCGAAGCCCCGGCCCCGGCGGCTCCTAAAGCCGACGCCCCAAAGCCCGCTGCTCCGGCTGACAACGGCAAGAAGGCAACCGTTATCCGGATGCCCAAGATGAGCGATACGATGACCGAAGGCACCATTGCCGCCTGGCTGAAAAAAGTGGGCGACAAGGTGAAATCGGGCGATATTCTGGCCGAAGTGGAAACCGATAAGGCCACTATGGAGCTGGACAACTACGAAGATGGTACCCTGCTCTACATCGGCCCTAAAGAAGGCGAGGCCGTGCCCGTCGACGGTGTGCTAGCCATTATCGGCGAAGAAGGCGCCGACGTGCAGGCCCTGCTCGGCGGCCAGAGCGATGATGCTGCTGCTGCGCCGGCCGCTGCTGAAGCCACCGCTCCCGCGTCTGTTTCTACCTCAGCTGCCGCCCCGGCTGCCGAAGCCGCGCCAGCCGTAACCGGTGGCCGCATCTTCGCCTCGCCGCTGGCCAAAAGCATTGCCAAGGATAAGGGCATTGATCTGAATACCGTGAAGGGCTCGGGCGAGAACGGCCGCATCGTGTCGCGCGACCTCGAAGACGTGGCTGCTTCGGCCGCGCCGGCCCAGGCGGCTTCCCCAGCGGCTTCGGCTTCGGCCACCACCGCTCCGCAGTCGGAATACATTAAGGCCGCTTTGCCCGAGCAGGCCGCCCCGAAAGCAGCCCCGACGGCCCAACAACCAGATGCAGGCACCTACACCGATACGCCGGTGTCGCAGATGCGCAAGGTTATTGCCCGCCGCCTCTCCGAGAGCCTGTTTACGGCCCCGCATTTCTATCTGACGATGGAAATCCTGATGGATCGGGCCATGGAGGTGCGTACCCAGCTCAACGGCCTCTCACCCGTCAAGCTCAGCTTCAACGACCTGGTCATCAAGGCTGCCGCCGTAGCCCTACGTCAGCATCCGGCCGTAAACTCCTCGTGGCTGGGCGACCGAATCCGCCAGAACCACGTCATCAACATTGGGGTGGCCGTGGCTGTCGATGAGGGCCTGCTGGTGCCGGTGGTGCGCAACGCCGACGGCAAGGGCATGTCGCAGATTGCGACTGAAGTGAAGGAGCTGGCCGGCAAGGCTAAGAGCAAAAAGCTCCAGCCCGCCGAGTGGGAGGGCAGCACCTTCACCATCAGCAACCTGGGCATGTTCGGCATCGACGAATTTACTGCCATCATCAACCCGCCCGATGCCTGCATCCTGGCCGTAGGCGGCATCAAGCAGACCGCCGTGGTGAAGGACGGCGAGCTGGCCATTGGCAACATCATGAAGGTAACGCTCAGCTGTGACCACCGCGTGGTGGACGGTGCTACCGGCGCGGCCTTCCTGCAAACGCTCAAAAGCCTGCTCGAAGACCCGTTGCGCATGCTTATCTAACTGGGCCACGTTTACTTATTGCTTTGGAAAAGCCAGCCCTTGCCGGGGCTGGCTTTTTCGATAGGTCGGGCGTGGCGTCGGGCAACGGCGGCCCCGCCCGCGCCGCTGGTTCCGGCATTGTATGGTAACTTCCGCCACGCCGGCGCGGCCCGGTTTTCCATTCTCCCCTCGCTCATTTCTATGCACAAGTATGCAGTGGCCTTTGTGGCCGCCACGTTGGTCGTTACGGCGGCCACGGCCCAGCAGCGGCCCGCCCTCACGGCTTCGGATTACGCCAAGGCCGAACAGTTTCTGAGCTACAACACCCAGCCCCTGGTAGACGGCAGCGCCGGCCCACCCAACTGGCTGGCCAACGACCGGTTCTGGTACCGCGTCTTCACGGCCCGGGGCGCGGAATTCGTGCTGGTGGACCCCGCCCGCAAAACCCGCACCGCAGCCTTCGACCAGGCCCGGCTGGCCGCCGCGCTTTCCCAGGCCAGCGGCAAGACTTACGAGGCCAACCGGCTGCCGTTCCGCAGCTTCACGTTTTCGCCCGACGAGAAAACCATAAACTTCGCGGCGGCGGGTAAAACCTGGCAGTACGCGGTGGCCAGCGGCCTGCTGACCCCCGCCCCGGCCGCAACTCCCGTTGGGGGCGGGGCTGCTTTGCGGGTGCGCTACCGGTAATCGAAGAACAAAAATGCGAATAACAGTTTTTCTTAATTAGGCCTGTTTGCCGACAATATTTCTAGTCATGATGCTTGATAAATGATAATATCATGATAAAGTGAATTTTATTTGAAAAAATAATAATAAGAGTTGCTACATTGGCAGCCCCGATTCGCCCGTTGTACCGGGTGTTGGTTGGCAAGCCCTTTTTCCACCTTTTACTCCCCTTATATGGCTCACAAGTACTCTTCAGCTATTTTATTGGCCGCTTTGCTGGCCGGCTCGGCCCAGGCCCAGGATTTCTCACGCGTGAAGCAGCGCGTCAGCTCCGAGGCCGGTTCGCCGGAGCTCATCAGCTTCAAGGCCGAACGCGCCTACAGTACCCAGGAAGTTCAGCAGCTGTTCCGCGACCAGCTGGCCCTCACCGCCGCCGACCAGCTGCTGCCCCTGCGTGCCAGTACCGACGCCCTGGGAATTGAGCACGAGAAGTATCAGCAGTACTACAAGGGCATCAAAGTGGAGCACGGCACCTACTCCGTCCACGCCCGTCAGGGCAAGGTGGAGGCCGTCAGCGGCCAGTTCGAGCAGATCCGGGGCCTCAACGCCACGCCCACGCTCGATGCCGCCGCCGCCCTGGGCCGCGCCACGGCGTTCGTAGGAGCCAAAACCTACATGTGGCAGGACGCCGAGCAGGAAGCCTACCTGCGCCAGCAGGAAAACAACCCCGCCGCTACTTACAAGCCCCAGGGCGAGCTGGTGGTGGTGCGCAACCAGCGCGCGGCCAACCCCCTGAAAACGGGCAAGCCCGTGCTGGCCTGGAAGTTCAACGTGTACGCCCAGGAGCCCGTCAGCCGCGCCTACATCTATGTGGACGCGCACACCGGCGACGTGGTAATGAAGGATGACATCATTAAGCATGCCGACGCAACTGGCTCGTTTGCCACTGCTTACAGCGGTACGGTTTCGGTGGCTACCGAAAGCTACGGTGGCTCGTTCCGCCTGCGCGAAACCACCCGCGGGCTCGGCATCGAAACGTACAACATGAAGAAGGGGACCAACTACAACCGGGCGGCCGACTTCACCGACGCCGATAACAACTGGGTTGAGTACAACAACAGCACCTTCGATAACGTGGCCGGCGACGCCCACTTTGGGGCCCAGGCCACCTACGACTACTGGCAGGCCGTGCACGGCCGCAACTCCTACGACAACGCCGGGGCCAAAATCAAGAGCTACGTGCACTACGGCCGCAGCTACGAAAATGCCTACTGGAACGGCTCGGTGATGACTTACGGCGACGGAGCCACCACCTTCAAGCCTCTGACCTCGCTGGACGTATGCGGCCACGAAATCGGCCACGCGGTCTGTGAGAAAACGGCTAACCTGACCTACTCGAACGAGTCGGGAGCCATGAACGAGGGCCTGTCCGACATCTGGGGGGCCTGCGTGGAAGCCCGCGCCGTGGCCCAGTTCGGCCTCACCGGCAAGAGCACCTGGGACATTGGCGAGGAAATCAAGAAGGCCGGCGGGGCGCTACGCTCGATGAGCAACCCCAACCTCTACAACCAGCCCGACACCTATAAAGGCACCAAGTGGTACACCGGCACTTCCGACAACGGGGGCGTGCACACCAACTCGGGCGTGCTCAACTACTGGTTCTACCTGCTGACCCAGGGCGGCTCCGGCTCCAACGACCTGGGCAACGCTTACTCGGTCAGCGGCCTGGGCATCGATAAAGCCGCCAAAATCACCTTCCGGATGGAAAGCGTGTACATGACGGCCTCCAGCACCTACCCGCAGGCCCGCACCTACGCCATCCAAGCCGCTACCGACCTGTTCGGGGCCGGCTCGGTCGAGGTAACCGCCACTACCAACGCTTGGTACGCCGTGGGCGTGGGCACCACGACTACGGCGGCCGTGGCCGGTGGCACGACGGCTCCGGCCGGCGTAACCAGCCTGAGCGGCAACAGCGTAACGACGAGCATGAACGTTTTCCCGGTACCGGCCACCGATGAGCTGACCCTGGTGCTGCCCGGCGGTGCTGCTGCCACCAACGTGCGCGTAACCGACCTGCGCGGGGCTACCATACAGGCCGCTCGCTACGAGGGCAACAACCGCCTCAACGTGAGTGGACTGGCCAAAGGCGTATACTTGGTGTCGGCCACCGACGGCCAGCAGACCTACCGCATGCGCTTCAGCAAAGAGTAGGCATCGGGTCCGGGTTACGGACGCCCTGCCTGACGTAAAAACCGGCCTGCTACGTGCGTAGTAGGCCGGTTTTTTTGCGTATCCGAAAGCGTTGATAAGTAGGTAGACTTCCGACGTTTCCTACGTCCCCAGCACGCCCTCCAACACCTGCCACACGTTGTCGGCCAGCAGCTTCTGGCCCTCGGCGTTGGGGTGCACGCCGTCGGGCAGGTTAAGGTGGCGCTGGCCGATGACGCCCTGGAGCAGGAAGGGCACGAAATCGACCTCGTTTTTATCGGCCAGCTGGCGGAACAGGGCCTTGAACTCCTGGGCGTAGTGGCCCATGCGGCCGCCGCCCAGGGTGGCCAGCGGCCCCAGGTCGAACGGAAACTCCAGGCCCACCAGCACCCGGCGGGCTTCGGGGTGGGCGCGCTTCACTTCGTCGAGGATGAATTGCAGGTTTTGAGTGGTTTCGCGCACCGGAATGCCCCGCAACGCGTCGTTGGCCCCGAGTTCGAGCACGAACACGCCCAGCTGCTCGAAGCGGGCCAGCACGCCGGCTAGGCGCTGGCGGCCACCGGCCGTGGTTTCGCCGCTTACGCCGTAGTTGAGGGCGCGGTAGGGCAGGTTTTGGACAGTAAGCTTCTCCTGAATCCGGGACGGAAACGACTCGGTGGCGCGGAGCTGGTAACCCGCCGTAAGCGAGTCGCCGAAGAAGAGAATATCGGGCATAACAGAAAGGAAATTCAACGAAGAAAATCGGCAAAGCCTAACCGGGCCGGGCCGTTTTTCACATGGAAACAGCCGAAAAGCAGCTTCTACTTTTCCGGTTTGATTTCCTGCCCCTCATCCATCCGCCGGTACACCCCTTTGGTGCTGGTGGGCTGGTAGCGGCCGAACAGGTTGGGCACCTTGTATTGCAACTCGGGCATGAGGTTGCGCTGGTCGATGAGGTAGCGGGGCGGGCTGGAGCGGAAGTTGCGGGCCAGCCGGAATACGGCGTCGTACTGGTTGAGGTGGCCGAAATCGGCCTGGGCCAGCTGCCAGTCGAGGTAGGGCGTGGCCAGGGAGTTATGGGCGTAGGGGCGCATATCGGGGCCGAGGACTAGAATGCGTTGGTCCTGCAAAAACCGGTAGCGCGGGTTGGGCTGCACGGCGTAGCGGCTTTCGAGGGGTAGTTGCAGCACGTTGTCGAGGAAGAACACGGCCCGGTATCGCACCACCAGCACGGCCCCTACCAGCAGCAGCAGCCCCAGCTCGGGCACCCAGGCCCGCCGGCTCTTCTGCCACAAATACAGGCTGAAGTACGTGAGCGGGGGCAGCACCAGCACCAGCGTACCCGGGGCCACGCCCCGGCCGGCCGCCGCCATCCCGCCCGCCACCAGCAGCCACCCTAGCATCAACTGCTGAAATTTCACTTGAAACACGAGGCCCGGGGGCTGGAGCAGACTGCGACCCAGGCCCAGTGCCAGCACCAGTCCTGGTATAATCAGCAGCCGCAGTTGCAGGGCCACGGGCAGCCCATCGGCCCCGGCCACGAGGCCGCTCAGCGTGGGCCGCAGGTGCAGTTGGGTGAAGGCGGGCAGCGAATCGGCGTAGAGGAAAAACGTGGCCACCACCGCGTAGGGGAACAGGAATCCGCACACCAGCAGCAGAAAACTCCGAAACGAGTTGGCCGCGAACAGTACCACAGCAAACAGCCCCAACAGCAGAAACAGCGCCAGCGGCAGGTAGCACAGCGCCGCCACCCCAATCAGGAAGCCGGCCCGGAACAGGCGTCGGTTGTCGTAGCCCTCACGCGAAGTGGGCAGCAGGGCGCTAAAGCCGGCAATCAGAAACGTGTGGCCCACCAGCAGGGGCGAGAGGATGTCGAGGTCGGTGGTAACCGAGCCCACCAGCAGGAATACCAGCGCCGCTACGTAGCCGCGCTCGGGCAGCACATCGGCCCGGTTGAGCACAAAGTTGAAGCGCAGCCCCTGGAACGTGATCAGCACCAGTGCCAGCAGCCGGTAGAGCCACAGCGGCCGGTGGCCTACCAGCTCCAGGGCCCCCGCCAGGGCCGCAGCCAGCGGGGCCGTGCTGTCGTAGAGGTCGCGGTAGAGGTAGGCCCCCGCATTCAGCCGCTCGCCCAGCAGCATTTCGCGCAGCTCCACCGGCATCAGGGGCAGGCCCCAGGCCAGCAGCGGCAACCGTAGAGCCAGCAGCAGCCCCAGCAGCACGAGCAGGCGGGTAAGCAAGGCACTCTTAAAGAACTGGAGCAACGGGGAGCGGGGGTTGGAAAATGGAGAGCCTGGGAGGCCGGGGTAGCGACAAATATACGGGCATCCGGCAGCGGGTTTTCCGGAATCCGGCAATTTTCGCTGCGTAAATGGCCAACCGGCGGTGCGCTGCCGTACTTTACAGTTTGGCTGCCCTGGTTCCTACCCAAGCCTCCAGCGCGTATCTTTGCCGGCTCTTATGGAAAGCAAACGACAACAAAAAGTAGCTAGCCTGCTCCAGCAGGAGTTGGCCGCCGTATTTCAGCGCGAGCTGCCCCACCTGTTTCCGGGCCTGCCGCCGGGCATTGCTTTGGTGCGCGTATCGCCCGACTTGGGCGTGGCCCGCGTGTACCTGAGCGTGCTGGTGCTGGGCAACGCCGCTGCCGCCGCCGAAAAGGCCGACGAGCAGCTGGCACTGGTCAAGGACAACGGCAAGGCTATCCGGCAGGCGCTTGCCCAGCGCATCCGCCGCCAGCTGCGCATCGTGCCCGAGCTGGTATTCTTCCTCGACGACTCGGCCGCCTACGCCGCCCAGATGGACAAGGTGTTTGGCGACCTGGAGATTCCGGCCGCCCCGGAGGCCACCCCCGACGCCGCCGATGAGGCGCCCGAAGGCCGCGCCCCGCGCCCCCGCCTCTTCGCCGCCGACGAGGACGAGTAGGTGACTCGGTGAATGCGTGAATGAGTGAACTGTTCGGTCAGTCAGCCTCGTCCATCCCTTCACCAGCTCACCGATTCATTGATTTACTCATTCACCGAGTCACTCATTCGATTTTGTACTACGACCCGATCAAGAAGTCGCTCGGCGACGTGTTCAACCGCACGCCCTTGCTGCGCCGCCTCTTCTACCAGCTGCTCGATTTGCTGCTGCTGCGCACTTGGCACGTGCACCGCGAACTGCGCAAGTGGGGCAAAGGGCGCGCCGACGAGGCCCTAAACATCCTCGATGCCGGCTCCGGCTACGGCCAGTACACGTACTGGCTATCGGGCCAGAGCCCGAAATGGGAAATTCTGGCCGTCGATGTGAAGGACGAGCAGGTGGCCGACTCGAACCGCTTCTTCCGCCAGATTGGCCGCACCAACGCCCAGTTCGCCGTCCAGGACTTGGTGCTCTATCAGCAACCCAACTCCTTCGACCTAGCCTTGTCGGTTGATGTGATGGAGCACATTCTGGAAGACGTGGAGGTATTCCGCAACATCCACGCCTCGCTCAAGGACGGCGGTATGCTGCTCATTTCCACCCCCAGCGACCAGGGCGGCTCCGACGTGCATTCCGACGGCGAAACCAGCTTCATCGAGGAGCACGTGCGCGACGGCTACAACATCCACGAAATCCAGCAGAAGCTGCGCACGGCTGGTTTCGAGCGCATCGAGGCCCAGTACAGCTACGGCGAGCCGGGGCAGGTATCGTGGCGGCTGAGCATGAAATACCCCATCCTGATGCTGGGCTACTCGAAGTGGTTTTTTCTGCTGCTGCCCTTCTACTACCTGCTCACGTTCCCGCTCTGCCTGGTCCTGAACTGGTTCGACGCCAACACCAAGCATGACTCGGGCACCGGCCTGATTGTAAAAGCCTGGAAATAGACCTTTTCGGCTAAGGGGCGTATCTTGGCTTCGAAGTCCACTCCGCTTACCTTATTCATTATGGCCGACAAGCGAGATTATTCGGAAATTATTGCCGAAATGCTCATCGAATTAGGCAAGCATAGTACGCTGCTGGACAAGCACGGCCGCGCCTTGGATAATATCCTCCTCGTGCAGGAGAAGATGTTGGATACTCAGGACCAGATGCAGCAGACGCAGGAGCGCATCGCCGACCGGCTCGACCGCAGCGATGCGGGCTTCAACCACTTCGCTGGTGCTGTGCTCGACCACCTCGGCGCCATCCGCTCCGACTTGCGCGACGTGCGTACCACGGTGTTTCAGGACCACGAGGACCGGTTGCGCCGCCTCGAAGATTTCATGCGCCGCGCCAGCTAAGAGCCCGTTTTTCACACTATCTTTTTTCACCGACCCCGCCCAGCCGCGCCCCGCACGTGAACGTACCGTTGCTCATTGCCCGGCGTTATTTTCTCTCGAAGAAGAAGCGCAACATCATCAGCATCATTTCCAACATCTCCATGGTAGGGGTGGCTGTGGGAACGACGGCGCTGATTATTGTGCTTTCAGTGTTCAACGGCCTCGAAGACCTCGTGCGCAGCCTCTACGGCAAATCCGACCCCGACCTGGTTATCACGTCCGTGCAGGGCAAGTCGTTCGAGTTGCCCGCCCCGCTGCTGGTGCGGGTGCGCAAGGCCCCCGGCGTAAGCCTTGTAACGGAAGTAATTGAGGACAACGCCCTGCTGCAGTACCGCGACCGGCAGATGGTGGTGAAAATGAAGGGCGTTTCGGACAACTACCACTACCAGAGCAACATCGACTCGGCCATCGTAGATGGTAGCCACGAGTTGCAGCGTAAGGGCCTCAGCTATGCCCTGATCGGGGCCGGCGTGCAGCACGAGCTCAGCATCACGCTCGACAACCGCTTTGCCCCCCTCAAGCTGCTTTACCCCAAGGCCGGCAAGTTCAAGGTTTCCATGGACCCCGACGCCTATTTCACCCAGCAACCCATCCTGGCCGGGGGCGTGTTCCTCATCGAGCAGCGCATCGACGACAGCTACATTTTCGTGCCCCTGGAGTTTGCCCGTGAGTTGCTGCACTACGGCTCCCGCCGCACGGCCCTGGAAGTAAAGGTGAAGGCTGGCCAGGACATCGACGACGTGCAGCAGACCTTGCGCAACACGCTGGGTAAGGGCTTCAAAGTGCTCAATTCCGATGAGCAGCACGTTTCGCTGCTCAAGGCCATTAAGGTGGAGAAGATGTTCGTGTTCATCACCTTCGCCTTCATCCTGCTCATTGCCAGCATCAACATCTTCTTCTCGCTCTCAATGCTCGTCATTGACAAGAAGAAGGACATGGCCGTGCTCATGGCTATGGGGGCCGGCCGGCGCACCATCCGCAATATTTTCCTCTTCGAGGGGGCCATTGTGGCCCAGGTAGGGGCCATTACGGGCCTGGTGGTGGGCGTGAGTATCTGCTGGCTCCAGCAAACCTTCCACATTGTGAGCATGGGCATGGCCACCAGCGTCGTCGACTCATATCCGGTTAAGATGCAGCTCTCCGACGTGGTGCTTACCGGCGTGGCCATCATCTTTATCACCATTTCGGTATCGATTCGGCCGGCCCTGAACGCCTCCCGTCTCGACGTGCGCGACAACCTCTAGCGCCTCTGCCGGACCTGCCGGGCCGCGGGCTCAGCCCAATCCGGCCAGTCTGTTTTCAGCATATCACTTTTTCTAACCGGGCCCGCAACGGCCAGCGGGCCGGCCACGCGCTTTCTTTTCGCAACGAAACGGCATTAAGCAGGCAAGTCTGTTACCTTCGTAGATGGTATAGGGCCCTTCGACCCAATCATACAGGCAGTCTGTCTTTTAAATATGACTATTCTTTGATAGTGATAGTGTAATATGCTGAAAATTACGTTATTTAGCACTCGGTACTTTTCCCACATTGCCTACTTATAGCCCGAGCATGAAGGTCTCGACTTCTCAACCTTTTCAGATTGTGTATTCGTTGCTGGAGCACGAGTACCTGGGCTACCTGTTCGAGTCGTATGTGGTGCAGCGCAACGAGCTGGGGCAGCTGACGCTGCTGCACCAGACCGTATCGGCCAAGAATGCGCCCGAATTCGTGGATGGGCTCGACGAAACGGATTTCGAGTTGGTCGCCCTCACCGACCAGATCAGCCAGGATGCGGTAATCAAGGAGTTCTGGGCCAAGAAAACGACCCCGGCCGATTTCTTCTTTAGGATTTACGACCCCGAGAAGGGCGACAAGGGCTTGCAGGAGGCCATTAGCCAATACGTGCAGGAGCGCATGGGCCAGGTATTGGCCCGGCTGCCGGGCAAGCTGGTTTTCATTATGGGCAAGGATGGCGAGCCCACCTGGCGCGAAATCGGGCTGGCTCCGGAGCCGGCTTCCATCCTGTTCCATTTCCGGCGCAACGAGGAAAGTACCCACTACTTTCCCACCATTCAGTACCAGGGCCAGAAGCTCGACTTTCAGTACAAAAACGCGGTGGTGGTGTGCGAGCAACCGGGTTGGCTGCTGCTGGGCGACGTGCTCCACAACTTCCGCAGCGGAGTCGATGGCAAGAAGCTCAAGCCCTTTCTCAACAAGAAGTTCATCGTTATTCCGCGCCAGGTCGAAGACAGCTACTTCCAGCGCTTCGTGGCCCCGCTGGTGGAGTCGTTCGATGTGCATGCCCGGGGCTTCGACATCCGTTCGGAGCGGTACGTGGCCCGGCCCCAGCTCACGTTCTCCGACGCGCCGGGGGCCTTGGTCGTGGCCGCACCCCCGGCCCGGCCGGTTAGGGGCGGAACCCCGGGCCGGCGCGGTGCCACCGCCATGCTGGCCGCCCCGGCCGCGGCGGCGGCCGAGCACATTCATTTCGATCTGAGCTTCCGCTACGGCGACCACACCGTGCCCACGGCCCACGACAAGCGGGTGTGCGTGAAGCTGGAAAAGCAGGCCGACAACTACGTGTTCCACCGTCTGATCCGCAACCTCGACCAGGAGCAGGACATGATTACGGCCCTGCGCGAACGGGCCCTGGAGGTACACAATGGCCGGGCCGTGCTCGAAAAAGCCACCGCCTTTCGCTGGCTCCATCACCACGCCGACGACCTGAAAAGCCTGGGCTTTACGGTCAGCCAGGGCGCGACTTCGGGCAAGGATTACTTCATTGGCACCGTGTCGGTGGAGGTGGGCATCACCGAAACCAACGACTGGTTCGACGTGCACGGCACGGTGCGCTTCGGCGAGTTCGAGATTCCGTTTATCCGGCTGCGGCCCTACATTCTCAACAAGCGCCCCGAGTTCCGGCTGCCCAACGGCCAGATTGCCATCATCCCGGAGGAGTGGTTTACGCAGTATCTGGAGCTGTTTGCCTTCGCCGAAGAAAACGCCGACGGCCTGAGCCTGCGCAAGCACCACGTGGCGCTGGTAGCCGACCTGCAGAGCGGCAACCTGGCCACCGTGCTGATGTCGCGCAAGCTCGAAAAGTTGCGCGAGTTCGAGGCCGTGGAAGACCAGCCGTTGCCGGCCACGTTCCGGGGCGAGCTGCGGCCCTACCAGAAGGCGGGCTACAACTGGCTCCACTTTGTGCAGGAGTACCACTTCGGGGGCTGCCTGGCCGACGATATGGGCCTGGGCAAGAGCGTGCAGACGCTGGCCCTGCTACTGCAACGCAAGGAAACCGGGGCGGCCAACGGCGCGGCTTCGCTGCTCGTGATGCCCACTTCGCTGGTATACAACTGGATGGCCGAGGCCTTCAAGTTCGCGCCCGCCCTGCGCCTGCTCATCTACACCGGCACCTACCGCGAGAAAAACGTGGCCCAGTTCGCCGACTACGACGTGGTGCTGACCAGCTATGGTATCGTGCGCCTCGACATCGAGCTGCTCAAGACTTACTCCTTCGACTACGTGATTCTCGACGAGTCGCAGGCCATCAAGAACCCGGGCTCCACCACGTCGCAGGCGGTGCGGGAGCTGCACTCGGGCCACCGCCTGATTCTGACCGGCACGCCGGTGGAAAACAGCACCATGGACCTGTGGTCGCAGATGTCGTTCATCAATCCCGGGCTGCTGGGCACCCAGGCGTTCTTCCGCAAGGAGTTCCTCAAGCCCATCGAAAAGCACAAGGACGAGGCCAAAATGCGGCGTTTGCACGCCCTCATCAAGCCCTTCATTCTGCGCCGCCATAAGGCCCAGGTGGCCACCGAGCTGCCCGCTAAAATCGAAAACCTGAGCTACTGCCCCATGACGGACGAGCAGCAGCAGTGCTACGAGGAAACCAAGAGCTTCTACCGCAACCAGATTCTGCAGAGCCTGGAGGAGCACGGGAAGGCCAGCACCCAGTTTGTGCTGCTCCAGGGCCTCACCAAGCTGCGCCAGATTGCCAACCACCCCCGCATGGCCGACGCCGACTACGCCCACGAGTCGGGCAAGCTGCGCGAGGTGGTTCGGATGATCAAGAACGTAGTGGCCGAGGGGCACAAGGTACTCGTGTTCAGTCAGTTCGTAAAGCACCTCGACCTGGTGCGGGCCGCCCTCGATGAGCGCCATATTACCTACGCCTACCTCGACGGCAACACCCGCGACCGGCACCAGGAAGTGGCCCGCTTCCAGGAAACGGAGGCGTTGCGCGTGTTCCTCATCAGCCTGAAAGCGGGTGGCGTGGGCCTCAACCTCACGGCCGCCGACTACGTGTTCATTCTCGACCCCTGGTGGAACCCGGCCGTGGAAGCCCAGGCCGTGGACCGCGCCCACCGCATCGGGCAGGAGCGTACGGTGTTCACCTATAAGTTCATCACGCAGGGCACGGTGGAGGAGAAAATCCTGGCCCTGCAAAACAAGAAAATCCAGCTCGTTACCGACCTCATCACCACCGACGAAACCATCATCAAGAGCCTCACCAAGGAAGATATTGAGGAGCTGCTGGGGTAGGGGAATACCTTTGCCCATTACGCCTCCTCCCAGAGTCGTTACGCTCTGGTACGGTCGCCCTCCGCGTGCGCCTCACCCCCCGGCCCCCTCTCCGAAAAAGGAGAGGGGGAGCCAGACGATTTAGCGGCTAACGGATAACTATTGGCTGACGTCCTTTTCGGTTGGATGAGAGCTAAACAGCTCCGGCAAAGTCTCCCCCTCTCCTTTTTCGGAGAGGGGGCCGGGGGGTGAGGCGCAACCTTAGAACGAAGCCTGTTTCCTTTATCATAATCGCACGCTATCCACTAAATTATGGGACTATTCGATGCCCCTGAACCCATCGGGGTCGAGATAAAGGGCCACGCCCTGCACTGCGTTATCTGCCGCCACCCCCGGTTTCACCGCCACAAAATCAAGCTCGACCGTGCTGGCCTGTTCACCTCCGACTGGTCGGACCCAATGGCCGTGAGCTACGAGTGCGCCTACTGCGGCTACCTGCACTGGTTTATGCCCCAGTAGTTAGCGGACCCCTGAAAACCCACTGCCGCCGCCCGGGGTTATGCTGGCATGAACCTCTACCTGCGCACCCGAGTAGCCGCCACCCCCGCCGAGGTGTGGCAGGGCTTTACCCGCGAACTGTTCGTGGCTTTGGCCCCGCCGTTTCCGCCCTTCCGGCTGCTGCGCTTCGATGGCTGCCTGCGCGGCGACGAGGTGCACCTGGAGCTGGGGGCCGGCCCGTTGCGCCAGCGCTGGACCTCACTCATTACCGACAACGGCCGCACGGCTGACGGCACCTTTTACTTCGTGGATGAGGGCCAGGAGTTACCCGCGCCGCTACGATACTGGCAGCACCGCCACCTACTGCAACCGGCGCCCGGCGGCGGCACCTACATCGTGGAAGACCTGGAGTACCGCACCGGCTCGAAACTACTCGACCGGCTGCTGTGGCCCGCCGTGTGGGCGCAGTTTGCCTGGCGCCGGCCCATTTACCGGCGCTGGTTCGGCGGCCCCGCCGGCAGCTAACGGCCCGGTTGAAGCAGGCCAGGCAGCGCGAATGACTTATCTGCCGTATAGGCTCCGGCAACCCGCGTATATTGCCGCTCCTCTTGCTTCTGCCAATGCCCCATCCTATTATTCCCGCTGCCCGCTCCACCCGGCGGCTCACCCGTTTGGCGGCCGTCCTGAGCCTGCTGCTACTGGCCGCAGGCTGCCGTAGCGCCCAATCGGCCTACCAGTTCCGGCCCGCTTCGGCGGTGGCCGTAACTGATGCCGAACTCCGGCTTGCGACGACCGAAGCGCCGGCTTTCCCGGAAATAGGTAGCAACCAGCCAGCCGGTCCGGTATTGGTGGTGCCGCCAACACCAGCTTCGCAGATGGCGGTGGCACAGAAGATGAAACGGGAAGCCGGCCCAGCGCCATTGCGCCAACTCCACCGTCGGGCTGGCCGGGCGCAGGCGGCCAGCGTAGCGTATGCGGCGGCGCACCCGCGGCAAAACAGCCATTCCGGCGGAGCGCAGGGCACGGCCGAAGTAGGCCTCGGCACTACCGTGCTGGGCGTGCTGGGCCTGGTGGTAGGCCCGATTGCGCTGCTGGGCCTGTTGATCTGGGGCGGGCCGGTATGGGCTGTTCTGGCGGCCCTGGCAGCGTTGGCGGTACTCGTGGCGTACATCGACCCCTTCCAATAGGGGCGCGTTTCCCCGTGCCGGCCGGTGGCGGTGGCTCGAGGAACAGCGCTGCTTGGTTGGCGGTGAAATGAGGGCTAGTGATGAACCGAAGCCTGAGTGGGGGCACTTCCGCCGGGTTTGGCAACGGGGCCCGGCGTATCTTTGCGGCTCATTCTGCTAAAACTGCCGCCATGTCTGCCGCCACCGTTACGCTCAAGCCCGGAAAAGACCAATCGCTACGCCGCCGCCATCCGTGGGTGTTTTCGGGGGCCATTGGGCGGCTGGAGGGCCAGGTAACCGAGGGCGCGGCCGTAACAGTGCGGGCCGCCAACGGCGAAACGCTGGGCGTGGGCCACTACGCCCCCGGCTCTATTGCCGTGCGCATGCTCGATTTCGGCCCCGATGCCCAACTGCCCGACGCCACGTTCTGGGAAAACCGCCTCCGCGACGCCTACCAGCTGCGCCAGGGCCTGGGCCTAACCGGCACCGGCAACACCGACGTATACCGCCTCACCCACGCCGAGGGCGACGGCGTGCCCGGCCTCATCATTGATGTGTACGGCGATACGGCCGTGGTGCAGGCCCACAGCGCGGGCATGTACCAGGCCCGCCCGCTGATTGCGACGGCGTTGCAGGCCGTTATTCCGGGTCTACGGGCCATCTATGACAAGAGTGCTGAAACTGTGCCCGCCAAGGCTGCCCCGGGAGCCCAGAACGGTTACTTGTTCGGCGAAAGCAGCGGGCAGGAGCACGTGGTACACGAAAACGGCCACCCCTTCGCCGTTGATTGGGAAACGGGCCAGAAAACCGGCTTTTTCATCGACCAGCGCGACAACCGCAGCCTGCTGGCCCGTTACGCCCCCGGCCGCCGGGTGCTCAACACGTTCTGCTACACCGGCGGCTTCAGCTCCTACGCCTTGCAGGCCGGGGCCGAGCTGGTGCATTCCGTCGATAGTTCGAAGCGCGCCATTGAGCTGACCGAGCGCAACGCCGCCCTCACGGGCCTCGAAAGCAAGCACGAAGCCTACGCCGAGGACGTGTTCAGCTTTATGAAAAACAGCCAGGAGCAGTACGACCTCATCGTGCTCGACCCGCCGGCCTTCGCCAAGCACCTCTCGGCCCGCCACAATGCCCTGATGGGCTACAAGCGCCTCAACGCGGCCGGTATCCGTCAGATTGCGCCCGGGGGCCTGCTGTTCACCTTCAGCTGCTCGCAGGTGGTGTCGGCCGAGCTGTTTGAGGGCGCGGTGCTGGCCGCCGCCATCGAGGCTGGCCGCCCCGCCCGCATCCTGCACCGCCTCACCCAGCCCGCCGACCATCCCGTGAGCCTCTTCCACCCGGAGGGGGCATACCTGAAAGGGTTGGTGCTGGCCGTAGAGTAAGGCCCGCGGGCGGCGCGGCTGCCCCATAAAACCAAAAGCCGGCCTGCCCCCCTAACGGGCAAACCGGCTCTGGTATAACTCCGCGGGGTACAGCCCGCCGGAGGTTGAATAAGGGGCCTGGACGGGCCGGCACTGGGCGGTTGCAGCCCCCGGTGCCGGCCTCTTTCGTGCCCGGACCCCATCCCGCTCTCACTCAGGAGCGGATAATGGTCCGGCCGGCGGCCGGGCTGCTTATTTGTACTGATAGTGGCGCACGTAGTCCACCTGCATTTGCTGGGGGAACACCGTGGACGGCGTAGGGTCGCCGTCGAAGTCGCCACCCACGGCCACGTTCAGAATCATGAAAAACGGATTGTTGAACGGGAACGGGCTAGCATCGGAGCCGGTGAAAGTGTAGTACAGCTGCTCATCGACGTAGAAGCGCAGCAGGTCCTTGCTGCGCACCACCGAATACACGTGGAAATCGTCGGAGAGGGGGGCAGGCTGGATTTTGGTCGTGCCTTTAAACCGATGGTCGGCCGTGCTGTTGCCAAAATGCATGGTGCTCAGCAGCTGGTCGGGGGTGCTGCCGCGCAGTTCCATGATGTCGATTTCGCCGCACCGAGGCCAGTTGTTCTGGTCGATGTCGGAACCCAGCATCCAGATGGCGGGCCACACACCCTTGCCCTTGGGCACCTTGGCCCGGATGTCGAGGCGGCCGTAGCGGAAGCTCTGTTTGCCCTTCGTAATCAGGCGGGCCGAGGTGTAGCCGTTGTTGCCCGACTGCTCGCGGCGGGCCTGAATGGTGAGGTTGCCGCCGCTGATAAACGTGTTGTCGGCCGAGTTGGTGTAGGCCTGCAGCTCGTTGTTGCCCCAGCCACCGCCACCCAGTTCGTAGCTCCACTTGGTCAGGTCGAGCGGGCCAGTCGTAAACTCGTCGCTCCACACTAGGCTATTGTACTGGCCGTAGTCGCGGGGGTCTTCGTTCACGGCCGGCGTGGTCGTTGGCGTGGTGGGGGTGGTAGGAGTAGGAGTGAACTTGGTTTCGGACTCGGTGCAGGCCAGCAGCCCCAGCGAGAGGGCCAGGCCAGCGCCCAGTGAATAGCGGCGGATAGGGGGAAAGTGTTTTTTCATTATCAGAAAAGAACGTAAACGAACGGTTGCGCGAATACCGCTACCCACTCACCTTCGGCCGGCCCAACCGAGCCCGCCGGAGGTGAGTGCATAGTGGCTAAGGCTTTACAACCATTTTAATGGTGAAGACCGTTCCCCCGTTGAGGCCGCTGCCACCGCGCAGGAGCATTTTCTTGTCCGTGATTTCCATGATGCGGTACAGCCCATCGGGCGAGGCATCGGTGGCTCCGATGAAGGCATTAGCTCTGGTGAGCTTGAATTGAGCCAACCCGCCGCTGCCCGAAGGACCGAAGATGAAGGGCGAATCGCCCGTCTGCGGAGCCGCGCAGGTGTAGCCCGCCGCTGCCGAGAAGGTCTGGCCTTTGGCGTCGTACTTCATAATGTTGCCCGTTGTGAAGGTGTACTCATCGTCGGACTGGCAGGCGGGCAACTCGCCGGCTTTCACGCCCGCAAAATAGGCGAGCGGGTTGGCCTCGGTGCCCACCGTAATGGGGGCGTCGGCGGCGTTATCTAGCATCCAGGTGCGGGCCGAGCCGCCGGTGAGCAGCAGCTTGTAGGGCGCCGTGGCGTCGTAGGGAGCCAGCGTCACGATGGTGCGGGTACCGTCGGGGTTGGTGCCGCGCAGGCGCAGCTTGGTGTCGGTTGCTTCCAGGATGTCGTAGGTCTTGTTGACCACCGAATCGGGCAGGCCGATGAAGCCACCCTTGCCCTTGAGCACAATCTGGGGGTTGCCGCTGGGGTTGGGCCGGAACACGAAGTCGCCGCCCCGGTTGAGCGACGTTCCGCAGGTGTTGTTGCGGAAGGTCTGGCCCGCGCTTTCGTAGTTGAGCGTGAAGCTGTTGCTGAACGAGAATTGGTCGTCGAGCTGGCAGGCATTGAGCGCGCCCGAAGTGGAGATAACCGTTCCGTTTGCCGCCTCGCGCACAATGGCGCCGGGCGTACCGGCGAAGGCCCACACGCGGGTGCCGCTGCCGGCGCAATCCACCAGCTTGCTGAAGCTGGCGTTGGTGCAGGCATCGGGGATGTTAACCGTCTGCTTGGCTGAGATGCCCGTGCCGCCGCGGCCGGCCGTAATCAGCTCGACCTGATAGGCCCCAGGCTTGGGGTAGGTGTGCTGAATGGGCGTGCCGGTACCCGTTTTCGAGTCGCCAAACACCCACTCGTAGAGGAAGCCGTTCTGGCTGGTAGCCGTGAAGGTTACCACGGTCGGAAACTCGGTGGTGTTCACGTTGAAGGTAAAACTCGACTGCGGCGCGGGGCCTTCGAGCTTGTTGTCGTCGCCCTCCTTCTGGCAGGAGCCCAGCAGCAGCGGGCCCGCCAGTAGGCCGAGCAAAGCAATGCGTGTTATCGTTTTCATGGGAATTCGGGGGGAAGTGGGAAGTAAAAGGCCAATTCGGACTAGTAGCCGGGGTTCTGCTTCAGGCCTGTGTTCACGTCAAGCTCATCCTGCGGGATGGGTAGCACGACGTTGAAGGACTTGATGCCCTTAGCCTTGGTATAATCGGAGGTGAGCAGCTCGCCGGTCCGCTTCATATCAAACCAACGGTCGTTTTCGAAGGCCAGCTCGTACTTCCGCTCCCGCCACACGGCCTTTTTGAAGTCGGCGGCACTGATGCCGGCGGCAATATCGCGGGTGCTGGCCGCGTCGATGGGTAGGCCGAAAGCCCGGCGGCGCACCTTGTTGAGCGCCTCCAGCCCGGAAGCCGTGGGGCCTTCGCCTTCAGCCTGAATCAGGTACATCTCGGCCAGGCGCAACACCGGAATATTGAGCTCCGAATCCCAGATGTTGGTGTTCACCTTGCCCACAAACCACTTTTTGCAGTTGTAACCGTTGGGCGAGCCGGGCAGCGAAGCCGGCTGCACGCGGCCATCAGGGTATTTGTCGCCGGGCTCCCAGATGGTTACCTGGCGGCGCTTGTCGCCGGCCTCGTAGCCATTCACGAAGCCGGGCTCAGGCACGTTGAAGCCGTAGCCGCCCTGGGGCACGATGCCCTGGCCGCGGGGGCCAAAGAACTCGTTGCCCACGAAGCCCAGGCCATCGAAGGTGTACTGGTTGCGGCCCGCGATGTACTGCACCTCAAACAACGACTCCTTGCCGTTTTCGGTGGCCACCTTGAAGTTGTCGCCATAGTCGGCCCACAGGCTTTTGCCGCTGCCGGCAATAACGGCCTTGGCCTGGGTGGCGGCCCCGGCCAGGTTGCCCTGCGTCAGGTACACCTTGGCCAGCAGGCCGGTAGCGGCCCACTTGGTAGCCCGGCCGATGTCTTCGCCGCTATACGAGGCGGGCAGCAGGTCGATGGCCTCGGTGAGGTCCTTTACAATCAGGGCGTACACGTCGGCCGCAGGCGAGCGGGCTACGTTCACTTCGGCCAGCGAAACGGGCGGTTTCGTGAGCAGTGGCACATCGCCGTAGGCCCGCACGAGGTCGAAGTAGTACTTGGCCCGCAGGAAGTGGGCTTCGCCGAGGCTGCGCTTCTGAATGGCCGGGTCGATGGTCATCGTGGGCACCTTCTGGAGCACAATGTTGGCCCGGCCGACGCCGATAAAGCTGCCGCCCCAGAGGCGGGCGACGATGGGGTTGGTGCTGGGAATGTTGTAGTTGTCGAGCTGCTGCTGCTCAATGCCGTCGCCGCCGCCGCCGCCGCCGGTCGTGGAAATGTCGGCCCCGATGTCGCCGAGACCCCACAGGGCGTAGTTGTACTGCCCACCCTTGCCCAGCTCGCTGTAAGCGGCATTAACGGCCTGGATAGCGTCGGTGGTGGTTTTGTAGAAGTTGGCGTCGGTTACTTGGTCGGTCGGCGACTCGGCCAGGAAGTCTTTGCCGCAACCCGTGAGCAGGCCCAGGGTGAGCAGCGTGAGGCTGGTATATTTCGTGATGGATTTCATCAAAAAGGCTGATTAAAAGAATGGAATGAGTACTACCTCCGCTTAATTCGTGCCCTAAGGGCAGCGTGCTGACGCTGGTGGTCCGGCACTTGAAAAGGCGTAGGCCCAAGTAGAAAGTTCCTGGCCTAGAAGCCGATATTGACGCCGGCCAGCAGCACCCGGGGTTGCGGATACACGCCCAGATCGACGCCGCTCGCCCCTACCTCGGGGTCGAAGCCCGTGTACTTGGTCAGCGTCACCAGGTTCTGGCCCGTCACGTACAGCCGGATCTGCTTGGCCGAAATGCGGCCGAGCACGGCGGCGGGCAGCTTGTAGCCCAGCGTGAGGGTTTTGAGGCGCAGGTACGAGCCGTCCTCCATGTAGTAGCTGCTCACCCGCAGGTTGGTGTTGGGGTCGCCGGCAATGGCGCGGGGCACGGTGTTGCTCGTGCCGGGGCCGGTCCAGCGGCCCAGCACCCGGGTACTGCCGCTGCTGTTGCCGTAGAGTGCGCTTTCCAGAATGTAGCGGTTCTGGTTGTAGATCTGGTTGCCCTGCGAGCCCTGCAGGAACACGTTCAGATCGAAGCCCTTCCAGGTAACGGTGTTGTTGATGCCGTAGGTGAAATCGGGGTTCGGGTTGCCGATGAACGTGCGGTCGAGGGCCGTAATGAGGCCGTCGCCGTTGAGGTCCTTGAACCGGATGTCGCCGGGGGCGGCCCCGTTCTGGGTGGCGTGCTTCTGCACGTCTTCGGGCGTCTGGAACAGGCCGTCGGCCACATAGCCGTAGTACGAGCCAAAGGCCTGGCCTTTATCGTAGCGGACGATAACGCCGGCCAGCGAGCCCAGCCCGTTATAAGGCTGCCCCACGCCCAACGACTCGAGGCGGGTTTTGTAGGCCGAGAACACCAAGTTGGTCGTCCAGTCGACGGCCCGGCTGCTGCCCTGCAAGTTGTGGGAGGTGAAGGAAACGTCGATGCCGCGGTTGTAGGCCGAGGCCGCGTTGCGGTTCACTCGCTCATAGGTGCCCGACACCAACGACACCGGCACCGGCGCAATCAGGTTGGGCGAGTTGCGGTTGTAGAGGTCGACGGTGGCCTCGAAACGGTTATCGAGGAAGCCAAAGTCGAAGCCCAGGTTGGTCTGGTTGTTCGTTTCCCAGCGCAACTCATTGTTTGACAGGCGGGTGGGAGCACCCCCGTTCTGGATGGTGCCGTTGGGGCCGAAGGGGTACTGAATGTCCGGGTTGATGCTGAACAGGTAGGCGAAGCGGCCGGCGTTGTTGGGGTTGCCCACCTTGCCGTAGCCGGCGCGCACCTTCAGGTTGCTGATGACGTTGTTGCCCTTGAGGAAATCTTCCTCCGAAACCCGCCAGCCGGCCGATACGCCGGGGAAGAAGCCAAACTGGTTGCCGGGCTCAAAGCGGCCCGAGCCGTCGAGGCGGGCCGTGGCCGAGAACAGGTACTTACCACCAAACTCGTAGTTCACCCGCCCGAAGTAGCTGGCCAGCTTGGCCGTGGGGTCGATGCGGCCGGCGTTGGCCAGCTGGGTGTTGATAGGGCCGCTGTTGATAACCTGCAGGTCGTTGCGCAGGTAGCCCGTGCGGTAGGCCTCCACGTTGCTGAAGTTGAACCACTGCGCCGACTGGCCCAGCAAGAACGTCACCTGGTGCTTGTCGGCAAACAGGCGGTCGTAGGTGGCGGTGTTCTCAATCAGGTAGCTCGGCGCGTACGAGGAGGTGGCCGTGCCGCCGGCCAGGTTGTAGCGGGTGCTGTAGGTGTCCTGGCTGCCGTCGGGGTTGTTCACGCGCAGTTCGGGCACCGTGGGCCGGAAGGCGTTGAAGTTGTCGAAGATGAAGTCGAAGCCCACGTTGGTGCGCAGGCGCAGGCCTTTCACGGGCTCCAGCTCGGCAAACAGCGTGGTCAGGGCCCGGTTGCGGGTAAAGCGCTGATTGTTAAGCGTGGCCGCCACTACCGGGTTCTCCTCAATGAAGTTGTCCTGGGCACCACGAGGCTCGTAGAAGTAGCCGTCGGGGCGGTAGAGCGGAATGATAGCCGGCACCCGCAGTGCCTGCTGCACCGTGCCGTACTCGCCGTTGTTGGTTGTAATCTGCCGGTCGCTCAGGTGGGTCAGCGAGATGCTGTTGCCGAACTTGAGGATGCGATTCACCTGCACGTCGCCGTTGGCCCGGAGCGTGAATCGCTCGAAATTCGAGCCCACGATGGTGCCGTCCTGCTGGAAGTAGGTGCCCGACACCGCGAAGCGAGCCTTCTCGCTGCCGCCCGTGGCCGACAGTGCGTAGTTCTGGATAGCGGCCCGCCGGAAAATGGCGTCCTGCCAGTCGGTGCCCTCGCCCAGGGCCTGGGGGTTGCGCAACCGGTCGACCACGATGGGCTGACCGGCGGCCACGCGGCTTTCGTTGTTGATGACGGCATACTCCTCGGCATTGAGCAGCTCCAGCTTGCGCCACACCGACTGCACGCCCCGGTACACATCGAGGTTGATGGTGGAAACGCCTGCCTTGCCTCGCTTGGTCGTGATGATGACCACACCGTTGGCGGCTCGTACCCCGTAAATAGCGGTGGCCGAGGCATCCTTCAGAATGTCAATCGTCTCAATGTCGTTGGGGCTGATGGCGTTCAGCTGGTTTTCGCCCCCGTCAGGCAGTGGGAAGCCATCGACCACATATAGGGGGCTGTTGTTTCCGGCCGAGGTCAGGCCGCGGATGCGTACCGAGGTGCCGGCCGCGCCGCCCGGGGCGCCGCCGTTCGAGGTAACCGTAACGCCGGCGGCCCGGCCCTGCAGGGCCTGGGTAACATCGGCTACGGGCTGGGTGGCAATTTCGCGCGACGAAACCGACGATACGGCGCCCGTTACGCTGCCGCGCTCCTGGGTGCCGTAGCCTACTACCACCACTTCGCTCAGGGCGCGGGCGTCTTCCTGCAGCGTGATGCTCAGGCCGGCGGTAGCGCCGGAAAGTGGCACCTCGCGACGGGTGAAGCCCACATAGCTGAAAATAAGGGTCGAGTTTTCGGGGGCGGTGAGCGAGAAGTTACCGTTAGCGTCAGTCGAGGCACCGATAGTGGTGCCCTTCACGATAACTGTAACGCCGGGCAACGGCTGGCCGTTTTCCTGCACTACCCGGCCCGATACAGGTACGTCGGCAAGCAAGGTGGCGTGCATGGTGGCCGGGGCCGCAGCGGGGGCGGGAGCCGCAGCTAACGCCGGGGCAGCCGGCAGGCCCAGGGCCGCCAACCACAAAGTCCGCCGCAATGCCTGAGAGTAGAGGTGTTGGTTCATTGATACGTGGGAGTTAAAAGGGCTGGGGAAAACAGGTGGGACCGTTATCAGGGAAGTACAAAGGCGGAATGCTGGCGAGGCGGTAACGCAGGCTCGGGGCAGCAGCAGAGCAAATAAGGAGCGGGGAGGCAAGGCTGCTGGAGCCCGAAGGTTTCCGGCGGCAAGGAGTACAACTGCCCATTAGGTGGCTGCTGGGTGTTCGGTACGGGCTTAGCCAGGAGTTGAGGCCTCAGCCAGAACAATCAAATATACCCCGACTTGTTCAGGAAAAGCAACGATAAAAAGGGCTTCCCAGCGCTTAATAGGGGTTTTGTATCGGTAGCGCCGAAGTGCTTATACGCTTAGTGCACACGCTAAAAATGGCGCTGCCGGGCCCAGGATAACGCAGTTGGGTTGGTTGGGCTAAACAGCGGGCCACATAAAAAACAACCTAGAAAATATCGTTGGAGTATAATTTTTTTTCAGGGAATTGCCCGATGAGTAGGCACTTACCCACTATTGGTATAGATTCTGGTGCACCGGATTTGCTAGTAGCAAGTAGCTTGCTTGTGGTCAGGTGTTTTGCTTGTCGGGTATTGCCAAAACCGCCTGGCCCCGGCCGGCGGTTCAGGTTTGCGGACGCTAAACCAGGGAGCCGGCCGGGGGTGGGCAGTTTTTGGGGGATGATGTTCAGCACGCAAGGCCAGCTATTTTCCGCCCACTATTTGAGGGAACAACAGTTGCTATGCCGAGGTGTTGGCCGACTCGGCCGCCGGCTCCTCCACTTCGGCCGTTGTGGCATCGTCGAGCAGGGTATGGGTCCACCCTTCGTTCTCATCGAAGTCGGGGGCCTGGCGGCGGCGGCGCATGGCTTCCAGTACCTTCTGACTGAAGCTCCAGCAGGTGCCCTGGCGCAGGTCGAGCACCCGCGACAGTTCCTGGGAAGAGTAGTTGCCCTGGTGGGTGTAGATAAGAAAGGCGGCGTAGAAGGCTTTGATGATGGAGAACTTACACTTTTGGAGCAGCGTATAAGCCGTGGCCGACTCCACGTAGCGGCACTTGGTGCAGCGGCGCGAGTGGGGCTCCCGGCCGTCGCAGTACTTCTCGTGGCCGCATTTGCGGCACTGGTAGCCATTAGCCCACTTCAGGTTGGCCAGGTACGTCAGGCAAGCATCTTTATCGGGGTAAATCTGGCTGAACTCGCCAAAATCAACCTCCTTCGACAGTACCCGGGCCGTCTTTACTTCCTGCAAATCGCGCCGCAGATTCTGGTTGAGCTGCTCGATGGCGGCCGACTGCAACGCCAGCAGCCCGTTGGCCTGGAGGAGCTCCCGATTCTGAGCGGCAATGGTTTCGCCCTGCTGGCTCAGCTCCGTAGTGCGCTGGGCTACCAGGCTTTCGAGCTCGGTGTTGAGCTGGTTCTGAAGGTCCTGGTTCTGGTGGAGCTGCTCGACCAGCTGCTGCTGCACCGCGTGCTTCTTGCGCAACTGCTTTACCAGCTTGCCCTGGGTTCGAATGGTAGCATCCTTGATGACCTTGATTTTTTCGCCCAGCGCGTACGAGAGCACGACCACTTCCACCACGAAGGCCACGTTCATACTGTACACCGTGCCAGTACTGGTAAACGTGTCGATGCCGAGGCGACGCAGAATCAGGAATAGCACACTGAGAGCGACCAGGGCATGGGCCAGCAGGAAAAACCGGGCCGGCCGGTAGCCCCGCCGCCACACCCGGAACGCGGCGTAGTAAATAAGGCTGTAGGGCACTAAATAGAGCAATACGGCCCAACCCGAACGGATCCAGACGGCGTTCAGCACCAGCACGGCTACGCTCCCCAGCGTCACCGCCTGTAGCCACCTGTCGAGGCGGGGTAGGTGCTGGGCTGTGTCGAGGAATTGCCGGGCGTAGAAGCTGAAGGTAAACAGCAGCAGAATGGGCGCTCCGGCAATAATAACTTCATTGATGGCCGGATGATGGGGCCACAGATACTGGAAGCCCAACCCATCCTCCGACAAAAACAAGAGGCTGCAGCTGAGCACGTACAGTACGTAGCGTAGGTAAGTCTGCTCGCCGATAAACAGGTAGAGGCACAGGTTGTACACCACCATAATCAGCAACACGCCATAGAATGCGCCCAGCAGGCCGTACTCGGTCTGGAAATGCACGGCCAGCGGCTGCTCGGCACGAAGGCGGCCCAGAAAAGTGGTTTTGGAACTCGAAACCAGCCTCAGGAAGTAAGTCTGGGTCTGCTGGTCGCGCAAGGCCAGCTGGAACAGGAAGTTTTTGTAGGGAAACTTGCGGGTGCTTAGCGGCCGGCCAGCCCCAGTAATCGTAGGGGCAGCTCCATTGGCCGGGAAAAATGCTACCTCATTAAGGTGAGAATCGAACATTTCCAGGTACCAGTGCTGGGCCAGCGCCCCATCGGCCCGTACCCGCAGGCGCAGCCAGTAGGCCGCGCCGGGGTGCTCCATGGTGGTGGTAGGCAGGCTGCTGGCCCGCCGAAACTGCCTGGCCCAACGGGGCTGCCTGACCTGCCCCAGCGTGAGTTGGCCCGTCGGGTCCTCCAATACGTCGTAGGAGCCGGGGGCCAGAAAAACTTCCGCCAGCCCCGGAGCTACGCGAAGCGTATCGGCGGCTTGGCCCTTAACCAGGGCCGGAAGCAGCAGTAAAAAGAGCAGGTTGCCGAATAGTATCAGCAGTGGCGGCAACCCGCCAACCCGCCGCAGAGAAAGGAAGAAACGTGCGAACGTCATTTTCCAAGGTACAAAAAGCCGCCCGGTTCCTAGTGCCTCCCCACCTCGGCAGCCGGGGCCGCGGGCGAAAACCGCATCCACCCCAGCGCCTGCACGGGCTGCTCGACCCAAACGCGGAGCACGTGCCGGCCAGCGGGCAGCGAAGGCGTCGTCAGGGTCACGGTCGTCCAGCCAGGGGCGGGCGCTACGGTCGCGGTGCCCAGGCCCTGTTCATCGAGGCGGAGCATGAGGCGGCCGGGGTTGGGGCCGGGGCGCAGGCGCAGCTCGGTGAGGTAGGCGCCGGGCGTGGTCACGGTAACAGTATAGCTGAGCCATTCGCCGGTTTCCAGCTCCTGCACGGCGAAGCCGCCGGGCAGGTCGGGCGTCGCCCCAATGTCCACGCCGTCGTTGCGGTAGGCCCCGCCGTGGTTGGTGGGCCGGTTGTCGCGGTAGTCGGTGCGGGCCGAGTGGGTGTCGTGGTAGGCCACGCCGTCGCGGCCAAGGTCGTAGTCGGGGGCATTTAGGGTGCCGGGAATGGTGAGAGGCCGGAAGGGGGCGCGGTAGTCGGCGGCCTGGGTGAGGGCGGCGGCCACGTCGCGGTTGAGTTGGCCGGGCGCAAACCGCACGTTGCGCAGCAGCGCCGACCGGCCTTCGGGCCGGAGCAGGCTGCCATAGGGAGCCACCCGCAGCAGCCCGGCCCCCGAATCAACCCGCTTGATGTTCCAATGGCACCAGCCGATGTTGGCCGCATTCAGGTCCTGCACGGCGGCGGCAAACCACTCGTTGGAGTTTTCGCCCGTTTCGCCCACCCATACCGGCACCTGCCACCGCTGCCGGAAAGCCACCAGGTTAGCTATCAGGTTGATCTGGTTGGGATTGGGGTCGGTGAGGGTGGGGTCGTTGGAGCACCAGTAGCGGTGGCCGTTGTACACGAGGTTGGTTTTGTCGCGGGCCGTGAGCTTATCGGGGGTGAGGTTGGAGTACTCGTTGCCGTAGCCGTTGCCCTCAAGCAGCAGCAGGTGCTGGTCCTGCCGGGCCCGTACGGCGTCAATCAGGCGGGAGTAAAACACATTCAGCTCCTGGTTGTCGGCCGAGAGGCCGTGGTCGGGGTTGAGGTTGTGGGGCTCGTTGATGAAGTCGTAGAGCGCAATGGTGGGCTCGTGCCGGTAACGGGCGGCCAACTGCTCCCAGAGGCGCACCGTTATGTCCTGGTAAATGAGGCGGCCTTTTTCGTCGCGGCGTTTCCACAGGTCGAGGGGCCGGAAGTTGTCGTTGATGTTGGCGTCGGTGCCCTGGCCGCCGGGCGCCGCGTGCAGGTCGAGCACCACGTACAGGCGGTTGGCCGCGCACCACTTCACCACGTCATCAATATAGCGGATGCCGTCGAGCTGCTGGGGCCGAGCGAATAGCTCGCCGGCGTCGTACCATTGGCTGAGCTGCTGCACGTAGGCGGCCAGCGTGGCATCGTTCTGCGGGTCGCGGATGACCTCGGTGCGGGCGTGGCGCTGCGCGGGCGTCAGGAACAAATCGTAGTGCAGGGGCAGGCGCACGCAGTTGAACCCCTGGCGGGCGAGCAGGTCGATATCGGCCTTCGTGACGAATTGCTGACGGTACCGGCGGTAAAACGCTTCCATGTCGGCCTCGGGCATGGTGCGCAACATGCCCTGCTTGATGCGCCACTGGCTGTTGAGCGTATCGGTGCCCAGCATATAGCTTTCCTGGAGCAGCCAGCCGCCCACGTTGTAACCGCGCAGCACCACTTCGCGGCCGGTGGCATCCAGCATGCGTGGGCCTTCGGCGTGCAGCGGGCTCAGCTTTTGGGCTTGGGCGGGGCAGGTGGCCGTTAGCAGGCCAGCCAGCAGCAGGCCCGCGCAAACAAGCACCTTACAACGGGGTAGCAATGGCCGAAAATACCGGGTCATAGTCATCTGAGTAGCTTGAAATAAGCGAAAGGCGATAGAGCGGCTCTATGCCCGCGGTGGGCTTCTCCCCGCCTGATCTTATAGCGGAGGGCCGCCGCAATACCGGCCGCTGGCCGCCCGGATACTACCGGGTTGATTACCAAATATATCAGCTTCCGGCAGCCAAAATCAACCTGCAAAACCTTGATTATGGCGCCAAAAGGCATTTCCCCGAACTGCCACCTGCGTGGTTATACGCTTACGGCACACGCGAAAAAAGGCCCTGCCGGTGGAAGTTGGCCCAGTGCCAGGAGCCAGGGGCAGCTAAGCAACAACTGAAAAAAGACGGCCGCACTCCCGATTAATTTTCCGGTTTCCCTTAATGCCGCTCCGCCAGACCGCCCGCGCAAACATTTCCGGGCCGCGAGTTGTGTAAAGCCACGCCACTGTCCGTTCTTCGTAGCGGCTGGCGGGCCCTGTCCGGCTGGTAGCCGTCTGCCCACTCCCATTCCTTCGCCGCGTGCCCGATTCTGCTGCTTCCTCGTCACCCGCCGCTGCTACCGCC
This sequence comes from Hymenobacter amundsenii, assembly GCF_002204745.1. Classification (GTDB taxonomy): domain Bacteria; phylum Bacteroidota; class Bacteroidia; order Cytophagales; family Hymenobacteraceae; genus Hymenobacter; species Hymenobacter amundsenii. The sequence goes on from NZ_NIRR01000004.1 coordinate 51,675, forward strand.
ATTATCGGGGCCGGCATTGGGGGCATTGCCACGGCCGTGCGCCTGGCCGTGGCCGGGCACCGCGTGGTGGTGTTCGAGGCCCAGGAAAGCTTCGGGGGTAAAATGCACCAGCTGGAGCTGCCCGGCGGCTACCGCTTCGATGGCGGCCCCTCGCTTTTCACTCTGCCCCACCTCGTCGACGACCTGTTCCGGCTGGCTGGCCGCGACCCGCGCGACTACTTCCGCTACCAGCGCCTCGACCCGATTACCGAGTACTTCTTCGCCGACGGCACCCGCCTCACGGCCTGGGCCGATGAGGAAAAGTTCGCCCGCGAAATCGAAGCGAAGCTGGGCACCCCCGCCGCCGACGTACTCGCTTTTCTGGCCCGTAGCGGCCGGGCCTACGAGGCCACGGCGGGTACGTTCCTGCAAAAGTCGCTGCACAAGGCCGGCACCTACCTCAGCCCCGAGGTGCTCAAGGCCCTGGCCGCGTTGCCCCAGCTCGGCCTCACCAGCACCATGCACCAGCGCCACCAGGCCGCCTTTTCTGACCCGCGCCTGGTCCAGCTCTTCGACCGGTTTGCCACCTACAACGGCTCCGACCCCTACCAGGCCCCGGCCACCCTGAGCATGATTCCGCACCTGGAGCACGGCATCGGGGCGTTCTACCCCGAGGGCGGCATTTATGCCATTGCCCAAAGCCTCGTGCGGCTGGCCCAGGAGTTGGGTGTGGAATTCCGGTACTGCGAGCCGGTGCGCGAAATCCTGGTCAGCGCCGGAAGCCGCGTAACCGGCCTGCGCACCGACCAGGGCTCCTACCAGTTCGACCAGGTGGTGAGTAACATGGATGTGGTGCCTACCTACCGCCACCTGCTAGCCGCCCAGCCCGCCCCCGAGCGCACCCTGGCCCAGCCCCGTTCCTCTTCGGCCCTTATTTTTTACTGGGGCATTGGGCGGCGCTTTCCCGAGCTGGGCGTGCACAACATCTTCTTCTCCGAGGATTACAAGCGGGAGTTCGAAGCCATTTTCCGGGAACAAACCATCAGCGCCGACCCCACGGTGTACGTCAACATCACGAGCGGCCACACGCCCACCGACGCGCCCGCGGGCCACGAAAACTGGTTTGTGATGATCAATGTGCCCCACGACCAGGGCCAGGACTGGCCGGCGCTGGTGGTCCAAACCCGCGCCGCGGTGCTGCGCCGCCTCAGCCAAGCCTTGGGCACCGACCTGGCCCCCCTGATCCGGGCCGAGCACGTCTGGGACCCGCCGGGCATCGCGGCCCGAACCTCCTCGTTTGGGGGCGCGTTGTACGGCAGCTCCAGCAACAACACCCTGGCCGCCTTCCTGCGCCACCCCAATTTCTCGGGTCGGCTGAAAGGGCTGTACTTTTGCGGGGGTTCGGTGCATCCCGGCGGCGGTATTCCGCTCTGCCTGCTCTCGGCCCAAATCGTCTCTGACCTACTTAAAGATTAAGAGCGAAGCATTGAAAGTTGACTGAATGATTGCCGTTTGCCCGTGCTCAGGCCCGCTCCGACATCATTTGCCAATGGCTACTACTTCGTTTCCGGTTCCCCCTCATGCCCGATCCTACGCAACAACTTCCCGCCGCCGCTACGGCCGATCTGTCCGCCGCCGCTGCTGCCCACCGGCGCCTGCGCTGGGCCCAGGGCGTGCTACTGCTCTTTCACGTCACGGGCTTCGTCGGACTGGGTTTTTCCCAGGACCCTGGGTTTTTCCTGCGCTTCATGCCCCTGACCATGCTGCTCACGTTGGGCCTGCTCATCGCCTTTCAGCGCGAGCGCACGGCGGCCTTTTGGAGCTTCTGCGTGGTCGTGATGGTGGCCGGGTTCTGCGTGGAGGTAGTGGGCATCCGGACCAACTTGCTGTTCGGACAATATGCCTATGGCGACGCCCTGGGCATCAAGTTTTTAGAGGTGCCGCTGCTGATTGGCGTCAACTGGCTGATTGTAACGTATTCGGCGGGGGTGCTGGCCTCCTACCTGCCGCTGCCGGGCTTCGTACGGGCCCTAGTGGCGGCGGTGCTCATGGTTGGGCTTGATATTTGTATCGAGCCGGTGGCCGTGCATTACGACTTCTGGCACTGGCAGTACGATGTGATTCCGTTGCTCAACTTCAAGGGCTGGTTCGCGGTCAGTCTGATTCTGCAGGTGTATTTCAACCGGGTCGAATTCAGCCGCCGCAATCCGCTGGTACCGTTGGTATACCTGGTGCAGTTGCTGTTTTTCTTCGGGCTGGGCATGCTACTTTGAAAGCCAGAAGTGTTAGGCAGGCGTTTGGTATCTAACCTCAGCAGTCCTGTTTTTTATGGAAGAACTCGTACTCCACCAACTCCTCGACCGTGCCCACGCCCTGTTCCGCCAGGTCGGCGTGGGCCTGATTCATGAGGAGCAGCTCGCCGCCGCCCTCGACTGCTCGATGGCCGCCTTTCGGGAGCAGTTTGGCTCCAAGGCCGAGCTGCTGCATACCGTTACCGAGCGCAACCTGCGCCGCCAGCGCCAGGAGCACGAACAGCTGCTGCGCAACCTCGATACGCCCGCCGAGTGCCTGGTGGGCATATTGCGCCACAGCCTCCAGGAGCTACGCCGTTCGCCCCACCACGACTACCACGTGATGCGCGACCAGTACCCCGATTCCTGGCAGCTTATTCAGGTGTACCTGTATGACTACAACCAGCCCCTGCTGATGCGCCTGCTACAAGAGGGTATCCAGCAGGGCCAGTTCCGCGCCGACCTTGACCCGCGCTTCATCGCCCACATCATTCTGGCGCAGTTCACGCTGGTAGTCAACGAGGAGCTGTTTCCCCCCGATCAGATCAGCCTAGCCGATACTTACTGCAACATCTTCTCCCCCTACGTGCGCGGCCTGTGTACTCCCGCCGGATTGCAGGCGGTCAGCTCCCACTTCGAAAGGTTTTAGTAGTGAATGAGGTTACGAGGTGGCACAACGAAACAATCCGTCCTCTCCAAAGTGCGAAACACGACCTATTCAAAAAGCCCCCGACGTCTGCTGGCGTCGGGGGCTTTTTGTTTGTCGGGGCTTTTGACTCCGTAAAGGACTGTTTGCTTCGCTTGCAATGACCGAACACACTCATTCACCGAGTTACTCAGGCACCACTAGCAGCTGATTTTGGCTACCCGGGTCTGGTGGCGGCCGCCTTCGAAGGCGGTGTTGAGGAACTGGCTGGTAATGGCGCGGGCGGTTTCCTGGCTCACGAAGCGGGCCGGGATGCAGACCACGTTGGCATTGTTATGCTGGCGGGCCAGCGTGGCCAGTTCCGGCTCCCAGGCAATAGCGGCCCGGATGCCTTGGTGCTTGTTGGCCGTGATGCACACCCCGTTAGCTGAGCCGCAGAGCAGCAGGCCCAGCGCAAACTCGCCTTTTTCCACGGCCGTGGCCAGCGGGTGCACGTAGTCGGGGTAGTCGACCGAGTCGGCTGAGTGGGTGCCGAAATCCTGCACCTCATAGCCGTTGTCGCGCAGCCATTCCAGCAACATCTGCTTGTACTCGAAGCCCGCGTGGTCGGAGCCAATTGCCAGTTTCATAGGGTAAGGATGAATGGGTTCAATCAGAACGTCATTCTGAGCAGCGCGAAGAATCTCGCGTGCTGACGTTGCAATGGTATCCTGATGGTAGAAATTATTTTGGCACGCGAGATTCTTCGCGCTGCGGACACCAGATGAAGAATGACGCTCTTTTTCCAGCCAATTCCCTACTCCGCTACGCCTTGGTTTTCGGCCAGCTGGGCGTTGAGGGAGGCGGTGCGGTTGCGGGCAACCACCCGGGCAATGTTGATGCTCAGCTCGTAGAGCAGAATGATGGGGATGGTGACAATGATTTGCGACGTGACCTCGGGAGGCGTGATGATGGCCGCCACGATGAGCACGACTACGATGGCGTGCTTGCGGTACACGCGCATGATTTCGGGCGTAATCAGGCCCGCTTTGGCCAGGAAGAACACAATCATGGGCAGCTCGAACACGAAGGCGCAGGAGAGGCTCATGGTCGTGAGCGTGCTCAGGTAGCTCTGCATGTCGATCTGGTTCTCGATGCTGGCATCAACCACGTAACCGGCCAGGAACTGGATGCTCATGGGGGCGGCAATGTAGTAGCCGAACAGCAAACCCAGAATAAAGAGCACCGACACGAAAAACACCGCCCCGCGCGAGTTCTGCCGCTCGTGCGGGTACAGGCCCGGCTCGATAAAACGCCACAACTCCCAGAACAGGTACGGGAAGCCCAGCACAATGCCCACGATAAAGCTCGTGCTGATGTGCATGGTTAGCTGCCCGCTCATTTCGCGGTTCTGAATCACGAACCCGATTTTATCGATGCACAACCCCGGGGCCCCCAGCCAAGCGGCCAGCTGGCACGACATGCGGTAAGTCCAGAAGTCGGACCGCGAGGGCCCCAGCATTAGGTCGTGGAACAGGAAATCCTTGGCGAAGAAGGCGCCGGTGGCAAATACCACGACGGCAATGGCCGCCCGGATAACGTGCCAGCGCAGCGCCTCCAGGTGGTCGATAAACGACATTTCCTGCTGTTCGCCCAGCAAGGGTTGAGTTGAAGACACGGAAAGGAATGAAGGAGTGAATGAGGGAATGAGTGACTCGGTGAATCGGGGGAGTCGTGGGGTTGAAGGAGAACAAACGGAAATACGAGGTGTCAGGATGTAGGCCGATCAGCTTCGTAAACGCACGCATGCACCGCGTCAGTCATTCGCGCATTGATTTAAGCGAAAAGCGGATACTGCTGCATCCACTCGTTGATTTCGCCGCGCACCTTCGCAATGCGGGCGTCATCGGCGTTGTGGGTCAGCACCTGGTCGATGAAGTCGACGATGCGGACCATATCGGGCTCCTTGAGGCCCCGGGTGGTTACGGCGGCCGAGCCGATGCGCATGCCCGAGGTCACAAAGGGCGACTTATCATCGAAGGGTACCATGTTCTTGTTGATGGTGATATCGGCCTTCACGAGCGTGTTTTCGGCCAGCTTGCCGGTCAGGCCCTTGCTGCGCAAATCAATCAGCATCAGGTGGTTGTCGGTGCCGCCCGAAATCAGCTCGTAGCCCCGCTCCACGAAAGCGCCGGCCAGGGCCTGGGCGTTGCTGACGACTTGGCGGGTGTAATCGGCGTAGGTGTCGGTGAGGGCTTCGCCGAAGGCTACGGCCTTGGCCCCGATAACGTGCTCCAAAGGTCCGCCCTGGGTGCCAGGGAACACGCCCGAATCGAGCAGGGCCGACATCATGCGGGTTTCGCCCTTGGGCGTCTTCAGGCCGAAGGGGTTCTCGAAGTCCTTGCCCATCATAATCAGGCCGCCCCGGGGGCCGCGCAGGGTTTTGTGGGTGGTGGTGGTTACGATATGGCAGTGCTGGAACGGGTTGTTGAGCAAGCCCTTGGCAATCAGGCCCGAGGGGTGCGAGATGTCGGCCAGCAGCAGGGCGCCTACTTCGTCGGCGGCTTCGCGCAGGGCTTGGTAGTCCCAGTCGCGCGAGTAGGCCGAGGCCCCGCAGATGATGAGCTTGGGCTGCTCGCGGCGGGCCGTTTCCTTTACTTTCTGGAAGTCGATGAGGCCGGTTTCCTTCTCTACGCCATAAAAGGAAGGCTTATAGAGCTTGCCCGAGAAGTTGACGGGCGAGCCGTGGGTGAGGTGGCCGCCATGGCTGAGGTCGAAGCCCAGGATTTTGTCGCCGGGGTTGAGGATGGCCAGCATCACGGCCGCGTTGGCCTGGGCGCCGGAGTGCGGCTGCACGTTTACCCACGCCACCCCGAACAGCTCCTTGGCCCGGTCGATGGCCAGTTGCTCGATCTGGTCCACGATTTCGCAGCCGCCGTAGTAGCGCTTGCCGGGCAGACCCTCGGCGTACTTGTTAGTCAGGATGGAGCCCTGGGCCCGCATGACCTGCTCCGATACGTAATTCTCGGAGGCAATGAGTTCGATGCCGTGGGTTTGGCGGGCTTTCTCCTGCTTGATGAGGTCGAAAACGGCGGTATCGGGGGCGAGGACGCGGGCTTGAGTTTCCATAGTTTCAAAGGTAGCGCATCGGCGGTGAATGCATGACTCGACAGATGAGTAACAGGCTAGTTCGCTCGTTCATCAGGCCATCCATTCGTTGCTTCCTCTTATCTTGCCCCTTATGAGCACCCCCCAGCAGCTTGCCGAAGTCCTGACCAGCCTTCGGGTAGGCAACCAATCGTACTTAGTGCGCTTCTACGAGCAGAACCGCGCCCTGTTTGCGCGCTGGGCCCGCCGCCAGCACCAGTTGGAGCCCGGAGCCGCCCACGAGCTGCTGCGCACGGTGGTGGTGGAGTTCTACGACCAAGTGGCCGATGGCCGCCTCACCAAGCTGCCGCCCGACGTGCGGGCCTACGTGTACGGGCTGGCCGACGAGCGGGTCCGGGCCACGTCCACCGACGGGCTGCCGGTCAGCGAGTCGGGCCGCCGCCAGCGCCTGCTGGCCCTGTTCCGCACGCTGGGCCTCGACTGCCAGAAAATGCTGATGTATTTTTACTTCCGAGGCTACAATTTCGAGAAGATGGCCGGCAAAATGGGTTTCGCCAATTCCAACGTGGCCCGAATGCAGAAATCGACCTGCCTGCGCAAGCTCTACGAATTGCAGCGCCCGGCCGAAGCCGTTGCCTGAGTTGGCTCACGGGGTTCTGCGTAGCTTCGCCCTGCCGGCCTCCGGTGCTGCTCCTATTTCTGCCTCCTTCTTTTCGCTCGTTTCATGTCTCTGCCCGCCCCCGATCTGCGCCCTTACCTGGAAGAGCTGGAATGCTTTGCCGATGGGCAGCTGAGCGCGGCCGAGCAGGAGGCGTTCGAAGCCCGCCTCGAAACCGATGCCGACCTCTACCAGGCCTATCAGCTTTACGAGCAGCTAACGGCCGACCTACGCTGGGTGGCGGGCCACGAAACCCTCTACCAGCGCCTACTGGCGCTCGACCAGCGCCTAGACCAGCGCGAAGTGGCCCTGACGCGGGTGCGGCGGCGGCAGCGGCGCACCCAGCGCCGCTGGGCCGTGGGCGTGGTGGCGGCCGCCGTAGCCCTGCTGGCCCTATGGCTGGTTTGGCGCCCCACTATCCCCAACGCCGCCGACAACTGGATCCGTTACTACGTGCCCGAGGCCGGCTTGTCGAGCGCCGTGATGCGGGAAAGCCAGCGCCCGTTGCTGGCCGAAGCCATGCGCCAGTACCACGAGGGCCACTACGATCCGGCCCTCTATACCCTACGCCGGATATCGTCGAATACCATTGGGCAGGACACGCTTACGTACTACAACGGCATTTTCCTGCTCAGCCAAAACGAACCCGAGGCGATTCAGGCGGCCCAGCCCTTCCTGCGGCGCGTAGCCATGCAGGCCGACTCGCGTTTGGCCGGCCAGGCGCGCTACCACCTGGGCATGGCTTACTGGCGCAACCAGCAAATCACGGCCGCCCGTAACACCCTGCGGGCCGTAGCCAACGACGCCCGCAACCCCTACCAGGACGCCGCCCGCCAGGTATTGCGCTCGGGACTGATAAAGGAGTAGCACAAGCCGCGGCCTTCTCCGCTTCATCTACCCGCGCTTTTCAATAACGTATTCCCGCTCGATGTTGGGCTGCAAGGTCAGCTCTCCGGTGTCGAGGTTGAAGGCGGCCAAGTGGCGCAGCTCGGGGTTGTGGCGGTAGACGCAACCGGTATCGAGGCATACCGCGCCGGGGTGAGTGGCCAGGCGCCGTTGCACCTCGGCGTGGGGCGTGGGCACGTGGCCGTGTACTAGTCGCCGGCCTTGTAGGCGCGAGGCATCGAAAGTGAATTCCTTGCTATTGAGCATGCTGTGCCAGTCGTGGCGCATGGTGGCGGCCGGCTGGCGGAAATCGTAGCCGGCATGTACCAGCGTCCAGCCCGCAATATCGAGCTGATGGGGCAACTCCCGGAGCCAGCGCAGGTAGTGGAGCGGAATATCCTGGGCGCGGGGCACGCCGAAGCTGGCGAGCGTGAGTTGGCGGTCGGCCTCGGTGGCCCAGGTGCGGTCGGTGTGGCCTTCGGCGGCATCGAGCAGCTCCTGGTCGTGGTTGCCGCGCAGGCACACCACCTGGAAACCCCGGCGGGGCAGCGCCAGCAGGTAGTCGAGCACGCCCCGGCTATCGGGGCCCTTGTTCACGTAGTCGCCCAGCAGGTACAGCTCGTCATGAGGTTGCAGCTGCAGCTGGTTTTCAACCAACTCCCGCAACGAGAGCAGGCAGCCATGGATATCGGTTATCACGTAGCGGGCCATAAGTAGCAGGCAGAATAGAAGTGGAGAAACCAGTTGAAACCCAAACGAGCACCCATGCCAATGAGTGCTCGTTTAGGGTTGGTCGTTATGCCAGCGTGGGTTAGCTGTAAGCCGGTTTGTCGAGGTCGGGCTTGTCGTAGTTGCGGTTGGGGTTGTTCACCAAATGGGGCGGAATCTTGTCCAGTCCGTCCTCGGTATACTCGTCGGCCAGCTTCTGCTGGTCGTCGTCGTTGGCGAGGGGCTTGCTATTGGGGTCCGACTTGCGCTGGCCGGTGCCGGCTGGGTCGCCACTATTCTCTTTCGATTGCTGGTTGCTATTGTCAGACATAATAAGGGGGGTAATCAAGCCGTTAGCTGAGAGCTGTTAGTTTTCGTTCAACTGAAAAAGAGCTAGCAGCTAACGGCTTGTGAAAATTATTGGTCGATGGCCGTGTCTTTGGCGTCGTAGTCGGTAAGGTCGGCGTTGGTGCCTTGGCTGGCGAGCTTGGCGTTGGAAGGCGGGTTGGCCTCCATCTGGCCCATGCCCACGCGCGAATCAGGGTCTTCCATTTCGTCGGGGCCTTTGCGGGCGTCGTCGCCATCGAGCTCATCAACCGGTCGGCGGGGCTCCTGGGTAAGGCGGTGGGCTGGCATGTCCTGGTTGGGGCGGTCGGGGCGGCCTTCCTCGGTGGTGCGCATGTTATCGGCGGGCGGGGCCACCTTGTCTTCGTTCTGGTTCATCGACACGGCCGTGACCCCATCGGAGCTATCGGTGCCGAAGCCCTGCTTGCCGTCGCGGTTACCGAAGCCACCGCGGGCGTCCTCGTTCTTGGGCGGGTCGGCGCCGGGCACGATGTGGCCGGCTTTCATTTCCTGGTCCGAAGTATCGTCGTTGAGCACGCGCACGGGGCGGTCGTTGGGGTCAATAGCCATAGTTGTTTTGGGTTGAGGTGGATAGGCGGGCGTTTGGTAAAGTGTACTGTGGTTTGCAGGTTTGGGTTTAGCTTTGGGCCGGCCGCTGGGTTACCGGCAACCTTCTGTACTCACTCTGGCAGCAGGGCGCGGTTGGAACTTGCAGGGTTCCGCGCCTGTGGAAACCAGCAGCAAGAGAGCAGTTATAATGACGCTGAAGGATGAATAGCGGCTCAGAATATGAGTGACTTACCTGATAATGCGGGGTGTTTAAACTGTGGGTCGGAACTCCGCGAACAATTTCCCTCGTACCAGAAATTTGATGCGTGGTTGCTTCGGTTTTTGCAAAAAGGCTTCCTGCCAGCGGCCGCTCCCTCGCCAGCGGCCGCCGTGCCGCAGTGGGCTGCCCCGCACTACTGCACCTGCCCCGAGTGCGGCCAGGTATGGGCACTATCGTATCCGGAAAGCTCCTGGCGCGGCTATTTCCTGCCCATCGCGGCGGCGAGTGCCCGGTACCAGCAACAGCAACGATTGAACCGGTTGCGGCGCTTCGGGTGCTTCGGGCTGCTGGTGCTAATCGGAATTTGGCTGGCGGTACAATGGCGATAGTAGCGGTTACCACATGTCTCTGCGGGGTGGTTTAACCCGCCACCCGCTACCTTGCAGCACCACCAATTCTGCCCGCCCCATGTGGACCGAACAAGACAACGCCCTCTGCCGCACTTTCCGCTTCACCGATTTCAAAATAGCGTTCAGCTTCATGAGCGACGTAGCCGAGGAGGCCGAGTTCCAGAACCATCATCCGTGGTGGAGCAACGAGTACAACACCGTCAGCTTCCGCCTGCGCACCCACGACGCGGGTAACACCATCACCGACAAAGACCGGAAACTGGCCGCCGCCATCGACATCCTGGCCGCCGAGTACGGTGGAGAGGAAGCGTGATTTTCAGTTGCCGGTAGTCAGTGAGCAATGTCCAAGTCATTCAGAGCGGAGCGAAAAATCTCGCGTGCTGATGTTGCGGCGGTCATTCAACGCTTAACATGCGAGATTCTTCGCTGCGCTCTGAATGACGGTCACCCTGGACACTGCCCACTGATAAACTACCTTTGCAGGCTATGTCGGAAACCACGCCTACGCTGCTTTACCTCGTGCCTACGCCCATCGGCAACCTGGAGGATATCACCCTGCGGGCCATTCGGATCTTGGGCGAGGTGGACACCGTGCTGGCCGAGGACACCCGCACCAGCGGCCGGCTGATGCAGCACCTGGGCCTGAAAAAGCCCATGCTCAGCTACCACCTCCACAACGAGCACCAGCAGGTGCAGCGCCTACTGGAGCGGCTCGAAAAAGGCGAAACCATGGCCCTGGTCTCCGACGCGGGCACGCCCGGCATCTCCGACCCCGGGTTTCTGCTGGTCCGCGAGTGCCTGGCCCGCAACATCAAGGTCGAGTGCCTGCCGGGCGCTACGGCCTTCGTGCCGGCGCTGCTTAAGTCGGGCTTTGGGGCCGAGCGGTTCACGTTTGAGGGGTTTCTGCCGGTGAAAAAGGGCCGCCAGACCCGGTTGCAGGAGCTGGCCCAGGAAACCCGCACTCTTATTTTCTACGAGTCGCCCCACCGCATTGTGAAAACGCTGGAGCAACTGGCCGAGGTGTTCGGCCCCGACCGCCCCGCCTCCGTGAGCCGGGAACTGACCAAGCTGTTCGAGGAAACCGTGACGGCCCCGCTGGGCGAGCTGGCCCGGAACTTCGCCGCCCGCGCCGCCATTAAGGGCGAAATCGTGCTCGTGGTGCAGGGCCACAAAGAGGAGCGTCCTGCCAAGGAAAGCCGCTACAAAAACCACGACGACCGTGACGAATAACCCCACTCTGGCGCCAGTCGCAGTTCCCGCCACCCCCGCCAAAGGCTGGGCTTACTGGCTGCCGAGCCTGCTGGCCTTGCTGAGCGCGAGCCTGCTCTGGGCCGGCTGGCCAGTGCATCCGGGGCCGCTGGCGCTGCTGCTGCTCGTGGCCTGGGTGCCCTACCTGCTGCTGGAACAGTACCTCACCCAACGGGGGGCCAGCGGCTGGAAGGTCTGGCGCTACGGCTACCTAACGCTGATGCTCTGGAACCTGTTTACCACCTACTGGGTGAGCTTCAGCACGCTGGGCGGCGGTATTGCGGCCGTCGTCTGTAATGCCCTGATGATGAGCGCGGCACTGGCAGCCTTTTACCACACCAAAAAACGCTTCGGCCCGACGCTGGGCTACCTCTCGCTGCCCATTTACTGGATTGCCTTCGAGCAGCTCCACCTGCACTGGTTTCTCACCTGGCCCTGGCTCACGCTCGGCAACGGTTTCGCCTCGGCCAACTACTTGGTGCAGTGGTACGAGTACACCGGTTTTCTGGGCGGCTCGGTGTGGCTGTGGGCGGTGAATTTGCTGGTGTTCTTCGCCATCAGAAGCAGAAAATCAATCATCGAAAATGAAGCTCCGGCAAGCCCGTGGGGTAAGCCGTTCTTCACCTTCAATCCCCGGTTTGCCATTGCCGCCCTCGCGGCCATCATCCTGCCTGTTGGCCTCTCGTTGCTGATTGGGAGCCGTTACCAGGAGAAAGGCCCGTCGGCCGAAGTGCTGGTGGTGCAGCCCAACGTCGACCCGTTTCTGGAGAAGTTCGAGGGCACGCCCAACTTTATTCCGCACGCCGAGCAGCTGGAGCGCCTGCTCACGCTCACCGCGCAACACCTTACACCCCAGACGCGCCTCGTGCTCTGGCCCGAAACCAGCCTCGACGAAACGTATTTCGAGAACACCATTGAAACCTACCCCAATATTGTGCGGCTACGGCAGTGGCTGGCCGCGCACCCGGGCGTAGAGTTGGTAACGGGCCTGACCACGGTGGGCCAATACGGCCCCGATAAGGGCAAGGCCAGCCCCACCGCCCGCTTCCGCGACGATTTGGGTTACTACGACCTGTTCAACGCGGCCCTGCACTTGGGCGGCACGAATACGCCGGCCGGGTTCTACCACAAAAGCCGCCTCGTGCCGGGCGTGGAAGGCGTACCGCCCTGGCTGTCGGTATTCGTGATTGATTTGGGCGGCTCGGCCGGCGGACTGGGCTCGCAGCCCGAGCGCACCGTGTTCCAGGTAGCTGCCGTGCCGGCCCTGCGCGTGGCCCCGGTTATCTGCTACGAGTCGGTGTACGGCGACTTTGTGGGCGACTACGTGGCCAACGGGGCCACGCTCATCGGCATCATCACCAACGACGGCTGGTGGTCCGACTCGCCGGGCCACTCCCAGCATCTGCAATACGCAACGCTCCGGGCCATCGAAACCCGCCGCGACGTGGCCCGATCGGCCAACACCGGCATTTCGGCCTTCATCAACCAGAAGGGCGAAATCACGCAACAAACCGGGTGGTGGGTGAAAACGGCTAGCCGCGCCCCGGTGCACCTGAACACCGAACAAACCTTCTACGTCCGCCACGGCGAGCTAATCGGCCCTGCCTGCCAGGCGCTGGCGGTATTGCTGCTGCTAGGCACGGCCACGGCGGCGGTTGTGGGGCGGAAGCGGGTGGTTACGTCTTTAAATTAAAAGAACGTCATGCTGAGCGCAGCCGAAGCACCTCTACTGCTTCGGCGCAATCGACAGGATTGTTATTGCGGTAGAGATGCTTCAGCTCCGCTCCGCTCAGCATAACGTTCTGTACCAGGCACTAACAACTAAGCACGAATCACTAACCGAATGGATTACAACCAAATCAGCTTTCAGCTCGCGGCCGTAACGCGCCACGCGGGGCAGTTCATCCGCCAAGAGGCCGCTACGTTTGACCGCAGCCACATCGAAAATAAAGGCACCCACGACCTGGTTTCGTACGTGGATAAGGAAACCGAGAAGCTGCTGGTGGCCGGGCTGCGCGAGGTGCTGCCCGAAGCCGGCTTCATCACGGAAGAAGGTACCGAGGGCGCCGAGCGGGCCGAGGAATTCAACTGGATTATCGACCCCCTGGACGGCACCACCAACTTCGTGCACGGCCTGCCGGTGTACTGCGTGAGCGTGGGCCTGATTCGGGGCCAGGAGCTGGTGGCCGGCGTGGTGTACGAAGTAGTGCGCGACGAGTGTTTCCGGGCCGCCAAAGGCGCCGGGGCCTTCTGCAACGAGCAGCCCATCCACGTTTCCGACGTGCCCGACCTCAACTCCTCGCTCATTGCCACTGGTTTTCCCTACACCGATTTCGGCCTCATGGACGACTACCTGAAGGTGCTCGGCGCCTTCATGCGCGGCTCCCACGGCGTGCGCCGCGTGGGCTCGGCTGCTGCCGACTTGGCCTACGTGGCTGCCGGCCGCTTCGAGGGTTTCTTCGAGTTCAACCTCAACTCCTACGACGTGTCGGCCGGCATTCTGCTGGTGCGCGAGGCCGGCGGCCGGGTCACGGAGTTCCTGGAAGATGGCGACCCGCTGTTCGGCCGCGAGGTAGTGGCCAGCAATGGCCTCGTGCACCAGGAAATGCAGGAGCTGATCGGGCAGGTTTGGCGGAAGTAGGTAACCACCTGTCATGCTTCGGCTGCGCGGACGCCAGATAAAGCATGACGACCGGCTTGCATCAGCCGCTCCCAACGAACCTCCAGGCCTCAATCCCTGTTACCTTTGCGCTATGTGGATTCAGTATCTCATCATCTTGCTCCTCTTCGCCGGGGCGGCCTTTTACATGGGCCGTATCTTCTGGCGGGCATTCGATAAGCGCCAGAGTGGCTGCGCGAAAGGCTGCGGCGGGGCTTGCTCCGTTATCGACGTCGACCAGATTCAGCGCACCATCGACCGGGCTGTGCAGCAGCAGCATGCCAACGGCTAACGGCGCGCTTCTTTTGCCCCCGATATAACCTGCCCCTGTGTTGGCTACGTATAGCCCGGCACGGGGGCAAGTTTGCTATCGGCCCCCGCTATTTCCCTCCGCCCTCCTAACAACTAATCCCTTTCGCCATGCAGGATAAAGAAGAAGAACGCAGCCTTGTAAATGTTGAGCGTAAACTAAACGCCGATGGTTTCACGGCTGATTTTCGGGTAACCGAGGGCAAGCTCTATCCCCTCAGCGACGATAACAAGGCCCGGGGCTACGCGCCGGAGGAAATAACTATCGTGGATTTCTACCGCTTCGAGGGCGAAAGCAACCCCGATGATATGTCCATTCTCTACGCCATCGAAACGGCCGACGGCGTGAAAGGTACCATTGCCACCGCTTACGGAACCTACGGCGACACCAGCGTAGATGAATTCCTTAAAACGGTGGAAGACCTGGGCAAGAACCTCGATAAAAACCACAAATAAGCTGGGCCTAACCCACCGAAAAGAGCCCCGCCGGATTCGTCCGGTGGGGCTCTTTTCGGTGGCCGAGTGCGGCAGCTACTCGGCCTGGTGTGGCTGGGCCGAGGGCTTCGGAGGAGCCTGGGCCCGGGTGAGATTCCGGCTGACTTGCTCCAGCAGCTCGGGCGAAATATCGAGGGTACGGATGGGGAACGGAATCGTGATGCCGGCGTGGTCGAAGGCGCGCTTGATGCGCATGATGGCCTCGCTCTTCGAGCCCACGTAATCGACCTGCTGGCGGTAGGGAATCCAGAAGCGCAGGGTGAAATTGATGGAGCTTTCGCCGAATTCGGTGAACATAACTTCCAGCGGCCGGTGGGCGAGCATGTTCGGGAAGTCGCGCATGCAGTCCAGCACTACCTCGCGCACCTGCTCCAGGTTGGCATCGTAGGTGACGCCGCATTCCACATCTACCCGGCGCTGGGTGGTGACGGTGAAGTTGATGACCGAGCTTTCGAACACCTTGCGGTTGGGTACCCGCACCAGCTCGCCGGTTACCTGCCGCAAATCCAGGGTCCGCAGGTTGATGCTCTCAATAGTTCCGAAGTAAGATTCGGTTTGGATAACGTCGCCCACCGTGAAGGGCCGCTGGATGGCGATGATGATGCCGCTGATAAAGTTGGCCGCAATATCCTGAAAGGCGAAACCCAAGGCCAGCCCGATAATTCCGACGCCGGCCAGCAGCGAGGTCACCGTCTTATCGAGGCTCAGTACTTCCAGCGTGAAGAAAATGCCAATCAGCAGCACACCCACATGGGCGATGGTAGCAACCAGGTTGTTGAGCGTGACGCTGGTGGAGACCCGGGGTAAAAACCGGACGATAAACCGCCGCGCCAGCCGGGCCACGAAGTAGGTGACGGTAAGGATAACGACGGCGATGAGCAGGTTAGGCAGCATCAGGATGAGGGCCTGCATCCAGCGTACCAGCTTGCCCGAAAGAAGATTAAACGCGCGTTGAAAGTCCGTTATGCCAAACATGAACTGGTGACTGGTGATGAAGCGAAATATAAGCAGATACCGCGCCGGTTAAGCAGCTTAGCCCATTGTGCGAATCGAAATAAAGTGCAAAAATAGTTATATAAATCTGATTTACAGTGGCTTGTTGACTGGTTGCGCGGCGCCATACTTCACCGAGCTCAGCAGGCGCAAGATGCAGTAGGCCTCGTTATTGCCCCTGCCCGTTACCGCCTCAGCCCCACACCTTGGTGCCTTCCGAGCAGTTGCGGCACATGTCAATCTGGTCGCGGCCCTTGAGCAGGGAGGCGCGGAACTGGCGGTACTTGGGGCCGTGCCAGAGCTGGCGGAAGGTTTCGGTTTTGAGGTCGCCCTGACGGTACTCGGCGTCTTTGTCGAAGCAGCAGGGCACTACCAGGCCGTCCCAGGTAATCACGCAACTGTGCCACATCTTCCAGCAGTGGTTGAGCAGCTTGTTCTTGAGGTTCCAGGTGCCGTCGCCCTGGTTCTCGTAGCGCGAGTAGTAGTCGATGGTCGGGATGAGGGGTGAGCCGTTGTGGTAGTCGTAAATCTGGGCCGTCTTAAACCATACGTCGTCCACGCCCAGCTCCCGGGCCATGGCTTTGGCGTCCTCGATCTGGTGCTCGTTGGGGCGCACCACTAAAAACTGAAACACGATGCGCGGGGTGCTCGATTTCAGCTCCTTGCGCCATTTTACCACGTTGCGGGTGCCTTCGAGCACCTTGTCGAGCTTGCCACCCACCCGGTACTGCTGGTACACGTCCTGGGTGGTGCCGTCGAGGGAAATGATGAGCCGGTCGAGGCCCGATTCGACGGTGCGGCGGGCGTTGTCGTCGGAGAGGTAGTGGGCGTTGGTGCTGGTGGCGGTGTAGATGCCCTTGTCGGCGGCGTACTTCACCAAATCCAGGAAGTTGGGGTGCAGATACGGCTCGCCCTGGAAGTAAAAAATCAGGTACCAGAGCCGGGAGGCCACCTCATCGATGGTTTTGCGGAACAGCGCGTCGGGGAGCATGCCGGTAGGCCGCGTGAAGGAGCGCAGGCCGCTGGGGCACTCGGGGCAGCGCAGGTTACAGCTGGTAGTGGGCTCGAAGCTGAGCGCCACCGGCAGGCCCCAGTGCCGGGCCTTGCCAGTGGCCTTGCTCAGCAGGTATCCGCCCACGATCTGGGCCCCGTTCCAGAGACGGCGCGGCGTAGCTTTCGAGAGGAAATTAAGCGAATCGGTGAGCAGTGAGGGCATAAGTGGGGTAAAGGTACAGCGCTAGTGGGGAGCCGGCAGCTGAATGACGTTCCGCCAGCCGCTGAAATTTATTCCCCCAGCCCGTGTGGAATCCTTTCCGCCGGGGCATCAGCTAAGCAGAACCCGGCCGGTTCGCTTTGGTTCCACGCTATTCTTTCTTCGCTGATGATAAATTTCCGCTACCTGCTGCTGGCGGCCGGGCTGTTGCCCGCCTGCCCCGCCCTGGCCCAAACTGTTCCGGCCGCTGCTGCTGCCGCCACCGCCGTAGCCCCGGCCACCTACACCGTTACCGGCCGCGTAACCGACCGCGCCACCGGCCAGGGCCTGCCCGGCGTCACGGTGCTCGTGAAAGGCACCACCATTGGCGTGAGCACCAACCACGATGGCACTTATACTATCCAGGTGCCCGCGTCAGCACAAACGCTGCTCTTCAGCTCCATTGGATTCACAACCAAGGAGGTAAAGCTAACGGGCCAGCTGGTAGTGGATGTGGGGTTGGCGACAGATTCTAAACAGTTGAGTGAATGCGTAGTAACAGCCTATGGCGTTCAAGGCCGGGTGTCGGGCATTATCGCGCGGAGCGCCGCTAAGGTTAAAGGTGGCTGCAACCGCCAAGCCGCCGATCAGGCCGCGTATTCTCAGCCTTTCTTCCCGCAGCCCGGGGCGGGCGAAACCTACGCCAGCGTGGCCGAAAATGGCTTTCACGCCGTTCAGAAGGAGCCGTTGAGCACCTTTAGTATTGATGTGGACGCGGCCAGCTACAGCAACGTGCGCCGCTTCCTGCAGCAGGGCCAGCTGCCCCCGCCCGATGCCGTACGGGTGGAGGAAATGCTCAACTATTTTCAGTACGACTACCCCCAACCCGCCGCCTCGGCCGCCGAGCCTTTCCGCGTTATCACCGAGCAGGCCCAGTGCCCCTGGAACCCCGCCCACCAGCTCGTGCAGGTGGCCTTGCAAGCCCGCCAAGTGCCCACCACCCAACTGCCGCCCGCCAACCTCGTGTTCCTCATTGATGTATCGGGCTCGATGCAGGGCGACGACCGGCTGGGGCTGGTGCAGCAGGGCCTGAAGCTGCTGGTGAAAGAGCTGCGGCCCCAGGACAAGGTGGCGCTGGTGGTGTATGCCGGGGCGGCTGGCACCGTACTGCCGCCCACTGCCGGCACCGAGCGGGCCACCATTCTGCGGGCCATTGAAAACCTGACCGCCGGCGGCTCTACGGCTGGGGGTGCGGGCCTGCGCCTGGCCTACGACGTGGCCCGCCAGCATTTCAACCAGCAAGGCAACAACCGCGTGATTCTGTGCACCGACGGCGACTTCAACGTGGGCGAACAGAGCGACAACGCCATGGAGCGCCTCATTGCACAGGAGCGCGAATCGGGCGTATTCCTGACGGTGCTGGGCGTGGGCCAGGGCAATTACCAGGATAAGAAAATGGAACTGCTGGCCGACAAGGGCAACGGCAATTACGCCTACCTCGACAACCTCGACGAGGCCCGGCGGGTGTTGGTGCGGCAGTTCGGCGGCACCCTGTTCACGCTGGCCCAAGACGTGAAGCTGCAGGTGGAGTTCAACCCGGCCCGGGTGCGCGAATACCGCCTCGTGGGCTACGAAAACCGCCTGCTGGCCGCCCAGGATTTCAACAACGACCGCAAAGATGCCGGCGAGCTGGGCTCGGGCCACACCGTCACGGCCCTCTACGAAATAGTGCCCGTGGGCGCGCCCGCTACTGTCGATGCGCTCAAGTACCAGCCCGCGCCCGCCACCCCGGCGGCCCTGGCATCGGCCGAGCTGCTCACCGTAAAAGTGCGCTACAAGGAACCCCGGGGCCAGACGAGCCGCCTGCTGGCGCTGCCCCTGACCGGCGCGGCCCGCCCCTTGGCCGAAGCCAGCGAAAACCTGCGCTTTGCCGCCGCCGTGGCCCAGTTCGGGATGCTGCTGCGCCAGAGCGACTACCGCGGCACCGCTACCTACGCCGCCACCGCTAAGCTGGCCGAAGAAGCCCGCCGCTTCGACCCCGACGGCTACCGCGCTGAACTGGTGCGCCTCGTGAAGCTAGCCGAAGGCCTGCACCCCGACCCAGCCTACGGCGCCCGGTAGCTGAAACCGTACCGCTGGCGAGGCGTCTATAAAAATAAATTCGCCTATCCGTGAAATAATCAACCGCAAGACTACCAAGGGCATGCAACCATAACGCCCCCTGGCGGGCTCCTGCTCACAGCTACGCTGTACACTACCTGCCTGGCCCCGGCGTTTTGCCCTAACCAGAACCCGGCCAGGCATTCCCGAAGGCGGCCCACTTCACTCACAGACGGCGGGCGGAGCTGGTTGCAGCCACTCCGCCGCTTACGCCGCCGGACCGCCTTCGGCTTTTATCCCGATTAGGGTACTTATTGTTCGTGATGAACAGGTTATGTAAAGCCCAACGGCCCCGCGGACTAACCGCGCGTTGGGCTTTAAGGCGATAAAAGGAGGTCATTCTTCGTTTTACTCTGAATGACGTTCTCGCTCACTTCTCAGAAAGAGTAATTGAGCGAGGCCTTGATGACGCGGTTCTGGGCGTCGAAGTTGTTGTTCTTGTCCAGCGACGAGAGGCCGTAATCGTAGCCCGCGCTCAGGCCGAAGCCGTTCTGGAACTGGTAGCCCAGGCCACCAACCACCGCAAAATCGACGGTACGGAGCTGGTCTTTCACGTCGAAATCCTGCTTGAAGGCCGAGAAGCCAAAGGCGCTGGCCTGCACCCGGGCCTTACCCGAGAGCAGGACCGAGGCCTGGGGGCCGGCGTACACGTACAGGCCGTCGGTGAGGTAGGCCTTGGCCAGCACCGGAATATCGAGGTAGGCGAGGCGGCCGGTGGCCGTTACCTTGGCGTTCAGGAAATCGAACTGCTTAAGCGGCACGCGGCCGGTGAGCACAGTGCCCTTCTCCGAGTAGCCGATGCCGGGCTCAATGGCGAAACGCGGGCCCAGGGGCAGCGTGGCGTAGAGGCCGGCATAGAAGCCAGGCTTCGTGGATTTGGTTACGGCCCCGTTGGTGTAGTCGGCCAGGTCCATGACGCTGTTCACGGCGTCGCCCGAGAAGTCGGACACGTTCAGGCCGGCCCGGACACCGAACTTCACACCATCGGTGGCCGAGGACGACGAGTAGGAGGGCGTGGCACGCACCGGACGGGCCTGGGCCGGGCCGGTGTACTTGGGTACGCGGTGGGTAGTAACCTGGGCTTCAGAAACCGTAGTAAAAGCCGAAATCAAAAGGGTAGCCGCGGCCAGGCGGCCGAAAAGTCGCTTCGTATTCATGGTCAGGAAGTTTTGGAAGGAAGGTCCGGCCGCCGCGTTGCGCAGGGTGGGTGGCCGGTTACAGGAAGGAGATATTGCAAAACCGTGCCAGTTTTCGGGTGCTGGCGGGTTTGCGGTCTTCCGATGGAGCTTCTGAAAAAGATAAGCAGCTGTTGATCAACTGGAAAAAATGTGGCCTGCTAACCCGTTGCAACAGCCGGTTAATCCGCGCGCCCGATAGTTGGGGCGGCAGCGGCCGAGCGTTTGTTAGGCCATTTTCTTCCGGTTCGGATTTGGAATTACCAACTTCGGGCCCCACCTTGCCCCCAGAAAAGCCCCCTACTACCCATGCTTCAGCCCACGGCCCGCTTCTTCTTTAGCTATTACTTCTACTACCTCCCCGGTAGTCGAGCGGCCGTCCTGTAGCATTTCTAACCGAAATTTTCAGCGCTCCCGACACCACCGGGAGGCGCTTTTTTTGTGCCCGTTCCCACTGCCTTGCTCCCGCCCACCGAATAGTAAACTCACCATTTCATCACCTCCCCCCATGATTGCCATTCAGGGTTTCGAAGGAAGTTTCCACCAGATTGCCGCCCGCCAGCACTTCGGCGCGGGGGTGGCGGTGCAGCCCTGCCGCTCGTTCGGGGAGCTGACGGCCGCCGTGGTGAGCGGCAACGCGGCCGCGGCCGTAATGGCCATTGAGAATTCCATTGCGGGCAGCATTCTGCCCAATTACACGCTGCTGCGCCGGGCCGGGCTGCGGGTGGTGGGCGAGGTGTACCTGCACATCCGCCAGCACCTGCTGGCCCTGCCCGGCCAAACCATGGCCGACATCCGGGAGGTGCACTCCCACCCAATGGCGCTGCTCCAGTGCACCGATTTCCTGGGCCGCTACCCGCACTGGCGGCTGGTGGAAACCGAGGATACGGCCCGGAGCGCCCAACGCCTACGGGAGCAGCCGCGCCCGGGCGTGGCGGCCGTGGCCGGCCAATTCGCCGCCGACCTGTTCGACCTGGCGCTACTGGCCCCCGACATCCACGCCGAACCCCACAACTACACCCGCTTCCTGGTCCTGACCCGTCCCGCTGACGCCCCGGTGGAATCCCGGCCCAACAAGGCGTCGCTCTACTTCGAAGCCCCCCATGCCTCCGGCAGCCTGGCCCGGGTGCTTACGGCGGTAGCGGCCCAGGGTGTGAATTTGTCGAAATTGCAGTCGTGCCCCCAGCCGGGCCGTACCTGGCACTACTACTTCCACGCCGACCTGGAGTTCGACGACCCGGCCCGGCTGACCGATACCCTGACCGCCCTGGCCCCGCTCACGGAGGGGCTGCAAGTGCTGGGCTCCTACCGCCGCGGCCGGATGGCGAAGGCGGAGGGCGTTGGGGCCGTAGAAGAAATAGTGAAAGCGGTTACGAAAGAAACGTCATGCTGAGCGCAGCCGGAGGCGGAGTCGAAGCATGAAGCTCTTCCTCGCTTACCACCCCATCACCTCCTCACCCCGTCACCCCACAGCACCCAAAAAATGCAAGTTGCCAGCCGCCTTCAGCATACCCAGGAATACTACTTCTCGCAAAAGCTGCGCGAGATTGAAGGCCTGAACAAAACCGGTCCGTCGGTCATCAACCTCGGCATCGGTAGCCCCGACCTGCCGCCGCACCCGCGCGTAGTAGCCGCCCTCACGGCCGCCGCCGCGCGGCCCGATACCCACGCCTACCAGAGCTACAAGGGTGTCGCCGCCCTGCGCCAAGCCATGAGCGGCTGGTACCAGCGGCAGTATGGTGTAGACCTCAATCCGGAAACCGAAATTCTGCCGCTGCTGGGTTCCAAGGAAGGCATCATGCACGTGAGCATGACGCTGCTCGAAGCCGGCGACGAGGTGCTGATTCCCAACCCCGGCTACCCCGCTTACCGTGCCGCTGCCCACCTGAGTGGGGCCACGCCCGTGCCCTACGACCTAACCGCCGAAAGCGGCTGGCTGCCCGACCTGGAAGCGCTGGCCGCCCAGGATCTGAGCCGGGTGAAGCTCATGTGGGTAAACTACCCGCACATGCCCACCGGCACCCCGCCGCCGGCCGGCTTCTTCGAGCGGCTGGTAGCTTTCGCCACGGTCCACAACATCCTGCTGGTCCACGACAACCCGTACAGCTTTATCCTCAACGAGAGGCCCGCGCAAAGCCTGCTGGCCGTGCCGGGGGCGCGGGCGGTAGCGCTGGAGCTGAATTCGCTGAGCAAGTCGCACAACATGGCCGGCTGGCGGGTGGGCCTGCTGGCGGGCCGGGCCGACGTGCTCCAGGAGGTGCTGCGCTTCAAGAGCAACTTGGATTCGGGCATGTTCCTGCCGGTGCAGCTGGCGGCCGTGGAGGCGCTGAACCTCGATGAAAGCTGGTACCAGGACCTCAACGCCCACTACCGCGCCCGCCGCGAGCTGGTGCTGGAGCTGCTCACGCTGCTGGGCTGCCACCCCGAACCCGGCCAGGTGGGCCTGTTCGTGTGGGCCGCCGCGCCGCCCACCTACGCCGACGGCTACGCCCTGAGCGACGAAATCCTTCACGAAGCCCGCGTATTCCTCACGCCCGGCGGCATTTTCGGCAGCAACGGCAACGGCTTCATTCGCGTGAGCCTGTGCCAGACGCCGGAAGTGCTACAGCAGGCGTTGCAGCGGGTACGGACGGCGCGGGCGGCAGCGGCGAAATGAAAAAGAACGGTGTCATGCTGAGCGGAGCCGAAGCATCTCTACCGCAGTGCTATAGGTCATGCTGAGGCCACGAAGCATCTCGCTTGCTGACACTGAATTACCACTACAATGAAGCGGTAGAGATGCTTCGACTGCGCTCCGCTAGGCTCAGCATGCCCCATTCCTGTGACCACAACAGCACATTGTCAACATATTTAGCACATTCAAAAACATGGTCGTTACCATCATCGGCATTGGGTTAATCGGCGGCTCGCTGGCTTTGAGCCTCAAGGAAACCGGGCTGGCCCACCACATTATTGGGGTCGACCGGAGCCCGGAAAACCTGCGGCAGGCGGTAGCGCTGGGCCTGCTCGATGAGCCGGGCCACGACCTGGCCGAGGCCGTGCGCCGGGCTGACCTCGTCATCGTGTCGGTGCCGATGGACGCCATGCTCACGGTGCTGCCCCAGGTCCTGGATGCCGCCACTGACCGGCAGGTGGTGCTCGACGTGGGCTCGACCAAGGCCCTGCTGCTGGCCCAAGTGGCCGACCACCCGAACCGCGCCCGCTTCGTGGCCGTGCACCCGATGGCAGGTACCGAGTACTCGGGGCCGGAAGCAGCGGTGCCGGGGCTGTTTCGCGACAAGACGCTGGTTATCTGCGATGCGGCCGCCAGCGCCCCCGATGCCGTGGCCCGGGTAGAGGCCGTGTTTGGGCGCCTGGCCATGCGGCTGGTGTACATGGATGCTCAGGCCCACGACCTGCACACGGCCTACGTGTCGCACATTTCGCACATCACATCCTTTGCCCTGGCCCTCACCGTACTTAAAAAGGAGCAGAGCGACCAGCAGATTTTCGCATTGGCCAGCGGCGGCTTCGAGTCGACGGTGCGCCTGGCCAAAAGCTCGCCCGATATGTGGGTGCCCATCTTCCGCCAGAACCGCGACAACGTGCTCGATGTACTCGATGAGCACCTGCGCCAGCTCCAGCACCTGCGCGACCTGCTCGCCGCCGGCAACGACGCGGGTATGTACGAGCAGATTCAGCAGGCCAATTTGATTAAAAAGATTCTGAAGTGAAGATGCAGCGAAATGAGGGTGTAGGAAGAACGTCATGCTTCGACAAGCTCAGCATGACGTTCTTTTCTCTCTCAATCTCCCCGCCAACCCAACCGCAAAACTCAACCAACTGACCCCATGAGCCAACCGCAAACTGCCGCCGAAGCGGCCGTGAAGAACGACTTCCCCGGTAAAAAACCGCTGATTATTTCCGGGCCCTGCTCGGCCGAAACCGAAGAGCAGCTGATTGAAACCTGCACCCAGCTCGCCGCCACCGGCAAGGTGGATATGCTGCGGGCCGGCATCTGGAAGCCGCGTACCAAGCCGGGCATGTTCGAGGGCATCGGAACCAAGGGGCTGCCCTGGCTCCAGAAGGCCAGGGAGCTGACTGGCCTGCCGACCACCGTGGAAGTAGCCACGCCCAAGCACGTGGAAGACGCGCTGGCTTTCGAGGTAGACGTGCTCTGGATTGGGGCCCGCACCACCGTAAACCCGTTTTCGGTGCAGGCCATTGCCGATGCGCTGCGCGGTACCGATGTGCCGGTGTTCATCAAAAACCCCGTGCACCCCGACCTGGAGCTGTGGCTGGGCGCGGTGGAGCGGCTGGCCAAGGCTGGCGTGAAGAACATCGGCCTCATTCATCGCGGGTTTGCCAGCTACGGCAACACCGAGTACCGCAACGCGCCCATGTGGCACCTGCCCATCGAGATGAAGCGCCGCCTGCCCGGCATGCCGCTCATTTGCGACCCGAGCCACATCTGCGGCAACCGTACCGGGCTGGCTGCCGTGGCCCAGAAGTCCATTAACCTGGATTTCGACGGGCTGATGCTCGAATCGCACATCGACCCCGACAACGCCTGGAGCGACGCCAAGCAGCAGGTGACGCCCCAGCGCCTGGCCGAGCTGCTCGACGGCCTGGTGTGGCGCCACGAAACCAGCGACCAGCAGGAGTTTCTGACGGTGCTGGCCAAGCTGCGCGAGCAAATCAACCAGCTCGATGACGAGATTCTGCACCTGCTGGGCCGCCGCATGCAGGTGGCCGAAAGCATCGGCACTTACAAAAAGGAAAACGACATCACGATTCTGCAAACCAGCCGCTGGAACGAGATTCTGGAGCGCGGCATGCAGAAGGGCGACCAGCTAGGCCTCACCCACGACTTCATCCGCAAGTACTTCGATGCCGTCCACCTCGAATCCATCAACCGCCAAAATCGGGTGATGAACCGCTAGCACCTATATCGTGAAGCAGAGCGGCAGTAGCGCGAAGCTCCAGCTTCGCGCTACTGCCGCTCTGCTTCACGGCCCGAAGTGTAATCCGCTATTACTCCTTGCGCCGCTCCTTCTTACGCGTTTCGCGCTTCTCTTCGCGGGGGCTTCGGGGTTGAACAACAGGATTTTCCGGTACTGTTGCCATCTCCGGCTCTTCCGCCGGGGCCGGGGCATCCGGCGCGGGCGCGGTGGCTGGTTCAGGTGCCGCATCGGGAGCGGGGGCAGGGTCTTGGGGGGCGGCTTTGGCTGAGCTAGTTTGCCGGATTCGCTCCTCAATCTGCTGCATCAGAAAGCCGGCGTCTTCCTTGTGGTGGGCGTCGGGAAACAGGTGCTGGGCGCTGCGGGCGTGGTAGCGGGCCTTTTCCAGGTCGCGGAGTTCGAGCAGCACGAAGGCCAGGTTGAGGTGGGTGGTGGGGTTATTGTAGCGCAGCTCCAACGAGCGTTCGAAGGGCGGCAGGCTCTGGCGGAACCGGCCCAGGCGCTGGTAGGCGTAGCCTAGCGCAAAGTAGGAGAGGTAGTCGCCCTGGCCGTGGGCATGGGCTTGCTCGTACTCGGTAATCGTGCGCAGAAACACCTCATCCTCGCCCGTGTCCTGCTCGGCGCAGCCGCACTGCTGCACCGTGTAGTAATAGTCGCCGAGGGCGCGGGCGAGGCGGTAGTTGTTGGGGTGCTGGCGCTGGAGGCGGTCGAGGACTGAGCGCACCGCGAACCGGTAGCGCAGGCTGTCCTGGCCGATCTGGCGCAGGCTGTCGGGGGGCAGGTCGGTGAGCTTAAGGTCGCGGAAGGCGAAGCGGCTCAGCCCGGCGGTGGCCGTGTAGTAATTGAGGGCCAGGCTGGCCTTCTGCATAGCCACGGCGGGGTCGAGGTTGGCCGGATCGAGTTGGCCGAGCAGCTGCCAGGCCGACTCGTAGCGGCGCTCCAGTTCCAGTTGCCGGGCCCGGCGCAACGTGGTGGCCCGGGCCTCGGCCGGGGTAGCACGTTGCGCCGGGGCGTTTGTTGGCTGGGCCAGCGCTACCCCGGCCGAGGCCAGCAAGCTGCCGATAAGCAGGAACAGGAAAAGCAACAGACGGTTCATGGTGCGCAAAGATGTGGGATTTTGCAACGTCGGCCCCACCCGGATAGTGCCGCGGACCTAGTGGCAAGCCGCGGAAAGCAACCGCGCCGAAAAGTCTGCATAACCAATGAATTGGTTTGCCCGTGCCGGCCGGAAGTGCGAACTAGGCGGTCTGATTCGGCAACTGGCCGGGGCCGGGCCGTAATCTGGCATCATTCCTACCAAAATCTGCCTTTCTTGTAGCCATGCTTTTCTACCGAGTCATGAAGCCCCTGGTGCAGGTGGCGCTGCGCGTGTTCTTCCGCCAGCTCGAAGTCCACCACAAAACCCGCCTCCAGGGGCCGGGGCCGTTGCTCATTGCCAGCAACCACCCCAACACGCTCATGGACCCGCTGGTGGCCGCCATCAACCGGCGCCAGCCCATTGCCTTCCTGGCCAAGAGCACGTTTTTCCAGAACCCGATTGTGCGGGCCATCATGGAATCGGGAAACTCCATTCCTA
Source organism: Hymenobacter amundsenii (assembly GCF_002204745.1). Classification (GTDB taxonomy): domain Bacteria; phylum Bacteroidota; class Bacteroidia; order Cytophagales; family Hymenobacteraceae; genus Hymenobacter; species Hymenobacter amundsenii. Next base: position 78,200 of record NZ_NIRR01000004.1, read on the forward strand.
TTTACCGCCGCCAAGACCTCGAAACCGGGGCCGAAGCCCTCACGCCCACGCAGCTCGAAGCCCAGAACGAAAAGGCCTTTGGGCGCTGCTACGACTACTTCGATAAGGGCGGGACCATCATGATTTTTCCGGAAGGCACGAGCGTGTCGGAGCGGCGGTTACGGCCCCTCAAAACCGGTGCCGCCCGCATCGCCCTCGGGGCCGAAGCCCGCCGCGACTTTGGCCTGAACCTGCACATCCTGCCGCTGGGCATCAATTACTTCGACCCCCAGCGCTTCCGCTCCGATGTATTCCTGAACCTGGCCGAGCCTATCCGGGTGGCCGACTACGCCGCGCAGTACCGCCAGGACCCCGAGGCTGCCGCCGCCGCCCTGACCGAGGAAATCCGCTCCCGCCTCGAACAGCACCTCATCATCACCCGCACCAACGAAGAGGATGAGCTCATCACGCAGGTGGAGCGCACCTTTGGTCAGCACCTGATTCAGGACGACGAGGAAACGCTCTACGACAATTTCCTGCTCAGCCGCACGCTCCTGAAAGCGGTGCGCTACTTCGAGCAGCACAGCGCTACCCGCCTCGCCGATATCCAGCAAAAGCTGCACGCCTACCTCCAACAGCTCGCTCAGCTTGGCCTCACCGATGACGCCCTGGAAGCCCGCGGGCCGGCCAGCAGCCGCTCCCGCCGGGCCCTCGAAACGGCCGTGCGCCTCACGCTGGGCTTTCCGCTCTACCTCTACGGCCTCGTCAACAACTACCTGCCCTATATCATCCCATCCATGGTGGCCCGTCGCGCTACCAAGGAAGCCGAGTTCGTCGCCCCCATTATGCTGGTGGTCGGGATGCTGACGTTCACCATCTTCTACCTGTTACAAACAGCCCTGGTGCATCATTTTACGCAGGATTGGCGCTGGACGCTGCTGTATTTGCTGAGTTTGCCGCTGTCGGGTTTCTATGCCCTGAATTATGCCGGTACCCTCCAGCAGCGGCAGCAGCGGCTGCGAGTTTTGCGCCTGTTTGGCCAGCAGCGCCTGGTGATGGAAGCATTGCTCCGCCAGCGCACGGAGCTGCTAAAGCTGATTCGGGAAGCCCGCACGGCGTACCTGGAGCGGGACAAAAGCGGAGAGGTGAAACACTAGCGAGCAGAATGGTGGCCCTTTTGCCGCTCGCCACCGCGTTACCTCACTTTCGCCCCGCCGCCCAGCGTAAGAATTTCGGGCAGGCGCAGGCTGCGGTTGGTGAGGGCGCTGACCAAGTGCAGGTCGTTGGTGCTGAGCTCGGAGTAGAGGGCGGTGCGCAGGCCGCCGGAGGGCTGGTAGCCCAGGCGGGTACCCAGCAGCAGCCCGGCCCGCACCGCCGACGACCACCAGTAGTAACCCGGCTGGTAGCGGCCGGAGCTGGCGGCGGTCAGGAAAAACTGCTGGCCGGTGGTATAGGTTAGCCGCGCGCCAAGGGTAAGTGGTGCGGCGTGCCAGCGCGAGTCGCCGAATCGGGGCGTCCAGGGCAGGTAAGTGGTTTTGAGGGTGAAGATGGCCAGCCCTTTCGTTCCACTGAGCCGCCGGGGCAGGTAGCCAACCAGCACTTCGGGTTCCAGCCGCTCGTGGGCCACGCGCACGCCCCCACCCAGCGCCACCAGGCCCGTGCCGCCCGCCAGGTGCAGGGTCAGGAAAAAGGGCGCTTTCGGCGGGTGGGCCTGGGCCCGGGCCGGCAGGGCTGGTGCGGCCAGCAACAAGCCCACAAGGCACCAGTTAAGCTTATTTGTCGAGGCCATACGCTACGGTTTCGAGCCGAAACTGGCGCGCCCCCCACACCGTGAGGATGTGGTAGCGCCGTTTTTTGAGGCTGTACGTGGTCAGGTAGGACACGCCATCGTGAAAAGGCTGGCCCGCCGTGAAGCGGTGCACATGGCCGCTGAGGTGAAACACGAGTCGTGGGTCGGCCCGCAGCGCGGCGGTGTAGCCACTTACCAGTGCGGGGTCGAAATCTTCGTCGGTGGGCGGCACGTGGCTTACCACCACCGTTCGGCGCGCGCCGGCCGTATCGGCTAGCTGCCGGCGAAGCCAGGGTAAATCGGGTACCCGGCCGCCAAAACCGTCCTCGCGCCCGTTGGTATCGAGCAAAATAAACCGGGTGCCGGCGTAGTCGAAGGTGTAGTTGAGCGGGCCGTACACGTGCTGGTAAATGGCCCGGCCGTTGCCCACCAGATCGTGGTTGCCGATAACGGTCAGATAAGGTGGTCGCAGGGCTGCCAGCCGCCGGTTTACCCACTGAAACTCCCGGGTCAGCCCAAAGTCGGAAAGGTCGCCGGCCACCAGCACGAAATCGATGCCGCGCTGCTGGTTTACGCTGGTCACGAATGCCTCGGTTTCGTCGTAAAATCGTTGGGTGTCGCCCACGAATACAAAGCGTACCGTATCGGTGCCAGTAGCAGCCCCCAGCAACTGCAGGTTACGGGCCGTCTGGCCCCGTTCCCGCACCGGCACGTAGGCCTGGTTAGGGCTATATTCAATCAGCTGGCAACTACCGAGCAGCAGCCCCCCCGCTAGTAATTGCAGGCCGCTCCGCAAAAGGTCACGTAACCAAGGCAAGCAAGCAGGGAATTCGTGCAGCATGAGCTGGCTCCGTAAAAAGCGGCCGATGTGGCGGGTTCCGCAAGACCTAAAGAATGGTAGGCCAACTGCAGCACCAATGCCCTGATTTCAGCAGAGCCCGATGCCTGAACCGGGACAGTAATTTACGTGATTACCTGTCAGCACGATGCTATCAGGTAGAATGCAAAATCGAGCGGAGAAAATTCATCCGCTGCGGTTCTCACCCTGGTAGTTTAAAAAGTGAGTTTCAGGCCCAGCGCCAGCGTGGCGATATCGGGCAGCGAGAGGGCACGGCGGTTTTGGGCGTAACTGATCAGGTACAAGTCGTTGGTGGCCAGTTCATAATAGGCCGTGAGTTTGTGGGGGTGGCCCGCAGTGGTAGACGGTAAGACGTAACTTAGGCCGCTGCCCAACACCGGCCCTACCCGCACGGTGTTCGAGAACCAGTAGTAATCGTCGGGGTACTGGCCGGGTTTGCCGGGGTTGCGCAGGCCCCAAGTGTAGCTCGTGTAAACGCCCACCGACAGCGGCGTTAAAGCCAGCCGCGGCGCTAGGGGCAGCTTCCAGGGTGAGTACTTGGCCTTCGCCGCCACAACCGACAGGGTAGTACCGGCATGCTGGCGCGGCACGTACCCCGCCAGCACGTCGAGGTCGAGCCGGTCGTGGGCAAGGCTCAGGCCCGTGCCAATGCTCAGCATGCCTATCCCACCGCCGGTTTGCACCGTCAGGTGGTTAGGGAGATACCAGCGCCGCGGGGCGGTGGGCCGGTCTGCCCGCCGGTTGAGCACGGCCACCGAGTCGGTATCCGTGGGGGCGGCGGCGGCCAGCAGCGGCAAGGCCAATAGGGCCAGCAGTAGCGCGTGCGGCTTGTACCAGGTTGTGAGGAGGGCGCGACGCATCAGAAAGATACTTGCTTAAGCCGAAACTGCTTGTCGCCCCACACCGTCACAATCAGGTACCGGCGCTTCTCGAAGGCGTAGGAGTTCACGTAGGTTACGCCATCGTTGAAAGGCTGACCAATACCGTAATCGTGGCGGTGGCCGTTCATTTCGAACACCAGCCGCGGGTCGGCGCGCAAGGCCGCCGTGTATTGGTCGCGCACGGCCGGGTCGAAATCTTCGTCCTGGGGCGGTACGTGCGAAACGATGACGTGGCGGCGGGCCGTACGGTCGGCCAGCTGCTGGTTTACCCAGGGCATATCGGGCACCTGCCCGTTGAAATTGTACTCCCGCCCGTTCGTATCGGTCATGATGAACTTGGTATCGCCGAACGTGAACGAGTAGTTAAGGGGCCCGAAAATTTCCTGATAGGCCTCGCGGCCGTTGGCTACGTGGTCGTGGTTGCCGATAACGGTCAAGTAGGGCATCTTTAACTGGCGTAGCTGGTCATCGATCCAGCGCATCTCGCGGGCCAGGCCGAAGTCGGCAATGTCGCCACTGACCAGCATAAACTGAATGCCGGGCTGCTGGTTGACGCTCTTAACCAGGTCTTCCACATCGTCGTAAAAACGCTGCGAGTCCCCACTGAACACGAAGCGCAACGTATCGTCGGTCGGGAGTGGGGTTTTGGCCAAGCGGGCCAGGTTCTTGGCCGTCAGGTCCTGCTGGTCGGCTGGCCCGCGGTAGTCGTTAGGGCTGAACTCGATTAGTTCGCAACTGCCCAGCCCCAGGGCCAGTCCGGCGGCCAGCACGGCCCGGAGCGAAAAACGTGATAAAGCGGCACTCATTCTCTTCGGCATCAAAAGCGGGGGGCAACTCTGCGCGGCCGGCAACCAGCCCCGAAGAATAAGGCCAGTATACCGCTGGGCCCAACTACTTGTTTGGCTTCCCAAAACCTCATTCGTTGCAGAACGAGTTGGTTAAGCCTCCGAGTTTCCAGTTCGGGAAGCCTTTGACCGCAATCAGCCGGTAAAATAAAATCTGAAGACATTCTGAAGAAAAGCCGAGTTTCCATACGAAAAAGATGGGCCGCCATCCGAACATGCTTGGTGCCGGACGGGGAAAGTGCTGGTTGGGGCTGGCCGATGCCGGGGAGGTTATTAAAGATGTTTCTTGCCAAACTTTTTGGCTTTGGGCCGCATTTCTTAGTTTTCCTCTCTCTTGTTATTTCGACGCCAAACATGGCCAAAGTAAAAACCCTGTACTTCTGCCAGAACTGCGGTGCGCAGTCGGCCAAATGGATTGGCCGCTGCCCGAGCTGCGGCGAGTGGAACACCTACGTAGAGGAAGTGGTGGAGAAGGCCGACCCCAACACGGCTGCCAACGCCTGGAAAGCCTCGTCGTCGGTTGGCACTACCTCCAAGGCCGCCAAGCCCAAGGCCCTGGGCGAAATCCTCTACGAGGAAGAATCGCGCCTCAACACCCACGACGACGAGCTGAACCGGGTGCTGGGCGGCGGGTTGGTACCGGGTTCCCTGGTGCTCATCGGGGGCGAGCCGGGCATCGGTAAAAGCACGCTCATGCTCCAGATTGCCATGCAGCTCAGCGGGTTACGGATTCTGTACGTGAGCGGGGAGGAAAGTGAGCAACAGATAAAAATGCGGGCCGAGCGCCTGGGCCGCCAGCACGAGGGCCTCTACATCCTCACCGAAACCAATACCCAGAACATCTTCCGCCAGATCGACCAGCTCCAGCCCAACGTGGTCGTAGTAGATTCCATCCAGACCCTGCACAGCACCTTGGTCGAGTCGGGGGCGGGCTCCGTGAGCCAAGTGCGCGAATGCACCACCGAGCTGCTCAAATACGCCAAGGAAACCGGCGTACCGGTGCTGCTCATTGGCCACATCACCAAGGATGGCTCCATTGCGGGCCCCAAAATCCTGGAACACATGGTCGACACCGTGCTCCAGTTCGAGGGTGACCGGCACCTGACCTACCGGATTCTGCGCACCATCAAAAACCGCTTCGGCTCGACTTCCGAGCTGGGTATTTACGAGATGCAGGGCGCGGGCCTGCGGCAGGTGAGCAACCCGAGCGAAATCTTGCTTTCGCAGCGCACCGAAATCCTGAGCGGGCTGGCCATTGGGGCCACGCTGGAAGGCAACCGCCCCCTACTAGTGGAAGTGCAGGCGCTGGTAACGCCGGCTACCTATGGCACGCCCCAACGCTCGGCCACTGGCTTCGACAGCAAACGCCTGCAAATGCTGCTGGCCGTGCTCGAGAAGCGGAGTGGCCTGCGCCTGGGCCAGCACGACGTGTTTCTCAACATTGCTGGGGGCCTGCGCCTCGAAGACCCCGCCTTGGACTTAGCCGTGTGCGCGGCCGTTGTCAGCTCCCTCAACGATGTGCCCATTCGGGGTGAAATTTGCCTCGCGGCGGAGGTTGGCCTGAGCGGCGAAATCAGGGCCGTGAGCCGGCTCGACCAACGGCTGAGCGAGGCCGAGAAGTTGGGCTTTGCGGAAATGTACATTTCGCAGTTTAACGCCAAGGGTCTCGACCTGGCCCGCTATGGCATTCGGGTGCACCCCGCCGGCCGGCTCGATGAGGTACTGACGGGCTTATTTGGCTAGCCGAACTCCGAATTGGGGCGAACCGGCTGATGATGGTGCGAAATAGGGGATATTGGTATAGTTATTTTTTTTAATCGCTTGATACTGTCGGCCCCGGGGTGGTGTACAAAACTTTGGCCTGCCCCGGGCTGCGTCCGAAAAAGAAATTAGTAGCGTTGGGCAATCTGCTTTATTCCGGCGTATCTTCGGACACGGATTGACTTTTACCGCGAATTACAACTGACACGCCCCCGGGCGTCTGCTCCCCGAACTGGCCGGCTTGGCTCCCTACTACCCACAACCGCTCCTTCCGATGACCTTTCGACTCACCTTCATTACGTTCCTGATCTGGTCCGGCCTGCTGCTGGCGCCGGTGCTAGGGTGGGCCCAGGGCACGGTAGTCCTGACCGGCAAAATAACCGGCCGCCTCTCTTCCGATACCGTGGCCGTCTCGGTGCGCGAAAACCCCTTGGAAGCCCGTGAGCAAATCACCTACGCCCGCCTCGACAGCAAGGGCGAGTTTCGGATGGCTATAACCATTGGGGGTCCCACCCGCGCCGAGCTGGTATATGGCGACGACGTAACGGAAATGTTCCTGGAGCCCGGCAACCAGATCGATATCCGGTTCAAGGATTCCGACTTAGCGGGCTCCGTTCGGTATAAGGGCCGCGGAGCGGAGGCGAGCAGTTTCCTGGCCGAATTGGGCGACAAATTTGTGGAAAACGATGGTTTTCAGGTACTGCCCGACAACATCATGTTCTACGAGCCCCACTTTCTGTCCTTTCTCGACTACCGCCGCAAGGAAGAGCTCAAGTTCATGGAAAACGGTACCCAGGACCTGAGTCCTGCCTTTAAGGAGTACGTACTGGCCCAAATCAACTATAGCTACGCCAACGACCGGCTCACGTTCCAGGACCTGCGCGAGCAGGTGGTGGCGACCGAAGGCCGGTTGAAGATGTCGGCCAACTACTACGATTTCATCAATGACAAGGCCCTGATTGAAAACCCCCAAGCCATTCGCAACGGCCTTTACCAGGAGTTTTTGCTCAACTACATTCATCACATTGCCATTGCCGAGGGCAAGCAGCGCACCGACCCCGATTTTTACCAGGTTTGCTACGAACTGGCCAATAAGCGGCTCAGCGGCAAGATCAAGCCTATCGTAATGGGCCGGATTCTAAAGGAGTCGTTTCGCTTTGGGCACATCCGGCAGTCGGCGGCCATGCTCGAAAAATTCCGGTCCGTAGATCCAACCAATGAGTACTACCCCGTGCTCAAAGCCGACTTTGAAACGCACAAGGATTTTGCCATTGGGGCTCCGGCACCCGATTTCCGGCTCGTTTCCACGACCGGCGACACAGTAAGCTTGGCGCAGTTTGCCGGCAAGCTGGTGTACCTCAATTTCTGGCGCACGACCAGCGGCTTGGCCCTGCGCGATTTGCCCTACGCGGCCGACCTAGCCAAGAAGTTCGACGGCAAGAATATTGTCTTCCTCAATGTCGCCCTCGACGAAAACGAGGGAGCCTGGAAGCAACTGGTCATCAGTAAGCGGCTGCCCGGCGTGCATGTGCGGACCAGCGGTGGGCTGCGCTCGGCCGTGGCCCGCGCCTACGGCGTGCAGGACGTGCCTACTTACTTCTTGCTGGCCGAAGACGGGACCTTTCTCAACACCCGCCCCAAGCGCCTGAGCAGCCGCGCCGCCATCGACGAAATCAAGGAGTCGTTCGGTAAGGCCAACACGTACAGCAGCACGCTGCCCGTTAAACAGTAAAGCCGAAAGGCCAGGAGGCCCAAATGCCAACGCCGCCGAATGGCCCTGTCGGGTTCGTTCGGTGGCGTTGGCGGTTAGCCTACCACCCGTTCGGCTTTATTTTCCTTACTTTCCGCATGTTTTCCCGCCGCCGTCTTGCGCCTGCTGCCGAGCTTTCCGATGCGGAACTGCTGCGGCGCTACCACGCCCAGGGCGATGTGCACGACGTGGGAATCCTCTACGAGCGGCACATGGCGGCCGTGCTGGCCATTGCCCGCCGCTACCTGCCAAGCGAGGCCGACGCCCAGGATGCCGTAATGCAGCTTTTCGAGCAGCTGGTGGAGAAGCTGCGCCGGCATGAAGTGGAAAACTTCCCGCCCTGGCTGGCCACTACCGCCCGCAACCATTGCCTGATGGCACTGCGGGCCCGGCAGCGGGCCGGCCCCGCGGCGGGTGGGGCGCTGGTAGTGCACTTTCCCGATGCTGCCGGTATGGAATTGGCGGCCGCCCGGCATCAACCCGCTACCGACGACCCCGCCGAAGCCGAGGCCCACGAGCAGCAGCTTGAGCGGCTCGAACAAACTCTCGCCGAATTACCTCCCGATCAGCGCCGGTGTCTGGAGCTGTTTTACCTCGAAAAGAAAAGCTACCGCGAAGTAGCCGCCCTCACCGGCCTCGACTTGAACGCCGTTAAAAGCCACCTCCAGAACGGCAAGCGCAACCTGCGCCGCCACCTCCAGCCTGCCACGCCCCATGCCACGCCCTGACTTCCCTGCTGCTCCCGCTCCGCCCCGGCACTTGCCGACGGAGTTGCTGCGCCGGTACGTGGCCGGCGAACTGCCACCCGCCGAGGAACACGCCGTGGAGGCGCATACGCTGGAGTGCGACCAGTGCGCCGATGTACTCGAAGGCCTGGAAATGCGGCCCGCCGCCGTTACCGATGCCAGCCTCGCCGAGTTGCGCCACCGCCTGCACGCCCGCGTAGCCGAACTGGCGACTGAAACTCCCGAAACCGCGACGCTGTCGGTGCCCCAGTGGAATTGGCGGCCGTTGGCGGCGGCAGCGGCGCTGCTGTTTACCCTCGGGCTGGCCGTATGGCTGCTGCTGATCCGCCAGCCCGGATCAAGCCCCGAAGTGGCCTCCCGCCCCCAGCAAGCCCAACGAAAAGCGAATTACGCCCTAAACTCAGCGTCCGAAGCAGAAATAGCTGATCTGGACGAAGCTACGCCGATGGCGGAACCAACTGCCCCGACGGTTGCGCTACCACTGCCGGCCGCACCCGAAGTGGCCGTAGTGCGGCCAGCGGCCGCGCCGCGCCAGTTGCCGGTAGGCCGCAGTAGGGGCGGGAAAAGTGCTCGTAACCAAGAGCCACAGCTGGCCGCCGCCGATGTAGCTGTAGCCGACCAGGTAAGCCCTGAACCAATTACCACAGCTGCTCCCCCCGCAGTGGCCGCTGCTGCCAGCGAAACCAGTAAGCTGGCCCGCGCCACTAAGAGCGCCCCGCTTCCTGCGGCAGCCCCTGATATAGCCATAGCCGCTACCGAGCCAAGCATGGGCGTCGTTGCCCGCACGGTGCAGGGCCGCATTACCGACCAAGCCGGCCAGCCCGTACCCGGTGCCACGGTGCTGGTACCCGGTACTAAAACCGGGGTTTCTACCGATGCCGACGGACGCTTTGCCCTGGCCGTACCGCCGCTGGCAAGTCAGCTGGCCATTAGCTCCATCGGCTACACCACCCAAACCCGGGCCCTGCGCCCCACCGATTCGACGCTGGCCCTGGCCTTAGCCCCCGATAACAAGCAGCTCAGCGAGGTGGTAGTGGTGCGGCGCGAGGCCCCGCCGGGGCTACCCAGCGTGGGGCCGCTGCCAGCCGGAGGCTACCCCGCCTTCCGCCAATACCTGCGCGACAGCCTCGATTACCCCGACAAGGCCCGCGAGAAGCAGCTCCAGGGCTACGTGCGCCTCCAGTTTTTGGTGGGTGTCGATGGCAAGCTGAGTGATATCAAAGTAACCAGCAAACTCTCGCCCGAGTGCGATGAGGAGGCCATTCGGTTACTGAAAGAAGGTCCGGCTTGGTTCCCAGGCGTGCAGAGCAACCGCCGCACTGCCCGTAAAGTCGAGGTGAAAGTGCCGTTTTCCCTGGAAGAAAAGTAAGAAGCAAGTCGTGGCGTAAAAGCAAAAGCCATTGAACGTCAGCACTTGGCTGGTTCAATGGCTTTTGCCTTTACGCCACGACTTGGAAGGCTAGCCGCTGTAGCCGCCGCCGCTCTCGGGGGCGGTAGCGCTACCGCCGGCCTTGTCGGGCGTGGGCAGGTCGGATTCGGTTTTTACCTCGATGTGGCTGTAATCGGGCGTGCCGTTGCCTTCGGTGGGTACAGGCGTGCCGTCTTCCCCTTGCGAAGCAGTGTTGCTCTTGTTAGGAGCAGGGGCCTCTTTGTTTTCGGTGTGCGGGGGTGTAATGGCGGAATCCTGGGCCGTGGTGGGCTTGCTGGGGGAGGTGGAGAGGGCGTCGGACTCGTCTTCGAACGTCTTTTTCATGGCAACAAAAGGAAAGAAAGGGTTATGGAGTTAATGGGCCGCGCCGCAATTAGCCGTTGTTGCTCATGTCGCCGCTGGTCATCACCTCAAAGCTGATTTTGGCCGTGATGCGGTACTCGGAAACCTTGTTGTCGCGGACGCGGCAGCTCTGGTCTTTGATATAGATGGAGCGGATACCTTTTACCGTCTTGCTAGCTTCGGTAAGGGCGTTTTGCATCGCGTCTTCGAAGCTTTTCTCGGAAGAGGCTAGTATTTCGATTACTTTTTTGATTGAGCTCATGGGAAGGATAACAGAGGGTTAAGAAAAGGAGGAACTGTTCTATTCTACGGAGCCGGGCCCGTGGCGGACGACGTGAGCCCGAGAAAACCGGCTTTTGGGGCCGACCGGCCGTGGTTCGGGGGTTGGTTCGCCGGCTCGCGCCGGGTTGCGTACTTTTGCCCCGGTATTTACCTCCTCGTTTACCTACTTTCTACTTCCGATTATGACCCAGTTCCGCCAGGAAAAAGACACGATGGGCACCGTGCAGGTGCCAGCCGACGCGTATTACGGGGCCCAGACCCAGCGCAGCATCGATAACTTCCGTATTGCCCAGGACGTCAACCGGATGCCGCTGGAAATTATCCGTGCCTTCGCTTACCTCAAGAAGGCCGCCGCCCTCACCAACCAGGAAGCCGGGGTGCTCGACGCCGACAAGGCTGCGCTGATTGGCCGCGTCGCCGACGAAATTCTGGAAGGCAAGCTCGACGACCAGTTCCCGCTGGTGGTGTGGCAGACCGGTTCGGGCACCCAGAGCAACATGAACGTGAACGAGGTGATTGCCTACCGCGGCCACGTGCTGCAGGGCGGCAGCCTCGCCGACGAGAAGAAGGTGCTGGCCCCCAACGACGACGTAAACAAGAGCCAGAGCAGCAACGACACCTTCCCGACGGCCATGCACATCGCGGCCTACAAGATGCTGATGGAAACCACCATCCCGGGCCTCGAAAAGCTGCGCGACACGCTCCGCGCCAAGAGCGAGAAGTTCATGCACATCGTGAAGATTGGGCGCACCCACCTCATGGACGCCACCCCGCTGACGGTAGGCCAAGAGTTTTCGGGCTACGTTTCGCAGCTCGACCACGGCCTGCGCGCCATCCGCAACACGCTGGCCCACCTGAGCGAGCTGGCCCTGGGCGGCACGGCCGTGGGCACCGGCATCAACACGCCCGCCGGTTACTCCGAAAACGTAGCCCGCCACATTGCCCAGCTCACCGGCTTGCCCTTCATCACGGCCGAAAACAAGTTCGAAGCCCTGGCCGCCCACGATGCCATTGTGGAAGCCCACGGTGCCCTGAAAACGGTGGCGGCTTCGCTGATGAAAATCGGTAGCGACATCAGGTTGCTGGCCTCGGGGCCCCGCGCCGGCATCGGCGAGCTGCACATCCCCGACAATGAGCCCGGCTCCAGCATCATGCCCGGCAAGGTGAACCCCACCCAGTGCGAAGCCCTGACGATGGTAGCCGCCCAGGTGATGGGCAACGACGTAGCCATCAACATTGGCGGCATGAACGGCCACTTCGAGCTGAACGTGTTCAAGCCGATGATGATTTTCAACTTCCTGCACTCGGCCCGCCTCATCGGCGACGCCTGCGTGAGCTTCAACGATAAGTGCGCCGTGGGCATCGAGCCCCTCGAAGCCAACATCAAGAAGCACGTGGATAGCAGCCTGATGCTGGTGACGGCCCTCAACCCCCACATTGGGTACTACAAGGCCGCCGAAATTGCCCAGACGGCCCACAAAAACGGCTCGACCCTCAAGGAAACCGCCATCAAGCTCGGCTACATCACGGCCGAAAATTTCGACGCCTGGATGAAGCCCGAAGAAATGGTGGGCATGTAATTTGGCGTTGCCTTACCAAAAAAACGGAAGCCGCTGCCCCGCCTGGGGTGGCGGCTTCCGTTTTTTCGGGGCATCTTTACTTTCTTACCTGCTGATTTCTGCCTCATGGATTTCTCCCAGAACATCATCCTCGAAAACGACCGGGTGCAGTTGCGCCCGTTGACTACTGCCGATTACGAGGCCCTGCAGTCTGTGGCCGCCGACCCCGAGCTGTGGACCTACACCCTCACCCGCGCCGACGATGCCATTGGGCTGGCCGCCTACATTGCCCAGGCCCTGGAAGGCCGCGAGCAGGAAACGCGCTACCCCTTCCTCATCATCGACAAGAACACTGGGTTGGCAGCCGGCAGCACCAGCTTTTACCAAGTGAGTGAGGCCGAGGCCCGCCTGAGCATCGGCTACACCTGGGTGGGCACCGAGTTCCAGCGCACGGGCCTGAACCGGGCCTGTAAGTACCTGCTGCTACACTACGCCTTCGAGGAGCTGGGCTGCGAGCGAGTGGAGCTGGAAACCGACGCCCGCAACCAGAAGTCGCGGGAGGCTATGCGCCGGCTCGGGGCCACCGAGGAGGGCACGCTGCGTAGCCACCGCTACACCCAAGGCGGCGTCCGGCGCGACACCGTGATTTTCAGCGTTATCCGCGCCGACTGGAACGAGTTGCGGGCCAGCGTTTTCGGCCAATCGAGCAGTGGCGGGCGAAGCTGAGCCAACTGGCCCGGCGCCGCGCCGGGCCGCGCTGCTCCGGCGGCGGGCAGCCAGCTTTGGCCATGCTTTTCGGGGGGTGGGGGCAGCGCTGCGCACCGAAGTGCACCTTTGGTTTCATGCCGCCGCTACGGCCGCGGTGCTGGGGCTGGGCCTCTACTGCGGGCTGGCCCGCTGGGAGTGGGTGGCGGTGGTCCTGAGCGTGGGCGCCGTGTGGGGCGCCGAGCTACTGAATACGGCCGTGGAGGCCGTCGTAGACTTGGTGTCGCCGGAGTATCACCCGCTGGCGGGCCGGGCCAAAGATGTGGCCGCCGGGGCCGTGCTGGTGGTGGCGCTGGCGGCGCTGGTGGTGGGGCTGCTCGTGTTTGGGCCTTACCTGCTGCCCATCTGGGCCCGGATTAACGGCCTGTAAGCGGCTTTTTCGCTGGGCCTTCTCAACGAACTAGGGCGGGGCTTCGTACCTTCGGGGAGGGGGTAACCAGCCTTCCTGCTTACCTGCGGTGGGGGTTCATTTCCCTCCCATCATCTGCTCCTATGCGAATTGCTTTAATTCTGGCGGTGCCTTTGGCGGCTGTGCTGTTCAACTCCACCGCCTGCCAGCGCGGCGTATCCGTCACAACGCCCACCGACCCACCCCAGACCGGCGTAGTTGGTGGGGCCTCCACGCCGGCGCCCACCAGCGCCAATACCATCGAGCCCACTCCGAATCCGACGCCCGCTTTCGATAACGAAAAACGCCCCGATTGGCTGGAGGCTAAGATTCGCCAGCACTACAAGGCCGAAAAGGCCAACCCGCCCATTCACATTTACAGCTACCAGTACAACGGGCTCACGGTTTACCACGAGAGCACGCCCTGCTGCGACCAGTTTACCAACCTCTACAACGCGGCCGGCCAGCTGTTGTGCCACCCCGAAGGCGGCCTCACCGGCCGTGGCGACGGCAAGTGCGCCGATTTCAGCGAAACGCGCACCGAGGAAAAGCTCGTTTGGCAGGATCCCCGGTAGCCTTTTTTAGAAGTGAGAGGTAGGAGGTAAGAAGTGAGTTGATATAGGTCGACTTCACTTCTTGTTTTCTCCCCAAGTCTCACTTCTTACCTTTTACCCCTCACTTCTTACTAATGATTAACACGAATGAAAAGCTGGGGGCCTACGGTGTGTGGGCTAACGAAACCCTGCTTACGCACCTCGATGGCCTCGTGGCCCAGGGCGCTACGTTACCCGCGGGCGCATTGCGCCTGTTCAGCCACGTTCTCAACGCCCAAGCCATCTGGTTGGGTCGCCTTACCAATACGCCCAGCCCCGTAAAAGTGTGGCAGGAGCACGATCTGGCCGGTTTGCATCACTGGCACGAGCAGACGTCGGAACGGTTTCACCAGTATGGTGTGGAAGCCAACGAGGAGGAGCAGCATCGTTTGCTCACGTATACCAATTCGGTGGGTGATGCTTACACTAGCCAGGTGTCCGACGTTTTTACCCACGTCCCCATCCACGGCAATTACCACCGCGCCCAAGTGGCTAAGGAGTTGCGGGCGGCGGGCCTGGAGCCCATCAATACCGATTTCATTACTTACTGCCGCGAGCTGTCGGCGAAGGCCGAAATGGCCGACGTGCCCAGCCTGTAACGCCCGCCAGCTGGCCTGCAGATGAAACCCTTTCGGTGGCTTCGGCCGACCGAAAGGGTTTTTCGTTTGTTATAGCCCCCAAGTGTTCTGCCTCGGGCAGCCGCTGTTTCTCTGACCCTGTTTTTCCTTTTATGACTACTCCCATTCCGGCCCAACCGCCCGTATTGCGCCCCGAACAGCTCACTGCCGCCTACACCTATGCCCAGTATCGCCAGTTGATTGACGAGCTGATGACGGAGGACAAGACCACCGGTGAAACGCAGTCGGCGGAGCTGACGGCCTACGCCCGCCTCAACATCCAGCGCATGGAACGCCTTGACAAAAAGGCCGAACTGGTGCCCGAAATGACGGCGGCCCTGGCCGATATTACCCAATCCTACGAGTGGGTTATCATCACGGAAGGCTGGTGCGGCGACGCGGCCCAGATTGTGCCGGTACTCGAAAAAATAGCCCAGGCCAGCCACGGCCGCATCCGCACCCATTACCTACTGCGCGACCAGAACCTGGACTTGATGGACGGCTACCTCACCAACGGCGGCCGCTCCATCCCCAAGCTGCTCATCCTGCACGCCGATACGCTGACCGAAGTAACCAACTGGGGGCCGCGCCCAGCCTTAGCGCAGGACTTGTTTCTGGAGATGAAAGCCGCCGGAGCTACCCACGAAGAATTCGCCGAAGCCCTCCACGGCTGGTACGCCAAAAACAAAACCCAAGCCACCCAGCACGAATTACTGGATATCGTGCGTGGATTGTAAGTGGTGAGTGAGTAAAACGAACGTCATGCTGTGCCTTCGCGCAGCATGACGTTCCGTTTTACTCACTCACCGAGTCATTCAGTCACCGCTGCTACCGCAACCGGTCCATGCTGCGTACCAGCCGCTCGTCGCGGCGGATGAAGCGGCTGGCCAGCAGGTTGAGCATCAGGGCCAGCGTGGGTAGGTAAAAGCCAGCCTCGAAGGTGCCGGGCATTTTGATATTGAGCAGCTGCTCGCCCAGGCCCGAGTAGTAGAACCCGGCCCCAATAGTGCCCACGATGAGCAGGAAGTTGAGCATGCCCAACTTGAGCTGGTTGAAGCGGTTGCGGAACTGGAAAATCTGGAATAGGGCCAGCGCTGCCGAAGCCGCTGCCAGCGCCGCAATGGCCCAGGTATTAATGGGCGCCGGGTCGCCGGCAATGGGCTTTTCGAAGGCCAGCTGGGTGGCCGTGAGCACCACGGTGCGCTGGCTGGCTGGGTCGAACTTGCTCCAGATGGGCAGGAACAAAACGCTGAGCATGGCCAGAGCCAGCAGGAGCAGAAAAACGCTTTGGATTCTTTGTATCATCTTTGTGTTTTGACTTTTCGGCGACTAAAAGGCGACCCCTTGGGTCGGCAAAAGTAGCCAACTACGACCAGAAAACCGGACTCTTTCCTATGCCTACTGCTTATATTGTGGATGCCGTCCGCACGCCCATCGGCAAATTCGGCGGCGCGCTCAGCAGCGTCCGCCCCGACGACATGGCGGCCCACGTGCTGCGCGAGCTGCTGCGCCGCAACCCCTCGCTCGACCCCGCTGCCATCGAAGATGTGGTACTGGGCGCCGCCAACCAGGCCGGCGAAGACAACCGCAACGTGGCCCGCATGGCCGGCCTGCTGGCCGGGCTGCCCGTTACGGTACCTGGCACGACTGTTAACCGCCTATGCGCCTCGGGCCTGCAAAGCATCATGGACGTTTCCCGGGCCATTAAAGCTGGCGAAGGCGACGTGTACCTGGCCGGCGGTACCGAGAGCATGACCCGCGCCCCGTTCGTGATGGCCAAATCGGCCACTGCCTTCGACCGCGACTTCACGGCCCACGACACTACTCTGGGCTGGCGCTTTATCAACCCCAAGCTCTCGAAGCAGCACCACCCCTACGCCATGGGCGAAACGGCCGAAAACGTGGCCCGCCAGTATAACGTGAGCCGCGAAGACCAGGACCAGTTCGCCTTCGACTCGCAGCGCAAGTACCAGCGGGCCTTCGAGAAGGGCCGCTTCCGCCGCGAAATTGTGCCCGTATTCATTCCCAAGCCCAAAGGGGCTTCCGCGCTCTTCGACCAGGACGAGCATCCGCGTCTCTCGACCCTCGACAAGCTGGCCACGTTGCGCCCCGCCTTCCAGGTCGATGGCTCCGTCACGGCCGGCAACTCGGCTGGCATCAACGACGGGGCTGCAGCGTTGCTGATCGTGAGCGAAGCCGCGCTGGCCAAGTACGACCTCAAGCCAATGGCCCGGGTAGTGGCCTCGGCCGTGGTGGGCGTCGACCCCGCCTATATGGGCATCGGCCCGATTACGGCTACCCGCAAGGTGCTGGAGCGCGCCGGCCTTACTATTGATGATATCGACCTGTTCGAGCTCAACGAGGCCTTTGCCTCCCAGGCCATTGCCTGCATGCGGGAGCTGCAAATCGACCCGGCCAAGGTGAACGTGAACGGCGGCTCTATTGCCATTGGCCACCCACTCGGGGCCAGCGGGGCCCGCATCACGGCCACGCTGCTCCACGAAATGCAGCGCCGCGAGGGTGTTCGTTACGGCCTGGCCACCATGTGCGTAGGCGTGGGCCAGGGCGCCGCCGTGATTTACGAGAAGGTGTAAGGGAGCGGGCCGTAGCGCGAAGCTCCAGCTTCGCGTGTCGTAGAACGGAATCGTAACAAAGTCAGCAACGGTACGCGAAGCTGGAGCTTCGCGCTACGGTCCATACTTCCTTTCGTCCATGCCCGACCCGCTGCTGACTCCAACACTGAAACTACCGATACCTGGGGCCCGGCTGCGGCCCTGGACCTTCGCCGACGCGCCCGCTCTGGCCCATCACGCCAACGACAGGCGCGTCGCCCGCTACCTGCGCGACTCGTTTCAGCACCCGTATTCGGTGGGCGATGCGGAATTTTTCCTGTGTCTGGTGGCCGACAGCACCCGCGACCTTTTTCTGGCTATTGAAGCCGATGGGGAGGCCGTGGGCAGTGTAGGTGTCCACTTCAAAACCGACGTGCGCCGCCGCTCGGCCGAAATTGGGTACTGGCTCACGCCCGCCTACTGGGGGCGGGGCTTGGCCACGGCGGCCGTACGAACTGTTTCGGCCTACGTGCTGGCTCAGTTCGACGTCTGCCGGCTCTACGCGGTGGTATTTGCCAATAACCCCGCCTCGGCCCGGGTACTCGAAAAAGCCGGCTACGAGCTCGAAGCCCGCATGCGCCGGAGCGTAGTGAAGGATGGCGAAACCCTGGATTCGCTGCTCTACGCGCTGGTAGTGTAGGATCTTTAAGCTGTTCGCGCTACACGCTAATAGCTATCAGCTACAACTAACAGCTCCCAAAGAATGCGCTACTTCCTGCACCTGGCCTACGATGGCACCGATTACCACGGCTGGCAGATTCAGCCGGGCGTGAGCACCGTGCAGCAGGAGCTGGACCGCTGCCTGAGCCAAGTGCTGCGCCAGCCGGTGTACTGCCTGGGCAGCGGCCGCACCGATGCGGGCGTACACGCCAGCCACCAAGTGGCCCACTTTGATGCCGAGCTACCCGAGGGCCTCGATGTGCCCACGTTGCTTTACCGCCTCAACCGCGCCCTGCCAGTAGGCATCCGGGGGCAGGTGCTGCACCCTGTGCCGCCTGATGCCCATGCTCGCTACCACGCTAAAATCCGCACTTACGAGTACCACGTGCGCCTGCTGCCCGATCCCTTCGCTACCCGCTTCAGCCTCTACCTCGACCGCGCCCCCGACTTGGCTGCTATGAACGAGGCCGCCGCCCACTTGCTAGGCACCCACGACTTCACTAGTTTTTCCAAGGTGAAAGGCAGCGAGAAGCACTACATCTGCACCTGTTTTGAGGCGGGCTGGCACGAGGAGCCCGGCGGGCTGGTGTTCCGCATCCGGGCCAACCGGTTCGTGCGGGGTATGGTGCGGCTGGTGGTAGGCACGCTGCTGAGCGTGGGCCGGGGCAAAATGCCCCCCGAGCAGTTCGGGGAAGTCTTCCGCAGCCTCAACCGCGTGCACGCCAGCGGCGCAGCCCTGGCCAACGGCTTGTTCCTGTGCCGCGTCGAGTACCCCGCTGAGCTGGTAGGCGGCCAGGAACTGCCGGCCGGGCTGCCGTATTTTTCGCGGGAGTAGGATAGGGGACAGCAGCAAAAGAACGGTCATGCTGAGCATAGGCAGAGCCAGAGTCGAAGTATGACCGTTCTTTTGCTGCTGTTCTCTCCACTTCTCACATTCCGCCCGCCGGCCGGTTACCTTTGCATTCCCGTATCAATTCCCCAATGGAGCAAGCTACCCCCGCCACCAAAACCGGCAACGTATTCGACTGGCAGGTGCTGCGCCGGCTGTTCAAGTACGTGCGGCCCTACCGGCGCGTCTTTTACTTCCTGATTTTCCTCACCATTGCCACGGCGGCGCTGGGCACCTTGCGCCCGTTCCTGATTCAGCGGATGGTTGATGTGAGCATTGAGCAGGGCGATATAGCGGGGCTGAACCAGATGTTCGGGCTGTTGCTGGTGCTGCTCGTGGGCCACGCCATCGTGAGCTACCTCCAGACGTATTTCGGCGGCTGGCTGGGCCAGTATATCGTGCGCGACATCCGCGTCGACCTCTATCGGCACATTCTGGATTTGCGCCTCAAGTTCTTTGACCGCACGCCCATCGGCCAGCTCGTTACCCGCAACATCTCCGACGTGGAAACCCTTTCCGACGTGTTCAGCGAGGGGCTGGCGGCCATGATTGGCGACATTCTGCAGCTCGTGTTTATTGTGAGCTTCATGTTTTACATCGACTGGCGGCTCACGCTCATCAGCCTCTCGGTGATTCCGCCGCTGCTATTCAGCACCTACGTATTCAAGGAGAAGATCAAGCAGTCATTTCAGGAGGTGCGCACGGCCGTATCCAGCCTCAACTCCTTCGTGCAGGAGCACCTGACGGGCATGAACGTGGTCCAGATTTTCAACAATGAGGAGCGCGAGTTTCGCAAGTTCGAGAAGATAAACCAGGAGCATACCCGCGCCAATATCCGGTCGGTGCTCTACTACAGCATCTACTTCCCGGTGGCCGAAGTGCTGGCTGCCGCCGGCGTGGGCCTGCTGGTGTGGTACGCAGCCCAGGGCCAGATCGAGGGCACGATTTCCAAGGGCGCCCTCATCGCCTTTATCATGTACAACGCCCTGTTCTTCCGCCCCATCCGCCAGATTGCCGACCGCTTCAATACGCTGCAACTGGGCCTGGTGAGCACCGAGCGCCTGCTCAAGCTCCTCGACAGTAAGGAGCTGATGGCTGACAATGGTACCTACATTCCCGAGCAGCTGCGCGGTGAAGTCCAGTTCGAGCACGTCTGGTTTGCTTACAACGACGAGGACTGGGTGCTGCGCGACGTGAACTTCGACATCAAAGCGGGCCAGACCTACGCCTTCGTGGGGGCCACCGGGGCGGGCAAAACCAGCATCATCAACCTGCTCAGCCGCTTCTACGAAATCAACAAAGGCACCATCCGCATCGACGGCCACGACCTGCGCGAGTACGACCTCAAGGACCTGCGCCGCCACATCGGCGTCGTGCTCCAGGATGTGTTCCTGTTCGCCGGCACCATCCGCGACAACATCACGCTGGGCAAAACCGACATCACCGACGCCCAGATCTGGGAAGCCGCCGACCTCGTAGGCGCCCGCCGCTTCATCGAGCGCCTGCCCGGCGCCCTCGATTACGCCGTAATGGAGCGCGGGGCCACGCTCTCGGTGGGCCAGCGTCAGCTCATTAGCTTCGTGCGGGCCATGGTCTACCAACCCCGCATCATCATTCTCGATGAGGCCACCTCCTCAGTCGATTCCGAGACGGAGGAACTGATTCAGGAGGCCATTGAGAAGCTCATGCAGGGCCGCACCAGCCTCGTGATTGCCCACCGCCTGAGCACCATCCAGAAAGCCGACCAGATAATCGTGCTCGACAAAGGCGAAATCAAGGAATCGGGCACCCACGAGGAACTGCTGCGCCACCAGGGTTTCTACGCCAACCTCTACCAGATGCAATATGTGTAAGAGGGCGGCTGAAGAACAGTGTCATGCTGAGCGGAGTCGAAGCATTTCTACCCCAGTGCCAATCCTGACACCGGAGTAAGCATTGCGGTAGAGATGCTTCGACTCCGCTCAGCATGACGGCCTATTATTTACCCCAACAGCTCATACCTTCCCTTTATGAACCGAATTTCCCTTGCCCTGGCGTTGCTGCTGATTGTTGGTTTCGCCGTGGCATACTGGCAGATGGGCGGCTTCAAGGCCGCCACTGTAACTGCCGAAACCACCAGCCGGCCCTACTTTGTGGCCGGCCGCTACTACGCCGGCCCGGCCAACGACGAAGCCTTTGGCGACCTGACCCGCCAGGCCTACACCCTGCGTAAAGCCGGCAAGCTGCGCGGCGACTTCGGCAACATCTTCTACAACAGCCCCGAAAGCACCCGCGACTCGGCCCGCGTGTTCGTGGGCGTGCTCGTAGCCGATACTAGCTCCCAGGCCCTGCCCGCTGGTTATTCCTACCGCACGTTCGCGGCCGGCCAGCGGGTGTTGCACGCTCGCATCAAGGCCAGCTACCTCGTCGCCCCCGACAAGCTCTACAACGGCATCAAAACCGCCGCCGAAGAGCAGAAGCTGACGCTCCGGCATGTGTACCTGGAACACTTTCCCGATCAGGGTGAGCCCGAGGTTTTTGCGGCGGTGAAGTAGCGGGTCAGTAACGCAACAAGCCCCATCCGAATCGTGCGGATGAGGCTTGTTGCGCTATGTCTTCTAGCTCAGTTGCGGCCCAGGTAGAGTGATATGCCCAGGTTCAGGTCCTGAAGACCGAAGCCAAAATCAAGAATGCTATCCGTCGTTTTAATGCTTTGAGAGTTGCGTCGATATTTGTCTGTCAGCCGGTTATAGCTGATCCCACGCAAAGTAAGCTCTAAGCCCAGTTTGGTGGTCGGGAAAAATACAATACCTGGCAATAAACTACCGTAGATACCCTGCTGGCGGGAACCTCCACTACCAAGCCCATTATACAAGCCACTTGAACCGTAAACATTCTGGTAGCCACTTGCCAGTCCACCGTACAGCGCTACTTTTTCACCGATGAACTTGTAATAGCGGGCAAAAAGTCCGCCGCGGAGTGTTCGTATTGTATTCTCAGTCACAATTAACTGGATGCCTCCAGGAGTCACATCTTCGTAAAACCTATCATATGTGTTGAGGTTGACACCTGCCCCAACGCCTATCACTAGGTTGTCAGCTATGAAATAACCCGCGCTTGGCTGAAAGTTGAATCGCTTATCTCTTTGCTCTAGAGGTTGCCTGCTGGCGCCAATGCTATTAGTTTCGCGTTTTTGATAACTGTAGCCGATGGACCCGGTGAGTAGCTTAGTGCCCGCTGAAATCTGGGCCTGGGCTGATAAGGTGCCGGCGCTTAGAAGGAGCACGGCGAAAAGGGTCTTTTTCATAAGAGGGGAAAGAATAAAAGATGGGCGAAAGTAAGCGTTTGCAACGAGCAGACGGCGATTTAACGGCTCGCTTATGTTCTTTAGTATCGGTATACCGCTATCTATTTCTGGGACTGAAGCGTTGAGCTGAAGCCCAACCTCCCTGAACGCCAAACTGCCCGTCGAACCAAAGTTCAGCGGGCAGTTTGAAAGAGAGGGTACTACGAAGTCGGGGTGGCAGGATTCGAACCTGCGGCCTCCTGCTCCCAAAGCAGGCGCGATACCGGGCTACGCTACACCCCGAAAAAAAGCCTCCGGGTGGGGTTCCCGGAGGCTTCAATCGAAAAAATTCCTCGGTCGGAGTGGCAGGATTCGAACCTACGACCTCCAGCACCCCATGCTGGCGCGATACCAGGCTACGCTACACCCCGATAGAATTATGATGCAAATGTACGGTAGCCGGCGGGTAATGTGCAAGCCACCCGCTGGTTTTTTCCGGGCACCAACTACATTTTGAGCAGGCCGGCAGGCTATCGGGTTGCTTTAGTGTCAGTTGAGCCATTGAAAAAGCTCGGAAGCAGTAGCATAAAAGCAGGCTTGGCTCGTTTCTTGTAAACAATTTTTCACTCATTTTTGAGTGAGAAAAATCCGGTGATGGGGGAGTTCTTCGTATCTTCCTTGTCTTGTGTAGCTCCTCCGTCCATCTTCCAACACGCGTATGAAAACTTCTACTTTCCTGGGATTCCTGCTGGCATTGCTAATTGCGAGTCCGGCGGCGCAGGCCCAAACTGCGGCTGCTGCCGCGCCGATTGCGGCCCAATCTGCGCCCGTGGCCCTAATTACCGATAAAACAACCGTGGCGCCCGCTTCCACTGCGGCCATAAAGGTGCGGCTTGAAACCAACCCCGTTACCCGCCACCTCATCGTGCGCACCGATGCCAGCGGCCCCACCCGGGTCGAGCTCAACGGTGCCGATGGTCATCCTGTCCTCACCCGCGACCTGCTGGCCGGCGACCTGGTAAGCCTGGACGTTAGCCGCCTGCCAATGGGCTCTTATCTTGTCAAGTGCACTTCGGGCGAGCGTAGCGGCACGAAACGGGTGATATTGGGGCAGTAGACAGGCAGCTAATTAAGTAGCTAATGGTGCTTAAGTAACAGCAAGAAGAATCTGGACAAAAGAAACCCTGCAACACGCGTTGCGGGGTTTTATTTTGCCCAACTTGGCTGGTGTCTTTCAACCACTACTGCTTATCTGACGGCCGCGCCATGACCAACCTTTCGTACTGGGAGTACCAGTCTTTTCTGGAGGAAGCCGATGTGGTGGTGGTAGGCGGCGGGCTGGTGGGGCTCACAGCGGCCATCTACCTGCGGCAGCACCGGCCCCAGGCCCGGGTGCTGGTGCTCGAACGCGCCGTGCTGCCCAACGGCGCCAGCACCAAAAATGCCGGTTTCGCATGCTTCGGCAGCGTGTCGGAGCTGCACGCCCAGGAGCAACGCGGCGGTACTGCCGCCCTGCTGGCCGTGGTGCAAGCCCGTTGGGAAGGCCTGCGCCGCCTGCGTGAGATGCTCGGCGACGAGCCCCTGGGCTACCGGCCCGAAGGCGGCTTCGAGCTGTTCAAACCGGCCGACGCCACCTTGGCGGCCAGCAGCCGCGGGCTGTTGAGCTATTACAACGAGCTGCTGGCCCCCATTATCGGCCAAGAAACGGTGTTCCGCAACGCCTCGGCCCGCATTGCCGGGCTGGGACTGGGCCAAACGGAGATGATGCTCGAAAACACGGCCGAGGGCAGCCTCGATACCGGCCGACTGATGCTGGCGCTGCTGCGGCGGGCCTGGGCCGCGGGCGTAGTGGTGCTCCACGGCTGCCCGGTGCAGCACCTCGAACCCAAGGCCGGTGCAGTACGGGTGCACCTGCCCGGCGGGCCCACGGTAACGGCCGGGCAGGTGTTGGTGGCCACGAATGCCTTCGCCCGCGAGCTGGTGCCGGGCCTCGATTTGGTGCCCGGCCGGGGACAGGTGCTGGTAACTGAGCCGCTGCCCGATCTGCAACTGCCCGGCACCTTCCACTACGACCAAGGCTACTACTATTTCCGGCAGGTGAACCAACGGGTGCTACTAGGTGGGGGGCGCAACCTCGATTTCGACGCCGAGCAAACCACCGCTCCCGGCCTGACGCCGCTCGTGCAGCAGCGCCTCGAAGAACTGCTGCACACGGTCATCCGGCCCGGCCGGCCGCGCCCCCGCATCGACTACCGCTGGAGCGGGATCATGGCCTTTGGCCCGGCGCTGGAGCCTATTATCAGGCAGGTATCGCCCGGCCTGTACGTGGCCGTGCGCTGCAACGGCATGGGCGTGGCCCTGGGCGCGGGCAGCGGTTGGCAGGCCGCCCAGCTGATGACGCAGTAGGAGCGCGGCCCCGTCAGTCGGCCTTATTCTACCAGTGTCCCGATGTAGCAGTTTTCGGTATCTACTTCCAGGTTGTCTTTACTCAGTCCGGGCAGGTTTACCGGCTGGAAGGTGGTCGTCAGGGGGACGGGTACGAAGCCGGCAGCACCCCGCACGCGCAGGCGGGCGGGCAGCTCGAAGCCGGGCACGGCGGCAATCCAGCGGGCCAGGGGCGGGCCGGTGGCCGGAAAGCGTACTTCCAGTACCGGCAGGCCGGGGTGGCGCAGGTACTGGTCGAAAACGGGCGTCAGATTCTGGCCGGTTTGCTGGTTGAAGTAGTCCACGACCTGGGCCGTGGTTACGGTTTGGTGGTAGAAGGTGCGGTTGAGGCCCCGCAACACCTCCCGCCACTTCGCGTCGTCGGGCACGTAGGCTGTGCGGATGAGGTGGATAAGGTTACTGCCCTTGTCGTACATATCCGACGAACCCTCCTCGTTCACCTCGTAGGGCCCGATAATGGGCGCGTCGTTGCGGATGTTGCGGCGCTGGCCGTGGATGTAGGCGCGGGCCGCGTCCTTCCCAAACTGGCTTTCCACGAATAAGGCCTCAGAGTAGGTCGTGAAGGCCTCGTGAATCCACATATCGGCAATATCCTTGCTGGTGATGTTGTTGCCAAACCACTCGTGGCCGCTTTCATGGATGATGATGAAGTCCCACTTCAGGCCCCAACCGGTGCCCGAGCGGTCCTGGCCCCGGTAGCCGTTGCGGTACTCGTTGCCGTAGGCCACAGCGCTCTGGTGCTCCATGCCCAAATGGGGCGTTTCGATGAGCTTATAGCCATCTTCGTAAAAAGGGTAGGGCCCGAACCAGTACTCCATGCTTTTGAGCATGGGTTTCACGTTCTCGCCAAACTGCTTTTTAGCCTTGGTCAGGTTCTCCGGGAGCACCCAATAGTCGAGGCTGAGTGGGCCCTTCTCGCCGGCATAGGTGTCGCTGAAATGGGTGTAGTTGGCCACGTTCAGGGCCACGTCGTAGTTGTTGATGGGGTTGGCCACGAACCAGTCGAAGCGGGTGGCCCCGCCCTTGAGCTTGGTGGTGCGGCGCAGGCGGCCGTTCGACACGTCGGTCAGGCCCTTGGGCACCGTAATGCTGATGAGCATGGAATCTACCTCGTCGGCCTGGTGGTCTTTGCAGGGCCACCAGATGCTGGCGCCCACACCCTGGCAGGCCGTGGCCACCCAAGGCTGCCCCGCGCCATGCTCGGCAAACACGAAGCCCCCGTCCCAGGGCGCGTTCTGGGCCACTGTCGGCTGCCCGCCATAATACACCGTGAAGGCTGCCCGCTGGCCCTGCTTAATGGGCTCGGGAAACGTGACGAATACGGCGTTGAACTCGCGGGTAAACGGCAGCGGCTTGCCCTGGTACTCCACCTTTTCCACGGTCATGTTGGCAAACAGATCGAATTGCAGGCGGGTGAAATCCTGGGTGGCCGTAAACCGGAACTCGTTGGAGCCCCGGATGGCCCGGCCGGCCACATCGAGGCGCACGTCGAGGTGGTAGTAATTGATGTCGTAGCAGGTCCGGAGCGGCGTGAGATGGCCCCGCAGCGAGTCGGGCCGGCTGAAGGTAGAGGCCGTTTGCAGCAGTTGGGCGGCCGCGGGCCGCATCAGGCCGAGCATTGCACTGAGTAGTAATAGAATTGGAAAACGCACGGCAAAGCAGGGGAGGTTAGGTGGTAAAGAACGGAGTTCGGGGCCAAACGCTGCATACTGGTACCGCGAAAAGCGGCCACCCCGTACCAATGGGCAACGAAGTTTCGTGCTGCCGGCCGGGCCGGCGTACCTTTGCGGCTGTTTTTCCGCACTTCATGTCTTCCATCACCACTCCCCCCGCGCCTTCCCGGGCCGCTATTCTGCTGGCCTTCGCCTCCCTCTACATCATCTGGGGCTCTACTTACCTGGGCATCCGCTTCGCCATCGATTCCATGCCGCCGCTGCTCATGGCGGGTTCGCGCTACGGGCTGGCGGGGCTGCTGCTCTACGGGTTTATGCGCTGGCGGGGAGAGCCGGCCCCTACGCGCAAAGGCTGGGGCATGGCCTTGGTTATTGGGGTATGTCTGCTGGGCTTTGGCAATGGCGGCGTCACGCTGGGCGAGCAATACATCCCGACGGGCCTAGCGGCGCTACTGGTAGCCACGGTGCCTATGTTTCTGGCGGTGCTGGGGTGGCTGAGCGGGGTTTCGCAGCGCCCGAAGCTGCTGGTAGGTGTGGGGCTGGCTATCGGGCTGGGTGGGGTGTACCTGCTGGCCCGGGTACCGGGCGCCAGCCATGTAGCTCTGCCCGGCCACGCAACCCTGGGCACCGGCCTGGTGCTCACGGCGGCACTGGTGTGGTCAATTGGCTCGCTGTACTCCAAAAACCACCAGCCCACCCCGTCGCCGTTTCTGTCGGGCGGCATGCAGATGCTCTGCGGGGGAGTGGTGATGCTGCTCGTGGGCCTGGTGCGGGGCGAGGCCCAGGGCTTTCACTTCAGCCAGGTAACCACCACTTCTTGGCTGGCCTACGTGTACCTAGTCACGTTCGGGAGCATTGTGGGCTTCACGGCCTACATCTGGCTGCTGCGAGTGGTAGAACCAGCGCTGGCGGGCACGTATGCCTTCGTAAACCCAGTAGTGGCCGTGTTGCTGGGCTGGGCCTTCCTGGGCGAAGTTCCCGGCCCCAAAATGCTCGGCGGCGCGGCCCTGATTGTGGTGGCCGTAGCCTTAGTGGTACTGGGTGGCCGCCGGAAGAAGTTGAAAGACTAGCTGCCCAATCGGCGTTTCGCTTTTGGTAAAATCCGTAGCCGTGCGGGTTGCCCGCCCAACGGCAATGCTGTTGCCATTGAGGGACGCTTCAATTTGCCGACCCACGCAGCCCGCTGGCGAGGGGAGATATGTGCTCTTAAATTGATGGATCGGTAAGTCATAACAAGCTGAATGGAAATATTTTGCCTCACTTTAAGACTAATAACCAGAAAACGTTAGATATTTTATAGATTACGGCGAATAACAGCAACCTGCGTAAATTCGCTGCGTACCTGCTACTCCCACCCGTTCTTTACTTCCCACCCATGAAAACTACCGCTACCCGTCCAGATATTCGCACCGAAGGCGACATTAAAAAACTCGTCGATTCGCTCTGCCACAAGGCCACCCAGGATACGCTGCTTGGAGCCAGTTTTGCCGCTGCTGCCCGCATTCACTGGCCCCACTACCTCACCTCGCAATACCGCTACTGGAGTAGCAAATTGCTCGGCGTTGGTATTGCCGAAGGAGAAGCCCTCCCTGCCCAGGTGGCCCTACCCCGAAGCGGGGCCCACGTCGAGCACTGGCTACAGCTGTTTTCTTCTACGGTCGAGGAGTACTTTGCCGGATCAAAGGCCGAAGAGGCAAAGCAGCTAGCTCGCCAGATGGCCACCCGCCTCAGAGCCACCCGCAACCGCGAGCTGCCGGTCGACTAAATCTGCCTCTGGTTATCTTTACTCGTTCTCCGAAACACGGCTGACGTTCGATTTGCCGTTTTTCATTCTACCAGCAGCCTCGTTTTAGGTGCCGTTGCAGCGGCTGCCCAGTAAACAAATGCCAGGTACTTAAACGACCCCGTAGCCTAGGCTGCGGGGTCGTTTTTATTGGCCAATAGTGCGCTGGATTAGGCTGGGACCATAATGGGAGCTTTGTGGTGTTGCGGTGGCTTGCGCGAAGCCAAATCGCGCAAATAGCTTAGGTCCATAATGCTAAAGCCAACTTTGGAAAGAAAGGGTACTACTACGAATAGGACCGTTTCGATGGTCTGATCAAACACCTCCAAGCCCGAGGGGCCCAGCGCCCAAATGGTAGGATAAGCTACCCACAGGATGGTAAGAAAGCCCAGCAGCTTGCCGTAGATGGTGCCCAGTTCGGCATCCGAGTTGATGGCAATACGCCGCACTGGCCCCCACAACAAGTATAGCACGGCTACAAACGCTCCTACGCCGCATAAAAACCAGGTAAGCCGGGCAGTGCTGTTTTCCGACAGGTCGGCCAGCAGCCCACAGACAATCATAACCACATCGGCAGCCACCAACCCGAAGAGCAGTGTAATACTGCGCTCCTGCTTGGGCGTATAGAACATGGCTGTAAAAGCCAGAGCCAGCAGTAGCAGTGGGGTACTCACCACCCAGTCGAGGTAGCGGGCGTAGTGCGTTATCTGGCCGGCCACCTCAGTTTTCCCCTGCCCCATGGCCATGCCCATGTAGGCCAGCGCCGACCAGATAGGTATTAGCATGGCAATGCTGTATTCGTACTGCGGAACGTTTTTAGGATTGCGGCTCCAACTCCAGAACAGCAGTGTGCCGCCCACCATAAGCGCCACGTAGAGCCAGTACAGTAAGGTTTGGGTTTCCATAAGCAGGTAATTAGAAACGAAGGATAAAAGGAGCTATAACCTACTTGTCAGCTATGGTTTAAGTTAGTTTTAATGTGCTCGACAGTAGTCGTGAAAACGCAAAAAGCCAGCTCCCATTGGCTGGGAACTGGCTTTTTGAAGCTCAGAAAAAAACTAAACGCCCAGCAGCAAACGGCTTGGGTCTTCGAGCAACTCCTTCACGCGTACCAGGAACGATACCGACTCGCGGCCGTCGATGATGCGGTGGTCGTAGCTCAGGGCCAGGTACATCATGGGCCGAATCACGACTTGTCCATCCTCGGCTATGGGCCGCTGGATGATGTTGTGCATGCCCAGGATGGCCGACTGCGGGGCGTTGATAATCGGCGTACTCATCATGGAGCCGAAGATGCCACCGTTGGTGAGTGTGAATGTACCGCCGGTCATCTGCTCGATGGTCAGCTTGCCGTCGCGGGCCAGCTTGGCCAGCCGCACTACTTCCTTCTCGATGCCCTCGAAGCTCAGCGCTTCGGCATTCCGAATGACCGGCACCACCAAACCGCGCGGCGACGATACGGCGATGCTGATGTCGCAGAAGTCGTTATACACGATGTCGATACCGTCCAGCTGGGCATTTACGGCTGGCCACTCCTGCAAGGCCACGCATACAGCTTTGGTGAAGAAGGACATGAAGCCCAAGCCTACCCCGTTTTTCTCTTTGAACTGGTCCTTGAATTTGGTGCGCAAATCCATAATGGGCTGCATGTTCACCTCGTTGAAGGTGGTGAGCATGGCCGTCTCATTTTTCACCGTTACGAGGCGACGGGCAATAGTCTTGCGCAAATTGCTCATCCGCTCCCGGCGCTGGTTGCGGTTGCCGGTAGGCTCGCTGCCCGGGGCTGGCTGCTGGCTATCAGCCGAAGCTGGCGCGGGCTTAGCAGCCGGCGCGGCGGGCTTAGCCTGGGCATTCTGGGCGTCATCCTTCGTAATGCGGCCGTCGCGGCCGGTGCCGGCAACGTCAGCGGGGCTGATGCCCTTTTCACCCAGGATTTTGCCGGCGGCCGGCGAAGGCGTGCCGGTAGCGTAGCTGCTAGCGTTGCCGCCGGCCGCCGCCGCATTGGCCGGAGCCGCGGCGGCTGGTTTGCCCGAAGCCGCAGGGGCTGCCGGAGCCGCTTTCGCCGCGCCGCTGCCCCCCTCAATGCGGGCCACTACGTCGCCGATGTTGATGGTTTCGCCCTCTTTAGCCGCGTGGCGCAAGGTGCCAGCCGCCTCGGCGGGCAGCTCAAACGTCGCCTTATCCGACTCTAACTCGGCAATAATTTCGTCGCGCTCCACGGCGGCTCCGTCCTCTTTCAGCCACTTGGCCACGGTTACCTCCGTAATGGACTCGCCCACGGCCGGAATTTTCATCTCCACTGTTGCGCCGCCGCTGCTGCTGTTGCCAGCCGGAGCCGCACTGGCCGCACCGCCTTCGGGCTGGCCACCGTAGCCGGCCTGGTCGCTGGCCTGGGGGTTCTCCTCGCCTTGGCTCACCGGATCGGCGGCACCTGTCTGGGCCGGGGCACTGGCGGCCGGAGCCGGGGTTGCCGCGCCACCACCATCAATTTCGGCAATGGTGGTGCCGATATCGATGGTTTCACCCTCCGCTACTTTGATTTTGAGCACACCGGCCGTTTCGGCGGGCAGCTCAAACGTGGCCTTGTCCGACTCCAGCTCGGCAATGATTTCATCGCGCTCCACGGTGTCGCCGTCGGCCTTAAGCCACTTGGCAATGGTTACTTCGGTGATGGATTCGCCAACGGCGGGGATTTTGATTTCCAGACCCATAGGTGGGGGTTTTGAAGGGTTTCGGGGGTGAATATTCGTAAGCTAGTTGGCCGGATAAGGCCTCGTATTGGATGCTTGGGCCGGGGACGGCCGGAAGCGGTTACGGAAGTGATAGGCGGCTTGCAACAATTCTGACACGGCGGGCTCGTCGTTATCGTCGTCATTAGGATAACGAGAGAGTACCGCGTAAGGCGTCAGAAAAGTAGCCAACCGCTCATCCTCGGGCAGGATGGACATGAAGTCCGCCACCAAATAGACCAATTTTTCTAAGTCATGTGTCCGGGGTGGCTCGTGCTGCTCAGCCGTAAGCCAAGCCTTGAGGTATTTCTCGGCGGCTTGTTGGCAATGAAACGCAACTTCAGAAAAAAACTCCGGTGACTCCGCCAACTTCTCGGCGGCCCGCAAGTCGCCATCAGCCTTCCGCAGCCACTGGCCAATCCATTGCTGTTCATCTTGGTTAAGCGGCGGCATACAACTCGCGCCCATCTTGCAGGGCTTTATACTCAACTAGAAAACGGTTTCGCCTGACTCGGTCTAATTCCTCTTCATTAAGTACGAATACATCTATTGCTGGATTGTCGCGGTTTCGGGCTACTGTTCGGACGTCTACAATCCGGTCAATCTTGCGCCGGCTGTCATCGGCCTTGATAACGAGCAAATCTAGGTCGGAGTCCTCCGTTGGAGTGCCGTAGGCGTAGGAGCCGAACAGAATTATCCGGTCGGGCTGGTAGCCTTCCACGATGCGGCGAACAATGGCCTGGATTTGCGCTTCGCTTATCACAGATGTTGCTGATGAGAGGGATGAAAAAGATGCCGTTGGTTTGTTTGGGCAGCAGTTACTTAGCAGATATGGCAAGCGGCGAAGGGTGGTGCTGAATGAAGTGGAAGCGACAAAGGGATAAACCAGGGGCATCCCTTTTATCTGCGACATCTGTGACTTAATCCTGCTTTTTGGCAGTGGCAGTTGCTTCCTCGATTGCCTCGCTGGCTACGGCTTCGCGGGGTTTATCGAAGGCGCGGGCTACCACGTCCTTCTGCTCCTTCACGTGCACTTTGTTGTAGCCGGTGGCCGGCGAAGCCGATGGCTTGCGCGATACCACGTCTTCCAGCTCGCGGCGCATAAAGCGTAGCATGTAGCTCCAGTAGCCCATATTTTCGGGCTCCTCCTGCACCCAGTACACCTTGGCTTTCGGGTACTTGGCCAGCTCGGCGTTCAGCTGCTTCTGCGGGAAGGGGTGCAGCTGCTCGAGGCGCACAATGGCCACGTCCTTGCGGGCTGACTGCTGCTGCTCATCGAGCAAATCGAAGTACACCTTACCCGAGCACAGCAGTACGCGCTTCACCTTCTTGGCTTCGGCGTAATCGTCGCCGAGCACCTCGCGGAAATGGCCGCTGGTGAAATCTTCCACCGGCGACACGCACAACGGATTACGCAGCATCGACTTAGGCGACATGATAACCAATGGCTTGCGGAACTCCCAGGTCAGCTGCCGACGCAGAGCGTGGAAGAAGTTGGCCGGGGTGGTCAGGTTGGCCACGATGATGTTGTTTTCGGCGGCGAGCTGCAAAAACCGCTCGGGGCGGGCGTTGGAGTGCTCCGGACCCTGGCCCTCGTAGCCGTGGGGCAGCAGCATCACGAGGCCGTTCATGCGCTGCCACTTGCTTTCCGAGCTCACAATGAACTGGTCAATCATGGTCTGGGCGCCGTTGGCGAAGTCGCCGAACTGGGCTTCCCACACCACCAGGGCCGTGGGGTTGGCCATGGCGTACCCAAATTCAAAGCCCAGCACCGCGTACTCGCTCAGCAGCGAGTTGTAGATGGCCAGCTTTTCCTGTCCTTCGGCGATGTAATTGAGCGAGTTATAGGGGGCCGACGTTTCGGCATCGTGCAACACGGCGTGGCGGTGCGAGAACGTGCCGCGTTGCACATCCTGGCCACTCACGCGCACAATGTGGTTTTCGAGCAGCAGTGAGCCGTAGGCCAGCAGCTCACCGGCGGCCCAGTTGAGCACCCGCGTTTCGAAGAACATCTTCCGGCGCTCTTCCATCAGTTTCTCAATCTGCTTGAGCGGCCGGAAGCCTTCAGGCAGCGTAGTCAGGGCCTGGCCCACCTGCTGCACCATTTCGGCACTGATGCCAGTTTCCGGCGAC
The DNA here is from genome assembly GCF_002204745.1 of Hymenobacter amundsenii. Taxonomy (GTDB): domain Bacteria; phylum Bacteroidota; class Bacteroidia; order Cytophagales; family Hymenobacteraceae; genus Hymenobacter; species Hymenobacter amundsenii. Next base: position 110,974 of record NZ_NIRR01000004.1, read on the forward strand.
TGATCGAAGTCGGCCGAGGTGCTGCGGCGTAGGCTGCGCCACTCGTTTTCCAAGGCTTGGTACTGGTAGGGCAGCTCCTGTTGCTTCACCAAATCGAGGCGGGCCTGCAGGGTGTCGCGGAACTCCTTGTCGAGCTCAGTGGCCAGCTCCGCATCCACGTCGCCGCGCTCCACGAGCATGGCGTTGTACACCTCGCGCGGGTTCTGGTGCTTGCTGATGAGGTTGTAGAGCGTGGGCTGGGTGAACTTGGGCTCGTCGGACTCGTTGTGGCCGTGGCGGCGGTAGCACACCATATCAATAAAGATATCGGCGTGGAACTGCTGGCGATACTCGGTGGCCAGCTGCACGGCAAACACCACGGCCTCGGGGTCGTCGCCGTTCACGTGCAGCACCGGCGCATCAATAATTTTGGCCAGATCGGTGCTGTAAATCGAGGAGCGGGCGTCCTCGAAATCAGTCGTAAAACCAACCTGGTTGTTGATGACGAAGTGAATAGTGCCGCCCGTGCGGTAGCCCTCCAGCTGCGACATCTGGATCAACTCGTAGCCGATGCCCTGGCCGGCCACGGCTGCGTCGCCGTGGATGAGGATGGGGAGCATCTTGTTCAGGTCGCCGTCGTAGCCGTGGTCGAGCTTGGCCCGCACGAAGCCCTCTACTACCGGGTTCACAGCTTCGAGGTGGGAGGGGTTGGGCGCCAGCTTCAGATTTACCGAGCGGCCGTCGACGTCTACCTGGCTGCTATAGCCCATGTGGTACTTCACGTCGCCGTCGCCCATGGTCAGGTCGGGCACGGCCGTACCCTGGAACTCCGAGAAAATCTGCTCGTAGGTCTTGCCCATGATGTTGGCCAGCACATTGAGCCGCCCGCGGTGGGCCATGCCAATCATCACTTCCTCTACGCCCAGCTCAGCTCCCTTGCGGATGATAGCGTCGAGGGCCGGAATGGTGGTTTCGCCGCCTTCGAGCGAAAAGCGCTTCTGCCCTAAAAACTTGGTGTGCAGAAAATTTTCGAATACTACGGCCTCGTTGAGCTTGCTCAAAATCCGCTTCTTATACGCCTTGCTGGGCTTGAAACTCAGCGAGTCCTTCTCCACTTTCTCGCGGAACCAGTCGAGCACCTTGGGGTCGCGGATGTAAGTGTACTCGAAGCCAATGCTGCGGGTGTAAATCTTCTGGAGCGCCTCCACAATCTGGCGCAGGGTCGCGTCGTCGTCGAGCCCCACAATCACCTCGCCGTTGCGGAAAACGGTGTCGAGGTCGGCCTCACTCAGCCCAAACTCTTCGAGCTTGAGGCGGGCGTGGCGGTCTTTCCGCTCGCGCACCGGGTTGGTTTTGGCCACCAAATGGCCGCGGCTGCGGTAGGCGTAAATCAGGTTGCGGACCTGCGTTTCCTTATCGCCGGACACCTTATCGACCGACCGGATGCTGGGGGCATCGTTGGTGCTGGCCGAGGTCGTGAGTACGCCTTCGCCATCGGCCTGCGGCATGTCCCCATCGGGGTACTGCTGCGAAAAGTCGAAGCCCTCGAAAAACTTGCGCCACCCGAAATCAACTGACTCGGGGTCTTGCTGGTAGCTGCGGTAAAGCTGGTCGATGTACTCGCCGTGGGCGTTGGCGATATAGGAATACTGGTCCATGCGGGGGAATTGGTGGGGTCAGGGAGTAAAGATAAACAGACTGACTAAAAGGAAAAAAACCATATTCGCATCCTCAAATAAACGTGACTATCAAGAATGTAAATGGGCGCCGGCCAAATAAGGGTAGTCAGCAAGCTAAAGCTATTGAAATAAACAGAGAAGCCGTTACCCTTTAAAGGGAAACGGCTTCTCTGGGCTCAGGGATGCGCTTATTTTGGCAGCGTCATCTTAAAGATGTGGTAAGGCTGATCCTGCCGGCCCACGCCTTGGTTCCAAGTGGCCGTTTTATGGATGGCCGAGTTGGTCACGTAAAGCGTGCGGCCATCAGCCGAAAAGGCAAACGTGTCGGGCCACTCCAAACGTGGGTCCTGCACCGCCGTCTCTATTTTGCCCTCCGGCGTACGCCGTTTGATAGAGTGGTCCTCGAAAGCGCTCAGATACAGGTTGTTCTGGGCGTCGAGAATCATGCCGTCGGAAGCGGGCACCTTGCCCAGGTCCTCAATCTGACTGATCAACTGGGCCTCCGAGAGGGCAGGGTTACGCAGGGCTTCGGTCTTGATGCGGTACAGGGCGTAGCTGGTCAGCGGCTTCCAGTACAGGTACTGGCCGTCTTGGCTCAGGGCAATACCATCGGCGTTGAACTGGCCCTGCTTGCCGGTCGGGTCGACGAGCAGCTTGCCGTCGGCCTTGATGTTGAGCGTCGTGTCACCCATCATCGACTTATGGCCGGCCAGCAGGCGGCGGGCCTTGCCAGTTTGCAAATCGACTACCACGAGGCTGCCAATGCCCGACTCGGTGATATAAGCATACTTGGTTTTCGGGTCGACGCGCACGTCGTTGAGGTAAGACTTACGCGGGGCCACGCTTTCGGGCAGGGCAATGTTCTGTACTACTTGGTTCGTAGCCGGGTCGATCTTGACGAGCTTCGGCCCGCCGGGCACGGTGCCCTTAATACCAGGCGAAGCGGGGTCGAGCACCCACAGCATGCCGGCCGGGTCGGCGTACACGCTTTGGGGGCAGATCCAATGTTTCTGAGGCTCGTTGCGCACGGTTTCGTCCCACTTGCACCACTCGGCGCTGGGGTAGGGCTTCAGCGAGTTGTCGGCCCCGATTTCGGCAATGGGAGCAATGGGGTTGTTGTCCCAGCGCGGAAAGTCGCCGAACACGCGGCCATCGGGTAGCACGGCCACGCCCACTATCTGAGGCTCCCGGAACTGCGCTACCACTTGCAAGGGCGAGTCCGCAGGAGCCTGGGGCGCGGCCGAACCCAGCGAATCGGCCGTGCTGGTGGCATTTTGGGCCGTGGCCGGGGAGGAGGAAGGCGAGGAGCAGGCAGCCGTCAGGCCAGCGGCCAGCACTAGGCCGGCAGCGAAGCCGCTCAGCCAGCGGCGGGAGAAAGGAGAGGAGCGCATAGGAAGGCGACGAAACTAGTATTAGGATATTCCGGCCCCAGAAAAGCGAGCGGAAGCCTGTGCATACGTTGGGTCGATGGCCGGGTTCCGGTCGCGCTCCGATCAAAACCTGCCGCGCCGCTACGGTGTTGCCAGCCTATATAGCTGGGCCCCACTGCCAGAAGCGCGCTAGCAGCGCATAGAAGAGGGTTTTGGGCCGTTTAATAAAAAGCCTGTATCTTTGGCCCCTTCAAAGAAAAAGCGCTTAAGAAGTTCAATCAAAAATAAAGATTGTGCTATTTAAGCCTCGTTTTCTTCTTCTTTCTACTGCCTTCGGCCCATTGGCCGCTATCATAAATAAGGAAACGCTAATTTTTTAAAAAAAAGTGTTTTCCTCCATAGCCGAGTCAGGCCGGCTGCCCACCCTCTCCGGGCCAAGCGAGAGTCCACTAGCCCAAACGCCATGTCCATTGCGTTATTCCTGTTAACTTTCCTCTTCCCCCCCCACACTGTTTCCTCGTCGGCGCTGGCTCTCCCTTCCACCGTCGCCACCCTGAGCCCCCGTCCGGTAGCCATTGCGCTGCCGGTGTTGCCCCTCAAAAAGGCCCCCAAAACTGTGTCGTACCGCGTGACGGCCACCACTTACTGGCCCGAAGTAGGCCAGACGGACGATAACCCGATGGAAACCGCCGATGGCTCCATCATCCCCCGGCGCCACTCCAGCAAAACCCGCTGGCTGGCCGTATCCCGCGACTTGCTCAGCAAGTGGGGCGGACCGTTTAAGTACGGCGAAAAAGTCCGCGTCAGCGGCATGTCCGACGACCTTGATGGCGTCTACATCATCCACGACACCATGAACCGCCGCCACCACCACTGCGTGGACGTACTGGTAAATGAGCGCGAATGCAAAAGCGGCATGGAAGGCCGTTGGTCGGGCATTCAGCTCAAAAAGCTTGGCCCTGAGCCCGTGTGGCAGGCCGGATAATACCAGCTATTGGCTGTTAGTAGGCTGCAACTTCTCTGCTGAGAAGGCTGGGCACTACTCCTTTCCCCTGTACTTCTTATCTACTCCTTTTCCGGGTACCGCGTCAGGTGCCGGGGCTGCCCCTCTGCGTCGTGGAGGTAGCTCAGCGGGAAGGTGGGGTCGGCGAGGATGTCGGACAGCAGAATATGCCAGCGCTTCCACATTTCCAGCAACGACTGGGCGTAGGCACTATTGTCCCAGGGATTGAAAATTTCGCCCGTTACATCGTCAATCAGCGCGTCGAGCACCACTTCCTGGTCGCCGGGCTTTAGTGGGCGCGGGAAATAATCGGGCACCACATTGAGCAGGTAGGCAGCATAATACACGCGGGCCTTGAACTCGGCGGTCTGCACCGGGTGTAAAGGGCGGCGAGCCTGCTGATACACCCGGCCCATTGCTCGCGCAATCAGGCCATTGTCGACCAGGCAAGCGACGAGCACGGTTTCGTCGAGCTTGATGCTGAACGCCAGCGTACTCAGGTCATCGTCGTACTCGAACGTCATATCGTCTTGGGCGGGGTCGGTTTCGAGGATGAACACCGAGCCCGGCACGAAATCGTCGTACTCCATGGGTACGCGCAGAGCCTGCAGGGGCCGGAAAAAGGCTTGAAAGCGGCGGAACATCTGGGCGTTTTCGGCCAGCGGGTACTGTGGCACCGCCAATGGGTCGAGCTCATTAAGCAGTTCCGTCACCAGAATGCCGTAGAACATCTTGCCCAGCCACAGAAACAGCGTCTGCTCATCCAACTCGCGGAACCCGCGCACGCCCTGCCAGCTAATGGTTTCGATGTGCGCCTCCAGCGGCTCGACGTGTTGGGTGCGGCACCGGGCGCAGCATGCAATGCGCAACTCTGGATAGGCCACGATGCGCATATCGAGCAGTTTGATGGAACGCTCGCGGAGTTGGTAACGGTCGAGGAGCCAGTCGGCGAACACCGGAACTGTATCCTGGGGCGGCGTAGTAGTCGTGCCACATAAAAAACAAGCCCCCGGCCCGAAGCGCATACCTTCGAAGGGGTCGTAGAGCGTCAGGGCGGGGGCAGGAAGTGTCAAGGGCAGTCGGTCGTTGATCGGGTGGCGTTACCTGCGGGCAGTTTTGGCCGGGCCAGAACGACTACGGAGGCTAACGGGCCACAAATAACGGGAAACGAACCCCGAAAACCGAACGGTGCTAACGCGAAAGCAGGGAGCCCAGCTTTGTGAGCCGCTTGCCCAGTTGGGCCAGTGGGGCCGCGTAACCACCCGAGGTTTCTTCCGCAATTTTGGTGGTTTCGTTCCCCAACGAGGCAATGGTTTCGGCTAGGTCGTGGGTCTGGGTGTCGGAAGCCGTTAGCTGTTCGCGCACCAGGTTCAGCTCCTGAATAACCTTGGCCAGGCCCGGGCGTTCCGAAGCTTTCAGCACCTCGGCCCAACGGTCGATTTCGGCCAGCGCCTGCCCCTGGTCGGGCGACTCGGCGCTGAGTAGCGTGAGCGTATCGGTGAGCAGGGCCGAATTCTGCTGGTCGGTAACCGTGAGCGGTACGGTGGGCGTAGGCTGGTGCTGGGGAGTGGGGGCAGTAGAATCCATAGGATAGAGGTCAGGCGGGGGTATTTACAAAGAAAGACTACCCGGCTATACTTGCCTGCGGCCGGAAAAGTTGGCGTATCCGGGCGGCGGTGGCGTGCGTACGCTACCTTTGTGCCGGCCTGTATGGGTCGGAAAGTTGCGGCCACGCCGCCTGTTCATGCTGCACCAGTACCAACCCGCCCCGTTTTCCTCCCCCATCCGTCAGCAGCAGTTTGAGGCCGTAGCCGCCGCGCTGGCCGCCGAAGCCGGTGCCCCCCCCAGCCTGTTGCTGGGCCAGGTGCCCCTGCCGGCCGGCGAAGCCCCCCTCGATGCCCTGCTAGTGCGCCCCCGCAGCCTCACCATCGTGCAGCTGCTGCCCGCCGGCGGCGAGCTGGAAATACCCGATCTGCGAGTTGGGCCCTGGTACCTCGATGGTGCGCTGCTAGAGCTGCCCACCCCCGAAGCCGACGAGGCCGACAACCCCTTTGCCCGTTTCGAGCGGCAGCGGACCGCCCTGGCCGCCGCGTTGGCGCCCCATCTGCCGGCCGAGGTGGCCAACCTGCAATTTATTACCGGGCTGGTGCTGTTCAGTGCCCCCGTGCAGTTCGGGGCCGGGGTAGAGGCCCGGATGGGCGCCGTGCCGGCCGCTTCCACCTTTCATCTTCTCCCCGACCCCAGCCGGTTCACGCGGCGCCTGTCGCAGCTGGCTTCGCCCGAAATCGACCTGACCCCTACCGACTTCGAGCAGGTGGCAGCGCTCCTGATGGGGGTAGAAGGACTCGTGGGCCCAGCCGCCGCGCCAACCCTAGCTGCGGCGGCTGCTCCAGAAATGGCCCCTGTGGCCTCGGAAGCCGAACCGGCCGGTGCCGGGGAACAGCTGCGCTGGCGGGCCGGGCAGCTATGGCGGTGGCTGGGGGCCGAAGATATGGCCGAACTCGACCGTACTTCCACGGGCTACGAAATCGACCTCGATACGCACTACCAGGAGAAACAGGCACTGGAAAACCTGCGCCAGCAGCTTCAGCAGCAGATGCAGCAACAGCTGACCGCCCTCGAAGCGCGCGAAACAGACCGCGAGCAGCGTATGGCCGAGTTACAGCAGCAGCTGAAGGCGGCTCCCGTCGCGCCCGAAGCCCCCGACCTGGCCGCCCGCCTGAGCGCCGAGCAGCAGGAGAAACAGGCGCTGGAGGCCGCCATCGGCCGCCACCGCACCGACTTGGAAGCCCGCAACCAGGAACTAGGCCAAAAAATCCGGCAGCTCGAACAGCTCATCACGCAGCTGGCTACCGCCCCGTCTGGGGCCACCGATGCTGCCCCGGCCGCCCCGGTGCTACCGCCTGCATCACCAGCCCCCAGACCTGTGGGAGTCGCTCAACCGGCCCCCGCTTTACCACCCCCCGCTGGCCGGCTGGCCGGCTGGCCGAAGGGGCGGCCCAGCCACTGGGCTCGGGCGCAGGTGGTTGGCCGGCGGCTGGCGGAGGAGGCACGAAATGCCATTGGCGGGCGCCTGGCGGCCCTGCCACCCCGCCGCCGCTACGCGGTGCTGGCCGGTGGGGTCGCCCTGGTATTGGGGCTGGCACTGGGCGTAACTCGGTGCGGCCCCGAAGAGCCGCTGCTGTTCGAACAGAATGGGCAGTACGGGTTGCTGAGGCCCAATGGTGACACGCTTGCTCCCGCCCGCTACGCCCACATCGGCGAGTTTCAGGCCGGGCGGGCAGTAGTGGAGCAGGCGGGCGTATTCGGGTTCGTGGCCGCCGACGGTACGGAAGTCATCAAGCCCGCCTACGACGCCCTGTACCCCTACGCCGATGGCTACGCCCGCGCCCGGGCCGGAGGGCTCTACACGTTTCTGGGTGAGGATGGCGAGGAATTCAGTGCGTTTTATTACGCGGCCCGCAATTTTTCGGAGGGCCACGCGGCGGTGCTCACCGCCCGGGGCTGGCACTACATCCAAGGGAGCGAGGAGCCCACCGCGCCCGTTATCTTTCAGGAGGCTTACTCCTTCGACCAGAAGCTGGCCCGCGTGAAAACGGGTGGCTACTTCACTTTCATTGGCCCCGACTACCTGGCCGATACCACCGCCGGCAGCGCCCCCTTCGGCCGTTATGCCAGCGCCACCGACTTCGATGACCAGGGGCGGGCGCGGGTCAGCCAGCAAGGGCGCACATTCTTCATCGACCGGCAAGCGCAGGAGGTGAAAGAGTAGCGGCCCGGCCGGCGCTAGTCGTTGTGCTTGCGCTTGTGTTTGCCCTTTCCTCTGCCCTTTTTGCCCATCCAAAACTCGATGCCGGTGCGTGGCTGCCCGACCTGCGTGGTGGTGCTTCCCGCGTCGTGCAGCAGCAGGCGGCCGCGGCTGTCTGGTTCGGCCCGGGCTGCCTCGCCAAGCATGGTGCAGCCCTGCCCATCGCGCAGTTCGGTGCGGCGGCCATCACGCTCTACTACCCAGCCGTCGCGGGTAACGCGGCGGCCATTGGGCAACTGCACGTCGTGGGGCATGGGCCTTACTTCACCATTGCGCACCAGAAACATGGTGCCGTCGCGTCGCTGGAAACCGTCGTTGGCCTGGGCCGAAGCCAAATGAGTCAGTAGAAAGCAGACGAACAAGAGCAGGTAAACGCGCATAGGTTGGTAATGGAGCGATGTGGGGCCGTTGGAGGCGGGTTTTCCATACGGTGCCGGTTGGCCGGGGTTGAAAAGGGCCAGCCAGCCGGTGCCCAAGCGCATACCCTGCACTCGACGCCAGTTGGTTAATTCCCCGCGCTACCCAACTAAGTGTAACTGCAAAGGACGGATAATGCTATCATGTTTTTGTAGCGGTGGCGGCTCCGAGCACACTAGGAGCCGGGTAAGGGCCGTGCGCGAAAGTGCTGCTACACCAATGGGTTACCTTTTAACTGTGGCGCTTATTAACGCTCATCCAATCCGCTGTTGGCAACCTTCTATTCACTTTTGACTTCCCTTGTGATGAAAACCTTGCTCAAAACCCTGTTCGTTGCTACCGCCGTTGCTTTCACCGCTACTTCCTGCACCCAGGAAGGCCAGCAGAACGCCGAAGCCGCCGCTGCCAACACCGAAGCCGCTGCCGAAAACGCTGGTGATGCTGCTGCTGCCGAAGCCAACAACGCTGCCAACGCCACCGACGACGCCTTGGAAAACACCGGCCAGGCCATCGAGAAGACGGCCGATGCCGCCGCCGCCAATACCGAAGCTGCCGCCGACAAAGCTGCTGCCGAAACCAAAATGGCCACCAACAAAGCTGCCAACAAAGTGGATGCCGCCGCCGGCGACGCCAAAGCCGAAATGAACGCCGCCACCCGCAACAACTAACTGAATTTTGCTGGCCAACTGGCTGCTCATCAGTCAACGGCCCAGTAAATTTTATTTCACGCGAAGAGGCCCGAGCTATTGCAGTAGCTCGGGCCTCTTCGCGTGGCAGCCAACGGGTCACGCCGCTCGTCAGGCCGGGGTGGGGGCCAGATCGGGAGTGGTGGCCAGCTCCACCAGCACGGTGTAGTAGGGGCGGCTTTGCACCCGCGACCGGAGCCAGCTAAAGAAGCTTAGCGCCTGCAAATCCTCCTGCTCCTGGGGCACGAAGGCCGGAATCTGGAGCATGCGCGCGGCAAAATCGGGGGTGCGGGCGGCGGCGGGGTCGTCGAACACCTCGCCCACCAGTTGCAGGTAGCAGAGCACGGCTGCATAGCCACCCCCATCGGCCCCAAATCGCTCCTTCACCAGCCGCTCGATGGCCCGCAGCCGGTTGAAGGCCAAGTCGGGGTTGCCCAGCTCGAACTGAATCAGCATCTCGCCCATGTTGCGGTTGATAACCCATTCCACGCCCATTTCCTGCTCGCAGAAGTGGTCGGTGCGCCCAATGGCCTGGAGCACTTGGTTGGCCTTCTGGAATTGGCCCTCGGCAAAGTAATGGAAGCCCAGCCCGAGCCGGGCCGTGAGCTCTTCGCGGGGTGCCAGGCTGAGCTGGAGCACCTGTTCGAGCAGCCCGATGCCCTCGGCGTTGCGGCGCAGAAAGGCATAGTTGGCGGCCAGCAGGAAGTTGTAACGGGGCCACATGGCGTCCCGGTGCAGGCGCGGACCCGCCTCCAGCACCTGCCGCAACCGCTCCAGATACGTCACCGACTCGGCGAAGCGGCGGGTGCGGTACAGGGCGTGGGCAATCATGAACAGTAGCCCGAGTTGGGCCTCACGGTGGGCCGTGGCGAAGCCGTGGCGCTTCTCCATCAGGTGGTAGCAGCGCATCACGAAGGGCGCGAAGGAGGAGTAGTCGCGGCGCACGAGCATGGCCGCCCGGGCAATCGACATGAGCCGAAATAGTAGCGTGGGCCGGCGGGCAAAGGCCTCCTGCAAATCGTATTCGCGCAGTACCTGATCCAGAATCTCATCAAACGACTCGCCGGCCCGGCCCTGCACGCGGGCCTGGCGCAGGCGCTGGCGAATGATGCTGTCGGCAATATTAGCCCGCTCCTCCTCGTCGGCATCTTTTTTATTGAGGTGGCGGCGGCGTACAATATCGGTCAGCTCGTCGGCGTGGGGGCTGTAGGCACGGGCAATCTGGAGGTTGTACACGGCATTGAGCAGCTCGTACTGCTCGTTGGTGCGGGCCAGCTTCTCGGCCTTGCGCAGCGTGCTCCAGGCCAGGCGGCCCACCCCCGCCTCGAACAAGTAGTGGGCCAGCGTGAGCAGCCCCCGCACCGAAGCCGCCGCCGTGGGGTCTTGCTGGTGCTGGCGCAGGAGCAGGAAATCCATGAGGTGGCGCATCAGGCGCTTGCGCAACGCGTAGTAGGCCACGGCGTTGGGTTCGGCCGGGTAAAGCTGAGCCAGCAGCTCGTCGGTAGAACGTTCGCGGACCTGCAGCAACAGGTCGTAGAGGCGCAGGTCCATGCGGCCCTTCTGCTTGCGCCGCTGCCGCTGAATAAACTGCCGAAACTCCTTGCGGTCGTCGGGCGGGAAAGTGAGCAGGGTAGTTCTTAAATCATCCATGGATAGGAGAAGTGGGCGGCCGGTAGCCGATGATTGCTATAAAGCCCGATTTATTGTGCGTAATTTATTTAAATTCAATCATTTAAAGCATGATGAGGCCGTTTTATTAAGTCTGAATATAGCATCTTATCGTTAGCATTGGGGCGAGGTAAGGAGTACATTTCCTAAAAATTACCACTCTCTATTCCCCATCCCATGCTGCCTCGCTTACTCGCCTTCCTGTTTTTACTGCTGGCTCCGGCCGCTGCTCTGCGGGCCCAGGACCTGCTAACCCGGCAAACCGGGGAAGAAATCAACGTAAAAGTGGTGGAGATAACGCCCGCCAACATCATGTATCGCCGCACCGACAACCTCGATGGCCCGCTGATTACGGTGCGCAAGGCGGATGTTTTCATGATTCGCTACGCCAACGGCACCAAAGAAGTGTTCGGAGTGGGGCCCATACCGGCCGCCCCGGGAGTGGCCGTCCCCTCGTACGTTGGGCCCGCCGTGCCCGGCGACGAGCCGTTCGCCGATCCGACCGTGGGCCTGAGTGGTCCGCGAATAGGTGTCACGGTGCTCACGGGCCGGGTGGCCGATAAAGCCAAGCGCGATTACCAGGTGAATCCGTTTCTGACCCAGTTTGGCTGGCAGTTTGAAACCCGCATTTTCCGCCTCTCCTCGGGTCTATCGGGCCTGTTCGAGTTCGTGCCGCTCATTGCGGGACTGGAGCAGGGCAAGTTCATCCCGAGCCTGAACGCGCTGGTAGGCATCCGCGGCCCCAAGGGCTTCGAGTTTGGCGTGGGGCCCAACGTTACGCCCGTTAGCGCCAACATTGCCCTGGCAATCGGCACCTCATTCAAGATAGAGGAAGTGAATTTCCCGGTTAACTTGGCGGTGGTGCCCGGCAATGGCGGGCTGCGTTATAGCCTGCTGGTGGGCTTCAACTACCGCCGCCGGTAGCCGCCCTGCTGCCGCTACATGCCTGCTTTGCTCTGCTGCTACTGCCGGGCGGACGGGTTTCACTGACTTTCTAAAGAAGATGACGATGCGTTTGCTGACTGCTTTTTCCTTATTGCTGGGGCTACTGCTGGTGGCCAGCCTGGGCCGGGCCCAGCAGGGCGCTCCGGCCGCCGATTCGGCGGCCCGGCCAACGGTTGGCGCGCGACCGGAGCAGCCCCGCCGGCTACCGATGTTATAGTGCTTACCAACGGCGACGAGCTGCCCGGCCGGGTGCTGGCTATCCTGCCCGGCTACATCCGCTACCTGGCCGCCAGCCCCGGCCCGGCTGGTACCGCGCCCGATACCCTGCAATTAGCCACCGCACAGGTGTTTCTGATTCGCTACGTCAACGGTACCAAAGATGTGTTCCGGCCGGCCGCAGCGGCGTCAGAGGCAGCTTCGCCCTTGCTGGGCCTGAGCACCGAACAGCGCTACGAGCGGGGGCGCCAGGACAGCCGCCGATACTACCAACCCGCGAAAGGGGTGTTCTGGGGCACATTTGCCGGCACGGTGGCTACTGGCGGCTATGGTGGTCCCGTAGTGGGCGGGGCTATTGCGCTTACGCCACCGAGCCGCTCTAATCTGAACGCCCCCGAAACAACCCTGCTCAACGACCCGGCTTACTACAAAGGGTACCGCCAGCAGGCCCAGAACCGCAAACTGGGCAAGGCCGCGGCCGGTTTTGGCGTGGGCTTAGGAGCATTGGCAACCATCGGGGTTATCATATTTATTGCGGTTGTCAATAGCTTGTAGGGAGTTGATGCGGCCCACTCAACCTTCCAACTCAACAGTGCGTACAAGGGCTACTTTCCACCTTAACTTTCCCTTATCATGGACGCTAATAACAACGGCATCGACGACAGCACCGAACTCCGCGCCCGCGGCAACTGGAACGAAATCAAAGGCCAGACCAAGCAGAAGTGGGGCAACCTCACCGACAACGACCTCGACTACGAGGAAGGCAAGCAGGATGAGTGGTTCGGCAACTTGCAGGAGAAAACCGGCGAGACAATGGACGACATCAAAAGCTGGTTCAAGCGCACTTTCTAGTTGCTTTTACGCATACAGTAACCCAACCGCCCGCTGCCATTTCGGCAGCGGGCGGTTGACGTATAGCGGAGGCCGAAAAATAGTGACGACACAGTTGATGTATTTTAAAACAAATTAAGTATATGATTATTTATATTAGTGGCCATGATAACGCAACTGGAGGAGGTTAGGACGCTGGGTAATAAGTCCCTGATAGCACTGCCCAAAACGGTGATGCTGTGCTCCCGTGAGTATCCTCCTGGTATTGAGCATTCCATTCTGTTGTGGGCTATGGAGCAGCGTCAGTTGGGCCACTGCATCGCCTCGGGCTTTCATTCGCAACTGGAGCAGACCATTCTGCGGTTTTTGCGTCAGGATGTTCATCAGCCCATTATTTATGCCCTGGGGCGGGGTATTCAGCCCGGAATGCGCTTCGATTACGAGGCTGACCTGGATGCGGGCCACTTGCTGTTCGTTTCGCCCTTCGAGCCAGACGTGAAAACCGTGACCCAGGAAACGGCCGATATCCGTAACCTGCTGCTGGCCGATATGGCCGATACCTTCTTTATTCCCTACATGACACCCGGCGGTAATCTGGCACGGCTGCTCGAAACGCGCGTAGCTTGCCACAAGCCAGTATTTACGCTCGACGTGCCTTCCAACGCAGCCCGCTACAGCCCGCAGGCGCGCATTTATCAGCCCCTGAGCCTGCTGGGCGGGTCGCGAACCAACCTTTAGGCAGGTAGTAGGCGTAAAAGGGGGGCCGGCAACCTGTTAGTGGGTTCTGGCAGTCACTACTCGTCCCTCTTTCCATGTCTGTTTCCGATACTCTGCAGGGCGCCATGCCCACCAGTCCTTCCGCCGGCATCCGGGCCCTGGCCCGCTTTGGCTTTGCTGCCAAGGGCACCGTGTACGCCCTGATGGGTGCCTTGGCCCTGCTCGCCGCTACTGGCCAGCAGGAGGGCCAGACGGCCGACAAGAAACAAGCCGTCCAGAGCCTGCAAAGTCTGCCCGGCGGCTCGATATTGCTGGGCCTGATTGCGTTCGGGCTGCTGGGCTACATTGCGTGGCGGCTGGTGCAGGCTTTTAGCGACACCGAAAATAAGGGCTCCGACGCGAAGGGCCTGGCGCGGCGCGTCGGCTATGCCGCCAGCGGCCTCGTGTACGCCAGCCTGGCCTGGTACGCCGGCCAGCTGGCCTTCAGCGGCTCGGCCGACAGCGGCAACGGCAAGGAAACCCTCACAGCCAAAGTGCTTGGCTGGCCCGGGGGCGAATGGCTGGTGATGCTGGCCGGAATAGCGACCATTGGTGTGGGCCTCTACCAACTCTATCAGGCGTATTCGGGCAAATTCCACAAAAACGTGCAGGGCAGCGATATTCCGGCCGGCCAGCAGAACACAGTGTATCGGTTGGGCCAGGTAGGCTATACCGCCCGCGGCGTGGTGCTGGGTATCGTGGGCTATTTCTTCGTGCAGGCCGGCCTGCAGTCGCGGGCCGAGGCTACCGGTAGCACCGACCAAGCTTTCGACCTGCTGGCTAGCATGGGCCCGGTAGTACTGGGCGTAGTGGCCCTGGGGCTATTGGCGTATGGGATCTATATGCTAGTGCAAGCTAAATACCCGGTCCTAAAGATCTGACCGCCGCTTCTGGCTGTCGTTACGCTTCCTCGCTCTGGAGCTGCCGTTCGTAGAGGGCGCGGTAGAGGCCCTGCTCGTCGCGCATGAGCACTTCGTGGGGGCCATGCTGCACAATCTGGCCGTCGTCAAGCACCAGGATTTCGTCGGCCAGCTTCACCGAACTCACGCGGTGGCTGATGATGAGGCTGGTGCGGTTGTGCATGATGCGCTGCAAAGCCCCTAGAATGGCGTTTTCGGTATCGGTATCAACAGCCGACAAGGCATCATCGAGAATCAGGATTTTTGGTTCCTTGACCAAGGCGCGGGCGATGCTGACGCGCTGCTTCTGGCCGCCCGAAAGCGTGATGCCCCGTTCGCCAAGCTTGGTATCGAAGCCCTGCGGGAAGTCGATGATGTTGTCGTAGACGTTGGCGTCGCGGGCGGCTTGCAGCATCCGCTCCTCACTGGGGGCATCGAGGCCGAAGTTGATGTTGTTGCGGATGGAGTCGGAAAACAGAAACACATCCTGGGGTACGTAGCCGATCTGGCTGCGCAGCGATGTAATAGTGAGGTCACGCACGTCCACGCCATCGACGCTGATGCTGCCTTCGCTCACATCGAAAAGGCGCGAGAGCAGGGCTGCTACGGTGCTTTTGCCCGAGCCGGTGTTGCCGATAACAGCCAGCGTCTGGCCCGGCCGAATGCGGAACGACACGTCGCGCAGGGCCTGAATGCCGGTATCGGGATACGTGAACGAGACGTGTTTGAACTCGATGTCGCCCTTGATGTCAAGTTCAATATCCTGCCGTGACACGATATCGGTTTTCTGGTCCATGAACTCGTTGATGCGGGCCTGGGAGGCCTCGGCCCGCTGCACCAGCGAGGAAGTCCAACCCAGGGCCGTAACGGGCCAGGTGAGCAGGTTCACGTAAATCAGGAACTCGGCAATGCTGCCCGTCGTGATGGTGCCCCGGATAACTTCCTGGCCGCCAATCCAGACGGTGATAATCGTGCTCAACCCAATCAGAAACAGAATCAAGGGGAAAAACAGCGAGTTGACGAAGTTCAGACTCAGCGACTTTTCCTTGTACTCGTTGGAAGCCTCCGTGAACTGCCGGTGCGAGTCCTCTTCGCGCACGAACGATTTGATGACCCGAATACCCGAAAAGGCCTCCTGCACAAAGGTCGTCATGCCCGACAACGAGCGTTGGATTTCGTCGGACTTGCGCTGGATGATGTTGTTGACGTAGAAAATACTCACGCTCAGTACTGGCAGCGGCAACAGCGTATAAAGCGTCAGCTTCACGTTCACCATCAGCATGAGCGGCACGATGAGCACGAACAGCAGCACCAGCTGCATAAAGTACATGATGGCCGGCCCGATGTACATCCGCACCCGGCCCACGTCCTCGGAAATGCGCGACATCAAATCGCCGGTGCTGTGGCGGCGGTAGAAGCTCAGTGGCAGGCTCTGGTAATGCTGGTAGATTTCGTTTTTCTGGTCGTTTTCCACCAGCCGGCTCATCACGATGAGGGTTTGGCGCATGAAGAACAGGAAAATGCCCCGCAGCAGGGCCATGAGCAGAATCAGGGCCCCGTAGAGCAGCACGTTGCGCCCGAACAGCTCGTAAACCTGGCTCTGGGCCTGGGTGCCGGCGTAGAGGTGGTAAAGGTCGATGCCCTCGCCCACCAGATCGAAGGCGTAGCGCACGATCTGGGCCGGAAAAATGGCCAGCAGCGTACTCAGACCCACAAATAGCACGCCCCCGAGGAAGTGCCACTTGTAGCGGAGCAGGTATTTATTGGTAGCGGAAAGAGCGGCCACGAGGGGAAATTGAGAAGGGTGGAAGGCGGGAAGTTAGAAAGTTAAAAAGGGCAGAAAGGGTTTCAGGTGGGAAAGCGCCGGGCACTTTCCGACTTCCCAAGTACCTAACTTCCAAACTCCCGCAAATCGGCGTACTTTTGCACCCGCGTTGCGGGGGCCGCCAGGGCCGAAACCGGGAAGCGGAGTTCATTGAGCGAGGGAGAAACAGCCGCAGGCCGTTGTCAGTCGTTTAAGAGCCGCGCGTTGGTTACGGGCCATTGGCCGCCGCAAAGGTACACCAACCCACCCTACCTCCCACCCAATTCCCACCCATCCCCCCCACGTTATGGTTGAAACGCAAGTAGTAACCGACTCCTCCCTTTTCGGACAGATTGCCGAGCACCAGCACGAGCAAGTGGTATTCTGCCACGACCACGAAACGGGCCTGCGCGCCATCATCGGCATCCACAACACCGTGCTGGGCCCGGCCCTAGGCGGCACCCGCATGTGGCACTACGCCTCCGACGCCGAAGCCCTCAACGACGTGCTGCGCCTGAGCCGCGGCATGACCTACAAGGCCGCCATTTCGGGCCTCAACCTGGGCGGGGGCAAAGCCGTCATCATTGGTGATGTGGGCATGAAAACCGAGGCGCTGCTGCGCAAATTCGGCCGCTTCGTGCAAAACCTCAACGGCAAGTACATCACGGCCGAGGACGTGAACATGACGACCCGCGACATGGAGTTCATCCGCATGGAAACCAAGCACGTATCGGGCCTGCCCGAGAGCATGGGCGGCAGCGGCGACCCCTCGCCGGTAACGGCCTACGGCACCTACGTGGGCATGAAAGCCGCCGCTAAGCGCGCCTTCGGTTCCGACTCGCTGGCCGGCAAGCGTATTGCCGTGCAGGGCATGGGCCATGTGGGTACCTACCTGCTGGAATATCTGCAGAAGGAAGGCGCCCAGCTTATCGTGAGTGACTACTACGAAGACCGGGCCCTCGACGCGGCCAACCGCTTCGGCGCCCAGATGGTGGGCCTCAACGAAATCTACGACCAGGACGTGGACATCTATTCGCCCTGCGCTTTGGGCGCCACGCTCAACGACGACACCATTCCGCGCCTCAAGTGCCAGGTGGTGGCCGGCTGCGCCAACAATCAGCTCGCCAACGAAAACATCCACGGCCCCGAGCTCGTGCGCCGCGGCATCGTGTACGCCCCCGACTTCCTCATCAACGCCGGCGGCCTCATCAACGTGTACTCGGAAGTAGTGGGCGGCAACCGCGAGGCGGCCCTCATCCAGACCGAGAAAATCTACGACATTACCACCCAGGTGCTCAACAAAGCCGAGCAGGAGGGCAGCCACCCCCAGGCTGCCGCCACCCGCCAGGCCGAGGAGCGCATTGCCGCCATCGGCAAGGTCAAATCAACCTATTAATTGAGTTGCTAATTGCTGGTTGTCAGTTGTCAGATTGTTCTCGTGAGAGACAACCCAACAACTGACAGCCAGCAACTGGCAACTGACAACTCTACCCCATGCTCAACCGTCGCACGCTTCGTATCAAGGTCATGCAGGCCCTGTACGCCTATCATCAGGCCGTCGGGTCCGATTTTTCGTTGGCTCTTGACCGCGTGGCGGATGCCTTCGCGCCCGACCTGAACCTGCCCGTTCCGCAGGACCGCAAGCTGCTTCAGGGCCAGCGTAAGATGGCCGAGGTAATTTTGAAAGACTGGCACAAGACCGGCGAAACCCCCGAACCGACCAACGACGCGGAGGTGAACGATGCCGTGCAGGACGCCATGAAGTTCTACCGGGCGGCTGTAGCGAAGGATAAAACCTACTACGCCGGCCAGCTGGTGAGCGGGGCCGAGGGCATTCATGACCAGTACCTGCACCTGCTCAACATCCCGGAAGCATTGCTCCAGGTGATTGAGGAAGAACGTGTGCGCGACTCGCGCCGCCTCACGGCGGCCAAAGAGCCGCTGCTCGACGCTTCACGGCTGCTAGAAAACAAGGCCATTGAGAAGCTCATTGGCAACCTGCAGCTTCAGGCCCTCACCATCCGGCGCAACCAGAAGTGGCACGGCCAGCCCGAGCTGGATGCGCTGCGCACCGCTTGGCGCACCGAGATGAAGCAGGATGCCGAGCTGCTGAGCTACCTGGCGGCCCCGGCCGGCAACTACCAGGAAGACCAGGAAATCCTCAAGCACCTCTACAAGGAGTACGTGTTCAAGGGCACGGCCCTGCCCGAGTACATTGAGGAGGACGACCAGAACTGGGAGGAGAACCGCTCGGTGGTGAAAAACCTGGTGGTGAAAACGGTGAAGATGCTCGATGAGGCCGCCGACGAAGAGCTGGTGCTCATGTCGCTCTCGGCCAACTGGACCGAGGACAAGGAGTTTGCCGAAAGCCTCTACCAGCAAACGCTGGCCGACGATGGCAAGTACGAGAAGCTCATTGCCGACTCGTCGCAGAACTGGGATGTGGAGCGCGTGGCCCTCACCGACAAGATTCTGCTGAAAATGGCTCTCTGCGAAATGCACCTGTTCCGGGCCATCCCGGTGAAAGTGACCATCAACGAGTACATCGAAATCAGCAAGCTCTACAGCACGCCCAAGAGCAAGCAGTTCGTCAACGGTATTCTCGACAAGCTGGCTCAGGACTTAACCGCCAGTGGAGATATCCGGAAGTCGGGCCGCGGCCTGCTCGACAACCAATAAGTAAGGTAGGAAGGTGATGAGTCTGACGTTCGAAGGGCCATGCTGCGCAAGTAGCGCAAGCAGGGCCTTCGAACAGCAAATACGCCCTTTTACCACCTTGCTAGTTCACATTGGCACCCCCGGGTATCTTAACGGCTCGTTTCTGCGTAAGCCTGTATAGTCTCCTTTCCTAGTTCTTACCACCCTGTACTCACTCTAATAACCAGAAATATGGGTAGCAAAACCACCACTGGTATTCTGTGCTTCACCGGCGGCGCCCTCACCGGGGTTGTTGTTGGATTTCTATTCGCCCCCGAAAAAGGCCGCGAAACCCGCAGCTGGCTCAGCTATCAGCTCGAAAAGTACCGCGAAACCCTGGCCGAACTCACCGAAAACCTCGTCACGAGCCGTTCCGACCAAGGGCCTAGCTCGGCCAAGAGCGAGGGCCAGCGCGTGATTCAGGATGCCAAAAGCAAGGCTGAACAGCTGCTCGGCGACGTCGACCAGCTGATTGACCAGATTAATTCGCGCAAAACGCTGTAGGCTGAAGCGCCGAAAACGCCGATGTGCCGGAGTGCTGATCAAACCAATCGGCATTTCGGCACATCTTCATTTTCAGCAACCGCCGGGTATCGGTACCTTTGCCGGAAGTTTGTGCCCTTTGGGCGCGGCGGCAGGCCCACCTAACCGGTCGGGGCCACTCTTTAGCAAAACAATCAACCAGTAAATCAATCAGATGCAACTCATCACGCTCATTCCCGGCGACGGTATTGGTCCCGAAATCACGAAAGCAGTAACCGATATTTTTGCCGCCGCCGAGGTGCCGGTGCAGTGGGAGGAGCAGAACGCGGGCCAGACCACGTTCGACCAGTCGGGCGAGCTGATTCCGCAGGCCTTGCTGACGTCGCTAGAGAAAAACCGGGTGGCCCTGAAAGGCCCCATCACGACGCCCGTGGGCAAGGGTTTCCGCAGCATCAACGTAACGCTGCGCCAGAAGTACAACCTCTACCAAAACGTGCGGCCGGCCAAAACCACCGAGGGCATTGCCTCCCGCTACGCCGATTCGGGCATTGATTTGGTGCTGTTCCGCGAGAACACCGAGGGCTTGTACGCCGGCCTCGAAATTTTTGACGAACACAACGGTATTGCTGACTCCATTGCCCGTAACACGGTGGCCGGAGCCCACAAAATATGCCGCGCCGCCTTTGCCTACGCCGCCAAGAATGGCCGCAAAAAGGTGACGCTGGCCCACAAAGCCAATATCTTGAAAGTGGCGGGCAAAGTGATGCTCGACGCGGCCCAGGACGCCGCCCGCGAGTTTCCCGAGATTCAGTACGAGGAGAAAATCATCGACAACATGTGCATGCAGCTGGTGACTAAACCAGAGCAATTCGACGTGATTGTAACCACCAACCTGTTCGGCGACATCCTCTCCGACCTCTGCGCCGGCCTCGTGGGCGGCCTGGGTGTGGTAGCCGGGGCGAATATCGGCGACGATATGGCCATTTTTGAGGCCGTGCACGGCTCGGCCCCCGATATTGCCGGCCAGGGCAAAGCCAACCCCACCGCCCTGCTCCGCTCGGCTCTGATGATGCTCCACCACATCGGGGAGCACGCACAGGCCGATAAGATCGAGAAAGCCCTCAACCTGACCCTGCGCAACAAAGCCCAGTGCACCGGCGACCTTGGCGGCCAAGCCTCGACCAGCGAGTTCGCCCAGAACATCATCGCGAACTTCGGGAAGTAGGAAAGTGTTTGGGTACTGGCCGTGCGCTGATAGTCGCTTTTAGCACCCCTGCCGGTAAACAGCAACTCCGCACTCCTTACCTTTGCTTTTTGCATTGCTTCACAAGATTTCCTTTCTGATTTACAGCCATCTATGAAAAGCACCCTGTTTTCTGCCGTTTTGCTTTCCGGGGCCCTGCTGTTGGGCGCCTGCAACAACAACAAGGGCGAAGTAGGCACCGAAGGCATGAACGCCGCCGCCGTCGATGCCAACGCTACCGCCGCTCCACTCGTCGATAACCCCAACGTGACCGACGAAATGGCCGCGCCGAACCCCAACGCCCCGGTGATGACATTCGCCGTGGCCGACCATGAATTCGGCGACATCGCGCCGGGTTCGGTCGTGAAGCACACCTTCGAGTTCACCAACACCGGCAAGTCGCCGCTTATCATCGAAAACGCTACCGCCAGCTGCGGTTGCACTACGCCCAACTGGACCAAGGAGCCCATTCAGCCCGGCGCCAAAGGCATGATTGACGTGCAGTTCGACTCGCACGGCAAAACCGGGATGCAGAACAAGGAGGTAGCCATTCAGGCCAACACCCAGCCCAGCATCACTAAAGTGGTCATCAAAGCCAACGTACTGCCCGACGGCCAGAACGGCCCGGTACGCCAGTAGCATCATGTTTTTCAGTCAGGCAGCCGGGGCGAAGCTACTTCGCGCCGGCTGCCTGATTTTCGGGCCGCCCTGGTCCACTCATTTTTCCTGATTTTCCGCTCATGTTCGCTTCTCTTCTGTTGCAAGCTGCCGCCGCGGGCGGCCTCTACCAATACCTGCCTCTGGTTGCCATGGCGGGCGTAGTGTACTTCTTCATGATCCGGCCCCAGCAGAAGCGCTCGGCCGACGCCAAAAAATTCCGGGCTGCGCTGGCCAAAGGCTCTAATGTGGTAACCATCGGCGGCCTGCATGGCAAAGTCGTGGACCTGAGTGACGAGTCGGTAACGGTGGAAGTGGATAAGGGCGTACGCCTGCGCTTCGACCGCTCGGCCATTGCCCGCGAAATAGCCAGCAAAAGCACAGTAGCGGCCGTTTAGCTACGGCAGTTGGTTGCTGAAACTCAGCCTGGGCTCGCCAGAGTGCGCCGGGCGTAGTATCTTGTCATTTCCGGATATTCCGGCTTCGGGTAACTACCGGGGGCCGGAATATTCGTTTTCCGCGCTCTGCCACCTTTCGTTTCTTAGCCCCGTCGCCGTGTCGTCCGTTCGCCCCAGTATGCGCGTGTTGCGCTGGTTTATGAGCCCGTTTTTCGGGCAGGAGCGGAGCTATTGGCGGGCCGTGACGGCGTGTTTTCTGGTGGCCAGCACGTTCTGGCTTCTGAACGCGCTCAACAAAACCTACACCACCCGCATCACCTATCCGCTGGCCTGCCGCTACGACGACGCCCGGTTTGTGCCGGTGCAGCCGCTGCCCCAGGAGGTGGCCCTGAACGTAACCGGCCGAGGCTGGAAGCTGCTGCGCCGCCAGCTGGCCTTCGATGTGAAGCCCGCCGAGCTGCTGCTACGTGGCCCCGCCACCCGCTACCTCACCGTCAATGCGTTGCGGCCCGCCTTGCAGCAAGCCATGGATGGGTTGCAGTTCAACTACCTGCTGGCCGATACACTCTGGGTTGACCTTGACCGGCTGGTGAGCCGCCGCCTGCCGCTGGCCCTGAGCCCGGCCACCGATGGCGCGGCGCTGCCCTATGAGGCCCGCTTCGAGCCGGCCGAAGTTACATTCAGGGGGCCTGCCAGCAAGGTGGAAAACCTGCCCGATCCTTACCCGGTGCACCTGCCCCAGGCCCCGGCTGGCTCCACCGACGGCGACATCCAGGTGCCCATCGGTGGGCCCGAGCTGGTGCGTACCAACGTGCAGGACGTGCGCGTACGCCTCGTGCGCCGCCCCGTAGTAACGCTGCCCGTTGATGTGGTGCCCGAGCTGCTCGACGCGCCTGCGGGCCGCCAGTTTCACCTTACCCCGGCTACCGTCCGGGTGCGCCTGCAGTTCTTCCCCGAAGACACGGCGGGCTTTCGTCCCGAGCAGGTGCGGGTGCAGCTCCACTACGGCCAGTTCCTCAGTCCCACCGACTCCATCATTCGGCCATTTCTATCCGAAAAACCGCCCCAGGTTCGCGGCTACCTGGTCCTGACCCGGGGCGTGCGCGTGCGAAGCAAGTGAGTTTGGGTGGGCTGCGTTTTGGGCGTTAATCCAGAGCGAAGCCTACTAGAAACCACCCACCAAAAACTAATCAGATGCTTAAAATCGGAATTACGGGCGGAATCGGTTCGGGCAAGAGCATTGTGGGGCGGCTGTTTCGGGTGCTGGGCGTCCCGCTCTACGATTCCGACAGCCGGGCCAAGGCCATGATGGCTCACGACCCGCAGCTACGGCAGGAACTAACGGCTGCCTTCGGCCCCGAAACTTTCGATGCTGCCGGCTGCCTCGACCGCGCCTATTTGGCCCGCGTCGCCTTTTCCGACTCTGCCCAGCTGGCTCGCCTTAACGCCCTGGTGCATCCGCACGTGGGTCGCGACTTCGCCGCCTGGGCCACGGCCCGCCAGGCCGAGGGCCACACCTACGTGCTCAAGGAAGCCGCGTTGCTCTACGAGTCGGGAGCCGACCGCCAACTCGACCGTATCATCACCGTATTCGCGCCCCAGCCCCTGCGCCAGGCCCGGGTGCTACGCCGCGACCCCCACCGCACGGCCCAGGATGTGCTCACCATCATCGGCAAGCAGCTCAGCGAGGAAGAAAAGCTGGCCCGCGCCAACTACGTGGTGCGCAACGACGACGAGCACTTGCTCATCCCGCAGGTGCTACGGCTGGATGAGGAGTTAAAGCAGCTGGCAGGGCAGGCAGGATAGAGAAACGGTCATGCTGAGCGAAGCCAGGGTAGCCAGGGTAGAGATTCTTCGACTGCGGCTGCGCCTTCGCTCAGCATAACTTTCTCTTTTACCGAATAATCGGGCTGCGTTCGAACTCCCGTTCCCGATCGAATAAATACCGGTAGGTGACGTGGGTTTTAAAAATGCGCGCCCCGATGGAGCGCGTGACGGCCAGCATCCGGGGGTTGAAATCCCCAATCCAGTTCATCTCGATATCCTGGTAGCCGGCGCGCATGAATTCGGCGCGGGCGTGCACCATCAGGGCACTCTCAACGCCCTGGCCCTGCCAGGCGGGTACCACGCCGAAGATGACGCCGAACATCTTTTTATCGGACCGCGCCTGGTATTTACGCTTTTCCCAAAGAAAGCGCAGCTTGCTGAGCAGTCCGAAACGGGGGCTGACGTGCTTAAAAAGCTGGTTTAGCTCGGGTAAGCTCACGAAGAAAGCTACGGGCTCATCGTGGTGGTAAGCAAACCAGAGCAGGCGCTCATCGAGCACCGGCTGCATCTGCTTCACCAAGTCGCGGGCCTTATCTAGGCTCATGGGGCTGATGCCGCTGTGGTTGGCCCAGGCCAGGTTATAGACGTGGTGGAAATCGTGGGCTAGCTTCTCGGCATTGCGCTTGCGGGCGTGCTCGAACCGAAACGTGGGGTACTGTTGGGCGTACTTGTCGAAGGCCTTGTAAAACGCTTGGTGCAGGGGCGCGGCTACCTCACGGTAGCAGGTGTATTGGCGGAAATATATCTCGAAGCCATACTG
Organism: Hymenobacter amundsenii; assembly: GCF_002204745.1. Taxonomy (GTDB): domain Bacteria; phylum Bacteroidota; class Bacteroidia; order Cytophagales; family Hymenobacteraceae; genus Hymenobacter; species Hymenobacter amundsenii. The sequence goes on from NZ_NIRR01000004.1 coordinate 135,100, forward strand.
CTCGAACAACTGCTGGTAGTAAGGCTGGTGGAAGAACATGCCGTAGTTGGGCTCGGTGAAGCCATCGGTGAGCAGGCCCCAGAACCGGTCCCGCTCACCAAAGTTGATGGGGCCGTCCATGGCGGCCAGGCCCCGGGAGGCCAGCCATTGGTGGCAGGCCTCAAACAGGATATTGGCAGCGGTCTGGTCGTCTTCGCACTCAAAAAAGCCCATGCCACCCACTCGCAGCGTTGGGTCAGACTGGGGTGCCTCGTGGTTGATGAAGGCTGCCACCCGCCCGATAGTCGTGCCGGCCTCGTCGGTGAGCACCCAGCGGATGGCCTCGCCGTGGGCGAAATTCGGATTTTTGGCTGGGTCGAACACGGCTTCAATTTCCGGGTCGAGGGGCGAAATCCACTGGGGCTGGTTTTGGTAAAGGCGGGCCGGCAGGTCGAGAAACTGGCGAACGAGGGCGGGGGAAGTAACTTCGAGCAGCAGAGGCATACGGAACGAATAAGGGCGACAAACCAGGCCGGAGCCGCAGTGGGCGGCAAGTTACGGCAGTTTGGCCGGCCTGGGCCAGGTGGTGGTGTAGAGCACCGAAAGAATGGTCAGCCCGTCAGCCCGCACGGCGTAAACCTCGCGGCCCAACGCCGCTGGGGGCGGCCCCGCCCACCGTCGGTACCCGAACAAGTGGTAACGGCCGGGCCCTGGCGGCACCAGATGGATGCGCCGTTGGTCGGCGGGCGGTAGCCAGACCAAGTTGTTGACGAAGGGCCGCTGCTCGGCTGCGGCCACGTAAATGGGCCCGGTTGGGTGGCGGCGCACCAGGTATTCCAGCCCCTGCCGGTATGCCAGCCCCCAGTAGTCGCGCTCGAAGCCATACGCCACCTGCCGGGGCGTCAGGAAGCTGAAATACACCTGCTGGTAAGGGTGCATCCGCACCATCCGGCCGGCTGTTACGGCCATTTCCAACCCAGTCAGCAGCCCCAGCACTACCAGCACTGGCCGCCCCCAGCGGTGCAGCTTCCCCCAGGCCCAAAGCTGCCGCCCTGCCGAGACGGCTAGGAGCAGCAACGCCGGATACGTGAAATACAAGTGCCGCCAGCCGTCGTAAATAACGGAGTGCAGGCCAATAACCAGTAGAAAAGGGAGCAGCAGCCAGCCTCCGAACAGCAGATCGAGGCGTCCGTCGAGCGTCCGCAGGCGGGCCAATGGTCGGCGCAGCAGTCGGCCCGCGGCCAAGCCCAGGCCCAGCAGTGCCCCCACCGAGTAGGCTACTGGGGTCGTTATCAGCAGCCAAACGGGCGCATAGTGCCAGGGCAGGTGCTGGGCCGCCACCAACTGGCCTCCATATAGTACCACACCCTGCCATTTGGCGTAGTGGCTCAGGTTGTAAAAGGCCGTCAGGAAGTGGTGAAATGGAGCCGCCCACAAGTAGGGCCAGCCTGCTACGGTAGCTCCGGCGGCAGCCAGCAGGTAGGTGCCCGCAGCACCGGTTACGCGCCAAGCGCCGCCAGCTGGCCGGGTGGGTAGCAGGATTTCCAGCCCCAGCATGGCCAGCGTGAAAGGCACCAGCAACACCCCCATCAGCCGTAGGTCGGTGGCGACGGCCGTGGCCAAGCCGTGCACGAGGGCGCGGCCGAGGGTAGGACGCTTCAGCAGGCGGGCCAGCGTGTACATGCCCACCGTAAAGGCCGCCAGAAACCCCACGTCTTTGGTATTGTAGAAGGATTCGGCGAACAGGCGGGGCGAAAGCACGAACAGCACTACTGGCAACAGCGCCAGGTAAGCGTCGCGCAGCCTGATTCGGGCCAGCCCGTAAAGCGCCCACAATCCACCCATGCTAAGCAGCAGGGTAATTCCGTGGCGCACGAGGTAGTAAGTGTGGTTGACCTGCTCGCCGGGTAGGCCCAAGGTGAAGCGCGCCACCAACGCCATGGGCAACTCGAACAGCACCCCGTGGTCGCTATCAATGTGCTGGGCTAGGTCGATGGGCTTGCGCCCCAGAGCCAGATCGGCCAGATAGCGCAAGCTTACCAGCCCGTTGCGGTAGTCGACCGGCTCATCCCACGATACCCCGTAGTCGGCCACCAGCGTGCTGCCTGCCAGCAACAGCAGCCCGAAAAAGAGCCCGATCAACCAGGAACGACGAACCTCGGCCCGCATCACTGGGAAAAAGGAGAAACGAGCACAGGCGGCGACTCTGTCGGCGAGTTGGGCTGCCGCAGGTGCCGGACCCGCGACGGTACTTCCGTTTCAGGAAGACGAGCCGGCGGCGCAGCCACCTTAGCCCGCCGGAACACCGACAGTACTTTCAGCCCGCCCGCCCGGATGACGTACACTTCGGCCCCCAGCGAATCGCGGTACGATTGGGGGTGCCACCGGTAATTGGTGAGGTAGTAACGGGCGGCGGGCGTATGCACGTACTGGAGCCGGGTGCGGGCGTCGGGCTGAATGATGAGCGAATTGTTGTAGAGCGGGTAGTGCCAGAACGTGTTCACGGTGAGCGTAGGGGCCGCGTCATGAGTAGTTATCCACTCCAGCCCCTGCCGGAAACTCAGCCCCCAATAGTCGCGCTCGAACAGGCGCTCGGCTACGGAGCCGGGCAGAAAGCTAAAGTACACGTTGCCGTGCGGATGCATTTGCACTTGCCGCACCACTGTGTGGCCCGTTTCGAACAGGGCCAGGGCCAGCGCCAGCCGGGCCACCAGCCGGCCCTGGCTGGCCGCTGGCTTCCGGCTCCAGCGCAGCAGCGCCCGCGCCCCGTAGGTGGCCCACAGCAGCAAGGCCGGGTAAATGAAGTAGAGGTGGCGCCAGCTTTCGTACACCACAGCGTGGGTGCCAATAACCACCAGCACCGGGGCCAGCAGCCAAGCTGCTACCAGCACCACCGTGCGCCCGGCTGGAGCCGCCAGCGTCGCTCGCCCGCCCCGCCGGAGCGCCAGCGCGGCCGCACTCAGCAGGCCCACAGTCGCCCCCAACGAGTAGGGCAGCGGAATCGTGACCAGCATCCAGACCGGGATATAGTGCCAGGGTAACTGTTGTACCGTCAGGAACTGGCCCAGGTAGAAGTTGGTGAACGGCCACGGGTAGTGCACGGCGTGGGAGCTGACGGCCAGCAGTTCGGACAGCGAGTGGGCCCACAGATAGGGCCAGCCCGCTACAATACCGGCCAGGGCAGCCACGGCGCTCAGCAACCCCAACCGCCCGTAGGCCGGGCGGGCAGCCCCAGGCTCAGGAACTTCAAACCAAGCGGTCAGTCCCAGCCCCAAAGCCGTAAACAACAGCAGTTGCAGGCCCTGCACCCGGATATCGACGGCCAGGGCTACGGCCAGCCCGTGCACCAACGCCCGGCCCGCGGTGGGGCGCTCCAGCAGCCGCAGCAGCGTGTGCATAGCCAGGGTAAAGCAGGCCATGTACACAATGTCTTTGCCGTTGTAGAAGGCCTCGGCGAAGAAGCGCGGCGAGGCTACCAGCAGCGCCGCCGCCAGCAGGCCCCAGCGCCAGTCGGCCAGCCAGCGCCGGCCCAGCTGGTAAAGCGCCCACACCCCTACCGCGAATACGCCAAATACCATTGTATGGCGCACCAGAAAGTAGGAACGCGAGTCGTGGTCGGTGAGGGCGTAGCTGACCACCACGGCGGCCATTTCGAATAGCGGCCCGTGGTGGGCATCCGGGAAGTCGCGGATGTCGGGCGTGGCCACAAAGGTGGGGTGGTGGCGTAGGCCTTCACCCACGGGCAGCAGGCTGGCCAGGTATTTCAGGTTGACTAGGCCGTTGAGGTGGTTGTTGGGCTCATCCCACGACACGCCGTAGTCGTTCACCAGCAATACCCCGGCCAGCAGCAGCAACCCAAAAAACAGGATTTCGGCCAGCCGCCGGCCCCGGGCTTCGGATGCCGCAACCAACGGCGCTGCAACGGGCGCGGCAGTAGAAGTAGATGGACTAAACATGCGGCACGAATAACGGCCAAAGCCGGCCTAAAACAAAAAAGGACTGCCCAAGCGGGCAGTCCTTTCGTTGTGTGGGAGATACTGGGTTCGAACCAGTGACCCTCTGCTTGTAAGGCAGATGCTCTGAACCAGCTGAGCTAATCTCCCGGGGGGTGAGCGTACTAAAGAAAAGTGGGAGATACTGGGTTCGAACCAGTGACCCTCTGCTTGTAAGGCAGATGCTCTGAACCAGCTGAGCTAATCTCCCGATGGGCGTATCCCGTTTGGGATGGCAAATATGGCGGGTCGTTTTCGAAAACGCAACTCTTTATCCCATCTTTGAGGCAGGAAATTTTTGTAATCCGCCCGCGAAACGTGGGAAAGAGCTGTGAGTCAGAAATTTCAGCTACATCAGGAAGGAAGTGCCGGTGCGTAGATTGGGTAAATATTTTTTGCTGACGCTGCTTTTTTTGGTCAGCACCGCCGCGTTGGGGCTGTGGTTGGGGCAGGACCGCATCATCGGCCTGTTCGTGGCCGGCCTCAACGAGCACCTCGCCGTGCCGGTGCGCGCCAGCCGCCTCGAAGTATCGGTGCTCGACCAGTTCCCGCGCCTTTCCATTACGCTGCACGATGTGGTGATGCAGGGTTCGGTGGCCGCCGATACGACCAAGCTGGTGCGGGCTCGCCGCCTGTTCTGCGCCTTCGACGCCCTCGATGTGCTGCGCGGCCGCTACCGCATCCGCCGCCTCACCCTCGCCGACGGCCAGCTCAACGTGCGCCGCGACGCGACCGGCCAGCCCAACTACCTCATCCTCAAACCCGACACGGCCGCTGCCGCCGACGAGCCCTTCGCGCTCGAACTGAAAGGCATCCGGCTGGAGCGCGTGCGGGCCACTTATGCCGACGCGGCCCGCCAGCAGTATTTCGCCCTGCAAACCCCCGACCTGCGGGCCGCCGTGAGCCTGGACGGCCCGCGCATCGACGTGTCCGCTACCGGGGCGGCCCACCTCGAAACCATCCGCCTGGGCTCCGATGACTACTTCCGGGCCAAAGACGTGCAACTGAACGTTCTGCTGCGCATTGACCGGGCGGAGCAGCTCGTCACCATCCGGCCCTCCGAAATCAAGGTGGGGCCGGCGGCTTATTCGGTGGCGGGTACGGTTGGGTATGCTGGGGCTCCGCAGCTAAACCTGACTGCGGCCGCCCGCCAGGCCAACCTGCGGGCAGTACTGGCGCTGTTGCCGCCCCGCCTCACGCAACGGGTGGCCGGCTACCGCAGTCGGGGGCAGGTGTATTTTGAGGGCACCGTGCGCGGCGAATGGTCAGCGGCCCGCAACCCGGCCGTGGAGGTGCGGTTCGGGTGCCGGGAAGCCTCGTTTTTTCATCCCGAATACCGCCAGCAAGTGGAGCACGTGAGCCTGACCGGCCGGTTTAGCAACGGGGTGGCCCACGAGGCGGCTTCGGCGGTGCTGGAGCTGAAAGCGGTGCGCGGGCAGCTGGCCGGCTGGCCCTTCAGTGGCGATTTACGGCTCGATAACCTGGCCCAGCCCGTTATCAACCTCAACCTGCAAGCCGAATTGGACGTAGCCCGGGCCCTGAAGTTCTTCCCGGTCGCGGCTATCCAGTCGGCGGCCGGGACGGCCAGCTTACGGCTGGCCCTGCACGGGCCGCTGGCCGCGTTGCGCCGCCGGCCCACCGCCCGGCAGGCCAGCGGCGAGTTGAGCCTGCGAGCCGTTACGCTCCGCTTGCGCGACCTGCGCCAGCCCTTTACTGGCCTCAGCGGCCAGCTCCGGCTAAGCGGCTCCGACGTAACCGTGCCCACCATGCAGGGCCGCCTGGGCAACTCCGACTTCCGGGGGCGCGGCACGGTGCGTAATGCCACCGGCTGGGCCTTGGGGCCGAACCAACCCCTGCGCATCGAGGCTACCATTGCCTCCCAGCTGCTCGATTTCAACCAGCTCCTGTACGCCTACCAACCGGCCGGCGGCGGTGGGGCGGCGGGTGCCTCCGGGACCAGCGGCGGCCTGCACGTGCCCGCCCGGCTGGTGCTCGACGTGCAAACCCAGGCCCGGCAGGTGCGCTACCGCCGGTTACGGGGCCGAAATCTGCGTGGCACATTACGACTGCAAAACCGGGTGTTCAGCTCGCCGGGCCTGGCCCTGAGGGCCGCCGGGGGGCAACTTAGTGTGCGCGGCACCGTGGATGCCCGCCAACCCCAGCTGCTGAAAGCCAGCACCGTGGCCAGCTGCCAGCAGGTGCCGCTGGACAGCTTGTTCTACGTGTTCGAAGATTTTGGCCAGCGGTTCATTACCAGCCGCCACCTGCGGGGCACGCTCACGGCCTCAGCCGAATCGGATACGTATTTTGATGGCCAGCTGAGCCCGCTGCCCGACCGGCTCGAAGCCCAGATAAAAGCCACCGTGCGCCAGGGCGAGCTGCTCAATTTCGAGCCCTTGCAGAAGCTGAGTCTGGTGGCCGACCGGGCCACGCTGCGCCATTTGCGCTTTGCCGAGCTGCACAACGATTTCTACATCCAGAGCCGCACGGTGTACATTCCGGAAATGGACATCCGCTCCAATGTGCGGGCCGCGGCCCTAATTCGCATCACCGGCACGCACACCTTCGACCAGCAGCTCGACTACCATGTGCGGATTCCGCTGCTACCGGGTCTGCTGCCGCGGGCCGCGGCCCGCGCCGATGGGCCCACGCTGGGGCTGGCCATCCGGGGCACCGAAAGCAACTTCACGGTGCGCTACGAAACGGCCCGCCCTGGGCGCCCGGCCGCGAGTCCGCCGGTAGCGGGGCCGTCGGCCGCGGCCGGCTCAGCCGAGTCGGCGCCGGTTGCGGCCCCCCGGCCCCGGCCGACGTGGGAGCTGAAAAAGCCGGTGAAAAAACCTGCCGAGCCTCAGCCAGGCGGTTATTTTGAATTCTGAGATGCCGCCGCTTTTACCGAGGCCAACCTCAACTGGCGCTGGTGCGTTAAGGGATGAAATTATTATCCACCTCCCTTTCCTTTCCTGAACATGAACGATTCACAACTGCTCGAGAACTACTCCGATCAGGAGAAAGCCGCTTACCTGAGCGTAATTGCTAGCTTGGCCTCGGCCGACCGGGAAGCCTCGGCCCCCGAAATCGAGTTTCTTCAGCAGCTCTCCCAACAGGCAGGCCTCAGCGGCGGCTCCACCCAGCAGGTGCTTTCGGCCGCCAAAGACTCGAACAACCAGAGCGTAAAAGCCAACCTCGACGCCCTGCGCAGCAGCGACCTGCGCTTCTCGCTCGTAACTGACCTCATCAGCTTCGCCCGCGCCGATGGCGCCTACTCCAACACCGAGGAGGAAATGGTGAACAAGATTTCCGGTTACCTCGGCATCAGCCAGCAACAGCAGCATACGCTGGAGCAGGTGGTAGACCAGGCCGCCAACGTGCCCCACGATGCCAGCGACCCGGCTAAGCAGAGCTTTCTGGGCGGCATCGGCGACAAGCTCGAAAGTGCCGGTATCCCCAAAAATGCCCTGATGGCTGGTCTGCTTGGCATTGTGGCCCCCATGGTGATTTCGAAAGTGATGGGTGGTGGTAACCGCAGCCAGGGCATGGGCGGCGGTGGCGGTATGCTGGGCGGCAGCATGGGTGGTTTGCTCGGCGGCGCGGCCCAGAGTGGCATGGGCGGTTTGCTTGGCGGCTTGCTCGGCGGCGGTCTGTTGAGCGGTGTAATGGGCGGCGGCAACCAGCAGCAGAGCCAGTACGGCAACTACCCCCAGCAAGGCACCCATACCGGCAGCGGCGGCCTCGGCTCGATAATGTCCATCCTCGGCGGACTTGGCGGCCAGCCTAACTCCCAGCCCCGCAGCTCCGGTGGCGGTGGCCTCGGCGGCCTGCTCGGCGGTGGCGGTATGGGCGGTCTGCTCGGCGGCCTGCTCGGTGGACGCTAGACCTGTTAGCTGAAAAAACGAAGAAGGCCCCGCACTCAGTTGAGTGCGGGGCCTTCTTTTTGTTGGATTATTAGGGCTTCCGAACCAAAGCTAACAGCTATAAGCTCAAGGAGGCCTCAGCTAGCAGCCCACTTTAAGAGCCGGCAATGGACTGGCCGCTGGCTTGCTGTTGGAGACTTTTGGGTAAATTGGTGTCGCCCGAGCCGGAACCCGAGAGGCGGGTCATGGTCGTATCCACGAAGTTGGCCCCAACTTCTTCCACCGCCGACACAATTTTAAAGTTGATTTCCTCCATCACGTCGAGGTACTCGTCGTAGCTGTCGGTGCGCACATAATACTGCACTCGTACGTCTTTGGAATTAGAGGTGAGCGAAGTGAATTTTACCTGCACATCGGGGTCGATGAGGCGATGATCCACGATGGCGGTGCGCATACGGTCGAGGATGCGGTGGAGCTGGTCGCTGGTGGTCATTTGGGTGAGCGACATCATGAAGAACACCCGGCGGGCAGTGCGGCGCGAGAGGTTGTCGAGAGGCTTGTCGATCATGGACTTGTTGGGCACCGTGACGTAGCTTTTCTCGACCGTGCGGATGCGGGTACTGCGAAAGCCGATTTTCTCCACCGAGCCCGTTAAATCGCCCACGCTCACCAAATCGCCCACCACAAAGGGTTGGTCGAGGAAGATGGTGAACGAGGCCAGCAGGTTTTCCAGGCTTTCCTTGGCGGCAAAGGCCACAGCCAGGCCACCAATGCCCAGGCCGCCCACGACGGCCGTAACGTCGACGTCGAACACCTTGCCCAGCACAATAAGGAAGGCCACGATGGCCACAAACAGCTTGATGAGGTCGCGGGCGAAGGGTACGAGCTGGTTGGTGAGCCGTGAGGGGTCGCGCAGGGCCCGGTTCATAAACACGAGCACCGCCAGATCGATCATGCGCAGGAAGATCCAGGTAACGCCCGTGACAAAGGCAATCTGGTAGACCCGGAAGGCAAACACCCCGTACCAGGGCGTGTGGCGGCCCAACTCGGCCGTGCGCACCGGAATGTCCATCACGGTGTAGGCAATGAACACCGTGATCAGGAAAATGACAATAGAAATGGGCTTGATAAGCAGATCGTGAAACTGTGTTTCAGTCACGTCCTTGTCCACCTTCCGCTTGAAGAACTGAAACAGCACTTTCGTCAGCAGGCGCGACACCAGATTTTTAAGTACGAAGCCAGCCAGCAAAATACCAGCGGCTATCAGGTATTCCTGCACCTCCACGCTAAGCAGGCGGTAATGAAGGATTTCTGAGAGAGACATAAACGCGATTGAAGAGGTAAAGGGGCAACAAACAAGCCGGCCGCCGACTGCCCCAACGAGCAGCAAGCAGACGGCTTGTTAGGGTTCTAACGCAAACAACTGCTTAGCGTTATGCTTGCCCTAGCCGCAAACACCAGGCCGGATGGGTAGCCCGGAAGCAGTTATACCAGTTGGCGCAAGGCCATTTCAAACGATTTCTGGGCCAGGTTGGTGGTGCCTTCGCCCTGGGCCCGGGTGCGGGCCAGAGCCGCCCGAATTACGCGCGAAGTATCCTCAAAAATGGCCTGGTCGGTGATTTCGGCGTTGGATTCCATCAGGTAGGCGAACACCCGGGCCATGCCGCAGTTGGCAATAAAATCGGGGATGACGCTGACGCGGGCATCGGCAAACTCGCCGGTGGGACCGAAGAAGATTTCGGGGTCCTGGAAGGGCACATTGGCGCCGCAGGAAATAACTTCGAGCCCACCGGCTACCAATGCCTCTATCTGCGCGCGGCTCACGAGCCGCGAAGCCGCGGCCGGGATAAAGATTTCGGCCCCGCTGCTCCAGATGCGCTGCTCCACTTCCTCGAACGAGAGCAGGTTATCGGCGGCCAGCTCGTTGCCCTTGCGGGTCAGGAACAGGGTCCGGATTTCCTCCAGCGAAAAGCCCTCCTCCTTGATCAGGCCGCCGGCCCGGTCGATGATGCCCGTAACGCGGGCACCCTGGCTGGCCAGGTAGTAGGCCGCCGCCGCGCCCACGTTCCCCCAGCCCTGAATAATGGCCCGCTTGCCGGCCACCGAGCGGCCGCCCCATAGCTCGTAGTAGTGGCGCACGGCCTCGGCCACACCGTAGCCGGTAATCAGGTCGGCCACGGTGTACTTGCGGCGCAGGTCGGGCGAATACGTGGCGTCTTCGAGCACTTTGACTACGCCCTGGCGCAGCTGGCCCAACTTCTGGATCTTCTGGGGCTCGGTGGCGTGGTAGTGCCCGTTCACGACGCCCTCCTGGGGGTGCCAGAGGCCATAGTCTTCGGTAATCGGAATCACATCGTGGATTTCGTCCACGTTCAGGTCGCCGCCGGTGCCGTAGTAGGCCTTCAGCAGCGGAATAACGGCCCGGTACCAGCGCTCCAGTACGCCGCGCTTGCGGGGGTCCTGGGGGTCGAAGTTGATGCCCGACTTGGCCCCGCCAATGGCCGGCCCCGATACGGTGAACTTCACCTCCATTGTTTTGGCCAGGCTTTCTACTTCGCGCTTATCGAGGCCCTTGCGCATGCGGGTGCCGCCGCCGGCCGCCCCGCCCCGCAGCGAGTTAATCACGACCCAGCCTTCGGCCTCCGTTTCGGCGTCCTGCCATTCAAATACAATTTCGGGACGCTTATTTTCAAACTTAGCCAGCAGCTCTTTCATAATCAGGACGCAGAAGGGATGGGAGTTGGGAATCTGGCCGCAAAGGTAGGTAAGCCCGGTGGCAAGACCCGGATGCGACCAGAAATTACCCAGCCTGGCTGGATGCTGGCCAGCTGGTGCCAGAGCGCGCTGCCACTGGCCGGCCAGTTGATTTTGCGGGCGGGCATATTGCCCCGGCGTAGTGGCCGAGAAGCTGGGCCACAAGCAATAGAAGAGGCCCCGGTGCCAGTTTTTTTTACCGGCTGGGATTTTAAAAGGAACTTTGCAACCCCTAAATATCGTATTAGCCCTATTCCCGCCTATCGTCCTGTAATACCACCGTTGCCACGATAAAATGAAACCATTACTCGCCCGAGTCGAATCGAAGAAAGTAGATAAAGCCGCCGCCATGCTTAAAGTGCTGGCCCACCCTAAACGGCTGGCTATTGTAGACCTGCTGGGTAAAGAGGACAAGATGACCGTTACGGAAATCTACCGTACCCTCGACCTGCCCCAGGCTATTGCCTCTCAGCATCTTATCACCCTCAAAGACCGCGGCATTCTGTCGTCGCTCAAAGTGGGTACTAAAATCTACTACTCCCTCTCCATCCCTAAGTTGCTCGACGTTATCGACTCGCTGGAAGACTGCTGCGAGGCCATTTAGCCCCGCGCCCTTTCCGGTGGTCATCGTCCCGGGCCCGCCCGACACCTTGTGTCGGGCGGGCCTTTTGGTGGGAGACTGGTTCCAAAACAAAACCCCGGATGCCGGGGCATCAGGGGTTGGAGTTGATTGGAAACGGTAGCCAGCTACTGCGTTCAGCTGAAATCGGGCTGGCGTTCGAGGTCGAACAGGTCGGTGAGCGTGTCGATGAGCTGGTCGGCCTCGCCGCGCTTGCAGGCGGCCTTGAGCTGGAGCACGGGCTGCTTAAGAATCTTCTGCATCAGCGCGCGGGTAATGCTGTCCAGGCGTTTGGCTTCTTCAGGGCTGAGCTTCTTCTGGTAGCGGTCCAGTTCTTCGAGGCGGATCTGCTCCAGCGCGTTTTTGAGCTTCTGGATGGTGGGCGACACCAGCATCTCCTTGGTCCAGTCCTGAAGGCCCATCATGCTTTCCTCGATGATGGCCCGCACATGGGGCACGGCCGCCAGGCGGCGCTCCAGCGCGGCCGAAGCCTTGCTCTGGATGGTATCGATGTTGTACACCAGCACGCCGGGCACCTGCTCCACGTCGGGCGCGATGCTGCGCGGCACCGAGAGGTCGATGAAGAACTTATAGCTCAGTACTTCCAGGTTAGCCACCAAGGCCCGCGTAAAGAACGGCTCGGCCCGGGCAATGCTGCTGATAACCACGTCGGCTTCTTTCAGGCCCTCGGCCAGTTCCTCGAAGTCGAGCATTTTGAGGCCGCATTCCTCGGCCAGCTCTTCGGCCTTGGTACGCGTGCGGTTGCAGATGGTAACGTCGGAGAACACCTTGCTGTCGCCGAAGTAGCGGCACACATCGGCCCCGATTTCCCCCAATCCCACCACCAGCACCCGGGGGTTGGCCACGTCGGCAGTCAGCTCCTCGACCAGCTCCAGGGTGGCATAAGCGGTGGAAGCCGCCCCGTCGCGGAAGGCAGTTTCCTGCTGTACGCGCTTGTTGGTAAAGAATACGGTGTGCAGCAGCCGGTGCAGAAAAGGCCCAGCCGCATCGGCATCGGCCGACCATTGGTAGGCCTGCTTCACCTGGTTGCTGATTTGCAGGTCGCCGACCACCTGGGCCTCCAAGCCCATGGCTACCTCGAACAGGTGGCGCACAGCCTCGATGTGCTCGTCGAGCACATCGAAGTAAGGGAAGTAGGTGCTGACGTCGGGCAGGTGCTTGAGTTTTCCCAGGGCCTCGATGATGGCCGGGCTCTGGTCGCGGGCGGCCGAGTAGTAGACCTCAGTGCGGTTGCAAGTGCTTAGCACCAGCAAATCGGACAAATCCAGCTCGTGGTGGAGGGTTTGCAAGAACTGCCGGCAAGCCGCTTCATCCAGCGCAATCAGCTCGCGAATGGCGAGCGGGGCTTTCTTGAAGGACAGGCTAACGGCTTTGAATGTATGGAGCATAGCAGGTGCTAGTGCGGAAATCAGGGGGCAAAAATACGATACAAATTGCTAGGGTAAAAACAGTTGAAAAGGGCAGGTGGTTCGGCTGCAAGTACTATTGCGCGCTAAATCCCCGTTAAAAGCCCACAAGGCCGTTTTCGGGCCTTTGAAACAGCTAAAAATGTTGGCACAGCCGTTGTGGTCGGCCTTCGGCGCGCCGCAGAACTGTATCTTCGGAGCCGGGGCGGCCGTATCCGGGGCAGCTCCTCTTATCTCGTTTCGCTGCCGTGCTTCCCACCATTCCCATCTACGATCAGAAGTCCCGCATCAAGCTCCTCATTGTGGCCGTGGCCCTGCTGATTGGGGCCGCTACCGTTATCTACACCAATATTCTGGTAGGGCAGCTCTCCGACCGCGAGCGGCAGCAAATCGACCTCTACGCCAAAACCCAGCGCTACATCATCAACACGGAGGAAGAGTCGAACCTGTCGTTTCTCTACGACGAAATCATCGAGGCCAACAAAACCATCCCCGTCATCATCACCGACGGCGACGACAACATCATCGACGCCCGCAACGTGAACGTGCCGAAAGGCGTGGCCGAGGCCGCGTCCATTAAGTTTCTGCGGGGCGAAATCGCCCAGATGAAAGCCCAGCACCCGCCCATCGTGATTGAAATAGGGGCCGGGCTACGCAACTACCTGTATTACAAAGAGTCGGCGCTGCTTACCCAGTTGCGCTACTACCCGCTGGTGCAGCTGGCCATTATCGGCTGCCTGGGCGTGATTGCCTATTTCGCCTTCAGCTACTCGCGGCGGGCCGAGCAAAACCGCGTGTGGGTGGGCCTGGCCAAGGAAACGGCCCACCAGCTGGGCACCCCGCTCAGCAGCCTCGTGGGCTGGCAGGAGTACCTGCGCGAATCGGAGCGGTTTCGGGGCGAGCCCATTGTGGAAGAGCTGGGCAAGGATATCCGGCGGCTCGAAATTATTACCGAGCGGTTCAGCAACATCGGCTCGGTGCCAGTGCTCAAGGATGAAAACATCCTGCGCGTGACCGAAAACGCCATTAGCTACCTGCAAAGCCGGGTGTCGAAGAAGGTAAGCTTCGAAGTGAAAACCGACCTACCCACCGATACGCCCGCCCAGGTCAATATCCCGCTCTTCGACTGGGTGATTGAGAACATCTGCAAGAACGCCGTGGACGCCATGGATGGTCGCGGCAGCATCGTGCTGCACCTGCGCCGCCCGGTGCGCGGCAGCAAGTCACAGATTGTCCTCGACATCACCGATACTGGCAAGGGCATATCTAAAAGCAAGATGCAGCGCGTGTTTCTGCCCGGCTACACCACCAAAAAGCGCGGCTGGGGCCTGGGCCTAGCCCTGGCCAAGCGCATTATCGAGAATTACCACAAAGGCCGCCTCTTCGTGAAGTGGAGCGAACCCGGTCGCGGCACCACGTTTCGGGTGATATTGAATGGATGAGTCTTTTCGCACTTCGCACCTCTCTGTACTTACTTCTTCTCCTCTTTCCCCCGATTCGTGATTTCTACGTAGCTGTTGCCCTTTACCGGCTGGCCGTTATAGGTGCCTTCGACCTGGCACATGCCCTCCCAGTAGTGCATTTTGATGCCGGCGAAAAGCTTGAGGGTTAGTTCCTGATCGGGCATGACGGGTGTGATGGTAAGGTCGTAACCCTGGCTGGGCACGCGCAGGCGCCACTTGTTGGGGTAGCGCAGCTTGGAGTGGGGGCTGGTCCAGTAGTCGAGGACTTCCAGCTGGAAATCCTCGGCGTTCAGGTGCTGGTTGGTCAGGTTGGGGCCGTAGTGAGTGCCGCCCGAAACGGTGCGGTTGGTGTTGCGGTCGAAGAGTTGGTAGGCCATAATTTCGGCCCGGGGCTCGTCGAGCTGCACTGAAAACCAGTCCCAGCCAATGCCCTTGTTGGTGACCGAGTTGCCGTTCCATTGGCGGTCGTACCACAGCTCGCCTTCCACCTCGCGCACTTTGCCGCCTATTTCGAGGGTGCCGGTAGTGGCCAGGCGCGGGTAGCTGTAGTAGCCGGCCTTGGCCACGTCGCCGTAGTTCTCGTAGCCGGTGCCACCGTGCAGCAGTACCGGTTTAGCGGGCGTAGTGGTTAGGTCGATGGCCTGGCCGGGGTGGGCGGCCATGCGGCCCTGCAAGTGGTAGCGGCCCTCTTGGCCGGTGAGGGTCCAGGTTTGGTCTTTTTTGCGGGCGCTCAGGTTCAGGGGCAGGGCCGAGGCCATCAGCTCGGGCAGGCGCGTGACTTTATAATCGTAGCGGAACTGCCGGGTTTGCGGGTCGGTGAGGGCAAAGTTCACCATCTGCCAGTCGCGCTTGCCGTTCAGGTTGAAATGGAAGAACACGTACTCGACCCCGAACGTCTCGCCGGTGGTCTTGTCGCGCAGGTGGCCAGTGAAGTACCACCATTCCAGGGAATTCTGCTGATGCACGGCTTCCTCCCGGGGCAGCTCGGCCCGCTCCGTGAATACATCGAATTTATTAGTGGGTTTGAGGGCGCAGCCCGAGGCCGCAAAAAGTAACAGAACAGTAGTCAGCAACAGATTTCTCATACTGCTGCCATAAGGGTTTCGGGGGGCGAAAGGTTTAGGCAAAAAGGCTTCTCAGTGAAGCGGCCGCACATCTGGCACTAGCCGAATGACCGGCTGTTCGACTAGCCGGGCATCGAGCCGCAGGTTTTGCCGAAGGAAGCCGATCTGGCCCGCCAAGATTTTTACCCGACCCCGACGCGACAAGTAGTGAGAAGGTACTGGCAGGCGGTAGCGACCACTCGCGTCGGTTTCTGTGCCTAGTTTTGTCTTCCAAATCATGAGCACCGCCCCCGGAAACGGTCGGCCCTGCTCATCCATCACCGCTCCGGTCAGCACGGCGGCGGCCGTGGCTTCATCGGGCACGATTGGAAACTGGCTACCGGGCAGCTCGTAAGCGGGCGTGGTAGCCGGAAGTGGGGCCGTTGCCGTTTGGGCTGAAGCTGACGAGGTGTTCAACAGAAGCCCAGTTGTCAGCAGGAGGAAGAACAGCACTTGCATAATGTTACTGAGGCTTGGTAGTGCGCTGTGGGGTGCAATAAGGGCTTTAACGATTCGTCTGCCGCCGAAACGGCCGCGTCAGGCGCTGCCAGAGGCCGCGGGGCGTATACCAACGGGCGGTGTCGGTATATACCACTTCGCCCATCAGCGTGTCATCCATCTTCATGTTCACTGACTTCACCGTAGAAGCTAGGCCGATTGGCTCAACAGTCATTTCGAAGCCGATGCTTGAAAATACCAGCTGCGGGCTGTGCAGGCTGGTCGGTACATCCAGCTCGTAGGTGCCGTCGGCCCGCGTGGAAGTGCCGTAATGGGTGCCCTCTACCAACACCGCTACGCCCGGCAACCCTAGGCCGGTACTGGCATCGGTTACGCGGCCCTGCACCACCCGAACCGGCAGTACGGCCTGGGGTTGCGTAGCCACTATGCCCATCGATAGGGTTTGCTCGGTGAGGGTTTGGGGGCGCGGTATCTGCGCAATGGCCGGCGCGGCAGCTCCCAGGCCCAGCAGTGCCAGCAGGGCCGCCAGGGTACGGGGCCAGCCCGTCGTGGCCCCCGTTGCCAGCGGCCGGTGCAGCTGCGGGGTCGCGAACCGACCACAGGTGGCGCCCGCAGCCTGGCGCGAGAGCCAGGCCACCACCTGGGCATCGGTCATGCAACTGAAATCGACCACCGTTTTGGCGCAGGCGGCGCAGTGGCGGCCCTGGGCGGCGGGCGTCATGGCGGCCCAGCTTTCGTGGCAGGGCTCGGGGATGGTGAGGGTGAGGGAATGGGGCATCAGGCAGCAGGTTGTCGTGAGTGTCTGCTGGATTGATGCCGGCCGGTGACCGATTCCACACGCGGCGCGGAAAATTCTGCTGATCCGTGCGGGCTGGGCTCGGTTACAGCGGCGGCTTCTGGGGCGGCTCGTGGGCCATTACTTTGCCCATAATCTGTCCCCGGCCAGGGACCGACTTCAGCCGCACCGTAAGCGGAGTCGGCGCGGGGGCCACCTCTACGCTCAAGGTCTGCGTCTTGAACACGAAGGGGCTGCCCGACACGCGCAAACTCACCACCCCGCCCTGGACCGGCGCCCACTGCTGCTGCATCGTAAAGCGGAAGTTGCCCTGCTCATCGGTAGTGGCCCCGTAGGGCGTGTCGCCGATAAATACCTCGGCCCCGGCTACTGCTTGGCCGGTAGAGTCGTCGAGCACCCGGCCGCGGATAGTTACTTGGCTTTGGGGCGCGGCGGCCAGTTCGTCGGCCTGCTCGGTGGGGCCGGTGGTAGCAGCATCGGCCCCAGACTGGGCAGTTTGGCAGGACGTGAGCAACGGCTTGAGGCTGAGCAGCGCCAGCCCCGTGAGCAGCCAACGCCGCCAGCGCGGAGCCGGAGCCGCTGCAACTGGAGCCGCGAACTGCCCGGCCCGGAAAAACCCGCAGACGCTAGCCGCGCCCGGCCGGGCCAGCCAGGTCCGCACCTCGGCTTCACTCATGGCCGAAAAATCCACGACCTCGTGCTGGCAGCTGCCGCAGAAGCGGCCGGCGTCGGTGGGCGTCATGGCGGCCCAGGGTTGGGGGCAGGGGGCAGGAACGGAGAAGGCAGACATAGCAGGAGAGAATAGTAGGCAGAGGTAAGTACAAGAATATTTGGGAGTTGGTAGTGGTAGAAGCAAACGACAGGCACGTCGTGCAGCACGACGCGGGCTGACATTGCAACGGTGACTTAACGTCAGCTCGCGTCATGCAGCGCAGCATGCTGCGCTGCATGCTGCATAACGTGCTGCTAAACTGACAACGACCCGCCCCATGCAGCCCCCCGGCATTATTCTGTATCTTTTGCCCTCTAAACTCTGTTCCTACTACTTTGTCAACCCCTCTACCGCCTTCCCGCCTGAGCGGGCTGTTCCGCCGTAAAACCGTTACGGACCTGCTCGTTAATCCGCCCGCCGACTCGGATATGCTCGGCCCCAACCCTGGCGCCCACGGCCTAGAGCGCCACCTCACCGTCCGCGACCTAACCTCGCTCGGCATTGCCGCCGTTATTGGAGCGGGCATCTTCAGCACCATTGGCAATGCGGCCCACGACGGCGGCCCGGCTGTGTCGATGCTGTTCGTGTTTACCGCCATTGCCTGCGCGTTTTCGGCCCTGTGCTACGCCCAGTTCGCGGCCACCATTCCGGTGAGCGGCTCGGCCTACACCTACGCCTACGCCTCGTTCGGCGAGCTAACCGCCTGGATTATCGGCTGGGCCCTGATTATGGAATATGCGGTGGGCAACATCGTGGTGGCCATTTCGTGGTCCGATTACTTTACGGGCCTCATGGATGGCATCGGGCTGCACATCCCCATCTGGCTCACGATGGGTATGCAGAGCGCCTACAACCAGTACCACGAAGTGCTGGCCCTGATGCAATCAGGCCAGCCCCTGACCGAGGCCACGGCCTCCCAACTGGCCGGCTACAACGCCTGGAACCTGGCACCCGAGCTGCCTGGTGGCCTGCGTCTGGTCATCGACCTGCCCGCCGGCCTCATTACGCTGGCCATCACGGCGCTGGTGTACATCGGCATCAAGGAATCCAAGAACGCTTCTAATATCCTGGTGGGCCTCAAGCTGATTGTGGTGGCCGTCGTGATTGTGGTGGGCATCTTCTACATCGAGCCCGATAACTGGACGCCCTTCGCGCCCAACGGCATTGGCGGGGTGCTCAAGGGCGTGTCGGCCGTGTTCTTCGCCTACATCGGTTTCGACGCCATTTCGACCACTGCTGAGGAGTGCAAAAACCCCCAGCGCGACCTGCCCCGGGCCATGATTTACGCCCTCATCATCTGCACCATTCTCTACGTGATTGTCACGCTGGTCCTCACTGGCATGGTGAACTATAAGGAGTTGGCCGTAGGTGACCCGCTGGCTTACGTGTTCAATAAAGTGGGCGTGAAGTGGCTGGGCGGCGTGGTAGCCGTGTCGGCGGTGTTTGCCATGGCCTCGGTGCTGCTCGTGTTCCAGATCGGCCAGCCCCGCATCTGGATGACCATGAGCCGCGACGGACTGCTGCCCCCGGTATTTGCCCGCGTGCACCCCAAGTTTCACACGCCTTCGTTCAGCACCATCGTCACGGGCTTTTTCGTGGGCGTGCCGGCGCTGCTGCTCAACATGGATCTGGTGATTGATTTGACCAGCATCGGTACGCTGTTCGCCTTTGCGCTGGTGTGCGGCGGCATCCTCGTTATTGACCCCTATGGTACCTCCGACGCCCGTTTCAAGGTGCCCTACATCAACGGCCAGTTCCTGGTGCCCCTGATTTTGACCATTTGCGGCGTGCTGGTACTCATCTACAACCAGGACGGCATCCGCGAATTTACCCATGCCCTGACTACCAGTTACGACGAAGGCCGCCATTACATTCCGATGCTGGTGTTCTTCGGTTTCTGCCTGGGCCTGTCGTGGGTGTCGTTCCGCAAGCGCCTGAGCTTGCTGCCCACCCTGGGCCTGCTCACCAACCTGTACCTGATGACCCAGCTGGGCATCAACAACTGGCTGTTGTTCTTTGGCTGGCTGGTCATCGGCCTGGCCTTGTACTTCAACTACGGCTATAAGCACTCGAAGCTGAGCCTGAAGAAGGCCGTTGGCTGATAGCTTTTTCGGTTGCTTACCCGGCCAGCCTGGCTCCTCGGCGCAACTTCGCCGTCATTATTTCTTCCCTGAAACGCTGTCTATGTCCCCCTTATTCACTTCCTCCGGTTCTCTGCTGACACTGCTGGCTGGCCTCGGTCTGGCTGGTGCTGCCCTGTCGGCCCAGGCTCAGCCCTCGGCTCCCAAGGCCCCAATGGACGTGGCGCGGCCCGTGCCGATGCCGCTGCTCCAGCCCTGGGACGGCCCCCACGGCGGGGTGCCGCCCTTCGATCAGGTGAAAGTGGCCGATTTCAAGCCGGCCCTGGAGGCCGGCATGGTCGAAAACCTGGCCGAAATTGCCCTCATTGCCAACAACCCGGCCGCGCCCACCTTCGACAATACGATTGCCGAAATGGAGCGTAGCGGCCGCACCCTCGACCGGGTGCAGACGGTGTACGGCATCTGGGGTACCTCGCTCAACAACGCGGCCATGGCGGCCGTGCAGGCAGAAATGGAGCCCAAAATGGCCGCCTTCAGCGACCAGATAACCCAGAACACGGCCTTGTTCAAACGCATTGAAGCGGTGTATAACTCGATGGCGGCCCAAAAGCTCACGCCTGAGCAGCAGCGCCTGACGGAGGTGCGCTACAAGGCCTTCGTGCGGGCCGGGGCCAAGCTCGATGCCCCCGCCAAGGCCCGGCTCTCGGCCATCAATCAGGAGCTAGCCGGGCTGTTCAACAAGTTCTCGCAGAACGTGCTGGCCGATGAAGCTGACCAGACCTTAGTGCTCAAAACCGAGCAGGATTTGAGCGGGTTGCCCACCTCCTTGCGCGATGGAGCCAAAGCCGCCGCCGACAGCCGTAAAGTGGCCGCGGCCGGCGTCATCACCAACACCCGCTCCAGCATCGACCCCTTCCTGACGTACTCCGACCAGCGCCCGCTGCGCGAGAATGCTTGGCGCATGTTCACGAACCGCGGCGACAACGGCGGGGCCCACGATAACAACGCTCTGATCACCCAGATTCTGCAGCTGCGGGCCGAGCGGGCCAAGCTGTTGGGCTACAAAACCCACGCCCACCTGCGCCTCGACAACACGATGGCCAAAACGCCCGAGGCCGCCATGGAGCTCATGGAGCAAGTCTGGAAGCCGGCCGTGGCCCGCGTGCACGAGGAAGTGGCCGACATGCTGGCCCTGGCCAAGAAGGAAGGTTCCCCCGCCGACTTCAAAATTGAGCCCTGGGATTATAACTACTACGCCGAAAAGGTGCGTAAGGAGCGCTACGACCTCGACCAGAACGAGGTGAAACAGTATTTGCAGCTCGACAAGATGCGCGAGGGGATGTTCTGGATGGCCGGCGAGCTATTCAACTTCAGCTTCGTGCCCGTTTCCGACGTGCCCGTGTTCCACCCCGATGTGCGGGTGTGGCAGGTGAACGACAAAACCACCGGCAAGCAGGTGGGCCTCTGGTACTTCGACCCTTACGCCCGTCCGGGCAAGAAATCGGGGGCCTGGATGAACGCCTACCGCCGCCAGCAGCGCCTCGATGGCCAGCCCGTGACCACCATCGTGTCCAACAACTCCAACTTCGTGAAGGGCAAGGCCGGCGAGCCGGTGCTCATCTCCTGGACCGATGCCACGACCCTGTTCCACGAGTTCGGGCACGCCCTGCACGGGCTGTCGAGCAACGTAACCTACGGCGGCCTCTCGGGCACGAGCGTGGTGCGCGACTACGTGGAATTCCCCTCGCAGGTGCTCGAAAACTGGCTGGCCACGCCCGAAGTGCTCAACCGCTTCGCCCTGCACTACCAGACCGGCAAGCCCATTCCGCAGGCTTTAGTTGACCGCATCGACAAGGCCAGTACGTTCAACGAGGGCTACGCGACCACCGAGTTCCTGGCCAGCGCCCTCATCGACATGAAGCTGCATCTGGCCGGCGACCAGAAAATCGACCCCGACAAGTTCGAGCGCGAAACCCTGGCTCAGTTGGGCATGCCCTCCGAACTGGTGATGCGCCACCGCACGCCGCAGTTCAACCACGTATTCTCCTCCGACGGCTACTCGGCCGGCTACTACTCCTACCTGTGGTCGGTGGTGCTGGCCGCCGATGCGTTCAGCGCCTTCACCGAGGCCGGCGGCGCCTACGATAAGCAAGTGGGCGAGCGGCTGCGCCAGCACGTGTTCACGGTGGGTAATACCATCGACCCGGCCGCTGGCTACCGTGCCTTCCGCGGCCGCGACCCGAAAATCGATGCCCTGATGAAGCAGCGCGGCTTCCCGATGGCCGGGGCCGCGGCTACGTCGGCCGCACCGGCTGCTGCCGAGAATCCCGCTAAAACGACCAAGGTGAAAACCAAGGTCAAAGCCTCGGGCAAGCGCAAGTAAGCAGTAGTTATTACTGCTAGAAATTAGCTCCCCTCCTCAGATAGGAGGGGTTGTGGGTGGTTGATGATGTCAGAACGGTTGCTAGCTTTAGCTGACGTTCAACGCTAGTCGACCACTCTCAACCCCTCTCTGTCTGAGGAAGGGAGCTAATTTTTAGTAACCATGCCGCCTGCCGCTGCCGAAACCATCCTACTCACGCTGCACCTGGCCGGCTCGGTGCCCGCCCGGGCCGGCCGCGAGCTACAGGGGAAGCGCGTAGCTGCCCAGGCTGCTGCCCGCGCCGCCCCCGACCCCGCTGCCGCCGGCCACCGCGCCGAGAAGCAGTTCTTCGTCGCCTTCGATGCGCTGTTGGATGCCCATTCGGTAGGGCCGGTTTACCTGGAACGGGAGAAGCTAGCCGAGTTGGTGGCCGGCGAGCTGCTGATGCTGGAGGAACAGGACCTGCGCGTGCCGGGCTTCGTGCTGCTGCCCAACCACCTGCACGCCGTGCTGGTGCTGCCAGCCGGGGCGGGCCTTTCGCTCTACAAAACCATCGAGCTGCTGCACCAGCGCACCGCCGCCCAGGCCCGCCGCCTGTTGCGCGGCCAGCTCCCACCCGAAGCCGACTTCTGGCACCCCGGCTCCCACGAGCTGCCTATCCAGGGCGAAGCCGAACTGGCCCGCGTACTGGCCTACCTGGCCTCACACCCCGCCCGCCTAGGCTTGCCCGAGCGGTTCCACGAGTGGCCATATATGAATGAGTGACTAATTCACCAAGTCACCGCGCCCGGTGGATGATGGCGACGCTGACCAGGATAATGACCATGCCCAGCAGGTGCCACAGGTTGAACTGCTCGCCATCGAGCACCCCCCAGGCCAGGGCTACTACCGGAATCAGGTAGGTGTTGGAGGCTGCGAACAGGGCGGTGGAGGTTTGGATGAGCTTGTTGAAGAGCACCATGGCCACGGCCGTGCTCATGGTGGCCAGCAGGGCAATGTAGCCGAAGGCCGTCCAGGCCCCGGGCACCACGGCCAGCTTGTGCAGAAAATTGGTGCCCACCAACAAAAAGGCCAGTGCCGGCCCCCCGATAAATAGCAGCAGCAACCCCGTCACGGCCAGGGCCGGAATGTCGCTTAGGTGGCGCTTAATCACGTTAATGCTGATGCCATAGCCCAGCGTGGCCACCACGATAAACAGCCCGTACCAGGCGTTGCCCTCGCCGGCGGGCGAGGTGCCGGCCGCCGCGCTGCCGCCCAGCAGAATGAGCACCAGCGTGCCCGCCAGCCCCAGTACAATGCCCAGCACCCGCAACCCGGTAAGCCGCTGCCCGAAAAAAGCCGCGCCCACCACCAGCGTAAACACGGCCGTGAGGGCGTTGAGCACGCCCGCCAAGCCCGAAGCCAGCCGGGTTTCGGCGTAGGCAAACAAGAAGGCCGGCAGCAGCGTGCCCACCACGCCGCTCAGCAGCAGCCACTTGAGCTTCTCGCGGTTCACCCGCCCCAGGTGGCGCAGGGCAAACGGCAGCAGCAGCAGCGCTGCCACGCTCACCCGGGTCGCGCCCAGCTCCAGGGCCGAAAACACCAGCAGCCCCTTCTTCATCAGAATAAATGAAGTGCCCCAAATAGCCGCCAGCACCAGCAGTAGCACCCAGGCCGTAGCCGTAGGAGCGGGCGGAGCCGGTGTGACGGGTGGCAGCGGGGTAGTGACGGGGCTGGGAGTGGAAGGCACGGGCAAAATGGCGGGCTATCTGGCAACCGAACTGACCGCCAACTGCCGCAAAGGTAGCCCTACTTATAGCGGCACCATCAGGTTGCCCATCGCCTTCTAGCTTGAAACGCTCAGCCGGATAGGCTACCAGTGCTTCTACTAGGGAGCCGTAATGACGATGCGCTGGTTTTGAGTTTGGCCGTTGCCGGTGCAAGACAATACATAGAGGCCGGGCGAACAGTCCGTGACGTCGAAGCTGGTAGCTCCGGCGGGGAGGGTTGCGGTTTTCTGGCGCCGGCCGATAGCATCCGTAAATGTGATTATGCGCGGATAGGCAACGGCGGTTAATTGCAACTGGCCGGTAGTTGGGTTGGGGGAAGCCAAAAGGGCCGGGATTAACTGGGCTGAACGACTGCTAAGCACCAGCGAACGTGCTCGGTATAATCCTCCTAAAATAAAGCTATCCGACCATATTCGGGTGGCCGAACTGGCTGCCATGCCGCTGTGTCTGATGCCGCTTTCCAGCTGTTTCCAAGTGCTGCCTCCATCAAATGAAACGGAAGTTCCTTCCTTTTCTGTACCATATGCCAAGTAAGTGCCTGGCGTACCTGGTACGGCCACCAAATCTCTGTAATCTAGTCGAGCGGTATTTACAATAGTCCAAGTGTTGCCGCCATCTGTCGTTCTAACCAACTTATCGGCATCAGTAAGTGCTAAGCCCCTAGATGAGTCTATAAAGGCCAGGCTCACTAAGACACCATTGGAAGGAAGTGTAGCTACTTGCCAGGTAAGACCTTGGTCGTGCGTAAAAAGCAACTGATTTTTTGAGGTAGGCAGCCAAAGCGAGCTTCCGAGCTGGTACAATTTTGTCGGTAAATCGTTGGCCAAATGAGCGGGTGCCTGTGCCATTAGTTTCCAGCTGTTGCCCCCGTCGGTTGTCTGATATAGTGGCCAGATAGCTGCCGCGCCATCGGGACTACCAATAAGTATCCCGTTGGTTGCCGTGAAAAACCGTAGCATACTAGCGTTCTGGGGCGGAGCGGGCAAAGGCTCCAGCTTACTGGGGCCGGAAGCCGTCGCCAGCAGAATCTTATCTCCGGTTGGATACTGGCTAATCAATACCCAGCTATGCAAGCCATCAGTAGTGCAGGCGTTTAGGATTTGGGTTCCGTCTTTAGGGCCCCCGGAAGCAACATATTCAACATCCCAGGTCTGACCCTCGTCAGCTGAAAAAGCAATAATATCTGTGTGATTACCGTGAGGTCGAAAGTTGCGGACTCTACTCCATACGCTAGTAGGGCCGGGCAGCTTCATATCCCGAAAGGCATAAGCGTTGAATACGTCACCTTCAAAGGGGCTTGGCTGTGCTACCCATACGTCTGACCAGGGGCCTTGCGCTGCCGCAGATTGTATTGGCAGTACCGAGGTTAAGGCCAGAAGCCCTAAGCCATAAAAAAGCGTGCGGATGGAAGCCATAAAAAATCAGAAAGGATAGAGGGGAAATAGTGCGACAATTACCTGATAAATAGGTGGTTATTCTTTCCTGAATACGTAAGCAGGTGTATTTATACCACTTGATGCCTCTAATATAGCCGCAAATAACTACCCCACCAGCATGGGCTCGGCGGCGGTTATTTCGTCGAGAATATGGTGGATTTCCAGTGGGTCGTTGGTGTCCACGAGGCGGCTGCGCCACTGGCGGGCACCTTCGAGGCCGCGGAAGTACTGGGCGTAGTGGCGGCGCATTTCGAACACGCCGGCGCGAGGGCCTTTCCACTCCAGGCTCTTTTCGAAGTGCATGCGGCAGGCCTGCACACGCTCCTCTACGGTGGGCGGGGCCAGCAGCTGGCCGGTGGCCACATAGTGTTTCACCTCCCGGAAAATCCAGGGGTAGCCGATGGCGGCCCGCCCGATCATGATGCCATCGACGCCGTAGCGGTTTTTGTACTCCACGGCTTTTTGGGCCGAGTCGATGTCGCCGTTGCCGAAGATGGGGATTTTGATGCGCGGGTTGTTTTTGATGGCCGCAATCAGCCGCCAGTCGGCCTCGCCCTTGTACATCTGCACGCGGGTACGGCCGTGGATGGTGAGGGCCTCTATGCCCACATCCTGGAGGCGCTCGGCCACTTCCTCCACGTTTTTGGTGTCCTCGTCCCAGCCCAGGCGGGTTTTTACGGTTACCGGCAAATGCGTAGCCTGCACCACGGCGGCCGTCATTTCCACCATTTTCGGAATGTCGCGCAGCAGGGCCGCGCCGGCACCCCGGCAGGCCACCTGCTTCACCGGGCAGCCGTAGTTGATGTCGATCAGGTCGGGGCCGGCCTCGGTGCTCAGGCGGGCGCACTCGCCCATGGTGGCCACGTCGGAGCCGAAGAGTTGGATGCCGATGGGTCGCTCGTAGTCGAACACGTCGAGCTTCTGGCGGCTCTTGGCGGCGGCCCGAATCAAGCCTTCCGACGAGATGAACTCGGTGTACATCAGATCGGCCCCGCCTTCCTTACACACGGCCCGGAACGGCGGGTCCGACACGTCCTCCATGGGCGCGAGCAGCAGCGGGAAATCGGGCAGGGCAATGTTGCGGATGTAAACCACTTGTTTTTCAGCTGATGGCTAATAGCAGTTGGCTGTTAGCTTTTGATGGATGACGAAAGAGAAAGACCAGCACGCGCCAGTTGGGGCTGATACTGGTATTTTGCGCAAATTTACGATTATTAGGGTCTTGACTGGCTGAAGGCTGGGGGCTTAGATGGGACGCTGTCATCTTGGTACTCTCGTTCCCCCAGCCCTCAAAACCCCAAGGCCCCCTCTGCTCCCCACCAACCCAGACCCCCGCATGAAAGGTTTCGTTTCGAGTCGGCTGCATCCGTTGGCTAATCTGGCGCTGCTGCTGGTGCTGCTGATAGCCACTTTCAGCCTGAGCATGTTGCTGATTGCCATTGCCAGCAACCTGCTCTATGGAGTGGGACTGATGGGGCTGGGCAACGTGCAGCAGCAACCCAGTAACTACGCCAACGGCTGGCAGATTTCCATGCTCAGCCAGGGCCTGCTGCTGCTCGGCGGCTTTGGGGGTGCGGCCGTGGCGCTGGCCAAGCTCACGGGCTACGAGCTGTCCGAGTACTTCGCGCCCCGGCGGCCGGTGCCGGGCCAGTGGCTGCTGCTGGCGGCCGTGCTCATTATCGCCAGCCTGCCGGCCATGTCGGTGCTCATTGCCTGGAACTCGCAGTTGCACCTGCCCGCCGGCCTCTCCCACCTCGAAGAGTTGGCCCGCCAGGCCGAAGATCAGGCCCAGATCATCACGAGCTACCTCACCCGGTTCTCGTCGCCGCTACGCTTCGTGGTGGCCGTGCTGGTCATTGCGGTAGTGCCGGCCATCAGCGAGGAGCTATTTTTCCGGGGCGTGATCCAGCGCAACCTCGTGCAGTGGACCAATTCCCGGCACGTGGGCATCTGGCTGGCGGCGGCGCTGTTCAGCGCCATCCACTTCCAGTTTTTTGGCTTCTTCCCGCGCTTCGTGCTCGGTTTGCTGCTGGGCTACTTGTACGAGTGGAGTGGCAATATTCTGGTGCCCATGGCGGCCCACTTTGCCCAGAATGCCTTTCAGCTAGTGCTGCTCTACGCCCAGCAGCGCGAGTGGTCGGCCGCCGACTTCGACCCCGACTCGACGGAGGCGCTGCCCTGGTACTGGGTGCTGGCCTCGGTGCTCGTATGCGCGGCGCTGCTCTGGTACCTGCATCGCGCCCTGCAAGCCCCCCGCGCCGACGCCCAGCCCACCCAGATGCACACGCTCGGCCGCCGCGGCATCGCCGCCCACCAGCCCGCCGATGCCCTACCGCCACCCGCCCGCACCCTCAGCCACGACGGCGTGGACACGACCCGGGAGTGATTTTTTAGCTCTTAGCTGATGGCGCTTAGCTGTTAGCTTTGCTCTGGCCCGGCAATAAGTTCGGGTGTTGCTTATTCTCGATGCCCGAAAGCTACCAGCCGAATACCCATCAGCTCAAAAAAACTGCCCGCTTGTCTACCTCTCCCGCCCCTGCTTCGTCCGTTACGCCAGCCTCCCCGGCCGACAAACCGCCCATGTCTAACCTGAGCCAGCGCATTGTTTTTGGGTTGCTGGGGGCCGCTTTGCTGCTGGGCAGCGTCTGGCTGAGTGCCTGGACTTTTGCCGTTTTTTTCGCGGTGGTGCAGGCCAAGATGCTGCTCGAATTCTACCGCATGATGCGCCAGGCCGGCTACAAGCCCGCCGCCATGCTAGGCGTGGGTATCAGTCTTTTGTTGTTCGCCAGCGTGGCCGCCCTTACCGATTTCCGAGTGCTGGCCAATGCCACCGCGCCCGAGGCCGTGGCCGACCTGCACTACCTGCGCACCTCGGCCGTGGGCCTGATTGCGCTGCTGCCAGTGCTGCTGATTCTGCGCGAAATGTATTCCTGGCCCCGCCTCAACCAGCCCTTCGCGCCGTTTTCCAACGTGGGCGTGGCCCTGCTCGGGCTGCTCTACGTGAGCCTGCCCATGAGCCTGCTGAGCGTGGTGGCCTTCAGCGGCGGAAGCGGCTACGATTACCGCCGCATTGTGGCCCTGTTGCTACTGGTGTGGTCCTCCGATATTGGGGCCTACGCGGCGGGTAAAACGCTGGGTAAGCACAAGCTGGCTCCCAAAATCTCGCCCGGCAAAACGTGGGAAGGCGCTGTGGGCGGCTTTCTGCTGACGCTGCTCGTGGGGTATTTGCTGGGTTACCTGCTGCCCGAACTGTCCCTGGCCTACCGCCTCGTAGTGGCCGGCACGGTGGCCGTATTCGGCCCGCTCGGCGACTTGGCCGAGTCCATGCTCAAGCGCAGCGTGGGCGTCAAGGATTCGGGCCGCATCATGCCCGGCCACGGCGGCCTGCTGGATAGGTTCGACGCCTTCCTGTTTATTCTGCCGGTGCTGGCGGTGTTGCAGTTGGTGTTTGGGGGGTAGGGGCAAGCCAAGCTGAAACTGGAAAAGCCAACGCCCCCGCGTTGGCTTTTTACATGGCGCGAGGCGGCCTGCTTCGCAAAATTTCCCTGGCAAACCATCTTGGCCTGATGGTCAGTAACTCGCCGTAATCCGCTTACCTTTGGGCCCCTAATTGTTGCTGTGGCCCGAAATCCCCCCAGCGGGCCGCGTTCCTCTCATTTCCCCACCCACCCAACCCCCACCCGTATGCCCGCCACCACGGTCTACAAGTACAAAGAGCCGGCCCCGCGCGTCGATGCCGAAAATCCGCTGGAATCTATGATGTCGCGCTTCAACGTCGCGGCCGAAATCCTGGGTCTCGACGAGGAAACCTACGAAGTGCTCAAAGCCGCCGATAAGCAGGTCATCGTGCACATTCCCGTGACCATGGACAACGGCAAGGTGCGCGTGTTCGAGGGCTACCGGGTGATTCACAACACCATCCTGGGCCCGAGCAAGGGCGGCATCCGCTACGATAAGAACGTGCACCTCGACGAGGTGAAGGCCCTGGCCGCCTGGATGACGTGGAAGTGCGCCGTGGTAGATATTCCGTATGGTGGGGCCAAAGGCGGCATCATCTGCGAGCCTACCAACATGAGCGCCGGCGAGTTGGAGCGCCTCACCCGTGGCTACACGCTGGCCATGAAGGACGTTTTCGGCCCCGACCGCGACATTCCGGCCCCGGACATGGGTACCGGCCCGCGCGAAATGGCCTGGCTGATGGATGAGTTTTCGAAGACCGTGGGCGCTACTTCGCCCGCCGTCGTGACGGGCAAGCCCCTGGTAATGGGTGGCTCGCTGGGCCGCACCGAGGCTACCGGCCGCGGCGTGATGGTATCGGCCCTGGCAGCCCTCAAAAAGCTGCAGCTCGACCCCAAAGAGGTGTCGGCGGCGGTGCAGGGCTTTGGCAACGTGGGGGCCTGGGCCGCCAAGCTGCTGAGCGAGAAAGGCGTCAAAATCAAGAGCATTTCCGACGTGAGCGGCGCCTACTGGAACGAGAACGGCATCGACATCGACGAGGCCATTGCCTACAAAAACGTACACGCCGGCCGCCTCGATGGCTTCCAGGGCGCCACGCTCATGGACAACGCCTCCGACCTGCTCACCTCCGATGTGGATGTGCTCGTGCCCGCGGCCGTCGAGGACGTCATCACTGAGCACAACGCCCACCACATCAAGGCTAAGCTGATTGTGGAAGGCGCTAACGGCCCCACGTCGGCCTCCGCCGACCCTATCATCAACGAGAAGGGCATTATGGTGGTGCCCGACATCCTGGCCAACTCGGGCGGCGTAACTGTTTCGTACTTCGAGTGGGTGCAGAACCGCCAGGGCTTCAAGTGGAGCGAGAAAATGGTGACCGAGCGCGCCGACCGCATCATGAACGATGCCTTCGAGAAAGTGTACGCTACCAGCCAGAAGTACAACGTGCCCATGCGCATTGCCGCCTACGTAGTAGCCATCGACAAAGTGGCCCAGACCTATAAGTTCCGGGGCGGCTTCTAACCCACTGCTGAGGCAGGTTTTTGGATGCCGCTGATGCCAATAAGCTGCGCCGGCGGACCATCCGGTGGTTTGCGCTAGCCTCGCTTTGGGCCCACCGTAGCATTTGCCCCGCACCCGTATATTTGCTTTCCGATAGCCCGGGCCGGTGGTTCGGGCTATCTTCGCGTAATTCGGATGCTTCTAGCTTGCAACTTGCTTGCAACTTGCAGCTCCCGCTTTCTGTTTACTGCACAAAAACACCAAGTTTTAGCATCCTAACAACCTGCTCGCTGCCTACTTTAGGGGCCAGGTACATCTGCGGCATCCAAAATCTGCATCATCAGTGATTTATGAAAATCCATAAGGAAGGACGACGAATTCTGTTTTTCACGCTGCTGGCATTGCTGGCCGTAAACCTGCTGCTGTTCCGCTACAATGCCGACAACGACGGCTTCAACAAGGTTTTCGGCGGTATATCGGTTATCATGTTCCTTATTTTGCTGCAGTTCTTCCGCAGCCCGGCCCGGCGCCTGTTCACCCACGAAGACCTGATTATTGCCCCGGCCGACGGCAAGGTGGTGGTAATTGAGAACGTGCAGGAGCCCGAGTATTTCGACGACATGCGCAAGCAGATCAGCATTTTCATGTCGCCGATTAACGTGCACATCACCCGCAACCCCATTTCGGGCATCGTGCGCTACTTCAAGTACCACCCGGGCAACTACCTGGTGGCTTGGCACCCCAAAAGCAGCACTAAAAACGAGCGGACCACCGTAGTGGTGGAGTCGGAGGCCGGCCCGCTGGTGCTCTTTCGCCAGATTGC
The DNA here is from genome assembly GCF_002204745.1 of Hymenobacter amundsenii. Lineage (GTDB taxonomy): Bacteria > Bacteroidota > Bacteroidia > Cytophagales > Hymenobacteraceae > Hymenobacter > Hymenobacter amundsenii. The sequence continues at coordinate 165,685 of NZ_NIRR01000004.1, forward strand.
CGGCGCCATGGCCCGCCGCATCGTGTGGTACGTGAACGAGGGCGATGAAGTAAATCAGGGCGAGGAGTTCGGCTTCATCAAATTCGGTTCCCGGGTCGATATTTTCGTGCCCCTCGATACGGAAGTGAAGGTGCAGATTGGCGAGAAAGTAAAGGGTGGCCAGACCGTCATCGCCCAACTCAAAACCCCACCCCCGAGCCTGTTTTAAGTCCTTTAAGCGGCACCTACCTGTACTGAAGCGGTAGCTATTTCCCGCAGAGGGGCGCAGAGCCGTTCTCGTAACGGTAGCAATAAGATGCCCGCAGCGGCTTCCGATTCGGAGGCCGCCGCGGGCATTTTCAGGCCTTTCCGCACTCAGGTCCGGCAAGATTCGGCAGCAAACGAGGGTAATAATAGGCTGGTCTGAAGAGCTGCTAAGGTTGGGAGCGGGCTTGAATGGCCGCGTCGAGAATCTGGCTTTGCTCAGCGAAACGACGATTAAAACTGACCCAGCCATAATCAATAGTATGATACCAGGTGTGCGCCTCCGCCGTCGGCACCAGTGCCGATGCTAAGGACTGCTCGTAATTGACTTGCTCCATTTTTTGGTGGGATTCAGGGTTGTAAGAAATAGAGCGGCATAGAAACTCATCGGAAGTATGTAGCCATTCCATCGCCACGTAAACGCCCCGCTGCGGAAATGATATGGTGTAGCGGTTCATGTCAACGGTTATCCATCCTCTATTGGTGGCGGCCGCCAGCACGGAGGTTGTTAGTAAATCGGTGCCCGGACTCCCCCCAGGGCCATCAGCCGCGTACACGCGCACCCGAAAAGGTGCCCGCAAACCAGTCTTCCCACAATCATGACTGGGATTGACAAAGAAACGCACAGCCGTAAGGTAACCATCGGCCGTTGGCTGGCACCGGCGGGCTATTTGCCAGCCCGTATTCTTCTCCCGCAACAAAATGGTTTGTCTGTATCCGCCGCGGCTTTTCGGCACTCCCTTGAACCCCACCCACTCGGCCACACCCGGCCGCACCACTACCTCGCTTAGCGACACCGGTAGCGCGGCCAGCCGCAACGTAGCCGCCGCTTCGGCTGGTACGGCCACTCGTCGCCGCTCATAGCCCAACGCCGAAAAGGTGAGCGAGTCGGCGGGCGTGAGGCCAGCGGGGAGCGGGAAGGAAAAAAGGCCCTCATCGTTGGCCTGCACCCCAAGCTTTCGCGCGGGCAATTCCACGACGGCGAAGGGTATGGCCGCGCCTTGCGGGTCTTGCACGATGCCGGTAAGGGTGCGCTGGGCGTAAAGCGGATGCATCAGGGCCGCCAGCAGGCCGGCCCCCATCAATAATGAGCGCGTAGTAGCGGGCATAGAAACAAAAAAAATCGGGTAGCGACGCGGCGAAGCTACCCGTTTTTTTCGGTCTGTGTTATTCGTTAATCAGGCTTCCTTAGGCAACTGGTAGTGCAGCAGCGTCATGCCGTCGGGCCAGGTTTGGGTGCGCAGCAGGTGCAGGGGCTGGGCGTGTTCTTGGTGGCGCCAGAGCGGAATACCAGCTCCCAACAGGCGGGGCACCACGAACAGCATCAGCTCATCGATGAGGCCGGCCGTGAGCAGGGGCGAGGCCAACGTGCTGCCCCCAATAAGCCAGATGGTGCCACCGGGCTGTGCGCGCAACTGGCGCACAAACGCTACCGGATCGGCGCTTATGAATTGTACGGAGGCATGGGGTTCTTGGCGCGGTGGCTGGTGGCTGAATACGTAGTTGGTGAAACTGGGGTAAGGCCACTCGCCGGAATTAACCACCTGCTCGTAGGTCGCCCGGCCGAGGAGGGTGGCATCGGCATCGGCCAGAAACTCGGCGTAACCGTAGTCTTCGCCCGAGGGCGGGGTAGGCAGCCATTCCACCGAGCCGTCGGGCGAGGCGATGTAGCCGTCGAGGCTGGTGGCAATGTAGAGGATAACTTTACGCATGCGTGAGTGGGTTGTGGTGGTAGGGATGGGCGCCAGGGCCCGGAGCAGAGCTGTGGCCAGCAGGCCACGGTACTAATTGATACGGCATCGGCGGCCAGGGGGCTGCGAAAAAGCCAATCAGGTTTAAGTTATCCTTTTCTATTTGGGCTATGCCCGCTACCACCGCCCGCCCACATTCACCTAACTTTGGGTCCCGCTTATGGTTGATAGCGCCCGGCTACCTGGTCGCAACCCAATTTCTCCTCCGCCGCTTTTTCCTCTTTCGCATGGCCGAAGAATTGCTCCTCGACACCACCCTCAGCAAAGCCGAACAATACCGCCAACTGCTGCCCCAACTGGAAGCCTTGACCACTGGGGAGCCCGACCTGATAGCCAACTTGGCTAATACCGCCGCCGCGTTGCGCCAGGCATTTGGGTTTTTCTGGGTGGGTTTTTATCTGGTGAAGGAGGACGAACTGGTTCTCGGGCCGTTTCAGGGGCCGATTGCCTGCACCCGCATCCGGCGCGGTAAGGGCGTGTGTGGCACCAGCTGGGCCCAGGCCACCACGTTGCTGGTGCCCGATGTGGAGCAGTTTCCTGGCCACATTGCCTGCAGCTCGGAGTCGAAATCGGAAATCGTGGTGCCCGTGCTCAAAAACGGCCAGGTCGTGGCCGTCCTCGATGTCGACAGTGACCAACTCAACGATTTCGATGCCACCGACCAGCAGGCCCTGGAGCAGTTGATGCAGCTAGCCGCCGGCTGGTTCGCGGAGTAAGCGGAGCCAAACTTGTAATAAACGGGCGAATAGCCCCGTTTCACCGCTATTCCTCATGCCCGGCCACGGCTTTTGCTGGAGCGGCTTCCAGTTGCTGAGCCTCCAAAGCCAAGCGGTGCTGCTCTTTTTCTGAGGGCGTGCGAGGCAGGGCGCTGAGGTCGGGCTGGCCGGCATCAACCCAGGCCGTGTACCAGAAGGCCCCCACCAGCCGCGTGGCCAGCCGTAGCTGCCGCTCCACCTGCCCATTCAGGCGCTGGTGGTAGGCGCGGGCGAAGTCGCGGGAGTAGGTGCGCACAGTAGCGGTGCCGCGCTGCTCGAAGCCGTACTTGCGGTCGTCGGCGAACTGCCCGCTTAGCGCCCGCTCGAAGGTCAGCACCGAATCGACGGCGGCATGGGAGCGGGCTACGGCGGCCCAAATGGTTTCGGTGGGCCGCTCCAGGTAGGGTGCGGGGCCGGTGAAGAAGTCGTAGCCGCTGCTCAGCAGTTCGGGCAAACGGCTTTCCCAGAGCGCATGAATGCCGCGCTGCCCGGTAAGCTGGCCGTTGTAATTGTGGGTGGTGTGCAGCGGCACGCAGGCATCGGCAATATAGTGGCCCAAATCGGCCGAGTGATGCAGAATCCGGTCGGTGTCGTGGGCCTGGAAGGCGGCCGTGAGCTGGCCCTTCATGCGGGCCACCTGCCAGGGTACAATGCCGTGGCGCAGCAGCGAGTCTTCGCTCAGCAAAGCCACCGCGTCGGGATAGGAGCGGGGCAGCTTGTAAACGGCCGAGTCGCCGTACACGTCCACATCGAGGAAGTGGCGGGGCGCTTCGCCAGGTACCACCATCCGGCGCGAATCGGGCCGGGTAGCGTTGGTGGTGAGGTAGTCGATGTTGGCCTTATAGAAACCCACCATTTCGGGCGGTAGCGTAAACACGGCTAGCCGGTTGATCAGTCGGTGCGCGAAGAAGCCCCAGGCGTCGGCGCTGGCAGGTAGAAACACTAGTAGTAGCACGCTCACTGTATAGCTAATGTGTTTCATAACGCATTGATATAATGAATTTTGCTTGTAAGGTTTAATAGCTGAATTATCTACAAGATATACATTGCCTACGAACGGCTCAGGATTTCCAGCAGCGGGCGGTTTAAGTAAAACTGATAGCGCCCTACCTGCTTGTTTTCCAGCAGCCCCTCGGCAGCCAGTTGCGCCAGGTAGCGGGAAGCTGTTTTGTAATGAATCCCCGTTTCGCGCCCCATTTGCACCGGCGTGGCCACCGGATGCGCGAATACGAATTCGGCCACTTCCAGTGCACCCGAACCTGCCGGGTGCGTAGTTGCTGCTTGAATTCCTTCACCTGTTGCATCACGGCAAAAAGCGTGTCCTTGGTTTCTCGGGCCTGCTGCTGAAAACCGGTAATCATAAACAGGAGAAAGGGTAGCCATTCCGCGTGCTCCGAAACGGCGAGCAACAGCCGGTAATACTCTGCCCGGTTACGGTTGATATAACCGCTGATGAATAGGGTGGGCTGGGCTAGTAGGTCGGCCTGCACCAACTGCAAAACCATTAGAATCCGCCCCGTGCGACCATTCCCATCCCCAAACGGGTGAATGGCCTCAAACTGATAATGGCCAATGGCACAACAAATCAGCGGGTCGAGCTCTTCCGGCGGCTCATTAATGAAGCTTTCCCAGTTGTTTAGTAAGCGCGGAATTTCGCCGGCGCGGGGCGGAGTAAACACCGGTAAGCCGGTTAACGAATTCACAATGCGGTTGGGTGTACTGCGAAATCCAGTAGACAGATCGGGCAGCAGCCGCTGCTGAATACCTACAATCAGCCGGGAGGAAATTGGCAGACTCGGTAACTGGTCCATGCCCCAGCGAATAGCTGCTCCATAGCGAAGCACTTCCTTGTCGGCGTCGCGCCGCTCGGCCTCCGGGAATAACTCCTGCTGCAAAGCCGACTCAACGGTTGTGTGGATATTTTCGATGCCCGAGCTGGCCACGGCTTCCCGCACGATGGCCGGTGATAGAAGCAGCATCGGGTCGGGCATAGCGGCCGAATAGCCTTTTAGTTCTCCTAATTCCGTGCGGGCCTTAACTAGCGTCCGGAGCAAAAATGGGTTGTCCAACGCAACCGTTGGGGGCAGCAAGGGCAATTCGAACGGATAAGCCGGGTTGAAATGCATGAACAGTTGAGCGAGGTATGGGACAAATATTGACTAAATGTACCATATATAAGCGGACATAGTACAAGTTGTCCTATACCATTTTCCCGGCCGCTGCAACTTTATCAGGCCTAATTCACCAACAGACTACCCACGGTCTGAGCCCCGAAATAAGCCAGGCCGCCCGCTGCCCGAAGCAACCGGCGGCCTACCTGGTGTGTAATGCATCGAAATTACCTCCGACCCTGGCCCACGAAGCGCATGCGGTAGTCGGCATCCACGTCGCCCTTGCTGATGCGGGCGAGCTTGCCCTTGAGCAGCTGCTTTTTCAGGCCTGAAGCGTAGTCGGTGAACAGCACGCCCTCCAGGTGGTCGTACTCGTGCTGAATTACGCGGGCGGTGAGGCCCGAGAAAGTCTGCTCGTGGAGCTGGCGGTTTTCGTCCTCGTAGCGCAACGTGACAACCGGGCGGCGCGACACCCGTTCCCGGATGCCGGGAATGCTCAGGCAGCCTTCCTCAAAAACCCACTCTTCACCGGTTTCGCTGATCAGTTGGGGGTTGATAAAGGCCTGTTTCACCGGGGCCGCCGTGGGCTCCTCAATGATGGGGTTGCCGTCTTCGTCCTCATCGAGCATGGGGGCCGAATCGACGACGAATAGGCGGATGCTCTTGCCAATCTGGGGGGCGGCCAGGCCTACCCCGTGGGCGTGGTACATCGTCTCGAACATATTGGCGATAATGAGTTCGAGTTCGGCAGCCGAGTAGTCGGCGGGCAGGGGTTTGGCGAGGGTTTTAAGTACCGGGTCGCCGAAGGCAACAATGGGGTAAATCATCGGGATTCGAGGAAGGATTGCAAAATGATGGTGGCCGCCACCTTATCGACGGTGGCCTTGTCGCGGCGGTCTTTTTTGCCCAGCCCGCCCGCCAGCATCGCGGCGTGGGCCATGCGCGAAGTGAACCGCTCATCGATTTCGTGCACCGGCACGTCGGGAAACTCCTTGCGCAGGCGGCGCAACACGCCTACCACGGCACTGGTGGCATCGGTGGCCTCGTTGCTGAGCGTGCGGGGCATGCCAATTACGAGGGCCGCCAGGGGCTCCCGCAGGTGGTAGGCCTTCAGGTAAGCCAGCAGGTCCTGGCTGTGAATAGTGTCGAGGGGCGTGGCAATGAGCTGGAGCGGGTCGGTAACGGCCAGTCCCACGCGCTTATGCCCGTAGTCGATGGCAAGAATACGGCCCATCGCAAAAGAAAGAATAAAGATGCCGGAGCGACTATGGGCTACCGGGCCCACACTCCGCCCCAAAGATACGACGTACCTGTGGAAAGGCCGGCCGCCCAGGCCAAAGCCAAAGCCCTGCCGTTGGCCGACAAAACGGCGGGGTTGAACGAATCAGGTGAATCTTTTTAAAATCATATAATGATCTTGTCATCGAATTAGTAATCAGGCTATTCGAACCCCGTCGAGAACAGTAGTTGGTAAATTATTTTTGGGTTGAATTCATAAAAAATTGCATTGTTATTTGAAAATGGATATACCACTATGTAACCCGGGGGCTTCTTGGAAAAGTTTTAATAGATTTGGAAACCAAGTATCCCTCTGAATTACTCTTTATCGATTGAACCACTACTCCCTCAGTGCCTTATGACCTCCGGCTCCTTCGATTTGCCGCCCGATCAAGTGCCGACGCCCCCGCGGAATACCCGTTGGAGTGTGCGGCAGCCTTGGCTGCTGGGGCTGGTGCTGGCCTGTGGCATCCTGGTAGGCGCGAATCCGTTCCGGCCCTCCGACCAGAATCCCGACCTCACGGCCCGGGGCTATCTAAAGTTCAAAGAAATTCTCAGCTACGTCGACCGCGATTACGTGGATTCGGTGAACGCCGAGGAGCTGTCGGATTACGCCATTACCCGGATGTTGGAGCGCCTCGACCCGCACTCGGTATTCATTCCGGCCAAGCAGCAGCGGGAGGCGTCTTCGTTCCTGCAAAGCGACTACGATGGTATCGGGGTTGAGTTCAACATGTTCCGCGACACCGTAACGGTAGTAGCCCCCCTTAGCGAGGGCCCGGCCGAACAAGCTGGCCTGGAGCCCGGCGACCGGATTCTGAGCGTAGATGGCCAACCCGTTTCGGGTGTGCATTACACCACCCAGGACTTGTTTGGCAAGCTGCGCGGCCCCCGTGGCAGCCGGGTCCAGCTGAAGGTGCTGCGCCGGGGCCTGCCCCGCCCCATCATGGTGCCCGTCACGCGCAACCGCATCCCTAATTCATCAGTCGAGGTGGCTTACATGGTGGATAACCAGACGGGTTACCTCAAAATCAGCCGCTTCGCCAGCGGCACCTACGACGAGTTCAAGACCGCGCTCGGCGACCTGCGCCGTCAGGGCCTCACCCGCCTCGTACTCGACTTGCGGGGCAACCCCGGCGGCTACCTCGACCGGGCTACTAAAATTGCCGATGAGTTCATCGGAGGTACCAAGAAGCTCGTGTATACCGAGGGTAAAGGCGACCAGTACGACACTCAGACGTATTCGCGGGTGGCTGGCGAGTTTGAGGAAGGCACACTGGTAGTGCTCGTGGACGAAGGCAGCGCCTCGGCCGCCGAAGTGCTGGCCGGAGCCCTCCAGGACCACGACCGGGCCCTGGTGGTGGGCCGTCGCACGTTCGGTAAGGGCCTTGTGCAGCAACCCATTGCCCTGCACGACGGCTCCGAGCTGCGCCTCACCATTGCTCGCTACTACACGCCTTCGGGCCGCAGCATCCAGAAATCGTACGGCCACGGCCTGGCCGAGTACCAGAAAGACCTCCAGAACCGGGGCCGCAACGGCGAGTACTTCCACGCCGATAGCATTCACTTCGCCGATTCGCTGCGCTACCGCACGGCCCACGGCCGCATCGTGTACGGCGGCGGCGGCATCATGCCCGACCTGTTCGTGAGCCGCGATACGTCGGCGCAGTCGGGCTACTACTTGCGCCTGCAAGGCCTGAACTTGGTGCGTGAATTCGGCCTCAGCTACTTCCAGGACCACAAAGCCGACCTCGAAAGCATGCGCTTCGAGCAGTTCAACCAGGATTTCCGCATCAGCGACACCCAGTTGCAGCAGCTAGTCAACCGGGCGGCCCAGAATGGGTTGCCAGCCGATGCGGCCGGCCTGCGCCGCTGTGCCCCGCTGCTGCGCACCCAGCTCAAGGCCCTGATTGCCCGCAATGCCTATGGCAAGCAGGCTTACTTCCAAGTGCTAAGCCAGGGCGACGCGGAAATGCAGCAGGCTCTAAGCGCCATCCGCGAGCCTAACACGGCGTTGCTCGGCCTGTTGGGGCAGTAATATTGCCGGGAAAGGCAACGATAGGGACTTCCGCGAAAGCAGGTCGTAAGATTGTAGCGCGAAGCTTTAGTTTCGCTCATCGTTGGACATCATCGGTTGGCAATCAGCAACGTAGCGCGAAGCTGGAGCTTTGCGCTACAGCTTTTCTTGCTTCCTACAATGCTTTAACCTGACCCGCTTAGGGTTTGTCCTGGAAGCGGAAGGTGTGCTTGATGCCGGTCAGTGGCTGGCCGTCGGCTTCGGCGTAGGGGTAGATGAAGTAGTTGAGGGCGGTGGCCTGCTGGCGCGGAGCTAGCACCAGGTCGCGGCCCCGGCTGAATTCGAGGCGGTTTTCGTCGTGAGCCCCGAAGAAGTAGTTGCGGCGGGCGGGGTTTTTGGCGGCCTCGGAGGCATCGACGGGCACCCAGCCGGTTTCGGGCGTGAAGAACTCGGCCCAGCAGTGGTAACCCTTCACTTCGGCCGCGCCCCGCTCGGGGGGCAGCGGGAAGCCGATGCTGAAGCGGGCCGGAATGCCCAGGGCCCGGCAGTAGCCGATGAACACGGCGTGGAAGTCGGTGCAGTTGCCGCGACGGGCGTCGCAGGCGTAGTAGATGTCGCCCCGGCCCCAGCCTTGGCCGGTTTTGTCGTACGTGACGGTGCTGACGACGTGCTCGTAGATGGCACGGGCCTTTTCGAGGTCGGTTTTTGCCCCGGCTTTCGTCACGACTTCCGTGGCCCAGAGGCGGATTTTGGGGTCGAGGGGTACGAGGTTGTCGGGGGCCAGCCAGCGGCTCAGGTTGGGGTCGGCTTTTTCGCGGGCCGGGCGCTGGCCGGTAGCCAGGGTAGGCGTGAGGTGCTCCTGGCGGGTGGCTTCGAGGTTCATCTTCACCTGAAAACCCTGCAATTGCGCGCCCGTGGCCCGCAGGTGCAGGATGCGGTTGCCGTATTCGCCCGTCTGGATGTCGTAGGGCACGGGGGCCGTAACCTGCAGCGCACGTACCTGCTGCGACTTATCGTCGTGGGGTACGGGCAGCCACAGGTCTACGGCCTTGGTACCGGCCGGGGAAGCGGGCACGGTGGCCGTATACTCGAAGGTGAATGTGCGGGTGCGCGGAGTTGGTGCCGAATCGGGCGCAAACAGCGTGAGGAGAGGAAGCAGAAACGACAGCATAAGGCAAAGGTACCGGGTAATTGGCGGGGAGTAGTGTATGGTAAACAGGGAACCTCATTCAGAGCGTAGCGAAGAATGAGGTTCTTCTTCTAACAACCAGCAGCCAACAACCCAAAAACGCCCCACTCAGAAACTTTGTACCTTCACCACCCGGCATTCCCGCTTGTTTCCCACCCGAAATTCCTACCCCGATATGCCCTTTTATCAACGCTTAGGTCAGATTCCGCGCAAGCGGCATACCCAGTTCCGGCAACCCGACGGCTCGCTCTACCACGAGCAGCTGGTGGGCACGCTGGGCTTCCACGGGGTGTCGTCGCTGCTCTACCACCGCCACGCGCCCACCGAGATTCGCAAAGTGGGGGCGGCCAAACCCTTCGGCCCCAAGCTACTCAAAGACCGGCCGTTGGCCCCGGCCCACCTGCGCACGCTGGCCCAGACCAGCACCGGCGGCGACTACCTCGAAGCCCGCCAGACGTTGCTCGGCAACGCTGACGTGACGATGAGCGTCTGCAACCCCACCGAGCGGCGCATGGACTACTATTATAAGAACGCGCTGGCCGACGAGGTGATTTTCGTGCACGAGGGCCGGGGCGAGCTGTGGAGCCAGCTGGGCAAGCTGGCCTTCGAACCCGGCGACTACATCGTAATTCCGCGCACCATCATCCACCAGCTGCACTTCGAGGACGGGCCGGTGCGGCTGCTCATCATCGAGTCGTTTAGCCCCGTCGAAACCTGCCGGCGCTACCGCAATCACTTCGGGCAGCTGCTGGAGCACGCGCCCTACTGCGAGCGGGACTTCCGCGGCCCTTCGGAACTGATTGAAGGCGACGTGCGGGAGTCGGGCGAGTACGAGGTGCGGGTGCAGAAGGACGGGCTGCTGCACTCGTTGGTGTATGGTAACTCGCCGTTCGACGTGGTGGGCTGGGACGGCTACTTCTATCCCTACGCCACCAGCATCCACGATTTCGAGCCCATTACCGGCCGCATTCACCAGCCGCCGCCCGTACACCAGCAATTCGAGGGCAAAAACTTCGTCATCTGCTCCTTCGTGCCGAGGTTGTTTGATTATCACCCGCTGGCTATTCCGGCGCCCTACAACCACTCCAACGTCGATTCCGACGAAGTGCTGTACTACGTGGCGGGCAACTTTATGTCGCGGCGAGGCGTGGACCTGGCCTCGTTCACCTGGCATCCCAGCGGCATTCCGCACGGGCCGCACCCCGGTACCGTGGAGGCGAGCATCGGCAAGAAGGAAACCCACGAGCTGGCCGTGATGCTCGACACCTTCCGGCCCCTCTACCTCACTGAAGCCGCCTTGGCCTACGAGGACGAGAAGTACCCCTACAGTTGGCAGCCCGAAGCCCATAACCCGGCCCGAGCCGCCGACATGATGGATTAGCGGTGGATGAGTGACTCGGTGAATGAGTAGGTTTTTCCTTCCCTGTGGTATAACTCTTCCATCGAAGTGGATGAACTCACTCATTCACCGAGTCACTCATTCACCGATCCGGCCGGGCACGATTTTCGTAGGTGCCAGACAAAATCCTAACTCCATGAAAAAACTCCTGTTTCTTGCGCCGCTGCTCGTGGCCGCATTGCTGCTGGGCAGCTGCAAAAAAATCGATAAGCTGCTCACCTTTTACATCGAAGACTCCCAGTCGGTAAAAATCTCCGGGGGCTTTCCCCTCGGCCAGGTGGTGCCGCTGACGCCCGTGAGCGTGACGACCCGCTCGGAGGAGAAGTTCAAAAACGAGAACACCAACGCCAACCTGGTGAAGGATGTGAAACTCGACCGGCTGACGCTGACCATCAGCGACCCTAACTCCGAGAACTTCGACTTCCTGCAAAGCATCAATATTTACATCAGCACCAACCAGAGCAACAAGATTCTGCTGGCCTCGCAGGACAATGTACCCACCGGCGTCAATACTATTCAGCTGACCCCGACCACCCAGAAGCTGGACATTTACGTGAAAGCCAGCAGCTACACGCTGTCCACGGAAGCCAAAATCCGCAAGCCCATCAGCCGCGACATCACCATCCGCACCGACTCGCGCTTTAAAGTAACCGCCGACCCGCTGTAGAATTCGCCGCTAACCCCTTGAGTACCGCAAAGCCCCTGACGTGCGTACGTCAGGGGCTTTGCGGTACTCAAGGGGTTAGCGACTGGAATAGCTTCGGGCCCGCCGCCGTGGGCCGCTACTTTTTGGAGCGCTTCACGATGGGCATGCTCAACTCGACATTCACAGGTTTGCCGTTTTGGGTGCCGGGTCGAAACTTCCCGATACCGGCAAATGCCTCAACTAGTGCGGGGTCTATTACAATGGCCTTCCGCATGCCGGTGCTCCTAAAAGTCGGGTTACGAATGTTGCCTTGCCAGTCGACTACGAACGAGACAAACGCCTGGGGCCCGCTGGCGGCTCCATGGTGTACGCGGCTGGTGATGGCGGCTTGCAGGCCCTCCATTCCGCCATCCAGATATACCGGCATCTTCTCCACGTACGTGTATATCCCCTCTCCATCCACCAGTTGGGGTCCCGGCATTCCGGCTGAGGCGTTGGGCATGGGTACCAGAGCCGGGTTGGTTTGGGCAGTGGCAACAGTGGCGGCCCCCAGGAAGCCAACCCACATGCAACCTCGGAAACAACGATTCAGAATAGCTTTCATAAGACAAGAAGCAAGAGCATCAAAAGGAGTATGTGACGCTACCGATTACGGCCGTACTGCTCGTGGCTGCTCACCCAGTCGGAACTGCTGATGGCCGAACCCAGGCTTAGTTCGCCGGCCAGCACCACGCCGGCCACTATTTCGGCGAACTTATTGACCGTGCCGCGACCCACGCAGCCCAGCATGCGCAGGTACTCGTTCTGGGTGGCTAGGCCGGTGCCGCCGCCGTGAGTGGCCACAATCAGGCTCGGAATGGTGATGCTGATGTACAGGTCTTTTTCGGCCGTAATTTCGGAGTAGAACACGCCCGCCGACGACTCTGACACGTTGGCCACATCCTGGCCGGTGGCGATGAACAGGGCCGTGATGCCGTTGGCCGAGTGCGCCCCGTTGTTGTTGGCCCCCGACATAAACGCGCCTACGTTGCTCACCTGCCCGTGGTAGGCCAGCTGCTCGGGCGTTACGCGCATGCGCTGCTGGAGCAGGTTGCGCGGAATAACAGCCTCGGCCACCACGCGCTTACCGCGGGTGCGCATCACGTTTATCTGGGAAGCTTTTTTATCGGTGGCGAAGTTGGATTCGAGGTAGAAGTGGCGCACCGGCGCACCTTTGTAGTTCTCCAGAATCCAGGAGCAAGCCGCGAAGGTGGCCCGGCCCACCATGTTCTGGCCCGCCGCGTCGCCGGTGCTGTAGTTGAAGCGCAGGAAGGCGAACTTGTTGCTCAGGTAGGTGTCGATATACTGGAGCTTGGCGATGCTGGACGTGCTTTCGGCCTCGGGCCGGATGCGGCCGATTTCCTCCTCCACCCAGCGCCCAAAGTCGCGGGCCCCGCGGGCATCATCGAACACGAACACCGGCGCCCGCTGCATGGCGTCGCCGATGACGGTGCACTTCACGCCGCCGCTGAGGTTGAGTAGTTGGATGCCGCGGTTGTAACTGGCTACGAGCGTGCCCTCGGTGGTGGCCATCGGAATCAGGAAGTCGCCCTGGGCGTGCTCGCCATTCACGTGCAGGGGCCCGGCCAGGCCCACCGGAATCTGGGCCACGCCCGTAAAATGCTCGCAGTTGCCCTGCAAGGCGTGGGCATCGAAAGAGTACTGCTTGAGGTGCTCAAACTGCTGCCCCGTAAACTCCTCGGCGAACTCCTGCCGCTTCCTGATGGCTTCGTCGGAGTAGTCGTCGTGGGTGTCGCGCGGGATGCGGGGGCGGTTATCGGGTTTGAGCGTGATGCTGTCCTCTACCTCCACGTGCAGGTCGCCAAAGGGGTCGGCCGCGAACTGCACCTGAATGCTGTGCAGGCCCTCGGCTAGTTGGCTGGTGGCCAAATAAAACGTGGCCGACTGGCCCACCGGCAGCGTGAAGCCCGCGCTGTCGGCATTGAAAACCACGGCCGGCCGCACATCGCCCCCGCCCAGATCAATGGCAATGTTCTCGAGGCCCAGCCGCTGGCCATCCAGCTGCACGTAATCGATGCGGGTGATGCGGACCGTATCGAGGCGGTTTTTGATGCTGAAGGCCACGCCCTCAGGCGTATTGTGGAGGCTGCCGCGGGTATAGAGCAGCTTGAGCAGCATGGGGCTGGGCGTGAAGAGCATAGAGGCAGGGCTATGGGTTGGGATTCGGGAGGGGTAAAGTAGGAATGTTTTCGGATAGAAGCTGGGCGGTGTACTTACTTACTCTGCTTCATTGGGGCGGCATCCGTCCCAATGAAGGTTAGCGGCAATATGGTTTCTGAGGAAACCGCCCGACCGTCGTGGCGGTCCGGTGTGAAATGCCCGCTTAGCAATCCTGCCAGTCGTAGCGCCTCCGCGTCGGCCAGCGTGTGCAGGCTTTGCACGATGTGGGCGTTGCGTATTTCTCCGCGCTCATCAATGGTGAACCGGACGAATACTTTCCCACTGACAGACTGGGGCAAGCTATCCGGCCACTGAACGTGTCGGTTCAGAAAAGCCCGCAGACTATCGTTGCCGCCTATAAAAACCGGTAGCTCCTCAGCATCCCAGCCGAAATGGTCTTTCCTAACCCCACTCAACGTTTGTGACTTCTTATTCGGGGGATAGTCGCTCGGCAAGTCAGAAATACTCCCTTTAGGGGCACTGACGCTCTGTGAATCTGTGGTAGCAACGGCTATTCGTGGTAAAGCGAGCCGTCGGGTTGCCGGTCTCTCTTCACAGCCACTTAGCAGAGCAACAGAGACAGTAGCAGTCGGGCGTTCATTTAGCTTTGACGAAGGGGATAGCAAGGGTATGATGCACGTCAACATTTTCGTTGTGCTTGCGGCCAGGAGCAAATTTGCCATCCATGAGTAGCACCGAGGCTGCTGAAAGGAACGATTCGCCCATATCATTTACGCTTACGGTTCTGCTTGGCAACCTTGACTTCGCCAAATGTGATAGGCAGGGTGAATGTTGTTGCTATGGGCTGCTGATTCTGGTAGCCGGGAGTAAAATAGCCGTCCATCAGCTTCACCACGCGTACGGCTTCGGCGTCCAGCGCCGGGTGCAGTTGCCGTAACAGCTGAACGTCGCGAACTGCTCCGGTTTCGGTAATCTGAAATTTGACGAAAACCCGCCCGTTAAGCGTTTTAGGGGCCTCGGCGGGCCAATGCAGGTTGGTTTCGAGGAAACGCAATAGCCCTTCCTGTCCTCCTTTAAACAGTGCCATCTGCTCCACGCCGCCAAAGGGCCGGCTAGCCCAATAGTCAGGCGTGGACTTTGGCGGAGGTACCGGCGGCACCGCCTGCCGCACCTGCGCCACCGCCTCCCGCGCCCCCAAACCCAGCCCGCATACCAGCAGCAGCGCCACCAGAAACCGCCGCAGCTTCGGGCGCAATGCCACGCGGGCCGACAACGGAGCCGCTTGGTCGACGGCCAGTTGTTCCGGCTGGAATCGGCCACACACCCGGCCGTCGGGAGACGACTGGAAGGCCGCGGCCAAATCGGCGGGCGTGGCTTGGGTGAAATCGATAACTACCCGGTCGCAGTGGGCGCAATGGTGGCCCTGGGTGGTGGGCGTCATCTGGAGCCAGTCTTCGGAGCAGGCTTGTAGGCGGACGTTGAGAATCGGGAGGGGTAGCATAACGAGATAGGCTGAGGTGCCAGAAGATACGGATTCTGCCCATGCCTTCCAGGTTCTTGTTTTGGCCTACCCAGAGCGCCGAGAAACGACCGTTACTGCGTCGCGTTCCGGGTTTTCGATTCGGAAAGCTGCCCGGTTCAAACAATGCCCTAGTTTTCGCTCAGCAGCTCGTCGCTCCAGAATTCGCGGCCCTTCTCGTCGAGGTAGCCGAAGCGGCCGCCGGGGGCTTGTACCCGGGCCACGCCCTCAAAAAATGGTTCGGCCTGCAGGTAGCGTAGGTCGGTGAGGGTGGCGCCTTCGGGCGTGAGATAGCCGAAGCGGTTGCCCTGGCGCACGATGGGGTAGTGCAGGTTGCCCCGAAGCTCAATAGCATCGAACTGCGGGGCCTGCACCAGCTTGCCTTTGCCATTGATAACGCCCCATTGGTTGCCCTGCCGCACGAACAGCAGGCCGTGATAGTTGTCGCGAATTTCATCGTAGATGACCGGTACGCTGGCCGCGCCCACTGTGAAGCGGAACCCCACCTTGCCATTCTGGCGCACCACGTCGCCCTGCTCCAGCGGGTCTTCATCGAAATCATCTTCGGCGCTGGGAGGCAGGCGCTGGCCACTGGGGCCAATGTCGAAGGTTTCGGAGCCCAGGCGCACGGTGGCCCGGTTATCGTGGAAGTTGCCGGCCCGCGAGAACTGCACGGGTGTTACGGGGTTGCCCGCGCCATCGATGTAGCCGTAGAGGCTGTCTTGGCGCACCCAGGCCAGCTCGTCGGCAAAGGGGCCAGCCTCGTCGTAGCGAGCCGGCAGCACCAGGCGGCGGCGGTGGTCGGCGTAGCCCCACTGGTTGCCCTGGCGGAAGGGTACGAGGCGGGCTTCCGGTGCGGCCGACTGGGCGTAAGTATGCGGGCCAAGCGTTAGCAGCGCCAGTAACAACAGCAGCAAAACGAATTTCATGTAGAAAGGAAGAGCGGGAGGCAGGTCCACTTCGGCTAAGATACGCAGCCTCGGCCAAACCAAACAGCCCCTAAGCGGTTGATTCACGCGCCCTTCACGCCAGCCTCCCTTATTTTGGCAACTGGCCCGGTCACCGGCCTCAGCCGGTCCGACCCGTTGCTTGCCCTATCTTTACCCCGTTCTAATAGGCGGAGCCTGCATCTGCCTTCCCTTATGTCATTACCATCTCCTTACCCTCGCTTCGCGCTGGCTGATTCGCTGACGCCGGAGCAACTGACTTTCTTCCAGGAGCACGGTTTTCTACACTTCCGGTCCTTTATCAACCCCGAAGCCGTGGCCAACTTGCTGCGGGCTTCCGAGCTGGTGCAGCAGCGCTGGCTCAGCGACGAGGTAAAGAAAGTGAATGGCGTGCCCATTAAGTACGGGCACGACGTCGATGGCGCGCCCATCGTGCAGCGCTTCGCCTTCTCCTCGCACCATAGCCCCGTGTTGCACGAGTTTTTGCAGGACCCGCGCTTTACGGCCCTGTTTCCGCTGCTCGAAGCGCCCGGTGGCCGGGTGGGCGAAAACGAGAAAGACGGCCTCGTCATCAATCACTATGTGAACGTGACGGGCTCGGAGTTCTCGCAGATGGGCTGGCACACCGATTCGTTGCGCGACGTGTTCTACGGCAAGAAAATCGGGCCTATGCTTAACGTGGGCGTTCACCTCGACGGCACGCCCGCGACCAACGGCGGCCTGCGCGTGATTCCGGGCACCCACCGCCAAAGCCTGCGCGACATCCTGTTCCGCAAGAAATACTACAAAGACGTAGGCCCCGACGCCCAGGAAATAGCCATCGAAACCGAACCCGGCGACCTGACCGTGCACGACGGCCGCATGTGGCACCGCGTGGCCCAGTCGCCGCTGGTGGGCGAAGCCTCGCGCCGCCGCGTGATGTACGTGCCCATTCTGGCCGGCAAGTACGAGCCCAAGCACGACAACAGCCCCACGCCCTTCTACCTGCGCTTCCTGCACCTGGTGAAGTAGTAATTCGTTGTTGTTTTTTCGGCCGAGGCTTTGGCTCAAACCAGGCAACGAATATCACAACTTGGCCGGAGACGAAAAACCAACAACCAATAACCAAAAACGAACTTTGAAAACTGCCCTCGTTACCGGCGCTTCCCGCGGTATTGGCCGGGCGCTGGCTCTGGAACTGGCTCGCTGCGGCTACGACTTGTTGCTCACGGCCCGCTCCGAAGGCCAGCTGGAGCAGGTGGCCACTGAAGTCCGCCAGCTCGGCTGCGCGGCCCAGGTGCTGCCCCTCGATTTAGCCGCGCCCGAAGCTGCCACCAAACTGGCCACCTGGGCCCTGGTCCAGCCGGGCGAGCTCACTGCGCTAGTTAATAACGCTGGCTACGGCCTCTGGGGCCGTTTCGAGGAACTACCGTTGGCCCAACAGCAGAATATGCTGCAACTCAATATGCACTTGCCGGTAGCCCTCACCCACGCGCTATTGCCCACACTGCGCCAGCAAAAGGCAGCGTATATTCTGAACGTATCGAGCACGGCCGCCTACCAGGCCGTACCCACGCTCACGCTCTATGCGGCCAGCAAGGCATTTGTCCTCAGCTTCAGCCGCGGCCTGCGTTACGAGCTGCGCGAAACGGGCGTATCGGTCTGCTGCCTGAGCCCCGGAGCCACCACCACCGGTTTCGCCGACCGCGCCGGCATGAACGCCGACCTTCAGGCCACGGCCAACAAGGTGTCAATGACGCCCGAGCAGGTGGCCCAGGCGGGTATCCGGGCGCTGCTGGCCGGCGAGGCCGAAATCATTCCCGGCGGCCTGAACAAACTATCCGCCGCCCTCACCAGTGTCGTGCCCAAAAGCCTCACCGAGCGCATTGCCGCCGGGATTTATGAGAAGTATTTGCAGTAGCGGATGAAATGAGGGATAAGGAGGTAAAAAGAACGTCATGCTGAGCGAAGGCGGAGCCGCAGTCAAGCATCTCTACCGCTTCGTTGTAATGCTGTTGATTAGTCAGAGGTAGAGATGCTTCGACTGCGGCTTCGACTGCGCTCAGCATGACGTTCCGGTTGTGCTCGATTAGCGTACTGTTTCTCACTTCTCACTTCTCACTTCTCAACCCCAAAACTTTCCCGCTTCCCCACCATGCCAGGGCCACGAACAGGGGTGCGGCCAGTACGTCGTAGGTGTAATGGGCGTGCTGTACGAGTACCAGCCCGGCCACGGCTACAGTGCCGGCCAAAAGCACCACCCGCTGCCAGCCGGGCGGCACGGTGAGGGCCAGTAACAGCAGTGTGGCGGTGTGGCCCGAGAAAAAAAGGTCTTTGGTGATGGGGGCGGGGGCAGCGTAGAGCAACTGGTCTACCAGCGGGTCGCGCAGGAGCACTAGGCCCGTGGGTGGCTCCAAGGGTAGCAGCCAGAGGGTAGCGCAGCGCAGCAGGTGCAGCAGCAGGTAGGCTGCCAGCGCCCGCAGCAGCCGTGCCGGGCGGGGCAGCAGCGTAACCAGCCCCAACCCAATTCCTAGGTAAATAACGGTGAAAATGGCCCCCGATACGTCGTGGGCTGGCAGGGCGGTCAGCAGGGGGTCGGGTAGGTGGTGGCCGGGGCGTGCCTGTACCCAGGCGAAGTAGCGGGGCAACTGTCTGGCCAGTAGCAGCAGCAGCGCCAGCACGGTCAGCAGCTGCCGCCGGAAAGTGGGTTGCCGCCACGCGGCGGGCCAGGTAGAATCGGGGAGCAGCATAAAAGAGGGAAGCGGGCGCAAAGAAACCGCCGAAAAACCGGAACCGCGCCGTAGTTGCGGGGCTAGCGGGGCGCGGTGTATCTTCGGGGCCGGGGCGAAGTTCCGACTGCGCTGCTTGGGGCCTGTCTTCGGGTCCTCGTTTTTCTCGCATTCAACAGTTGCTGCCATGCCTTACCGTTTCGCCGCCGTTCTGGCCACCACTGCCTTGCTAGCCGCCGCCCCCGCCGCCCGGGCCCAACAAGCCTCCGCCCTCTCGGCCCGCGTGGCCCAGTTAGCCGAGCAGGAGCAGGCCCAGGTAGTGGCCTGGCGGCGCGACATTCATGAGCACCCCGAGCTAGGCAACCAGGAAACCCGCACCGCCGCCCTTGTGGCCGACCACCTGCGCAAGCTGGGTCTAGAGGTGCAGACCGGCGTGGGCCGCACTGGCGTGGTAGCCGTGCTCAAGGGCGGCAAACCCGGCCCCGTGGTGGCATTGCGGGCCGATATGGACGCGCTGCCCGTCACCGAAACTACCGGCCTGCCCTTCGCCTCTAAAGTCCGCACCGACTACAACGGCCAGCAAGTGGGCGTGATGCACGCCTGCGGCCACGACACCCACGTGGCCATGCTGCTGGGGGCAGCCGACGTGCTCACGAAGATGAAAAAAGACCTGCCCGGCTCCGTGAAATTCATTTTCCAGCCTGCCGAGGAAGGTTCGCTGCCCGGACAGGAAGGCGGGGCCCGGCTCATGGTGAAGGAAGGCGTGCTCGAAAACCCCAAGGTGGCGGCCGTATTCGGCATCCACATCCAGGCCCAGACCGAGGTGGGCCAGCTCAGCTACCGGCCGGGCGGCGAAATGGCCTCCTCCGATGTGTTCAGCATCAAGGTGAAGGGCAAATCGGCCCACGGCGCCTACCCCTGGCTGGCCGTCGACCCGGTGGTGACGGCCGCCCAGATCATCCTGGGTCTCCAGACCATCGTCAGTCGCCAGGCCCAGCTAACCGAGGATGCCGTAGTACTGACCGTGGGCATGGTACACGGCGGGGTGCGCAACAACATCATCCCGGAGGAAGTGGAACTGACCGGTACCATCCGCTGCCTGAATAAGGAGATGCAGCAGAAAGTGTGGGCCGGGGTGCGCCGCACGGCCCAGGGTATTGCCGAAAGCGCCGGTGCCACGGCCGAAGTCGACATCACCAATTACGCCCCCATCACCTTCAACGACCCCGACCTGACCCGCTGCATGGTGCCCAGCCTGGAGCGCGCCGCCGGCCCGGCCAACGTGCGGGTGCAGAAGGCCGTGACCGGGGCTGAGGACTTCGCTTTCTACCAGGAAAAAGTGC
Organism: Hymenobacter amundsenii; assembly: GCF_002204745.1. Taxonomy (GTDB): domain Bacteria; phylum Bacteroidota; class Bacteroidia; order Cytophagales; family Hymenobacteraceae; genus Hymenobacter; species Hymenobacter amundsenii. The sequence goes on from NZ_NIRR01000004.1 coordinate 185,772, forward strand.
CCGGCCTGTTCGTATTCGTGGGCGGCATGGCGAAGGGCCAGAACCCCGCCACCACCGCGCCCCACCACACGGCGGGCTTTTTTGTGGATGAAAGCGGCCTGACGCTGGGCGTACGTACCCTCGCCACCCTAGCCATCGATTACCTAACCGGAAAGTAGCTTTTCAGGCTAGTAGCTGACAGCTGTTAGCTACTAGCTGTCATTTATTTGGCATTGAACGAAGAACAAGCCGATTGTAAATTGCCATCAACCTAAACATAAGCTGACGGCTAACAGCTAGTAGCTAACAGCTCAAAAATATGAATATTGCCCTCGTTACCTGCGAAAGCCTGGCCCAGTACGCCGCTCCCAACGTCGATGACGAAGATGCGCTGCTCACACGCTATCTGCGCCAGCAGGGCCACACGGTGGAGCCCCGCATCTGGAGCAACCCTACCGTAGACTGGCACCGCTACGACGCCGTGCTACTCAAGTCGCCCTGGGACTATTTCGACCGCGTGGAGGAGTTTTACCACTGGCTCGACGAATTGGATCGGACCGGCGTGCGGCTGCTGAACCCGGCCGCCGTGGTGCGCTGGAACGCCAACAAGCGCTACCTACTCGATATGGAGCGGGCTGGTATCCGCATTGTGCCCACCCGCCTGCTGCCCCGGGGCGAAGCCGTGGATGCTGCCGCTTTGCTCGAAGAAATGGGCCAGGAGCAGATTGTGGTGAAGCCGGCCGTGAGTGGTGGGGCCAAAAACACCTTCATCCTCACCCGCCAGGAAACCGCCGTCCGCCAGCCCCAGCTCACCGAGCTGGTCGCCCACGAAGACTTTCTGGCCCAGCCCTTCCAGTCGCGTATTCAGGAAGAAGGTGAGTGGTCGTTGCTCTACTTTGGGGGCGAATACAGCCATTGCGTACTGAAAACGCCTAAATCGGGCGACTTCCGGGTACAGCATTACCTCGGCGGTGGCATTACCCCCCGCGAGGCCCCAGCCCACCTGCGGGCCTCCGCCGACCGCATCGTGCGCGAGTTCGCGCCCGGCTGCCTCTACGCCCGCGTCGATGGCCTCGACCAGGATGGCGAACTGCTGCTCATGGAGCTGGAACTCATCGAGCCGTTTTTGTATCTGGCTTCGGATGAGGGGGCGCTGGCACGTTATGAGCAGGCCCTGCGGCGGCTGAGCAAGGCGGTGGCTGAGTGATTTGGTGAAGTGAGTGCAAAAAAGCCCGTCATGCTGAGCGTAGGCGGAGTCGGAGCATGACGGGCTTTTTTGTCACTCAGTCACCTTACGAAAACCCGTTTACCGTGAAGCCGCCATCGACGGCCAGGGTTTGGCCGGTGATGTAGGCGGCGGCGGGCAGGCACAGGAAGGCGGCGGCGGCGGCTACTTCTTCGGGCTCGCCCACCCGGCCCATCGGGGTGCGGCCGATAACGCTGTTGCGGAAATCGTCGTTTTTAAGCACTGTTTCGGCCAGCGGCGTGCGGATATACCAGGGAGCCACGCAATTCACGCGGATGTTGAGCCCGGCCCATTCTACGGCCAGGTTGCGCGTGAGCTGCACCAGCGCCGCTTTCGTCATGCCGTAAATGGCCCCGGTGCGCACGTGCGTGAGGCCTGCTACCGACGAGATATTAACGATGCTACCGCCCCCGGCAGCTACCATTAGCGGCTGCACGCCCCGACTCAGTTCCCAGGCCGAATCGAGGTTGGTAGCCAGCAGGTACCGGTATTCCTCGTCGGAGTACTCCACGGTAGGTTTGCGGACGTTGGTGCCCACATTGTTGACAAGGATATGCACCTGGGGCCAGCGTTGGGCTATTTCGCCCAGCAGTTGGGTGCGGCCGGCGGGCGTGCTTACGTCGGCGGCCAGGGCGTGCGCGGGCAGGCCCCGCTGCTGCCATTCGGCTACCTGCTGCTCCAGGTCGGCGGCGGTGCGGGCCACAGCCACCAGGGTGGCGCCCAGTTCGAGCAGTTCGAGGGCAATGGCCGCGCCGATGCCTTTAGAGGCTCCGGTAACCACGGCCGTCTGGCCTGCGAGGCTCCAGCGCGAGGAGGAATCGTTAGATGAAGATTGCATGAGTATTTCTTGAAATGGTTAAAAATTCGGGTGTTTTACCGAACGCAGAAGTTGTTTAGATCGTCCAGAGAAAAGAGTTTGTAAACTTATAATGCTGTATAACAGTGGATTGTATATTATCAGTAATTAGCCTGTTTCATTAAGCAATTTTCATAAAATAGATATCAGATAAAAAATATTTCAATAAAAGTACCTTTATATTGAAATACATCTAATTTAGCGATGTGGAAAGACTGTCTGATCAACGGTATTTCCTTGATCCATTCAATTTTTTGCATCTCACAACCAACCACGCTCTATGGTCAACAAATACTCTGCGGCAACTCTGTTGCTGCTTGGTGGATTAACTTCTACAGCGCTTGCCCAAGATTACTCCCGCGTACAGAGCAAGAGCCTCAGCGAAAATGGCACGCCTTTCCTGGTGCAGTTCAAAACGGAGGGCAACGCCTACCAGCTCAGCAACGCCAAAGCTGTTCTGAGCGAACAGTTGGAGCTTAGCTCCGATGATCAGATGCTGCAAACGAAGACCGAGGCCGACGAGTTGGGCTTCGTGCACGAGAAATACCAGCAGTACTACAAGGGCATCAAAGTAGAGCACGGCACTTATTCGGTGCACGCCCGTCAGGGCCGCGTCGAGAGCATCAGCGGCCAGTTTGAGAAAGTGCGGGGCCTGAACACCGCGCCTTCGCTCGATGCTTCGGCCGCCCTGAACCGGGCCCTCGCGTTCGTGGGTGCCAAAACCTACATGTGGCAGGATGCCCGCGAGGAAGCCGGCCTAAAGCAGCTCGAAAACAACCCCAACGCTACCTACAAGCCCCAGGGCGAACTGGTGGTGATGCGCAACGCCCGCACCGCCAACCCCCTGAAAGCCGGTAAGCCTACGTTGGCTTGGAAGTTCAACGTGTATGCCCAGATGCCCGTGAGCCGCGCCTTTATCTACGTGGATGCCCACTCCGGCGACATCGTCGGCCAGGATGCCATCATCAAGCATGTGGCGGCTACGGCTACGTTTGCCACGGCCTACAGCGGCACCCGTTCGCTGGCCAACGGCACCGCCACCGGCGGCTACAACCTGCGCGAAACTACCCGCGGCCTAGGCATTGAAACCTACAACTGTAAGAAGGGCAGCAGCTACACGGCCGCTACCGACTTCATCGATGCCGACAACAACTGGACGGCCACCGAATACAACAACGCCAACTTCGACAACGTAGCCGGCGATGCCCACTTCGGTGCCCAGGCCACATACGACTACTGGAAGGTGGTACATAACCGTAACTCGTACGACAACGCGGGCGCCAAAATCAAGAGCTACGTGCACTTCGACGACACGCCCGGCGACGGCGTGGGCTACGAAAACGCCTACTGGAACGGCTCGGTAATGACCTACGGCGACGGGGCCACTACTTTCAAGCCCCTGGCGGCCCTCGACGTGTGCGGCCACGAAATCGGCCACGCCGTGTGCGAAAAAACGGCTAACCTGACCTACGCCAACGAATCGGGCGCCATGAACGAAGGCTTCTCCGACATCTGGGGTGCCTGCGTGGAAGCCCGCGCCGTGGCCCAGTTCGGCCTGACCGGCAAGAGCACATTCCTCATTGGCGAGGAGGTGAAGAAAGCCGGTGGAGCATTGCGCTCCATGAGCAGCCCTAACCAGTACGGCCAGCCCGATACCTACAAGGGTACCTACTGGAAGCCCACCACCACCACGCCCAATAACACCAACGACCAGGGCGGTGTGCACACCAACTCGGGCGTGCTCAACTACTGGTTCTACCTGCTCAGCCAGGGTGGTTCGGGCACCAACGACATTGGCAGCGCTTACTCGGTAACGGGTGTGGGCATCGATGCCGCCGCTAAAATTGCCTACCGCACCGAGTCCATCTACCTGACGGCTTCGTCGACCTACGCCGCAGCCCGTACCGCCGCCATTTCGGCCGCTACCGACCTCTACGGAGCTGGTTCGGCGCAAGTAACGGCCACTACCAACGCTTGGTACGCTGTGGGTGTGGGTGCCGCCAGTGGCGGAACCACTCCTCCGCCCGTTGTGGCTTATTGCACCAGCAAGGGTACCAGTGTCGCTTACGAGTGGATTGACTACGTGAAGCTCGGCACTATCGCCCGCACATCGGGCGCCGATGGTGGCTACTACAACGGTACGGCTACTTCTACTTCGGTTGCCGCCGGCTCGTCGCAGACGATCAGCTTCTCGTCCGGTTTTGCCTCCACGGCCTACACCGAGAACTGGAAAGTCTTCATCGATTACAACCAGGACGGTGACTTCAGCGACGCGGGCGAAACCGTGGTATCGGGCTCCTCGGCCAGCACTGCCACCCTAACCAGCACCTTCACGGTGCCCACTACGGCCCGCAACGGCGCTACCCGGATGCGGATTGTGATGAGCGATGCGGCGGCCACCACCAGCTGCGGTAGCTACAGCTACGGCGAAACCGAAGACTACACGATCAACATTACCGGCGGCGCGGCCTTAGCCGAGCAGGGTATTGCCAGCATTACGCCCGGCACTACACTCAACGCCACCGCGCTGGAGAAAGCCGTCACGCTCTATCCAAACCCGGCGTCCGACGTGCTTAACATCGCGCTGGCCAGCAAGGCCCCCGCAGTATCGGCCACGGTTACGGATTTGCGCGGCGCCCGGGTGGCCAACGTGCGCTTCGAGAACGGGCAACTCAACGTAGCGGGCCTCGCCAACGGCGTGTATCTGCTCACGGTAAGCGACGGGCAGAAGACGTTCCACGAGCGGTTCGTCAAGCAATAGCCCGCCCCGCCCTCAATCCCCGAAAAGGGCCCGCCAATCGGCGGGCCCTTTTTTGCGTTCAAGCCAGCCCGTATGGTAGGGCCAGGCAGTACACTATAGGCAATTTGAATAAATAATTTATTTAAATAGTACAATATATGCTTATGCGGGTCTATTACCATTTTGATATTTTTTTCGCCTTGTATAGCCATGAAAACCGGATTTTGTAAAAAGTTCAATAGGATAAGTGTTAAAAAATTAAAAAAAAGATAATTTGACCCGGCAACCAGGTCTTGGCTTGGTGCAATGCGCTCTTTTTATTCACCCTTTTTCATCTCCACAACCAATCCACCATCCTATGAAAAACAAGTACTCAGTGGCAACCCTTTTGCTGCTCGGAGGCCTGGCTTCCACCACCGCTTATGCCCAGGATTACTCGCGGGTGAAAAGCCAGGAACTGCGTGAAGACGGCACGCCAGCCTTGGTGCAGTTCAAAGCCGAGGGCAACGCCTACCAACTCAGCAACGCCCGCACGGCGCTACGTGAGCAGTTGGGTCTGGGCTCCGACGACCAACTCCTGCAACTCAAAACCCAGGCCGACGACGCGGGCTTCGTGCACGAGAAGTATCAGCAGTATTACAAGGGCATCAAGGTAGAGCACGCCACCTACTCGGTGCACGCCCGCCAGGGCCGCGTCGAGAGCATCAGTGGCCAGTTTGAGAAAGTCCGGAGCCTGAACACCACGCCTTCGATTGACGCTTCGGCTGCCCTGACCCGGGCCCTTTCGTTTGTGGGCGCTAAAACCTACATGTGGCAGGACGCCGCTGAAGAGGTGTACCTGAAAGCCCAGGAAAACGACCCGTCCGCCACGTATGCTCCAAAGGGCGAGCTGGTTGTGGTGCGCGACATGCGTTCGGCTAACCCCCTCAAAGCCGGTAAGCCCACGCTGGCCTGGAAGTTCAACGTGTACGCCCAGTCGCCTGTGAGCCGCGCGTTCATCTACGTGGATGCGCACTCCGGCGACGTGGTGTTCCAGGATGCCATCATCAAGCACGCGGCCGCTACCGGCTCGTTTGCCACCCGCTACAGCGGTACCCAGAGCAGCACCACCGACAGCTACAACGGTTCCTACCGCCTGCGCGACGTGACGCGCGGCTCGGGCGTGCAGACCTTCGACATGAACCAGGGGACGAACTATAGTGCGGCCGTGGATTTCACCGATGCCAACAATAGCTGGACCGAACTCAACAACACGGCTTTCGACAACGCGGCCCTCGATGCCCACTGGGGTGCCCAAGCGGTGTATGACTACTGGAAAAACGTGCACGGCCGCAACTCCTACAACGGCAACGGAGCCGCCATCAAGAGCTACGTGCATTACGACCGTAGCTACGAAAATGCTTACTGGGACGGCACGCGCATGACCTACGGTGACGGCGCTACCCGCTTCTCGCCCCTGACCTCGCTCGACGTGTGCGCCCACGAAATTGGCCATGCCGTGTGCTCCAGCACCGCTAACCTGACGTACTCCTACGAGTCGGGGGCCCTCAACGAAGGCTTCTCCGACATCTGGGGCGCAGCCGTGGAGTACTACAAGGCCCCCAGCAAGCAAACCTGGCTCATTGGTGAAGACATTGACAAGCAGCGCCCTTCACTGCGCTCGATGAGCAACCCCAACGCCGAGGGGCAGCCCGATACCTACCAGGGCACCTACTGGGCCACCGGCTCGGGCGACAACGGGGGCGTGCATACCAACTCGGGCGTGCTCAACCACTGGTTCTACATCCTGAGTGTGGGCAAAAGCGGCACCAACGACAAGGGCAATGCCTACTCGGTAGCCGCCATCGGTATCGATGCCGCCGCTAAAATTGCCTACCGCACCGAAAACGTGTATCTGACGGCCAGCAGCAACTACGCCGCCGCCCGCACCTACAGCATCCAGTCGGCCAAGGACTTGTACGGGGCCGGCTCAGCCCAGGAAATTGCTGTTACCAACGCCTGGTACGCCGTGGGCGTTGGGGCCGCGGCTTCCGGTGGCGGCACCACGCCTCCGCCGCCCGCTCCGGCTACGTACTGCACCAGCAAGGGCAGCAACGTGAGCTACGAGTGGCTCGACCTCGTGCAGTTGGGCTCCATCAACCGCACTTCGGGCAAAGATGGTGGCTACTACAACGGCACGGCTACCAGCACCAACCTGGCCGCCGGTTCGGCCCAGACGATGTACCTCTCGGCCGGTTTCGCCTCCACGGCCTACTCCGAGACCTACGACGTGTACATCGACTACAACCAGGATGGCGACTTCGATGACGCCGGCGAGCGGATTATCTCGGGTTCCTCGTCGAGCAGCGCCACGCTGTCGGCCAGCTTCACGGTACCAACTTCGGCCCGCAGCGGCAGCACCCGCCTGCGCGTCGTGATGAGCGACAACGCCGCTACGACCAGCTGCGGCAGCTACAGCTACGGCGAAACCGAGGATTACACCGTCAACATTACGGGCGGTACGCTGGCTAACCAAGGCGTAGCGGCTACCTCCACCGGTGCCGCTCCGGCCGCGCTCAACGGCGACAATTCCGCCTTCGGCCAGGCCGTCACGCTCTATCCGAACCCGGCGTCCGACGTGCTCAACATCGCGCTGGCCAGTAAGGCCCCCGCAGTATCGGCCACGGTTACGGATTTGCGCGGCGCCCGGGTGGCCAACGTGCGCTTCGAGAACGGGCAGCTCAACGTAGCGGGCCTCGCCAACGGCGTGTATCTGCTCACGGTAAGCGACGGGCAGAAGACGTTCCACGAGCGGTTCGTCAAGCAATAGCCTGACCCGCCCTCAACCCCCGAAAAGGGCCCGCCAATCGGCGGGCCCTTTTTTGCGTTCGGAGTATAGTGAAACTTCCTTTAACGAGCCCAGGGGGCGTATTCGAGCTTGAGTTCAAGCTGGCCGTAATTGTCTTTGAGCGCGGAAGCAGAGCGGCCCTGGTCGGCACCAGTGGGTTTGAACGTGCTGATGTCGTCGAGCTGGTCGGTGGTCGTGAGCGAGTAAGAACCTTCGAGCGAAGCGCTGAACTGGGAAGTGAGCCGCACCGTGAAGCCTACGCCCACCGGCAGCACCAGGGCCAGGGCCGGGTAATCGTTGCGCTCGGGGGCCAAGTAGGCGGGGCTGAAGTTGCCGCTGGGCCGGGTGGTGCCCCGGAACGATTTGGGGCTGTAGAGCGCAAAACCACCCCCCACCTTCAGGTAGGGCTTGATGATGGCCGCCGACGCGTGGGGCGTGGCGTAGGCTCCTTCGTCGTGGAAGGGTTCCCAGCGCACGAAGGCAATGCCCAGTCCGTTTTTGCCCTCAAAAGCCAACCCGCGCTCTGGCAGATAATCCTTAGCTCCCAGCTTGAGGTATGAAACTTCACCGCCCACTTGCCAGTGCGGGTGCAGTTGGTAAAGCAGGCCCGCGCTCAAGCTGGGACCCAGAAACTGGTCGCCCAGGCTGCTGGTGAGGTCGCCGTTGTAGTAACCCACGCCCCCGCCCAGCGTGAAGCGAAACGGACCCCGATAATAGGGCCGGGCCTGGCCGTCGTAGTGGCGGCGGCGGCGTTCGGGGCCGGTTTGGGCCTGGCTCGCGGTGGCCGAGGCAACCAGGAGCAAAAGTAGGGCGGCGGGCAACAGGGGGCGTATCGTCACGGGGCGGAGTAGAACGGGGGCAAAAGGAGGTGCACCCCGGCATACGCGCCGCCGGGGGCGGGCGTTGCCGGGCTAGGTGGCCGTTCCCTAACGTTGCTACCCCGGTACTAGTTGTATAGTCCCAGAGAGAGATGGTGTATTTTCCGGGCTGGAATTTCGCACGAACTTATGGGACAAGTACTCCACGGCAGCGCCCGCACAACTTCGGCAA